>NZ_JBMSEC010000001.1:0-542500 GCF_049446115.1 Caulobacter sp. KR2-114
GTGCCGTTGGTGGTCACGCTGACCGAGCCGGCCGTGCCGGTGTCGGAAGCGTTGATCGAGGCAAAGCCGCCCGTGCCCGAGCTGACGTCCGTGCCGGCGCCGGTCAGCACCGTCACCCCGCCGGTGTTCGCCACCGCGTTGATGCCCGCGCCGTTGGTCGCCTGGATCAGCGCCGCGCCAGGCGACACCGTCGCCGACACCGCGCCCGACCCCGTGGCCGTGACGTCGATCGCCGCGCCGTTGGTCGAGGTCACGTTGCCGCCCGTCGTCGCGGAGGCCGTGCCGTCAACGGACGCGACCACGATGCCGCGTCCGTTGTTGTTCGTCACGGCGGTCGTGCCGAGGGTGACGGTGGCGTTGCCCGTGCTGCCTGTCTGCGCCAGGACGCCCGCGCCGCCGATCACGCCGTTGGTGGCGGTGATCGAGCCCCCGGTGAAGCCGTCGACGGTCGCGTTGCCGGTCCCGGCCACCGCCTGGACGCCCACGGCGCCCGTGCCGGTGACGGAGATCACATCGCCCGCGCCGCCGGTCACATGCGCCGGGCCGCTGCCGCTCAGGGCCACAGCCTCGACACCGACGCCGCCCGTCGCGGCGGCGCTGCCGACCGTGATGGTGTTGGTGGCGCCGAGGGTCACGCTCGCGCCGTTGCCGCCGATGTCGTCGGTCCGCGCCTCGATGCCGATGTCACCGTTGCCGCCGGTGGCGCCCACGCTGATGCCGAGGCCGGCGTTGGTGGTGACCGCCGCGCTGGCGTCGTTGTTGCCGAGGCCGCCCGAGCTGACCACCTGGATGCCGGCCAGGCCGCCGCCGGCGCCCGTCACGTTGATGGCGCCGCCCGTACCGTTCAGCGTCACGCTGGCCGTCCCGCCCAGGCCATGATCGTTGACCACGATGCCGCTGCCGTTGGTGGCGGTGACGGACGCGCCGCCGTTCATGACGACGGTGTCGGTGCCCCCGGTGAGGAAGTCGTTGCCGGTGACAGTGATGCCGTTGCCGTTGGTGGCGGTGATCAGGGCGCCATTGTTCACCGTCACGGTCGCCGCGCTGGAACCGTTCTGGGTCACGACGATGCCGCTGGCGCCGGAGACGTTGGCGTCGGCGGTGGCCGAGGCCGGACCGCTGATGCCCAGCGTCCCGCCGGTCACCGAGATGCCCACACCCGTGCCGCCCTGCACCGCGCCCTGGGCGTGGACGGACGTCGAGCCGGTGCCGACGTTGGAGACGACGATGCCGCCGTTCGCGCCGGTCACGGCGCCCGTGGTGACGCTGAGCGGCTGGTTCGAGCCCGCATTGTTGATCTTGGCGATGATGCCCGTGCCGCCGGCGCTGGTGACCGTCGCGCCGCTGACGTCGACCGTCACCGCGCCCGTGTCGCTTTCCGCGTCGATGCCGGCGCCCGTGCCGCCCGTGGTGTGGATGACCGAGCCGGGCGCCGTGGCGGTGACCGTCACCGCGCCGCCGCCGGTGGACTTCACGTTCAGCGCGGCGTTGTTGCCGACCGCCCCGGTGGAGGTCACCACCGCCGTCGCGCCGATGGTGGCGGTGTTGGAGCCGTTGACCGAGGTCTGGTTGATGCCGCCGTTGGTGCCGGTGACCGCACCACTGTAGGTCAGGTTGACCGTGGCGGTGCCGGTGACGTTCACGTCTGCGGCGTAGTCGCCGCTGATGTTGCCGGCCAGGGTCCCCGACACGTTGCCGGTGGAGTTCACCGCCAGGCCCGTACCCGAACCGGAGCCGTGGATGGCCGAGCCGGCGGAGGTGTTGACCGTGGCGCCGCCTGTGCCGGCGAGGATGTTCACGCCGTTCTGGTTGTTGCTCGCCGTCACCACCGACGTACCCGTCTGGGTGAACGAGTCGGTGTTGCCGATCAGTTGCACCGCGCCGGTGCCGAAGTTGTTGCCATTGACGTTGCCGGCCAGGCTGGCCGTCGCGACGCCCGTCCCCGTGCCGCCGGTGGTCAGGCGAACGTTGCCCGTCACCGTGCCGTTGTTGGTCAGGGTGATATTGCCGCCGGTCGAACGATCATCCACGCCGTAGTTGGCGCCGGCGACCGTGACGCCGGTGTTGATCGTCGTGTTGGTCGTCCCCGTCGCGGCCGAGGTTTCGATGCCGTCGACCGCATTGCCCGTCACGTTGGCGCCGGCCGTCACGATGATCGTGCCGCCGCCCGTCGTCGTCGCGAAGAGGCCATCCGTCGCGCCGGTGACCGTCATGGCGTAGGCGCCGCTGGCCCCGCCGTTGGCGATCTGCACATTGCCGCCGTTGCTGACCACCGCGATGCCGGCATCGCCGGAACCGGAGGAATTGATGCTGCCGCCCGAGAGGCCATCGACCGGAACATAGACCGCCAGGTTCTGCGCGCCGGTCGAGGTCAGCAGCACGCCGCCGTCGCCCGCCGCAGAACCGTTCACCACCAGGTTGCCCGACAGCGCCAGGTTGGTGCCCGTGGTGTTCGACTTGAAGCCGATGCTGTTGATCGGGCCAGGACCGCAGATGATCGTGCCGCCGGTCGAGGTCGCCGGCGCGCTGTATGGCCCGGGGTTCTGGGTGCAGGTGGCCGCGAGCGCGACCGCTGGGGTGAAGGTCGTCAGGGCGACGCCCCCGACACCGGCCAGTAGCGAAGACGCCACGAACGAGGACGTGGCGAGCAGCGAGACCCGATTACGGACGGAAGCGCGGCTAGAACGAGACATGCTTTTGAAGCCCCTCAGCGTTTCTTGGGCACATTGCGTGCGGGCACACCGCTCCCAGGGAACGGTGTTCGATCGGGCATCTACAGCCGGTTCGGCAAGCTGCGCAACAGGCTATCTCTGCCACGGCCCAGTCTTTCCACAGCAGAGCGAAGGATATGGCACACGGCATGTCAGCGGCCCGCGAAGTTACGGGCAGGCAAAACTAATCCTCCGGAGGGCAGAAAATCTGCTCACTGAGGCCGCGCGCTCTGCGAACTGGATATCCGCCCGCCTGAGAGGGCCGGCAGACCTCTCTTCGGGACCAGCATGCGCGCACCGACTCGCCACCGTACGTTGCTGGCCGCTATGGTGGGCGCAAGGCCAGGCCTCGCCGCGAAAAGATGGCGGGGCCGTGGTTGTGGAAGGCTGAGGGGCGCTACGACCCGCGCCGAACGAGGAAACGAAATGATCACCCTCTACGAGCACCCCCTCTCCCCCTACGCCCAGAAGGTGAAGATCGCGCTGCGCGAAAAGGGCCTGACCTTCGAGCTCGCCATGCCCGGCGGCCTCGGCGCCGGCGGCGCGGCCGGCCAGTTCGTGGACGCCAATCCGCGCGCCGAGGTGCCGGCGCTGATCGACGACGAGACCGCCGTCTTCGATTCCACCATCATCCTGGAATACATCGAGGACAACTGGCCCTCCCCGGCCCTGCTGCCGCACGGCGCCGGCGAGCGCGCGCGGGTGCGGATGATCGAGGAGGTGATGGACACCCACTTCGAGGCCGTGAACTGGGCCATGGGCGAGATCAACTGGTTCCGCCGCGCCGAGGGCGACCTTGCCGAGCAGCTCAAGGCCCGGGCCGCCGAGCAGACCCAGGGCTTCTATGCCTGGCTGGAAAAGCAGCTCGGTTCGCGCGACTGGTTCAACGGCGCCGAGTTCGGCTGGGGCGATCTGTGCGTGGCGCCGTTCGTCGGCACGGCGATCGGCGTCGGCCACCGGCCGGCCGAGGGCTCGCCGCTCGCCGACTGGTGCGCCCGCGCCTTCGCTCGCCCGTCGGTGGCCCAGACCATCGCCGAGAGCCGGGCCTTCGACGGGGCCCTGACCGACGTCGCCAGCCTGGTGCGCCAGGGCCTGTTCAAGCGCGAGTACCGCGACCACCGCCTGGAATGGATGATCAAGGCCGGCGGCGTGGACGTGGTGCTGAAGGGCCTGGAGGCCGGCAACATCCGCTTCTCGCCGGACTTCGGCTGAGGGGCGCCTCCACCCTAGTCCTCGAAGATCGCCACCGCCCGCGTCCAGCCGGCGGAGGCGCCTTTGATCTTCACCGGAAAGCACGCCACCTCGAAGCCGAAGGCCGGCAGCGCCTCCAGGTTGGAGAGCTTCTCCATCTGCCAGTACGGGATCTCGCGGCCGGCCTTGTGGCCCTCCCAGATGATCTTCGGGTCGCGATCCTCGGCCCAGCGCCGCGCAGTATGGCTGAACGGCGCGTCCCATGACCAGGCGTCGGTGCCGACCACCCGCACCCCACGCTCGGTAAGATACAGCGTCGCCTCGCGGCCCATGCCGCAGCCGGCATGGATGTACTCCGGCTGGCCGAACACCGACCCGGCGCGGGTGTTGACCAGCACGATGTCCAGCGGCTGCAGCGCGTGACCGATGCGCGCCAGTTCGGCCTCGACGTCGGCGGCGGTGGCGACGTAGCCGTCCGGCAGGCCGCGGAAGTCCAGCTTCACCCCCGGACGCAGGCACAGGTCCAGCGGCGTCTCGTCGATGGCGGGCGCGGGCCGCGCCCCGTGGTCGGTGGTGGAATGGAAGTGCCAGGGGGCATCCATGTGCGTGCCGTTGTGGGTGGAGATGGTCACCGTCTCCACCGCCCAGCCCTCGCCGTCCGGCAGGTCTTCGGCGGTCAGGCCGGGGAAGCTGCGCGCCATCTGCGGCACGGAGTCGGCGTGCCGGGTATAGGTGATCTTCGGCTCCATGCCCGGCGGGTCGGAGGGCACGCCCACTTCCAGGGCGATGGACAGGTCGACGAAGCGGCGGGCCATGGGGCCTCCCTATTGCGCGGCGACGGCGTTGGGGCCGTCCAGTTGCTTGGTCAGGCGCTTCGGCGCCACGGCGCGGTAGCTCTGGGCGATCCAGCCGCGCAGCGTCTGGTGATCGATGGCGTCGCCGGGCTGGAACACGGCGTGGACCCAGCCGGACTTGCCAAGCCCGTGCCCGGCCTTGCTCACATAGGGCAGGGTCAGGGCCATCTCGGCGGAGATCGGCAGCTTGACGGTCAGGCTCAGCACGCCCGGCGGCGAGGCCGCCCCGCCGAAGAACACGAACACCTTCTTGCCGACCTTGACCACGGTGTGGTCCCACGGATGGTCCTCCCACCCGCCGGGAAAGCCCAGGGCGTAGGCGATCAGCGCCTGCTCGGCGGCCTTGGCGGCGTCTTCGGCCATCGCGTTCCTCCGCCGCGGAGTAGCGCCCGCACCGGCTTTGCGGTCAAGCGGCCGGACCGATCAGGTCGTCCACCGCTTCCAGCCAGTGGCGCACCGGCGCCGGCGAAGTCTCGCCCAGGTGCATCCAGCAGCCGATGTTGGCGGTGTAGACGGCCGAGGGGCTGTGGGCGTTGAGGGCGGCGACCTTGGCCGCACGCAGCGGCTCGGCCATGTCCGGTCGCAACAGGGAGTAGGCTCCGGCCGAGCCGCAGCACAGATGGGCGTCGGCGACCGGCTGCGGCTGGTAGCCCAGCCGGGTCAGCAGGCGGCCGATCCGGCCCGGCAGGCGCAGGCCGTGCTGCAGGGTGCAGGGCTCGTGCACGGCGATGCGCGGATGGGCCGGCGCCGCCGTAGCCGGCAGGTCGGCGTCCTCCAGCACCTGGATCGGGTCGCGCAGGGCGGCGGCCACGCGGCGGGCCTTGTCGGCATAGGCCGGGTCGCCGCGCAGCAGGTCGGGGTAGTCGGCGATGAACGCCGCGCAGCCGGAGGCGTTGACCACGATCGCCTCGGACCCGGCGTCGAGCTCGCCGATCCAGGCGTCGATGTTGCGGCGGGCGAAGGCCCTGGCCTCGTCCTGGGCGTCGAGGTGGAAGCTGAGCGCGCCGCAGCAACCGGCGCCCGGCGCCTCGCCCAGGCTGATCCCGCAGGCGTCGAACACCCGGGCGGTGACGGCGTTGAAGTGCGGCGCGGCCACCGGCTGCACGCAGCCGCCCAGCTGCGTCATGCGCCGGACGTGCTGGCGGGCGGGCATCGACGGCGCGGGCGGCGGGGCCTTGAGCTTGGCGGCGAGCGATGCCGGGAGGGCGAAGCGGAAAGCACGGCCCAGAGCCATCAGCGGGCGCAGCCGGCCCGGATGGGCGGCGACCTGGCGCAGCGCCCAGCGCTTGAAGCGCTCGGGCCAGGGGCGCGGGACCTGGCGGGCGACCACCTCGCGGCCGACGTCCAGCAGGCGGTGGTATTCCACGCCGGAGGGACAGGTGGTCTCGCAGGCCCGGCAGGTGAGGCAGGCGTCGAGATGGTCCTGGGTGATCGGGCCGGCCTTCTGCCCCTCCAGCACCTGCTTCATCAGGTAGATGCGCCCGCGCGGGCCGTCGAGTTCGTCGCCGGTCAGCTGGAAGGTCGGACAGGTGGCGTTGCACATGCCGCAATGCACGCAGGCGCGCAGCACCTCGTCGGCCGCCTGGCCTTCGAGCGTCGCCGCGAACTTGGGGTCGAGGGTGGTGCGCATCAGAGATCCGGGTAGAGGCGGCCGGGGTTGAGGATGCCCCTGGGGTCCAGCGCCGCCTTCAGGCGCTTGTGCAGGGCGTGCAGCGCGGGCGCCAGCGGGGCGAACGGCGTCTCGGCCGGCCCCTCGCCGAAGAAAAGAGTCGCGTGGCCGCCGGCAGTGGCCGCCGCCACCCGCACCCGGGTCGGATCCTCGCCCGCGGCCAGCCAGCGCTGGGCGCCGCCCCAGTCGATGAACATCTCGCCCGGCAGGTCGACTGTGGACAGCGGCGGCACGGACAGCCGCCAGAGGCCCTTGGGCGGGGTGAACACCGGCAGCGCCATGTGCCGCACGGCGTCCCAGAAGCCGGGCGCATCGTCCTGGCCGCCCAGCTCGGCGCGCGCCGCGGCGACCGCCGCCTCGGGGCCGGACAGGCGCAGGTGCAGCCGGCCCTGGTGGTGGGCGGCCGCAGAGAGCGGCAGCGGCCGGCGCATCAGGCCGGCGATGCGGCCCTGGGCCTCGCTCCAGCCCATCTCGAACGCCAGGGCGGCCTCGGCCCGCGGACGCGGCGCTACGCGCAGGGAGATGTCCAGCAGCACCCCCAGCGCCCCTTGCGCCCCGGCCATCAGGCGGAAGGCGTCGAAGCCGGCGACGTTCTTGAACACCGTGCCGCCGAAGCGCAGCCGCCGGCCGAGACCGTCCAGGATGGTCACCCCCAGCACGCTGTCGCGCACCGCGCCGGCGAAGGGCCGGCGGGGACCGGAGAGGCCCGCGGCCACCACGCCGCCGAGGGTGCTGGCGGGCCCCGTGGAGGGCGGTTCGAACGCCAGCATCTGGCCGCCTTCGGCCAGCACCGCCTCGATCTCCGCCAGAGGCGTGCCGGCGCGCGCGGTGATCACCAGCTCGCTCGGCTGATAGGCGACGATGCCGGCGTGGCCGGCCAGCGGCAGGGGCTCGCCCGCGACCGCGCGGCCGTAGAAGGCCTTGGTGTCGCCGCCGACCAGCCGCAGCGCCTGGCCGGCGTCGGCGGCCGCGCGCACCCGCTCGCCCAGATCGTTCGAGAGGTCTGCGTCGGCCATCAGAACCGCGGCAGCTCGGGGTGCGGCAGCTCGCCCCTGTGCACGTGCATGGCCCCGTACTCGGCGCAGCGCGCCAGGGTCGGGATGGTCTTGCCCGGGTTGAGCAACCCCTGGGGATCGAAGGCGGCCTTGATGGCGGCGAAGGCCTCGACCTCGTCCGGGGTGAACTGCACGCACATCTGATTGATCTTCTCGCGCCCCACGCCGTGCTCGCCGGTGATCGAGCCGCCGACCGAGACGCACAGCTCCAGGATCGCCCCGCCCATGGCCTCGGCCCTTTCCAGGTCGCCCGGCGCGTTGGCGTCGTACAGGATCAGCGGGTGCAGATTGCCGTCGCCGGCATGGAACACGTTGGCCACCAGCAGCCCATGCACCTCCGACAGCCGGCTGATCTCGCTCAGCACGTGCGGCAGCTGGTGGCGCGGGATGGTGCCGTCGATGCAGTAGTAGTCGGGCGCCAGGCGTCCCATGGCCGGGAAGGCCCCCTTGCGCCCGGCCCAGAAGGTCTTGCGCTCGGCCTCGTCGCGGGCGAGCCGCACCTCGGTGGCGCCCGCCGCACGGCAGAGATCGGCCACCCGCGCCAGCTCCTCGCCGACGTCCGCCTCCGCCCCGTCCAGCTCGCACAGCAGGATCGCCTCGGCGTCGGTGGGGTAGCCGGCGTGAGCGAACTGCTCGGCCGCCCGCAGCGCCGGGCCGTCCATCATCTCCAGGCCCGCGGGGATCACCCCGGCGGCGATGATGTCCGCCACCGCCGCGCCGGCCTTGCGCACGTCGTCGAAGGCCACCAGCATCACCTGGGTGAAGCTGGGCAAGGGCGTCAGCCGCACGGTGATCTCGGTGATCACGCCCAGCAGCCCTTCCGAGCCGGTGATCAGCGCCAGCAGGTCGAAGCCGGGCGTGTCCAGGCACCCGCCGCCCAGGGTGACCAGATCGCCCGCCAGGGTGACCATCTCCACCTTCAGGATGTTGTGCACCGTCAGGCCGTACTTCAGGCAGTGCACGCCGCCCGCGTTCTCGGCCACGTTGCCGCCGATCGAGCAGGCCAGCTGCGAGGACGGGTCGGGGGCGTAGAACAGGCCGAGCGGGGCCACCGCGTCGGAGATCGCCAGGTTGCGCACCCCCGGCTGCACCACCGCCGAGCGGGAATCGGCGTCGATCGACAGGATGCGATTGAACTTGCCGAGGCTCAGCAGCACGCAACCCGGATAGGGCAAGGCGCCGCCGGAGAGCCCGGTGCCGGCGCCGCGCGCCACCACCGGGACGCCCATCTCAGAACAGGCTCGCAGGATCGCCTGCACCTGGACCGTCTGCGTCGGCATGGCGACCACCGCCGGCAGCACCCGGTAGCCGGAGAAGCCGTCGCTCTCGTAGGGGCGCAGGCCCTCGGCCTCGGTGATCAGTCCGCCAGCCGGCAGGATGGTCCGCAACCGCGCGATCAGCGCCGCGCGGTCAACGGGGGCGAACGTGGGATCCAGCCGGTCGTCGAACGTGTCGAGCATGGGTCTGGCTTAGCACGGGACGCCCGCGTGGCGAGCCCCCTCACCCAACCCTCTCCCCCAAAAGGGGGCGAGGGCTCGGAGGTCGAACGGTTCGCTGGAAAAAGCCCTCGCCCCGCTCGCGGGGAGAGGGTTGGGTGAGGGGCCGGCGCAGACCTCAGCTGAAGCCGAGCGACTTCGCCGCGGCCACGTGGGTGATGTGGCCGCCCTGCACGTTGAGGCCGGCCGCGAAGCCGGGATCGTCGGCGAAGGCGCCGTCGACGCCCTTGGCGGCCAGGTCGGAGATGTACGGCGCGGTGGCGGCGTTCAGGGCGTAGGTGCTGGTCAGCGGCGCCGCGCCCGGCATGTTGGCCACGCAATAATGGATCACCCCGTCGACCACATAGGTCGGATCGGCGTGGGTGGTGGGATGGCTGGTCTCGAAGCAACCGCCCTGGTCGATGGCGACGTCCACCAGCACCGAGCCCGGCTTCATGTTGGCCAGGTCCGCCTGGGTCACCAGCTTGGGCGCCCGGGCGCCGGGGATCAGCACGCAGCCGATCACGAGGTCCGCGGTGGGCAACGCCTCGGCCACGGCGTCATGGGTGGAATAGGCGGTCTTCAGCCGGCCGTGGAACTGATCGTCCAGTTCCTCGAGGCGCTGAGCGGAGATGTCGTAGAGGGTGACGTCGGCGCCGTGGCCGATGGCCATCTGCGCCGCGTGCTTGCCGGCGACGCCGCCGCCCAGGATCAGCACCCGCGCCGGCAGCACGCCGGGCGCGCCGCCCAGCAGCATGCCGCGCCCGCCGGCGGGCTTGAGCAGGTTGATCGCCCCCACGTCCACCGACATGCGCCCGGCCACCTGGCTCATCGGCGCCAGCAGCGGCAGCCGGCCCCAGCGGTCGGTGATGGTCTCGTAGGCGATGGCGGTGCAGCCGGAGGCCATCAGCCCCTTGGCCTGGTCCGGATCGGCGGCCAGGTGCAGATAGGTGAACAGGATGTGCCGCGGCTTCAGCCGGGCGATCTCGACCGCCTGCGGTTCCTTGACCTTGATGATCATCTCGGCCGCATCGAACACCGCGTCGGCGGTCGGCAGGACCTGCGCGCCCACGCCAGCGTAGACGCTGTCGGCCAGGCCGATGCCCGCGCCCGCGGCGGCCTCGACGAAGACCTCGTGCCCCTCTCGCACCAGGCGCTGCACCACGCCGGGCGTGGCGCCGACCCGGAACTCCAGGGTCTTGATCTCCTTGGGGATGCCGATGCGCATGGACGAGGTTCCTCCGTTGGGCGGGCGCCTCATAGCATGTGGGAATTCATGCCGTCACCGCCAAAGTCGTGAGAATTCACGACCCGGCTTTACCGATCAGGGCACAACAAATTTTCACCTCGATACAGCATCGCGCAATGAGATTGCGCATCGCGGCGGCAAGCGGGCCTCAGGCCGGCAAGGCGCTGACCTGCCCGTCCACGGTGTTGGTATAGCGCTTGGGCACCAGCAGCAGCATCGGCAGGATCAGGGCATAGACCATGATGGTGACGATCACCGCGGTGTTGAACCCCCCTTCCTTGTAGAGCCTCGCGCCCAGCAGGTCGCCGCCGCGGTAGGCGAACCAGTAGGTGCTGATCAGCAGCATCATCATCGTGCCCTGCAGGCCCTTGGGCGTCACCCGGATCGCCAGGTCGACGTAGGCCCCCTGCCCCAGGCCCCCGAGCACCCCCAGCGCCACCGCGGCGACCAGCGAGTCGTTCACCGAGTGGATGAAGAAGAACGGCGCGAACTGCGGGATGGCCAGCAGGGTGCCGATCCACAGCAGGGTCGAGAGCTTCAGCTTGCTGCACAGCCAGCCATAGGCGGTGATGACGGGGATGAAGCCCAGCGAGAACAGGGCGTACCAGAGGCCGACCTGGGCGTCGCTGGCGTGCAGGTCGTTGGACAGGTGGTACTGCAGGGCCACCCCGCCCGCGGGGCCGAACTGCCAGAGCACGTAGATGGTCAGCACCACGTAGATCGGCCAATGTCCGGCCAGGCGGCCGACGTCGGCGAGGAAGGTGAACTGGCCGCGTGTGGTGACGCTGGAATCGAACAGTCGCCGCGGCCCGAACAGGCCGAACAGCATGACCGCGAACATCAGCCCGGCGCCGACCAGGAAGATGGCCCGCGCCGCCGCGGCCGCCTGCTGCCCCTCGAGCGACTGGCTGAGGAAGCCGCCCAGGGCGTAGGAGCCGGCGTCGGGCAGCAGCGAGGCGAGGTTGACGATGGTGCCGGCCATCCCGGTGACCGCGTTCTTCTGGCCGATGGCGGAGGTCAGCGCCCGTGCGGCGCTGGAGCACAGCATCAGGCCGGTGGAGACCAGCAGCACGCCGAACAGCAGGGTCGCGTAGCTGGGCGGCAGGAAGGCGACGAGGCCGAAACCCGCCGCCGTCAGGGCGCCGAAGATCGACAGATAGCCGCGGTCGCCCAGGCCGAACGGGTTCCAGCGGTCACGCAGGAAGCCGATCAGGAAGGAGAAGATCAGCGGGATCGAGGCGAACAGGTTGAAGTTGGCCACCGCCTGGGCGTCGAGGTGCAGCTTGTTCTTCAGGAAGAAGGTGATCGGCAGGCCGATCAGGCCGACGGCCGGCGAGGCGAACTGCAGCAGCACCAGCACGACGCCGCCGCTGAGCAGCACGCCTATCCGCTGCAGGGTGCTGGCCGGGGGCGCGGGGTGCGGCGCCTGGTCGGGGATGGCGGTGACTTCGATCGGGAGCGCCACTTCGGCCAAATCCGCCTCCAACGTGCTGGTTGCGGGCACGCTAGCAGCGCGGCCACGGCGCGCCACGCAAAACTTTGTCCGTGGCGTTCAGGCGGGGACGGCGGCGTCGTCGGAGGCGCCCGCCGCATAGTGGCGCCACAACAGGGCGGCGTTTGCGCCGGCGCCCAGCACGGTCAGCCCAATCACCGCCGACAGCGGCGCCCCGGCCGCGATCAGGCCGGCGGCGGTCAGGCAGCCTGCGGCGCACCCAAGGTCCCAGCCACCCTCGATGGCGACGTGAAAGCGCAAGGCGCAGGGCGAGGCCTTGGCCAGGTTGTAGACCGCGGTCATGGTGGCGGCGACCACGGGCGTGGCCACGAACGCGCCCAGGGCGTTGGCGCCCACCGCCAGCCACGGCGAGCCGACGCTCGCCGCCCGCAGCAGGGCCGCCACGGCGAACACCAGGTTGGCGATCAGCGCCGCCCGCCGCCCATGGCCAAGGTCGATGAACCGGCCGGTCATCAGGCCCGCCGCGGCCCCGGCCAGCGCCGCCAGGGCGGCGGCCCCGCCGTAGGCCGCCAGGTTGCGCCCCAGGGAGATGAACAACACGACCTGCCAGACGAAGAAGAAGCACGCTGCGGTCCAGCCGTCGGCCACGAACAGGGCCATGGCCATGCGCGCCTGCGGCCGTTCGGGGGCGGGACGCCGTTCGATGCCGATGTTCGGCGCGCCGAGCAGTGGCAGCGCGGAGGCCGCCTGGATCAGGGCGACGACGCCGAAGCCGCCCAGCGGGCCGAACCGGGTCAGCATCCAGGCGCCCAGCAGCGGCGCGACGACGCCGACTGCCGCGGCGGCGGCCTCCCGCGCGCCGATCTGGCGGCCCCGCGCCTCGGAGTCGCCCAGGGCGGCGAAGAAGGCGTGGTAGCAGGGCCAGTAGAGGGCGTCCCCCACCGAGGCCATGACCACGGTCGCGGCCAGCCAGCCGTCGACGCCGCGCACCTGCGACAAGAGCGGATACTGCGCCCCCATCATCAGCGCCCCGGCGATCAGCAGCGGCTTCAGGCCGAAGCGCCGGGCCAGCGGCAGCACCCCCTGGCGCGCGCCATAGCGGCAGGCCACGATCGCCACCTGGGTCAGCAGGGTCACGGGCACGGAGACCCCGGCGTGCAGCAGGTAGGCCAGGAAGAACACCCCGCCCGCGCCCATGGCCAGCGCCTGGATCGCATAGTGCAGGTTGGCGCGGTTCACGGCGCTGTTGGTCAGGAAGGCCATTGGCGCTCCGGCGGATGGCCGCCGTTTCGAGGGGATCGCAGACCGCGAGCGCTATCGCATCGTCGGCGGCAAGGCGAGTTACAACGCCGCCATCCGGGCGCCGCCGATTGCCGCCGCGCGGTTCCGCCGGCGCCGGGAGCCTAGCCGCCGTAGCGCGCGGCTTCTCCGGCCGGCGCCGGCGTGTCGCCCAGCGCCTTCGCCGCCCAGTCGAGATCGTCGAGATAGGTTTGCGCCACGCCCAGGTGCACCGGCGACAGCATCAGGTGCAGGCCCGGCGGCTCGGACGTGGTGGAGGTGAACCAGCCGCGCTCGCGCAGCTTCATCCACAGCGCGCCCGGGTTGGTCATGCCGGAATAGGCGATGAGACCCAGTTGCGGGCGACCCTGCACCTGGTAGCCGCGGGCGCGCAGTCCCGCCTCGATGATCTCCCGCGCGTCGGTGACCTGCTTGTGCCGGGCGCGGTAGCCTTCGACGCCAAGGTAGCTCATCACCGCATAGGCGGCGGCGATCGCGCCGCCCGGCCGGGTGCCGGCCAGGGTCGGGGTGACCATCCGCCCGCCCGGCCAGTCGCGGAAGTCGAAGATCATGGCCTTGTGCAGCTCGGCGGAGCGGAACAGCACGGTCGAGGCGCCCTTGGCGCAGAAGCCGTACTTGTGCAGATCGGCCGACATCGACGAGACCCCCGGCACGGCGAAGTCGAAGTCCGGGATGTCGCCGCCGTTGAGGCGCACGAACGGCGCCGCATAGCCGCCGACGCAGGCGTCGACGTGCAGCCACAGCCCCCGCGCCTCGGCCAGCCGTCCCAGCTCGCCGATCGGGTCGATCAGGCCGTAGGGAAAGCATGGGGCGGAGCCGACGATCATCACCGTCTGGCCATCGGCGGCGGCATCGATGGCGGCGGGATCGGCCAGCAGCTCCTTCAGCGCGACCCGGCGGACCTCGATCTCCATCAGGGCGGCGGCCTTGTCGAACGCCAGGTGCGCCGAGCGCGGCAGGACGATGTTCACCGGCCCGGTGACGCCCCGCGTCCTGCGCGCATGATCGCGGGCGGCCTTCAGCGCCATGGTGATGCTGTCGGTGCCGCCCGAGGTGATCGAGCCGGCCGCGCCCTCGGGCGCATGCAGCAGCGACAGGCCATAGCCGATCACCGCCTCCTCCATGCTCTTCAGGCTGGGGAAGGCCGAGGGACCAAGACCGTTCTCGGCCATGTACATCGTATAGGCCGCTTCCTGGACGGCCTCGATGTCCTCGCCGGCGTTGAACACGTAGACGGCGGCCCGGCCGTGGCGCCAGTCGACATCCCCTCCCCCCATCGCGGCCATGCGGGCCTTCAGTTCGGGCCAGGCTTCGCCCGCTTCGGGCAGGGATGCGCGCATGTCAGACCGTCGCCTTCCTTCGATTTCGCGGCTCTTCCACCAGGGTCAGCAGGATCATCAGGCCCATGATCAGGAACGCGATCGAGACAGAGAACATGGTGCTGTAGCCGAGCTGATGGACGATCACACCGCCGATCAGCGGTCCAATGGCCGCCGTTATGCCCTGGGCGGTCTGGGTCAGGGCCAGTCGCATGGCCATGTCCTCCCGCGTGCCGAACTCGAGGACCATGGTTTGCGAGCTCATCATCTGGCCGGATAGCGCGGACCCCAGGCCGATGTAGCTGACGAAGATCCACAGGACCACGCCGCTCATGCCGGCGCCGTGCAGATGCACGAACCAGAGGTCGATGGCGTAGCCCGGGAGGTGCAGGCTGGGCAGCTGCCTGGCAAAGATGAAGACTGCCGTGGCCGCGATCCACAGCATCACCGAGCCGATGAAGGTGGTCCGGAAGCCGAATCTGTCGCCCATGTAGCCCCAGCCCATATTGGTCAGGGTGTCGGCCAGCAGGAACGCCAGCGTCAGTCCTGCCTGCAGGTTGCCGTCGACGGTGACCAGTTTGGCCGAGGCGCCGATGAAGAACGGGATCGCCATCCGCGCCGCCGACGACAGCAGCTGGGCCAACATGAAGAACTTGAAGCTCTTGTCGGCCATGATCAGCTCTGGGAAGTCCTTCATCCGCGCCAGAACGCTGGTCTTCTCGCGCACTGTGGGCGGCTCCGGCTCCTTCATCAGCAAGGCCAGGGCGGTCAGGCCCGCGCTGGTCAGGATCACGGCGAGGAAGAAGGTCGTGGCGTATCCGTTGCCGAACAGATTCTTCTGGATGATGTAGCGCCCGGCGACGAACGACAGCGCGGCGGCCACCAAGCCGCCGATGACGTTGCGCAGCGACTGGAGGATGCCGCGCCGCTTGATGGGGATCACCTTGGCCAGCAGCAGCTGAAACGCCACGCCCTGGGCGCCCTGGAAGAACCCCATGAGGAACAGGAAGATCAGGGTGACGATCAGCATCAGTCGCAGGTTGCCGGTGAGGAACCATCCGGCCAGCGAAATGCCGAGCATGCCCAGGCGCATCATTGTGCCCATCAACATGGACACCGGCAGCACCCGCTTGCGGTGCTCGATGTTGGCGGCGCCGACGATGGGCGAAACCACCGCGCCCACCTGCTGGCAGAAGCCGCCAAGGCCCACGATCAGCGGCGAGCCGCCCGAGATGTGGCCAAGATAGGCCGGCAGAAAGGTCGGGGCGTTGAACAGGCGAAAGCCCGTCATCCCCAGCATGCCGTGCATGAAATGGCCGGCGAAATTGCGCGGCAGGTTATCCCAGACAAATTTCTCGTATTCGGCTTCGGCGGCGGCCGCGGCGTCCAATTCGCTCGTCGCAACCGCCTGTTCTTCAATCACAGCATCGGTCAAAGCGTTTCCTTCTCTATGGCGCCGTCCTAGCAGGAATCCCGCGCCACGGAAGTCTCGGTGATCGCTGTTAAGCGTGCCGCCCTCGTCGGCCGCGCCTGGCCGGGGGCGCCGCCGACGCCGCGCCGCCGCAGCGCCAGCCGGACGGCGCCTTGGTCGCCACCTGCGGGTAGGGACACAGCAGCTGCCCCGGCGCGTCGGCCGGACCGGGCGCCGCGGGCGAACCGGCGCCGGCCTGCAGCGGCCCCGGGGCCTCGCCCACGGTCACCCAGCGGTCCAGCTGCGCCAGCCAGTCGACGTTCCCCGGCCCCGCCCCGCCGCCGCAATGCAGCATGCCGGGGACCATGTAGAGCCGGTAGAAGCCGTCCGTCGGCCCCATCGTGCGGCGCACGTCCTCGTAGTAGGCGATCGACAGGCGGGCCGGGATCGCCGCGTCGTTCCAGCCGTGGAACTGGATCAGCTTGCCGCCGTGCGCCTTGAACCGGCCGAGGTCGGGATCGACGGCGTCGAGATCGTGGCTGGTGCGCCCGCGCGCCTCGTCCAGGCCCGCCCCCAGGTCCAGCTTCAGCATGTCGTAGGCCGGGTCGCCGAAGGCCATGTACTTGAAGAAGTTGCTGCCGAACTGGTTCGAGCGCGCCTGGTCAAGGCGATCGCCCGAGGGGCCGGTGACCCAGGCCTCCCAGCCGCCCGGTTGCGCCTCGCCGCCGAAGGTCAGTCCCGGCATCAGCAGCTTGCCGCTGCGCGGGTCATGCAGCCCGCCGTAGATCGCCCGCGCCGCGCCCACCTGGGCGGCGGTCAGGCAGTCCCCTCCGTTCTGGCCAGGCCGGCACTGCGCCTGCCCGGGATCGAACCGGCAGGCCATGGGATCGACGATGTAGCTCCCGCCGCCGGCGCAGGCCTTCAGCGCCGCCGCCTGCAGGATCGCCAGCTGCGGCGGTCCGAGGTAGGCGTCCGGCGCGGCCTTCAGCGCCTGGGCCTCGAACGCCGCGTAGCCCAGCAGATGGGTGAAGTCGTAGGCGGGCGCGCCGGCGACGATGCCGTCGAAGTCCTCCGGCTGGCGCTGCGCGGTCATCAACGCCTCGCGGCCGCCGTCCGAACAGCCGTCGAAGTACGACTTGCCGGGCCCGACGCCCTTCTGCGCCAGGATCAGCGCCTTGCCGACGTCGGTGGTGACCTTCAGCGCCCGCCAGCCGAAGTCGGCGACCTTCTCCGGATGGCGCAGCGCCCAGCGCCCGTCCGTGCCCTGGTCCGTCTGGTGGCCGTCGTCGGTGGCGGCGGTGGCGTAGCCCTGCGCCGCCGCGGCCTTGATATAGGCGGTCGGAATGCGGCCGGCGAAGCCGCCGTTGCCGAACTGCACGAACTTGCCGTTCCAGGCGCCGCCCACCGGGATCCACACCTCGATGCGGATGTCCGAGCCCGGCGTCGGCTTGGCCGTGACCTGCAGGCGGCAGGCGTTGACGGTGTCGCTCAGCGCCTCGGTGGTGACCTTGGTCACCCCGGCGTGATCCAGGGCGATGTCGCGCAGGTCCGCGCACTTCAGCTCCCGCGCCGAAGCCGCCTGCGGCGACAGAAGCAGACCCGCCAGCGCCAGCACACCGGCGCCCAACCACCCAAAACCACGCATGACTCTGAACACCCCTCCCCGCCCGGTCCGACCCCGGCGCGCAGGACCCGAGTTTTCCCAAGCCTTGCCGCCAGCGCAAGGGGCGCGAACCCTCGTTCGCCCAGCTTGCCTCGCGGCGGACGCCGGGCCATCGTCCCCGCGCCCCTTTGAGGAGAACCCCATGCTCGTCTCGACCAGCAACGACGTCCCCGGCCATCGCGTGGTGCGCCACATCGGCATCGTGCGGGGGATCACCGTGCGGTCGCGCAGCGTGATCGGCAACTTCGCCGGCGGTATCCAGAGCCTGTTCGGCGGCAAGCTGTCGGTCTACGTCAACCTGGCCGAGACGGCCCGCCAGGAGGCCTACGACCACCTGGTGCAGCACGCCCAGGAACAGGGCGCCAACGCCATCATCGCCATGCGCTATGACGCCAACGAGATCATGGAAGGCATCACCGAGGTGCTGGCCTACGGCACTGCCGTGGTCGTCGAGCCGGCTTGAGCTTCATCTCCCTTCCCCCATCGGGGGAAGTACGGCCGAAGGCCGGGATGGGGGCTGAAGCGCGCCGGCCGAGCCGCAAGGGCCCGTTCTCCGCTGGAGCCCCCTACCCCCGCTTCGCGGGGACTTCCCCCAAAGGGGAAGAGAACGAGTGGCTCATCCGTAGAGCGGCGGGCGGCGGTCCTTCCAGGGCAGTTCCTTTTCCAGCTGGCCCGCCAGGCGATAGAGGGTCGCCTCGTCGGCGAAGCGGCCGGTGAACATCATGCCCATCGGCAGGCCGTCATCGGACTGCCACAGCGGCAGCGACACCGACGGCTGGCCGGTGAAGTTGAACGGCGGCGTGGTGGCGTAGGTGTCGGCCTGCCGGCGATCGAACTCCTTGAGCTCGACGGTCAGGGGGTTCAGCCAGTCGATGCGCGGCGAAGTGCGGCTCATGGTCGGCGTCAGGAACACGTCGAAGGTCTCGAACCGCTCCAGGATCTGCCGGTTCATCAACCGCAGCTGCTGCCAGCCCCAGAACGCCTGCTGGCCGGTGAGCCGCTGGCCGCCCTCATAAGCCCGCTGCGCCAGGGGCCCCAGTTCCCCGGGCTGCGGCTCGCGGCCCAGCCGTTCGACCCAGCGCTGGATATTGGCGGCGAAGTTCGAGGCGCTGACGGCGCCCTGGGCCCGGTAGAGCTGGCGGTAGTCGATGCCCAGGCCCTGCTCGAACACCTCGTGCCCGAGGTGCTTCAGGGCGTCGACGGTGCGGGCCAGGGCCGCGAGCATTTCGTCGCCCATCGGCCGACCGCTGGGCGTTTCGGCCGACCAGGCGATGCGCAGCTTTCCGGGGCTGCGCGACACCTCGTCGAGGTAGGGACCGTCCTTGGCCGGCGCCTGGAACGGGTCGGCGGGCTGGGCATAGCCGGTGGCGTCCAGCATGGCGGCGCTGTCGCGCACGGTGCGGCTGACGACGTGGTGCACGGAAAAGCCCATCGCCCCGTCGGAGACTTCGCAGATCGGGGTGCGGTCGCGGGTGATCTTCATCCCCACCAGGCCGCAGTTGGCGGCCGGAATGCGGATCGAGCCCAGGCCGTCGCTGGCGTGCGCCAGAGGGACCATGCCCGACGCCGTCGCCGCCGCGGCGCCGCCCGACGAGCCGCCGGAGATGTGCTCGGGATTCCACGGATTGCCGCAGGCGCCCAGCCGCTCGGAATTGGTCACGCCCGGGATGCCGAACTCCGGCGTGTTGGTCTTGCCCACCAGCACCACGCCCGCCGCGCGGTAGCGCCGCACCAGTTCGCTGTCGCCGGCGTCCGCGGCCACCTGGGCGTAGTTGGAGCCCGCGGTGCGCGGCCAGCCCTTCACCTGGGCGCCCAGATCCTTGATCAGGAACGGCACGCCCTTGAACGACCCATCCGGCAGCGGCCCGGCCGCGACCTGCCGCGCCTCGTCATAGGCCTTGTAAGTGACGGCGTTCAGCGCCCCGTTGTGGCGCTCGATCCGCTCGATGGCGGCCTCGACCAGCTCCGCGGGCGACACCTCGCCCCGGGCGACCAGGTTGGCCAGGCCGAGGCCGTCGTGGTTGGCGTAGTCTTCGAAGGCCATCGCGCGCTCCGCTGGGAAAGGGATAGCGCACACTATCGACCGGCGCCGAGCGCCGCGCCAGTCGCCAGGCTCAGGTTTTCGCGCCGGTCGGCGCGTCCTGGCCGACGAAGGCGACGCTGACCCCCTTCTTGACCGCCTTGCCCAGCTCGACCACGTCCCAGTTGGTCAGGCGCACACAGCCATGCGACTGCCGCTTGCCAATCAGAACCGGGTCGGGCGCGCCGTGGATGCCGTAGGTGGGCACGGTCAGGGCGATCCAGGTCGAGCCTACCGGATTGTTGGGACCGGGCGCGATCTTGAGCTTCCCCTTGGCCCCCTGCGGCGTGAAGGTCAGGCGCGAAGGGTCGTAGTAATAGGCTGGCCGGGGCGCGACCGCGGCGACGGCGAAGACGCCGCTCGGCGCCGGGCGCTCCGAGGAGCCCACCGAGGCCGGATACACTGCCAGCAGCTTGCCGTCGGCGCCGTAGGCGCGGACCTGTTCGTTGGTCTTGTCCACCTCCAGCCGGGCCGCCTGGAAGTCCCGCGGGCCGCTGCGCGGTGCGACCACCAGCAGCCGGCCGCCGGCCTGGGTCAGGTCCGCGCCCGGGTTCAGGGCCACCAGCAGCTTGGGATCCATGTGGAAGCGCTCGGCGAGTTCCTGCCGCGGGTCGGTGAAGCCGAGCGCCGGCAGCTTCGCCATGGCGCGATAGTCCTTCGGGATCGCGCCGATGAACGGCCCGGCCTCGTCGTCCGCGGAAATCACATAGGACTGCATCACCGGCGCGGCGTCCTGGCTGAGCGCCTGCCAGACGGCGGCGTCGAGCGCGCCGGTGGAGGCCAGGCCATGGGCGGCGGCGAAGGCCTTCAGCGCCCGGTGCAGGTTCTCGCCGTCCCGCCCGTCGATGGCGCCCGGCGAGAAGCCGGCGCGATCGAGTAGCACCTCGGCCCGGATCAGCACCGGATCGTAGCTCGCCGGCCTGGCCGCGGGCTGGGCGGTGGTCGGGACCGCCTGGTCGATGGCGAGACCGGCCGGCGGCAGGTTCGCATCGCTCAACGCCACATTGGCCGGCGGCGGCGCCAACACCGGCGCGGCCGAGGCCGAGGACGCCGCCAACGTCACCGGGCGGGCCGCCGTCGCAACCTCTGCCGGGGTCACGGACTTCTGAGAATGATCCTTGAAGTCGTCGCAACCGGCCAGGGCGCCCAGGACGCCGACAGCGGCAGTCAGACGAAGAACAGAAAGGCCGGCCATGGCGCAGCACTCCGAAGCAGGGATCAGGCTTGAACAAGCCCCCGCACCCGCCGGAGTTCCCTCGCCGGTCGGCGCGCCATGATCGGCCGCATGCTGCAGACCGTGGTGGCGGCAGGTTTCGTGCTGGCGCTGATCGCGCTCGCCTGGCGTTGGCTGACGGGCTCCCCGCGGCCGCCAACCGTCGCTCCGCGACCTCCCGCAGCCTTGGGCTCGATGGCGGCGCCAGCCCCCGCGCCGCGCCGGACCGCGACCTGCGAACCGGCGCCCGCCTTCGCCGCCGCGGCGGCGGCCAATCGCGCGAGCCTGGACACGGCCGCATGGTCAGCGCTCGGCCGACCGGAGATCGGCTGGAGGGTCTATGTCCCCCTGACGGCGCGCGAGATCGGCGCCGGCTGCGGCCCGGCCGAGGACGGCTTCGCCCAGGCGCTCGACGCCTGGCAGCGGGCGCATGGCCTTACGGGCGGCGGGGTGATGGACGAGCCGACGCTCAAGGCCCTCGACCTCGTCTGGCTGCGCCGGCGACCCTTCGTGGCGGCCACCGCGCACGGGGCGTGCCCGCCGCCCCCGGATCCCGCGCGCCTCGGCGACCTGCAGCCGGACGAGACCTATGGCGCCGCGCCGATCCAGCTGCGCTCGGACGCGCTGGCCGCCTACCGCCGGATGCTGGCCGCCGCGCGCGCCGACCTGCCGGAGCTGCGCGCCAGTCCGAAGCTGCTGACGGTCTTCTCGGGCTTCCGCGACCCCGCGCTCGACGCCGTGCGCTGCGCGGCCGCCGGAGACTGCGGCACGGTCACCCGCGCCAACTGCTCGGCGCATCGCACCGGTGTCGCGGTCGACCTCGACCTGGGCGCGGCGCCCGGCTTCAGTCCCGACTCCGCCCAGGACGCCAACCGGCTCTACCAGGCCCAGACCCCCGTCTATCGCTGGCTGGTGGCCAACGCCGACCGGTTCGGCTTCGCCAACTACGCCTTCGAGCCCTGGCACTGGGAATGGACCGGCGGCTGAGCGCAAAAAAAAGGGCCCGCCGAAGCGGGCCCTTTCCGTCGTCTGATCGGGCGTGAGGCCTACTGGTAGACCTCGAACAGGCCCGCGCCGCCCATGCCGCCACCGATGCACATGGTGACGACGGCGTGCTTCACGTTCCCGCGGCGACGGCCTTCCTGCAGCACGTGCCCGGTCAGGCGCGCGCCGGTCATGCCGTACGGGTGGCCGATGGCGATCGAGCCGCCGTTGACGTTGTACTTCTCCGGGTCGATGCCCAGCTTGTCGCGGCTGTAGAGGCACTGCGAGGCGAACGCCTCGTTCAGTTCCCACAGGTCGATGTCCTGGACCTTCAGGCCATGACGTTCCAGCAGGCGCGGCACGGCGAACACCGGACCGATGCCCATCTCGTCAGGTTCGCAGCCGGCGACGGCCCAACCCATGAAACGGCCGAGCGGCTTGAGGCCGCGGCGTTCGGCTTCCTTGGCTTCCATGATCACCACGGCGGCCGCGCCGTCCGACAGCTGCGAAGCGTTGCCGGCGGTGATGAACTTGTCCGGGCCCTTCACCGGGGCCAGCTTGGCGAGGCCCTCGAGGGTGGTGTCGGGACGATTGCACTCGTCGCGGTCGACCACGACGTCGACGATCGACTCTTCCTTCGTCTCCTTGTTGACCGTCTTCATGCGGGTCTTCATCGGGACGATCTCGTCCTTGTACTTGCCGGCCTGCTGGGCGGCCGCCATGCGCCGCTGGGATTCCAGCGAGTACTCGTCCTGGTATTCGCGGCTGATCTTGTAGCGCTCGGCGACGATGTCGGCGGTGTCGATCATCGGCATGAAGATCGCCGGGTACTGTTCGGTCAGCCTCGGGTCGTTGTTCTCACGCGCGCCGCCGCCGCCCGGGAAGCTCAGCGATTCCACGCCGCCGGCCACCACGCAGTCGGCGCCGTCGTCCATCACGTAGCGCGCGGCCATGGCGATGGTCTGCAGGCCGGACGAGCAGAAGCGGTTGACGGTGACGCCCGAGGTGGTGATCGGCAGGCCGCCCAGCAGGGCCACTTGCCGGCCCAGGTTGCCGGCGCCGTGCGCCACGTTGCCCATGTAGCAGTCTTCGACGAGTTCCTTCTCGACGCCGGCGCGCTCGACCGCGTGCTTCACGGCGTGGGCGCCCATGGAGACGGTGGGGGTGATGTTGAAACCGCCGCGACCAGCCTTAGCCAGACCCGTACGAGCGTAGGACACGATGACCGCTTCACGCATGATGCGAAAAACCTCCCTGGAGAACAGTTGTTCGAAAAATAACGATCCATAGGCCCGTGGCTACCGAAAAGCGACTCGATCCCTTTGCCGCTTGGGAGTTTTTGCCTTTGGGCTGACGTTTGGTGAACCGGCCCCGACGCCGGGGGCGCCGGCTCAGGCGGCCTGGGCCACCGGCGGACGGCCGATCCAGACCTGGTGGCTGCGGGCCAGCAGCTCGCCGCCGGCGGTGAACAGGGCGGTGCCGGAAATGCGACGGCGCCCCTGCTGCTCGATCGGCCAGGCCATGACGATGCAGGCCTCGCCCACCGCCGGCCGGCGCAGCACCTCGCAGGTCATGGTGCCCAGCAGGCCGCCGCCACCTTCGGTCACCACCCAGGCCACCGAGCCGGCGCAGTCCAGCGCGGCCCACAGCACCTCGGTGGGGACCAGGCCGGCCTCGTCGGCGAACGCCGGATTGGGCGTCCAGGGGCCGGCGACCAGGCCGGGCTCTCGGCCCGCCACCTGACCGGTGAACACGCGCAGGCCGAAGCCTTCCTCCAGCTTGTCGCCGCAGGAGAAGCAGATCGGGTGGAACGGCCGGTGCAGACCCGGGAAGCCGGGCGCGGCCGCCTTGGCCTCCTCGAGCGTCGGCGGCGCGGGCGGCGTCGGGATGTCGGAGATATCGCCCGGCCGGCCCTCGCCGATCAGGTCGCCCTCGGCGGTCTCCAGGCGCACGCCATCGCCGAACGGCTTGAGGAACAGGGGCGTGTTGAGCGGCGGCGGCGCGCGCAGCACGGCGGTGACCACGCCGCTGAGCGGCTTGGCCAGGATGCCGCTGACATAGCCGCCATTGCCGGAGTTGGGGGGCCCACAGAACTGCTGGGCGATCGAAATCTCGGTCGTCATCAAAACCTCGGTCGTCGAAAATGACTGGCGCGAATGAAGAGCGCCGGCAGGAAATCGGGCCTCAGAATTCAGAGCCGCGCCTAACCGTCAAGAGGGACTTCCACCCTCCCCTTCATGGCAGGGGAATCGCATATGGAATTGGCTTCCAGACTGGCGGCCCGAGCGCCGAAGCCCCAAAGGGGGAGGAGAAGCGCCGTTACCGTTCTCTTCCCCCACTGGGGGAAGTACGGCCGAAGGCCGGGATGGAGGCTCCAGCCAGGCGCCGACCGTTCCCATTTTGTTCCATCCATGGTAGAGCTCTGCCATGGATGCGCCCAAGCGCACGATCGACAGGGCCCGCACCCTCAGGCGGGCGATGACGCCCCCCGAACTGCGGTTGTGGGTCGAGTTGCGCGGTCGCAAGCATGGGGGCCTGCGCTTCCGCCGGCAGCATCCGTTCGGCCCCTTCATCCTCGACTTCTACGGCGACAGCGCCCGGCTGTGCGTTCAAGTCGACGGTGAAGGGCACGGCTTCGGCGACACCCCGCGGCGCGACGCCTTTGGCGATCGGTGGCTGCGCGACCAGGGCGTGCGCACGGTGCGCATCGCGGCCGTCGACGTGCGCGACAACCTGGACGGGGTCGTGCAGATGATCGTCCTCGTGGCGCGTGGAGAATGGGAAGGCTAGGTCGGTTCTCCGCTGGAGCCCCCATCCCCCGCTTCGCGGGTACTTCCCCCAAGGGGGGAAGAGAACCGTTCTCCTCCCCCCTTGGGGACCCTGGCCCGTGCGTCGGCCGGTGACCCCCACCCTGCCCGCTTCGCGGGCTGTCCCTCCTCACGAGGGGGAGGGCCCATATCTTACGCGCTAAGGGCGACGTCCTCGGCCGTGCGGTCGTTGTCCGCCGGCGCTTCGCCCAGCCGCTCGACCAGGGCGTGGTATTCGCTCCACAGCCCCTCGGGCAGCCGCTCGCCGAACCGCTCGTAGGCCGCCGGGATCAGCGACGCCTCCTCGCGCCAGACGCAGTCGTCCACGCTCAGCAGCAGGTCGAGCGCCGCTTCGCTCAGGTCCAGGCCGGAGACGTCCAGCGCCCCCTTGGCCGGCAGTCGGCCGATCGGTGTCTCCACCGCCTCGGCGCGGCCGTCCAGCCGCTCGGCGATCCACTTCAGCACCCGGCTGTTGTCGCCGTAGCCCGGCCAGACGAACTTGCCGTTCGCGTCCTTGCGGAACCAGTTGACGAAGAAGATGCGCGGCAGCTTGGCCGGATCGGCCTGTTCGCCGACATTCAGCCAGTGGCCGAAATAGTCGCCCATGTTGTAGCCGCAGAACGGCAGCATGGCGAATGGGTCGCGGCGCAGCTCGCCGACCTTGTTCTCGGCGGCGGCCGTGCCTTCGGAGGCGACGTTGGAGGCCATGAACACCCCGTGGCGCCAGTCGAACGCCTCTGTGACCAGCGGCACGGCGCTGGCGCGGCGGCCGCCGAACAGGATGGCCGAGATCGGCACGCCCGCGGGATCCTCCCACTCCGGCGCGATCACCGGGCACTGGCCGGCGGGGGCGGTGAAGCGGGCGTTGGGGTGGGCGGCCGGCTCGCCAGAGCCGGGCGTCCAGGCGGCGCCCTTCCAGTCGATCAGGCCTTCCGGCGGGGTGTCGGTCAGCCCCTCCCACCAGACGTCGCCGTCGGCGGTCAGCGCCACGTTGGTGAAGATGGCGTTCTCGCTGAGGCCGGCGATGGCGTTCGGGTTGGTGGCCAGGCCGGTGCCCGGCGCCACGCCGAAGAAGCCGGCTTCCGGATTGATCGCATACAGCCGACCGTCGTCGCCGAAGCGCATCCAGCAGATGTCGTCACCCACCGTTTCGGCCTTCCAGCCCGGCAGGGTCGGCTGCAGCATGGCCAGGTTGGTCTTGCCGCAGGCGCTCGGGAAGGCGGCGGCCACGAAGTGCGAGCGGCCCTCCGGCGAGGTCAGCTTGAGGATCAGCATGTGCTCGGCCAGCCAGCCCTCGTCGCGAGCCATCACCGAGGCGATGCGCAGGGCGAAGCACTTCTTGCCCAGCAGGGCGTTGCCGCCGTAGCCGGAGCCGTAGGACCAGATCTCACGGTCCTCGGGGAAGTGGACGATGTACTTGGTCTCGTTGCACGGCCAGGCGCAGTCGGCCTCGCCCGCGGCCAGCGGCTTGCCGACCGAGTGCACCGCCGGCACGAAGAAGCCGTCTGTCCCGATCTGATCCAGCGCCGCCTGGCCCATGCGGGTCATCACCCGCATCGACACCACGACATAGGGGCTGTCGGTGATCTCGACGCCCAGCTGGCTGATCTTCGAGCCCAGCGGCCCCATGCAGAACGGCACGACGTACATCGTGCGCCCGCGCATGGCGCCGTCGAACAGGCTGTTCAGCTGCGACCGCATCTCGGTGGGCTCGAGCCAGTTGTTCGTCGGGCCGGCGTCGGCCGGATCCTTCGAGCAGATGAAGGTCCGGCTCTCGACCCGGGCGACGTCCTTGGGATCGGAGCGGGCATAGAAGGAATTGGGACGCTTCTCGGGATCCAGGCGGATCAGCGCTCCGGCGTCGATCAGCTGCTGCGTGAGGCGATCCCACTCCGCCTCGGACCCGTCGCACCAGACCACCCGGTCGGGCTTGGTCAGGGTGGCGATCTCGCGCACCCAGGCCACCAGGCGTTTGTGTTTGGTGGGCGCGGGGTCGAGCCCCGGAATGGCGGCTACCGCTACTTCCCCATCGGGCATCGACGTCATCACCGTATCTGTTTCGGCCAGGCTGGCGCTGGCCTGCAAAGCCTGTTCCTAAGGTCCGAAACTCGCGACGGCAATGAGTCGTTCAATGCAAAGTTCGTCGAATTGTCGCGGGTTTAGGGCTCACGCAAGGTGAACCCGGCAGCGCCGAAATCGTGGTCAATCTCTCGTCCGGCGGTCAATCCTTGCGCGGAGCGTCGCGGCATCTTGCACTGACCTTTTCTATGACACCGGTAGCATTGGGTTTATCGGCCACGGATGCTTCGAGCCCAGCCGGGCATCTTCCGCAAAGGCCTTGAACCAAAGAGAGACGGACCTGCCGCTCCGGCTTACCGCAACGAGGCGTTCAGGGCGTCGAGCGCCTTGGCGCCGGGGATCAGCTGGGCGTCTCCGAGCTGGTTCAGCGGGGTTTCCACCGTGTTGAGGTGGTCGTGCAGGTCGTCGGCCGCGGGGTCGACGTACAGCAGGCCGGTGACGATCTCGCCGCGCGCCTGGTGTTCCTGCAGCTTGGTGATGGCGCTGATGCGGTTGGTCGGATCGTAGCCGCCGTCCAGCTTGCGCAGCCGCAGCACCGAGCCGTCGTGCTGGGTGACCAGCTCCACCGAGCCCGGCGCATAGTCCACCAGGATCTCCTCGCGCTCCTCGATGATGTCCAGGCGGTTCACCGCGGCGTTGTGCTCGCGCACATAGTCGAAGCTCTTGGTCGAGCCGGCGTGGTTGTTGAACTGCACGCACGGGCTGATCACGTCGATGAAGGCCGCACCCTTGTGGCGGATGGCGGCCTTGATCAGCGGCACCAGCTGAGCCTTGTCGCCGGAGAAGCTGCGGGCGACGAAGCTGGCGCCCAGCTGCAGCGCCAGGCCGACCAGGTCGATCGGCTGGTCGAGGTTGGTGACGCCCTTCTTCGACTTCGAGCCCATGTCCGAGGTGGCCGAGAACTGCCCCTTGGTCAGGCCGTACACGCCGTTGTTCTCGACGATGTAGGTCATGTTGACCCCGCGCCGGATCGAGTGGGCGAACTGGCCCAGGCCGATCGAGGCGCTATCGCCGTCGCCGGAGACGCCCAGGTAGATCAGCTCGCGGTTGGCCAGATTGGCGCCGGTCAGCACCGACGGCATGCGGCCGTGCACGCTGTTGAAGCCGTGCGAACTGCCGACGAAATAGTCCGGTGTCTTCGACGAGCAGCCGATCCCGGACAGCTTGGCCAGGCGGTGCGGCGGCAGGTCGATCTCGTAGCAGGCCTGGATGATCGAGGCCGAGATGGAGTCGTGGCCGCACCCGGCGCACAATGTGGAGACCTTGCCCTCGTAGTCGCGGCGGGTGAAGCCGAGGCCATTGGGCTTCAGCAGCGGGTGATGCAGGCGCGGCTTGGTGATGTAGGTCATGGGCCTGCCTCTACTCGGCGACTTGGGGCACGGGGCGGACGTTGACGTCGCGCACCTGGCGGGAAATCTCTTCGGTGATGAAGCGCGCAGTGATCGGCGAGCCGTCGTAGTTGAGCACCGGCACCAGCTTGGCCGGGTCGACCGCGCCCTCGTTGATGATCAGCGCCCGCATCTGGGCGTCGCGGTTCTGCTCGACCACGAACACCGTCTCGTGCGCGGCGATGAAGTCCAGCACCGCGTCGCTGAACGGGAAGGCCCGCAGCCGCAGGGCGTCCAGGTGGATGCCGCCGGCCTCGAGCGTGTCGAGCGACTCGGCCATCGCCGGGCTGGTCGAGCCGAAATAGATCACCCCGTGCGGCGTTCGCCGCTTGGCGGGACGGATGACCGGCGCCGGCACCAGCGACTTGGCGGTCTCGAACTTCTCCAAGAGCCGCTGCATGTTGCCGACGTAGACCGGCCCCTCCTCGCTGTAGCGGGCATAGGGGTCGCGGCTGGTGCCGCGGGTGAAGTAGCCGCCGCGGCTGGGGTGCGTGCCCGGATAGGTGCGATAGGGGATGCCGTCGCCGTCGACGTCGAGGTAGCGGCCGAAGTCCTTGCCGGCCTCGAGCTCCTCGTAGGTCATCACCTTGCCGCGGTCGAGGCGGCGGCTGTCGTCCCAGGCGAACGGCCGGCACAGCCACTCGTTCATGCCGATGTCGAGGTCGAGCATCACGAAGATGGTGGTCTGCAGGCGGTCCGACAGGTCGAAGGCCAGCGCGCCGAACTCGAAGCATTCGGTCGGATCTTCCGGCAGCAGCAGCGGATGCTTGGTGTCGCCGTGACTGGCGTAGGCGGCCACCAGGATGTCCGACTGCTGGGTGCGGGTGGGCATGCCGGTGGACGGGCCGCCGCGCTGCACGTCGAAGATCACCGCCGGGATCTCGGCGAAATAGCTGAGGCCGATGAACTCCTGCATCAGGCTCACGCCCGGGCCGGAGGTGCAGGTGAACGAGCGGGCGCCGTTCCAGCCGGCGCCGACGACGATGCCGATCGAGGCGATCTCGTCCTCGCCCTGGACGATGGCGTAGCGGTGCTGGCCGGTCGCCGGGTCGACGCGGAACTTCTCGCAATAGTTGGTGAAGCCCTCGGCGAGCGAGGTCGACGGGGTGATCGGGTACCAGGCGCAGACCGTGGCCCCGCCATAGACGGCGCCCAGGGCCGCCGCGTCGTTGCCCTGCACGAAGATCCGATCGCCCACCTTGTCGGCGCGGCGCATCTGCAGGCCGATCGGCTGCAGGATCTTGGCAGCCTCGTCGCGGCCCATGTGCAGGGCCTCGAGGTTGGGCGGGATCAGCCGTTCCTTGGCGGCGAACTCCTCGCGGATCAGGGTCTCGAAGACCTCAACCTCCATCCCCAGCAGGTACGACAGGGCGCCGACGTAGATGATGTTCTTGAACAGCTGGCGCTGGCGCGGGTCGCGGTACGCGGCGTTGCAGATCGCCGTAAGAGGCACGCCCAGGATATTGATATCCTTGCGAAACTTCTCAGCCGGCATGGGCTTGGTGTTGTCGTAGAACAGATAGCCGCCCGGCTCGATGGAGGCGACGTCCGCATCCCAGGTCTGCGGGTTCATGGCCACCATCAGGTCCACGCCGCCGCGCCGGCCCAGCCAGCCCGCCTCGCAGATGCGCACCTCGTACCAGGTGGGCAGCCCCTGGATGTTGGACGGGAAGATGTTGCGCGCGGCCACGGGCACGCCCATGCGGATCACCGCCTTGGCGAACATGCCGTTGGCGCTGGCCGAGCCGGAGCCGTTGACGTTGGCGAACTTGACGACGAAGTCGTTGACGGCGCGAAGGGCGTTCATTCGGCGGCCATGCGGCTGTGGCTCGGGCATGCGCCGTCGGCCTGGGTGATCTCGATCAGGAACTTCTGCATGTCCCAGGCCCCGGTGGGGCAGCGTTCGGCGCAGAGCCCGCAGTGCAGGCAGACGTCCTCGTCCTTCACCATCACCTTGCCGGTGGGCAGGGTCTTGGAGACATAGAGGTCCTGTTCCAGGTTCAGCGCCGGGGCCTTCAGCCGCGGCCGCAGGTCGGCCTCATCGCCGTTCTCGGTGAAGGTGATGCAGTCTACCGGACAGATGTCGACGCAGGCGTCGCATTCGATGCACAGCGGCTCGGCGAACACCGTCTCCACGTCGCAGTTGAGGCAGCGCTGGGCCTCCTTGTAGCCCACGCCCTGGTCGAACCCGAGCTCGACCTCCAGCTTCACATTGCCCAGCGCCTCGACCTTGTCGCGCTGGGGCACGCGGTGGCGGACCGCGTTGGAGATGTCGTTGTCGTAGCTCCACTCGTGGATGCCCATCTTCTGGCTGACCAGGGTGACGCCCGGCGCCGGCCGGTCCGCCACGTCCTGGCCCTCGCACAGGAGGTGGATCGACACCGCCGCCTGATGGCCGTGGGCCACGGCCCAGATGATGTTCTTGGGCCCGAACGCCGCATCGCCGCCGAAGAACACCTTCGGGTTGGTCGAGGCGAAGGTGGTCTCGTTGACCACCGGCATGTTCCAGCGGTCGAACTCCAGGCCGATGTCCCGCTCGATCCAGGGGAAGGCGTTCTCCTGGCCGACGGCCACCAGCACGTCGTCGCATTCGAAATGCACATCCGGCTCGCCGGTGGGCAGCAGCTGGCGGCGGCCCTGGTCGTCGAAGCTGACGTCAACCTTCTCGAAGGTCACGCCGGTCAGCTTGCCAGCGTCGTGGGTGAAGGCCTTGGGCACCAGGTAGTTGAGGATCGGGATGTCCTCGTGCATCGCGTCCTCCTTCTCCCAGGGGGACGCCTTCATCTCGTCGAAGCCGGAGCGGACGATGACCTTCACGTCGGTCCCGCCCAGGCGGCGGGAGGTGCGGCAGCAGTCCATCGCGGTGTTGCCGCCACCCAGCACGATCACCCGGCGGCCGATCTTGTCGACGTGGCCGAACGAGACCTTGGACAGCCAGTCGATGCCGATGTGGATGTTGGCCGCCGCTTCCTGACGGCCGGGGATGTCGAGATCGCGGCCGCGGGGGGCGCCGGAGCCGACGAACACCGCGTCGTAGTCCTCCGCGAGCAGAGCCTTCAGGCTGTCGATCCGCTCGCCGAGGCGCAAAGTGGGGCCCAGGGCGGCGACGTAGCCCACTTCCTCGTCGATCACCGATTCCGGCAGGCGGAAGCGCGGGATCTGGCTGCGGATCATGCCGCCGGCCTTGGCGTCGCCGTCGTAGATCACGACCTCGTAGCCCAGCGGCAGCAGGTCGCGCGCCACGGTCAGGGAGGCGGGCCCTGCGCCGACGACGGCGATGCGCTTGCCGTTCTTCAGCTTCGCCCGCGGCGGCAGGCGGCCCGTCACGTCGTCCTTGTTGTCGGCGGCCACGCGCTTGAGGCGGCAGATGGCGACGGGCTCTTCCTCGATGCGCCCGCGCCGGCACGCCGGCTCGCACGGACGGTCGCAGGTGCGGCCCAGCACCCCCGGGAAGACGTTCGACTTCCAGTTGATCATGTACGCATCCGTGTAACGCTGCTCAGCGATCAGACGGATGTATTCGGGCACCGGCGTGTGGGCCGGGCAGGCCCACTGGCAATCAACCACTTTATGGAAGTAATCGGGCGCCTCAATATTCGTAGGCTCCAACGCGAATAACCTTTCCTTCGGTTCCCCCGGTCTCTTGCGATCAAGGGATGCGCGACGCGGTTGACCCCGCGGCGGCCCCCTGGCGCAGGACGTTTGAGTCCGAACTTAGGCTCAATGTCGAAGCGGCGCCAGCATCGGGCGGCGATTTCGGTGGGACTTTTTCCAGGCGCCGCAAGGGAATTCAACGCGGGGTGAAGACCGCGACGGTCAGGGAATAGGCGGGAAGGCGGAGGATATCGCGGCCCGACGGCAGCACGAAGCGCACCGGCGGCTGGTCCCTGGACGGGTGGCCGCGCACCCCGTCGGCCCGCCAACGGTACTGCCCCGGCCCGTACTGCACGACCTGGACGGCGCCCCCGGGCGGCGCGCCGGCGAACGCCAGCCGCACCGGATGCTCCGTGGCCGGACCACGGTTCAGCAGCAGCACCGCCACCGATCCGTCGGGGCGGCGCAGGGCGTAGGCGGCCACCGCCAGGGTCCCGTCGGCGGCCAGGACGGGACTGTGCGCGGGCAACAGGCGTCCGCCCGGGCCGGCCCAGTCCTGGCTCAGCATCCGCGCGCCCTGGAAGGCCGGCAGCGCCCAGGTCGCCTGGCCGTCCTCGTCGGCCTCCAGGATCATCAGCTCGCCGTTGCCGACGCAGGCTTCGCCGTGCTGCCAGGGGCGGTTGGGATTGTAGCCAAACAGGAAGGCGCCCTGCCCGCCCAGGCTCAGGGTCTCGGCGGCGATCTCGGCGTTGACCAGCGCCCCCGGCAGGTCGTCCTCGGCCGCGCCGCCGAAGGCCGAGAAGCCGTATTCCGACACGATCCAGGGGATGTCCGCCGGCACGCCGTCGGCCTTCAGCCGCGCGAAGGTGTCGGCCAGGCCGCGGGTCTGGCGGCGCAGCCTGGCGCCGATGTCGCCGCACAACTGGTCGTACGGATAGCGCTCGAAGGTGAAGAAGCCGAGGTCGCTCAGCCGCCCCCGCGCCCTCAGCGCGGCGATGAAGCGATGGGTCCACGACCGGTCGGCGCCGGGCGCCAGCCAGACGTCCGAGATCCCGTCCTGCAGCGACGGGCCGCCGGTCTTCAGCGCCGGATCGACGGCGTGGACCACGTCGGCGAACTGGGCGTACAGCCGCGCGAAGTCCTCGGCGGCGATGTTCTGCCCGTCCGGTTCTTCGCCCAGCTCCACCTGAGTGAACGGATAGCCCCGGCGCTTCAGGAAGCGCAGCTCGGCGGCGGCGTTCTCGGGCGTGTCGTAGAGCGCGCCGACCGGGATCATCACCGGCAGGCCATTGGTGATGCCGCTGGCGAACAGCCGGTCGAATCCGGGCTGCTCCAGCCCGACGTCGCGATCGACGGCGCGGTGCCAGGGATCGGTGGAGGAAACCGTGGCGAGCGTCTGCAGCGTCGGCCCGGCGCCATGCCGGACCACGTCGTGGAAGGTCCCGTCGGCGCCCGTTACGCCGAACCCCAGCTCACCGATCGCGTAGCCCATGGCGTCGCGGGGATCGGCGGCGCCCGGCGGCGCGGTGCGCGAGCTCTCGCTCAGCAGCAGGCGCAGGTAGCGGGCGTGGACCGGCCGGTCGGCCAGGCGCAGCAGCCCCGCCCCGCCCTGGCCGTCGTCCACCCGCCCGTGCGGGAAGGTCACCCAGTCGCCGTCGGGATCGTATTCATCGACCCCGGTCCAGTACTGCACCTCGAAGCGGCGGGCGTAGGGGGCCGCCCAGGCGATGCGCGCGGTATCGATCGGCGCCGCCGCATCCAGGCTCAGCACCACCCACTGCGGCCCTTCCTTCGCCTCGCCCGTATAGTGGCGGTCGAGGTAGGGGCTGGACTTCCAGAACGTCGACGGGTCGCCGTCGTCGAGACGCGAATAGCCGTCGTTGTTGGCTTGGTCGACGGTGTCGCCGCGCCGCGGCAGGCGGTAGCCCCAGGTGATCAGGATCGGCGCCTTGGGATCGTCGCTGGAGGTCCAGTAGCCCTGGGCATGCGCCGGATCGCTCCAGGCGCCCTCATTGCCCCAGTGCCACGCCTCGATGGCCAGCTCGGTGCGCAGGCGATAGGTGACCGGCTTCAGCCCCGCCTTGCGCATCCAGGCGATGTTGTGCGCGGTGAACAGCTCGTCGACCCCGCCCCGGGTCATGCCGTCGATGCCGGCGCCGAAAGCCTGGTCGGTGCGGAATGCCGGGCCGATGGGCGTGGGATCGATGCTGACAGTCGGCGCCGGCGCGGGCGGCGACGCCCCGAGCAAGCCCAAGGCGGCGAGCGGAATCAGTGATCGGAAGGGGAGCGCGCGCACGGCGAAGGCATCGCATGCCCCCTACCCGCTCGTCACCCCGGCCGCAGCGAAGCGAAGAGCCTGGGCCGGCGGTTCAGCCACCGAGAAGACATCCAGTCTGGCGCTGCCGCGGAGGTGCGCGATCCCCGTCCGCCATGCGCCCGCACGGCTGGCCCCGGATCTGCGCTGCGCTCCGCCCGGGGTGACGGGAAATGAAGGCGCTGAATGGCGCTAACCGTTGAACCGGTACCCCACCCCTGGCTCGGTGGCGATCAGCTTGGGCGCCGCCGGATCCTCCTCGATCTTGGCGCGCAGCTGGCCGACGAACACGCGCAGGTACTGCACGTCCTCGACGTGCGCCGGTCCCCAGACGGCGGTCAGCAGCTGGCGGTGGGTGATCACCTTGCCGCCGCCCTCCACCAGCCGGGCCAGCAGGTCGTATTCCTTGGGCGAGAGGCGGATCGGCTCGTCGCCGCGGGTGATGCGCCGGCGCTCCAGGTCGATGGTCAGGTCGCCGGCCTTGACCACCGGCTCGGCGCCGCTCTGCAGCAGCCGGTGGCGCAGGGCCACCCGCAGCCGGGCGAGGAATTCGCCGACCCCGAACGGCTTTTCCACATAGTCGTCGGCGCCCAGGTCCAGGGCGTCGATCTTCTCGGTCTCGCGGTCGCGGGCCGACAGGATCAGGATCGGACCGGCGTAGAAGGCGCGCGCCTTCTGCAGCGCCTCCTTGCCGTCCATGTCCGGCAGGCCGAGGTCCAGCACCACCGCGTCGGGCGGCTTGCGGGCGATCTCGCGCAGGCCCGAGGCGCCGTCGTCGGCGCGCACCGGATCGTAGCCGGCGGCGTCCAGCGCCGGGCCGAGGAAGCGGTGGATCTGCGGCTCGTCGTCGATGACCAGGATTCGGGGGCGCGAGGCTGACATGCCTTCTACTTAAGCTCGCTCACAGGAGGATGGCAGGGGTGCGGATGTCCTTCGGCAGGCTGATCAGGATCCGCGTGCCGCGGCCCTCGAAGATCGGGCTGGCGGCGGCGATGCGCCCGCCCATGGCCTCGACGAAGCCCTTGGCGATGGCCAGGCCCAGGCCCGCCCCCTTGCCGCGGTCGCTGGACTCCTCCATCCGCCGAAACTTCTCGAACACGTTCTCCAGCTCGGCCGTGGGGATGCCGCGCCCCTCGTCCTCGATGCTGATCACCACATTGCCCTGGTCCTCGTAGGCGGCAGCCTCGATGGTCGAGCCGTCGGGGCTGTAGGCGATGGCGTTCTCCAGGATGTTGACCAGCACCTGCTGCAGCAGCGACGGGTCGGCCTTCACCAGGGTCAGCTCGCGCGGGAAGTCGGTGGTCAGGCGGCGCTGGCCGCGGCGGCGCTCCACCCGCTCGAGGGCCGCGCGCAGCACGTCGCGCACGTCGATCCAGTCGCGACGGGTCTTCAGCGCCCCGCCCTCCAGCCGGGTCATGTCCAGCAGGTCGCCGACGTAGCGGTTCAGGCGCTCGGCCTCCTCCTTGATCGCCCCCAGCAGGTCCTTCTGCACCCTGGGGTCCAGGGTCTTGCCGTAGTCGATCAGGGTGGTGGCCGATCCCAGCACGGTCGAGAGCGGCGTGCGCAGGTCGTGGCTGATCGAGTTCAGCAGCGCCGAGCGCAGCCGGTCGGTGCGGCGCAGCGCCTCGGCGTCGGCGGCGTCGGCCGCCAGCTCCGCCCGCTCCAGGGCCACGGCGCCCTGGTCGATCAACGCCAGCACGAAGCGGGCGTCGTCCCCGCCCCGCCCCCGCGGCTCGATCGCCACCACGCCGGAACGCGCCTTCAGACTCTGGATCGGCAGGAAGGTCCAGTCGAGGTTCGGAAGGGTGCCCGTGCCGGCGCCGGCCGACTCCCCGTGCTCCCAGGCCCAGCGGGCGGCGGCCATGTCCTGGGTGGCGAAACTGGGCATGTCCGGCGAGGCGACGGCCGGCAGGATCTCGCCGTGCTGGGGCATGAACACCACCGCCGGGCCGCCGGTGGCGGCCGCCAGCTGCTCGGCCAGGGCGCGGGCGGCCTCGTCCTGTTTCGCCGCGCCGGACATCCGGCGGCTGGCGGCCAGCAGGGCCCCGACCGCCGAGGCGCGCTGCGAGGCGGCCTGCGCCTGGTCGCGCACCCGCCCGGTCAGCCAGCCGGTGGCCATGGCGACGGCGAAGAACACCGCGAAGGTGAACACGTCCGAGGCGTGGCCGATGTAGAAGGTCAGCCGCGGCTCGAGGAAGAAGAAGTTGTACGCCACCGCCGCCAGGGCGGCGGCCGTGACCGCCGGCCAGAAGCCGTACAGCACGCCGCTGGCCAGCACGCTCAGCAGGAACACCATCGCCAGGTTCACGCCGGGGGCGAACTGGTCCAGCAGCGCCGCCGCGCCCACCGCCGCCGCGACCAGGCCGACGGCCGCCAGATGGCCCAGCCACATCCGCTTCTTGTCCGCGCGCACCCGCTCCGGCCGCGGCTCGGCCGGGTTGGCGTCGGTGACGATGTGCAGGGCGATGCCCTCGGCGCGGCGCACCAGGGCCGAGGCCAGCGAGCGGCCGCGGGCTTCGCGCCACCAGCCGCCGCGGGGCTTGCCGACGACGATCTGGGTGACGTGGTTGCGCGCGGCGTAGGACAGGATCGCTCCGACCAGGTCGTCGCCACTGAGGGAGACGGTGGAGGCGCCCAGCTGTTCGGCCAGGGTCAGGGCGTCGGCCAGCTGGGCGGCCGCCTGGGCGCCGGGCGGCGGGCGGTTCGGCTGTTCCACGTGCGCCACGGTCCAGGAGGCGTCCATGGTGTCGGCCAGGCGCCGGCCGGCCCGCGCCAGGGCGGTGGCGGTGGCGTCGGCGCCCACCAGCACCAGGATCCGCTCGCCGGCCGCCCACGGCCCCTCGACCCCGGCCCGGCGCATGGCGCCCAGCAGCTGCTGGTCGACGGTCTGCGCCGCCCGCCGCAGGGCCAGCTCGCGCAGGGCGGTGAGGTTCTCGGTCTTGAAGAAGTTGTCCGAGGCGACCCGGGCGGTCTCCGGGACGTAGACCTTGCCCTCCTCCAGCCGCTTGCGCAGCTCGGCCGGGGTGATGTCCACCAGCTCGATGTCGTCGGCGCTGTTGAGCACCTGGTCGGGCACCGTCTCGCGCTGGCGCACGCCGGTGATCTTCCAGACCACGTCCACCAGGCTTTCCAGATGCTGGACGTTAAGCGTGGTCCAGACATCGACGCCGGCGGCGATCAGCTCGGCCACGTCCTGCCACCGCTTGGGATGGCGCGAGCCGGGCACGTTGGAGTGGGCGTATTCGTCGACCAGCAGCAGCCCTGGCTTGCGGGCCAGGGCCGCGTCGAGGTCGAACTCCATCAGGGTGCGGCCGTGGTACTCGATCGGCCGGCGCGGCAGCACCTCCAGGCCGGCCAGCATGGCCTCGGTCTCGGCGCGGCCGTGGGTCTCCACCACCCCTACCAGCACGTCGACGCCCTCGGCCTGGCGGCGCCGGGCGGACTGCAGCATCTCGTAGGTCTTGCCGACCCCGGGGGACATGCCGAGGAAGACCTTCAGCCGTCCCCGTCCCGCCCTGCCGGCCTCGGCCAGCAGGGCGTCAGGATCGGGTCGTCCAGGCTCGCGCCTTCGGGGCTCGTCGAGAGTCATTTGCCCGAAGGGTGAGCCTTGCCGAGCGCGGCGTCGAGGGCGAGGTTGGTCTTCAGCACGTTGACGTGCGCCTGCCCCAGGAAGCCCAGGGTCGGGCCGTCGGTGTGGGCGTCGATGACCGCCTGCACCTTGGCCACGTCGATCCCCCGCGCCGCGGCGATCCGCGCCGCCTGGCGGGCGGCGTTGGCCGGCGAGACGTCCGGGTCGAGACCCGAGGCCGAGCTGGTCAGGGCGTCGGCCGGGATCGCCCCCTTGCCCTCCCCGGCCAGGCTGGTCGCGTCGCCCTTGATCCGCTTGGCCAGATCGGGGTTCAGCGGCCCGTAGTTGGACCCGGACGAGGCCGAGGCGTCATAGCCGTTGCTGCCGGCGGCGGACGGCCGCGGGTGCAGGTATTCCGGCTTGGCGAAGGCCTGGCCGATCAGGGCCGAGCCGATCACCTGGCCCTTGGCGTCGCGGATCAGCGAGCCGCCGGCCTGGTCGGGAAACGCCGCCTGGGCGACGCCGGTGATGGCCAGGGGATAGCCGAGGCCCAGCAGGACGGTGAAGAACACCGTCGAGACGATGGCGGGACGAAGTTGCGAAAGCATGGGATGGGGTCCTCAGGCCAGGTGCAGGATCGAGACAATGACGTCGACGATCTTGATGCCGATGAACGGGGCGATGATCCCGCCCAGGCCATAGATCAGCAGGTTGCGCGACAGCAGCTTGCCGGCGCCGATGGGGCGGTACTTCACCCCGCGCAGCGCCAGCGGGATCAGGGCGACGATGATCAGGGCGTTGAAGATCACCGCCGAGAGGATCGCGCTCTTCGGGTTCGACAGGCCCATGATGTTGAGCGCGCCGAGCGCCGGCAGGGCCCCGACGAAGATCGCCGGGATGATGGCGAAGTACTTGGCCACGTCGTTGGCGATCGAGAAGGTGGTCAGGGCGCCGCGGGTGATCAGCATCTGCTTGCCCACCTCCACGATCTCGATGAGCTTGGTGGGGTCGCTGTCGAGGTCGACCATGTTGCCGGCCTCGCGGGCGGCCTGGGTGCCGGTCTGCATGGCCACGCCGACGTCGGCCTGGGCCAGGGCGGGAGCATCGTTGGAGCCGTCGCCGCACATGGCCACCAGACGGCCCTTGGCCTGTTCCTCGCGGATCAGCCGCAGCTTGTCCTCCGGCGTGGCCTCGGCCAGGAAGTCGTCGACCCCCGCCTCGGAAGCGATCGCCGCGGCGGTGACCGGGTTGTCGCCGGTGATCATCACCGTGCGCAGGCCCATGCGGCGCAGGTCGGCGAAACGCTCCTTCACCCCCGCCTTGACCACGTCCTTCAGGTGGATGACCCCCACCAGGACGCCGTTCTCGGCCACCGCCAGCGGTGTGCCGCCCGAGCGGGCGATGCGGTCGACGGCCGCCTTCAGCTCGGTCGGCATGCTCTCGGGGGCCATGCCGACGGTGCGCAGGATCGCGTCCACCGCCCCCTTGCGCCAGCTGCTGTCGCCGGCATCGAGGCCGGAGATGCGGGTCGAGGCGCTGAACGGCACCGGCTGCGAACCGGCCGGCGGTTCGCCGGTCATGCCGCGTTCCAGCGCCAGGTCGACGATCGAGCGGCCTTCCGGCGTCTCGTCCGCCAGCGAGGCCATCATCGCCGCGCGCATCGCCTGCTCGGGCCGCACGCCGGGGGCGGCGACCACGTCAGTGGCCATGCGGTTGCCGTGGGTGATGGTGCCGGTCTTGTCCAGCAGCAGGGTGTCGACGTCGCCGGAGGCTTCAACCGCCCGGCCGGAGGTGGCCAGCACGTTGACCTTCAGCAGCCGGTCCATGCCGGCGATGCCGATGGCCGACAGCAGGCCGCCGATGGTGGTCGGGATCAGGCAGACGAACAGCGCGCCCAGCACCATCGGGTCCAGCACCACGCCGGAGTACTTGCCCAGGCCCAGCAGGGTCGCCACCGCGATCAGGAAGATCAGGGTCAGACCCGCGAGCAGCACGGCAAGGGCGATCTCGTTGGGCGTCTTGCGCCGCTCGGCGCCCTCGACCATGGCGATCATCCGGTCGAGGAAGGTGTTGCCCGCCGAGGCGGTGATGCGCACCTTGATCCAGTCGGAGACCACGGTGGTGCCGCCGGTCACCGCCGAACGGTCGCCGCCGCTCTCGCGGATAACCGGCGCGCTCTCGCCGGTGATGGCCGCCTCGTTGACCGAGGCCACGCCCTCGATGATCTCGCCGTCGGAGGGGATCACGTCGCCCGCCTCGACCAGCACGACGTCGCCGGCGTTCAGCTTGAAGGCGGCGGTGGGCACGATCATCTGCGACGCCGGGTCGGGCAGCAGCTTGGCCTTCACGTCCACGCGCTGGGCGCGCAGGGCGTCGGCGGCGGCCTTGCCGCGGCCCTCGGCGATGCTCTCGGCGAAGTTGGCGAACAGCACCGTGATCCACAGCCAGGCGGCGATCTGCACGGCGAACCAGGGGGCCGCGCCGGTGCGGAAGGCGTCGACGGCCGAGACGGTCGCCAGGAAGGCGACCACTTCAGTGGCGAGGATCACCGGATTGCCGGCCAGCTTGCGCGGGTCGAGCTTGGTAAAGGCGGCGGCGATCGCCCGCCCGACCACGGCCGAGGAGAAGGCCTGGCTGGAGACGGTGGAGCGCCGCGTAGCGCCCAGGTGGAGGGAAGCGTCGGTCATGGCTTTCTAAGCGCCTTTGCGAGGATCAATGGGCCGCCGCGAGCACTTGGAAGTGCTCGACGATCGGGCCCAGAGCCAGGGCGGGGAAGAACTGCAGCCCGCCCATGATGAGGATCACCCCGATCAGCAGGCCGATGAACAGCGGCCCGTCGGTGGGGAAGGTGCCGCCCGAGGCGGCCAGCTTCGGCTTGGCGGCGATGGAGCCGGCCATGGCCATCACCGGCACGATGTAGGCGAAGCGGCCCAGCAGCATGGCGACGCCCAGGGTGGCGTTCCAGAACGGGGTGTTGGCCGACAGGCCGGCGAAGGCCGAGCCGTTGTTCCCGGTCGCCGAGGAATAGGCGTAGAGGATCTCGGACAGGCCATGGGCCCCGGAGTTCTCCAGCCCCTTCAGGGCGATCGGCAGCACGGAGGCGACGGCGGCGAAGCCGAGGATCGACGCCGGCAGGATCAGCACCGCCAGCATGGCGAACTTGATCTCCCGCGCCTCGATCTTCTTGCCGAGGTACTCGGGCGTGCGCCCGACCATCAGGCCGGCGACGAACACCGCGATCAGGGCCATCACCACCATGCCGTAGAGGCCCGAGCCCACGCCGCCCGGCAGGATCTCGCCGAGCTGGATCATGAACATGGCCACGCCGCCGCCCAGCGGCATGAAGCTGTCGTGCATGCCATTGACGCCGCCGTCCGAGGCGCCGGTGGTGGCTGCGGTCCAGACCGCCGTCGACGGGGCGCCGAAGCGGACCTCCTTGCCTTCCATGTTCACCGAGGCGTCGGCGTGCACCGCCGTCAGCGACGGGGCCGGTTGGGTTTCGGTGGCGTAGATCGCCGCCGATGCGCCCAGCACGAACAGCGCCATCACCGCCACCAGGGCGCGGGCGTCGCGGCGGGCCACGGCCACGCGGCCGAAGGCGATCACGCAGGCATAGCCCAGCACGTTCATCGAGATGATCTCGATCAGGTTGGTCAGGGCGTTGGGGTTCTCGAACGGGTGGGCCGAGTTGGCGTTGAAGATGCCGCCGCCGTTGGTGCCCAGCTGCTTGATGGCTTCCTGGCTGGCGGTGGGGAACAGGCTGATGGTCTGCTTGGCGCCTTCGACGGTCACCGCCTGGGCGTTGGCGAACAGGGTCTGGGGCTCGCCAAGGGCGACGTAGGCCAGGGCGATCACGATCGAGAACGGCAGCAGCAGGTAGAGGCTGATGCGGGTCACATCGACCCAGAAGTTGCCCAGGCCTTCGCCCCGGTTGGCGGCGAACGCCCGCGCCACGGCCGCGGCGATGGCCAGGCCGGCGGCGGCCGACAGGAAGTTGTGGCTGGTCAGCCCGGCCATCTGCGAGAACGTCGAGAGCGTCGTCTCCGGCACATAGGACTGCCAGTTGGTGTTGGTGATGAAGCTGATCGCCGTGTTGAACGCCAGGTCCGGGCTCGCGCCCGGGAAATGCTGCGGGTTGAACGGCAGCAGGTCCTGGAAGCGCACGATCAGGTACAGCACCACGAACCCGGCCATCGAGAAGGCCAGCACGCCCATGGCGTAGGCGATCCAGTTCTGGCTCTTGTCGGGATCGACGCCGAACAGCCGGTAGGAGACGCTCTCCACCGGCTTCAGCACGGGATCCAGCCAGGTGCGCTCGCCCTGCCAGACGCGCGCCATGTACAGCCCCAGCGGAAACGCCAGAGCCACCGTAAGACCGATCGTCACGACGATCTCAGCCCAGCCTCGCAAGTCCATCGCGAGGTCTCCTTTTCTTTGAAATACCTAGAATTTTTCCGGGCGAAGCAGGGCGACGACCATGTAGATGGCCACCGCGACCGCCGCCGCTGCGTAGAGGGCTCCGACCAGCATCAGATCCTCCTCAGGGCGATCACATAGGCGGCGAACACGGCGAGCACGCCGATCCCGCCCAGGATGTAGAGTGTGTCGAGCATCGCTCACTCCGTGGCGGCGCACGCCGCCTCAAAGGCCACGATGGAGCGGGCGATCAGCGGGTCAGGCAGAACAGGGCGGCGACGAGCACCCCCATGAGCGCCATAGCGATATCGGCCAGGATCCGTTCGATGACCTCGCGCCAGCCCCATCGGGACCGAACACGCCTGCCATCGTCCGTTCCTGGCTCGCGCAAGGCCGACAACCAACTTCATCAACGGCCGACAGAATGCGAGCTTGGCCGTCAAGTCTCGACGGGAAGACCTGTGTCTTGGCGTAAAGAGCGCATAAGGGCGCAAGCGCCGTCGGGGCGCCGGCGGCAACCTCCAGCGCAGCGGCGGTCGACGCCGGCTCTTGAGGCCCGAGGGTGAAACGCATGGCCAGGCTTTTGTCCGTCAACGTCGGCCTGCCGCGCGACGTCGCCTGGAACGGGCGCACGGTGCGCACCGGCATCTGGAAGGCCCCCGTGCAGGGCCGCCCTCGCGTGCGCCGGCTGAATGTCGACGGCGACGGCCAGGGCGACCTGGCCGGGCACGGCGGCGAACAGCGGGCCGTGTTCGTCTACCAGATCGGCTCCTACCGCCACTGGGAACAGGCCCTTGGGCGCAACGACTTCGTTCCCGGCCAGTTCGGCGAGAACTTCACGGTCGACGGGCTGGCCGACGACGAGGTCTGTATCGGCGACCGCTTCCAGATCGGCGAGGCGGTGTTCGAGGTCACCCAGCCGCGGGTCACCTGCTACCGGGTCGGCATCCGCCTGAACGAGCCGCGCATGCCCGCCCTGCTGACCGCCAGCGGCCGCCCCGGCTTCTATTTCCGGGTGCTGCAGGAGGGCGATGTCGGCGCGGGGGATGATATCCGCAAGGTCGCCGAGGGCCCCGGCCGGATGTCCGTCGCGAGCGTCAACGCCCTGCTCTATTCGCCCGGCCATCCGCACGACCAGCTGCAGCGCGCGCTGCGGATCGACGCCCTGTCGCCCGGCTGGCGCGCCTCCTTCGAGGCGCTGTTGCAGAGCGGCTCCGACGGCAACGCCGGTCTGGCGCCCGCCGCCGCGTCGCATCCCGCCGCCCCGGGCTTCCGGCCGCTGGCGGTGACCGCCGTCGCCCCCGAGGCCGCCGACGTGCTGTCGCTGACGCTGCGGGACCCTGGCGGGGCCGCCCTGCCCGCGCCGCTGGCCGGCCAGTTCGTGGTGTTGAGGCTGCGCCCGGACCCGGACGGGCCGCCGCTGCTGCGCAGCTATTCGCTGTCCGGTCCGCCCTCGACGGACGGCTATCGCATCAGCGTGAAGATCGAACCGCAGGGCCGCGCCGGCGCCTGGCTGCGGGACCACCTGCGGGTCGGCGACACGGTCGAGGTCAGCGCGCCGCGGGGCGGCTTCGTGCTGGCCGCCGGCGAGCGGCCGGTGGTGCTGCTGAGCGCCGGCATCGGCGCCACGCCGGTGCTGGCGATGCTGCACGCCCTGGCCTGCGCCCGCTCGACCCGGCCGGTGCTGTGGCTGCACGCGGCCCGAGACGGCGCCCACCTTCCGTTCGCCGCGGAGGTCGCGCAGCTGATGGGCGCCCTGGCGCAAGGGCGCCGCTTCGTCTGCTTCAGCCGCCCCGCGGCGGACGACCGCCCTGGCGGCGACTTCGACGCCGCCGGCCGCCTGTCCGCGGCGATGCTGGATCAGGCAGGACTGCCGCGGGACGCTGACGTCTACCTCTGCGGGCCGCAGGCGTTCATGGCCGACATCAAGGCGATCCTGGCGGCGCGGGGCGTCGCCCCGGGCTGCGTGCACAGCGAGATGTTCAGCGGCGGCGAGGCCCTGACCCCCGGCGTGGTCGGGACGGTCGCCCGGTCGCCGCACCCCCCGGCGGGCCAGGCCGGAACGGGTCCGCAGGTGTCGTTCGCGCGCAGCGGCGTCACCGCGCGCTGGACCGCGGGCGCCTATCAGAGCCTGCTGGAGCTGGCCGAGGCCTGCGACGTGCCCGTGCGCTGGTCGTGCCGCGCCGGCGTCTGCCACAACTGCGAGAGCGGCCTGATCTCCGGCGCGGTCGACTACCAGCCCCAGCCGCTTGACGCGCCCGCGACCGGCAACCTGCTGGTCTGCTGCGCCCGGCCGACCGGCGACGTCGTGCTCGACCTCTGAGCGCCACCCGCCGCCACGCAGCCTTCGAAGCTCGGCCTACCCGCCTAGACGCCCTCGATCCAGCTGCGGGGGTCGCAGGCGAACTCCAGCCGCAGGCCGCCGGGCTCCTGGATGATGAAGTGCTGCTTCGGGCCGCCGCGCACCGGCTGCGGCGCGAACTCGACCACGACGCCGGGCCAGGCCGACAGGCGGTCGTGCAAGGCCGCCAGGCCGCCCTCGTCGGCGACGGCGAGCGCAAGGTGGTGCAGCCCGACGTTGGCGCGCCGGTCGAAGGCCACAGCCCCCGCCGGGTCGGCGACCTGCCACAGCGTCAGCACCCCGTGGCCGTCGGATACGAAGGCGGCGGGATAGTCCTTGCGCTCGCCGACCACCTGCCAGCCGAGGGCCTGGCGGAAGAAGTCGACGGTCTGCTGCAGGTCGCGAACGCTCAGGCCGACGTGGTCTATGCCCCAGGTCATGGGAGCGGGGTGGTCCGTCATCGAAAGATCTCCAGTGAAGGGATGAGGCGTGGGGGCGGTCGGCCTCAGGCCGCCGGTCGCGGGACGAAGCCGGGCACGCCGGTCTCCACCACGGCGTTGAACCGCACCCGGGTGGCGATGCGCTCGCGGATCTCTTCCATCGCCTCGTCCGGCAAGGGGGCGATGTCGAAGTTCCCGGCGATCCGGTCGGGATGGGTCGAGGTGGTCAGCACCGCGGTCCCGCGCTGCACCGCCCAGGCCAGGGCGACCTGCGCCGGCGTGCGCTGCAGTCGGCCGGCGATCGCAACGATCACCGGGTCCTCGGTCAGCCGCGGCTCCATACCGTGGCCCAGCGGGGCGAACGCCTGCAGGACGATGCCGTGCTCGCGGCAGTAGTCCAGCAGCTCCCATTCCGGCAGGTAGGGATGCGACTCCACCTGCACGATGGCCGGCAGGATGCGGGCGCCGACGACGATCTCCCGCAGCCGCTCCAGGGTGATGTCGGAGAGGCCGATGGCCCTGGCCTTGCCGGCGTCGACCAGCGCCTCCATGGCGCGCCAGGTCTCGGCCAGCGTCACCCCGGTGTCGTAGATCACCCGGCCCTGGGCGTCCCTCGGCTGCATCTCCTCGCCGGGCGGGAAGGCGAACGGCGTGTGCACCAGGTAGGCGTCGACCTGGTCGAGCTGCAGGCGCCGCAGGCTGGCGTCCAGCGCTGCGGCGACCCGGTCGGGGCGATGGTTGTTGTTCCAGAGCTTGGTGGTGACGAACAGGTCTTCGCGGCGCAGGGTTCCGGCGTCGAAGGCGTCCCGCATCGCCGCCCCCGTGGCCTCCTCGGTGCGGTAGAGCTCGGCGCCGTCCAGGTGCCGGAAGCCGACCTCCAGCGCGGTGCGGATCGCCACGCGCGCCTCGGCGGGATCGCGGATCAAGGCGCCGAAGCCGATCACCGGGAGCGCGCCGGCGCCGCCGGCCAGCGGTATCCGTCGATCGCGGAACGGGTTCGAGAGGGACATGGACTGCACTCCTGAGCTTGCGCGGCGTTGCGGCCGCAGGGGACCTGCCGGCCGGGCCGGCTTTCAGTCTTTTGAAAACAGAGCGGTTTTTGACGGTGCGGACGGGACCGGGCTCGCCGAACGCTCGCCGCTGCAGCCCATGGCGCGCGTGACCGCCTCGCCGCCGCCGAGCGCCACGGAGAGCTGCACGGTGTCGAGATATTGCGCGGCGTGCGCCCGGATGCGGCCCAGCACCGCGTGCTGATAGGCGCGCTCGGCGTCGATCACGTGCAGGCTGTCGACCTCGCCCGCCTGATAGCCGCGCCGGTTCAGCGCCAGGCTGGCTTCGGCCGCCCGCACCGCCCCCGCCTGAGCCGCGGCTTCCTCGCCGTCGTGACGGATCGCCTGCAGCCCGTCCGCCACCTGGCCCAGCGCTTCGACCACGGTCTGCCGGTAGGCCGCCAGCGCCGCCGCATAGCCGTCCACGGCGGCGCGGCGCTCGGCCTTCAGGCTGCCGCCGTGGTAGATCGGGCCGGCCAGCCCGGCCAGAACGCCCCACAGCGCGCCTACGCCTGGCCCTGCGTCGACCAGCGAGGCGGACAGCTGCAGCCGCGGATAGAGGTCGGCGGTGGCCACCCCGACGGCGGCGCTGGCGGCGTGCAGCTGGGCCTCGGCCTCAAGTATGTCCGGCCGCTGGCGGGCCAGTTCGGAGGGCAGGCTGACCGGCAGGTCCGCCGGCAGGGTGAAGTCGTCCAGGTCGAAGTCCGGCGCCGTCCAGTCGGCCGGGCCCTTCCCCGCCAGCACCGACAGGGCGTGCCGCGCCTGATCGCGCTGCTGTTCCAGCGGCGCCAGCAGGGTCTGGTCCTGGGCCAGCTGCGTGGCCGCGGCGGCCACGTCGACCTCGGTGGCGTCGCCGTACCGCCGGCCCGTCCTGACCAGGTCCAGGGTCTTCTGGTCGTCCGCCAGCAGCGCCCGCACGGCGTCGATCTGCGCCCGCGCGGACGCCAGCTGCAGCGCCTGGGTGGCGACGTCCCCGGTCAGGGCGAGATAGGCGGCCTGCAGCCGACGCCGTTGCAGCTCGGCGAGCGCACCCTTCTCCTCCACCAGCCGCTTCGCGCCGCCGAACAGGTCGAAGTCGAAGCGCACCTGCGGCCCGACGGCATAGACGTTCGAGGTGGTCGCCGCGCCGCCCGCCGCGCGCTGTCGCCCGGCCTGCCCCGCGACGTCGAGCTGCGGCAGCAGCTGGCCCCGGGCGGACGCCACGCCCTCGTTCGCCTGGGCCAGGGTCGCCTCCGCGCCGGCCAGTCCGGGGCTGCCGTCGATGGCCTGGCGCATCACCGCGTCCAGCTTGGGCGAGCGCAGCGCCGACCACCATGCACCCGGCGCGGCAGCGGCCAGGCGGATGCGCTGCGGCTGGCTCGCGTCCGGGGCCGCCGGCGGGCGCTCGGCCTGTTCGTCATAGTGCTGGGACTCCGGCGGGGCCGGCCGGCGAAAATCCGGTCCGACGGCGGCGTGCGCCGACAGGGCGGCGAACATCGCCCCGGCGAGAACGACGCGCGGAATGATCCGGTCGGGCCGGGCGCCGGGGTTGCGGATCATCGGACAGCTCCAGAAACGGCGGCCGCCCGCGCGGGCCCGCGCAGCAGCAGCGCCAGCGGGCTGGCGACCAGCATGACGGCCATCAGCAGGGCGAACTGGTCGATCACGGCGATCATCGCCGCCTGGCCGGTGACGGCCTCGTTGAGCGCGGCCAGCCCGGCCCCGGCAGGCGACGCCGCCAGCCGGTCCGCCGTCACGTCCCTGGCCAGCGCCAGGTGCGCGGCCTGGGTGTTGGCGTAGAACAGCATCTGCACCACGGCGATGCCGATCGTGCTGCCGTACAGCCGCGCCAGGTTGAACAGCTCGCCCCCCTCGGCGCGAAGCCGCGGGTCCAGGGTGCTGAAGGCGGCGCGGGTGAGCGCCGGCATCGTCACGCCCAGGCCGATCCCCTGCAGCACCCCGGCGATCGCCACCGGCCGCCAGTCCATCAGTGGCGAATAGCCCAGCATCCGCGCGTTGGCGTAGACCACCAGCGCCATGCCGCCGAGGATCAGCAGCCGGTTGTCGATGCGGGCGGGCTCGCGCCAGGTGACGACCAGCGCGCCGACCAGCGCCAGGCTGCGCGGGATCGTCAGGTAGCCGGTGGTGTCCGGCGGAAAGCCGAGCAGTTCCTCCAGCATGGGCGAGGTCAGCGCCACGGTGGGCAGCAGCACGAAGCCGAAGGCGAAGAACATCACCGTCGAGAGGACGAAGTTGCGGTCCCGGAACAGGGCCTTGTCCAGGAAGTGCGCGCGCGCGGTGAGCATGCGGGCGAGGAACAGCCCGAAGCCGGCGACGGCGGTGATGGCCTCCAGCCGGCTTTCGGGCGAGGCGAACCACTCCAGGCGCTCGCCGCGATCCAGGAACATCTGCAGCCCGATCACGCCCAGCGAGAAGGCCGCGGCGCCGGCGATGTCGAACGCCGGCGCCCGGTCGGCGCGCGTCTCGGTGAGCCGCAGCGACAGGACCAGCAGGACGAGACCCGCCAGCGGCAGGCCGAGATAGAACATCGACCGCCAGCCCCGATACTCGGCCAGCCAGCCGCCAAGGCCGGGACCGCTGAGGATACCGACCAGGGCGACGACCGCGGCGGCCAGGCGCAACCGCCCGTGCGCGCGAGGCGGCGACACATCCAGCAGGATCGCCATCGCCAGCGGCGGGATCACCCCGCTGGCCGCGCCCTGCAGCGTTCGCGCCGCGACGAACTGCAGCGGCGTCGTCGCCCGCGTGACGAGCACCAGGGCGCCCATGAAGATCGCCAGCGCGACCTGGAACACGATCTTGCGGCCGAACGCGCCGGCCAGCCAGCGGGTGGCAGGCATGACCACGGCGCTGGCGGCGATGTACGACGAGAACACCCAGCCGATCTCGTCGTCGCTCATCGACAGGGCGCCCTGGATGTGCAGCACCGCGGCGTTGGGCAGGGAGATGTTGACCCCCTGCAGATAGGTCGCCAGCAGGACGGCGAACGCGACCAGAGGCTGGCCGTCGGCGCGCTCCGGCGCGCTGGCGCCGGCGCTCATCGGACCGCGCCGCCCGGCGAGTGGGAATGGCCCGGCCGCGTGTCGATCCGCGCCGTCACGCTGATGCCCGAATAGAGGGGCCGCGCCGGATCCAGTGTGTCCAGCTCGAGCCGCACGGGCAGCCGCTGCACGACCTTGACCCAGTTGCCGGTGGCGTTCTCCGGCGGCAGCAGCGAGAACTCGGAGCCGGCGCCGGGGCTCAGGCTGGCCACGTGCGCCCGGAAGCTGCGCCCGGGATAGGCGTCGACGTCGATGGTCGCCGCCTGGCCGGGCCGCACATGGGTCAGGTCGGTTTCCCGGAAGTTCGCCTCGACCCAGATCCGCCGGGCCGACATGATCGAGAACACCGGCGCGCCGCTGCTGACGAAGTCGCCCAACTGCAGGCTGTCGACCCGCGTCACCACCCCGTCGTCCGGCGCGGTCACCCGGGTGTAGGCCAGCTCCAGGCGCGCCTTGTCGAGCTGCGCCTTGGCCTCGAGCACCGCCGGGTGGCGGTCGGCGACGATGTTCGGGTCCCCGCCCAGGGCGGCGACGGTGTTGGCGACCTGCTGCTCGATCGCCGCGGCGTGCTGCTGGGCGACCTTGAAGTCGGTCTCGGCCCGCTCGTAGGCCGACCGCGAGGTGAACTCGGAGTCCAGCAACGCCTTCTTGCGGGTGAACTCCTGGCCGTCGAACTGGGCGGAATCGCGCGCCGACTGCAGTTCGGCCAGCTGCTGGCGATAGGTGGCCTTCAGGGCCTCGATCTGCAGCCGCGCGCCGCCCAGCCGCGCCTGCGCCTGCTCGACCGCGATCTGGTAAGGCTGCGGGTCGAGGCGAAACAGCAACTGGCCCCTGCGGACCGTCTGGTTGTCGCTCACCGCGATCTCAACCACCTGGCCGGAGACCCGCGCGTTGATGGCGCCCTTGGTCGCCCGGACGAAGGCGTCGTTGGTGGACACGTAAGGCCTGGGCGCCACGTAGGCGGCCCCAGCGCCCAGGAGAAGGAGCGCCGGAACCGTCACGATCAGCGCGCGGCGAAGCCGCCCGCGCCATGCTCCTGCCGCTCGCCCGGCAGGATCGCCCTGCCCTGTCGGAGCCGATCCATCGGGCGTCGCGCCGGTCCCCTTGTGCATGATCCATCCGCCTTCCGCTGCCGCGGCGCCATCGCCCGCGAACGTCGCCATTGCTTTTTATGCGACGGCGGACAAATATGGAGGCGAGAGACAGGCGTCAAGGATTTTGTTCGGCATGGGACAAAAAGAAAAAGCTCAGGCAAGGCCGCGCGGCCGTCCGAGGGAATATGACCCCGACGCCGCTCTGCAGCGGGCGACGGAGGTGTTCTGGAAGACCGGCTACGCCGGCGCCTCGCTGGACGAGATCTCCGCCGCCGCCGGGATGAACCGCCCCAGCCTGCGCGCGGCGTTCGGCGACAAGCACGCCCTCTACCTGAAGGCCCTGGGCGCCTACTGGGACGCCAAGTTCGCCGCCCTGGGCAAGGCCCTCGACGCGGCCCCGCTGGAGACGGCGCTGATGAACGCCTACGAGGCGGCGCTGGACCTCTATTTCTCGGCGGACGAGGCCGCGCGGGGCTGTTTCGTCGTCGGCACTGCCCTGACGGAAGCGCCGGAGGACGCCGAGATCCAGCGCATCGTCACCGCCGGCTTCCGGCGGCTCGACGCCGATTTCGAGGCCCGCCTGCGCGCGGCGCGGGCGGCCGGCGAGTTGAGCGGCGACGCCGACCCCGAGGCGCTGGCGGTGCTGGCCACCGCCACCATGCACACCCTGGCGGTGCGCGCCCGCGCCGGGGCGACCCGCGACGACCTGCTGGCCCTCGCGCGCCGGGCCGTCGGCGTGATCTGCCGATGAGCGGCGCCCTTGCCGACGTCATCGCGCCGAACCTGAAGGTGCTGTTCTGCGGCATCAATCCGGGACTGACGGCGGCGACGGCCGGTCACAACTTCGCGGGCCGAAGCAACCGCTTCTGGCGGGCGATCCATCTGGCCGGCTTCACGCCCCAGCAACTCGCGCCGGAGGACGAGCGGATGCTGCTGCAATTCGGCTGCGGCGTCACCGCGGTGGTCGAGCGGGCGACGGCCGGGGCCGGCGACCTGACCCGGCAGGACTATGCGGCCGCGGCCGCAGCCTTCGGCCGCAAGATCGCCCGCAACGCGCCAGGCCACGTCGCCTTCCTCGGCAAGCCCGCCTGGTCCGCCCTCTCAGGCCAGCGCCGCATCGCCTGGGGGCCGCAGCCCGGCGCCTTCGAGGGTTCGCGCGTCTGGGTGCTGCCCAATCCCAGCGGACGCAACCTGGCCTTCACCCTGGATCAGCTGGTCGCGGCCTATCGCGACCTGTACGCGGCGGCGTTCGCCGACGGCGAGGGCCCCTAGCTCGCCTGGAGCGTGGTCAGTTCCAGCCGCTCTCGCAGCCGCGGGACAGCGAAGTCGACGAAGGCGCGAAGCTTGAGCGGCATGCGGGCCTGGCGGTTGTAGACCAGGTGCACGGGCCTGGGGGGCGGCTCGAAGTCCGCCAGCACCACGCGCAGCCGCCCGTCGCGCACCGCCTCGGCGACCTGGTACGACAAGGCGCGGACCAGCCCGGCGCCAGCCAGGCCGGCATCGATCGCCGCCTCGATGGTGGTGACGCTCAGGCGGGGCCGGAAGGGCGCCGAGACCTCGGCCCCGCCCTGCCAAAAGCTCCAGGCCGTCTGCACCGGCGCGTCGTCGAACGAGATCACCTGATGGTCTGCCAGGTCCTCCGGCGCGTCCGGCGCGCCGTGAGCGGCCAGATAGTCGGGACTGGCGCACATCACCCGGCGCAGCCAGCCGATCCGGGTCGCAACCAGGCTGCTGTCGGCCAGGGCGCCGATGCGCAGCGCCACGTCCACCTGGTCGTCGAGGAAGTGCGTCACCCGGTCGGTGAGCATCAGGCCGACGGCCACGTCGGGATAGGTCGACAGGAACGCCGTGGCCACCGGCAACAGGTGCAGGCGACCGAACATCGTCGGCGCCGTGACCACCAGCTCGCCCTTGGGCTCGGCGTATTCGCCGGCCGCCGCGCGCTCGGCCTCGGCCACCTGCTCCAGGATCGTCCTGGCCGCGACGACGTAGTCACGGCCGGCCGGCGTCAGCTCCAGTCCCCGGGATGAGCGGATCAGCAGGGTCGTCTTCAGGTTGGCCTCGAGGTCCGCGACCTTGCGGCTGACCGTGGCCAGCGGCAGCCCCAGCGCCCGGCTGGCCTTGGAAAGGCTGCCGCTATCGACGGCGGCCACGAGCAGCGACATGGCCTCGAGACGGTCCATCTACAGGCCTCCCAAATTCCGAGAAGATGCATCCAGGAATCAGCCTCTATCCCAGGCAGTATGGAAGGGACAAGTTTTTCCCCAAGCCCGCATCCGCGCGCCGCTTGAAGGAGATCCCCCTGTGTCCCATGCTCCCCACCACCAGACCGTCGCCGTTGCCGATCGCCGCGGCGGCCCGCCGCTCAACCTGTTCTTCCGCGAGGCCGGACCGAAGGATGCGCCGGCCGTACTGCTGCTGCACGGCTTTCCCTCGTCGAGCCACCAGTACCGGGGACTGATCGAGCGGCTCTCCGGAAAGTACCGGGTGCTGGCCCCCGACCTGCCCGGCTTCGGCTTCTCCGACGCCCCGGACGCACGCCGCTTCGGCTACAGCTTCGACCACCTGGCCGAGGTGATCGAGGACTTCACCGACGCCGTGGGACTGCAGACCTACGCCCTCTATGTGTTCGACTACGGCGCGCCGGTCGGGTTCCGCCTCGCCGTGTCGCGGCCCGAGCGCGTGACCGCCCTGATCAGCCAGAACGGCAATGCCTACGAGGAAGGCCTGTCGCCCGGCTGGACGCCGATCCGCGCCTATTGGGACGATCCGAGCCCGACGAACCGCGAGGCGCTGCGCAGCTTCCTGACCTCCGAGACCACCCGCTTCCAGTACCACCACGGCGAGGCCGACCCGAGCCTGGTCGCGCCGGAGAGCTATACCCTCGATCAGCACGTCCTCGACCAGCCCGGTCACGACGAGATCCAGCTGGATCTGCTGGGCGACTACCGCAGCAACCTGGCCGCCTATCCGCGGTTCCAGGCCTATTTTCGCACGCACCGGCCACCCACCCTTGCGGTCTGGGGGCGCAACGACCCGTTCTTCCTGCCCGAGGGCGCCCTCGCCTATCGCCGCGACAATCCTGAGGCCGAGGTCCACTTCCTGGACGCCGGCCACTTCCCGCTGGAGACGCACCTGGACGAGGCGGCGCGCATCGTGCTGCGCTTCCTGGCGCGTGTGCTCGACGTTCGCCAGGGGCCCGCGCTGTTCGGCGAGCTGACCGAGGCGGCCGCGCCGGCGGAGGCCGCGCCGCACTTCGAGACCATGCGGGCGGTGTTCGGCTTCGTGCCCACGCTGGGCTACGCGCTGGCCGCCGAACCGGCCGTGCTCGGCATCTACCTCTCGATGCTGCAGGCCCTGGGCCAGACCGGCTCGCTCGATCCGATCGCCCAGCAGGTCGCCCTGGCCGCGGTCAGCCACGCCAACGCGGCCGACTACGGCGTCGCAGTGCATGCGACCTTGGCCGGAAGGCTGGGGGCCGGGGAAGCGATCGTGGACGCCCTGCGCCGCGGCGCGCCGTTGCCGGACGACAGGCTGGAGGCGGTCCGTCGCTTCGCCCGGGCGCTGACCCTCGGCCGCACCCAGGTCTCCGACAGCGACGTCGCGGCGCTGCTGAACGCCGGCTACGACCGGCGCGCGGTGGTGGCGATCGCCCTGGCCGCCGCATCCAAGACGCTGGTCAACAGCGTCGCGCAGCTGTCGCGCGCCGAGATCGACGTCGCCTTCCTGGCCCCCGCCGGACCTGCCTCGACCTGACGGGAGAGCCGCCTGCGCAGCGACCGCCGCCGGCTCTAGCCGGCGGCGGTCTTGTCTTCGCGCCAGTCGGCGGCGGTAGCGGTGAACAGCTTGACCATGTCGCCGAGACGCTGCGCCTGGGCGTCCAGCAGGTCGCGACGCACGGTGTTCAGCCGGCGCTGCGCGGTGATGATGTCGACATAGGGCCCGCCGCCGATGGTGTAGGCCGAGCGCGCGTCCTTCAGGTTGGCCTCCGCCGTCGACTGCGCCAGGGCGACCGCCTTCAGCCGCTCATCGTCGTTGGCCAGGGCGGACAGAACGTCCGCCACCTGGGTGAAGGCGGTCAGCACGGTCTGGCGATAGCGCGCCAGCGAGGCCCTGGCCTCCGCCTCCGCCGCCCGCCGGTTGGCCTTCAGCGTGCCGCCATGGAACACCGGGGCGGTGACGCCGGCGGCCAGGGTGTAGCCGGTGGCGTCCCACGAGAACAGCTTGTCGGGCGTGAGCGCGCTCTGGGTCAGGTCCGCCGTCAGGCGGACGTCCGGATAGAGCTTTGCGGTCTGCACGCCGATGTCCGCGGTGGCCGCGTGCAGGTCGGCCTCGGCGGCCAGGATGTCGGGGCGCCGGCGCACCAGGTCCGAGGGTAGGCTGACGGGCACGCTGGCGGGCGCGACGAAGCCGGCCAGGGCGAAGTCCGGCGCGCTCCACTCGGCCGGCGCCTTGCCCACCAGAGCCGCCAGGGCGTGGCGCGCCTCGGCCAGCTGCTGGTTCAGCGGCGGCAGCAGCGCCAGGTCCGCGGCCAGCTGGGCGCGGCCGCCCACCGTCGCCGACTGCGGCTCGCCCCCGGCCGCCTCGGCCTTGCGGATGATGTCGATGTTGGTCCGGTCGTCGGCGACGATCGCCTGCACCGTGGCGATCTGTTCACGCAGCACGGCGATGCGCACCGCCTGCATGGCCACGTTGCCGGTCAGGCTGAGATAGGCGGCGTCGGCGCGCTCGCCCTGCAGGTCGACGCGGGCGCGCGCCTCCTCGACGCTGCGCCGGCCGCCACCGAACAGGTCGAGGTCGTACGAGACGTCTCCGCCGATGGAGAACAGGTTGATCGTCGGGTTGGGAAACCCGGTGAAGCCGAATGACTGGATGTTGATCCGCTCGCGCGCGGCGTTGGCCTTGGCGTCCACCTGCGGCTTCAGGCTGCCTTCCACGCCGGTCGCCTGCTCTCGCGCCTTGGCGAGGTTGGCTTCGGCCTCGGCGACGGTCTGGTTGTCGGCCAGCGCCTGGGTCATCACCGCGTCCAGCTGGGGATCGCCCAGCGCCCGCCACCAGGGGCCCAGGACCCGCTGCTCGGGCGTCAGCACCGCGACCGGCGTGGCGCGATCGCCGGCCATGGCGTAGCCGCCGGCCTTCGGCGCCTCGGGCGGCTGGAAGTTCGGCCCGACCGTGGTGCAGGCCGCAAGGCCCGCGCCGAGGATCGCGATCAGCGCCGTCGTCGCGGCGCCCTGACGTCTAATCCGCCGCGACATGGACCATCTCCGTGGAACGCAGCCGAGGCGTGCGCATGATGAGTAGCAGGGGCATCAGGCCGAGGGTCATCAGCAGCATCAGCCAGAAATCGTCGACATAGGCGACCATGGCGGCCTGGCGCGTGACCTCGCCGTTCAGCGCCTGCAGGCCGCCGGAGCTGCCCGGGTCGAAGGGCGGCGGCAGGTTGGCGTTCAGCACGGTGTCGCCAGGGATCACCCGACCGGCGATGGTCGAGTGCACCACCTGGGTGTTCGAGGTCCACAGCGCCTGCATGATCGAGATGCCGACGCTGGAGCCCAGGCTGCGCATCAGGGTGTAGACCGAGGTCGCCTCGGGCCGCAGCGCCGGGTTCAGGGTGGCGAACGCCAGGGTCGACAGCGGCACGAACAGCAGGCCGATGCCCAGCCCCTGGATCACCCCGGCGCTGATGATCGGCATCTGGCCCATGGCGATGTCCCAATGCGTCATCCGCCACATGGCGTAGGCGTTCAGCGACAGGCCGACGAACAGGATGCCCCGCGTGTCCACCCGGCCCACCAGCCGGCCGACGATGAACATCGCCAGGAACGAGCCGACGCCGCGCGGCATGGTCACCAGACCGCTCTCGAGCACCGAATAGCCCATCAGGTTCTGCAGCATCGGCGGCAGCAGGGCCATGGTCGAGAACAGGAAGACGCCGATGAACATGCCGAACAGGGTGCAGGTGACGAAGTTGCGGTCCCGGGCCAGCGCCCGGTCGAAGAACGGATGCTTCGCCGTCAGGGTCTGCATGATGAACAGGTAGAGGCCGATCACCGCGACGATGGTCTCGGTCCAGATCTCGCTGGAGGAATACCAGTCCTGGGTCGGCCCGCGGTCGACCACCAGCTGGAAGCCGAGGATGAACAGCACCAGGGCGCCGAAGCCGAGGAAGTCGAACGGCCGGCCCTGGTGGCTTCGCTCGGAATCCATGAACACCCAGACGCCGAGGAAGGCCAGGATGCCGATCGGCAGGTTGATGAAGAACACCCAGCGCCAGGTGAGGTTGTCGGTCAGCCAGCCGCCGAGCGCCGGTCCCAGGATTGGCCCCAGGATCGCGCCGGCGCCCCACAGGGCCATCACCTGGCCGATCTGCTCGGGCGGGAAGATGTCCAGCACCACCGCCTGCGACAGGGGCACCAGGGCGGCGCCGCAGGCCCCCTGCAGCAGCCGGAACAGCACGATCTCCGGCAGGCTGGTGGCGATCCCGCACAGCATCGAGGCCATGGTGAAGCCGGCGATCGAGATGACGAACACCTGCTTGCGCCCGAACTTCACCGACAGCCAGCCGGTGAGCGGGGTCATGATCGCCGTCGCCACGATGTAGGACGTCAGCACCCAGGTGATCTGGTCCTGCGACGCCGACACGCTGCCCTGGATGTGCGGCAGGGCGACGTTGGCTATGGTCGAGTCCAGCGAATTCATCACCGTCGCCAGCATCAGGCAGACGGTGATCGGAACCCGGTTGGCGATGTCCTTGGCGGAAGCCATGGCGCGAAACGCTTTGCTACTGGGCGGCCTGCGGAGAGGAAACGGCCGCGTGGGTGGGACCGTTCGCCGGCGCCGGCGGCTTGGGAGGATTGGGATTGCGCACGTCGACGGTGACGTTCGCCGAGAGGCCGGCGCTGGAGGCGACGCCCGGCGGCGGGTTGCGGAAGGCGATCCGCACCGGCAGGCGCTGCACCACCTTCACCCAGTTGCCGGTGGCGTTCTGGGCCGGCAGAGCCGAGAAGGCCGAGCCGGTGCCCGGGCTGAAGCTGGCCACATAGCCTTCCAGCTTGCGCTTGCCGAAGGCGTCGATCTTGATCTCGGCCGGCTGGCCGACGCGCATCTTGGCCAGCTGGTCTTCCTTGAAGTTGGCCTCGACCCACGGGTCGCCGGAGATCAGCCAGAAGGCCACCTGCGAGGCGTTGAGATAGGCGCCCAGCTGCAGCTGGTCGACCCGGGTGACGACGCCGTCCACCGGCGCCACCACCACCGTGTGGCTGAGGTTGGTGCGCGCCGTGCGCAGCGCCGCCTGGGCCTGCAGCACCGCTGGCGGGGCGCCGCCGCCGCCGTGGCCGAGCTGGGCCTGGGCCGCCGCCAGCTGCTGCCTGGCGCTGGCCACCTGCTGGCGGGCGAGATCGGCCTGGTGGTCGGCCTCGGAGACCTGCTGCTTGGAGGCGACCCCGGCGTCGGCCAGGGCGTGCTGCCGCGCGGCCTCCTTGGCGGCAAAGGCCGAGGTCTGCTGGGCGGTGTTCAGCGCCACCTGCGCCTGGTTCTCCTGCGCCTGCAGGGTGGTGATCTGCACATTGGCCGACGCCAGCTGCGCCGCCGCGCGATCGAGCTCGGCGTTGATGTCGCTGGTGTCGAGCCGGAACAGCACCTGGCCGGCCTTGACCGGCTGGTTCTCCTTGACGTCGATCTCGATCACCCGGCCGCCGATGCTGGGGCTGATCGGCGCCTTGCCGATCTGCACATAGGCGTCGTCGGTGTTCTCGAACCGCCCGCCGGTGAGCACGAAATAGGCCACCACCGCCAGGATGAGCACCGGCCCGCCGATCATCAGCGGCCAGCGCCAGCGCTGCCAGAATCCGCCTTTTCGACTTGCCGTGGCGTCACTCACGCGGACCATCCCCTACGGATACAGAAATGAGCAAGCGACACCTTCCGCTCCGCCCGGCGGCGAAACGTGGCGTCTTTATGGTTTGTGCCTACGCGGCGGGAGCGCATGATGGAAATGAAAACTCGTCAAAGGCGCTATGATGACCGTGCATATTTCAGCCCTCGACCTCAATCTCCTGCGGGTGTTCGACGCGGTGCTGGAAGAGAAGAGCGTCACCCGCGCCGGCGCCCGCCTGGGCCTCAGCCAGTCCGCCGTCAGTCACGCCCTCAACCGCCTGCGTTACGCCCTGGACGACGAACTGTTCCAGCGTGACTCGCAAGGGATGACCCCGACCCCGCGGGCGATGGAGATCGGGCCCAGGCTGCACGCCGCCCTGGCGTCGCTGCAGGCCGCCGTCACCCCGGCGGATTTCGACCCCGGGGTGTCCGAGCGCCGTTTCACCATCGCCGCCGGACCGTACAGCTGCTCGGTGCTGGTGCCGGCCCTGGTCGGACGCATGGCCAGCGTCGCGCCGAACACCCGCCTGGAGATCAGCGAGATCACCGCCGACCTGGTCGAGAGCCTGGACGCCGGCCTGATCGACTTCGTGATCGCCGCCTTCGACGACGTGCCGGCGCGCTTCGGCCAGGAGGTGCTGATCGAGGAACAGCTGGCCTGGATCGTGCGGTCGGGTCATCCCCTGACCGAGGGCGAGGTGAACCTGGAACGGCTGGTGGCGACGCCGCACGTGCATGTGGCCAGCCGGCGCGCGACGCTGGGGGGCGGACGGCGGGGGCTGAGCATGCGCTCCAGCTACGAGGACGCCGGCGCCTTCGAGGGCGAGCTGGCGCGGCGCGGCCTGACCCGCAACATCGGCGTTACCGTGCCCGACACCTACGCCGCCCTGGCGGTGGTGGCGCGTTCGGACATGGTGTCGCTGATCCCCCGCCGCCTGGCGCTGATCTCGGCCCAGAGCGGGCGCCTGCAGCTGATCGCCCCGCCCTACGCCTCGCCGACCCTGGAGGTGAACATGCTGTACCGCTCCGACCGTCTGGGTGACCCGGCCATTGCCTGGATGCGGCAGCTGCTGCTGGACGTCTGCGCCGAGCTCTAGTTCACGGAGTCCGCCGGCGCCGCGAGCGCCGCCGGATCGGTGATCCAGGCCGGCCAGCCGTCCACCGGCCAGCCGGCGGCCAGGTGCAGGCTGTGCATCGCCGACAGCATCTGGCGCACCTCGGGGAAGGCCAGGGCCATGCTCTGTACGCCGTCGGCGCCGGCTTCCAGGGCCTTGAACTCCAGGGCGATGTCGATGCCGCGTTCGAGCGGCGTCAGGTGCGCCGAGTGCACCAGGCCGACCGACGACTGCGCCGTGGTCTCCACCGCCGGGGTCTGGCCGAAGTCCGACAGGGCCGCCACCTGCTCCCAGGACTGCACCAGCGCCTGGTGCGCCTCGTCGGTGGCCACGCTGCGTTCGAGGATCGGCAGGATGGCCAGCACGAAGCCGCGGCAGAACCGCTGGGTCAGCCACAGCCGCGCCGTGGCGTCGTCGGTCAGCTCGGTGTCGCAGGCCAGCCGATCTTCGGCGGCGTCGTAGACGAACGAGAACTTGCGGATCTGGCTCATGACCGCCCGGACAGTTGCAGCATCCCCGCCCGCCTACGCCATCGCCCGCCGGGAGGCCAGAGCCGCCGCCCCGGCGCCGCGGCCGGCGAGCCTCAATGCGGGGTCGAGGGCGGCCCGGTCCACAGGTCGCCGTTGCCCGATCCGGTGACCGGCGCGCCGTTGGCGCTCTTCTCGTCGTCGCTGGTGTCGTCGATCTGAATCGACTGGGCAAAGCCGGTGGGGGTCTGGGAGGCCGAGGCGGATGAGGAGTCGGCGGCGGCCTGCGCCTGCACCACCTCGTCGGTGGGGACCTCGATGCGCGGCGGCGGGGCCGTCAGGCAGCGGGTGGCGAACACGCAGGTGTTGATCCTGTACTGGCTCACGTCGGCGATCGCGGGCGCCGAGAGACCAGCCTCCATCGCCGCATCGACCGAGTTGGTGGTCGTGCCGTTGGGCCGGGTGACCAGGCCGAACACGTCGACCCGGGTCGGACCCGCCGCATAGTTCGGCGTCCAGCCCCCGCCGTCATTGCCGGCGCCTAAATCCTGGCCGTCGAGGCTGGTGGGGTTGGCGATCAGCTCATGGCCGCTGGTCGGGGTGTCGAACACCAGGCCGGCGTAGCGCAGCTGACCGCCGGTGTTCTGCTGGATGATGCGCCCCTCGGCCCCAAGCTCCAGGTCGTGGCTGGCCAGGAACACGTGGCCGGTGTCGATCGCATAGGCGCCGGAGGCCTTGCCGGCGTCGAACTTGGCGTCGGCCTTCGCCGCGGCGATGAAGTCCGCCGAGCCCATGAAGATGTCGTCGCGGGCCAGCAGCACCGCCGTCTGGAACGGCGCGGCGGCCGTGCCGAGCGAGCCGCTGACGTCGATCTCGCCCGGCACATAGCCGGTCAGGAGGGTCTGTGGCTGCTGGGTTGGCGGCGCGTCGGTATTGCCGCCGCCGATCACGGTCGTGGAGGCCGCCCGCGCGAAGCCGAGATGCAGGTCGACCTGGCCGCCACCCTGCAGCGCCACGGCGCCGGTGACATCGATGCTGTGCCCGCTGTCCGTGCCCAGCGCCAGGGCGCCGAGCTGGGCCGAGTTCAGCGTCAGGTCCTGCACCAGGATGTCGGCGTTGGCGCCGCCCTCGCCCTGCCCTGCCATGACGACCAGGTTGCGCGCCGTGATCCGGCCGATCGCCGCGTTCGACAGGTGGAACCCGCCGGAGGCGTCCGCGCCGCCGACCACCACAGACTGCGGCGCCCCCAGGGCGGTAATGTAGACATCGTCGCGCGCGCCGGCCTTGCCCGCCACGATCGAGCCCTGCAGGTCCAGCCCTGCCGCGGCGATGTTCAGTCCCCGGACGACCAGCCCGCCCTCACCCTGGTTGACGACGGTGGTGGGCACGATCGGCCAGGTCGGCGCGGTCGCCTGGCCGGTGGTGTTCAACGTCGCCCCACTCGCCAGGTGCAGCACGCCCTGGGTCTGCGCCAGCAGCGACACGCCGGTGACGCTGGCGTTGGCGCCGATGGTGAGGTCGCCGTCGGAGATCAGCGCCACCTGATCGCCGGTGCTGGTCACGCTGACGCCGGAGCCGACGGTCAGCACGCCGCCGGAGCCGGTGGCGAGGTAGATCTGTCCGCCGCTGGACATATTGGCCAGGATGGTCAGGTCGCCCGGGTCGACGAACACGCCGTGCGCGCCCTGCACGGCGCCGGCCAGGGTCACGTCTCCGCCGCCGAACACGAATACCTGGTCCGCCGTCGCCTGGCCCAGATTCACGTCGCCGCTGGCCTGGACATTGACCTGGCCGGAAGGGCTGGCCGGGCTGGCGCCCGCCAGCAGCAGGCTGGTGGGGTCCGCGACGATGCTGTCGGCGGACAGGAACACGCCGCCGGCGCCGGTTCCGGCCGCATCGCCCTGGAGCTGGTCGTTGGCCGCCAAGGTGATCGCCGCGCCGGCGCCGAGGGTCAGGTCCCGACCGGCCTTGAAGGTCTGTCCGGAGGCCACGGCGATGCCCTGGCCGGCCTGAAGGTCGATGTCGCCGCCGGTGATCCCGGCATTGGCCGCGATCGACTGGGCGTTGACGGCGATGGCCCCCGTGGCGGTCATGGCGCCGTTCAGCGTCGCCGCCTTCGCCGCAGAGATCGTCAGGCTGCCGCCGGAGGCCGACGCCAGGGTCACCGCGCCCTGGTCGCTCGTCACGCTCGCGGCGGCGGCGCCGCCGTCGACCAGCGCGCCGGCCCCCGCCGTGATGTCGCCGGTGGCCGCATGCAGCGTGAGGGTGCGCGCGCCGCCCTTGTGCTGGGCGTCGGAGGCCACCGTGGCGCCCGCGCCGAGGGTGATCGTGGTCGCCTCGCCGTCAAGATGCCCCCCCGCCGAGACCGTCACGCCGGTGGCGAAGCCGAGGGCGGCGTGGGCGTCGAGGGTCATGTCGCCACCGCTGGCGAGGCTGGACTGGACCTGGACCTGCCCGGCCGTGCTGGTCGCCGAAAGCGCCCCGGCGGCGTTGATGTTGCCGCCCAGCGCCAGATCCTTGGCGCTCGACAGGGTAATGCCATTGCCGGAGACCGCGCCGAGGGTCAGCGCTCCGGTGGAGCTCGTCACGCTGACGTTGCCGCCATGACCGGCCAGCGCGCTGCCCGGCGCGGCCGTGACATCGCCGCTGGCCGCCAGCGTCAGGTCGCCGCCGCCGCTGTTGTCGGTGTCCGAGGCGAAGCCGCCGCCCGCGCCGATGCTGATGCTGGCCGCGGTGGCGTTCAGGTGGCCGGCGGCGCCGACCACCGCCCCCGGCGCCACTATGATCGCCTTGTCCGCTGTCAGGTCGATGGTCCCGCCGCCGGTCACGCCGCCGCCAAGCGTGATCGTCCCGCCGACCGCCTTCACGGTCAGGGCGGCGCCCGTCGCCGAGGGGCCGGCCAGGGTGACGTCGCCCGCCTCGCCGGTCAGCGCCACCACGTCGCCGGTCACCCCACCCAGATCCAGGCCGCCGGCGCTGGCGTCGGCGGTGATCGCCGCCGACGGATGGGTGGCGTCCTTGCCGGCGATCAGGCTGACGCCGCCGCTGACCGACTGGGCCGTCAGGGTCATGTCGCCCGCCCCGTCGCCGTCGGAATCCGACTGCAGCACGGCGCCCTTGCCGGTGGCGATGGTGGTGGCGGTGAGGTTCAGGTGATCGCCGGCGCTGACGGTGACGCCGGCGCCCAGGGTGATGGCGTTGTCGGCGGCGATGTCGAGCGCGCCGCCACTGGCCACGTTGGCGTTCAGGGTCACGTCCGTGGGATCGATGGACACGCTGGTCGAGCCGTAGAGGGCTCCGCCGACGGTGACCGCATCGGCGGTGCTCAGGGTCACGTCCGTGCCGGCGATGGCGCCGGTGTCGATGGCGCCGCCAAGCGCCGTGAGCGCTACCTTGCCGGTGGGATGGGCCGCCGTGGCGCCGTTCTGCAGCGAACTGGCGGCGTCTAGGCTGATCGCCCCGCTGGCGGTCAGGGTCAACGCCGAGCCCGCGCCGCTGGTGTCGCCGATGATCGCCATCCCCGGACCACCCAGGATGTCGCCGGCGGCGTTGACGTTCACCACCCCGGCCGCCGTCACGGCGCCGTCGGCGTGCACGTCGGCGAAGTCGCTGATCGCATCGAAGCGACCCGCCGCCTTGATCGTCCCTTCCAGGTAGACGCTGCCCCCACTGCCGGCGCCCAACACCGGACCGAATTCGCCGAACCCGCAGTCGGGGCACTGGCTGGCGCCGGCGTCGGCCTCCAGATGGACATCCGTGCCGACGATGTTGCCGGCCTTCAGGTCGCCCCCGTCGGCATAAACGGTGACGGCGTCGGTTCCAGGACCGGTCACCGGCCCGGCGGACAGCAGCGACGTCGGCGCGGCGTCCACCGCGAACGACTCCAGCCAGATGTCTCCCCCGCCGCTGGCGGTGTTGGACTGCAACACCGCCTTATCCTGCAGGGTGATCAGCGAGACGCTCTCGACATCGACAAAGCCACCGGCCGCGACCTTCACCCCCGCGCCCACGGTGATGCTGTCGGGAATGTCGTAGTAGTCACCGTTCGAGTACTGGCTGACGGACACATTGCCGGTGGCCAGCACGTCGCCGCCCAGCGTCACGTCGCCATAGCTGTCCACGGTCACGTCGTGACCGGTCACCTTGCCGATGTTGGCCGTGTTGAAGCCACTGAGCAGCACGTCGCCCACGGGGGCGCCGGTCACCGGCCCGGCGATCAGCGCCGAGGTCGGATCCAGCTCCAGGTCGTAGGTGGTCAGGTCGATGCCGCCCTTGGGTCCCCCGCCGGCGTTGGAGCGCAGGGTCACGCCCGCATCGGCCTGTATCGCGTTGCCGCCGTCGATCTCGATCGCGCCCTGGCTGGTGACGTCGGCGGAGACCACCACCGCGCCGCTCGGCGCCCAGGCGTGGAACAGCACGCTGGCTGTCGAGGGGCCCAGCAACGTCAGGTCGCCGCCGTCGGCTTCCAGATAGACCGTCGCGCCGCCGGTGGTCCCCAGGGTGACGGTCTGGCCGGCGACGATGGTCAGGTCGCTGGTGGGCGCGCCGCTGGCCGGGCCGGCGACGATCGCCGACGAGGCGTCCGCGCTCACGGAACCGGCGCCCAGGCTGAGGCTCGCCGAGCCGGCGCCGCCGCTGTCGGCGCGCAGCACGGAGCCGGCGCCGAGGGTCACGGCCCCGCCGGCGTTGACGGTGACCGCCCCTGCCGCGCTGACGCCGGCGTTGGCGGCGATCGTCAGGTCGCTGCCGGACTCCAGGTCCACGTCGCCGCTGAACACGCCAGGCGCGCCGACGGTGATGGTGTCGCCGGCCAGATAGACGTCGGCCGCGGCGGTCGTCCCGGTCAGGGCCAGGTCGCCGTCCACCGCCCCGTCCAGGTTGCCCTTGACGTTGACGGCGCCGAGGCGGGCGCTGGAGCCGGTGAAGAACAGCCCGCCGTTGGCGGCCCCGATGCTGCCGCCCGAGGCGTCGATGGCGAAGCTGCGATTGCCGCCGGTGATCGGCGTGGCGACCGTCGTGTCGACGCCGACCAGCAGCACCGAGGCCTGGTCCGTGCCGGCCGGCGCGACGCCGGTGGCCTGCGTTACGCCCGACATGTTGATCACCCCGGCGAACGGGGAATCGCCGCCGGCGGCCTCGTCCGGCGCGGCGACCTGCACCCAGGCCCCGGTGGTCGAGCCGCCATGGTTCAGGCTGGCGTCGGCCTGTTCCGAGCCGCTGACGTCGATCGCGCCCAGCCGTTGCACCGAGCCGCTGGCGTTGGTGTCGGTGAAGCTGATGGTCGGCGCATCGGCCAGCACGTAGCCCACCGCGTCGCTGGCGGTGATCTGGCCGTTCTGCGTCACCTGTTCGGAATTCAGCACCACGAAGCCGTTGCCGGCGTTGATCGTCGCCCCGGACTGCACCGTGATCGGCGCCGTGGCGCCGAAGATCGGCACCGAATGATCCGTCAACGGAAGAAACGCCCCCGGTCCGCTCGGGCCGCAGTCGGAACCGCAGAAATTCGGCTCGACGTTGCCGGTCGAGGCGACGAAGGCGCCGACGTTGATCTTGGCCGTCGGACCGATGATCAGGCCCGAGGGGGTGAACAGCCAGACCGCGCCGGGGGCGGTGATCGAGCCCTGGATCGTCGTCAGGCTTTCGCCGGTCACCCGGTTGAAGGTGATCGAGCTGGCGCCGAGCGCCTGCTTGAAGGCGACGATCTCGTCAGCCGACAGGTTGAACGAGCTCCAGTCGATGAACGCCCGCTGGCTGGACTGGTTGACGTCGACTTCCTTGCCGGACCCGGCCGTGGTCACGGTCGCGGTGCCCGTCTGGACGGTCGATCCGGTGGGCAGGGCGCAGGCGTCGCCGCCCCACAGCACGGCGCTGCCGAGCGCAGAGGCGGCGCAGGCGGCCAGCAGGCCGGCCCGACGCGAAGGGGAACGAAGGACTGCAGGGCGGGTCATCGACCGCCTCCCTTGGACACGGAACGGGTAAGCATCGACACGGCGTCGGTGAGGCCGACCGTCAGGTTGACCATGAAGCGCGAGCCCGGGACCGGCTGGCCGTGGCCGAGCGGCGGCTCGTGCGGGACGGCGTAGGTCATCTCCAGCCGCCCGCGGCCGGGCATGTCGATGCGCAGGCCACCGCCGTAGGAGGCGACGTCGATCGTGGTGTGGGCCCCCGGCGTCAGGGTCCACAATCTCGCGGCGTCGTAGAACACGAACGGCTCCAGCCGGAACCGGCTGGCCACCGGGAACGGGCCGAAGCGCACCTCGGCGACCCCGGCGATGGCCTTGTCGCCGAACGCGGCGCCGGGCTCGTAGCCGCGGCCGATCGACAGGTTGCCGACCGCGTACTGTTCCGGGGCGGTCAGCGGATGGTCGGAGTCCTGGCCCTCCAGGCGACCGTACAGCCTCAGCCTCTGCACCGTCGGCGTCTCGCCCTCGAGCTTGAACTTGGCGACGAAGGCCTGCGGATCGGCGCCCAGGCGCGACAGGTTGGTGTCGCCGCTGTGCGAGGCGCCCAGGATGTCGAGGCCCTTGCGCAGCTCCACCGAGCCGCTCAGCTGGCCGCCCTGGCGCGGCCGCCACTCGGCGCGCAGCGAGGCCGACAGCACCCGCAGCTCGTCGTCCGAGATGCCGATGGTCTTGAACAGCTTGGTCTTCTGGTCATCGATCTCGAACGCCGCCTCGCCCACCACGGAAAGGCTCGTGCGCTCGACGAACGGCTGGCTGATGGCGAAGCGGCCGGTGGCGACGTTGGTGGCGATGTCCAGCGGCGCGACCGCGCCCTTGGGATTGGCCCAGGCGCCCAGCCCCATCAGCGTCAGGGTCGTGCCGGAAGCGTTCAGCCGCTGCTGATGGGTCAGGCGCACCACCTCCTGGCGCCCGCCGTCCAGCGAGGTGTAGGCCTGCAGCGAGGTCTGGTCGCCAAACTCCGAGCCGCCAAAGTGGTCGACGCCCACCAGGGCGCCCCACGGGCCGTTGGCGTCGGGATAGAGGTTGTTGACGTTGGCGTAGACCCGCCATTCCTCGCGCTTGGCCTGCACCACCAGGTCCATGCCGCCGGGAACCGTGCCGCGGCGCAGGGCCCCGGCGAGGGCGAGGCCGGGAATGTCCCGCGCCCGCTGGTAGGCGCCTTCGATGGCTGGCAGGGAGAGCGGCTTGACGTCGATCAGCGGCGCGAAGGCGGCGCTGGCCTGGCGCCGCGCGACGGGGTCCTTGGCCAGCACGGTGAGGTTCGACACCCGTCCCTCGACCACCCGCATGTGCACGACACCGGCGTCGACCGCCTGCGGGGTGACCACGACGGCGACGAAGGGATAGCCGGCGGCAGCGTAGAGCGCCTCGGCCTTGCGGGCGATCTTGCGCAGGTCCGCCAGGGTCACCGGCTTGCCGCGATACGCGGCCCAGGCCGGCTCCAGCGCCGCGGCGGGCAGCGCCGTGGCCTCGTCGAAGCGCACCGCCTCGAGGGTGAACTGCGGGCGCAGGTCCTGCGCCGAGGGCGGGACGGTGGTGCGGTCGATGACCGGAGGCTGCAGCGGCGCGGACGGCGACTCGACCTTGGGCAGGGCGGCCGTGGGGTCGACGGTGGACGACAGCGGCGGCGTCGCGCCCTGCGCCAGCGCCACCGCCGGAATCACGGCCGCGAAAATGGGACCGAACGCTAGGCTCGCGCCGATGGCCTTCAAGGCAGTCCTCCAAGCCACCGGCCCAAAGGCGCACAACGGTAGCGAACGTTGTTATTGCAACATGTTTCGGCGTCGCGTCCAGGCCCCGCATGCGTGGATTTCTCCCTGCGCGCGAAAAAAGCACCGCCGGGTTCAGGCCTGCCCAGGCCGACGCCGGCCATCTGCGCACCGGCCAAGCCTCTCGACGCGGCGCGAGCGGCCGTGCTCTATTCGCCTAACAGCGTTAGGTCTGCGCAGAGGAATACCATCGTGAGTTTCAGCCGCCAGGCCGCCCTGATCGCGGCCGTGGCCGCCCTGGCGGTCGCCCTGCCCCCCTCCGCCCAGGCCCGCAGCTACCAGGACATGGCGCTGGGCCAGAACCGCGAGGCGCAGGCCTGTCATGGCGTCTGGCGTTTCGAGGGCGCCGGGGCGCCCAGCGCCGTCGATGTCTACTGCGGCGCGTGGGACTCGCCCACCGGCACGGCGCGGGCGGTGGCGAGCGCGGATCAGGCGGCCGCGAAGCTGGCGGAAACCTGCGCCGGCGCGTCGCCGCTGGTCTCGGCCGACCCGGCTCTGATCGTGCGCCAGGTGGCCTGCCGCCGCGCGGACGGTGACACCGGTCCGGCGCGATTCGGCCTGATCGCCGTGTCGCCGGAGGGTCGCGCCGCCTACGGAACCGCCTTCCCCGCCGACTGGGCGCCGCTGCTGGCGGCGGCGCGGGCGACGCTCGGCGAGACGGCGGGCGCGGCGGCCGCGCAGAGCCCGCCCGGGCTGAAGGAGATCGAGGCCGTCTACCCGGAAGGCCCGCCCGGCCAGGGCGCTGCCTTCAACTACGAGCTGCTGCGCCGCCGCGGCTACGAGCAGAACGTGGCCTGGAGCTTCGGCGCGTCGGAGCGCGACTTCAGCGAACTGTTGCGCGCACACCAGAAGGCCGCGCCGGACGACAAGGCTGGCGAGGCCGAGATCCTGGGCGAGATCGGCCTGAACCTGTCCAACGGCGGGCGCTTTCAGGACGCCGCCGACCTGTTCGACCGCGCCGAGGCGGAGGCTGCGGGCGCCGGCGACCGGCTGCTGGTCAGCAAGATCGCGAACTACCGCGCCATCGACGCCCTGAACCGCGGCGACAACGCCGCCGCCCGGCGCCTGGCGCTGGCGGCGAACATCGAGCGCGAGCGCACCCTGGGCGGGGCGCCGAAGCCCGGCGGCGGACCGCGCATCACGGGCGCCGATGCGATGCAGATCGAGGACCGGGCGGCCGCCCAGCGCCAGCGCGCCATCGTCGCGGCGCTGGAGGACATCACCCCGGCCGACAAGGCCCGCGTGCTGTCGGCCCAGGCCGACGAGATCGCCGCCGTGGCGGCCCGCGCCCTGGGCCAGGCAGACGCCGGCGCCCTGCTGGACCGCGCCCTGGCGGAGCTGTCGCAGAGCGCCGCCCAGCCCGCCTGGCTGGCCGGGCAGATCTATGAGGAACGCTCGACCCTGGCCCTGGCGCGCGGCGACGCCGCGGCGGCGGCGGCCGAGGCGGCGCACGGCCTTCGCCGGGTGCGCGAGCTGGCGCCGGAGACCCGCATCGAGGCGCGGCTGATGCTGGCGCTGGAGCGGGCTGAGTGGGCCGCGGGCCAGCGCGCCGAGGCCCTCGCCACCGGCCGGGCGGCGGTCACCATCCTGGAGCGCCAGAGCGAGGCGCCCGGCATGCCGGCGGACGTGGCCTCCGGGCACATCGAGGCCCTGCTGAGCGAATACGAGCGCACGGGCGACCCGGCGCTGGCCAGGGAATATTTCGAGACCCTGAGCCTGGTCTGGGACGGCGCGGCGTCCCGCGCGGCCGCCCAGCTGGCCGCCCGCCTCGGCGAGGGCAAGGGCGGGGACACGGTTCGCGCCTACCAGGACGCCCAGCGCGCCTACCGCGCGGCCCTGTCCCGCCGCGTGCGCCTGTCGGGCGCCGAGGCGACCTCGGAAGACCTCGACAAGGCCGACAAGGCGGCCGACGCCGCCGCAAAGCTGATGTTCGCGGCCGAGAACCAGGTGCGGGCCGTCTCGCCCCGCTATCTGGAACTGCTCAATCCCAAGGTCGCCACCGGCGACCTGCAGGCCGTGCTGCGGCCGGGCGAAGGCTATGTGCGGGTGGTGCTGGCCAAGGCCGGAGGCTATGGCGCGGTGGTCACCCGCGACGGGGTGACGCCCTATCGCATCGCCCTCGGCGCCGGCGAAGCCGACCGGCTGGTCACCGGCCTTCGCACCAGCGCCGTGATCCGTGGTCGGCGCCTGCCGGACTTCGACATCCTGGCCGCCCGCAAGCTTTACCGGGCGATGTTCGAGCCGGTGGCGGCCATCATCAGCCCCCTGCGCACCCTGCACCTGGACGGCGGCGGCGTGCTGGCCGCCCTGCCCGCCGGCGCGCTGATCGTCAGCGACATCGACGACGCCCACCTGCAGCAGATCGCCCTCGACCAGGACTATTCCGGCGTGGACTGGTTCGCCCGCCACCACGCCCTGGACACCGCCCTCGGTCCGGCCGCCTTCGTGCGCACCCGCCAGGCCGGCGGCGCGGCGCCGATCCCCAACGTGGTGGCGTTCGGCGACTTCCGGCCCGACCCCGCCCGTGCGGCCGCGCAGATCGCCGCCGCGCACGGCCTCTCCGAGCGCTGCCGCGCCGAGGTGCAGAGGGCGCTGACTGGCCTGCAGGCCCTGCCCGAGACCGCCACCGAGGCGCGCGACGCCGCCGCGGCGTTCGGTGCGGACGGCCATGCCACCCTGGGCGCCGCCTTCACCGACGACGACTTCTTCAAGGCCTCGGACGTGGCCAACGCCCAGGTGCTGGTGCTGGCCACGCACGGGGTTCTGGGCCTGTCGACCTGCTTCGCCGAGCCGGCGCTGCTGACCTCGGTGGGGCCGCAGGGCGATGGCCTGATCGAGGCCTCGCAGCTGCTCGATCGCTCGCTGAAGGCGCGGCTGGTGGTGCTATCGGCCTGCGACACGGCCGGCGGCGGGCACGTCACCGGCGCGGCCCTCACCGACGGTGGCGAGGCCCTGTCCGGCCTTGCCCGCGCCTTCATCTACGCCGGCGCGCCCAGTGTCCTGGCCACGGAATGGAAGATCGACGCCAGCGCCTCGGCGCTGCAGACCGACGTGCTGCTGCGTACGGCCGCGCGGGACGGCCGGACCGTGGCCGAGGCGCTCAACGCCGCCCAGGCCAGCCTGTACGACAACGCCGAGACCGCCCACCCCTTCTACTGGTCGGGCTTCGTGCTGATCGGCGACGGCGGCGCCAAGCTGGTGGGCCCGGGGGCCTAACGCCCCCCCCACTGTCATCCCGGAATCCGCAAAGCGGATATCCGGGACCGCGGCAGGCGCGGGCGCTCGCCACGCCCGTCATCCGCCAGCGCTTCCGGCGGTCCCGGATAACGCTCCGCGTTTCCGGGATGACAGAGAGTGGCGTCAGTCCAGGCCGTAGCTCTCGATCAGGGCATACACCCGGGCCCGGTCGAGGCCATTGCTGGGCGCGGCGGCCAGCACCTGCTCGGCTTCCAGGGCGTGGGTGGCGGAATCGGCCCGCGCCAGGGCGCAGGCCGTGGCTGCGGCCCGGACTTCCGGATCGCTGAGCGCGGCATAGGTCTGCGGCAGGCCCGGCGCGCCGGCGGACACAGTGAAGTCGGCCTGCACCGCCCCGCCCGACGCGTCGGTCGCCGCCAGATGATAGCGCCCGGGCGCGAAGCTGATGGTGGCGAACACAAGATCGCCGGCGCCCGACGCCTCGCCCAGCACCTGGCCGCCTGGGCCACTGAGCGTCGCCTTGTAGGGTCCGGCGCCGCCGGTCAGCCGCACCAGCAGCGCGCGGGGGCCCGGCGAGAGCTCCTGGCTGCCGGCGGCCAGCTGCGGCAGGGCGAAGCCGAAGCTGTCGGCGCCGCCCTTCAGGCGCACATCCCAGGGCAGCCGCTTCATGTCGGGCATCACCTGATCGTTGACCGCGCGGTAGGCGTTGCCGACCATGGTCGGCGCGCCCGCCCGGGCGGCCACCACGAAGGGCGCCTTGGCGTCGACCTTGACCACGCCTCGCCCGTCCAGGGACAGGGTCAGCCGCGTGTCGCCGGTGGCGGCGATGCGATCGCCCACGCAGACCACTTCGAGCACCCGCGGCCGGGAAACCGCCGCGCCCGCGCGGGCGATGTTGACCCCGGCCGGGTTGCCGTCGATGCGGGTGACCACGCCGGCCCCCACGCACGCTGCCTGGGCGGCGCCGGCGAAGGCCAGGGCCGCGACGGCCGCGCCTGCGGCCAGCAACAGACGCTCAATCTTCTTCGTCATCAGCGAATTCCTGCATGGCGCCGACCGCCGCGGAGGCGAATGCTGGCGCGGAGAGATAGCCCCAATAGCCGTGATCCAAGGATATCAGAAGTAGGCCTATGCCCGTCCAGTGGGCGGCAAAGGCGAACGCCCAGTTCAGCACCACCGGATTGAACGGCAGCAGGCGAAGGCGGATTAGAAAGTGCCGCCCGCGGTGCCGGGTCCGCAGGTTCAGGTAGTGCTCGCGGATTCGCCCGGTGACCAGGAAGCCGTAGGTGATGGCCGAGGACACCACTAGCAGGGTGGTCAGCTGGATCCACAGCGGCACCCGCTTGAGGCCGCCGTCGGAGAGCTCCAGCCCCCGTACTGAGTTGGCGATGATCATCGGGCCGGCCATCTCGTTGAGCGGGGTCTGCTCGAAGTCAGCCGCCACCGCATTGGTGCCGCCGACGATCACCAGGCGCCCGCACAGCAGGTCGTGGCTGGCGTTCTGGCCGGCGGCCACCACGTCCGCGGCGGAGATGCGGCGGAACACGGCGTGGTCGGCGCCCGGGCCGCAGTTGGCGAAGCCCTTCCAGTCCGGGGGCAGGTCCGGCCAGACCCGGCTGTTCTCCCCCTTGCCCAGCGACAGGTGGTAGTTGATCAGCTCCCCGTGGCTGGCGGCCTCGGCCTGCGGCTTGGCGCAATCGGTCTTGGCCTTGTCCAGCCAGCGCTGGGCCGGTGAGCCCGGCGGGATCTTGCCGTCCTGCAGGAAGCCGTAGGCCAGCAGCACCGCCGAATACAGCACCGGAGAGCCGCCGGGATTCTTGACGCACTCGTAGGGCAGGAACTCGCGCACCACCCCGTCCTGGTCGGCCATCATCTTGACCTGCGACCAGAAGATGTTGGGCGCCGGCACGACCACGTCGTCGAAATCGGTGGCCGGCAGCACGATCGACGAGCCGTCGCCGCCCAGCACCGAATCGGGAAACGCCTGCCGCGCCAGGATCAGCGGCGGCGCGGTCGGTGTGTGGCCCCAGTCCTGCAGCACCTTGTGCAGCTTGGCCGCGCCAGCCTCGTCGCCAGGCGTCGGGGTGGCGAAGTCGACATCGACGATCACCGCCCGGGCGCCCTTCCCGCCCGGCGCGGTGCGGATGTAGTCCAGGGTGTCGGCGATCACCCCGCGCGGAGCGGTGGCGGAGGGCGCGCGCGGCGGTCCGCTGGCCGAGCCCACCGACGAGATCGTCTGGTCGTCGACGTCGATCAGCATCGCCGGGTCGCCCTTGCGGATCAGGTCGGCGCGCATCTTGAAGGCGCTCTGCATCATCTCGCGATCGGGCTGGCCGAACATCGAGCGGTTCACGGCCGGGATGCGCATCGCCCCCAGCACCACCAGCCCCGCCAGGAACGAGACGATGAATCGCCGAGACGTGCCCATGCGCGCGATGTGCTGGCGAACCCGCACCAGGGCGCGGACGATGGGGCGGTCGTTGCCCTCCATCAGGCGTCGGCGCTCATCACGCGAAGGGGTGCGGCGCTAAAACGGGGAACGCACTGACGATGGGGACGGCGGCGGGCCATGTCCTGTCATGCTTCGCCTCGGCGAGCTTTGCAATCGTCGGTCGGCGAACGATGGAGTCGGAACGCCTCCCGGGCGTCGATTCAGAACGACAGACGCAGCGACGACTGCAGCACGGTCTGCGCCTGCGCGGCCGGCTCGGCGGCCGTGGCGCGCGAGGGGCGACTGCTCCAGATCTTCATAGCCTCCAGGCGCAGGTCGGCGTGCTTCGACAGCGCCAGGCGCCAGGCGCCGGTCAGGGCCCAGCCATGCTCGTCGTTGTTGTCGATCGTGGTCAGACTGTGATCGACCACGTCGAAGCCATCGATGCGCCCGGTCAGGGTGGCGCGGCCGACGTCGTGCGAGACCAGGGCGTAGGCGGCGTGGAAGCTGACGTCGGCGAACAGGCCGTCGCCCGTGGGAAAGCCCATCTCGGTGCGCCCGACCATCGCCTGGGCCAGCACCCGGGTGTGCGGCGCGGGGTCGAGCCGGGCGCCGACCTCGGTGAACCGGGTCGCCCAGGCCCACTGCAGGTCCGGCGTGACGCCGACCTTGTCGCCGCGGTTGTCGTAGTGGAACACGTGGACGGCGAAGGCGTCGGACGGCCGCCACTCGCCGCGCAGGTACCAGCCGGTACGGTGATCGATCTCGAGCTGGGAATAGCTGTCTGTCGCCTGCACCATGGCGGCGAATGGGCTCAGCGGCGGCAGGGGGAACGACCCGTTGGCGGTGGACTTCAGGTCGTGCATCGCCCAGCCGCGATAGGTCAGCAGGGTCCCCGCGGTGTCGTCGTAGCCGAACACGCCCCCGGTCAGGGACAGCTGCTGCTCGCCGAAGTCGCGGCTCACCTGCGCCTCGGCCCCGACCACCTTGACCTCCTCACCCACCCAGCTGTTGATCGCCGACGGGGTGATGGTGTCGGTCACGCCCCAGACCGGGGCGTCGTGCTCCAGGGAGATCGGCGGGTAGAACAGGCCGAACCGGGCCTGGAAGCGGGTGTCGGAGCGGGGGACCGGCTTGAACACCACATAGGCCTGCGAAAGATCGACCGGGTGTTCCTGGCCGGGCTGGGCGGTGACATCGACCACCGCGCTCCAGGCCCAGTTCAGTCTGGGACGCCACTCCAGCGCCGCTTCCGCCACCTGCAGGCGCGCGCGATAGCCGCCGCGCGCATCGCCGCCGTAGCGCGCCTTGCCATAGCCGCCGTCGGTGAACGCGGGCTCGCCGTCGGCCGCGGACAGTCGCAGGTCGACCAGGCCATGCAGGGTGTCGGGCGACAGGATGTCGGCCTGCGCCCAGGCGGGCGACACCCAGGCGATCTGGGCCACCAGCGCCCAGGCCAGGCTCAATGGTGTCAGCGCCGCAAGCCGCATGGCCGGCGCCCTCCCCTCGGCGCGAGCTACCCGCCGCCGCTGGACGCCAGGGGCGTCGACCAGCCGACGGAAGTGGCTGAATTCACGCGTCTATCTTCGTGCAAGAAGGTCAACACTTCCTTGAGCGGCATCGGCCGGGCGATCAGGTAGCCCTGCGCCACGTCGCAGCCCATCGCCGCCAGGATCGCGTAGGCGGTCTCGGTCTCGACCCCTTCGGCGGTGACCTTCAGGCCCAGGCTGTGCGCCAGGTCGACGGTGGAGCGCACCAGCAGGGCGTCGCGCTGGCTGTCGGCGACGTTCAGCACGAAGGCCTTGTCGATCTTCAGTTCGTTGGCCTTGATCTGTTTCAGATAGGCCAGCGACGACAGGCCCGAGCCGTAGTCGTCGATCGAGATGTGCAGGCCGGCGCCGGAAAACCGCTCGATCAGCCCCAGCGCCAGTTCCGGGTTCTCGATCACCGCGGTCTCGGTGACCTCGAAGCACAGCGCCCCCTCCGCCCGGGACGCCAGCTGCAGGGCCGTGTCGCCGAAGTCCGGGTCGCTGAGCAGCCGACCGGAGATGTTGACCGACATCTCAAGCTCGTGCCGCGCGATGCGCATGGCCGCCTGATGTTCGATGGCCTCGGCCAGCACCCAGTCGGTGAGCGCGCGGATATGGCCGGTCTCTTCGGCCAGCGGGATGAACCGGTCCGGCGCGATCAGGCCCCGGGTGGGATGGCGCCAGCGCACCAGCGCCTCGACGCCGCAGATGCGGCCGCTGCGGATGTCGCGCTTGGGCTGATGGTGCAGCACCAGCTGCCCCGCCTTCAGGCCCTCCAGCATCTCGCTCATCATCGACAGGTTGCTGGCCGGATCGCCGTAGGCGGCCGGGTCGAAGACGGCGATCTTGCGCCGCGCGGCGCGCGCCTGCTCGACGGCGATGTTGGCCCGCTCCACGGCCGAAAGGCCCTGCGGCGCCTCGGCCGGCTGCCCGGCCAGGCCGACGGTGACGCCGACGTCCACGGTCGCGGCCGCCAGCCGCACCGGCGCCTCCAGGCCGTCGACCAGGCCGGCGAAGAGCGCCGTCGCTGCGGCGTCGTCCGTGGCGCGGAAGGCCAGGCCCAGCACATCGCTGGACAGGCGGGCGATGACCGCGGACGGCATGCGCCGCGCCAGGCGCGCGCCGAGTTCGCGCACCAGGGCGCCGGCCTGCTCATAGCCGATGGCCGCGCGCAGGTGGCCGTAGCGCTCCACGCCGACGGCCGCGACCATCACCCCGTCCGCGCCGCGCCGGCGCAGCTCCGTCAGGTGCTTTTCCAGGCCCAGGCGGTTGGCCAGTTCGGTCTCGCCGTCGTGCATGGCCAGGTGGGTGATGCGCCGTTCGCGCTCGCCGATCTCGGCGGCCATGGCGTTGAAGCTGTCGGCCAGCCGGGCGATCTCGTCGCGGGTGTCGACGGTGACGCTGGCGTCCTGACCGGCCTGGAGCCGTCTTGCGGCGTCCTCGAGCGCCGAGATCGGCCGGGTGACGCTGCGCGCCAGGGCCCAGCTGCCGGCGAACACCAGCGCCAGCCCCATCAACCCGGTGACCAGGATCACCCCGGTCAGCGCCTGGTAGGGCGCCAGCGCCCGCGCCAGGGGATAGCGCAGCAACAGCACCGCCGGCGCGCCGCCGCCCATCGCCTTCAACGGCTTGGCCAGGGCGATCGCCGGGCCCTCGGCCGACGGAAGATCTCCCGGCTCGCCCTTCCCGGCGCGGCTGGCGGCGATGAACCGGTCGATGGTCCGCATCTGTGCGGCCTTGAAGCCGGCGTTCGACGACACCCAGCCGCCGCGCCCGTCGCGCCCGAGCACCATGGCGTCGAGCGGGATGGCGGAGAGCCGCTCCAGGGAAGTCATCTCGCGGTCGTCGAGGCGGCCGGCGAACACCACCCAGCCGGTCAGGGTGGGCGACAGGATCGGCGCGGCGATCGCCTGGAAGGGCCGGCCGTTCATCACCAGCACCCCGGCGGGCGCATCCTCGTTCTGCGCCGCGCCGCTCACGGCCGCAGCGGCGTCGCCCAGCGGGCGGTCGTCGGAGGCCATGACGGTTCCGTCGACCCCGACGATGAAGGCCTCGTCGATGCCCAGCCGCCGGCGCAGGTTCTCCAGCGCCGACTGGATGGTCGCCTTGTCGTGCGTCGCCACCGCGGCGCGGAAGCCGAAGTCGCGCGAGAGCAGCCCGGCGCCGTCTTCCAGCTGCTGCGAGCGCATCGACCAGAGCCGGTCGAACACCGCCCCGCTGGCGGCCAGCTGCTGGCGGGTGACCCGCTCGGCGTTGCTGGTCACGGCGCCGTAGACGGCCAGGGAAATCAGGGTCAGGGCGACGCCGAACAGGGCGGCGTAGAGCACCGCCAGCCGGGTGCGCAGATGCCGGAACTTCGGCAGGCGCATCGTCAGTAGGCTCCACGATGTTCGGGCGGCGCGCGCATCTCCGCGGTGACGGCCATCCGGCCCTGGCCGCGGGCGGTCAGGGTGTTGCCGGCCGCGCGAAGGTACGGATGCCAGACCCGCACGGTCAGGTCGCCCGCGGGCACGTCGTGCAGCACGGCCAGGCCATTGGCGTCGGTCTTCGCCGCGGCGGCGGCGTCGGTCACCAGGATGAAGGCGACCATGCTGTCGTGGATGTTGCAGCCGAGGGCGATCACCCCCGCCTTGTCGAAGCGCACCTTGCGGCTTTCGTCGCGGCCATAGAGCTTCAGCTCGAAGGGATGCGCCGGCGAAAAGGAATAGACGTGGTGGCGCACCTTATCGAGGTTGGGAAAGGCCACCTCGGCGCCCACGGGCACGACCAGGACGAAGGGGTCGAACTGCAGGTCGTGCTGCGCCATGCGGTAGGGCCCGCTCAGGTGCGACGGCCCGTGAACGTCGGGCAAGGTCACCACCGCATCGGCAACGGGCCGGCCCGAGGCGGTCCGCACGCTCACCAGCAGGTCCGCCGCCCGCGCAAGGGTGGGAGCCAGCAGGACGAGCATGGACAGCAACACGGCGCGCATGACGCCGGATTAACCGGATTTGGTGAACCGCCCCTAAAGCCGGCGCCGGACTGGCGTGCGCCTCAGCCGTACCGGCGCGCCTGGCCACGGTCTTCGTGCAGGAACCGCACCAGGTCCTCGTAGGCCATCGGCCGGGCGATCAGGAAGCCCTGGGCGGTGTCGCAGCCCATGGCGGCGAGCAGGGAATAGGCCGCGTCGGTCTCGACCCCCTCGGCGGTGACCTTCATTCCCAGGCTGTGCGCCAGGGCGATGGTGGTGCGCACCACCAGGGCGTCCTTCTGGCTGTCGGCGACGCCGAGCACGAAGGCCTTGTCGATCTTCAGCTCGTCGGCGCGGATCTGCTTGAGGTGCGCCAGGTAGGACAGGCCCGCCCCGTAGTCGTCGATGGCGATGCCGATGCCGGCGTCGGAGAAGCGCTCGAGGGTGGTCAGGGCGACCGGCGGATTTTCCATCACCGCCGACTCGGTGACGTCGAACACGATGCGCCCCTCGGCCTTCGCCGCGGCGGTGATGGCGTTCTCGATGAACTCCGGGTCGCTGAGCAGCCGCCCCGGCACGTTGATCGACATGTCCAGGTCGTGGCGGGCGGTCTTCAGCGCGGCCTGCAGGTCCAGGGCGTTCTTCAGCACCCACTCGGTCATCGGCCGGATGTGGCCGGTGGTCTCCGCCACGCCGACGAAGCGGTCGGGCGACAACAGGCCCAGCCGCGGGTGGCGCCAGCGCACCAGGGCCTCGACGCCGCTGGTGCGGCCGCGGCGCATGTCGTGGCGCGGCTGCAGGTGCAGCACCAGGTCGCCGGCGGTGATCGCCTGCGCCATCTCGCTCATCAGCGCCAGGGTCGCCGCGGGATCGCCATAGGCGCCGGCGTCGAACACACCTACCGGCCTGTGCGCCTTGCGCGCCTGGTCCACGGTCGAAAGGGCCCGCTCCACCGTGGTGCGCGCGCCTGCGTCGCCGCCGATCAGCGTGGCCAGGCCGACGGTGACGTCGATGTTGAAGCTGACCCCGCTGACCGTCACCGGCGCGCGCAGCGCCTCGGTGATGCCCAGCGCGACCTTGCGCGCGGCGGCCTCGTCGGGGGTGCGGAAGATCACCCCCAGGCTGTCGCCGGAAATCCGCCCGATCGGCCACTTGGGCATCGCCCGCGACAGCCGCGCGGCCACCTCCTCCAGCAGCTTGCCCGCGGGCTCGTAGCCGACGGCGACATGCAGGCTCTTGAGGCGGTCGACGCTGACCGCGGCCATCACCACACCCGTCGCGTTCTTGCGCGCCAGGTCGGTCAGCCGCCATTCCATGGCGAAGCGATTGAGCAGGCCGGTCTCGGCGTCGTGCATGGCCGTGTGGCGGATGCGCCGGTCGCGTTCGGCAAGGGTGGAGGCCATGGCGGTGAACCGGCGCGCGATGTCGCCCGCCTCGCCCTTGCCCTCGGTGTCGACCTCGGGGGACGAGCCCTTTTCCACCTGGTCGATGGCCTGGCCCAGGGCCTCCAGCGTGCGCGCCAGACGGTTGGCGCGGCGGGTGGCCAGGACGACGAACACGCCGCCCACCAGGGCGAAAACCAGGCCGGCGGCCGCCGCCACCATCCAGATCGCCGCCGGCAGCAGCGCCGCCGGCGCCGCGAAGGCCGCCTTGGCCGGAGCCGCCGCGGCTGGCGCCGCCAGCGCGGAAGCCGGCGCGGCCAGGGTCAGTCCGATCAGGGTCAGGGTGCGGCAAGCCATGCCGCCGATCTAGCTGAACTTCGTGAAGCCCAGCTAAAATCAAACGGTTAGTACGACTTAACCCTACCGCGCCCCAACACCGGCTTCAGGTCGCCAGGGCGATGCCGCCGTCCACCGGGATCGTCGCCCCCACCACGTAGTCGCCGGCCCGCGACGCCAGGTAGATGGCCGCGGCGGCCATGTCCTCGTCCGTGCCGATGCGGCGGGCCGGCACGCGCTGGGCCACCTCGTCGCCGTGGTCGCGCGCGTCGCGGTTCATCTCCGAGGCGAACGGCCCGGGCGCGATGCAGCTCACCACGATGTTGTCCTCGATCAGCCGCGCGGCCAGGCGCCGCGTCAGGTAGATCAGCCCCGACTTGGAGGCATGGTAGGAATAGGTCTCCTGCGGGTTCAGCCGCATGCCATCGATCGAGGCGATCATGATCACCTTGGCCGGCCGCTCGTGCGACCCCGCCGCCGTCAGCGCGCCGTGCAGCGCCTGGGTCAGGAAGAACGGGGACTTCAGGTTCAGGTTCAGCACCTTGTCCCAGCCGCTTTCCGGGAAGCTGTCGAAGTCCGCGCCCCAGGCCGCGCCGGCGTTGTTGACCAGGATGTCCAGCTTGGGCTCCAGCGCCGTCAGCCGCTCGGTCAGCGCCTTGCAGCCCTCCACCGTCGACAGGTCCTGCGGCAGGGAGATGCACGTTCCGCCGCCCCGCGACAGCTCCTCCGCCGCCGCGTCGCACTGGGCGACCTTGCGCGAGGAGATGTAGACCTTGGCCCCGGCGTCGAGGAAGCCTTCGGCGATCATCCGGCCGATGCCGCGCGAGCCGCCGGTGACCAGGGCGACGCGGCCCTCCAGTGAGAACAGATCCTTGCGCATGACGTCCCTTCCCTTTGCCTGTGCAGGGGCGGAGGTCACGCGGGATGGCGCTTCAGGTCAAGCGCGGAGGCTTCAGTCGCCCGCGGCGGCGTCCAGCAGCAGGTAGGCGCGCCCAGCGTCGGAGGCCAGCAGGGCGGCGGCCTGGAAGCCCTGGTGGTCGCGGCGCATGGCCTCGGCGATGATCGCGGCATAGCGCTCGACGAAGGTCTGGGCGTTGGCGCGGAACGGGGTGTCGCTGATCAGCCGGCGTGACAGCCGGCGTACGGCCGCCGGCGCCAGGGTGCGAACCACCTCGCGCGCGCCTACCGGGTCGTTGGTCTGCACGACGGCGGCGATCTCCTCGACCCGGCCGCGCGACAGCAACGCCGTCGGATCGATCCCCATGCCCTCCACCTCCCGGAACAGGCTGCGGCCAAGCTCGGCGTCCTGGCCGGCGGCGTCGCCGTCGATGGAGGTCAGCAGCTCCTTCCACGACCAGCCTTCGGCGGCCGTGGTCGGCGGCGAGGCGCCGCCGGCGGCGCCCTGGAACACCGCCTTGAATTCCTCGTCGGTCGCTGTGGGCGTCAGCCGCAGGCGCGGACGGCCCGCCGGTTCCGGCGCGGTGGGCGCCGCCGCGGGCGGGGTCGCCGGCGGGACGACCTCGGCGGCGGCCGGCGCCTCGACCGCGGGCGGCGGCGGGGCGGCGGTCCCGGCGGTCGGCTCGTGCGGGTGCAGCGACGAGATCCGCGCCGGCCGGCCGGCGGGGGCGCGGCGCAGGCCCTCGGCCCCCTGCCCGCCCTGGGCGACCACGCCCATCAGCTGGACCGCCTCGCTGAGCATCTCGTAGTTGCGCTTGACCCGGTCCTGGAAGGCCGCGTCGATCGCCTGGGTCTCCTCCGAGGCGCGGCGCGCGGTGGCCAGCAGTTCGTCGAGGCCGGTGGCCAGGGCGGCGCGGATCTGCTCGGCCTGCTTCTCCGCCTCGGCCGGCATCTGCGAGGCGCGGGCGCCCACCTGGTTGAGGACGGTCTCCAGCGTCTCGATCGCGGTGCGGGCGTCGGTGACCCCGGTCTCCAGCCGCTTCGAGGTGCGCTGGCCCGCCTCCTCGATCAGCCGAGCCGACTGCTCGATCAGCCCACGCGCCTCCGACAGGCGGGCCTCGAACACCTGGTCGGCCTTCTGGCCGGCGGAAAACGCGGCCTCGTTCAGCTGCTCCACCCGGGCGCGGGCCGCCTCGGCGTGGATGTCCGCCGCCTCGCGCGCCTCGCTGGCGGCGTGAGACAGGGCTTCGACCGCGGCGTGCATCTGCGCCTCAAGCGCCTGCCGCTCCTTGGCCCCGGCCTCCGACAGGGCGTTCAGCGAGCCGACGGCGCTGTCGCTGAACAGGTCGCGCTCATGCCGCGCATGCTCGGACAGCTCGCGGAACTTGGAAGCGGCGGCCTCGATCAGGTCGCTCAGCGCCTGGGCGCCGATCGTGGTCACCTCGTTCAGCGCGGCGACGTCGCGGCTGGCGCCGGCGATGAAGGTCGACAGCTGCGCCGTGCGGCTCTCGGCCAGGGCCGCGAAGTCCTCCTGGTCGGCGCGCAGGGCGTGGGCCACCGTCACCAGGCTGGCGCGCTGGTGGGTCAGGCCGTCCTCGAGGGCCCGCAGCTGGTCGCCCACGCCGAGCCCGGCGGTCTCCAGGCGGGCGATCTGCCGGGCCAGGTCGTCGCCGGCGGTGCGCGAGGCGTCCGTGGCCTCCATCGCGGCGGCGGCGAGGTCGGCGGCGCGACCGGCCAGGCTGGCCTCGGCCTCACGCAGCTGGGTTTCGGCCAGGTCGGTGGCCTGGGCCACCATGTCCACCTGGCGATTGATCGCATCGGCCACGGCGGCGGCGCGGGCGTCGAGGGTCACCGCCAGGGTCTGCATCTGGCCCCGTTCCTTCGAGAGGCCATCCGTCAGGGCCACGGCGGTGCGGTGCGCGTTGCCGGCGGCGTCGGACAGCTGGGCGGTCTCCCGCGCCAGCGCCTCGCGCAGGGCGCTCAACCGCTGCGAGGCCTCGTCGGCCATGCGAGACGCGGCGTCCACCTGCAGCCTCAGGGCCTCCACCACGCTGCCCGCCTCGTTGGCCGCCACGGCGGCCGGGCCGATCATCACGTCGGTGAGCTGCTTGGCGCGGCGCACCTCGCCGGCCAGCAGCAGCGCCTGGCGCACGGCGAAGGCGGCCGCCCAGATGAAGCCCAGCGGCGCCACGGCCAGGGCGGCCAGCACGGCCAGGCCGAAGGCTTCGTTGTCCAGCGGGCCGAGCCGCGACTGGTAGCCGACCACGAACGCGGCCAGCCCACCGGCCCACAGCAGCGAAGCCACCGTCGCGGCGATATACGGGCCGCGGACCGGCGGGGCCTTGGGCGCTCTCAGGTCCGGCAGGGCGCTGGCGGGCAAGTCGGTCCTCGCCGGAAACAGCGCCTGGGCGGGCGCATCCGTGGTCCTGGCCACCGATTGCGCCGCCGCGGGCGCGGGGGGCTGCATCCGCAAAGCCGGTTCGGCGGGCGCGGGTTCCGTGCGGACAGGTTCGGCGGCCGGCGGCGCGGCGAGCGTCGGCTCGGGCGGCGAAGGCGCGTCCAGCGGCTGGGCCGGACGCAGAACCGGTCCCTCCGAAGCGGGCGGCGGCGGCGCGGAGGGTTCAGCGGCGGCGGGCGGAGCGGCGTCCGGCGCAGGTTCGGGCGCCGAGCGCTCGGGCGTCGGCACGGCGCCCACCTTGATGGACGGGAAGACCAGAGGAGTACGTTTGCTGCTGGACATCGCGTCCCGAACTCGAGGCCACGCCAAACCCCGCGTGCGACGGCCCCCTTCGCACGCGTTCTGAAGGTAGCGGCGAAATCGCGAATGCGCAAAGCGACTTCGCCCGATCAATGATCCTGACATGCCGATGAGAAAACCTCGCCCATCCGGCGGGGGTGGTTCGCTTGCGCCGAGGGCGCGCCTCGCATAATTCACCGGCAAAGGGCCCGTCCGTCGACGCACATCATGCGGCGGCGGATTTTTCGTTTGGCCTGGACCCGCCTTATGTCGCTCGAACTCGCGCCGCCCCCTCCCGCCCTCGGGCGCGCCAAGGATCCCCACGCCATGCTGACCCACCTGCAGCGCCTGGAGGCCGAGAGCATCCACATCATGCGCGAGGTCGTGGCCGAGTGTGAGCGGCCGGTGATGCTCTATTCCGTGGGCAAGGACTCCGCCGTGATGCTGCATCTGGCGGCCAAGGCCTTCTATCCGTCCAAGCCGCCGTTCCCGCTGCTGCACGTCGACACCACCTGGAAGTTCCAGGCCATGTACGAGATGCGCGAGCGCATGGCCCGCGAGCTGGGCTTCGACCTGATCGTCCACCAGAACCCCGAGGCCAAGGCGCGCGGCATCAACCCGTTCGACCACGGCTCGCTGCACACCGACATGTGGAAGACCGAGGGCCTGAAGCAGGCGCTGGACAAGTACGGCTTCGACGCGGCCTTCGGCGGCGCCCGGCGCGACGAGGAGAAGAGCCGGGCCAAGGAGCGGGTGTTCTCGTTCCGCTCGGCGCAGCACGTCTGGGACCCGAAGAACCAGCGGCCGGAGCTGTGGAAGCTCTACAATGCCAGGAAGCGCCAGGGCGAGAGCCTGCGGGTGTTCCCGATCTCCAACTGGACCGAGCTGGACATCTGGCAATACATCCACCTGGAGAACATCCCCATCGTGCCCCTGTACTACGCGGCCGAGCGGCCGGTGGTGGAGCGTGACGGCGCGCTGATCATGGTCGACGACGAGCGCATGCGGCTCAATCCCGGCGAAACGCCGATGATGAAGAAGGTCCGTTTCCGCACCCTGGGTTGCTACCCCCTGACCGGGGCGGTGGAGAGCGAGGCCGACACCCTGCCGCAGATCATCCAGGAAATGCTGCTGACCACCACTTCGGAGCGCCAGGGCCGGGTCATCGATCACGACCAGTCCGCCTCGATGGAGAAGAAGAAGCGCGAGGGGTACTTCTAGTGGCTCACATTAGCGACCTGATCGCGTCCGACATCGACGCCTATCTGGAGCAGCACCAACACAAGTCGCTGCTGCGCTTCATCACCTGCGGCAGCGTCGACGATGGTAAGTCCACCCTGATCGGGCGGCTGCTGTACGATTCCAAGATGATCTTCGAGGACCAGCTGGCGGCGCTGGAGGCGGACTCCAAGAAGGTCGGCACCCAGGGCGGCGAGATCGACTTCGCCCTGCTGGTCGACGGCCTGGCCGCCGAGCGCGAACAGGGCATCACCATCGACGTCGCCTACCGGTTCTTTTCCACGGACCGGCGCAAGTTCATCGTCGCCGACACCCCCGGCCACGAACAGTACACCCGCAACATGGTCACCGGCGCCTCGACGGCCGACCTGGCGGTGATCCTGATCGACGCCCGCAAGGGGGTGCTGACCCAGACCCGCCGTCACTCGTTCCTGGTCAGCCTGATCGGCATCAAGAACGTGGTGCTGGCGGTCAACAAGATGGACCTTGTGGACTACGATCCGGCCGTGTTCGAGCGCATCGTCGCCGACTACCGGACTTTCGCCGCGGGGATCGGCATCGACGACTTCCTGGCCATCCCGATCTCCGGCCTGCGCGGCGACAACATCACCAGCGCCAGCGACCGCACCCCCTGGTACGGCGGGCCGACGCTGATGCAGCACCTGGAGACGGTGCAGATCGACGAGGCGCGGCTGCAGGCGGGGCCCTTCCGCATGCCCGTGCAGTGGGTCAACCGACCGAACCTCGACTTCCGCGGCTTCGCCGGCCAGATCGCCGCGGGCGTGGTCCGGCCCGGCGACGCGATCAAGGTGCTGCCCTCGGGCCGCGAAAGCCGCATCGCCCGCATCGTCACCAAGGACGGCGATCTCGACGAAGCCGTGGCCGGCCAGTCGGTGACCCTGACCCTGACCGACGAGGTCGACTGCTCCAGGGGCGACGTGATCGCCGTCGCCGGCGATCCGCCGGAGGCCGCCGACCAGTTCGAGACCACCGTGGTGTGGATGGCCGAGGAACCGCTGCTGCCCGGCCGCCCCTATTGGCTGAAGATCGGTACACGGATGGTCTCGGCGACGGTCACGGAGCCCAAGTACAAGATCAACGTCAACACCCTGGAACACCTTGCCGCCAAGCAGCTGGAACTGAACGAGATCGGGGTCTGCAACATCAGCCTCGACCGGGCGGTGGCGTTCGATCCGTACGAGGTCAATCACGACCTGGGCGGCTTCATCCTGATCGACCGGATCACCAACGCCACGGTCGGCGCCGGCATGATCCGCTTCGCCCTGCGCCGCTCGCAGAACATCCACTGGCAGGCGCTGGACGTCACCAAGGCCACGCGCGCGGCGGCCAAGGGTCAGCGCCCGGCGGTGCTGTGGTTCACCGGCCTGTCCGGCTCGGGCAAGTCCACCATCGCCAACCTGGTGGAGAAGAAGCTGCAGGCCATGGGCCGGCACACCTATATCCTGGACGGCGACAACGTCCGGCACGGCCTGAACCGCGACCTCGGCTTCACCGACGCCGACCGGGTGGAGAACATCCGCCGCGTGGCCGAGGTGGCCCGGCTGATGGCCGACGCCGGCCTGATCGTGCTGGTCTCGTTCATCAGCCCGTTCCGCTCCGAGCGGCGGCTGGCGCGCGACCTGCTGCCGGCCGGCGAGTTCATGGAGGTGTTCGTCGACACCCCCCTGGCCGTCGCCGAGGCGCGCGACGTCAAGGGCCTCTACCGCAAGGCCCGGGCCGGCGAGCTGAAGAACTTCACCGGCATCGACAGTCCCTACGAGCCGCCGGAGAACCCCGAGATCCGCGTCGACACCACCCAGGTGGCCGCAGCGGACGCCGCCGAACTGATCGTGCAGCGCATGGACGAGCGGGCGGAGGACTACAGCATCTGAGGCGGCGCGCGCCTCAGGCGAAGACGCCGGCCAGTTCCTCCCGCGAGCCCAGCCCGGTCGCCGGGCCGATCGCCGCATGGAGAGAGTCGAGCGCGCCCAGCCCGAACACAAGACCGATCGGCGAGCCCGCGGCAGAGCCGCACGCCGCCGGCAGTTTGGCGATGAGCCAGCTTGGCGTTCCACTCGCGGCCGCGCGCAACACGCCGCCCACCCCGCCGGCGACACCGCCGGCAACCCCACCGGCCAACGCGGCGGCGACAAGGGTCGCGATCGAGAGGCCGAGAATGCGCCACACCAGGCGCCGGGTTGCAGGCCAGCTGCGCCAGACACTGACCCGCCCCTCGGCGGCGGTGACAAACGGCGAGAACGCCAGCCGCGCGTAGAGGTAGACATAGGCGGCGGCAAGCGGTGTCGCCGTCGCCGCCAGGACGAGGCTCATGCGCAGGTCGAGCATCGCCAGCACGTCCTTCAGGGCCGGATGCGCCGGAAACTTCGCCGCGTTGCCACCGACGCCGATCATCACGCCGAAGATCACCGCGATCGCCAGCACCCCGAGGATCGCCAGCCCCCCGAGACAGATCGCGCGCAGCAGCCCTGCGCCGAGCAGCCGCCATTCGAGCTTGGTCCATTGCAGGCCCCAAGGGCCCAGCCTTCGGTTGTCGTGATGATCCGCCGGGAGCTCCATCACCAAACGCAGCATTGCGCCCGTCAGCATGGCTTCGCAGACAAGCTTGAGCGCCCCGACCAGCAGCGAAAGCCAGACACTTAGCGTGCTGTCGCCGGGCGCCAGCTCACCGGCCAGGGAGACCGCCGAGAACAGCAACATGGCCAGCGGCGCCCGGCGAAAGGCGACGTTCAACGCCGCCCATCCGGACCTCATCGCATCTGCGAACACGCCCATCCCCCCAACTGCATCAAGACACCCTTGCCTGAGCAAGGGCGCATTGCAACGGCCGGGCGAACAGCGTGTGGCATGCCTTCGACGCCGGCAGACGGCGTGCGAAATGGCGCGGCGCCTCATCTCGGGGATTGAGCGGCTCAACCCTTCGTGTAAGGCCAAGGCTGTTCAGCGCTGGGGGAAGTATGCGTCTGAGTCTTGTGACCGCTCTGGCGGCGTTGATCGGCGGACCGTGTCTAGCGGCCGACATCACCAAATCCACCGACGGAGACACCTACTTCAACCGGCCCGGTGCGAGCCTGGCGGCGCATGACGCCGACGTGCGCGAGTGCCGCAAGCTGAGCGAGCTGGTGCACCAGCCCCTGGGCGCGATGCCCGCGACCACGATCTACACGGACTCGCCAGCCGCCGGCGCCATCGGCGGGGCGCTCGGCACGGTCGTGGCGGTCGACATGCAGATCGCCATCGAAGACAGGGCGGTGCGGCCCGTGCTGATCGAGGACTGCATGGTCGTGCGCGGCTGGCGGGTGGTCCAGGTGAACGCCGCCCAGGCGCAGGCCCTGACCGAGCTGCCGCACAAGGACAAGGCCGCCAGGCTGGCCGAGTATGTCGGCGCCGCGCAGCCGGTTGGAACGGTGGTGCGCACGTTCGCCAACGAGGCCGCAGGGCCGGGCTCCGCCGGCATCTTCGTTCCGGGGGCGCGAGGAGGGTCGCAGCTCAGCGCGGAGGCCGCTTCGCACGCGGACAACGGCCGGCCCGAGGTTCCGCGGGGCCGCTACTACACCCCGCCCGCCGACCCGCGGAACGCGCCCTGGCGGCCGTACAGCGCCCGGCCGCCGAAGCCGCTGAAGGACGTGGAGCTGGGGGGCGCGCCGCCGCACATGGCCCTGATCGTCGTCAACGTCGGCGGCGACGACCGCGTGGTCAAGGTCACCCTGGAGCGCGTCGGTCCCGACTGGGCGACACCGGCCTGGTCCGACGGCAAACCTGCGCAGATCACCGCCGCCCTGCCGGCCACGACTGTCGCCAAGGCCGGGCAGCGCAACGGCGCCACCCTCGTGTTTCCCGCAGCCCCAGGGCGCTGGCGCATCGCCAGCGTGGGCGTCGGCGAGGTGACCTTGAGCCTCTGCTTTGGCTCGCCCGCGTTCGAGGTCAAGGAAGGTGAGGTCGTCTACGCCGGCGCGTTCGCGCCCGACCACGTCATGCCGGACATGACCCTCGAGCCTGCCAGGGCCGCCTTCCCCGCCTTGTCCACCGCGGTGGATAAGCTGCGAGCGGCGGAGTGGATCAATGGCGCGCAGGGTCAGTGCGAAGGGACCTATTTCTATGTGATGGAGGCGCCGGGCAGGCCGTACCTGCCAGACTACCGGTTCGGCGCCCGGGCAGGCGTCAATCCCCCGGACGTCGCGCCCAACCCCGGCGTGTCGCCGGGGCCGGACGGCGCCACGCCGACGGGCGGCCGTGGCGGCTAGAGCGATGGCGCGCCTGGCGATCGGCGTGGGCCTGGCGCTGGCGGCCGCCGCGACGGCGGCCTTGGCCGCGCCGGAAGCCTATATCGTGCACATGCCGGGCTATCAGCCGCCGGACACGCATCGCGCGCCTCGGCCGCCGGTCTCCGAAGACCTGCAACGCGACCTGGCGCGGCCGGCGCTGGTCGCGGATGGCTCGGCGCCGGCGGTCCAGAGCGGCGCGCTCAGCAAGGGGCAAGCCGTCCTCACCGTCGGCGTACTCCATGGCCTGACGGCGACTCTCGACGAGGCGATGAGCACGGGCGGATGGCGTCCGGTGCGGATCGCGGCCGGTTCGCCGCTGTTCGGAACGCCGATGGGCGGACCGGATGGCCCGACGCTGGCCTGGTGCGCGCCACAACGCCAGCCGGATGCGAACGGCGCGCCGCATTGGCGCACCTTCTGCCTGCCCTTCGGGGAGAAGGGCTTTGTCTGGGTGGAGGCGAAGCCGGCCCTGATGCCCCTGACCCTGGCCTGGATGGACGGCGTCGCGCGGGACGCTCCCGCGCCGAAGGTCACCCGGGGGACGGCTGCCCTGCCGGCCATGAAGCTCGCCTATGTGTTCGGGGGCTGGGACAAGCGCGGGTGGATGCTGCTGCAGGAGACCTTGGACTGGGGCGAGGGCCCGCAGCCGCTCCGCGCCATCGCCCTGCCGCCAGGCGGCAACGGCGCCGTCACCGTGAAGTTGATGGGCGGCGAGATCGCCTTGCGCCAGGCCTCAGCCTCGCGCCCCGAGGCGGCGGTCGCCGACGTGCTTGCGCCGCCGCGGGCGGACGCGCCGATCGTCTTCTAGGCGCCGGCGCAGAACTGCGACTGCTTCCCGTCACAGATTTCCTGCAAGGCCCGGCGCCCGCGCCTGTGGCAGAAGGCGGGTCACAAGACATTCTGGAGGAACCGCAATGACCATCGGCAATGACGGCACGGGGCTGCAACTGCGCTCCCTGGTGAAGGACACCGGCGAGATCGAGATCTCGCTGGCCCGCGTGCCGATCCCGCAGCCGGCGGACGACGAGATCCTGGTGCGCATCGAGGCCACGCCGATCAATCCGTCCGACCTCGGCCTGCTGCTGGGGCCGATCGACGTGTCGACGGCCAAGGTCAGCGGCTCGGGCGACGACGCGGTGGTCACAGCCCCCCTCTCCGCCCCCGCCATGCGCGCCCTGGCGGCGCGGGTCGGCGAATCCCTGCCCGTCGGCAACGAGGGCGCGGGCACGGTGGTCGAGGCCGGGTCCTCGCCGGAAGCCCAGGCCCTGGTCGGCAAGAAGGTCGCCATCCTCGGCGGCGCCATGTACGCCCAGTACCGGGCGGTGAAGGTGCGCGACGCCCTGCCGCTGCCGGCGGACGCCACCGCCGCCGACGGCGCCTCGTGCTTCGTCAACCCGCTGACCGCCTTGGGCATGGTCGAGACCATGCGCCTGGAGGGCCACACCGCCCTGGTGCACACCGCCGCCGCCTCCAACCTCGGCCAGATGCTCAACAAGATCTGCCTGAAGGACGGCGTCGATCTGGTGAACATCGTGCGCAGTCCGGCGCAGGCGCAGATCCTCAAGGACATCGGCGCCAAGCACATCGTCGATTCCAGCGCGCCGACCTTCATCGACGACCTGATCGCCGCCCTCACCGAGACCGGCGCCACCCTGGCGTTCGACGCCATCGGCGGCGGCAAGCTGGCCGGCCAGATCCTGAGCGCCATGGAGGTGGCGGCCAACAAGCGCTCGGGCGCCGCCTACAGCCGCTATGGCTCGACCACCTACAAGCAGGTCTACATCTATGGCGGACTGGATACCGGCCCGACCGAGCTGAACCGCGCGTTCGGCATGAGCTGGGGCCTGGGCGGCTGGCTGCTGACGCCATTCCTCGGCAAGATCGGCGCGCAGGGCGCCCAGCGCCTGCGCCAGCGCGTGGCCGACGAGCTGAAGACCACCTTCGCCAGCCACTATACGGCCGAGATCTCCCTGGCCGAGGCGCTGAAGCCCGAGGTGATGGCGGCCTACAACCGCAAGACCACCGGCGAAAAGTACCTGATCAACCCGAACAAGGCCTGAGCCTGGGTCGGCGAGCGGCGAACCGCCGCTCGCCCGCCACGGCGCCGCTCAGTCCGCCAGCAGGGCGTGGGCGATCTTCTCGCGGGTGAACGGCAGCTCGCGGATACGCGCGCCAAGCGCATGGGAGACGGCGTTGCCGATCGCCGCCATCGCCGGTCCCAGCGAGACTTCGCCCGCGCCCACGCAGCGTTCGTGCTGCGCCATCACCAGCTCGATCTCCACCGGCGGGACCTCGTCGAAGCGCAGGATCGGATAGTCGTCCCAGGTGATCGACTGCACGCCGCGCCCGGCCAGGCGCACCTGCTCCTTCAACGCCCAGCTGGCGGCCATGATCATGCCGCCCTCCAGCTGGTTCTTCACCCCGTCCGGATTGATCACCTGCCCGCAGTCGGCGGCGCACCACAGGCGTTCGAGCCGCACTTCGGCGTCGACGCTCAGCGCCGCGGCGACGGCGACATAGGCCCCGCGGTCGCGATAGCGGCAATACGCCAGTCCGAGCCCCTGCCCGGCCCCGCCGGGACCGCGCTCGGCCCAGCCGCTCATCCGCGCCAGCGTCTCCAGCACATGCCGCGCGCGCGGATCGGAGGTCATCCCCAGGCGGAAGGCCAGCGGGTCCTGGCCGGCGATCTCGGCCAGCTCGTCGATGAAGCATTCGCCGGCATAGGTGTTCACCGGCCCGCCCAGGCCGCGCAGCGAAGAGGTGCGCACAGGGCCTGGCGACACCAGGTGCTCGGCATAGCGCCGCGCCGGGATGTCGTAGGACGGCAGGGCGTTGAGGATGCCGCCGCTGAAGCGCACCCCGCCGGGCCCGGTGGGCGGGACCATCGGCGGCGGCGGCGGCAGGCCGAGCGCGGTCTGGGCCAGGGCCTGGCCCCGGCCACCGGTATGCGAGCCGCTCCAGATGTCGGCGGTGTAGTCGACCAGCCGCCCGCCGGCGTCCAGCTCGGCCGCCAGCTCGATGTGCATCGCCGTGCCGAGCGGTTCGTGGCCGAACTCGTCCTCGCGCCGCCATTGCACGCGGATCGGCGCGCCCGGGCGGCGCATGGCGATCACGGCGGCGTCGACGGCGGCGTCGTCAGAGCCGTTGTGGCCATAGGTTCCCGCCCCCTGGGCATGGATCACGCTGATCGCCTCGGGCGCCAGGCCGCAGAGCCGCGCCAGCAGCTGGCGCATCGGATAGACGCCCTGGGCGTGGGTCCAGACGGTCAGCCGGCCGTCCTGAAACTGCGCCACGCCGCATGACGGGCCCATCGAGCCGTGGGCTATGTATGGCCGGCCGTAGGCGGCCTGATGGCGGCGCCGATTTGAAGCCTCCGCCGGCGGATCTCCGGTCGGATAGGCCGTGGCGGGCATGGCCTTCAGCGAGATCGGCTCCGACACCGCCGGCGACAGGTCGCGCGCGCCGTGCCAGGCGGCGCCGAGCTCGGCGGCGCCGATGGCCGCCTGCACCGCCCGCTCGCTGGGCGACAGCAACGCTACGAACTGGCCCTCGCGGACGATCTCGATCGCCGCCTCGCCCGCGGCGTGACGGATCGCCGCCTCGTCCAGGTCGGCAAGCACGGCGTCCGGGCCGGGCTGGCGCAGCACCCGCGCGTGCAGCATGCCGGGCAGCGCCAGGTCCTGCAGATAGGCGGCGCCGAACACCTTGGGCGGCAGGTCCAACCGCGGGGCGCTCTGGCCCAGCAGCCGGTGCTGATCGGGGGACTTCCAGCGGGCTTCGCCGGTGGGCGGCTGGCTCAGGTCCACGGCGTCGGCCAGGTCCCAGTAGCTGAGGCCCGCATCGGCGCCGTCGCGCTGGAAGACGCCGTCGCGCACGTCCAGCACGCCCGGCGCGCAGCCCAGGCGCTTGGCCGCCTCGGCGACGAACAACGCCCTCGCCTCCGCGCAGGCCGCGCGGATCGCCGCGCCGGAAGTCTCGATGCTCATGCTGCCGACGGTCAGGCCTTCGTCGGGGGACAGGTCGGTCTGCGGCGTGACCACGTCCAGCCGCGACATGCCCACGTCGAGTTCCTCCGCGGCGATCATCGCCAGGCCGGTCAGCGCCCCCTGCCCATACTCCACCTTGCCCACCGCCACGCGAACGCGGCCGGGGGTCTCGAAGCCGATCCAGCGATCCAGGCGCGGGTTGTTGGCCAGGTTGACCGGGATCATGCCGCCACCTGCGCCCGCATCCGCTCGGCCGCCAGGGCCACCGCGGCCAGGATCCGGTTGTGCGCCCCGCAGCGGCACAGGTGCCAGGACAGCGCCTGGGCGATCTCGGCGCGGCTGGGGTCCGGATTGCGGTCCAGCAGCGCCTTGGCGGCGACGATGATGCCGGAGAGACAGTAGCCGCACTGGCCGGCCTGCAGGTCCAGGAACGCGGTCTGCAGCGGATGCGGCCGTTCCGGGGTTCCGATCCCTTCCAGGGTGGTGATCGACTTGCCCTCGAGGTTGCCGACCTCCAGCTGGCAGGACGCCCTGTCCTCGCCATCCACCAGCACCGCGCAGGCGCCGCACTGGCCGGCGCCGCAGCCGTAGCGGGCGCCCTTCAGCTCAAGCTCGGTGCGCAGAACGTCCGGCAGGCTGGCGGTGTCGTCGACGCTTAGGCGATGCGTCTGGCCGTTGATGGAAAGGGTGACCTCGCGCAGCACGCCGACCTCCGGGAAGCGAGGCCGCCAGCGTGGCGCCATTGCGCGCCGGAGAGAAGCAATTCAGTCGGCGTCGTGTCCGTCATCGGTCAGCGCATCGGTGATGCGATAGCGTCGGCCGGTCTCGACGTCGAAGTGGGTGGCGGCGGGGTCTTCGCCGGCCAGCGCCTGCAGCACCCGTCCGTTCCAGCTGACGAGCCGGCCGGCCGGCGAGCGGCGCAGCCAGGCGGTCTCCACCGCCGGCGGACCATCAACGGCGGCCACCCGCGCCCGCCAGATGGCGGGCGCGGGCTCGGCAGGAGCCCCCTGCCCGGCCTCTGGCCGCTCCCCGGTGACCGCCTGCAAGCGCAGCCAGGCGTTCACCGCCGCGGCCACGGGCCCCGGCACGGGCAGGCCGGCGAACCAGCGGGAGACCGTCGAGCGGTCGACGCCCAGGGCTTCGGCGAGGCGGGACATCCAGCCCCGCTCGCCGAAGAGGGCGACGGCCGCCCGACGGAGCTCCTCGGCGGTCAACCGGTGAACTCGGCCGCAAAAGCTTCCTGCGCCTGGATGAACCGCAGGACCTGCTCCGAAAAGCCGTCCAGGTGGGTCCAGGGACCGTAGCCGACGCCGTTGCGGGCGCTGGCCACGTTCAGCAGGTAGGCCTTCGCCGCACGGGGCGGCGGGACCTGGTCATGCGACTGTTCGTCGGTGACCACGATCAGCCGGTCGTGCGGCAGCCGGTTCACGTGCGCCACGGCCTTGCCGAGGTAGGTGCCGCCGTGCGGCTGCGACCGCACCACCGCGTCCACCCCCGCCATGCCGCGCCGCGCCGGGACCTCCACCACCTGGTTGGAGAAGGTGAAGACCCGCACGTCGCCCGGGACGATCGAGGCCAGGGTCGCAGCCGCGTCGAGCCGGGTGAGGTCCGACTTGGCCGAGAGCCGTGCGTCCATCGAGCCCGACACGTCCACCAGCACGATGGTCCGGCCGGCCAGGACGGGGCCTTGCAGCACCGCCTCGGCCAGGGCCTGGTCGAGCTGGGGTTCGAAGCGCGGCGCCGCGCGGGCCGCCGCCACATAGCGGAACGGCAGCACCCGCTCGGCGCCCCGGCGCGCCAGGATCGCCTCGGTCACCAGGGCCTCGTCGACGCCCGCCTGGTCCATGTTCCGCAGGTTGCGGAGCAGGGCCAGGTAGCCCAGCTTGCGCTCGGCCAGCAGGCGCTCGAAGGTCTCGCGCTTGTCGGCGCCGCCGGACAGGGCCACTTCCCAGGTGTCCGGAGACGGCAGGGTGCGCTCGGCGACCTGCTTCCACAGGGCCGCCTGGGCCTCGTCCTTCGGCTTGGCGTGCACCAGGAACAGCACGTCGCGCAGCTTCACCGGGCCCTCGCGGTCGTACTTGGCCAGCTGGTAGGCGTCGAACTTGCCGAACGCCTGCGCCAGGCCGAGCTTGACCTGCTTGGCCAGGGGCTTGCGCCCGCCGCGCCAGTACAGGGCCAGGAACTCCGACAGCTCGTCCGCCCGCTGGATCACCCGCGCGATGGTCTGCGAGACCAGGGCGGTCCCGCGGCCGGTGCGCACGAGGGCCAGCAGCAGCAGCAACGGCGCATGCCGCAGCTTGAACTGTTCGCGCGCCTCGATCGCCAGGGCGGCCGTGGTCGCGGCGGGAACCTCGAGGGCCAGGGCCAGGATGCGATCGGCGATCGCCTGGCCGTCCTCGTAGAACTCGTCTTCCCACAGCAGGCACGACAGCACCGAGCGGCGCAGCGCCTGTTCGGCGGTCAGCACGACGGCGGGCGCGCCCTCGTGGGTGAGGGGCGGCGGACGGGGAGCAAAGATGTTGAGACGCATCGGACGCCTCCTCTGACTGAATTACGGACAACCGGGCCGGGGAAAGGGCGAGAACGAAGTCCCCCCGGCCGAGCGGCTGTCACCGCCCTTTCAGGGAGTGGGATTCGAACCCATGCCGTGAGGCTTCACCATCGAAGAAATCGCTCTCTTCACCACCAATCCGGAGCTCCGAAAGCCACGGCGGCCGGTCCGTTTCCGGAGCCAGCCGCCGCGATCTCGAAGCTGAGCCTTGATACCAGAAATGATGCGTTATGCAACACGAAAGTTTCACGGGGAATGGTCGTCCTGGGCAGGCGCTTCCCTCGGATCACGTCCATCCGAACCTCGGGCCGAAGCCCGGGCCGCCCTTTTCCTGGTGACGATGAACCCCAGTCCTGTCGCCACCGCGAAACCTTCAATGCCGGGGAACGTCCGGGGATCGTAGCCTCCCGAAGGAAGCGCCGTTTCAAGGACGAAGTAGCGATCCCACATCACCACCGGCAAAGCACGCAACACTAAGCGCCCTGGGGAACAGGCGAGATCGAAGACGCCCCTTGCGGGGCCCCGGCGCGCGAGGCGTGTGGCCCCCGCCTTCCGGCTTGCGAAGAAATCGATCTCTACGCCACCAGGACGCACGCCGCAGGGGTACAGGCGGAAGCGGCCATTCCATCGCTCTATCCAACTGAGCTACGCGGCAAGCCGCGAGGGGACTCGAACCCCCGACCTATGGATTAACGAAGCAATCGCTTCCTACGCCACCTGAGGCGCGGTCCTTCTATGACGGGATGGTGCGTAATGCAACAATTAATGTTCGCGCTCCGCCCGCCCCCTCGAGCCCTCTGCTGGCGCTCCGGGCGTTCGGCGCGGCGATCGCCTTCGGCGACCGCATAGGCGCGGGCTTACGCCCGCGCCTCGCGCCTCACCCCTTCACGCACACCACCTGGCGCAGAGTGTGGACGATCTCCACAAGGTCGGACTGGGCGGCCATGACGGCGTCGATGTCCTTGTAGGCCATCGGCGTTTCGTCGATCACGCCCTCGTCCTTGCGGCATTCCACGTGGGCGGTGGCCGCGACGTGGTCCTCCAGCGAGAACCGCCGCTTGGCCTCGGCCCGGCTCATGGCCCGGCCGGCCCCGTGCGAGCAGGTGCAGAACGAGTCCGCATTGCCCTTGCCACGGACGATGAACGACTTGGCGCCCATCGAGCCGGGGATGATCCCCAGGTCGCCGTCGCCCGCGCGCACCGCCCCCTTGCGGGTCAGCCAGACCGTCTCGCCGAAGTGGGTCTCCTGCGCCACATAGTTGTGGTGGCAGTTGACCGCCAGCTTGGTGAGCTGGAACGGCGGCAGGGTCTCGCGCAGGGCCATCAGCACCCGGTCCATCATCAGCTGCCGGTTGGCCCGGGCGTAGTCCTGGGCCCAGAGCACCGCCTCGACGTAGTCGTCGAACAGCGGTTCTCCCTCCAGGAAGAACGCCAGGTCCCGGTCCGGCACGTGGTAGCCCAGCACCCGTCGCGCGAGCTCCTCGCGGGCCCGTTCGATGAAGTAGGTCCCCACCAGGTTGCCGGTGCCGCGCGAGCCGGAGTGCAGCATCACCCAGACCCGGTCCGCCTCGTCGAGGCAGACCTCGATGAAGTGGTTGCCGCCGCCCAGCGTACCCAGCTGCTTCAGCGCCTTGTCGCCCCGGATCTTCGGGTGCTTGTCCACGATCCGCTCCAGTCGCGCCGACAGACCGCCCTTGAAGGCGGTCGCCGAGGAGGCCGGCGCATCCTTGAAATCACCCCCCGGTCCGTTGCCGGCCGGCGCCTTGCGTTCGATTGCGGAGCGAAGCGGCGCAAGGGAATCCGGCAGGTCGGACGCCGTCAGGCTGGTCCCCACCGCCATCATGCCGCAGCCGATGTCCACCCCGACCGCCGCCGGGATGATCGCCCCCTTGGTGGGGATCACCGAGCCCACCGTGGCGCCGCGGCCAAAGTGCACGTCGGGCATCACCGCCACGTGGCTGTGGATGAACGGCAGGCCGGCGACGTTGCGCAGTTGCTGCACCGCCTGGTGTTCCATGGGCACGCCACGGGTCCACGCCCGGATCGGCGCGCCGTGGCTTTCGATCACTTCATATCCGCTCATCGTCCTCACTCCTCTGCCGCCCCTCCCGGCGTCACGGTCGAAGGAGGACTCCGCAAACGAAGAACCCCTCCAGGCCGGGCCGGGAGGGGTTCGCTCGCATCGCCGAAAGATCCGGTCGGACCCTTAAGCCTCGCTCCCCTCCGCCGCGCGCACGTCCAGCCGCTCGGTCATCTGACCGGGCTGCGTGACCTTGCGATTGGTGTCTGGCGAGTGGCCGAACATGGTTCCGTGTCCTTTCGGGAGCGGCGCTGGTACACGCATCGCGCGACCGGCGCCAGCCCCTTTCGAAAAGAATCTGCGGGCGCCGCCTATTTGCGGCAGACGACGTCGCGCAGCACCGGCGCGTTCAGGGTGAAGCCGCCGCCGTTGAAGCGGAAGCCGCGGCCCCGGTAGCTGGTGTCGTAGTAGGCCGCCGCGCCCAGGCCCTGCCGGCGGCAGAACCAGTCGGCCGCGCTGCGGTCGAAGGCGGCGATGTCCTGGCCGTCCTGCTTGGGACGCGGGAAGAACACCACCGAGCGGCCGGGGATGCCGCCCGAGCCTGACCAGCGGCTGTCGTCATAGCCGCGATCGTCGCCATATCCGCGGTCGGGGCCACGATCCGGGCCACGGCCGTAGCCGCCGGCGTAGCCGCCGCGGTCATCGTCGCCCCGGTCACGGTCGCCGTAGCCGTAGCCGCGGTCCGGCCCCGGATCGCGGCCGTAGCCGCCGCCGCCGGCCTGCCCGTAGGCCGAGCCTTGGCGCAGGGAAGACACGGAGCGGCCCAGGCCGAAGCGGTCGAGATTCGGCACGTCGCCCGACAGGGTCTGGCAGTTGCCGCGCAGGCCGGCGTCGGAACACACGGTCCAGTCGCCGTCGAAATGGGCGCTGCGGGCGGTGTCGTTGAAATTGTCGTTCTGCAGGTTGTCGTCGGCGCCGGTGATGGTGATCGAGCGGCCCTGGAAGTTCGGGAATTCATAGAGGGTGGCGCGCGCGCCGGCGGCGGGCTGGGCGTGGGCCGCGCCCGCCACGGCGGCGGCGGACGCCAGAACGGCCGCGACGGCGGTCAGTCGGATCGTGCGAGTCATCGATATCTCCTCCCAGGCGGCGAACCGCGGGGTTTTTGTTGCGATGTCGCAACCTCCATCCCACGCCATGAACCGGGGCTGAACCATGTTCGCCCGCTCGGTGAGACGCGCCGCGCGGAGGCCGCGCCCTCAGGCCCTCAGTCGAAGCTCAGAACGATCTTGCCGAAGTGCTCGCCGCCCTGCATCGCCTTGAACGCCGCCACGGCCTCGGTGAACGGGTAGACCTTGTCCACCACCGGCTCGATGCGATGCAGCTCCAGGGCCTTGCACATCGCCTCGAACATCGCCCGCGAGCCGACCGAGACGCCCTGCAGCTTGGCGCCGGTGGCGATCATCGTGCCGATCTGCAGCGGCTCGGCGGCGCCCGCCAGCACGCCGATGATGGCGATGTGGCCCATCAGGGCGATGGCCTTCAGGCTCTCGGTGAGGGTGCCGGCGCCGCCGACCTCCATGACGAAGTCGACGCCAGCGCCGCCGGTGATCGCCCGCGCCGCGCGACCCCACTCGGGCGTGGTCCTGTAGTTGATCACATGGTCGGCCCCGAGCGCCTTGGCGCGCTCCAGCTTCTCGTCCGACGAGGAGGTGATGATGGTGCGATAGCCGGCCGCCTTGGCGAACTGCAGGCCGAAGATCGACACGCCGCCGGTGCCCTGCAGCAGGACCGTGTCGCCGGGCTCGAGGTGAGCGTCGCTGAACAGCGCCCGCCACGCGGTCAGGGCCGCGCAGGCCAGGGTCGAGACCTGGTGGTCGCTCAGATAGTCGGGAACCTTGGAGACCCCCTGCTCGGAGAACACCGCCAGCTCGCGCCCGGCGCCCGGGATCGGCAGGCCGAGCGCCGACATCTGGCCCTCCATGGTCGGCTTGCCGGCGAACCACTTCTGGAAGAACAGGGTCGAGACCCGGTCGCCCACGGCGACACGGGTCACCCCCTCGCCTACCGCCTCGACCACGCCGCAGCCGTCGGAAAACGGGGTCAGGGGCAGCGGCGTCTGGGGGCCGTAGACGCCGCCCACCATCAGCAGGTCGCGGAAGTTCAGCGACACGGCGCGCATGCGCACCAAGACCTCGCCCGGCCCGGGCTTGGGATCGGGAACCTCCAGGACCTTCAGGTTGTCGAGGCCGATTCCATCCACCAGCTGCAGCGCGCGCATCGCAAGCTCCTCCCAATTGTTGAAACACGTTCTGATCCGTGTTCCGCGAGGGCCGGCAAGCGCCATTTCTGCCGCCGTCAGCCGGTGGCGGGCGCCCCCAGCCGCCGGCGGATGGCCCGCGGCAGCGCGACGGCGCCGGCCAGGCCCAGGCCCGCCAGCAGGCTCATCGCCAGGTAGCCGCGCGCGCCGATCATGTCGAACAGGGCCCCCGACCCCATCGACGCCAGGCCCATGAACAGCCCCCCGGAGAGCACCGAGTTCACCGTCTGGGCGGCGCTGGCGCTGCCCGGCGGGCTGAGCCGCTCGACCAGCTGCAACGAGCCCATGAAGGTGGCGGTGAAGGTGGCGGCGTGCAGGCACTGGATCGGGACCAGCACCCACAGCGGCGGGGAATAGGCCAGCACCGTCCAGCGGACGAGGCCGCCGACGGCGCCGGCGATCACCAGCCGCTCGGCCCCGAGGGCCCGGCGCAGCGGCTCCATGAACCACAGGAAGCCGATCTCGGCGACCACGCCGACGCCCCACAAGACGCCGGTGGCGCTGGAGGGCAGTCCCTGGGCGCGCCAGGCCAGGGTGGAAAAGCCGTAGTAGAAGGCGTGGCTGGACTGAATCAGCCCCACGGAGACCACCGCCAGCATGAACACCGGATCGCGCAGCAGGCCGCCCAGGCCGCGCCAGCGGTCGGGCCCGGCGACGTCCTCGCCGGCCTCGTGCACCGGGTCGTCCGGCAGGATCAGGAACCCGCCGACGGCCGCCGCCGCCGCGGTGGCCACCAGCCACCAGAGGATCGCGTCGGGGCTGGTCCCGGTCAGCATCACCCCCATCAGCACATTGGCGACGACATAGGCCGCCGACCCCATGCCGCGCGGCCAGCCGTAGTTGAAGCCATGCAGCCGCGCGCGGCGCAGGGCGATCACATCGCCGAGGGGGCTGAGGTTGGCGAACAGGCTCTGCGACACCAGCCACAAGGCCCACCATGCCGCAAAGCCGTGCGTGGCGAAGAACAGGCCGTACAGCGCCGTCGTGCCGAGACCGAGCAGCCCCAGCGGCGTGCGGCGAAGGCGAAACCCGTCGGCCCAGACGGCGATGGCCGGTCCGGTGACCATGCGGGCGATCGCGGGCGCGGCCAGGATAAGGCCGATCTGCGCGCCGGAGAGGCCGTGCGCCTTGAACCACAGGCCGATGTATGGCGCGGAAACGCCCGTGCCGAGGAAGATGAAGGCATAGAAGAGGCCGAGGCGCCGGGTGACCGACATGGCTCCGCTAGAGCGCGACACGGTCGGACAGAGGCGGCCGATCGTCAGATCGCAGCGCGGATTCAGCCGTTCGAGTGCGGTCTGGTCGCAATACCGGGTTCCCGTTGCGCCACGCGCTCTAGCAGAGTCGGCTTTCCGCGTCGCGGCTGAAGGCCGCCCGCGGGCCGGGACCTTGCGGGGCGGACGTCAGCGCGCGCGGGTCGCCCAGAGGCTGGGCCAGTCGTCCATCGGCACGCCATGGCACTCGGTCATCACCTGGGCCGAGGCCAGCTGGAAGGCCTTGCCGTCCCAAACCCAGCTCATCACCTCGCCGCAGTCGCCGATGCCGCGGCCCTTGGCGAAGCTGGAGAGGGTGGCGGTCTTGGGCTCGAACTCCGGATCGGCCAGTTCGTTGGTGTCGCGTTCAGCCAGGCCCGGCGGATAAGGCAGCCGCAACGGCCGAAGCGCGCCGCCCTTCTCGTCGCCCAGCATCAGGGTGTTGCCGATGCTGTAGGCCCCCTGATCGCAGACCGGCCCCCACAGCACCAGGCCCGGCGCCAGCCGGGCGATCAGCGGCGCATCCATGTCGCCGCCCGGCTGGGCGGTGCAGTCCCTGCCCCGCGCGCGCCGCACGGCGGTGGGCACATGCCCGGGGAGGCCCGCCTGAGAGGGAATCGTCGCTGCCCGCACGACGGGCGCCGGCGGGACCGCGGGCACGGCGGCGGCCGGCTTGTCGCCCTTGCGGCCCAGGGCCGTGACCGTGCCCACCCGCTGCTGCTGGTCGTCGACCCACAGCAGGGCGGCGGCGCTGCCGCCGAGATCGAGGGAGAAGATGCTCTTGCCGCCGCCCGTGACCTCCAGGCCATGGCCCTCGCGCAGGGCTTCGACCAGGGCGGCGCCCTGGGGGGGCGACAGCTGAACCGACTGGCCGTCGTCCCCCGCCTTCACGGGGAGAGTCGCCAGTCCGGGCACAGGGCGGCCGTCGATCTGCACCGCCCAGGCCGAGGCCTTGGGCGCATCGTCGGCGGTGATCACCAGGCTGACCACGGGCTGCGCCCCCGCCGCGCCGCCGCGGGCGATGCGCACATAGCCGCCGATATCGGCGTCGGCGTCGGGGAAGCCGAAGGCCACGCAGGCCCTGACGTTGTCGCAGACGGCGTACCAGGCCTTGAAGGTCTTCACCCCGGTGGCCTGCGCGGCGCCGGCCTGAACGAGCGCGATCACGGCGACCACGGCGAGCTGAAGCGCTCTCATCACCCTTCCCTCCCTGCGCCGCCGCCGGGCGGCGGGTCAGCCCCCGAGGTCGAGGCGCCGCTCGTGGGCCATCTGAGCGTAGAGGCCGATGATGCGACGGTCGAGGTCGTTGTCGCCCGCCGTCTCCACCCGCTCGTGCAGGGCGATCAGCAGGCGGCGCAGGGCGGCGTTGGCCGCGTCGAGCCCCGACCAGGTGAAGTCGGTGTCGACCTCGGCGGCCGCCTTGGCGAGGGCGCCGTCGAACGCCGCGTCGTAGCGGCCGGCGGCTTCGCCCAGCACCGCGCGGATCGCGCCGTTCTCCCACACGCGGGCGGCGGGCCCGCGCTCGGCCTCCTGGCCCGCCAGCGCCGCCAGCATCGACAGCATGCCCACGCGCCCGGCCATGTAGTCGCCGGTGGCTTCGGGGGGCATCGGCGTGGAGAGCGCGACCGCGAAGCTGGTCATGATCTCGGGCAGGGTCGGGGTCATAGGGCCTCCAGCGCGGCGAGATGCTGGGCCAGAATCTGGTCCTGGCGGCGAGCGGTGAACCAGCCGGAAAAGGCCAGGATCGGTTCCTTGAACCCGCCGTCACGCCATTCCTTGGCGGCGGATGTCCAGATGGCCTGGCCCTTCACCGAAGCGAAAAGCCGCCACCAAGCGAACGCCCTGGGATCGACCTTCAGGCCGCTGGCGCGCTCCCAGATGGCGATGCCCTCCTCCAGGCTGACCATGCCCGAGACGGTCGGCGAGCCCGGCAGCGACCACAGCGGATCGCACGCCCAGCCGAGATCCTCCAGCGGATCGCCCAGGTGGGCCATTTCCCAGTCGAGCACGGCGATGATCTTGCCGGCGCCGTCCTGCAGGAAGTTGCCCGAGCGATAGTCGCCGTGCACGACGGCGATCTTCTGCGCCGGCGGGGGCGGGTTGGCGCGCAGGCGGCGGATGGCGGCGCGGACGATCGGCTGCGGATGCAGCTCGTCCTCGTCGATCACCCCGGCCCAGTAGTCCAGCGCCTGCGACCAGCATTCGTCCGGCCGCGGCATGTCGGCGGCCGCCAGGATCGGCAGGTCTTCCACCGGCTGGCCGGCGATGCGGCCCATGATCGAGAAGAACTGCTCGCCGATCGCCCGGCCGTGCGGCGCATAGGGATCTGGGGCGAACGGACTGCCGGTCATGCCGCCGTCGATGCGGCCCATGATGAAGAACGGCCGCTCCAGTTCGGCGCCCTCTTCCTCCAGCACCAGGGCCTCGGGCGCGGCCACGCCGCGGCCGGTGAACGACTGGATGGCGAGGAACTCCAGGCGCCGGTCGGTCTCGATCAGGCTGCCGGGCGGGTCACGGCGCAGGATGTAGCCCTTGGCCTCGCCGCCGATCTCGGCGTCGAACTTGTAGGTCTCACGGCTGGCCCCGCCGGAGATGCGGCTGAGGCTGGTGACCGTGGCGGGCTGGCCGTGGGTGCGGGTGAGGTACGCCTCGAGGCGTTCGGCTAGGGTCATGGGATGTGTGTCTACTTGGCGAAGTCGAGCATGCCGGTGAAGCCGGACGGGCCGTGCGGCCCCAGGAACAGCTGTTCCAGGACTCCGCGGCCGACCTCCTTGTGGCCCTTGTCGTCCTCGTAGGTGACCTTGCTCAAGGCCTGGACGTGAAGGTGGTGCGGCAGGCGCACGTCGATGTCGGCCAGCTTGAAGTCCTCGCGCTCCACGGCCAGCTGGCCGTGGTTGACGCCATGGCCCCACTTCGGGTGGCCGTAGCCGAGCCCCAGCATGAAGAACTCGTACTGCGGCTCGAAGGTGATCTTGCGGGTGGTGCCCGGCTCGCGCAGCGTCACCACCGCGCTCCTGGCGTGGCGGGTGCCGGACTTCCACTCGATGTCGATGCCGCAGTCCTCGATCTCGCCCAGGCCCTCGACGTTGGCGCCTTCGCGCGCCCACACCGCCCGGCGGTTCCACGGCTCGCCGGCCGCATCGTCGTTGGTGTGGAAGAAGAACGAGCCGCTCTCGAAGTTGCTCGGCGACCAGACCCAGTAGAACTGCGGCGCGGTGGGCGGCACGGTCTCCTGCGGGTCGCGCGCGCCGACCGGCCGCACGCCCCACGAGCGGTCGCGGGTGCCCATGAAGCCGTCGACGCTGTCGCGCTTGCCGTCCACCTCGATCCAGCCGCTGTAGCGGCCGTTCTGGGTCAGGCGGGTGTAGTCCATGAAGGCCCGCGGGCCGTTGCGGCGGATGAAGCGCGGCTCCTCGATCGGGAACGAGCGGCCCTCGAACACGATCTCGGCCTTGATCCGGTGTTCGGGCGAGTCGACCGTGAGCTTCAACTTCTGCAGCGGCTCCAGCACCGTGACGGCGATGGGGCCGACCTGCATGTCCATCCGCTCCATCATCAGCCAGCGGCTGGCGTGCAGGTTCACCTGCACCCCGTCGCGAACGACGCAGAAGGCGGCGTCGATGATGTTCAGGTGCGGGTAGATGCCCATGGCGGCGGCGAAGAACAGCTCTCCCTCGGCGCCGTAGCCGTTGAAGAAGTACCGGTCGTAGAAATTCCGGTCCGTACCCGAATAGGCGATCGGCTCCGGCGTCTGGTGTATGGGGAAATCGTCGCCCTTGGTCAGAGCCATGGTCGTCTCCTCGTGCGTCGGCTTGGGTGGCGCTTGGCGAAGCCTTATGCCCCGGGCGTCGGGCGTGGCAACGATGACGGTGGGGAAGATGACCTTGCGGAAGTTTCGGGGGACCTGAGACCATGATCTGGACGCGGAAGACCTGGACGATGCTGGCCGCGCTGAGCGGCTTCCTGGCGGTGGGCTTCGGCGCCTTCGGCGCGCACGACGTGACCGATCCGGCGGCCAGGGACTGGCTGAAGACCGGCTCGACCTATGAATTCATCCACGCCCTGGCCACTTTGGCGTGCTCGGCCCTGGTCGTGGCCGGGGCGCCGCGGGCTCGGCATGCGCCGGCGCTGTTCCTGGGCGGATCGCTGTTGTTCAGCGGCTCGCTCTACGCCATGGCCCTCGGCGCGCCGCACATCCTGGGCGCGGTGACGCCGGTCGGTGGGCTGATGTTCCTGGCCGGCTGGCTGGCGCTCGCCTGGTCGGCCCGGGATATTCGCTGAACGTGGGGCCAAGAGGCTAGGCCGGCTCCAGCACCTTGGTCGGGCGCGCCAGGCCGTAGAGGGCGATGGTCGACAGCACGATCGCCACCAGGATGATGGTGGCCAGCGGCCGCGCGGTGCCGTCGTGGGTCGCGCCCACCAGCACGGTCATCGCCGCGCCCACCGCGAAGGTCGAGGCGCCCATCAGCGAGGAGATCGCGCCCGTGCGCGTCAGGTCCACGCTCATGGCGGCGGCCTGGGTGTTGGGCCCGATCAGGCCGAACGAGGCGATCACCAGGAACAGCGGCGCCAGCACGCCCCAGATGCCGCCGAAGCCGGTGTAGGCGGTGATCAGCATGACCACGGCGAACACGATCGACAGCGGCCGGGCCCGCATCAGGATGTGTTCGGGCGTGTGGCGGCGCAGCCAGTGCGCGTTCAGCTGCGACAGGGCGATCATGCCCAGGGCGTTGGCTCCGAACACCCAGGCGAACACGCCGGGGGCGATGTGATAGTCGCCGATGATCAGCTGCGAGGCGGCGGCGATGTAGCCGAACAGGGCCGCGCCGTTCAGCGAGCCGGCCAGCACGTAGCCGATCAGCTGCGGATTGGTCATCAGCACGCCGAAGCTGGTCCACACCGCCTCGCCCCGCGCCAGGGCGGCGCGCTCGGGCGGATGGGTCTCGACGAAGGCGAACAGGGCCCACAGGGTGATCAGGCCGGCGGCCACGACCTGGAAGATGAAGATCGCCTGCCACCCGAGGCTGACCAGGGCCGCGCCGGCCATCGGCGCCAGGATCGGCGCCACGCCCATCACCAGCATCAGCAGCGACAGCGCCCGCGCCGAGGTCTGGTGGTCGAAGCGGTCGCGGATCGCCGCGCGCGCCAGCACCTGGCCGGAGCCCCCGCCCAGCGCCTGGAAGAAGCGGGCGACGATCATCGCCTCCAGAGACTTCGAAAAGATGCAGGCCACCGTGGCGACCAGGTACAGGGCCAGGCCCCCCAGCAGCGGCAGCCGCCGACCGACCCGGTCGGACAGCGGGCCGTACAGGAACTGCCCCACCGCCAGGCCGATCAGGAAGGCGCCCAGGGTCGACTCCGCCGGGGCATGGAAATAGGCGCGCAGCGCGGGCAGGCTCGGCAGGTACATGTCGATCGACAGCGGCGCCACCGCGGTCAGCGCCCCCGCCAGCAGGATCAGGCTGAACGGGATACGCGTGTGGACGGCAGGCTCGGACATGGCGCGGCTTCTAATGACGTTTGGCGAAAAACTGAAAGCCGAACGCGGGGGAAGCGGCTCGCAGAAGCCATATGGGGCGGTCTATAGCCACGCGCATGCCCCCTGCCCTCACAAAGTCATCCGCCCATGCTCCCGGGCTCGGCGCGCGCGATGGCCTGCTGGCCCTGGCGGTGGTCGCCGTGTGGGGCACGAACTTCGTGGTCATCCGCCTGGGCCTGAGCGCCCTGCCGCCGCTGCTGTTCGCCGCCCTGCGCTTCACCTTCGCCGCCCTGCCGGGGGTGCTGCTGATCCGCCGGCCGCAGGTGCGCTGGCGCGAGCTTGCCGCCTACGGGCTGCTGATCGGCACGGGCCAGTTCGGCGTCCTGTACATCGCGATGCAGGGATTGATCTCGCCGGGCCTCGCCTCGCTGGTGGTGCAGAGCCAGGTGTTCTTCACCATCGGGCTGTCCATGTGGCGCGCGGGAGAGCGGCTGAGGCGCTTCCAGTGGGCGGCCCTGGCCCTGGCGGTGGCCGGCTTCGGCGTGATCATCGACCACGCCCAGGGCGCGACGACCCCGCTGGGCGTGGGCCTGGTGCTGATCGCCGGGGCCAGCTGGGCCGGCGGCAACATGGTCGCCCGCGCGGCGCCGGGGGCCAACATGCTGGCCTATGTGATCTGGGCCAGCCTGTTCTCGGCGCCCCCGCTGTTCGTCCTTTCCTTCGTTTTCGAGGGCCCCGCGCGGATCGCCGCCGGCCTGGCGCACGCGGGCGTGGTCACCTGGGCGGCGGTTCTCTGGCAGAGCCTGGGAAACACCATCTTCGGCTATGCGGCCTGGGGCTGGCTGCTGGCGCGCCACCCGGCGGCGACGGTGACACCGCTGGCCCTGCTGGTGCCGGTGTTTGGCATGGCCGCCTCGGCCCTGTGGCTCGCCGAGCCGCTGCCGGCCTGGAAGCTGGGCGCCGCCGCCCTGGTGCTCGGCGGCCTGGCGTTGAACGTGTTCTGGCCGATGCTGCGCTCGCGGGGCGGGGCGGCTGTGCAGGGGGCTTAGGCGGCGCCCGGTTCCAGACCCGCCACCGTCATCCTCGGCCTTGTGCCGAGGGTCCAAGAACACGGGAGAATGATTGGCGCGCTTCGAAGGCGCGCCACGACGCGGCGATCGCGGTGCGTCGCTCCGCTGCCGCTCGCGACATCCTCTCTCGTGTTCATGGATCCCCGGGACTGGCGCCCGGGGATGACGGTGGTGAGAGTGGGACAGGGCTCCGGCCAACAAAGCAAAAACCCCCGGCCTTTCGACCGGGGGCTCGCGATCAGGTTTGCGCCAGACCTTAGTGCTTGATCGCCTTGGCGACCTTGTCCTGGGCCTTGCCGACGGCGTTCTGGGCCGTGCCGACGGCCTTTTCCGCGGCGCCCTCGGCGCGCAAGCGTTCGTTGCCGACGGCCTTGCCGGCGGCTTCCTTGACGGCGCCCGTGGCCTTCTTGGCGGCGCCTTCGATGCGGTTCGTGCTCATCGCGATCTCCTTGAGTTGACGGGATAACCTCGGGCTGAACAACGCCGCGCTCCGGCTGCAGTTCCGCAACTGACCCGCCGTCAGCCTTGCTCCGCGACGCCCCGCGCGCCAGGGTGCCGGCGGTCACGAGAACACGAGGGGAGAGACCTGATGTCCGCGCTGGAGAGCCAGATGCCGCCCGTGCAGTACGCCGACCTGGGCGACGTGCGCATGGCCTACTACGAGGTCGGCCCGCGCGGGCAGGGCGTGCCGATCATCTTCTGCCACGGCTTCCCGGAACTGGCGTTCTCCTGGCGCCACCAGCTGAAGGCCTGCGAGGCCGCCGGCCGCTGGGCGATCGCCCCGGATCAGCGCGGCTATGGCCTGACCTCCGCCCCGGAGGCCGTGGAGGCCTATGACATCGAGCACCTGACCGGCGATCTGGTGCGGCTGATGGACAGGCTGAAGATCGAGAAGGCGGTGTTCTGCGGCCACGACTGGGGCGGCATCGTCGTCTGGCAGATGCCGCTGCGCCACCCGGACCGCGTCGCCGGGGTGATCGGCCTGAACACCCCGTTCATGCCGCGCGCGCCGGCCGACCCGATCGCCATCATGCGCGCGCGCTTCGGCGACGAGATGTACATCGTCCATTTCCAGAAGCCCGGCGAGGCCGATGCGGTGCTCAACGGCAACGTGGCCAAGGCGATGGGCTTCTTCATGCGCCGGCCGATGGCCGAGACCCCGCCCGCCAGCGGCGGCCTGTCGGGCAGCCTGACGGGCAGCAAGGAGACCTCGGCGACGCCCGAATCGACCTTCGCCCTGGTGAAGATGCTGCAGCTCTACGACCCGGCCGGCGACCCGCGCCCGGCGCTGCTGACCGACGAGGAGATGGCCGCCTTCGTGGAGAGCTTCGAGCGCACCGGCTTCACCGGCGGCATCAACTGGTACCGCAACTTCACCCGCAACTGGCAGCGCGCGGAGGGCATCGAGGACAAGGTCACGGTCCCCTCGCTGATGGTGATGGCCGAGAAGGACGCCGTGCTGCCGCCCTCCGCCGCCGACGGCATGGAGGCCTACATCACCGACCTGGAAAAGACCCTGATCAAGGATTCCGGCCACTGGACGCAGCAGGAACAGCCGGAAGCCGTCAACCGGGTGATCCTTGACTGGATGGACCGCCGCTTTCCGAAGTAGAAGGGTCGCATGGATCGCATCGCCCCCGTCCCTTCCGTGATGTCCTCAGCCGGCCGGCGAGGGCTGTATCTGGAGACCGAGCCGTTCAATTCCGGCTGGCTGGACGTGGGCGACGGCCACGAGATCTTCTTCGAGGAATGCGGCGTGCGCGGCGGCGTGCCCGCCGTGGTGCTGCACGGCGGCCCCGGCGGCGCGATCAACGCCACCATGCGGCGGTTCTTCGATCCCACCCGCTGGCGCGTGGCGCTGTTCGACCAGCGCGGCTGCGGCAAGAGCCGCCCCAACGCCTCGCTGGACGCCAACACCACCTGGACCCTGGTGGAGGATATCGAGCGGCTGCGCGAACACCTCGGCATCGAGAAGTGGTGCGTGTTCGGCGGCTCCTGGGGGTCGACCCTGGCGCTCGCCTACGCCATCCGGTACCCGGAGCGGGTCACCGGCCTGGTGCTGCGCGGCATCTTCCTGGTCACCGAGCGCGAGCTGAAGTGGTTCTACCAGGACGGCGCCTCGATGCTGTTCCCGGACGCCTGGGAGCGCTTCCAGGCCCCGATCCCGCCCGCCGAGCGCGGCGACATGATCAGCGCCTACCACAAGCGCCTGACCAGCCCCGACCGCCGCGTGCAGGCCGAGGCCGCAGCGGCCTGGAGCCAGTGGGAGGGCGACACCATCTCGCTGCGCGGGCCCGAGGCGCGGCCGTCGAAGTTCAACGAGGTCGACTTCGCCATCGCCTTCGCCCGCATCGAATGCCACTTCTTCGCCAACAAGGGCTTCTTCGACGAGGATGGCTGGCTGCTGAAGAACGTGCACCGCATCCGGCACATCCCGGGCTGGATCGTGCAGGGCCGCTTCGACGTGGTCACCCCGCTGGAGACCGCCTGGGCGCTGGGCAAGGCTTGGCCCGAGGCGCGCTTCGAGATCATCTGGGACGCCGGCCACGCCTCCACCGAACCCGGGGTCATCGACGCCCTGATCCGCGCCACGGACGCGGCGCTGACGGCTTAGCGCCAGTCCGCCCTCCCCTTCATGGGGAGGGAAAGATCGCGCAGCGATCAGGGTGGGGAAGTGAGATGGCGCGCGCCGGCTGGCGAGACTGGCCTGTGCACCGGCAGGCGTTCCCCACCCTGGCGGCTTCGCCGCCTGTCCCTCCCCGTGAAGGGGAGGGAAGATAGGGCGAATTACAGCAGAGCCCCTCGCCCGCTGGTGACTTCGGAATAGCGGTGAACGCGCACCGACTGCACCAGGCCGAAGCCCACCATCACCGTGATCATCACCGTGCCGCCCCACGACAGCAGCGGCATCGGCACGCCGACCACCGGCGCCAGGCCCATCACCATGGCGCCGTTGATCATCAGGCACAGGGCGAAAGTGGCGGTCACGCCGGAGGCGGCCATGCGGCCGAAGTGGCTGTGCGACACCGAGGCGATGCGCAGGGCCATGAAGATCACCGCCATGTACAGCAGCAGCACCGCCACCGAGCCGACGAAGCCGAACTCCTCGGCCAGGGAGGCGAAGATGAAGTCGGTCTGCTTCTCGGGCAGGAAGTTCAGCTGGCTCTGGGTGCCCAGGCCGAAGCCCTTGCCCAGCAGCCCACCGGAGCCCAGGGCGATCTTGGACTGCATGATGTGATAGCCGGAGCCGGACTTGTCGGCCTCCGGGTCGAGGAAGGTCAGCAGCCGCGCCTTCTGGTAGCTCTTCAGCACGAACATGAAGGCCAGCGGCACCACGGCGACGACCCCGGCCAGGCCTATGGCCACCAGCCGCAGCGAAAGCCCGGCGAGGATCATCATCACCCCGCCGGTGGCGGCGATCAGCAGGGCGGTGCCCAGGTCCGGCTGCTTGGCCACCAGCGCCGCCGGCAGGCCAATCAGCGCCGCCGGGATCAGCAGCCACCACGACAGGCGGGCGTTGCGGCCCGACAGGGTGTGGTAGAAGCGGGCCAGGGCCAGCACCAGGCCGATCTTGATGATCTCGCTGGGCTGGATGCGGATCGGTCCCAGGTCCAGCCAGCGCTGGGCGCCCAGGGCCGAGTGGCCGACCACGTCCACCGCCGCCAGCAGCAGCACGCCCACCGCATAGACCGGGTAGGCCAGCGCGAACCAGACGCGCAGGTCGACCATGGCCAGGATGATCATCAGCACCAGGCAGCCGGCATAGCGGATCAGGTGCGGCGCAGCCCAGGGCCACCATTCGCCGCCGGCGATGGAATACAGCATCACCCCGCCGATGCCGGCGATGATCGACAGCAGCAGGGCGAAGGTCCAGTCGATGTTCGCCAGCTTGACGATCAGACGATCGCGCTCGCCGGGACGGGTCAGGGCGCTGACGGTCATGCGGCGCGGCTCATGGCGTGTCCGTGTCGGGCTGGGGCGGCGGCGGCGCCGGCGGCGCGATCGGCTGCTGCGCCTGGCCGGGGATCGGCGTCGGCGCCTCGGGCGCGGCGCCCTCCACCGGCGGGCCGTCCGGATTGCCGCCCACGGGCGTGGGCGTGGGCAGGGGCGTGACGATGCGGGCGCGGATTTCCGGATCCTTGAGCAGCGCCACCTTCATGATCTCGGCTGCGCGCGGGGCGGCGGCGGAGGCGCCCCAGCCGCCGTGCTGCACCAGCACGCTCATGGCGTAGCGCGGCTCGTCCACCGGCGCGAAGGCGATGAACCAGGCGTGGTCGCGCATGGCCCAGTCCATGTGCACCGTGCCGCGCGCGCCCTTGTAGGTATGCGCCTGCGCGGTGCCGGTCTTGCCGGCCATCATGATCGGCCCCAGGCCGAGCTTTGCGGTCGCCGCGGCCGTGCCGCTGGTCACCACGTCCGCCATCGCCTTCTGCACGAAGGCCAGATGCGCCGGGTCGACCGGAATGTCGGGGACCTCGCTGCCGGGCGGCAACTCCTTGCCGCCGACCGACTTCACCAGCCGCGGCATCAGCTGCTTGTGGCCGTTGGCGATGCGCGCGCACATCACGCACAGCTGCAGCGGATTGACCGCCAGCGCCCCCTGGCCGATGCCGAAGCTGGGCGTCTCGCCCGGCCACCAGCGCTCGTGGAACACCCGCTGTTTCCAGGCCGTGTCCGGCAGGGTGCCCTTGTTCTGCGGGATGTGGATCTCTGGGAACACCTGGTTGATGCCGAACTTGCGCGCCGTCTCGGCGATGGCGTCCGGGCCGACTTCCAGGGCCGTCTGGTAGAAGAAGATGTCGCACGAGGTGACGATCGCCTGGTGCATGTTCAGCGTGCCGTGCGACTTGTCGCAGTGGAACACGTGGCCGCCGAACGGGAACGAGCCGCCGCAGGTGTGGGTCTTGTCCGGGCTGACGCCGTGCTCCAGCGCCGTCAGCGCCACCATGGTCTTGAAGGTCGAGCCCGCCGGGAAGGTGGCGGTCAGCGCCTTGTTGAACAGCGGCTTGTGGTCGTAGTCGGCCAGCGCCTTGTACTCGGGGCCGGTGAGGCCCTTGACGAAGCGGTTGGCGTCGAAGCTGGGCGCGGAGACCAGGCACAGGATGTCGCCGTTGCGGCAGTCCATCATCACCGCCGCGCCGCTCTCCTCGCCGAACACCTCCAGCGCCCGGTTCTGGATGTCGGCGTCCAGGGTCAGCTGGATCTGCGCGCCCGGCGTCGAGGGGATGTCCCCGGCCGGGTCCTCGCGCACCACGCGGCCCTTGACGTCCACCTCGACCTTCTTGGCGCCGGCCTTGCCCCGCAGCGCCAGGTCGAAGGCCTTCTCGACCCCCTGCTTGCCGATGCGGAAGCCCGGGTTCAGCAGGATCGGGTCGACGGGGCCGGTCTTCGGCACATCGGGCGCCGAGACCTTGGCTACATAGCCGATCACGTGGGCGAAGGCGCCGCCGAACGGATAGACCCGCACCTCGCCCATGTCGGCGGTGACGCCCGGCAGCTCCGGCGCGCGGACGTTGATGCGGGAGAACTCCTCCCAGGTCATGTCCTCGAGGATCGGCACGGGCGAGCGCTTCGGCGCCTGCTTGATATCGGCGACGGCGCGCTTCTGGCGGCTCGGGTCGAGCTCGATCAGCTCGGCGATCCGCGCCACCACGTCTTCCGGCTTGGTGTGGTCTTCCTTGGTCACCAGCAGCCGGAAATCGGGACGGTTGGAGGCCAGCACCACGCCGTTGCGATCGACGATCAGGCCGCGCGGCGGCGGCTGCAGGCGAAAGTCGAACTGATTGTTGTCCGACAGCTTGGTGTAGCGACCGCTCTCGATCACCTGCAGCTGAGCCAGGCGCCCGCCGAGCGCCAGCACCCCCACCCCCAGCAGCCCGCCGAACACGAAGGCGCGGCGGCCGAATTCGCCCTGCCGCTCGTTGACTTCGTTGAAGAAGATCTGGGGGTTGCTCATCGGAAGCGTACGTCCGCGTCTTCATACCGCTCGATCAGACTGTGCGCTAAGGGATACAGCGCCGCAGTCACGAGGAATTGCCAGCCCACCGCCACCAGGCTGGGCACCGCCCCCGAATCCAGGGTCAGCAGGTACATGCCGACGGCGAACGCCAGGGCGCAGGCGCAGGCGTACCAGATCCACATGGCGATGAAGCTCTGCCCGGCCAGCACGTTGCGCAGCATCAGCACCGGCGCATAGGCCGCCAGCAGGCAGGCCGGCCACAGGCCGGTGGGCGTGCCCCACAGCCAGTCGCAGTAGAAGCCGAGCAACAGCAAGGCGAACGGCGGCAGCACCGAGGGCCGGATCATCGCCCAGGCGAAGGCCGGGACCAGCCCGAACACCGGCTCTGGAAGCTGCAGGCCATAGACGCGGATCGGCGCGGCCAGGATCAGGCTGGCCAGCGCGCACAGCAGGAACGGCCCTCCCAGCCAGCGGATCGGATTGAGCTGCCGCGCGACGTTGGCGGGCATCAGAAGGGCGCTTCCTCGTGATCCGGCGCGGCCGAGTGCGCGGGATGGTGGGGCGCGGTCGTCGTCGCGGGGCGCGCGGCCGGCTTGGCCGCCGGGGGCTTGTGCGCCGCGTCGGCGGCGTCGTGCGGCTTGCGCGCCGCCGCAGCGCCGTCGGCGGGCTTGGCCGCGGGCTTGGGGCCGGGACGCGCCGGCTTGGCGTCGGGCTTCGCGGCGTCGCTCGCCGCGCCATGGCGCGGGGCGTCGGACGGCTTGGCGGCGGGCTTGTCGGCCGGCCTGGCGGGCTTCGGCGCGGGGCTGGCCGCCAGGGCGGCGCTGTCGCTCAGTCCCTCGGCGGGCTTGGCGGCGGCCGGCTTGGGGGCGGCGAAGGCGGGCAAGGCGTCGTCCGGCGGCGCGGTGGCCGCGCTCGGCAGGGTCTTGGCCTCCGGCTTGGCCAGCAGCTGCGAGAAGTCACGGAACAGCAGGATCTGCACGTAGTCGATCGGCGAGGCGTCGGAATCCAGCGCCACGCGCCAGCCGCCGTCGAGGTCCTTGACCACCACGCCTACCGGCAGGCCGCGCGGATAGACCCCGCCATCGCCGGAGGTCGTCACCCGGTCGCCCTCGACCAGCGCATCGTGGCTGCGCAGATAGGCCAGCTTGGGCGTCGGCCCGCCGTCGCCGGTCAGGATGGCCCGGGCGTTGGTGCGGGCGATCATCACCGGGGTGCGGCTCTCGGTGTCGGTCAGCAGCATGATCCGGCTGACATCCTGCGAGACGCCGGTCACGCGGCCCACCAGGCCGTGCTCGGCCAGCACCGGATTGCCCTCGATCACGCCCTTGCTGGCGCCGGCGTCGGCCAGCCGGGTGTTGGAGAACGGGCCGCGCGCGTCGGTCAGGGTGCGGGCGAACACCATGGCGATCGGCGGGTCGGTCTTCACCCCCATCAGCGCCCTGTAGCGCGCGTTCTCCTCGCGCAGCTTCAGCGCCTCGTCGCGCCAGCGGTCGTCCATGACCAGCTGGGCTTTCAGCCGCCGGTTCTCGTTGGCGGCGTCGATGTAGGATCCCACGAAGTCGCCCGCGCCCCCCACCCAGCGCACCGGCGCCGACAGGACCTCACCGACGGGCCGGGTCACATGGTCGGTGACCCGCCGCACCTGGTCATAGGCGCTGGCCCGCAGCGTCTCGCGCCGATCGCCCAGCAGGAACGCCAGCGCGGCCACGACAGCCACGATCAGCGCTACCGCGGCGGTCCACGTGAGCGGTACTTTCAGCGTGCCAAAGGGACCATCCCTGAGGGACAATCACCGCCTCCCGAGGCCCCCGCCCCAGTTCAGAATCGTTATGAGTCTAGGCGCTTTAGCGCCTTATGCGAATGTGGATTCCAGGACGCCCTTCATCCACTTGGGATGTTCGAGCACCTTGCCGCAGCCCAGGGCCACGCAGGCCAGGGGATCGTCCGCCACGGTGACCGGCAGGCCGGTATGGTCGCGGATCTCCAGGTCCAGGCCGCGCAGCAGGGCGCCGCCGCCGGTGAGCATGATGCCCTTGTCGGCGATGTCGGCGGCCAGTTCCGGCGGCGTGGCTTCCAGCGCCACCTTCACCGCCTCGACGATCTGCGCCACCGGCTCGGCCACGGCGTCGGCGGCCTGCTTCTCGGAGATGCGCACCTCGCGCGGCACGCCCTGCATCAGGTCGCGGCCCTTGACGTCGATCGCCAGGCCGTGGCCGTCCTCCGGCGAGCGGGCGGTGCCGATTTCCTTCTTGATCCGCTCGGCGGTGGTCTCGCCGATCAGCAGGTTATGGTGGCGGCGCATGTAGCTGATGATCGCCTCGTCCATCTTGTCGCCGCCGACGCGGACCGAGCGCGAATAGACGATGCCGGACAGGCTGAGCACGGCCACCTCGGTGGTGCCGCCGCCGATGTCGACCACCATCGAGCCGGTCGGTTCGTGGATCGGCAGGCCCGCGCCGATGGCCGCCGCCTGCGGCTCGTCGATCAGCCCCACGCGGCGGGCGCCGGCGTTCAGGCAGCTGTCATGGATGGCGCGGCGCTCGACCGCGGTGGCGCCCGACGGCACGCACACCAGCACCTTGGGGTTGATGAAGCCGCGGCGGTTGTGAACCTTGCGGATGAAGTGCTTGATCATCTCCTCGGCGACTTCGAAGTCGGCGATGACCCCGTCGCGCATCGGACGGATGGCTTCCATGTGGCCGGGGGTGCGGCCCAGCATCATCTTGGCGTCGATGCCCACGGCGTGGACCTGCTTGCGGCCGCCGGCGTTGCGCAGCGCCACCACCGAGGGCTCGTTCAGCACGATGCCGCGGCCCTTCATGTAGATCAGGGTGTTGGCGGTGCCGAGATCGATGGCGATGTCGTTGGAGATCACGCCGAACAGGGACGAAAACATTCAGAGCTCAGTGTTGTTGAGGCCAGGGACGAACGCGACGCAGCCCGAGGGGACCGTCCGGTCGCGGCCGTCGCGCGATCCCCTCCGTCGCGACTCCGCCATCCGCCGTTCGGCTCTTGGGTGGAGGCCTCCTGTGCCCCGCCCTCATGTCGATTGCAAGGCGTTTGTAACACCCTGTCGCCGCGAAGGATTGGGCCTATCCGACGGCCGCCAGCACCACTCCGGCGGCGACGACCAGGGCGGCCCCGATCTGGGCCGTCGACAGCCTCTCGGCGAACAGCCGGCGGCCGGCCAGGGCGGCGATCGGCATCTCGCAGACCCCCACCGCGCGCACCGGCCCGGCCGGCGACAGGGCGAAGGCGGTGAACCACAGACCGGACGCCGCCGCGCCGAAGAATCCGGCCGGCAGGGACGAGCGCACCGAGGTCACCGCCACCCACAGGGCGCGCCGGTCGCGCGCCGCCAGCCAGGCTGACAGCACGCTCGATTGCATGGCCTGGACGGTGAACACGGTGATCTGCGCGGCGAGCACCGGATGGGCGTGATCCAGCGTCAGCGCCGCCTGGCGATAGGCGTTGGACGACAGGGCGAAGCCGGCGCCGGCGACCAGCCCCAGCAGGGCCGCGCTCCAGTCCCGCGGCGTTTCGCGGCCGCGCGGCCAGGCCAGGGCGAACAGGCCTGCGGTGACCAGGCCGATGCCGGCCCAGGCGCCGGCGCGCAACGGCTCGCCCAGCACCAGGCCCATCACCGCCGCCAGCGGGATCGAGCTCTGCTGGAAGGCGGTGCCGAGGGCGAAGGTCGAGCGGCGCATCGACACCAGCATCGCCGCCGTCGCCGTGATCTGCGCCGCCCCGCCGAGCGCGCAGGCCAGCCAGAAGCCGGTCGCGAAGTGCGGGGCGGGATGGGCGGTCAGGCTCCAGGCGACCGCGGCGAACAGCGCCGAGAACGGCAGGCCGAACAGGAAGCGCACCAGGGTCGCGCCCCACGGCCCGGCGCCGGTCAGCAGGCCGCGCTGCAGCGCATTGCGGGCGACCTGCAGCGACGCCGCGCCGATGGTGACGGGGACCCAGACCAGGCTCATGCGGCCGGGCTCAACGCGGCGCGGCCGGCGGGTTCAGGTCCTGCACCTTCAACGCCCCCAGAAAGCCGCGCGCGACCGTGAAGTTGCCGAAGAACAGCCCGACCTCGCCGTCGGAAAAGCGGCCCATCACGCGCACCGAATAGAAGGCTCCGACGGTGATGTGGTCCGGCCCTGAGCCGGCGAACCGCGCCAGCGGCAGGCAATGCCGCGGCTCGGTCGGCATGTCCTCGGCCTGCGGAGCCGTGCCGGCGCGCACCCGGAACGAGGCGCGCCGCGGCGCCTTGGCCGGCAGGGCCTCGGCGTTGGCGTCAGCCGCCGGCTGGGTCTCGACCACCCGCAGGCCGACGATCCGGGCCGCCCCCCACTGCGCGAAGGCTTCGGGCCGCGCGGCGTAGAAGCAAGGCTCTCCGTCCCTCAGCACGGTGGCGATCGGCGCGGTCAGCTTGACCGCCCCCTCGTCCCCGGGGCGCCCCGCGCCCGGGATGGCGGCGAGCGCGGCGGCGCAGAGCGCGACCGCCGGGGTCGCCGACAGGCCGCGGCGCCGCGTGACGTTCGGCAGCATCGACATCCCCCACCCTGCCCGCGCCCACGCCGGCCGCCTCCCGCGGAAGGCGACCGACCCGGCCAGTGTGCGTCAGAATCCGCTGGCGGTCATCGGCGCCGGGGCGCTCTTCTCCTTGCGCGCCGAGAGGTTGTTCAGGGCGTTGACGTAGGCCATGGCGCTGGCGGTCAGGGTGTCGGTGTCCGCGGCCTGGCCGGTGGCGATGCGGCCGTCCTCCTCCAGACGGACGGAGACCTGGGCCTGAGCGTCGGTGCCCTCGGTGACCGCGTGCACCTGGAACAGGCGCAGGGTCGCGGCGTGCGGGGCGACCTGGTGGATGGCGTTGAACACCGCGTCCACCGGGCCGTCGCCGGTGGCGGTGGCCGACTTCTCGACTCCGTCGACGGTGACCGTCAGATGCGCTTCCTGCGGACCCTCGGTGCCGGCGATCACCCGCAGGGTCTTGACCTGGATGCGGTCGGCGCCGCGCGCCAGGGCGTCGTCCACCAGGGCGACGATGTCGTCGTCGAACACGTGCTTCTTCTTGTCGGCCAGGTCCTTGAAGCGGCCGAAGGCCTCGTTCAGCGCGTTCTGGCCCAGGTCGTAGCCCAGCGCCTTCAGCTTCTCGCGGAACGCGTGGCGGCCGGAGTGCTTGCCCATCACCAGGTTCGAGGCGCCCTGCCCGACGTCCTCGGGCCGCATGATCTCGTAGGTGGAGGCGTTCTTCAGCATGCCGTCCTGATGGATGCCGCTCTCGTGGGCGAAGGCGTTCTTGCCGACGATCGCCTTGTTGAACTGCACCGGAAAGCCGGTGATGGCCGAGACGTAGCGGCTGGCGCGGGTGATGTGCTCGGTGCGGATGCGGGTCGGGAACGGCAGGCGGTCCTGACGCACGCGCAGGGCCATCACCACCTCTTCCAGCGCCGCGTTGCCGGCGCGCTCGCCGATGCCGTTGATCGCCACCTCGACCTGCCGCGCGCCGGACTGCACGCCCGACAGGCTGTTGGCCACGGCCAGCCCCAGGTCGTTGTGGCAGTGGGTGGAGAAGATCACCGTGTCGGCGCCGGGCACGTTCTCGATCAGGTCGCGGAAGATCTCGCCGTATTCCGACGGATAGGTGTAGCCCACGGTGTCGGGGATGTTGATCGTCCCGGCCCCGGCCTTGATCGCCGCCTCGACGCAGCGGCGCAGGAAATCGCGCTCGGTCCGGGTGGCGTCCTGGGCCGACCATTCCACGTCGCCGCACAGGTTGCGGGCATGGCCGACCGAGCCGGTGATGGCGTTCAGCACGTCTTCCTGGCTCATGCGCAGGATGTGGTCGCGGTGCTGCGGGCTGGTGGACAGGAAGGTGTGGATGCGGCCGCGCCTGGCCGGACGGATCGCCTCGGCGCAGCGGTCGATGTCGCCGATGCCGGCGCGGGCCAGGCCGCAGACGGTGCTCTCGCTGACGATCTCGGCCACGCGGCGGACGGCCTCGAAGTCGCCGTTCGAGGCGATCGGGAAGCCGGCCTCGATCACGTCGACGCCCATGTCCTCCAGGATTTTGGAGAGTTCCAGCTTCTCTTCCAGGGACATCGAGGCGCCGGGCGACTGTTCGCCGTCGCGCATGGTGGTGTCGAATACGATCACGCGGTCGCGCTCAGACACGGCCTGAGGGGCGTTCGCCACAGAGGCGTTCTCTTGAGGGGCGGTCATGGGAAACTTTCTTCACGGTGAGACAGGCGGGCGTCGGGATGTCCCCTGAAGCGCCCTGCCGCGAAGGTTCACGCAGCCAGCAGCGCCCAGGGGCCGCTAAGGCCCAGCGAGAGAAGAAGCAAGCTGTCGCGACGATTGCGCATGGCCTGAGGGTTTAGACCCTCGCGGCCGCACTCGCAAGACTGTTGCGCGCGACGGGCTGTATGGCCGCAGAGGCGCAACTTTGTTCCCGGAATCGTTGCTATCGCGGCCGCGACTGCCGCGAATGCCATAACATCAGGATCAGAACGTCTTCACCCACAACTTCGTAGATGATTACGTACTGAATGTCCGGAATGGAAAGCTCACGGGTTCCGGACACATGGCTTGGCCTGCCGGCCTGGGGCCACCGAGCGAGGAAGTTCGCGCGCTCCAGTATTCGACGCTCCACACGTCTTGCGGCCGCAGGATCACGTTCCGCGAGAAACGTCCGGACTGAAGCCAGGGCGCGCCGCGCGGAGGGCGACCACCGGAGCCTCATTCCGCTTCGTCGATTCCCCGATAGCGCGCTTCCGACTCTGCGACGACCACATCATGGTCGACAAATCGGCCCTCGGCGAAGTCCGCACGCGCCTCGGCCACGGCCTCCTCGACTGCCCGCCAATCCTGAAGCTGGTGCTCAACGAGGCGCGCCAGATAGGTCTCGACAGAAACGTTCTCGAGATCGGCAAGGCGATCGAGTTCAGCCTTCACGGAGTCGGCGAGCGGCACGGTGACGTGGACTGTCATGGGCCCAGATTATCCCGTTTTGTTCTCACTGTCAGCAACCGCATCCTCCCGCGCCCGCAGCCAGCGGCGCGCCACCAGGCCGGCGCCGATCCACAGCGCCGCGGCGGCGGCGAGCAGCGCCGCCTCCCCCGCCCCGCCCCCGTTCATCGCCCGCACGACCGTGCTGCCGGCGAAGGCGGTCAGGGCGATCTTCGGCACGATGCCCAATGCGGTGCCCAGGGCGAAGCTGGACAGGCGCATGCGGGTGACGCCGGCCGCCATGTTGACGACGATGAACGGCGCCGAGGGGACCAGCCGCACCACCAGGCTGGCGGTGAAGCCGTTGCGCGCCACCAGGGCGGTGAAGCGGTCGACGCCGGGGCTGTTGAGATCGCGCAGCACCCGGCCACCGAACAGCCGCCCCAGGCCGAACCCCACCAGGGCCGAGGCCCAGGTGCCGATCCAGCTGTAGGCCATGCCGGCCCAGGGGCCGAACGCCACCACGGCCGCGGCGATCAGCACGAACTGCGGCACGCCGACGAAGGCCAGCAGCGCGAAGGCCGCCACCGCCGCCGGCAGGGCCCAGGGGCCGTGCGCCGCGGTCAGCCAGCCCTGCACCTGCGCCTCGCCGCCCAGTCCGAGCAGTTGGGCGCCGAACAGGAACACGATCCCCACCCCGCCGAACAGCAGAAAGGACACGGCCACGCCGCGCCAGGCGCGGGCGTCCATGTTGGTGAGGAACTGGACCAGGCGGCGCATGCCCTCGGCCGCCGACCGGCGCCGCGCCGCCGCGCCTACTGCGGCAGGCCCACCGCCGGCATCTCCCGCGGCGGCAGCGCGGCCAGCGCCGGGCTGGCGGCGGACTTGTCGAAGGCGGCCATGATGCGGTCGAAGCGGGCCTGGGTGGCGGCCTTCATCTCCGGATGGGTGAAGATGTAGAGGTCGCCGTCCTTGACACCCTCCACCACCCGATTGGCCACCGGCTCGACCGGAATGCCCGACAGCACCGGCGAGAACGGCGCGTCGGCGGCCGGCGCGGCGCGCTGGTCGGCGCCGTAGGCCTCGGTGCGGTTGCGGCGGCTCTCGTGGATGCGGGTCTTCACGAAGCCGGGGCACAGGATCGACATGCCGATGTTCTTGGCCGCCAACTGCATCGCCCAGCCCTCGCTCATCGCCACGACCGCGAACTTGGTGGCGCAATAGGGCTCCATGCCCGGCGGCGAGACCATGCCGGCCATGCTGGCGGTGTTGACGAAGTGGCCGCCCTCGCCGTGGCTCTCGATCAGCGGGGCGAAGGTCTCCACCCCGTAGACGACGCCCATCAGGTTGACGTCCACCACCCAGTCCCAGTCGCGGGCCGGCACCGTGCCCAGCGGCCCGCCGGAGCCGACGCCGGCATTGTTGCAGACCAGGTGCACCTTGCCGAACTTAGCGATGGTCTCCAGCGCCGCGGCGCGCACCGCATCGCGGCTGGTTACGTCGCAGATCACCCCCTCGGCGCGGACCTGCTTCTCGCGCAGGCCGTTGACCGCGGCCTCCAGGGCGCCGGCCTCGATGTCGGCCAGCATCACCGCCATGCCCTCGCGGCCGAACGCCTCGGCCATGGCCAGGCCGATGCCGCTGGCGCCGCCGGTGATGAAGGCGACCTTGCCCTTGAGATCCTGCACGCTCGTCTCCCGTTGTTGCCGCGCGCCCCGCGCGGTTGAGTCTTGCCGCGCTCCGCGCGACTTCGGGGCGATCAAAAGCGGGCGCGGTTCGATCTGTCGAGCCGTTTCAGGTCCGGCGACGCGGTTTCGAAGCGCTGACGGGCCGGATTCCACCGATAGGTGGCGCGGTAGGTGTGATGCGCGGGCCTGGGGACCGGGTCGTCGCCGCAGCCGGTGGTCCCATCGTTGGTGATCGTCTCCGACACCGTGATGTCCAGACGTCGGTACGGTCGGCCCGGGTCTGCCCGGGTGATGAAGGTCGGCGCCTCGAGGTCCTGCCAGCCGCAGGCGCGGCTCGACAGGGCGAACAGGGTCGCCAGCCGCTGGAACCGGTCGCCCCGCACGAACAGGAATAGCCACGACGAATAGGTCTGGCTGGAGTTGGAGTGCTCGCTGTAGGTGACCAGGGCGTCGTCGCCGGGGCCGAGGGCCAGCCGCGGGTGCTCGCTGAAGCTGGTGTCGCGGTCCATGCCCACATCGATGGCGTCCAGCAGCCGGGGCTGCGGGCTGTCGTCGTAGAGCGCCAGCAGGGTGGTGCTCGCCACCCGGTCGTCGGACTGGCCGAGATCGGCCAGCACGATCAGGCGCACGCGCCCGCCCGAGTGGATCGACAAGGCCTCGGCGCCGGTCACCACGATCGGATCGGGCGGATCGCCGCCATAGTCCTTGCCCGCCGGATGGCGCAGCGCCTTGTCCAGATGGCCGTGCAGCTCGCCCGTGGCCGGATCGGCGGCAAGGTCCGGGACCACCTGGCGCAGCAGCCGCAGGTAGGTGACCCCCGGATGGCCCGGCACGAGGCCTTGCGGCGAGTCGGCCCACGCCGTCGCCGGCGCGGCCAGCGCCGGGAGCGCAGCCAGCGCCGCGAGCACGGCCAACATCCCTCGCACGCCGTCCCGCCGCATCGTCGCCGCCTCCCGAAGCCGGCGGCGAAGTTGCGCCTGCCGCCCCCGGCGCGTAAAGACCCGGCCGCCGGTCACCCCCGACCGCATCCCCACAAAGAGGAGTCGACCCGATGTTCGCCGAATCCGCCGCGCTCGCCCGCGTGAAGCCCTCCGCCACCCTGGCGGCGGACGCCAAGGCGCGTGACCTGAAGGCGGCCGGGAAAAACGTGATTTCCCTGGCGGCGGGCGAGCCCGACTTCGATACGCCGGACAACATCAAGGAAGCGGCCATCAAGGCCATTCGCGACGGCAAGACCAAGTACACCAACGTCGACGGCATTCCGGAACTGAAGGAGGCGATCTGCGCCAAGTTCGCCCGCGAGAACGGCCTGAAGTACACCCCGGCGCAGGTGAACGTGTCGCCGGGCGGCAAGCCGGTGATCTACAACGCCATGGTCTCGACGCTGAATCCGGGCGACGAGGTGGTGATCCCGACGCCGTATTGGGTCAGCTACCCGGACATGGTGCTGCTGGCCGGCGGCCAGCCGGTGTTCGCCCCCACCACCGCCGAAAACGGCTTCAAGCTGAAGGCGGCCGACCTGGAAGCGGCGATCACGCCGAAGACCAAGTGGCTGATCCTCAACTCGCCGTCCAACCCCTCCGGCGCGGCCTACACCAAGGCCGAGCTGCGGGCGCTGGCCGACGTGCTGCTGCGCCACCCGCAGGTGTGGGTGCTGACCGACGACATGTACGAGCACCTGGTGTTCGGCGACTTCGAGTTCTGGACCATCGCCCAGGTCGAGCCGCAGCTGTACGAGCGCACCCTGACCATGAACGGGGTCTCCAAGGCCTACGCCATGACCGGCTGGCGGATCGGCTATGCGGCCGGCCCGGTCCCGCTGATCAACGCCATGCGCAAGGTGATGAGCCAGACCACCTCGAACCCGGCGTCGATCTCGCAGTGGGCGGCGGTCGAGGCGCTGAACGGGCCGCAGGACTTCATCAAGCCGAACGCCAAGCTGTTCGAGGGCCGGCGCGACCTGGTGGTGTCGATGCTGAACCAGGCCAACGGCATGCATTGCCCCACGCCGGAGGGGGCCTTCTACGTCTACCCGTCGGTAGCGGGGCTGCTGGGCAAGACCGCGCCCAGCGGCAAGGTGATCAACTCCGACGAGGACTTCGCGGTGGAGCTGCTGGAGACCGAGGGGGTGTCGGTGGTGTTCGGCGCGGCGTTCGGCCTCTCGCCGTTCTTCCGCATCAGCTACGCCACCTCCAACGCCGCCCTCGAGGACGCCTGCACGCGCATCCAGCGCTTCTGCGGCGCGGTGAAATAGGCCCAGCGGTGAGCGAGTCCGACCGCAAGGCCCTGGCGGCCGACATCTCGGCCGCCTCGCGCCTGCGGGGGACCTTCACCCTGCGATCCGGTCAGGTCTCGGACCAGTACTTCGACAAGTACCGGTTCGAGGCCGACCCGGCGTTGCTGGCGCGCCTGGCGGCGGCCATGGCGCCGCTGGTCCCGGCCGAGGCCCAGGTGCTGGCCGGGCTGGAGCTGGGCGGCGTGCCGATCGCCACCGCCATTTCGTTGCACACCGGCCTGCGGGCAGCCTTCGTGCGCAAGCAGGCGAAGACCTATGGCACCTGCCTGGCGGTGGAGGGCGGCGCCGTGGCCGGCCTCAAGGTGGCGATGATCGAGGATGTGATCTCCACCGGCGGGGCGGTGGTCGACGCCGCGCGGCTGCTGCGCGAGGCGGGCGCCGAGATCGTGGCGGTGGTCTGCGCCATCTGGCGCGGCGCCGGCGAGCCGGCGATCCCCGGGCTGGACGTCCCGGTGCGGGCGGCGTTCCGCATGGCGGAGCTGCCCTGAAGCTCCTTCCCCCTGAAGCCCCTTCCCCCTGAAGCCCCCTCGCCTGGGCGAGGAGGCTCCCGGGATGGCGCCCGTGGCCCTAATCGGCCTTCAACCAGGTGTCCTTGGCCACGTCCCGGGTCAGATTCAGGTGAACCTTGTCGTCCACCCAGTCGACCCACGACAGCGGAATCTTGTGGTGCTGGCCGAGGGCCTGCAGGTCCATCTTGGCCAGCTCGATCTCCGAGCCGCGCACGTGGTCGACCCGTCCGACGTGGTGGTTGTCCGAGCTGACCACTTCCATGTGTTCGCGGATTTGCGTTGCGTCCGCCATGCGATCTCTCCCTTGGCTTTGAGGCGCGGGCGCCTGGGCGACCCGTCGCGTAGGCAAACCCGCCAGACGCTGAGACGTTGCATGGATGCCATCGTCGTCGCGCCAGGGTAGACTGGTCATTCAGCCAGGGGCGACGGACGGCCATGAGCGAGATCATCAACCTGAACAAGGCCCGCAAGGCCCGCGCCAAGGACGAGCGCAAGGCCAAGGCGACGGAGAACCGCGCCAAGTTCGGGCGCGCCAAGTCTGCCATGTCGCTGGACAAGGCCCGGGCGGAAAAGCTGCAGCGCGCGCTCGACGACGCCAAGCGCGAGCCCTGAGGCCGCATGGCGCTGCGCAAACGTTCGCTGGCCCTGGCCGGCCACGCCACCTCCCTGGCGCTGGAGCCGGCCTTCTGGGGCGTGCTGGAAGAGATGGCCCAGGCCCGCGGCATGAGCCTGTCCGAACTGGTGGCGCGGATCGACTCCGAGCGCGGCGGCAGCCCGCTGGCCTCGGCCTGCCGGCTGGCCGCGCTGTCCCACGCCCGCGGTCCCCTGGACAGCTAGGCCCCGTCAGTCGAACGTTCGCCTCTCTAACTCGGCGGGGTCGGACGGGGGGCGGGCGACGGCTGAGGATCGGGGGTGGAGGACGGCGCCACGGTGGCGGTCGCCACTGGCGGGTTCTGCGCCATCGCCACCCGCCGCGGCCGCCCCTCCTCGAACGCCAGGTAGGCCAGCACGCCCACCACCATCACCACCGCCACCGCGAGGAAGGCGAACAGCGGCGCCGCCCTGTCGCTGGGTGGGGGCGCAAGATCGCGCTCGGCCGTCTCGTTTCGCTCGCTCATCGACGTCTCCTCGGCAAGGAAACGGGCCGCCGACACGGCCGGTTCCTGGCGTTCGGCCGCGGCGTGCTACATATGTTCCATTCGAATCCCGCGCCTTCCCCCAAGCCCCATCCTTCCGAGCCGCCTGTTGTCCGACACCCCTTTCGATCCTCCGGCCTTCCGCATCTCCGATCTCGCCCGGGCCGACCGCGGCGCGCGGGACTATCTGGCGGGCCTGAACCCCGAGCAGCGCGAGGCGGTGGAGAGCGTCGACGGGCCGGTGCTGGTGCTGGCCGGCGCGGGCACGGGCAAGACCCGGGTGCTGACCACGCGCCTGGCGCACATCCTGGCCACCGGCCGGGCGCGCCCGTGGGAGCTGCTGGCGGTCACCTTCACCAACAAGGCGGCGCGCGAGATGCGCGAGCGCATCACCGCCATCATCGGCCCGCAGGCCGAGGGCCTGCGCTGGCTGGGCACCTTCCACTCGATCGCCGCCCAGATCCTGCGCCGGCATGCCGAGCTGGTGGGGCTGAAGTCCAGCTACACGATCATCGACCCTGACGATCAGGAACGGCTGATCAAGCAGCTGCTGGAAGCTGAGAATATCGACGCAAAGCGTTGGACGCCAAAGCATTTCGCCGGGCTGATCGACCACTGGAAGAACCGCGGCTGGACGCCGGACAAGCTGCCGGCGGCCGAGAGCGGGCATTTCGCCAACAACCGCGGCCAGGCCCTGTACGCGATGTACCAGGACCGCCTGCGGATCCTGAACGCCTGCGACTTCGGCGACCTGCTGCTGCACAACCTGACGATCTTCACCAGGCACCCCGACGTGCTGGCCGAGTACCACGAGCGCTTCCGCTACCTGCTGGTGGACGAGTACCAGGACACCAACGTCGCCCAGTATCTGTGGCTGCGGCTGCTGGCGCAGAAGGGGCAGAACGTCTGCTGCGTGGGCGACGACGACCAGTCGATCTATGGCTGGCGCGGCGCCGAGGTGGACAACATCCTGCGCTTCGAGCGCGACTTCGCCGGCGCCAAGGTGATCCGGCTGGAGCGCAACTACCGCTCCACCGAGCACATCCTGGCCGCCGCCTCCGGCCTGATCGCGGCCAACAAGGGCCGTCTGGGCAAGACCCTGTGGACCGAGGCCCAGGGCGGGCAGAAGGTGCAGGTTCGCGGGGTCTGGGACGGCGAGGCCGAGAGCCGGCTGATCGCCGACGACATCGAGCGCTGGGTCAAGGGCCGGCGCCATCGCGACATCGCCATCCTGGTGCGCGCCAGCTTCCAGATGCGGTCCTTCGAAGAGCGCTTCGTGCTGCTGCAGATCCCCTACAAGGTGATCGGCGGGCCCCGGTTCTTCGAGCGGGCCGAAATCCGCGACGCCCACGCCTACCTGCGCCTGGTGCAGTCCGAGGACGACGACCTGGCCTTCGAGCGGATCGTCAACACGCCCAAGCGCGGCCTCGGCGACACCACCATCCAGAAGCTGCTGCAGCTGGCGCGGCTGCGCGGCGTGTCGGCGGTGGCCGCGGCGCGCGAGCTGGTGCGCACCGACGAGCTGCAGGCGCGCACCCGCACCGCCTTGTCGAACTTCCTGCGCGATCTCGACCGCTGGCGCGGCCAGCGCGGCCAGATCCACCACCAGCGGCTGACCGAGACCATCCTCGACGAGAGCGGCTATACCGACGCCCTGCGCCTGGACAAGGGGCCGACCAGCCAGACCCGGCTGGAGAACCTCAAGGAGCTGGTGCAGTCGATGGGCGCGTTCGAGAGCCTGGAGGCCTATCTCGAGCACGTCTCCCTGGTGATGGACCTCGACCGCGAGGGCGGCGACGACGCCGTGCAGATCATGACCCTGCACTCGGCCAAGGGGCTGGAGTTCCCGCTGGTGTTCCTGCCGGGCTGGGAGGAAGGCGTGTTCCCCAGCCAGCGCAGCGTCGACGAGAAGGGCGAGAAGGGGCTCGAGGAGGAGCGCCGCTTGGCCTACGTCGGCATCACCCGGGCGCGCGAGGAGGCGCGCATCTCGTTCGTCGCCAACCGCCAGGTCTACGGCCGCTGGACCAGCCAGCTGCCCAGCCGGTTCGTCGACGAGCTGCCGATCGCCAACGTCGAGGCGGCTTCCGAGACCGGCTACTACGGCGGCGGCCCCGGCATGCGGGAGGCCGGCTCGCGCTGGGACGACGTCTCCTATGGCTCAGGCTACGACAGCCCCGGATGGCGGCGCGCGCACCAGCGCGGCTTCGCGGGCGGCCCGCCCGGCCGCACCCAGGTGATCGAGGGCGAGGGCCGCCTGGTGGCGATCTCCGACCCTGCCCACACCAGCGGCTACGCCAAGGGCGACCGCGTGTTCCACCAGAAGTTCGGCTATGGCCAGGTGCGCACGGTCGAGGGCAACAAGCTCACCGTCGCCTTCGACAAGGCCGGCGAGAAGAAGGTGATCGACAGCTTCGTGGAGCGGGCGTGATGGCCGCGCCCTGCCCTCGGTGACGCCGGCCTGATCCTAGACGTCCAGGTCCTCGGCCAGGATGGCCATCTCGAACAGGAACGAGCCGTCCTCGTCCTCGTCCTCGTAGATCACGCCGATGAATTCGCCCTTCATCTCGACCTCGGCGGAATCCTTCTGCTTCGGCCGCGCCTTCACGGCGATGTGCGGGTTGCCGAAGGTCCGCTTCAGGTGCGCCTGGATGCGGTCGATGTCTTTCTGGTCCACGGGGTATTCGCTCCGGCGTCTGATCGGCCGGAACCTAGAGCGCGTCAGGCTCAAGTGGAAGCCGGTTGAGCCGCCCGATGCGCTCTAAATGCGAAAGGAATCGGTCTTTCGGGGCTTAGCCTTGAAAGACCGGGGCCTTCTGCGCCACCGCAAGCGGTGGATCGCCTCAGATGACGTAGTCGTAGACGGCGTCGGCCAGGGTGTGGTCCATCGACTTGGACGGCTCTTCGCACGTCGGGCAGTTCACCAGCCGGGCCGGCACGCCGGCGGCGGTGCAGTGCGGCGGCACGGGCTTGAGCACCACCGATCCGGAGGCGACCTTGGCGTAGTCGCCGACGACGATGTTGCCCAGCACCTTGGCCCCGGCGCCCAGCAGCACGCCCTTGCCGATCTTCGGGTGGCGGTCGCCGCGCTCGGCCCCGGTGCCGCCCAGGGTCACCCCGTGCAGCATGGAGACGTCGTCGCCCAGCACCGCGGTCTCGCCGATGACGATGCCGGTGCCGTGGTCGAAGAAGGCGCCCTTGCCAATCACTGCGGCCGGATGGATGTCGACCTGGAACAGCTCCGACACCCGGCTCTGCAGGTAGAAGGCCATGGACTCGCGGCCCTGGGTCCACAGCCAGTGGCTGACCCGGTGGCTCTGCAGCGCCAGGAAGCCCTTGAAGAACAGGAACGGCTGCACGTAGCCCTTGCAGGCGGGGTCGCGCTCGAACACCGCCTTCAGGTCGGCCTCGGCCGCCGCGACGATGCCGGGGTCGCCCTCGTAGGCCTCCTCGGCGACTTCGCGCAGGCTCATGGCGCGCAGTTCCTGGTCGCCGAGCTTGCGGGCCAGCTGATAGGATAGGGCGTCGGCGATGTTGGCGTGGCGGATCACCACCGCGTTGAGCAGCGAGGCGAGGCTCGGCTCGATGCGGGCGACATGTTCGGCTTCGTTGCGCAGGGACGCCCACACGGGCGGCGCGGCGCCGACGTCGACGACTTCAAGATGTTGAGCCATCGGCAGATCTCCCCTTCGACCGGCGCTTCAAACCGGTTTCGCCCTTACTGGGCGATATGGGCCGCCAGCCTAGGGGGCGCCAGAGCCGGGTTGTCAAAAAAAATCCGCCACCGTACGCGTTGCGGATCGCTGCAGGCCTCTATACCTCCGCCACGCTTGCGCAAATCTTATTGAGGAAAGCCCCGCGTGGCCCATTCCGTTCCCCCTGCCCCCGCCTTCGGCGACCTGCTGCCGGTCGAGGCGTCCGACGCCGTGCTGGACTTCCTCGCCCACCGGCGCTCGGCCTCGGCGCTGGCGCTGCGGGCGCCCGGCCCCGACGACGGCGAACTGCGGGACATCCTGACCCTGGCCGCGCGCGCACCCGACCACGGCAAGCTCGCCCCCTGGCGCTTCGTGGTCTTCCAGGGCGAGGCCAAGGCCGCCTTCATCGCCGACCTGGAGGCCATCGCCGCGGCCCGCGAGGACAGCCCCAAGGCCCTGGCCAAGCTGGGCAAGATCCGCACGCCGCCACTGACCGTGGCGGTGATCTCGCGCCATGTCCCCGGCGAGATCCCCGAGTGGGAACAGCGGCTGTCGGCCGGCGCGGTGTGCACCCTGATGACGGTCGCCGCCCAGGCCATGGGCTACGGCGCCAACTGGATCACCGACTGGTACGCCTACGACGGCGCGGTCGACACGCTGCTGAAGCTGGCCCCGGGCGAGAAGGTCGCCGGCTTCATCCACATCGGGACCGTCGCCGAGGCCCCGCAGGAGCGCGTGCGCCCGGACCTGGCCGCCATCACCACCGACTGGCCGGGGTAGGGTCCCCCCTCCCCAACTCTTCTGTCATCCCGGAAAAGCGCGTCAGCGCTTTATCCGGGACCGCCGGAAACGCTGGACGGTCAGCTACGGCTGGCGCCGGCATCTGCCGCGGTCCCGGATATCCGCTGCGCGGATTCCGGGATGACAGTAAGAGGGGATGGATCGAAGGGCGGCCTCACCGCCCGCGGTACGCCGGCACGCCCTGGTCGGGCAGCCATAGGCCCTCGGGCGGGACGCCGGTCTGCCAGAACACGTCGATCGGGATGCCGCCGCGCGGGTACCAGTAGCCGCCGATGCGCAGCCAGCGCGGCTGGGCGACCTCGACGATCTTGCGGCCGATCGCCACCGTGCAGTCCTCGTGGAAGGCGCCGTGATTGCGGAACGCGCCAAGGTACAGCTTCAGCGACTTGGACTCGATCAACCAGTCGCCGGGGGCGTAGTCGATCACCAGGTGGGCGAAGTCGGGCTGGCCGGTCACCGGGCACAGCGAGGTGAACTCCGGCGCGGTGAAGCGCGCCAGATAGAGGCTGCCCGCCTGGGGGTTGGGCACGCGCTCGAGAATGGCCTCCTCCGGGCTGGCGAAGCCGCGGATGTCCTGGCCGAGTTGGGTGAGGGTGTCGGTCATGGCGGGGCGTTTAGCGCCAATCGTTCCCCGCGGGAATGCAGCGCCGGTTCCGGAGCGCGACAAGCGCGCGGGCGGCCGCTATCAAGCGACGCAAAGGACAGCGAGGAGCCTAAGGAGAGCGGCATGTCGGGCAAGGATTTCGAAGGCGCGGTGGTGATCGTCACGGGGGCCTCGACCGGCCTCGGCCGCGCGATCGCGGTGGAGACCGCCTCGCGCGGGGCCCGGGCCGTGGTGGTCAACTACGCCTCCAGCGCCGCCGAGGCCGAGACCACGGCCGAGCAGGTGCGCGCGCAGGGCGCCGAGGCGATCCTCTGCCAGGCCGACGTGGCCGACGACGCCGCCTGCCGCCGCATCGCCGAGGCCGCCGCGCCGTTCGGCCGGGTCGACGCCCTGTTCAACAATGCCGGCATCACCAAGTTCGCCCAGAACCACGGCGACCTCGACGCGGTGTCCGCCGAGGACTTCCAGCGGCTGTACGCCGTCAACGTGGTCGGCGCCTACCAGATGATCCGCGCCGCCCGCCCGCTGATGGACGCCGCGCCGCGGCCCGCGGCGGTGGTCAACACCGCCTCGGTGGCCGGGGTGATGGGCATCGGCTCGTCGGTGCCCTACGCCGCCTCCAAGGGCGCGCTGGTGACCATGACCCTGTCGCTGGCGCGCGCCCTGGCGCCGAAGATCCGGGTCAACGCCGTGTGCCCGGGTTACATCGACACGCCGTGGTTCGGCCGCAACATGGACGAGGCGGGACTGGAGCGTCTGCGCCAGGGCGTCGCCGCCTCCGTGCCGCTGCAGGTCGTTTCCCAGGCCGAGGACATCGCCGGCCCGGCGGTGTTCCTGGCCTCCCCGGCCGCCGCCCATATCACCGGCGAGACCCTGCTGATCGACGCCGGCTCGCACCTGGGCCGCGCCCCGCTCGGCATGCGCTAGGCCGGCGCCGGCCGGTTGGGCCTTTGCGCCGCGCTTATCTGGCCGAGTCGCCGCCCGGATCGCTTCCTTACGCGATGATCGGGCAAGGTCGCCCAGCGTAAACGCCCAGTTCGCGGGCAATCTAGAAGCCTAAAAATTGGGCGCCGAGGGGGCGTTCCCGCTCAAAACATGGCCGCTCGGCACGCCGACCCGGGTTCTCGGGACCCGGCGCTGTTGGCGCACGGCCAGGCTTTGCACCATGGCGCGCGGGGCCAAGGCGTCTCGCCAGAACGTCGCCGCCGTTCACAAGCGCGGCGCAACACAAAGGGGATATAAGATGAAGTCGTGGAAACTGGTTCTGTGCGCGTCAGCGTTCAGTCTCGGTCTGGCCGGTCTGGGCGTCGCCCACGCCGATCCGCTTGCGTCGCCGGCGATGACCGCGCCGCTGTCGTCGAACGCCAACCCGCTGTCGGTGGACGCCGGCCCGCTTGGCAAGATCTATGTGTCCGGCCAGGTCAGCGGCATCGGCTACACCCAGAGCCACCCGACCGACAACGGCGTGGGTGACAAGTCCAGCTACGGCGACCTCAGCAACGCCCAGGTCGAGATCCAAAAGACCGACGGGCCGATCCAGTTCTATATCCAGGCCGGCCAGTACTCGCTGATGTCGCTGGGCACGCAGTACGTCAAATCCGACATCGTGACCCCGCTGACCTACACCAATGTCCCCGTCGCCTATCTGAAGGTGGCGCCGACCTCGAGCTTCAGCGTGATGGCCGGGCGTCTGCCGACGCTGATCGGGGCCGAATACACCTTCAGCTTCCAGAACATGAACATCGAACGCGGCCTGCTCTGGAACCAGGAGCCCGCGATCAGCCAGGGCGTGCAGGTGAACTATTCGCACGGTCCGCTGTCGATGTCGTTCGCCGTCACCGACGGCTTCTTCTCCAGCAAGCTGTCGACCCTGTCGGGCCTGGCGAGCTACGCCATCGACTCCAAGGACACGATCGCCTTCGCCGGCAGCGGCAACGTCAGCAACTACACCCGGCCGGCGACCTTCGTGACCAGCACGACGCTGCAGAACAGCCAGGTGTTCAACCTGATGTACACCCGCACCGACGGGCCGTACCTGATCGAGCCGTACCTGCAGTACACCCATGTCGACGCCAACCCGGCGGCCGGCATCCCCAACTCCGCCTCCACCTGGGGCGCCGCGGTGCTGGCCAAGTACAGCTTCAACCCGGAAATCAGCCTGGCCGGCCGCGTCGAGTACATCAGCGCCAGCGGCGGGCCGAACACGGCCTCGGCCACCAACCTGCTGTACGGCCCGCATTCCAACGCGTTTTCGCTGACGATCACCCCGACCTGGCAGCGCAAGGCGGTGTTCGTGCGCGGCGAGTTCTCCTACACCCACGCCAGCGACATCCTGCCCGGCTTCGGCTTCGGCGTGGACTCCGGCTTCAACCACAAGGATCAGACCCGCGGCGTGATCGAAGCCGGGATCATGTTCTGATCCGATGAGGTCGTAATCGGAGAGTCCTCCACGGACTCTGCAGCGGGGGCGGGTCGTCGAAAGGCGCCCCGCCCTTGCCGTTTTGGGGTCAGCCGCGGCCGATGTACGGCATCTTCGTCGCCATCACCGTCATGAACGGCACGTTGGCGTCCAGCGGCAGGTCGGCCATGTAAACCACGGCGTCCGCCACGTGGGCCACGTCCATCACCGGCTCGACGGCCATCTCGCCACTGGCCTGCGGCACGCCCTGGCTCATCCGCGCGGTCAGCGGCGTCTCGGCGTTGCCGATGTCGATCTGGCCGCAGGCGATGTCGTGGCGGCGGCCATCCAGCGCGATCGAGCGGGTCAGGCCGGTGATGGCGTGCTTGGTCGCCGTATAGGGCGCCGAGTTCGGCCGCGGCGCGTGCGCCGAGATCGAGCCGTTGTTGATGATCCGCCCGCCGCGCGGGTCCTGGGCCTTCATCAGCCGGATCGCGCCCTGGGCGCACAGGAAGGCGCCGGTCAGGTTGACGTCCACCACCCGCTTCCACGCCTCGTAGGAGAGCTCCTCCATCGGCACGGGCGGGGCGCCGGTCCCGGCGTTGTTGAACAGCAGGTCCAGCCGGCCGAACGTCTTGCCGACCTCGGCGAACAGCGTCTCGACCTGGGCCGGATCGCCGACGTCCGCGGGCACGGCCAGCGCCTGGACCCCCAGCTCGGTGATCGCCTGCGCCACGGGCGCCAGCCGCTCCACGCGCCGTCCCGCCAGCGCCACCGACCAGCCGGCGCGCGCCAGGGCCAGGGCGCAGGCTTCGCCGATGCCGCTGCCGGCGCCGGTGACCAGGGCGACTTTCCTCAACACCGTTCTCCCCTCAGGCAGGCCCCGTACGCTGGCGCAGCCAGGCGTCCACCCGCGCCTCCGCGTTGCGGCGGATGTTCATGTAGTACAGGCCGTAGTCGTACACGTGATAGATCCCGCCGGCCGTCAGCAGATTGTTGAACGCCCGGCCGCTGTCCGGCGAGACGTCCACACCCAGGGCGCCGTGCTCGCACCAGGCCCCTGTGACCCCGGGGATCGGCGCCGGCATCGGGCCCATCGCGCCGCCCGCCACGCCGCCCAGGTTCGCCTGCGGCCCCGCGCCGCCATCCTTGCGCCAGGTCAGCGGATTGACGCAGACGATCGGCTGGCCGCCCGCCAGCTGGTAGCGCCCGCCCATCCACAGCACCGAACGCTCGTCGCGCCGCGTGTCGTCCTGGCCCCGGCGCACGCTGTTCCAGTTGACCACGCAGGCCGTCTGGGTGGGCGCGCGGCAGACCGGCAGCCCCCTGGCCTCGATCGTCTCCGGCAGCGACGAGCCGGGGATCTCGGCGAACACCAGCCGCTTCATCAGCGGCGTGCCGATCACCCGTTCCTGCAGCAGGCGCATGGCGTGCACCGAGCCCTGGCTATGGCTGGCGATGATGAACGGGCGGCCGTGGTTCTCGTGCGCGATGTAATAGTCGAACGCCCGCAGCACGTCGGAATAGGCCAGGTCGATGGCGGCGAAGGCGTCCGGCCCCCCGCGCAGGAAGGCGGCCAGCTCGGCCTGGCGGTACCGGGGCGCGTAGATCCGGCAGCAGCCGTTGAATACGCTGGCCTGGCCGCGCAGCACCGCCCGGTCGACGCCCCGGCCGGTCAGGCCGCCCTCGTCGAAGGCGGCGTTCCAGCGGTCGCCGATCACATAGGTGGTGGGGTGAATGAAGAACACATCGGCCCGGGCCGTGGCCTGGCGGTCCTGCGCGCCGCTGCCGGCCGGCGTGTCGTCCGCCGCCGACGGCCGTCCGGGCCAGGCCGCCCAGGCGTCGGGCGAGGCGTAGTCCGGCGCGGCCGGCGCCGAGGCGGCGTCGAACGGCCGGCGCGGTCCCCCGCCCAGCAGCCCCTGCCCCGCCGCCGGGGTCGCCAGACCCGCGGCGGCGACCCAGTATCCGGCGACAAGGGCCACGAGGAAGGGATTGCGGCGGCGCATGGCGGTCTCCGGGCGATGAGCTCCAGTCCCATTCACGTCCGAATGCTGCCAGCCCGTCGCCGGACCACAGGGTATCACGGGCGTCCGGGCGGGGGCTTGCCTCCGTCGCCGCCCGGCGCCCCAATCCCTCCACCCCTGCCCCAAGGAGTCCCGCCATGCGCCCCACCCCCGCCGACAAGCGCCAGGCCTTCCGCGCCCTGCACGCCGAGGGCTGCTTCGTGCTGCCCAATCCCTGGGACGCCGGCTCGGCGGTGCTGCTGGAGAGCCTGGGCTTCAAGGCCCTGGCCTCGACCAGCGCCGGCATGGCCTGGGGCATGGGCCGCCCCGACTATGGCGTGGCCCGCGACGAGGTGCTGTCGCACCTGTCGGTGCTGACCCACGCCAGCGCCCTGCCGGTGAACGCCGACTTCGAGAACGGCTTCTCGGACGATCCGGAGGGCGTCGCCGCCAACGTCGCCCTGGCCGCCGACACCGGCGTGGCGGGCCTGTCGGTGGAGGATTCCACCGGCGACGCCCAGAACCCGCTTTACGAATTCGACCTGGCCGTGGCCCGCATCGCCGCGGCGCACAAGGCGCTGGCGGGGTCCGGCGTGGTGCTGACCGCCCGCTCCGAAGGCTTCATCCGCGGCCGGCCGGACCTCGACGAGACCATCCGCCGGCTGACCGCCTTCGCCGAGGCGGGCGCGGACTGCCTCTACGCCCCCGGACTGCCGGGCGAGGCGGAGATCACCGCGGTGGTGCGCGCCGTCGCCCCGCTGCCGGTGAACGTGCTGTCGCCGGGCCTGCCGGTGGCCACCCTGGCCGGCTGGGGCGTGCGGCGGATCAGCGTCGGCGGCTCCCTGGCCCGCGCCGCCTGGGGCGGCTTCCTGGCCGCCGCGCGCGAGATCGCCGACCAGGGGACCTTCGACGCACTGGCCCGGGGCGCGCCCGGCGGCGAACTCAACCGCATCTTCGCCGAGGCGCAGGCGCGGCTGGGCTAGACGGCCTCCGCGGCCCCCGGGGGGAACTAGGCCGGGCCCGCGCCCGGCTTGGGGCCGTGCGCCGTCGGGCTGGCAAGGCCGCTCTTGTTCATGCGCGGCGCCAGGCCCTCCAGCAGGTCGGCCAGTTCCTGCAGCCGCACGCGCTCGGAGATGTTGAGCCGGGTATAGAGGTGCACGTCGCCGTGCATCTGCACGGCCTCGCCCCAGCGCTTGCGGGCGTCCTGCAGCAGGTTCTGCGCCTCGTCGGTGAAGATCACCTCGGCCTCGCCCTCGGGGTCGCGCACATAGACGTAGTTGCCGCCCATCGGCGACAGCGGCCGGCCGTCGCGCAGCAACATGAAGCGATAGGTGCGCCCCGACGCCCCCTTAAGATCCAGCAAGTCCCGCAAACGCTACGCCTCCCGCACTCGTCGCCCACCCGTGACCAGCAAGCCGGGCGACATGCGGGCCAATATCAGGCCGAACAAGGGCGAACGCTCACGATTGCTGACGCTTCGCCGCGTGCGTCGACCGGCCTCCCGGGGCCTCGGCCGAGCGGGCCATGGCCGGCCGTCGCGGATTGGTGCGGGCGGCCGGGATCGAACCGGCACGAGCCTCTCGGCCCTACGGATTTTAAGTCCGTTGCGTCTACCAGTTTCGCCACGCCCGCGGGTCCGGTTGACCGGCCCCGTTTGGCTGCATTCACGAGCCGGGGCAATGCCTCAGCCCTTTTTCGCCCTGTCCCCACGACGCTTGGCGGCGCCCGGGCGCGACGCCATAGGGGCCAATAATGATTAACGAGGCTACTCAGCCTATTTACAGATGCCCCGGTCAAGAAAGGATACCGACGTCACTGTATTCGACATTGGAAGATTCCACGCCACAATGCTTTCCGACACCCCCGCCTGTTCGTGCGCTTGCACGCGACATGTCGGGTCTGCGAAGTGCATCGACGCGTCGTCCTGAGGGAAGATGGCTAAAATGCTCAAAATGGGTGGCCTTTTTGGCGTCTCAGATCCTCCCCATCACCCACCTGGGGGATTGAACAAAGCTTAACAACTTATGAATCCTGCGCCGTCAGCCGGAGTACCCCGGCCGGTGTGGGGGGCGTCTCCACGCTGCGAGTTCCCTCTCTTCCCGTGGAGACCAACATGAAGAAGTATCTCGGCGCCGTTGCGGCGGCCGCCCTTGTCCTCGGCGGAGCCAGCTCCGCGATGGCCGCCCAGGCCAGCGCCAGCGTGACGGCGTCGGCGGTGGTGGTGACCCCGATCACCGAGTCGGTGACCACCAACATGAACTTCGGCAAGCTGGTGATGAACGCCAGCAACTCGACCGGCACGGTGGTGCTGACCCAGAGCAACACCCGCAGCGCGGGCGGCACCGGCGTCGATCTCGTCGGCGGCACGGGCGGCGTCTCGGCGGTCGTTCACTTCGTCGGTGACACCACCAATGGCGGCAACAGCGCCTACAACGTGACGATCGACAGCACCGCGACGCTCAACGACCCCGGCAATGTTCACAGCATGAGCGTCACCAGCATCGGCACCACCGATCAGACGACCGGTCTGGTGGGCGCCCAGGACGTCCACATCGGCGCGACGCTCAACGCGGCCGCCAATCAGGCGGCCGGCTCCTACCAGGGCTCGTTCAACGTGACGGCGGCCTACCAGTAAGGGCGCAGCCTCGCGCCCCTGCAGAGGGCGTCCGCGGCGCCGTGCGTCGCGGACGCCCTCTTTTGCCGATGTCTCACCCCATCGGATTAACCGAATTGAGAAAGCGCCGTGCGAGGTTGCCCTTGCACGACAAGGAACTTCGCATGCTGACGCGCCGCTCGCTCTCGTTGCTGGGCCTCTCGGGCGTCGCCGCGCTCGTCGGCTTTCGCCCCGCCCTCGCCGAAGGCGCGGCGAACCTCAACATCTCGCCGCACCGGATCGTCTTCGACCCGAACACGCGCGTCTCAACCGTCCTCGTCTTCAACACCGGCGATGCGCCCGCAAGCTACAACATCGAACTGATCGACAGGGTGATGGCGGCCGACGGGTCGTTGATCAGCCTTGCGGATGCGCAGAAGGCGCCCGCCCTGGCCGACGCCGTCGCGCGGCTCAAGACCGCCCGGGAGATGGTGACCTTCACCCCGCGCCGCGTGGTGCTGGCTCCCGGCGAGAGCCAGACGATCCGTATCCGGGTGCTCCGCCCCGATGGGCTGGCGCCCGGCGACTACCGGACCCACCTCACCGTCACGGCCGTCCCGCCGCAGGACCAGGGTCTTACGGCGGACCAGGCGGCAGCGCAGTCTGACGGATCGATCAGCGTCCGTCTGACCGCACTGTTCGCCATCAGCATACCGCTGGTGGTGCGCCAGGGCCCCGCCGACGTGGCGGCAGCGCTCGAAAACGTCCGCTACAGGCCCGCCGCCGGCGCGGCGGCGCCCGCCGGTACGCTGAGCCTGGAGATCGCGCGCAAGGGCGCCAGTTCCCTGTATGGCGATATCGCTGTCCGCAGCGCCAAGGACGGCCCGCGAGGAAAGCCACTGGGCGCCCTGGGCGGACTTGGCGTGTACGCCGAGATCGACCGCCGCTCCGTGCAGGTGCCGCTCTCCAGGCCCCTGACCCCAGGCGAGATCGTGACGATCACGTACACGGATGAAGATTCCAAGGTTGGTCAAATAATTGCGGGCACTTCCTACAAGGTCGGATGAGGCGGCTTCAGGCATTTCTGACCGGCCTCGTCGCAGCAGTGTCGGTCTGCTTGGCCACGCCATGCGCCGCCGATGACTCGGCGGACCTGCCGATCGCGCTGAACGTCATCAATCGGGCGCCGCCGGCTATTGTGGATCAGCCGGCGCTGTTCACGGCCGACGACCTGCTGCTGCTGGAGGTGGACTCCGACGGCTACCGCTTGTCCGACGGCATGAGCGCCTTCTCGTCCCGCTCCGGCCTGTTCCTGCCGCTCGGGGAGCTGTCCCGTCTCTTCGACCTGGCGATCAACGTGGACTGGACCCGCGGTAGCGCCGAGGGATGGGTGCTCACCCGGGGACGGGTGTTCCAGCTGGACCTGCCGCACCGGCGCGCCCGCATCGGCGACCGCGACCTGGAGATCGAGCCGGCCCAGGCGGCGGTGTTCGACGGCGACATCTACCTACGCACCGACCTGCTGGAGCGGCTGCTGCCGCTGAAGTTCAAGGCGCAGGTGCACGACCTGGTGCTGGATGCGACTCCCACGGAACAGATGCCGTTCCAGGCGCGTCTCGCCCGGGACCAGATCCGCGCGCGGCTGGCCAACGGCCCGGCCGCCGAGGATGTGCTCAAGGTGCGCACCCCCTACGCCGCCTTCACGCCACCGGCCGCCGACATCGACATCAGCGCGGAAGCCGGCAACCGCGGCGAGCGCAGCCTGGCCTACACCTTCCGCGCCAGCGGAGACCTGGCTTATGCTGGCTTCCAGGCGTTCGTCAGCTCGGACACCAACGCCAGGCCCAGCGACGTGCGACTGCTGCTGGAGCGCAAGGATCCCGAGGGTCACGGCGTGGGCGCGCCGCTGCTGACCCGGGCCAATATCGGCGACACCTATACCCCTGGCCTGCAACTGGGCGCCCGGAGCGCCGGCGGCCGGGGGGTGTTCTTCACGTCCGAACCCATCACCCAGGCCAGCGTCTTCGACCGCACGAACATCCGCGGCGACCTGCCGACCGGCTACGAGGTCGAGCTTTACGTGAACGAGGTGCTGCGGGCGTCGCAGTCGGGCGCCGGCGACGGGCGCTACGCCTTCGACAACGTCGAGCTCGCCTTCGGTCTCAACACCATTCGCCTGGTGTTCTACGGCCCCCGCGGCGAGCGCCGGGAAGAGGTCCGCCGCATCAACGTGGGCGCGGGCGCGTTGACCAAGGGCCAGTTCACCTTCGCCCTGGGCGCGGTGCAGGAGGGCACACCTCTGGTCGACATCCGCCACCAGCCTCCTCTGGGAACCATCTTGCCGGGATATGGGCGGCCCCGGATCGTTGGTGACATCGCCTATGGCCTGACCCGTCTGACCACTGTGTCGGCGGGCTTCGCCGACTACACGCCGCAGACCGGTTCGCGCCGGCAGATGGGCATGCTGACCCTGGCCACCTCGACCGCCGGTTTCGCCGTCCAGGGCCTGGCGGGGCTCGATAGCCGGGGCGGCGCGGCGCTCGCCGTGGGCCTGGCGGGGCGCCCGCTGGGCGTGTCGCTGGTGGGCCGGTACGCCGAGTACCTGGGCGGGTTCGTCGACGAGCTGCAGCCGGGAGGCGTCGGCAACGGCTCCCCTCTGCGCCGCAACGCCACCCTCAACGTCGACTTCGCGCCCCAGCTGGCGGGCGCGTCGCTGCCGCTGAGCCTGCGCCTGTCGGAAGACGGCTATGCGGACGGGGGCCAGCGGTTCGAGGGTTCGGCGCACGCCTCCAAGCCGATCGGCCGCTACCTGGCCTCGGCGTCGCTCGACTATCAGCAGTTCAGCGCAGGCGGCCTGGGCAGCCGCACCCTCACCGGCGGAACCGAGGTGGCGGCGATCGCGGGCGGCGGCTGGCAGCTCCGCGGGGCCATGGCCTACCAGCTGCTGCCGCAGGCGCGCCTCAGCGCCCTGTCGCTGACCGTGCAGCGCAACTACGCGCAGAGGATGGCGATCCAGGTGGCCGCCAGCCACAGCTTCGGTCCCGGCGCCGGCACGACCCTGTCCTTTGCCAACACCCTGCGCCTTCGGCTGATGGACGCTTCCCTGACCGGCAGCTACGACAGCGCGACCCACGATGTGCGCATCGGCCTGCGCCTGGCCACCGGCTTCATGTTCAATCCACTGCGCCGGCGCTACGAGGCGGTCGGCCCCGGCGCGGCGGCGGGCGGCGCCGTCCTGATCGATTCCTTCGTCGACGTCGACGCCGACGGGCGCCGGGGGAAGACCGAGAAGCCGGTTCCGGGCGTCGGCGTGACCGGGGGCCGCTACGACATCGCCACCGACGCCCACGGCGAGGCCCTGGTGACGGGGCTCGGCGACGGGGCGTCGGCGCGCATCCACCTGGACACCGAAAAGCTCGACGACCCCTACCTTGTCGGCCCGCCACGCGCGATCGAGATCGTGCCACGGCCGGGGCGCGTGGCGGTGGTCCCCTACCCGTTCGTCGCGACCTCCGAGGTCGAGGTCAAGGCGGTGTTCCGCCGGGGCGCCGCGCTGCGCGGTCTCTCCGCCCTGTCGCTTCAACTGGTGGACGCCCAGGGCAAGGTGCTGCGCGCCGCCAGGACCGAGTACGACGGCACCGCCCTGTTCGAGGAAGTGCCGCCGGGGAGCTATGTCCTGCGGGTGGACCCGGAGCAGGCGGCGCGCCTGCACCTTGGCTTCGCCAGGAACCCCGGCGTCGTCGCCAGGCCGCAGGGCGGCTTCGCCGGGCAGATCACGGGCGAGGTCGTCGTCCAGCCATGAACCATACGGACCGTCCGACGCACGCCGCGAGCCCCCATCCGGGGGATTGTTGCGGCATGGCGGGGGCGCCACAACACATTCACGGGGGTCGTTCATGAGCCTGCGCCGGCGAAACTTAGCGTTGCTCGTGACCCTTTCGGCGCTGGCCGCGGCGACATCCGCCGCTGGCGCCGACTGCAGCATCAGCATCACGCCCAAGAACGGAACCAGTCTGGGCAAGATCGTCGGACCGCCATCGGTCGGCGGACTGGCGACCACCTTCACCATTCCCACTGGCTCGGGCGCCGTCACCCAGAGCCCCGCCGCCTCCTCGGCCGGCGCCGCGATACTGCTGCACCCGCCCTCGAACTTCCAATGGGAGGTTGAGATCAAGGCGGGCGGGAACTGCAACAACACTATCAGCGTCACGGTGTTGGCCACGTCAAGCAAGTTCAGCTTTCCGGGCACGGCGACCTTTACCCTGGCCAAGGTGAACGGTATCCAGAACAGCCTGCCGGCCACGTTGAACAATAGCGGCGGCTCCTTCCCGCTGAGCTTTTCGAGCTCCGGCAGCAACGGCGACGCGATCTTCGACATCGGCACCTCGATCATTCTGCCGGCCAACGCGGCCGGCGGGACCGCGTCCTGGACGACCACGGTGACGGCGCAGTGAGCGGGCGGCGCGCAGCGGCGCCAACGGGCGCGCTCCTGGCTCTCGGCCTCGTCGCCGTGGCGAGCCTGATGGCCTCGGACGTCCTGGCCGCTGGCGGCCGGCGCAGCATCAGCGTTTCAGCCAGCGCGACCGTGCTGCAACCAGCCTCCGTGGCCCTGGTGCAGAACTTCAGCGCAGGCGCCACCAAGACCAAGGGCAGCAACCCGACGGGGACGGTGATCGTGCCGGCGACCTATCCGCTGTTCGGCTCGCCGGCGCCCGGCTACCCGGACACTCAGCCGCAAGGCGGGGCCAACGCGGTGGCGCCAGCCGCGGCTCGCATCGATCTCACCGGCCAGCCCAACGCCGCGTTCACCCTGAACGTGCAGGGCTGGACCCAAGTGGCCGGCACAGCGGGCGCCACGATGGCGCTGGCCAGCAACACCTATTATTCGCCGACAAACGCTCCGACCAACGCGCCGCGCGGGGTATTCAACGCCCAGGGCAAGGCGACAATCTATGTCGGCGGAACGATCGTGCTCGCCCGCGACCCCAGCGGCTCGACGGTCACGATGAAGCCGACCTTCACCATCACCTACAACTAGACACACCCTCTACCGGATGCGGTCCAGGCGATCGATTGGCGAGATTTCCCCCTCAGCCAATTCCCCCCGCACGCGAGCCGGCTTGCAACTTTTGGCAGGATGCGTGCCCCATATGGGGGACACTGTGTCGCACACGTAACTTTGTTCAGCGAACAGTCACGTCTGTTTGCTATGAGTGTGGCAACTCAGTGCACGCGTCGCGTCGAAACCCTGCTGTTCCCTGCAAGAGCCTGCCGCCAGATGCCTTCCTCGACCGCCTTCTACTTCGTCGACGCTGCCGGCGTGGCCACGGCCACGTTTGATGACGCCCAGACCTCGGCAAAATCGCCGCTGCGCCCGCGCGTGTCAGGCGTGGCCGATCTGCTGTGCATCAAGGGCGACAGCGCACGTGGAAAGCTTTCGCGCGCCATCCAGCGGGCGATCGACGAGAACACCCGCTCGGTGATCATGGTGGGCGAGGAGTTCGAGCCGCGGCGGATGGTGACCGTCCGCGGCGCGCGCGAGGACGGCCGCGCCGTGGTCACCTGCGTCGAGCTCGACGCCGGGGTTTCGCAGCTGCAGGTCGGCGACGTGGTCGAGCTGTTCAGCCTGTCGCCGGCCGAGGCCGAGATCGCCATTCTCTTGACCCGCGGCTCGTCCCTCGCCGACGTCGCCCAGCACCGCGGCGTGCAGCAGGAGACGGTGCGTGGTCAGGTCAAGGCGCTGCTGCGCAAGGTTGGGGTCGCCAACCAGAAACAGCTGGCCGCCGTGATGGCGCAGGTCGGCGCGGCGCTGCTGGACGTGCCTGCCGGGCTGGCCGCCGTCAGCGCCTGAAGATCAGCGGCCGAAAACAGGGGGCCTGAGACCGGGCGAGGAGCCGCGCCCTCACGCCTCCGCGCCGGCCTCCATGCGGATGGTCTTGGCGCCAATGCCCTCCAGGGCGGCGACCAGTTCGTCGACGGTGGTCTCCACCTCCGCCTGGTCGCGGCCGCGGATCACCAGGTTGGAGCCGTAGCCCTCGGGGCCGAAGAACGGATAGCTGCCCAGCGACAGCGCGGGATGGGCCTTGGCGAGAACCTCCAGCGGGGCGGCGATCGCCCCCTCGCCGGTGCCTTCCACCCGCACCGTGCGGGCGATCACCACCTTGCCGGTGCGCAGGCGCGGGCCGACGTCCTCGAGCATGCCGCGCATGATCGCCGGCACCCCGGCCAGCACGAACACATTGCCGATGGTGAAGCCGGGCGGCCCCTGCACCGGGTTCTTCACCAGGTCGCCGCCCACGGGCACCCGCGCCATGCGCCGGCGCGCGGCGTTCAGCTCGCCCTGCCAGCGCGCCTGCATCATCGCCAGGATGTCGGGGTGCTCGTACAGCGCCACGCCGAACGCCTTGGCCACGCTGTCGGCGGTGATGTCGTCGTGCGTCGGGCCGATGCCGCCGGTGGTGATCACATAGTCGTAGCGGCCGCGCAGATGATTGAGCGTCTCGACGATCTCGTCCTCGACGTCCGGCACCACCCGCGCCTCGGCCAGGTCGACGCCATAGGTCGCCAGGTATCTGGCGATGTCGCGCAGGTTGGTGTCCTGGGTGCGGCCCGAGAGGATCTCGTCGCCGATGATCATCACGGCGGCGGTGACGCGATCGCTGTCGGACATGCTGACTTCCCTCGCCGATCCCTTGCGGGGCGGACGGTTCTGGACCTGGACCCTTCAATCACGGCATAGGCCGCGGATGCTTCTGCCGCAACCGATGGCGCACGGCCGGCTGGTCCAGCGCTACAAACGCTTCTTCGCCGACGTCGTGCTGGACGACGGGCGCGAGATCACCACCCACTGTCCGAACCCCGGCGCCATGCTGGGGCTGAACACGCCGGGCCTGGGGGCCTGGGTGTCGGCGGCGGACGGAGCCAAGCGCAAGCTGCCGTGGACGCTGGAGCTGGTCGAGGTCGACGGCGGCCTGGCGGGGATCAACACCCTGCACCCCAACCGCATCGTCGCCGAGGCCCTGGCCGCGAACGCCATCCCCGAGGTCGCCGGCTATACGAGCCACCGGCGCGAGGTACGCTTCGGCGAGGCCAGCCGGGTGGACTTCCTGCTGGAGGCGCCGGACCGGCCGCCGTGCTGGCTGGAGGTCAAGAACGTGCACCTGCGCCGCGAGGGGTCGCTGGCGGAGTTTCCGGACTGCGTGGCCGCGCGCTCGTCGAAGCACCTGCGGGAACTCTCGCGCGAGGTGGCGGGCGGCGCCCGGGCGGTGCAGTTCTTCGTCATCCAGCGCACCGACTGCGACCGCTTCGCCGCCTGCGCCGAGCTGGACCCGGCCTATGCCGCCGGGCTGACCGCGGCGGCGCAGGCGGGCGTTGAAGTTCTGTGCTATCGTTGCGACATAAGTCCGACCGCCATCACCCTCGCCGACCGGATTCCCTGGATCCACGCGCCGGCCTGACCCGAGAGCCACCCGAGACCGCCTATGTCCCTCGACAACGACGTCATCGAAGCCGACTTCCGCACCGAGACCATCAAGCTGCATGGGCCGGAAGGCTTCGAAGGCATGCGCCGGGCCGGCCGCCTGGCCGCCGAATGCCTGGACATGCTGATCCCCTATGTGGTCCCCGGCGTGACCACCGAGCGGCTCGACACCCTGGCGCGGGAGTTCGTGCTAGACCACGGCGCCCTGCCCGCCTGCCTGTTCTACCGCGGCTATTCGCACACCGTGTGCATCTCGCCCAACCACGTGGTCTGCCACGGCATTCCCGGCGATCGCACCCTTCGCGAGGGCGACATCGCCAACATCGACGTCACGGTGATCGTCGACGGATGGCACGGCGACACCTCGCGCATGTACGGCGTCGGCGAGGTCGCGCCGCGGGCGCGCCGGCTGGTGGAGATCACCTATGAGGCGCTGAACCGCGGCCTGGCGCTGGTCAAGCCGGGCGTGCGGCTGGGCGACATCGGCCACGCCATCCAGTCATACGTGGAGTCCATGCGCTGCAGCGTGGTCAAGGACTTCTGCGGCCACGGCCTGGGCAAGGTGTTCCACGACTCGCCCAACGTGCTGCACTTCGGCCATCCGGGCACCGGCGAGGTGCTGAAGGAAGGCATGTTCTTCACCATCGAGCCGATGGTGAACTTGGGCAAGCACCAGGTGAAGGTGCTGAACGACGGCTGGACCGCCGTCACCCGCGACAAGTCGCTGTCGGCCCAGTGCGAGCACTCGGTGGGCGTCACCGCCGACGGCTACGAGGTGTTCACCGCCTCGCCGGCCGGCCTGTTCCAGCCGGCGATCCTGGGCGCCTGACACGCGCCCTGACGTTTCGCACGCCGGGGCGGAGCGCTTGGGCGAACCCCTTGCCAAGCACGAACAAATAAAGAACATTGATCGCCATGCCGCGATCGACGAGAGAGGCTGTGGAGGAGCTGCCGCTGCTGGAGGCCGGTCTATGGCCCGCATCGCCGGCGCCCGAGCCCCCGCAGCCCCACCGCGCGAAGACGCCTGACCGCCCGCCGCCGGCGGCGCTCGGCCACCGCGAGCGGCTGCGGGCGCGGGCCGCCAAGGCGCTGGACGCCCTGCCCGACTACGAGCTGCTGGAGCTGATGCTGGCGCGCAGCCTGCCGCGCGGCGACGTCAAGCCGCTGGCCAAGGCCCTGCTGGCGCGGTTCGGGGGCCTGGCGGCGGTGTTCGGCGCCAGCCTGGCGGAGCTGACCGCGGTCAAGGGCGTCGGCGAGGCGGTGGCGCTGGACTTGAAGCTGGTGCAGGAGGCGACCTTGCGCATCGGCCGCGGCGAGGTGGCGCGCCGCCCGATGATCGCAAGCTGGAGCGCCCTGCTGGCCTATGTGAAGGCGGCCATGGCGCACGAGGGCCGCGAGCAGTTCCGCGTGCTGTTCCTGGACAAGAAGAACCAGCTGATCGCCGATGAGGTGATGAACCACGGCACGGTGGACCATGCGCCCGTCTATCCGCGCGAGGTGATGCGCCGGGCGCTGGAGCTGTCGGCCAGCGCGGTGATCCTGGTGCATAATGATCCGTAAGCGGCCTTTTTAATCCCGCACGATCCCGGCTAAGCACCTTGAATCATCAATATTTTTTCACTTGTCGCGAACAAAGCGAAGATCGAAAATGATCGGCGGCTCTGAAGGGTCCGAAGACCGATCAGAGCCCAGTCGCCGCCCCCTGGCGCGACTGCGCCCCCAGTTCAAAATCGGAAGCGTGACATGCCCAGTCTGACCGACGGAGAGATCCGCCGCGCGATCAAGCGGGTCAAAACGACGATCAAGGAAACCGTGCTCATCGACGGTGAAGGCCATGGGACGGGACGTCTGGTGTTGGTGATACGGCGTATGCCGACCCGGGTCACCGCCGATTGGATGGCCCAGCAATGGCGCGATCGAAAGCGGGTCAAGAAGAAGCTCGGCGCCTATCCGTCGATGTCCCTCAGCGAGGCGCGTGAGGTGTTCGCGCGTGACTATGGGGCGGCCATTCAAAAGCGCCGCAGCATCAAGATCGTGCGCGACGTGCGACCCGGCACTGTGGAGGATCTATTCGCCGCCTACGTCGCCCATTTGAAGGCGAACGACAAATCGTCGTGGAACGACGTGGAAAAGAGCCTCAACAAGGTCGTCGATACGCTCGGTCGCAGCCGTCCCGCCAGAGACATCGAGCCGGATGAGATCGTCGAGTGCATCAGGCCGATCTTTGAACGCGGCGCCAGGCAGATGGCCGATCACGTGAGATCCCACATCCGATCGGCGTTCAGCTGGGGCATGAAGTCGGAGCACGACTACCGGAGCAAGTCGGAGCGACGCTTTCGCCTCACCTACAATCCGGCCGCGGGGATTCCGACCGAGCCAAAAACGCCTGGCACGCGATGGCTGAGAGAGGCAGAGTTCGTCCAGCTCTATCGGTGGCTCGAAATGCCCAGCACCCCTGTTCATCCATCCTATCCGAGAGCCGTGCAGGTGATCATGCTGGCTGGCCAACGCGTCGAGGAGATAGCGTCGCTCCACGAAAGCCAGTGGGACTCGGCTGAACGCATCATCGACTGGTCGAAGACCAAGAACGAGAAGCCCCACGCGATCCCCGTCCCTGACATTGTCGCCGAGTTGCTGGATTCCATCACACCCAACGAGTTTGGCTGGTTCTTCCCGAGCGCCAAGGACCCGAGCCGCCCCGTCACACCAGGCACGCTCTACAGCTTCATTTGGCGGCAGCGGGGAACCGGCGTCATTCCGCACGTCACCAATCGCGACCTTCGCCGGACCTGGAAGACCCTCGCGGGCAAGGCCGGCTTGTCGAAAGAGATCCGCGATCGGCTGCAGAACCATGCCCTGCAGGATGTGAGTTCGAAGAACTATGACCGTTGGACCTATATGCCGGAGAAGCGGGCTGCGATGCGCAAGTGGAACCTGTGGGTGACTAGGCTCCTCGCTTCGTCGCAAGGCACGATCGCGGCCTAGCCTTTAGCGAAGAGCTGCCAGTGCGTCGGGCTGCGCTCAAGCGATGCCCTGGGGGACTAGGCCGCGCTGGAACGGTTCCTCTATCTATATGGCGCCTAGGGCGACTGCCGCGTGGATGGAAGGCTCTCCAACGGACGCTTTCATTTCCTTGAGTTCACGCCCGACGCATGGATCGCGCCGGAAGGACAGTTCGCGAAGGGGTTCACCCAGAGCCGCCGCCTGCCCGTAGCAGGCGCTGCGCTTGCAACCGGCGCATCTGGCGCTGGAAGGCCGGCGGGCTGAAGCCCGTGACCGCCCCGAAGTGGCGATGAAAGAGGTCAGACTCATGCCGACCGACGTCGCAAGGTCGGCTATCGCCACCGGCTTGCTTGGGTTGGCGGTAAGCTAGCTAGTCGGCGGCAGTCTTGATCTGGTGCAGGCGGTTGTCACGCCGACCTAGCTGGCGAAATGAAGACCTTTTTGCGGGGCCCGCTTCGACCCCAGTGGTAGGAGACTGCGACCTGGCCTCTCGACGAGATGCCCTAGAACTTCGTCGCAACCATGGTGGCGGCCGCCCCGTTCCTCGTCAGGCAGAGACAGCAGCGCGAGGAGCCCGTTCGGCAACGGCGGAACGCGGCGCACTAGCGCTACGAGGAGCCTCGTCTAAGCTCAAAATCGGCTTCGCAGGTTCACTGGGCCTGCGGAGTCCTGGCGGGACCTAGCGTTGGCGCGCGACCGAGGCGCCGAGCGATGTTCGACAGGACCGATCCGTGCGCGGTTGCCCCCAACACCCTGCTCGCACTTGAGTTGAATTTGCGCTGGACATATTTGCACTCGCATTGCTACATTCCTGAGACTTAGCTGGGAGGTGTTTATGGGCAAGTCGCGTTCCGCAATGGCCGTCTCCACCGCCTTGGCGGCCCTCGTGGCGCCGGCCGTCGCGCCGCAGGTCGCCGATGCGACTCCAACGATCGACACGCACTCCGCCAACCCGGGCGGCAACGCGCAGGTCAAGTTGCCGGTGGGCGGCGACCTGATGAGCTTCACCGTGCGCGACAACGCCGCGGGCATGGCGGTCGCCGACCACACGTCGCATGCCTCCCATGCTTCGCACGCCTCCCACGCCTCGCATGCCTCCCACGCCTCCAGCCGCTTCTAGTCTGGACGAGGACATCGTCGTCGCGTTCTCGACGGCCACGCAGGCGCTCGAACCGCTGCAGGCGGCGGCCTACAGAATGATCGGCCGGGCTGCCTGCCAGATCGGCCAGGACGGACACCAACTGGTCTGCCGCCTGACACCGATCAGGGCCAAGGGCCGCGCCGATCGGAACCTCCGCGCCGAGTTCCTGGACCTGGTCACCGACGAGAACTTGCGCGCGCGGATCGAGGCGAAGACCGAGGGCACGCGCAACCTGATCCTGGCCCTGGCCTTCGGGGCGCTGGCCGCAGATAGCGGCGCGTAAGCGCGCATGTCCAAGTTCGAGCCCGCCGAGGCCTTCGCACCGCCCGCCGGCGCCCTTCGGCTCCTGCCGTTTCGTTTCGAGCGGCTGCTGGACGGTCGCGTGCTGGTTTCCAACATGGCCGGCGACATGGTCGAGCTCACCGACTACGAGCTCGATCGTCTCTCCGCGCTGGAGCTTCGTCCGGGCGATGGCCTCTACGAGCGCGCCTGCGAGTCCCTGCTGGTCCACCGCGAAGGACAATCAGCCCCGCTGCAGCTTCTGGCCATGCGGGTGCGCAGTCGCCTCGCCTTCCTACGCGCCGCCACACCCCTCCACATCTTCGTGGTGACCCTGCGCTGCGAGCACTCCTGCCCCTACTGCCAAGTCTCCCGCCGCAGCGTCGATCGCGATCGCTACGACATGGACTTGTCCACCGCGATGGCTGGCCTGGAGGTCGCCCTCTGCGCCCCCTCCCCGGCGATCAAGATCGAGTTCCAAGGGGGCGAGCCGCTCCTCAACTTCGACCTGATCAAGACCTTTGTCCCCCTCGCGGAAGCGGCTGCCGCCGAGCGCGGCAAGACCCTGGGCTTCGTCATCACGACGAACCTCGCGCTCCTCACCGACGAGGTGCTGGCCTTCTGCAAGGCGCATGGGATCTTGATCTCTACCTCAGTGGACGGGCCAGCCGACCTGCACAACCGCAACCGGCCCCGTCCCGGCGGCGACAGCCATGCCCTGGCAACCGAGGGCATTCGGCGGGTACAGGACTACCTGGGTCGCGATCACGTCGGCGCGCTGATGACGACCACGGCGGCAAGCCTTGGCCGGGTCGAGGAGATCATCGACGAATACGTCCGTCTGGACCTCGACGGCGTCTTCCTGCGCCCGCTGTCGCCGTACGGCTTTGCGGTGAAGACCAAGCTCTACCAGCGCTACGGTCAGACCGAATGGCTGGAGTTCTACAAGCGCGGGCTTGACTACATCCTTAAGCTCAACAGGCGAGGCCGGCACTTTCCGGAGTTCTACACGGCGCTCCTGATGCGGCGCCTGTTGACCGACAAGCCGGTGAATTTCGTCGACCTGCGCAGCCCGGCGGGGACCGGCCTCGGGGCCCTGGTCTACAACTACGACGGCCGCGTCTTTGCCTCCGACGAGGCGCGGATGCTGGCCGAGACCGGCGACAACACCTTCGAGCTGGGCCGGCTGGGGGAAGACGACTACCGCTCGCTGATCCTCTCGGACAAGCTGGTCGACATGGTCGGCGAGACCCTGACGCAGTGCGCGCCGATGTGTTCGTCGTGCGTGTTCGAGCCCCACTGCGGCGCCGATCCCGTCTACCACCACGCCACCCAGGGCGATGTCGTCGGCATCAAGCCGCTGTCGGATTTCTGCGCCCGACAGAAGGGGGTGCTCACACACATTCTCGACTTGCTGCACCATTCGCCGGAGGACGCCGCGATCCTGCGGCGATGGGCGCAATGACCCCGCTGGTGCTCTCCGGAAGGGCCCAGGGTCTCGCGTTCGCCGACCCGTCGCGACCACGGCGGGTCCTGCGGCTCCGCGCACCTGGCGAGGGTCCTACCGTTCCGACCCACGACGCGGCGCTCATCCGGACAGCCGCCGATTGGGATCTGGCGGCGGCCCATGGGTTCTCGCAGGCCGTGGTCGCGTCCGAAGCGCCAGACGCCGACATCCCGCTCGACGTGGTTCGGCCTGGACAGCCCTTCGCACACCTGACCGAAGGCGACGTCGTCGGACTCGACATCCGCTCAGGCCGGCTGCGGGTGCTCTATCGCCAGCAATCCCGGCACAACGCCTTCCTGGTGACCGAGCGCTGCAACAACTACTGCCTGATGTGCTCCCAACCGCCCAAGGACGTCGATGATGGCTGGCTGCTGGACGAGATCGTGGAGGCGCTTTCGCTGATCGACCCAGCCACGCCGGCGATCACCTTTACCGGCGGCGAACCCCTCACCGAAGCGGGCCGGTTCATTGGCGTCGTCGAGAAGACCAAGACACTCCTGCCGCAGACGGCCGTTCACGTCCTTTCCAACGGGCGCGCCTTTGCAGACACGGCGGTGACGAACGCCTGGGCGGCTCTGGAACACCCCCTGCTGTCCGTGGGCATTCCGGTCTACAGCGCGGTCGACCAGATCCACGATCAGGTCGTCCAGGCACGCGGCGCCTTCGACGAAACGATCCTCGGCATCCTGCGCCTGAAGGACCGCGGCCAGAGGGTCGAGGTCCGCGTCGTCCTCCACGCCCTCACCGCGCCACGCCTTCGCCAGACCTGCGCCTGGCTTGCCCGCAATCTCCCCTTCGTGGACCACGTCGCCCTGATGGGCCTGGAGAACACGGGCTTCGCCATCGCCAACGACGCCCAGCTCTGGATCGATCCGCTCGACTACCAAGACGAGCTCGCGGAGGCGGTAGACATCCTCGACGCGGCCCGCGTTCGCGTCTCGATCTACAACCTGCCGCTCTGCCTGCTTCCCGAACCGGCCAGGCGCTTCGCAGTCCGGTCGATCTCGGACTGGAAGAACGCCTACCCTGAGACCTGTGGCCCCTGCACGGCGAAGGACCGCTGCGCCGGCTTCTTTTCCACCGGCCGGCCGCGCCTCAGCCGCGGTCTCGCTCCCATCCTGGTCTGACCCTTACGGCGCCCTGAGGCGGGCGAAGCATTTTACGGTGACGGCCGTCCGCTCTGGCCCCGCCGCCCCCTCGCGGTAGTCCTCAAGCACAAACCGCTCCCGCAATTGGCGCTCGACCTCGCCGGGCGCCGGCAGCTGACGCCAGTTCTCACCCCGGTTCGCGAAAGTCTCGAACAAGAGCCACCCGCCCGGTTGCAACACCCCCGCGATGTCCTGCAGAAGGGGAGCACATACGAAGTCGGTCACCACCGCGCCGACAAACGTCTTCTCCTGAAACGGCAGCGTCTTGTTCGCGTCCAGGACGACGGCGCCGAAGAATCCCGAACAAGCGCCGGACAGCGCCGCGAGTTGGACCATGCGCTGAGGCTCAAGGTCGGCCGAGATGACCGAATGGCCGGCACACAGCAGCCATCGTGTATGGCGCCCGTGGCCGCCCGGCAGGTCCAGAACAGGCCCGCGCGCCAAGCCGACCTTCGCCAGCCAACGCCGCAGATAGGACGAGGTGGGATCGCGTGGCGGCACGGGCGTTAGGCCGACCCTAGCCCTAGCTGGGCGGGAGGATCGACCGTCAGACTCCAGACCAGGGCAAGCACCCAGCCCAGCAGGGTCCAGCCCAGGAAGAGGTTCAGAGCGAGGATGGCGCCGGCGTTGCGCTTGCGCCGCCCGAACGCGATCAGGGTCGGCAGGAAGTAGACCGCGGCGCAGCCCAGAACGATGAGGACGATGACCAGCAGTCCGACGGCGGCAAGGCCGGTATATCCGCCGGGCGGCGTGGTGGTCGCGGCGGAGGGGGACGCGGCCGGCGCACCGGTATCGCTGCTTGCAGCCGACGTCGCGGCGTCAGGTACGGCTGGGGTCGTCGCCTCGCCCCCTGGCGGAGCCGGCGGCGCCCGGCTCGTATCCACATTTGCCGTCGGATGGTTCCAGCCGTAGCGATATTCCGGAGAACTCAGCCTGCGCCTGTCAGGGTCCGCGAGTTGATCACGCGCTGCAAAGCACCCCCGGGTCCATTCCGCGCCCGTTGACGGAACGCCGCTGGCATCGCACGGCGAATGTCCCGAAACACTGCGGTTGGCTTCCCAGTAGCTGGCCCCCGCTAGCGTCTCGCCGGCGAGCCCATGGAACCAAGCCTCATAGCGTGCGCGATCGGCCTGACCGCGCTGGAACTCTGCAGGCCCGGATGGAGCCACCGGTTCGGGCGTTGGCGCCGTATCTTCCACCGGCTCGTTGCCCGTCGCATGGAGGCGCGCGCAAGCCTCCTGCGTTGCGTCTGCCTCCGGTCGCCCATGAGAACAGACATAGTCGTCAGATCCGCTCTGGCGGCTGACCGCCAAAGCCGGCGTGGCGCTCAGAACCAGAAACAGAAGTCCCCCCGCGAGCCCTTTGAGCATGACGCCTCCCCTGCCCTGGGTTGCATCAAAGCCGAGGTCTACCGCGGCCGCCAGAACTATTCAGTGGTGGGCTCGAAACAGCCTGACCCGGACCATCACCGGCCCGAAAAGGGCGGCTTGGCAGGGATGTGGCATCGGAGGCAATTGCCGCTTGCCGCCTCAATCTGTCTTCGGCAGACATCCGGCATGGCTCGGGCAGGACGATTGGATCGCGCGCAACGCGTGCGGGCGCGGCGACAGTGGTGGCAGCGTCACGGCGCCTTTGCCTCAGGTCTGATCGTCGGGGCCATCGTTTCGGGCGTGCTTTCGTCGTTGATCTGCAACCTGCTCAGATGAACCGCCGCAGCGGGCGACTCGCGGACTTCAGCAGGTGGCCGGCACGGCTGGCCACACCTTCTTCAAGGAAAGCTCTCTCGAGCGCGGCCCGCTGGATTTCAGTAACCGCCGCCCCCCCCTGAAGCCCTATCGGCGGCGCGCCGCCGCAAACCCACGATCAGTAGCGATGAATCGCGCCAGCATCGGCGTGATGAGCTTCGCCGGCTCGACGGCGCGCCCCGTCCCCTCCCCCAGCAGTTCGCCGTAGCGGACCAGGTCGCGATGCAGCGCGGCCGGCAGTTCGAGGGTGACCTTGACCGGGGTGTCGTCCGCGATCTCGGACAGCTTCAGCTTCGTCATGGTCATGCTCCATAGGGTTCGAGGACGAGATCGCGATTCAGGATCACCCGCACCGCCGCGCCCGGCCGAATCGTCAGGGTGGGTGGAATCGACAGGGTCTTGCCGACGACCTGCTGACCGACCTGGTTGGCGGAGTCGGCCCCGGCGCGCCTGAGGGCCATCGCAAGGTCGGTCTCCGAGCCGGTCGATTGGACTTCCGTTCCGACGCTCAGGAGGCTGGTAACGGCCGCTGCAGCGAACAAGGCCCGCCAGTGGTGATCGACCTCGTCCTGCAGCCCTGAGAATCCCGATGCGTCGCCGCCGGGGAGGTTCTCCAGCGCCACGGACCGGCCATTCGGCAGAAGCAGTCGGGTCCATACGAGCTGGACACGGCTTTGGCCGAACGAGACCTGGCTCTCGTATCGACCGACGAGCCTGGATCCAGCGGGCACGAGCCGGTAGCGGCCGCTCACGCTGTCATAGACGTCCTCCGTAACCTGAGCCGTCACCGCCCCGGGAAGATCGGACCTGATGCCGGTGATCAGCGCCGCCGGAATGACCGCACCGGCCTGCAGAGCGTATGGCGATGCCGGCGTTGTCAGGCGGTCCGGGCTCACGGTCCGGCGATCGGGGGGCTGGTCCAGCAGGCCGCCCCCCGTCCTCGGCGAGGTTGGCGAGCCGGCCTCCGTGATGGGAAGGGCGGGCGCCGCCAGGACGGACGCCGCCACCGAAGCCTGCCCGGTCGGGCCGAAGAGGTGGCTGGTCCGCGCGGCCTGGCGCTCCTGATCGAGCGCACTGCCGGTTGCGGACGCGGCCGTCGCGGACGAGGCCGCCGGCAGAGCCGTCTGGGCGGACAGCACGGGCCGCCCCAGGTCACCCGGCAGCGGCGGTCCAAGCTTGGGAATGTCGCCGGCGGCGGCATAGTCCTTTGGCAGCGCGTTGAGACGCTCAGGCGGCGGGGGCGCGGTGGAAAACTCCGCCAGGCCCGACGCCGTGGGAGGTCTCGCAAGCAGACCCCATCCGACCACGCCCGCCACAGCCAGGGCGGCTGCCGCAGCGGCGCCGATCAGCACACGACGCGAAAGCCGGACGACGGACGGGCGGCCGGCGCGCAGGCTGATCGGGCGATCCGATCCTCCTGGCGCTTCTCGATCGATGGCCATTCAACGGCCTCCCGCCAGGCGGGCAATACGCACGACCTGCGCTCGCCCCTTGGCGCCGGCCAGGCGCAGTTCGGCGACCTGAAAGAGATGATCGACCACCATCCGGCGACCCACCATGCGGTAGTTGACCAGGACCGCCGTCTTGCCATCCAGGACGAAGAGCGGCGGCAGGTCGACGGCCCCCGCGGCCTCGGGGAAGTCGATGACCACCTGGCGGCCATCATCGAAGACCCGCAGGGGACGCCATAAAGGCTTGTCCCCCTCCAGCCGGTAGCCGAAGTTCAGGAGGCCGAGGTCGATAGCCGCCTCGGCGACGGCCGGCTTGGTCGCCGGCTCGGCGACCGCCGCCGGCGGCCGACGGATCGCCACCAGCGCATCGTCGGCGTAGCGCCACGACACCTCGGACATCGCAACCCGACCGGTGGCGTGCAGGTCGAGGTGGTAGGTCCGGCGGTCGGTGTTGATGACCAGGTTGGTGGCCAGGTCCGGCCGCGTCGGCTTGACGAGGATGTGGATGCGCCGCGAGGCGCCTGACCCGCTCTCCGTGTCGCCGATGATCCAGCGCACCGTGTCGCCGGCCGCCACCGGACCGGTCCCGACCAGGGTCTCGCCCGGCTGCAGCACGATGTCGGTGACGCGGTCCGGCGCGGCATAGACGTCGAACAGCGCTCCCTCCGCGTAGGGGTAGACCATCCGCGCCATCAGCGAGGCGCCGCCCGCCGGCGACAGATGCGCCCCCGCATTCGCCCGGGCGACGGCCACCGCCGCGGGAGAGAGGAGCCTGGGCTTGTACGGGCCAGCTGCCGGCTTCGCCGCCAGGATCGCCGGCGCGGACGCAGGTTCAGGCGGGAGGGGCGTTCCGACCGGCGCGGCCGAGGGAGCGAGCGCCGCTGCCGCGGCGCCGAGGAAGAGCGGGATCATGTTCAGAGGTCCTTTGACCAGGAAATGGCGTCGACGAAGATGCCTAGGGGGTTCTTCTGCAGGGCGTCAGCGGTGCGCGGCGGCTGCAGGACGACGGTGAGGATCGCGGTCCAATGTTCGGTTGCGACCAGCTGACCGCCGGCATAGTGGCGCTCGGCCCAGGCCACGCGGAAGCTGGAGGGCGACGCTCTCAAGACGCTGGTGACGTCGACCGCCACCTGGGACTTACCGACCAGTGAGAAGGGGTCGGCCTGGTGGGCGTAGTCCGCCAGGGACAGGGCGCCGTTCTGGGTCACCAGATCGTAAGCCGACAGCCATGCGTTCCGCAGCACCACCGGGTCCGCGGGCAGGCCACGAACGGCCTCGATGAACCGGGCCAGGCGCCATGCGATCTGCGGGTCGGTGGGCCGGTATCCGTCCGCGGCGGGAGCAACCGCCTTTGCCTCGCCAAGGTGATCGACCTCGACCACCCATGGGGTGATCGACCCTCGCAGGGTCAGGGCGACGATGCCGGCGGCGAGGCCGCCGCTGAGAAGCAGGCTGCCGAAGGCCATCAGGCGCCAGTTGCGGGCCTGCACACGGGCGGAGCCGATGCGTTCGTCCCAGGCCTGACCAGCCTTCTGGTAGGGGGTTTCGGGGACCGGGGTCGCGCCGAAGCGCACGCCGGATCGGCGGAATGGGGTCATGCGACACTCCTTGCTTGGGGCGGTTCAGTCTTCGGGGCCGTCCAGGTCAGGCCCCTGGCTGTGGCCGGCCTGATCGCTGGACTGGAGGTGGTGGGCGGCCATGCCGGCGCCGTGGGCGACGTGCGCCCAATCCGTGCCCGCCTCCCCGGCAGATCGGTCGACGTCGCCGCGGTCATAGTCGCTGGCCCAGGCCGGCGCGCCGCCCGCCGATCCACTGCCACTGGATGGACCTGCGTTGTCGTTGGCCGGCGCCGATGGGGCGGCCGGCGACGCTGGCGACGGGCCGCTGGGCGGGGGCGAGCTCCCGCCGCCTGACGGACCCGGCCCGCCTGGCGGGGTTGCCCCACCCCGCGGCCCCATAGAGGCCGCGGCTCCAACCCCACCGGCGATGGCGCGCACCCCAGCGGCGCCGGCCATAGCGACTCCAGCGACCGTCGCGGCCGTGCCCACCGCGGCGCCGGCGCCCAGCTGTGGCGCGCCGGAGACCAAGCCGTTGGCGATGCCCGGACCGAAGATGCCCAGGCCCAGGAAGGTCAGGGCGGCCAGGGCGAGGCTGAGCACGGCTTCAAGGTCCGGCTGGGTCCCCGGCGCACCTGAAGGGTCGGTGAATTGGCTGAACAGGGTCGAGCCGATGCCGACGATGACGGCCAGCACGAGGACCTTCACGCCCGAGGCCACGACGTTTCCGAGCACCTTCTCGGCCAGAAAGGCCGTGCGCCCGAAGAGGCCGAAGGGGACCAGGACGAAGCCGGCCAGGGTGACCAGCTTGAACTCGATCAGGCAGACGAACAGCTGCACGGCGAGGACGAAGAAGGCGATCACCACGATCAGGAAGGCGACCAGCAGCAGAAGGATCTGGATCAGGTTCTCGAAGACGCCGGGGAAGCCACAGAGTTCGCTGGCTGCCTGCAGCAGGGGCTTGCCGGCGTCGATGCCCGCCTGGGCCAGCTTTCCCGGATGCAGGAAGTCCGAGGCGGACATGCCGCCGCCGGCCGCTTTCAGGCCCAGCCCCGAGAAGCTCTCGAAGACCACCTTGGCCAGGGCGTTGAAGTTGGAGAGGAGGAAGGCGAAGAAGCCCACATAGAGGGTCTTCTTGATCAGCCTCGCCAGTACCTCCTCACCGGGCGACCACGCCCAGAAGACAGCGGCCAGGGTGACGTCGATGCCGACAAGAGTGGTGGAAACCCAGGCGACATCGCCGCCCACCAGCCCGAAGCCTGAGTCGATATAGCGGCTGAAGGTGTCGAGGAATTGGTCGACGATCCCCGGGTTCATGGGCTGACCTCCGGGCCCTGGAAGAAGGCGCGGCGGGCCTGCGCCCAGGCCGCGCGGCAAGTCGGATCGTCGCCCGCGGCGGTTCCCTTGGTCCGGCAATGGTCGAGCGCGCTGGACGAGGCCTCCGCCCGATCCGTTGCCGGGTCGTCCCGGCCCGCCGCCTGCAGCCAGGCGGCGCTGATGATCAGCAGGGCGATGATGCCGATGGCGACCAGGAAGGCGGCCAGGCAGGCGTGATCGAAGACCTGGGGCTCGGGCCGGTGCGGCCGGTCCTTGAAGAGTCCGGGCCAGCCCATCAGTGGAAGAGCTCCACCGAGCCCGGCTGGTAGGTTTCCGCCCCGCCGAAGAACTGGGAAAGGCGAGCCTGGGCATCGGCGAGGGCCGAGGCCAGATCCGCGCCGCTGAGCGCCTGCGCCCTTCCCTGCGAGGCCAGCAGGGCCGCAATGTCCGACAACTGCTGCGCCTGCAGGGCAAGGAGCTGGTTGCCCGCCTGGGCGGCCTGAAGTGCGCCTGTCGCCCCCTGACTCGAGGTCACCAGGGACTGCATCTGGTCCTTCGCGCCCGGCATGTTGCCGACGACGCCGGCCTGCACCCGGAGCGCGTCCTGGAACCCCGCCACGGACGCCTGCCAGCGCTGCTGGGCGCGGGCGACGAGGTCGGCGTCCGTGGTCGACAGGCTCACCGCGCCGTAACGGCTGGAGAAGGCCTGGTCGACCTGGCCTACGTCGTAGGCCAGGTGCTGCGCCTCGCCGATCAGCTGCTGTGTGCGCGCGACCTCCGCCTGCAGCGGCGCCAGGATGCTCTGAGGCAGGCTGGCCAGGTTGCGGGCCTGGTTGATCAGCATCTGCGCCTGGTTTTCCAGGGCGGTGATTTGGTTGTTGATCTGGTCGAGGGCGCGGGCGGCTGTGAGGACGTTCTGGCTGTAGTTGCTCGGATCGAAGACCGTCAGCTGGGCGCTGGCCGGCGGCGCGACGGCGAGAAGGGCGATCGCGGCCAGGCCGGCGGCAATCGGGCGGGACAACAGGACAAGTCGACGGCTCATCGAGCACGCTCCTCTGCGAGGGTGGTTTGGAGGGTGTTCGGGCCGCCCCGGACGAGGTCGGCGGCCCAGGGAAGGTCCCGGTGCGCGAGCCAGGCCGCGCTGAAGCGCTCGGCGCCCTGCGCCTCCAGCAAGGCGGTGGTCGCGGCCTGATCGGACCGGGAGGAGGCGGCGCAGAACGCCAGCGCCACGGGACCGAGGCCGAGCTCGAAGAGCCGGTTGCCTTGGCGCGACTGGCAGTAGTAGTCGCGCTTGGGCGTCGCCCGGCTCAGGATCTCCAGCTGCCGCTCGTTGAGACCGAAGCGCCGGTAGATGGCCGCGATCTGCGGCTCCAGCGCGCGGTCGTTCGGCAGCAACAGGCGGGTCGGGCAGCTCTCGATGATCGAGGCGGCGATGGCGCTGCCCTCGATGTCGGCCAGTGACTGGGTAGCGAACACCACAGAGGCGTTCTTCTTCCGCAGCGTCTTCAGCCACTCGCGCAGCTGGGCGCCGAAGGTGGCGTCATCCAACGCCAGCCAGCCCTCGTCGATGATGATCAGCGTCGGCCGACCATCCAGCCGCCGCTCGATGGCGTGGAATAGGTAGGCCAGCACGGTCGGCGCGGCGGCGGAGCCGATCAGCCCCTCGGTCTCGAAGGCCTGCACCTCGGCGCCGCCGAGCTGCTCGGTCTCGGCGTCGAGCAACCGCCCCCACGCGCCGGCAAGGGTGTAGGCGCCCAGCGCCCGCTTCAGGGTCTGCGCCTGCAGGAGGACCGTCAGGCCCGTAAGGGTGCGCTCGTCCGCAGGCGCCGACGCCAGCGATCCGAGGGCGCTCCAGACGTGCTCGCGCAGCTCCGGGGTAACCAGCAAGCCCTCTCGGGCGAAGACCCCGGCGAGCCAGTCCGCGGCCCACACCCGCTCGGCGATGTCGTCGATGCGCGCCAGGGGCTGGAGGGCGACGCTTGCCCCGCCCCCTTTCGTCTCACCGACGGCGGCGCCGAGGTCGTGGAAGTCTCCGCCCATGCCGAGCACGGCCGCGCGGATTGACCCGCCTGCGTCGAACGCGAACACCTGTGCCGCGCCCTGGGCGCTTCGATAGCGCCGGAACTGCAGCGCCATGAGCGCCAGCAGGACGCTCTTGCCGGCGCCGGTTGGCCCGACGACCAGGGTGTGGCCGACGTCCCCCACGTGCAGCGACAACCGAAAGGGCGTCGCGCCGTCCGTTCTCGCGAAGAACAGCGGGGGCCCGCCGAGATGGTCGTCCCGCGCCTGCCCGGCCCAGACGGCCGAGATCGGCGCCATGTGCGCCAGGTTGAGCGTGGAGATGGGCGGCTGGCGGACGTTGGCGTAGGCATGGCCCGGCAGGGATCCGAGCCACGCGTCCACCGCATTGACCGTCTCCACCATGCAGGTGAAGTCGCGTCCCTGCAGGGTCTTCTCCACAAACCGTAGCCTGGCGTCGGCCGTGGCCGCGTCCTGACCCCAGACACAGACGGTGGCGGTGACGTAGGCGTAGCTGACCAGGTCCGCCCCGATATCCTGCAGGGCGGCGTCGGCGTCCGCCGCCTTGTTGGCTGCGTCGTTGTCCACGAGGATCGAAGCCTCGTTGGTCATCACCTCCTTGAGGATGGCGGCGATGGACTTGCGCTTGGCGAACCATTGGCGGCGGATCCGCGCGAGCAGCCGGACCGCGTCGGTCTTGTCCAGGCAAAGGGCGCGCGTGGACCAGCGATACGGGAAGGCCAGCCGGTTAAGCTCGTCGAGCAGTCCGGGCCAGGTCTGGCTCGGAAACCCCGACACCGTCAGCACGCGCAGGTGCGCATCACCGAGCTGGGGCGCCAGGCCGCCGACCAGGGGCTGGTCGGGAAGGAGCACATCCAGCCCAACGGCCGCATCGGGAACGGCCACGTCCTGGGGGCGCGTCGACACCGTCGAGTGCAGAAAGCTGAGCGTGGCGGCATCGTCCAGCCACGCCGCTTCCGGCAGAAAGCCTTCGAAGAGGGCGAGCAGCCGATCCGTGCGGTCCGCGAAGCCGCCGAGCGCCTCGCGCCAGTCGATGTCGCGCGCCTTCCGCCCCTCGTAGAGCCACCCTTCCAGCCAGCCGGCGCTCTGCGCCGGCGGCAGGTGCTGGAAGGTAAGACGGTAGGCGCTCTCGAAATGCGCCCCTTCCATCTCGAACTGGGCGCGCCGCTCGGCCTCCACCAGGCGGGAGACCCGATCGGGGAAGTCGCTCAGCGGATAGTCCGCCGCCGGCTGGCGCTGGGCTTCGATGTAGATCGCCCATCCCGAGCCCAGCCGGCGAAGGGCATTGTTGAGCCGGGCCGTGACCGCCACCAGTTCGGCGGGCGTGGCGGAGTCCAGGTCCGGGCCCCGGAATCGGGCAGTCCGTTGGAACGAACCGTCCTTGTTGAGGACGATCCCTGGCGCCACCAGGCCGGCCCAGGGAATGAAATCGGCAAGCAGGGTCGCGCGCCGGCGATATTCTCGCAGGTCGAACATTGGAAACTCCGAACGAATTCAGGAAGAAGGGGCGAACGCCTAAACTGCGAACCAGGTCGGCAGGCGCAGGTGCCGGCGGACGACCTCGATGACCTGCGGGTCGCGCCGGGCCGCCCAGACCGCGAGCGACTGCCCCAGGGCCCAGAGGGCCAGGCCGACGAACCAGAGCCGAAGCCCCAGGCCCACCGCGGCGGCGAGGGTGCCGTTGAGGATGGCGACGGCCCGCGGCGCGCCAGCCAGGAGGATGGGCTCAGTGAGGGCGCGGTGAACCGGCGCCGTGAACCCCGGGATGTCGGCTTCGGCGGCCATCAGACCAGGACCCCGCCGCCGAAGCTGAAGAAGGACAGGAAGAAGGAGGAGGCGGCGAAGGCGATCGACAGGCCAAAGACGATCTGGATCAGGCGTCGAAAGCCCCCGGACGTCTCCCCGAACGCCAGGGCCAGGCCGGTGAGGATGATCACGCAGACGGCGACGATCTTCGCGACCGGCCCTTCGACGCTGTCGAGGATCTTCTGCAACGGCGCTTCCCAGGGCATGGACGAGCCGGCCGCGAGGGCCGGGGTTGTCAGGGCGAGCAGGATCAAGGGGCTGGCGGCGGCGGCGATCGACAGCCGGGCCAGGCCACGGCGGGTGGGCGTGCACATCAGGCGTCTGCTCCAGAGAGAACGGGGACGAGCCGGTAGTCACCGGCCGGGGTGAGGCCCTCGACGGCGGAAAGTTCGGCCAGGCGGCGGTCCTGGCCGCGGCCGGCGAGCACGGCGATGAGATCGATGGTCTCGGCGATCAGCGGACGGGGCACGCTGACGACGGCTTCCTGGATCAGCTGTTCAAGCCGGCGCAGGGCGCCCAGGGCCGAGCCGGCGTGCAGGGTGCCGATGCCGCCGGGATGGCCGGTGCCCCAGGCCTTCAGCAGGTCGAGCGCCTCCGGTCCCCGCACTTCGCCGATCGGAATCCGGTCAGGCCGCAGCCGCAGGGCCGAACGCACCAGGTCGGTCAAGGACGCGACCCCGTCCTTCGTTCGCAGAGCGACGAGATTGGGCGCGGCGCATTGCAGCTCGCGGGTGTCCTCGATCAGGACGATGCGCTCGCCACAGCCGGCCAACTCGGCCAGGAGGGCGTTGACCAGCGTCGTCTTGCCGGTGGACGTGCCACCGACGACGAGGATGTTCTTGCGGCTGACGACAGCCTCGGCGAGCGCCCTGCCCTCGCCTGCGGTCATGACCCCACGAGCGACGTAGTCGAGCAGGGTGAAGACCGCCACGGCCGGCTTGCGGATGGCGAAGGCGGGGCCGGCCACCACCGGCGGCAACAGGCCTTCGAAACGTTCGCCGCCGTCCGGAAGCTCGGCCGACAGCCGCGGCCGATCCCGATGCGCTTCCACGCCGACGTGGTGGGCGACGAGGCGGATGATCCGCTCTCCGTCCTGCGAGCCCAAATGCGCTCCGGTATCGACCAGCCCTTCGCCGAGGCGGTCCACCCACAGGCGACCGTCCGGGTTCAGCATCACCTCGACGATGTCGTCGGCATCGAGCCACGCAGCGATTGCGGGCCCAAGGGCCGTGCGCAGCATGCGCGCGCTACGCGCGAGGGTTTCCGATCGTCCAGTGGACTGTGTGAGGGTGATCTGGCGGTTCACACCGGGGGATCCCGTCCCCGGAGCCATGATCGGCGCGCGGTGGACGGCCGACTGAATAGGGCCGCCAAATTCCGTGGCGCAACAAGGCTTTGGGCGTAGTAGTGCGCCTGCGCGCAACAAGAAACGAAAGCGCTGTCGCTATCCGTTCACGGCTCCGGCGCAACCTTCTCGAGCCATTCGACGATGCGCCGGGGCGGGGCGCCGGACGCCCTGACGTCGAACAGCAATTCGCCCGACTGCCGCACGTGGGCCACCGTGAAGGCCTTCTTCTCGTCAGCGCTGTTGTCGACAAGGATGGATGCGTCGGCCACCCGTATTGCGTGCGAGATCGCGCGCTGCGTCTTGGGGAACCTTTCGACCAGCCGGTCGATCGGCACGTCGTGCCCCCCGCCGGCGTAGCGGGTCTGGACCCGGCCAATCGACAGCCCCACGTTAGCCAGACCCACAAAGAACAGCAGGACGAAGTAGCCGGCCGCCTGCAGCTCTCGAATGCGATCGATCTTCGACTCGACCGATCCGTCAGGATGCTCGACCCAATGGGAAAACACGGTCTCATAGGCGAACGGGACGCGGGCTCGCATGGCGTTCAGCACGAAGGAGTCCACGCTCTCGCGCGCGACGCCCATCCACTGGCGGTTGGTGTCCCTCAGCTCCTGCGCCCACGCCGGGAGCTTTGGCTTCGGCTCCGGCAGGATGGACAACATCATCCGATCCGCGTTGATCAGAGGTATGTGGAGCGCCGGTGCGAGATAGTCGTACCACATGGTCGACTTGCCCGACCCGTTGTGGCCGGCGAGCACGATCGCCAGTGGCTTTCCAGAATCGACCTGCACCTCCAGGACCGCGTCGACCGCGGTCGAGAGGATGTTCACGCGACGGCCTTGAACTTGCCGTCCTCGAAGGTGCCGCGTTCTTGTTTGCCATCGACCTCACGAACGATGAGATCGGGATTGCCCTCGTCGACGTAGAACTTCGGCACACCCTTGGCCATCCGCAGCTTCACACCTGGCTTGCGGAGGCGCCAACCGAGCTCTCGCATGGCCTTGCGGCTCATCTCGAGCGTCTCGGGCGTAGTAGCCTGCTGTCCCTTGTCGTTCGTCAGCACGGCATCGCCGAAGCTGTAGCTATACCGCGCGCGCTTACCCTTCCGCAGGACCACCTTGGCGGCGCCGGTTTCAATCTTGCGATACTTGGTCGTCATTGGAGGAAGATAAGCGCTTCGAGGACGGGCCGCCAAGATGCGCCATGGACGCTTAACGCGAAATTGGGGGCGTGGCCTGATCGAGGGGCGACAGCCGCTCATTCGCTCTCGGCCCTCGGTCCAACATCCTCCTGGATTTCGGCCAGCAGACCACCACCCTTGGCCATCTCCCTGGCGACCGCCTCGACGAACGCCTGGTAGCGGTCTCGGCCTGAAGCTCGGGCGGCGGGCTGCGCAGAGGCCGGCAGCGGCGGCGTCACGACGAGCCAATGGCGCACGAACACCGCCAGGGCCTCGGTCTCGACCCGCTGGCCGCGCTCCAGTCTCTCGAGCTGCCGTCCAATCCGATCGAGCCGCCGGGACAGCGCGGCCTCCTGCCGCTCGGCGCTGTCCGCCGAAAAGAACGAGGCGACGGCCGCCTCTATGACCGAGGACTTGGTCCATCGCTTCTTGGCCGCGAGCTGCGCCACCTGCCGCATGAGGCCGGGCTCGAAGTAGATGCTCATCCGGACCTTCGACGAAGAGTTCACAGCTCCATCCCATCGTCCGGATCGAGGGATGCCTGGCGGGCTGCCAGTCCGGACCGGCGGCGAAAGGCGTCGCGCTCATCCACGAGCCCCGGCTGGATCGGCGGTCCGCCGTCGTCGTCGAAATCCGCGAACTCGGGCAGGTCCGGCGCCGGGGATTCAGGCGCGTCCGGCGCGAGCAGCTCCGGCTCCAGCCTCAGGCCGCCCTCCGCGTGCCTGTCGGTTCGGCGAACCACAGGCCAGGGCGCTTCCACCCCTACCGGCCCGACAGACCCTGACGGCCAGGGCGTCGCGAGCCTCGCCGGCGCCGGCGGCTTTCCCACCCGCCTAGCAAGAAGGCGGTCGACGAAGTAGCGCACCTTCGTCGCCCGGATGGGCGCACAGCCCGAGACCAGGACGACCTCGTCGGTCGCCGGCAGCTGCATCACTTCGCCCGGCGTAAGCAGCGGGCGCGCCGTCTCCTGGCGCGACACCATCAGGTGTCCCAGCCAGGGCGAGAGCCGGTGGCCGGCGTAGTTCTTCATGGCCCTGAGCTCGGTGGCCGTTCCGAGGGCGTCCGACACCCGCTTTGCGGTCCGCTCGTCGTTCGTCGCGAAGGCCACCCGCACGTGGGCATTGTCGAGGATGGCGTTGTTCGGCCCGTAGGCGCGCTCGATCTGGTTCAGACTCTGGGCGATCAGGAAGGCCTTGATGCCGTAGCCCGCCATGAAGGCCAGGGCCCCCTCGAAGAAGTCCAGCCGCCCCAGCGCGGGAAATTCGTCCAGCATCAGCAGCAGGCGGTGGTTTCGGCCCCTCGCCTGCAGATCTTCCGTCAGTCGCCGGCCGATCTGATTGAGGATCAGCCGGATCAGGGGCTTCGTGCGGCTGATGTCCGAGGGCGGTACGACCAGATAGAGGCTCACGGGCCGTTCGGATCCGACCAGGTCGGCGATGCGCCAGTCGCAACGCTCGGTGACCTTGGCCACTACTGGATCGCGATAGAGGCCGAGGAACGACATGGCGGTGGACAGCACGCCCGAGCGCTCGTTCTCCGACTTGTTGAGCAGCTCCCGCGCCGCGGCGGCGACCACCGGGTGGGGCCGTTCGCCCAGGTGCAAGGTGCTCATCATCGCCCGAAGGGTCGCCTCGATCGGACGGCCGGGATCGGAGAGGAAGTTGGCGACGCCGGCGAGAGTCTTGTCCACCTCGGCATAGAGGACGTGCAGGATCGCGCCCACGAGCAGGGAGTGGCTGGTCTTCTCCCAGTGGTTCCGGCGTTCGAGCGCTCCCTCCGGATCGACCAGGATGTCGGCGATGTTCTGGACGTCGCGCACCTCGGCATCGCCGCGGCGCACCTCAAGAAGGGGATTGTAGGCGCTGCTCTCGGGATTGGTGGGATCGAACAGCAGCGCCGACCCGAAGCTCGCGCGCCAGGCCGCCGTCAGCGACCAGTTCTCCCCCTTGATGTCGTGGACAATGACCGAGCCGGTCCAGGTCAGGAGGGTCGGCACCACCAGCCCTACCCCCTTGCCGCTGCGGGTCGGCGCGAAACAGAGGATGTGCTCAGGCCCGTCGTGGCGAAGGTAGCGGCCGCGCCAGGCGCCCAGCACCACGCCGCGGTCGTGCAGAAGCCCTGCCGCACGCACGTCACGATCGAACGCCCACCGCGCCGATCCATAGGTCGTGACCGACCGGCTCTCCCGGGCCCGGATGACCGACAGGACGACGGCGATCAGGGCGCCGATGAGGCCGCCCGACGCCGCAATGGCCGCCCCGTGCAGGAAGATCTTCGGAGCGTAGGCGTCGAACTCGAACCACCAGACGAAGAAGGCCGGCGGCGGGTAGATCGGCCGGCCTAGAAACCGGACCCAGGGCGAGCCGAGCTCAGCCTGGAATCCGAGCCTCCAGGCCGTCCACTCCGTGGCCGCCCAAACGAAGCCGAGGGTCACCAGAAGGACAGCGAAGACCTGTCCCCACAGCACGCGCGTGCCGGACATCTCAATCTCCCAGGTCGCAGATCAAATCCCCGGACCGCGGTCGCGGCCAAGGCGCCAGTCGAAGCCGCCGCCGGTCATGCCGACGCCGCGCACAGTCCCGCCGAGCTGCGGTTCGATCACCGGACGCCAGGGGACGAGCAAGAAGTCCTGGCTGCGCTCCACCAGGGCGAAGGCGCCGGAGGCCAGTTGCACGCGACGCCGGTAGACGCCGGACACCTCTTCACCTGGGGCCAGGGCGGCGAATGGCAGACCAACCTCGGACGCCAGCCGCGCGCCGGCGCCCTGAACCTCACGCGCCTGCAGACGGGCCAGCAGCCCGGGCCGGAACCTCAGCTCGCCGCTCTCCAACCGTTCGGCGTCGCCGGTGGCGACCAGACGGTCCGCGCGCGCCCGCAATCCGTCATGGACCTCGCCGGCGAGGCGACTATCTCCGAACGCCGCTTCGCCGCGCAGCAGCTGGCGGTCGAGCCAAGTAGCGCCGTCGGCCGCGACCTGGCTGTCGAGGTCGAGCAGCGACAGCACCCGCATGATCGCGCGTCGGCTTGTCTGGCCTTCCGTCGCCTGCACCCGTTGCAGGAAGTCGGGAGGGACGGACCAGGTGTCGGAGTCGATGCGCTCCACCACGCCAAGGCGACGCAGCGCTTCCAGCCGCCGGACGTGTGTCTCGACGAAGGCTTCCGGCTCCGGCCCACCCTCGGCGATGCGGGCCGCGAGGTGCTGGCTTGGCCTGTACATGCCGCTCTCGGCGTTCGCCCTCTCTGCGATCGTCCGGTCTGCCGGGCGTGGACCCGGCGGCCCGACACTGACGATGGCGCCGACGGGAACGCCTTCAATTTCCTCCCCATCGCCATCGATGTTGAAGTGGTGCGTGCGCCCGTCGAGCCCCTCGACGATCACCGCCAGACGATCGCCCAGATCGTCGGACAGGCGTCGTCCGACCAGGCGACCAACCACGGTGTGGCTGGGCGGCCCTTCGTGCAGCTCGACCGCCTCCGGCGATACACCGCCTGCGCCGCGCATGGCCGCGTGCAGCGACCTGATGATGTCGTCGCGCTCACCGAGGCGACGCAGGATGCTCTCCGCGTCCGATCGTATCGTCCACCCGCCGCCCACATCGCACTCTGCCAGGCCGAGGCGCTGCAGCGTCTCCAGGCGACCCATCCGGAGGGTCCTGTCGAAAGGCGTTCGCCCGTCGACGGGATCGAGGCCGGCGGCCGTGTCGCGAAGCATGGCCCGGTCGAGGCTGGTGAGGCGGCGCTGTCCAATCTCGCTTTCGAGACGACGCCGGACGTCGGCAACCGTCTCCGGCCCCAGCTCGAGCGTCACCAGCTCACTGGCCCGGCCGCGCAGGCCGTGGGCGATGTAGTCACCGGCGATGAACAGCGGCTTGCCCTTCAGGTCACGACCGCGCAGCACGATGTGGCTGTGGGGATGGCCCGTGTTGAAGTGATCCACCGCCACCCAGTCCAGCGGAACGCCGAGGTCACGCTCGACCTGCGCCATCAGATCCCGAGTGAAGGCGCGCAGGTCCGCCAGCTCGGCGCCATCCTCTGCCGAGACGATGAAGCGGAACTGGTGCGGATCGCCCTCTCCCCTGGCCAGGAACGCCCGTCCGTCAGCGTGATCCTCGGCGGCGGCGTAGAGTTCGCCGCGCCCACCGTCTCGGGTGGTGCCGTCCCGTTGGAGATAGCGCAGGTGTACCCCGGGGGCCGCGCCCCTGAGCAGCTTGACTACCCTCGCCTTGACCATCACGCGCCGGGCGCCGCGCTGGCTCGACTGCGTGAGCGCCTGGGCCCGGGCGGCCGCCCGACCGACGCCGACCCTGTTGAAACGCCCTCGGGAACGCCCCCCGTTTGCAGGCTCGCGTAGCGCCAGCTGTCGCACCTTCGCCGCGAAGCCCACGGGTCGCCGACCATCCGGTCGAGATCGGCCGATCCTGAGCTTGAAGTCCTCGTCGTCCGCGCTCATGGCGCCGTCCAATCCGCCGCAGAATAAGGGGTTGATGGACGGAGCGGCGCCACGCCTTCGTCGAAGCGGCGCCGTTCACGGCGGCGCAAACCCATGTGCAGACTGACTGTTTCCTGGGCGAGAGAGCCAACGGCGCCGCCGCCCTTTATCTTGCCCTCCCTCCAGGTCTTTCCAGAGGCTCCCCTCCCCCACGCCAGGACACAGCCTACCGGCCCAGAAAGACGCCCACCCACCCCCGCGCTCATGGCGCGTCCCCCATCGCCACGGCGACGAAAAGATCAGCGGCGCCGGGATCGGCTGCGGCCCCGGCCGCATGCACGGTGTCTCGCTGGCGCGGCGATATCTGCGCAAAGACGCTGTAGCTCGCCACCGGTGGCTTTGCAGTCGGAGCGCCGCCAACCTGCAGTCGGGGCGCGAGCGCGGCGATGTAGGCCGTCGTCTCGCTCGGCAGCGGCCGGCCCGAGGAACGCGCTTCGATGTAGCGACCGGCCCCCGCGCTGTAGGCGGCCAACATCCCGACTGGCCCGAACCGGTCGTACAGCTCGCGCAGGTAGGTGGCGCCGGCGAGGACATTGTCCGCCACATCGAACGGCGATGGACCTAGCCCCAGCCGTTCGCGAAAGGTCGCCCAGGTCGCCGGCATGAGCTGCATGAGGCCCATCGCGCCCTTCACCGAGACGGCGCAGGGATAGCGCGCACTCTCGTGGTTGATGACGGCCTCGAGCCACGTCGGCGGCACGCCGGAGCGGGCCGAAGCGGCCGACACGGTGTGCTCCAGATCGGCCGACGACAGCCGCGGACAGGCCATGGACCCGGCTGTCGAATGACCGGCCGACAGCAGGGAAAGCACCATCCCGATGACGGGCAAGGCTGCCACGCGCGTCGAACGCTTCAAGCCCAGGGCGCGCCCTTGACCCGTTCGCCGCCTCGTGGCGGAGGACATTGTGATCGGGACGAGGGAGCGGTCGATCCCTTGATCGAACAAGAGAGCATGACCAAGGACGGAAGGGAGCTGCCGGCTCAATACCGCCTCTCCACCCACAGAGGCGCCGCCAGACCGAGGATAGCGGACCGTGGCACTGGACCGAAGTAGCGGCTGTCGAGGGAGCCCGGGGCGGAGTTGAGAAGGAAGACCTCGCCCTCTCCCAGACGCGCGCATCCACTCCAGCGCGGCAGAAGCTCCCCACGCCGGCCACGCGGCAGCGCGAGCCCGATGGGTTGTCCGTCGACCGCTACCGTGGCGCCCGTGCGGCAGACGGTGGACGGCGGCAAGGCGGCGATGTGCTTGATCAGCGGGACGCCCAGGGGAGCGTAGCCGCGCAGGTCGAGCCAACGCGCCAGCGCCGGCGGTGGCTGGACGACGACAAGGTCTCCGCGCTTGAGCGGGTCTCTCGATGCAAGCCGATAGAGGCCTGTGGGCGCGCTGGCTGTGGCGTTCCAGATCAGCCAGGGACGAGGTGGGGGGGCGGCTAGCACCGCGATGGCGGCCACGCCGAGGATGGCGATGCGCTTCATGACTGAAGGTCTCGCCGGGCCAGCCAGGCCGCATGGCGATCAAGGGCGTAGGCTCGAACCGGCAGACCGACGGACAGGCGGTGGTGAACCACGCGCCAGTGGTCGACGCAGGCTGCCGAGGGATCGAGCCCGAGGTCCTCGACCTGGTCGATGGCCGCCAGGACCTGCTGGACCCGGGGCCAGCCCGACAGGTTCAGCAACACCTCGCCACCTGGCGTAACGCCGGCCGCCGTCGTGATCGCGCCTCCCCTCGGGACGGTCCGCAAGATGGCGATGCGCGAAACCGTTGTGCCGTAGTCGCCGGCCGCCCACCGCACGAATCCGAATACGGCGCCTGGGGCGAAACCGAGGAAGCGTGTGCGGCGGTCGAGGATCAGCTCGTCGGCAGGAGCGCCGAAGCGGATCCACCGCTCGACCACGCCCGGCTGATGCACCAGCTCCGCCCAGGTGAGGCTTGCCGCGCCCGGCCGCCCAACCAGACCTGGCGGCAACGCCGAGGCCGCGCGGCCCGCCACGGGCGACGGATTGACCGGCGCCATCAGCGCGCCCCGATGTTGGGGTGGCGCCTGGCCGGGAACACCCGGCCGACGCCGGGATCGCTGGTCGAGGCCTTCGTCCCGCGCTCCGCCCAGGCCTGCAGGTCGCTAAGGGCGTAGACCACGCGCCCGCCGATCTTCTTGTAGGTCGGCCCCGTCCCGTAGGTCCGGTGCTTCTCGAGCGTCCGTCCTGATAGGCCGAGGAAGCGCGCGGCCTCTGGGGTCCTCAGGTAGCGGGGCGGAAGGGCGGCGGCGATGTCGCTCACAGTACGGCTCCTGGCTGTGTGGGGCCGTGGCCGGCGAAGGCCTCGGCGTCCCGGCCAGGAAATCGGAGCCGACCCCTTCAAGGGGATGGCGAAGCTTGGGGGGACCGGTTTTCGCCACCCCTGCGCCGCCCGCCACAGAGAGTTGGCCCGGCGGGGGAAGCCGCCGGGCCAGGGACGCGATCAGACGGCTTCCAGCAGCCGCCGAGCCTTCGTCTCTAGGTCCAGCCGGACGTCCTGATGCGCCTTGCTCCGCGCCACGGCGGTGATGCCCTGCACGAAGTCGAAGACGCTCTGCGGCGGATGGCCTTCCTCGGCCAGGACGGTGTCGATCACCTTGATCGTCTCGGCCTTGCTGAACCCGCGGCTCTTCAGGAAGGCGCGGCGGTCGTCGTCGTCACGCGCGACGATCTTGTCCCGCGCCGCGCGGATGCCGGCGATGAAGGGCGCCGGACTGGCGTTGGCGAAGGCGTCGAGCGCTGGCGCGGCTTCGTGGGCGAAGCGGCTCGCCACGTACTTGGAGTGGCGCAGGGTGAGCTCCTGGAAGTCCTCGACGCCCCAGAGATTGCGGTTCTGGCACACCGCCCGGAGGTAGAAGCTGGCCAGGCCCAGGGTCTTGGAGCCGACCTCGGAGTTCCAGCAGTAGAAGCCGCGGAAGTAGAGATCCGGCGCTCCGTCGGCCAGTTTGCCAGCCTCGATGGGATTGAGATCGTCCACCAGGAACATGAAGACGTCCCGGTCGCCGGCGTAGAGGGTGGTGGTCTCCTTCGTCACGTCGACCATCGGATTGTAGGTCATGGTCGACCAGTCGAGCACGCCGGGCACCTTCCACCGCGTATCGCCGACACCGTTCCCGGCGATGCGTTGCACCGCGGACACCAGCTCGTGGTCGAAGATCCGCCCATAGTCTGGTCCGGTGACGGCCCGGAGTTCCAGTCGGCCGTCGTCGGTCTGCAGGGTCTTGACCTGCTCGGCGCGATGATTGGTCAGGCCGTACTGCAGATTGATGCCGGCCAGGGAGGCCGGAAGCTGTCGCAGATAGGCCGCCGGCGCGCCGACCAGGCTCGCGAGCTGCCCGAAGCTCCAGTGCGTCGGCGACAGAGGCTCGGCGCCGCCGGGAAGCTCCAGCCGCAAGGTCTCGGCATCGTCGCGGCCCGCGATCACCCGGATGGCGGCGCTTTCGATGACCTGGGTCCGGGACCGTTCCGCGCGACCGCGCACCGACGCGTAGAGGTCGTCGAGCGAGAGGAACCGCTCGTCGTCGCTGCGGGAGAACCACTCCGACGAAACCCGCGAGATGTTCCGGCCTCGGCTGATATCGACCCGATGGGCCTGGGCGCCGGGCGCAACTTGGTTGTCCATGGCTTGCATGGTCTTGATCCTTGATTTGGAGGGTGGCGCGCCCCGCCGGCGGCGGGGCGCTTGAGGCCCGGTCAGGCGGCGCGGCGGGACCAGATCAGGCTGTAGCCTTCCTCGGCGTCCACCAGGCTGGCGAAGATCGGAGCGGGGAAGCTCGGGTCGTCCAGCTTGACCGACAGGTAGCTGTTGTTGTCGCGGGAGGTCTTCTTCCAGGCCGCGCCGAACTCGGTGGCGCCGGCGAAGATGCGGTAGTCCGGGCCCTTGTCGTTGTCCGTCTCGACGGGCTTGAACTGGGCGGTCTTGACGTTGAGCGTCAGGGTCTTGATTGAGCCCGAGAAGGAGCCGTCTTCGCTCTTGGTGAAGGTTCCGATGGTGGCCATTGAGGTATCTCCTGTCTGCTTCGGACCGCGCTCATCGCGGCCTCGACGGCGATCAGGAGGACGAGGGGCGGTCGGGACCGCAGCCGCAGGCCCGCAGCGTCAGCGAAGGACGGCAGAGCCGGCGTTTCTTGTCTCGCGAGGAGGCGCCTCAAGCGCCGGGGAAGAAACAGAGGCGCCGCTGTTGCGGAGACCGATCGGGGGCTTTCCCAGCCCCGAACCCTTCGGCCCGATCAGGCCAGAGAGACCGCATGAGCCGGTGCGGCCAGACACGGGACCACAACAGTCACCCCGCCATCACCAGGACCGCAAGGGAGCGTTTCGACGCCGAACCGCTGGCGGCGCCCATCCACTCGCCCAGCCCTCCGCGGCGCAGGACATGGACTGGACAATGCACGCCGCCGGCGCGCCCGGCCGCCGCCCGAACACCTCCCCGCGACATCGCGAAACGTCCGGCAGAAGCGACCACATCTCGCCGCATCGACGTCGGGGAGTGGTCTCGCCGACGCCTAAGCCCTTCGCTCCACGCCGCCCAGACACCGGCGCCCAAAGCCGCCCGCCGCACAGCCCTTCCACCAACATCAGCCCGCGACCACTCCCCTGGGAATCAACGCCGCCCTCTGCGCCGTCGTAGCCCCGCGTGTCGTCCTCAGGTCTGGGAACTCCGGACAGGCGGGATCACGTCCCTTGGGCGGACAGGGGGGCGAGGTCCAGCCGCAGATCCAGGACCGCATCGCCGTCGATCGGCGCCGGCGACCGGGCGTCGAAGTTGGAGACGGTGACGCCAACCAGGCGTACGCCCCGTGCTGGAGGGAAGAACGAACGGATCAGTCCGAGGCTGGCCGCCCGCAAGCCCTCGCGAGCGCCGACCGGCCGGGCGAAGGACTGTCGACGGGTCGACTGCTGGAAGTCCGACCACTTGACCTTGACGGTCACGGTACGCCCGAACTGGCCGGTCCTCTCGCACCAGGCCCAGACGTCGTCGGCCATCTCCAGGACGCCGGCTTCGATCCTGGCGGGGTCCAGATAGTCGTCGTCGAAGGTGGTCTCCGATCCGGACGACTTGCGCTCGCGGTGCGGATTGACCGGCCGGTGGTCCTCGCCGCGGGCGATCCCATAGTACCAGGCGCCGGCCTTGCCGAAGCGCGACTGCAGGTCTGAGCGCGACCAGGCCTTCAGGTCCGCCCCGGTGGCGATGCCCAGCTCGTGCATCCTCGCCGCCGTCGCGGGGCCGACGCCGTGGAACTTCGCCACCGGCAAAGCCTCCACGAATGCAGGCCCCTCGCTCGGCTGGATGGCGAACTGGCCGTTGGGCTTGCGCTGACCTGACGCCAGTTTGGCCAGGAACTTGTTGTAGGAAACACCCGCGGAAGCATTGAGCCCCGTCTCCTCCAGGATGCGCGCACGGATGGCCTTGGCGGTCAGCCACGCGGTCGGCAGGCCGGCCTTGTTGGCGCTGACATCGAGATAGGCCTCGTCGAGGGCAAGTGGCTCCACCACGTCCGTGAACTCGGCGAAGACAGCGTGAATCTGGGCGGAGACGGCCCGGTAGACATCGAACCGTGGCGGCACGAAGATCAATTCCGGACACCGCCGCAGCGCCGTCGCCGACGCCAGCGCGGAGTGCACCCCGAACCGGCGCGCTTCGTAGCTAGCCGCCGCGACGACCCCGCGCCGGGCGCCGTGGCCGACCGCCACCGGGCGGCCCGCCAGGTCGGGGTTATCCCTCTGCTCGACCGATGCGTAGAACGCATCCATGTCGACGTGGATGATCTTCCTGGGCGGCTCGGACATGGCTGTCCGACGCTAGCATGCGACGAACAGGCCCTGAACCGCCGCCCGCCCAATGCTGACAGGCCCTCATCCCGCCGATCAGGTCGACTTCCTGCGGCTGGACCTGGACGCCTTCGGAGCCGCGGGCGCGCCGCCACGCCCCTTTTGGCCAAGACCCAGACTCTTCGCCATGGCCGATCGGGCGGCGCTGTAGTTGGCCGACACCATCGGATAGTCGGCGGGCAGACCCCATTTCTCCCGGTATTGCTCCGGCGTGAGCCCGCGCGTGGCCAAGTGACGGCGGAGCGTCTTGTAGGGCCGGCCGTCCTCGAAGCTGACCAGGGCTTCGGCCGTGATCGACTTCCTCACCTGCCCCACCGGCATGCGCTTGGCCGCGGCCGGCGCCTCCGCTTCCACAGCCCCATCCTCCGGGCCCGCCTCCGGCACGGCCTTCACCGCCGCCAGGCTGGACGCGATCTGCTGCACGACCGTCGGGATTTCAGCAGGCGTGACGTGTGAGTTGGAAAAGTAGGCGGCGGCCACCTCGGCCACGAGTTCTTGCAGTCGTTCCGAATCGGCCACCAGCGCGCTCCCAAAACTGTTCAATGCGCACGAGAGTGAAGCCTCCGGGCCGGACAAATCAAGCCGCCCAGCAACCTATTCTTCGCGGCGAGCGTCTCCGAAATACGCATGAAGCTTGGGATCGATTGAATATCTTGCTGCCGCCCGGCGCCATTTCTCAGCATCCTCGCCCATAGAGAGCAGAGTGGCGCGATCAGTCACTTTGGCGATCCGCCAGTTCAGATGCTTGGTACGGACAACCCTGCGAGCAGCGGCGCATAGTTGCCCAGCCGGTCCGAGATGAATTCGACGAACAGCCGCACGCGCTTAGTCTTGCGCGTCTCGCCATGGGTGAGCATCCAGAGCGCGCCGTTTATACGCGGGGCGAGGCCCGGAGCCTGCAGCAGCAGAGGGTCAGGGTCGCCGACGAAGCAGGGTAGCCTTGTCAGGCCGATCCCTTGCCTAACGGCGGCGATCTGGGCCTCGGCGTCCTGGGCCCGAAGCGGGACCCGCCGGATTGCAACTCGCCGAATTCTCATGACGTCGCCCTGCCCTCACTACTCGCGGCGGATGCGCGTCAAGCCGCCTCAGAGGGAAGGCCTCATTGAAGAAGGCCTTGAGCATGACCTCATCGACCATGCCGCTCCGATCGAGCCTGGCTGCGACAGGCCGATCTTCGTGGGACAAGCCAGTCGCGAGCATCCTGATGCCAGACCCCGACGACCCGGTCGCTATCGGCCTTCCTTGCCGGACTGCTGCTTCATGAGGCGCCACCGCGCATACTGATCGGCCTTCGCCGGATCGGGGTCCTCGTAGCCCTGGAGCCAGAAGCTGTACCAATCGACGTTCAACTGCTGGGAGGCCAGGCGCTCCAGGGGCTTCACCAACACGTGTGTGCCGCGCGGATAGATGTACCAATCGACCGGCTTTCCGAGGCGCTTCAGCACGGCATAGGTGTCCCAGGCCGGGGAAAGGTAATCCCCGCCGAGCTGCTCGATGAGCAAGGGTGTGCGGACGCGGTCGAGATGGAAGAAGGCGCTGTTGGCGAGCCAAAGCTTCAAGCCCTCGCCCGCTGGCGGGGCGTCGCCCATCAGACTGTCGTAGTATTCAAGTCCGCTCGCCCCATCCCCCCGCCCGACCTGGCCGCCGTAGCCGAACAGCGTGACGCTATCGCCGTCCGCCGTCGTGGCGGCTGCGATCGGATAGGTGGAGAAGGCCATCATCTGGTCGACGAACATGCCCGTGTAGCTCCAACCGATCAGGCCGACACGCGAGCGGTCGATCAGCCCCCGAGCGTCGAGGGTGTCGATGATCCCCTCGATCCCGGCCTGGGCGGCGGTCAGCTCGAAGTGCGTGCCGCCACCCTTGTGGAGCTCGCCCATCTGCACGACGACGAAGCCACGGCCGGCCAGGGCCTGGGCCGTAAACGGCCCAGGCGCGGCGCCCTCGAAGACGAAGGCGTGCGGCTGGAAGCCGTGGGTCTGCACCACCAGGGGATAACGGACGCCGGGCCGATAGCCCACCGGGAGGATGAGGTCTCCGGACCAATCCTGCCCGTCGCGGCCGCGCCAATGGAATTCCTCCTGACGGCCAAAGGTGATGCCGCGGAACTGCGGGTTGAGGTCGGTGATCGCGCGGGAACGGCCGGTTTTGAGGTCACGACCGACAATCTCGGGAACGCGGTCATAGTCCTGATCGAAGGCCAGCCGCAGACGCTCCGTGGAGCTGTGCGCCTCCACGGTGGCGGCGCTCCAGCCGCCTGCCGCGCGGGAATAGGTGACCTCTTGCGCCGCCGCGCCGTCCGCTTGCGGAACCGTCACCACAATGCGATCGGCGCCGATCGCGCGCAGCCCTGTGATCCGCGGCCCGGTCGCTGACAGCTTCGCCACGGTCCTGGTCTCGCCCGTCGCCACGTCGGCCTCGAGGATCGCGGGATCGGCGGGGGGACCCTCCCCCGCCGCGCCCATCCGGATGTTGGCGACGGCGACCCGATGCGCATCCAGCCAGGCGATGCCAGGTGCGCCCGCGGCCCAGGGCCCGAGGGGGCCGACGGGGCCGCCCGCGAGCGGACGCTCGGCGCCGGTCGCGAGGTCGTAGAGCACGAACTGGCGGGCGCAACTCCCGCTCACCCCGCAGGGCGTCACCACAGGGACTGAGCCTGGACCGCCGGAGGCGAGTGTGGCCCAGGCCGGATCCGCCCGGAACGGCCGAAGGGCGAGCGCGTGTCGCCCGTCGGGGGACATCCGGAACAGAGGTTCGAACAAGTCCTCGAACGACGCACCCAACGGCTTCGGCGAGCCGTTTCCGTCGGTGTCGGCGGCATAGAGCTGGTAGCGGGGTTGGATCCGGTCCCGTCCTTGCTGGAGGACCTCGTGCACGCTCCGATTTCGAAGCGGGAACGATGTCTTCGACCATTCCTCGTTCACATTGGGGACGGTGGCGACATAGACGACGCGGTCGACGCCGGGAATCACGTGGAAGTCCGTGACGCGCCGAGGGTGGTGGGTGAGCTGCCGCAGGCCCCCAGCAACCGGGTCGAAGGCGAAGACCTGGGCGGGAGCCTCGTCCACCGATGCGATGAAGCCGAGGGTGTGGCCGTCTGACAGCCAGGTCAGCTGGCTGATCGCCTCGATGTTGTCCGCCGAGGTGGTCCGCAGGACCTGGCGGGGCGTGGGCCTCGGGCCCTTACCATCCACATAGGCCAGGGCCGGCGCCGTATCATAGACCGAAAGGACGTAGATATTGCGTCCCGCCGCAAGGTCGCCCGTCTCCGTGGCGATGGCGAACCAGCGGCCATCGCCCGAAACCTTCACCGCTTCGGGCCCAAAGGCCGAAAGATAGACGTCCGGATCGATCAGGCGCGTCATCTCGACGATGTCGCGCACGGTCGGCGCACGACCTTCCGCGGGCGCCGCCGCAGCCGCCCCCGCGAGGGCGGCGGCGAACGCCAGCCCGAAAACCACACTACGCATCATTTGCCTCACCAGCGTTTCGTCAGGGCGACGGAGAAGAAGCGGCCGCGTGGGTCGGCGTTTTCGGCGTCGTAGCCGACCCCGTCCGTGTTGTTCACGAAGGGTGGGTCAGCATCGAAGAGGTTCTCGACGTTCATGGAGAGGCGCAGGCCTTCCAATCGCCGATCCCGATGGCTCGCCCCAAGGTCGTAGGTGAGCCCCAGGTCGACGGTGGTGAAGGAGTCCACGTCCCGCGCCGGCGCGCTCACCGTGTCCTTGTAGCCGGAGGTGAAGTTCACATCTGCTGAGGTCGAGAACGCTCCCCAGGTCCAAACTACGCTGTCGTGCATGTTCAGGCGGGCCGGATAGTGGACAGTCCCCACCAGCTCGACGACCCGGGACGATGCGCCAAAGGATTGGCTGTACTCGAACAGGTAGCTGGCGTTCAGGCTCAGATCGATCCGTCCGGCCGCGCCGACCTCGAACCCATAGGTCGCCTCAATGTCCAGGCCCCTCGTCCGGTTCCGCGCAGCGTTCTGCAGCCGAGTGTCGACGACGGCGCCCACGATCGCCGGCGTGCAGCTCGCCGGATCGCCGGAGAAACCCGGCGCCGAGCAGAGCGAAGTAAGCTGCGCCTGGCTTGGGTTGCGGGTCACGATGGAGGCGTATTGGGCCTCCTGGATCAGGACCGATCCGACGGCCGCCGGCGAGCTCACCCGGTTTCGGAAGTCCACGTCGAAGTAGGTGAGGCTGAGATGCAGGTCCTTCAGGGAAGGCGGCCTATAGGCGAGGCCGAACGTCCAATTGCGTGAGGTCTCGTTCTTCAGATCCGGCGCCACGCCGTCCAGAATGAGGACGGTGGTCTGGCCGGTGGGAGACTTGGGGTCCGTCAGGGCCAGCAGCCCCGAGCTCGGGGTGGCCCCAAGCGTCGTCAGATTGGGCGCGCGAAACGAGCGACCATACGCAGCCCGGGCCTCGAGCCCGACGACCGGGGACCAGGAAAGGCCAATCTTGGGATTGAAGCTGTTGGCGTCCGGGCGCCGGCTCGGGGTCGGCGCAAGCTCCTCGTCGCTATAGTGCTCGTAGCGTCCGGCGAGCGACAGGTTCAGGCCCTGGAATCCCGGGCGCGCATTCTCGGCGGACACCAGCGGCGCATCGAGCTCCGCGAAGGCGGCGTAGACCTCGCGACGCAGACGCTTGTCGGAGGCGTAACCCGGACCGGTGAAGGAGTCTCTGAAGCGCTCCTCTCGGAAGTCGAGCCCGGCCGCCACCTTGAGGTCCCCTCCCCCAAGCCGCGCGAGTGGCCCATCGACCACCGCGTTGGCGGACGAGACCGTAGAGTCGATGTGGGACTTGCTCGTCCCGTAAACGGCCTTGAGGGTCTGGGGATTGGTGAAGGAGCCGTCGCCGAAGGGATTGAAGGCGGTCTGGGGGTTGGAGTCCGCCAGGGCGACGGCGAGCTGGCCGAAGTCGACGGCCCCGTTGGTTCGCACGGTGAGCTCCCGGCTGGACGCGCCGTAGACGTTCAGTCGCCACTCGCGGGGAAGCCGCACTTCGGCGCCGGCCGCCCCTCCGTACGACTGCGTCGTCCCGTGCCCGATCGTCGGGCCGAAATCCTTCCCGAAGTCATAGCCCAGGATGGTCAGCCCCTGGTTCAGGGGATCCACGAAGAAGGCATTCGTGGAGGGCACCACGATGGGCGAGAAGAAGCTCCCGATGCGCTGATCGAAGACCCGGCGGGAATACCGAGCTTCGGCGAAGAGCTCGACCTTCTCGCTCACCTGCTGCCGCAGATGCCCGTAGAGGCTGTTGCGTTCCTGCTTGGGGAAGAGGTCCAAGGCCCAGTTGCCATCCCCAAGGTTCAATTGCCCAGGGATCAACTGGCCCGCCGTCAGATGACGCCCGTCCTGACCCGCCGGGATGGCGAAGACCGGCTGGAACGCCAGGTTGAAGATGTTGGCCGGGTTCGAATAGGGCCGCCGGAAGTCCGAGCCGCCGAGCGGACGCAGGTCCTGGCTGCGGGTGAACGGGCGGTCCGTGTAGCGCAGCCGGTCCTGCGAGAAGTACTCATAGGCGCCGAGGAAGCTCCCCCCGGTCCAGCTGTAGCCGATGGTCTGTGAGGCCAGGACCTGATTGAAGTCGCCGTGGCCCACGCCGGTGCGGAACCGGGTCTCGGCCCCTTCGAAGTCCTTCTTGAGGATGACGTTCACCACCCCCGCCACGGCGTCGGCGCCGTAGACCGCCGAAGCGCCGTCCGCCAGCACCTCCACCCGGTCGACCGCGGCCAGGGGGATGGACGACAGGTCGGTGAAGTTCGCGTCGAGCCCGGCGACCGGCAGCCGTCGGCCGTCGACGAGCACCAGGGTGGAGTCGGAGCCCAATCCCCGCAGATTCACACCCGTGGCGCCCGAGATATTCGAGCTGGCCTCGCCGATGACGGTGTTCTCGCCGATGCCGCCACGGAAATTCTGCGGAAGCCCATGCAGAACGTCCGAGAGGGTGATGTAGCCCCGCCGGTCCATCTCCGCGCGACCGACCACGATCAGCTCCGAACCCACCGGCGCCGAGCCGCGGATGTGGCTGCCCGTGACCGTCACTTCGCTGACTTGCGCCGGCTCATTGGCAGCGCCGGCCGCCGCGGCGTCCGGGGGGGGCACGGCGTTCCTCACGATCATCACGACCCCGGCCGGGGTCGTTTCTCCCCGAAGGCCCGAGCCCCTAAGAAGGACGCGGAGCGCTTCGGCGGGCTCGAAGGCGCCCTTGACGCCCGGCGCCTGACGACCCCGCACGAGGTCTTCGGTGAAGATGATCTGCTGGCCGGTTTGCCGACCGTAGTCCCGCAAGGCCCGGGACAGGGTCTCCGCGGGAATATCGTAGGTCCGCGGCTGCGCCGCAGCCGCGCTGGCAAGCGCGGAAAGCAGCGCGCCGCCGATCAAGGCCGTAGCCGTCAGCAGCCGACGACGATTACGAAGAGCCCCCATTTTGTTCCCCGATGGTCCAGCCGCTCGCATGCGGTTCGGGGTGGAGGACGCGCGACTTGCCCCTTCCCTCACGAAACCGTCGCGGTTTCGTCACTTTTTGCGCCGGATCACAACCTTGCCGTCTGGATCCTCCGTGGCCTCAACCGGGAGATAGCGCTCCACGGTATCGACGAAGCTCCCCACATCGCCGGCGTTGAAGACGCCGCTTATCCGCAGCGACGCCGCCGAGGGGTCCACCGTCACCGGCGCGCTGGCATAGCGGCTGATGCGTTGCGCGACGCTGGCCAAGGGCTCGTCCTCGAAGATCAGCTGACCCGCCTGCCAGGCGGTCACCCGATCGAGGCTCGCCACCTCGATGCGGGACGGCGCTTGCGGCTCGGAGACGAGTTCCTGCCCGGGCGTGAGCACCACCGACCCCGTGGGGCTTGCCCCCGGGCCCCGGGTCATCGGCGCCGCGTTGCGCGCCGGCCGGACGCCCAGAACCGTCACCCGCCCCTCGATCAGCGTGACCAGGACCCTTGGCCCCGCCAGGTCGATATTGAAGGCTGTGCCGGTGGCCACCACAGTCTGCTCGCGCGCCCGAACGGAGAACGGCCGCGTCACGTCGTGCGCCACATCGAAACGGGCCTGCCCGGAGAAGAGCTGGAGGCGGCGCGCGTCGCGGCTCAGTCGGACCACAACTTTCGATCCGGAATCCAGGGAGATCCGGGAGCCGTCCGCCAGGGTGACGACCCGGCGCTCACCGCGAGCAGTCTCGTAGGTCCGAGGCACCGCCACTCGCCCCGTCGCCACGAGCAGGCCGCCGCCCGCGCCGGCCGCGAGCACCAGACAGGCGGCCGCGGCCGCCGCCCACACGAGGCCTCGCCCTTTGCGACGCCGACTCTGCCGGCGCGCCCGGTTCAGGGCGTCACGGCGCGCGGCCATCAGCTCGGGCGACGCCGCGGCTTCCCCCACGGCCGACCAACCGGCCTGCACCCGGTCCCAGGCCGCCGTGTTCGCGGGGTCGGCGGAGATCCACGCCTCGAACCCCTCGGAGCTCTCGACACCAAGCTCGGTCAGGCGAGAGCGCCAGGCGCTCGCCTCCACGAGCCGCCGGGCGGCCGCCTCGTTTCGCACGCTGTTCGGCATCAGGCCTCGCCTCCGAACCGGGTCGCGAGATGCAGGATCGCCTTCATCACGTACTTCTCGACCGCCGAGACGCTGACCCCGTAGAGCAAGGCGATCTCCTTGTGCTTCAGCCCTTCGAGGCGATGCAGCAGATAGACGTCGCGCACCTTCTCGCCGAGTTCATCCAGCACCTTCATGACGTCGGCGACCTCGGTCCGGGCGAGTAAGACGCGCTCGGGGTTTCGATCCTCCAGAAATTCCCGGGTCACTTCGCTCACGAGGTTCTGATCGACGTCGCGCAGCGCAACTCCCCCGCGGGCCACCGCCTTGCGGCCTCGGTCGCGAAGCAGGTTGGTCGCCACCTTGAAGACGAAAGCTTCGGGATCCTCCGGCTGCTCCCGCTCGATGGAGGCGACAAGTCGGACGAAGGTCTCCTGCGTCCTCCGCCTCCGCGCGATCGCCGATCCGGCGGAGGAAGAAGCTCATCAACGGGCCTCGGAAGCGCGCATCGAGCCGAGCGACGAGCGCCTCCCGCGTCTCCCGGTGCGGCTGGTTGGAAGCCTGCATGCGCCCTCAAACCCCGGCCCGCAGACTGCCACGCGCAGGCTGCAGGGGAGAGGAAGACGCGCAAGCCTCAGCGCTCCTCAAGCCGCACGCCGCCTTTTTTCTTGCGACCGGCACTGCTTCGCCGTCGCGAACTTGACGCCACTCTCCATGGCCGCCTTGCCCTCCCGATGTCGGCGAACCCAGGGCCGCCCCTACCAGTGGTCGTCTCCGACGGTCGAGATGCGCAGTCCTGCCAGCACGAAGCTTAGCTGGCGCCCGACGAAGCATGCTCCAGCAATGGCTCGCCTCACCCGCCTGAGACGTCCCCCTCTCCGGTTCGGCGTCGGCGGGGTGATTAACTGCCGATCATCCTGACCCAGCGTGGCCAGGCTCCCCCGATGAAAGCTGGTCCCGTACTACGCCGGTGAGCTTGCGCCTCTCGTCGAGAGGATTTGCATTACCCGCGCGGCGATATCCTCGGCAGTCGCCACATCGCTGAAATGGGTCAGGTAGCCGCCATCTTCCCCCATGAGGAATGTCATCGCGGTGTGGGGAACGTCGTACGCGCCGTCCGCGTCGGCCGCCTCTCGGGCGGCATAAACCTTGTAGGCCGCCTTTATCGCGTCCACCTGCGCGCGGTCGCCGGTCAGCCCCAGGAACCGCGGGAAGCGGCTCTGCAGAAAGGCCCGCATCACCTGAGGCGTGTCCCGTTCTGGATCGACACTGACGTAGAGAGGCTGCAGCTGCTCGGCGACAGGCCCCATCAGCCCCAGGGCGCGGGACAGCTTTCCGAGGTTCTCGGGGCAGACCACCTTGCAGTGCGTGAAGCCGAAGAAGATCAGTGGACAGGACCCCAGGAAGGTGCGGTCCGTCACCGTGCGACCGTTGTGGTCGGTGAGCTGGAACGCGCCGCCAAGCTTCACCGACGGTCGGACGATCTGGGTCATGTTGACGCCCCCTGCCCTTAAACCCAGCGCAGGACCAGGTCGACCGGACGGGACACGTGCAGTTCGACGACCAGCGCCCCATCCTCGAACCAGACCTGCTTGGCGTGGGTCTCGGTTGCGTGCGGGGCGCCGTGCGCCAGCTCGACGCCATCGACCTCCAGCGTCCAGTCCAGGCCCTGGCGACGGACGTTGGCGAATGCGAAGCGAGCCGGGCCGCCGGCGGCCCCATGCGGCGGGCGCGCCGTGACCACCAGGGCGTTGCGATCGGCGAGGAAGGCCGCGCGGGCGACATCGATCTCGCGTGACACATCGGCGAGGTGCGGCTGCGCGAGCCGCGTGCGCGCCCAGTCGGCGTTGTACAGCTGGTTGAGGCCGCCCCGTCTGTTCAGGCGCGCGTAGGCGAAGTTGGCGTTCCCGGAGAGCGGAGTCACGCCGACGAACCTGCCGTCGACCCAGGTGTCATCGTTGCGGGGGTAGTAGTATCCGCCGTCCTTCCAGGTCGGGTTCATGTTGCGATCGACGTAGTCCAGGATCTCTGGCAGACGCGGGTCGCCCCCTTCCGACAGGATCAGCGAGAACCATCCCCAGATGCCCGCGTGGCGCGGGTCCGGCCCGGAATATTCACGGACCCCCGGCGCGCCTTCGCCCCCCAGAATGCGCGCGCCCCGCCCGTAGCGTTTGCCGTCGGCGGCCATCTCGCGCTCGTTGATGATGACCAGCGAGCCCTCGCCGTCGCGGTCGAGCGCCGCGGCCGTGATGTAGTCATAGGTCGACAGGGCGTAGTCCGGGTTGGCCCCGTGCAGCGCCCAGTAGCTCCAGGGGGAGGCCACGTAGAAGCTGCCCGGCGCGGGCTCCGTGCTTCCGGGAGTCCGCGCTGGCGCGATGCGGTTCTGCGCCGCCAGCCACAGGAACGGGGTCTCTTGGCCGCGCCGATAGGCGCCGAAGCGCTCCCAGGCCTTGAAGTGCCCCGCCGCCGCCTCGTCCGCCCGCGAGCCGCCGAGGCGGGCGTCCTGCCACTTCAGCCCCCATAGCGGGAACTGGTTGCAGGTAACGAAAACTTCGTTCGGCTGGCAGGCCACGCCCATGTAGCCGTTTTCGACATGCTGCCAGTAGATGAGGTCGTTGAGCGTGAGCAGGCTGTACTCCGCGACGGACTTGCCGAAGCCGAAATCCTGGAAGCCTTCGAACCTCAGCGAACCGACCTCGTCGTACTTCGCGTCGTCGAAGAGGTAGGCGTAGAGCGCCGTCACGTGATTGAGGTGGCCGCTATACATCACGTTCTCTTTGACTACCGGGTCCCACCAAGGGGTCTGCGGCGCCGTCAGGTCCGGATTCCAAGCCGGGCTGCCCTGGCTCACGGCGAACCAATAGCTCCAGACGTCGGGGTGCTGCAGCTTGTGGATGGCACGATCCATGTCCGCCCTGAACACGCCCGGCGCGGCCGTCAGGTGATGCTGGTAGCCCTGGGCCAGCACGTGCGCCATGCCGGAGAGCTGGTAGTAGTAGGCGGTGAACTCGCCGAGCTGGGTGAAGTCGTTGCTGAGCATCGGTCCCCAGTCGCCGTCTTCGCGCCAGAGGACGTTGCGGACATGCCGCAGGTGCCCGGTCGCCTTCTCGTCGAGGACGGGCGCATCGGCGAACTCATCGCGGGCGCGAGCCGCAAGCCCGGCCCGCGATCCGGATCCAGGCGTCGACGGCGAGGCGGCCGGCTGGCCGGCGGCTTCAGGGCGCAGCGGAACCTCGAGGGCGGTCACAGTCTTCCTCCGCATCTGGCGCCGCCACTTCAATGGCTCGAGGCCACGCTACGCCCGGGATGATTGTCTGACAAGATGGACCCCCATCCCAATTTGATCAGCGTGGTTGCGCTCGGATCAGCACTCCTCATCACGCCGAATGCTTTGCAGGCGACGCGGTCGGCGCGGTGTCGTCATCGAGGTTCTTCCGCACCTTGTCAGACAATTTTGCCCGCGATCCGCAGATGGGGCGCCGCGGCAGGCTAGCGCCACCCGCGGCGTTCAGCCTCCAACCGGCGTGCGGGAAATCTCGCGCACATTGTGGGCGACGTGCGCCCGCGCCGCCCCCTCGGCGCGATCGGGATCGCCGGCGACGATGGCGGCGAGGATGGCGATGTAGTCGGCCACCACGACGGCGCGGTGCTCAAGCCCGGCGAGCTGGACGCGCATCGTATGGGTGCCGACCTGCTGCATCAGTTGCTGCAGGACCGGATTGTCCGCCAATTGCAGGAGGACTCGGTAGAAGCGGTTACGCTCCTGCGCGAACTCGAACGCATCGAAGCGCTCCGGCAGGGCCGCAAGGCGGCGAAGCTCCGCCTCCGCCAGAGACCGGGTTTCGCCGGCTGCGGTGTTGGCGGCCGCGAGGCGCGCCGCCAGACCGATCAGCACGTCCAGCACGGCAAGGGTCTGGAGATGCTCCTGCCGGTCCACCGCCCGGATGACGGCCCCCTTGTGACGCTGCAGGGTCACGACCCCTTCGGCGGCCAGCCGCGAGAGCGCTTCGCGCACCGAGCTGCGGCTCACCTGGAATCGTTGCGTCAGGGCGATCTCGGTGAGCCGCTGCCCTGGTCGGAACTCGCCGGTGTAGAGGCCGCGGATCACGGTCCGCCAGACGCGCGCCGCCGCCCCATCGTTGTGCGGCCGTTGCGCCGGCGGGCCGGCAGCGGCCTCTGTGTTCGATTCCGTGGTGGTCAAGCTGGCCGGGTCCTCAGCGCATCGATTGGCGCTCGCGCACGCGCACAGGATGCGGTTCCGTGCGCCTGTGGTCCAGACCTCAGCCTGCGCTCCGGGCGGACCCGGGCGCTACGGCCAGCTGGTCATGCCCGGGATCGCCGCGGTGGTGACACTGCGCCGGCAATGCGCCTCGAACGCCAGGACCGCGGGCGTCTTGCGGATGTTCCTGGCCGAGATCATGCCGAGCTTCATCGGCGGAAAGTCGTCCTCCAGCCGAACATAGGCCAGCGCCTTGCCGTTCAGCGCCACCATGTTCTTCGGCCGGGCGGTGAGAAGGGAGAAGCCGAGCCCGGCGCCAACATAGCTGCGCACGGTTTCCGGCTGGTCGCTGCGCGCGACCACGTTGAGCGGCACGTCCGCCCGGACGAACAGCGAATGGAAGTAGTCCTTGCTGACGGGCAGGTCGAGCAGGATAAAGGGCTGGCCCGCCAGGTCCTGGAGCCTGAGGCTGCCCCGGCTCGCGAGTGTATGATCGGCGGCCAGCAGCACATAGGTGGGCATCAGGGCCAGTTGCTCGAACTGCAGGTCATCACCCTGCTGTTCATAGGTCAGGGCCACATCCAGCTCCGCTTTGCGGACCTTGGCGACCAGCTCCGCCTCGTGGTCCTCGATCATTTCCAGCGTGACCTTGGGGTACGCGGCCGCGAAGTCCGCACAGAGGTCCGGCAACAGCAGCGGCGCGAAGGTCCTGAACGCGCCGATTCTGAGCGGGCCCGCGACCGTGGAGGTGATCTCGTGGGCCAGATCGTGCAGACCCTCGGCATCCTTCAGTAGAAGCCGCGCAGCGACCAGCATCCGCTCGCCGGCCGGCGTCAGTGACAGCCCCTGCGCGTGGTGACGGAAGAATAGCTGAACCCCGAACTCCGCCTCCAACTGGGATATCGCTGACGAGATCGAGGGCTGTGAGATGTGCACCCGCTCCGACGCAAGGGTGATGCTGTTGGTCTCACCGGCGGCGACGAAATAGGAGAGTTGTTTAAGCGTGAAGCGCACGGCGCCGCCCCTCCCGTCGAACCTGCGGAGGAGGAAGCTAGCGACAGGCGATGCCGTTTGCACACCCCCGGCCTTCGCCGAATGCGCCGGACCGCGGTCAAAGGCGGAAGGGATGGGCGGCTGGCTAGGGATTGCCCGGAACCCCGAAGGTGGGCGCCGAGGCGGGATCGAGGCCGCGCCGGACGTAGTCCAGCATCTGCGGGCGCCAGACCCGCCACAGCTCGCGCAGCCCCGACAGCGGCTGCTCGGCCCAGTCGATCCGCAGGTCGACCAGCGGCCAGGCCTGGTCATCGACGACAAGCAGGCCTGCCGAGTGAATCGGGCCCTCTTCACCCCCGCCGGCCAGCGCGGCGTCGAGCGCGCCCAGAAGGCGCTCGGCGAGGTGATCTTGCGGTCGCCGGGCGAACGCCTCGACCATGGCGGCCGGGATGTCGCCGCCGGCCAGCAAGTTGCCGGCCGCGGCCGCATTCGGGACGACGGCGTGGCCATAGAGGCCAAGGCACGCCTCGCCGCTGAAGGCGGCCGCACGCCCCTGCCCGTCCACGACGGCCAATTGCCGAAAGGCGGTGCTGGCCCCCGTCGAGTTGCGCAGGGCGGCGATCGCCGCGTCGGCCGAGAGCCCTTGCGCGAGCCGCTCCAGGCCCGCCGGTCCCAGCCGCGGATCGGTGATGTTCTGCGTCGCGACGGCCCCCACGCCGGCCCTGGCGTGCGCGCACCGCGCGGCCACGCAAGGACTGGAGGATGAGATCGCCACGCCGAACATGCCGGTGCGCTCGCAGCGCGCCACTATCGAGAAGGTCATTGCGGGATCACCGCCGTCGCCTCGATCTCGACGAGCCATTCCGGCCTGGCCAGCGCCGTGACCACGAGGCCCGTCGAGACGGGAAAGACACCTTGCAGGAACCGGCCCATCTCGCGGTAGACCGCCTCGCGGTAGCGGACGTCCACCAGGTACACCACCACCCGACAGACGTGGTCTAGTTCGCCCCCCGCCTCCTCCACCAGGGTCTTGATGTTCTGCATCGCCTGACGGGCCTGCAGCCCTGCGTCGCCGACGTGCAGGCTCTCGCGCGTGTCGAGATCCTGCGAGATTTGCCCGCGGACGAACACCATCCGCCCCTGCGCGACGACGGCCTGGCAGAGGTCGTTGTCGAGGTTCTGCTCCGGATAGGTGTCGCGGGTGTTGAAGGGACGGATCCGGATGTGGGTTGTCAAAGCCTGCCTCCATGGCGACGGTCGAGGCGCACGGGCCGACCGGCCCGCGGCCGCACAGCTTCAGGACTGGGCATGGGGTCTGCCCGGCCGCTCGCCGGCGCGGTTTTGCGCGATGTGATCGGCCAGGGCCTCCGCGTCTTTCCAGACCCCCCAGATGAACGAAGACGCCCGGCGCGAGAGCCAGGGAAGCCCGAGGAAGTAGAGGCCTGGGATGACGCCAACACCGTCGCGATGGAGAGGGCCGCCGCGGTCGTCGAACGCATCCAGCCTCATCCAGCTGAAATCAGGGGCGTATCCGGTGGCCCAGACGATCGCCGCTACGTTCGACCGCGCCAGATCGAGTTCCAGCAGGGGGTCCGTGACGCACGACGGGTCCGGCCCGATAAGCCGGGCCGTCGGCTCCTGCGGCATGACCAGGCCTTCCCGTTCGACATAGGCGTCGGCTTCGTCCAGCAGCGACAGCAAGTCGGCGTCACCCAGCGCGATGTTCGCCGCCAGGTCCGGCGCGAAGCTCATCACCCCATCGCGCCAGCCCTGCGCCTGCCCGACGAGCGTCACGCCCTGGGCGGCCAGCTCACGCAGGTCGATCGTGCGGCCGCCATAGGCTCCACTTACGGCGATGGTGACGTGTTGCGACCCGGACTGCGCGGCCTTCGCATCCCAGTGCCCCAGAGCGCCCAGCCACCAGCAGAAGTCGCGGCCCCGGTAGCGGCGCGGCGGCCGGCTATGGCGGCCCACGCTGAGGAAGACCCGCCTCCCGGCCCTGACGAGTTCCTCGGCGATCTGCACGCCCGATGACCCCGCCCCGACCACGAGGACGGCGCCGTCCGGCAACTGCGAGGGGTTGCGGTAGGCGGCGGCGTGCAGCTGAACGACGTCGGCGTGCGCCGGGCAAATGGCGGGCACGATGGGGCGCTGGAAAGGTCCCGTGGCGGCGACGACATTCCGCGCCTCGATAACGCCCTCGGTTGTCTCGGCGCGAAATCCCTCGCCGTCGACGCCTCGGCGCAGGGCGATGACGGCCACCCCGCAGCGGATCGGCGCCGCGATCTGCCGGGCGTAGGCCTCGAAATACTGCACGATGCGAGCCTTCGGCGCGAAGCTGTCCGGATCCAGGTCCGAGAACGCCATGCCGGGAAGCCGGTCGTGCCAGGCCGGCCCGTTGGCCACCAGGGAATCCCAGCGACGTGTGCGCCAGCTCTCGGCGACACGATCCTTTTCCACCACCAGATGCGGCAGACCATGGCGGCTCAAGTGCTCGCTCATGGCAATACCCGCCTGACCGCCGCCTACCACCAGCGTGTCAACGCGTTCTACTGACATCCCCGGATACCCAGCTTAGCCTCATGACAGGACACTCTGCCCCGAAGGCGTGAGTTGGTGATCTTGCTAGGTGGACTACTGCGTCCTTCAAATAATGATTTCACGCAGCTCTGCTTAGGATTTCCAAAAGTCGAGCTCGCTGTGATCGCTTCAGGGAAAGCTCGGCAGATCCTCGCTTTTTGCGATTTGCTCGCGTCGGTGGCGTCCGCCAATGGCGACCGCTCACCCGCGTGCGGCGAAGGCCGCGTGGCAAACTTGCCTGGAGGCCGGACTGTCTAGCCGCGAAATCCTTGCTCGCCTGGTGTCCATGCCGACGGTGAGCCGCACATCCAACGCGGCCATCGCCGGCCATGCGGCCAAGATCCTGCTCGACGCTGGCTTCGACGTCGCCGTGGTGGAGGCCGGCGAAGGCCGGCAAAACCTGTTCGCCTCAATCGGACCGCTCGATCGCAAAGGGATCGTGCTTTCGGGCCACACCGACGTGGTCCCGGTCGATGGACAGTCCTGGACCAGTGACCCCTTTCGCCTGGTCGAGCGTAACGGGCGGCTCTACGGGCGCGGCGCGGCGGACATGAAGGGCTTCGTGGCCTGTGTGCTGAATGCCGCGCGATCGGTGGATCCCCGCGCCTTGAAATGGCCCCTGCACGTCGCCCTGTCGTGCGATGAGGAAATCGGCTGCGTGGGCGTGCGCCCGCTGCTGCAGCAACTGCACCGCCAGGGCGTGGCCGCCGCGCTCTGCATCGTGGGCGAACCCACCTCGATGCGCGTCGCCACCAGCCACAAGGGCAAGCTATCGGCCCGCGCGGTCTGCCTCGGCCGGGAGGCTCACTCGGCCCTGGCGCCGCAGGGCCTGAACGCGATCCACCTGGCCAGCGACCTGGTCCTGGCGCTGCGGACCTGCCAGTCCGAGTTGGCGACGCAAACCGGCCTGGAGCCGCTGTTTGACCTGCCCTATTCCACAGTCCATGCCGGACTGATCAGCGGCGGCGTCGCGCTCAATATCGTGCCGGCGCGGTGCGTGATCGACTTCGAGATACGCAACCTGCCGACGGTGGCCGCCGAGACGATCCTGGACCGGATCCGGGAGGAGGCCCACCAGATCCTCGCCCGCTGCGGCGATGCGGCGGCGGACATCATCATCGAGGTCACCGGCGGCTATCCCGGACTGCACACCCCTGCGGGAGATCTCGGCGACATCGTCTCACTTCTGGGCGGCAACGACCGCATCGGGCTCTCCTTCGGCACGGAGGCCGGGCTCTTCCGGGACACCTTGGGATGCCCCACAGTGGTGTGCGGCCCGGGCTCCATGGACCAGGGGCACAAACCCGACGAGTTCGTCACGCTCGATCAGCTCGCCCAATGCGACGCGATGCTGCAACGCCTGCTGCAACGGTTATCGATCGACCGGCCCCTGTGAATACCCTGGGGGACTGCTCAACAGCGCTCCTGCTGGAACAGCGCCAGATCGGTGGCTGAGCCACGGTTGTGGCCCGCCCCTGACAGGAACGCCATCATGCGGGGGAAGAAGCTGAAGGCCCAGACGTAGAACGACGGAGAGCGCAGATTGTAGCGAAGATAGCTCAGCATCGCAGCCTCCTCATGCCTCGGGCTGAAGGACGAGCGCCGTGCGCCCTGTCAGGGTGACACTCAACGTCGCGCGGCCGTCCCGATCGGCCACCAGCCTCCCGCCGGGGCCGCCTGTGACGGCGTAGGGACGCCCGGGCTGCAGACGCTCGAAGCCAAGGACTTGCTTGGCGGCGCCCACACCCGGATGGAGCACCAGCTGCAGGTCATCGCCGCTGCTGTAGGCGCGGGCCACCTGCACGGCGGGATAGTCCGCCTGCGCCAGGATCGGCGCCTTGTAGATGTGCGCAGGCGGCCCCTTGGCGATCGCGTCGCCCCAGAAGTTTCGGCGCCCGACGCGAGCCTGCACGGCCGTCGCGTTGCCGAGGTTGGACACTTCGGTGAAGCGAAGCACCCCGCCGTCGTCGCGGCGCCCGCCGATCCTGTCGAGGGTGTTGAAGGCGGCGGTGGCGATCTCCTCGTCCCCGAACTCCCGGGCGGTGTAGGCGATGCCCGCCATCGCCCGGCCGTGGCCGGTGCGGTAGTTGCCGCCGTCGAAGCCCGGGCCGCTGGTCCGGAACACCGCAAGGCCGTCGTCGCCCGGAACGATCTGGCGCAGCAGGTCTCCCCTGCCCGTGGCCCACATGCGCCAGGCCCGGTGCGGCATGAAGCCGTTAGTGATGACGGCCAGTCCAAGGTCGCCGGCAGGGAACCTGAATTCAAAGCCGGTGTAGCTCGACCGCACGCCGATGACCGAGCCGTTCACGGCGGTGAACTCGGTGTCGACGCCGCGCAGCCAGTCCGGGAAGACGCTCTCGACGTGATTGGAGCCGAACAGCCGGTCGTAGATCTTCAAGGCGCTCATGCCGTAGTGATTGCAGATCGGATAGACCCAGTTCGGCTCGCACGGATAGAGGCAGTAGGGAGATGCCTTGAAGTTATCCAGCAGAGACTGAATGACGCTATGGATGTCGTGTTCATAGGTCTTTCGACCGTTCAGCCGGAACGGCAGACTTCCAGGCTTTATGTATCGGCGGTCACCGGTCGCGCTCATGTACATGCAGATCATCTGCGCGTAGAACGCCGTCAGCATGATGTTGTCTTTGCCGGCCGGGTCGAAGTTGGTCAGGTTCAAGTGCCCGCCGATCGACTCATAGATCCAGTAGCGCCACACCTCGGGCTGCCGATAGCGGTCGATCAGGTTCCGCTGCGCCTGCGACAGATACCCGTGGAAGCTTGGCGTGTACTGGGCTTGTGACAGGCTCAGCGCGTAGCCCAGGCCGTTGAGTTGATAGCGCCGCGCCGCCGACTGGAACTCGTCGATCCGCTCGAAGCCGTTCCAGGTCTCGATCGGTTGCAGGGCCCGGTCGAGCGCATAGCGCAGCGAGGCGAGCTGCTCGACCGTCAGTTCGCGCTCCGGCAGGCTGGGCGGCGCCACGGAGTGTTCGCGCGCGGCGGAGAAGGCTGCCGGCAAGGCCTCGGAACGGCGTTCGAAGGTCTTCCGTCCAGCGGCGTTGCTCCTCGCCCGGACCGTAAGACGCCAGGCCACGAAGGCCGCGACGATCGCCAGATTGACGACCGGGCCGAGGGTCCAGGGATCCGGCGGCGCGAGGAGGGCAGCCGCCAGGGCGGCGCCGAACCATACGAGCAGCGGCGCCACGACCAAGCCCGCCCCGAACCAGGCGAACATCCCGACCGCGAAGAGCACCAGGGTCAGGGGAAACAGCAGCGCCTGCCAGCCGCCGCTGGCTATGAACCCGCCCCCGGGGAGCCACAGCCCCTGGCCGAACACCCGAAGGTGCGGCGAGGCTCCGGGGTACTGCAGCGCCAAGCCGACCGACAGGACGATGGAATAAAGGCCGATCGTGCGCGAGATGTGACGCCGCGTGATCGGCCCCGTGCCTCCAGACCGGATGGGATCCAGGGCGTTCGCTTCAAAGACGTCGACAGACATGCGATCAGAAGTCTTTCCAGAATTGCCGCACGGCCAGGTCCCAGCCGTGGCCGCAGATCGGGCCAAGGTCGGGAACCAGCGTGCGGACGCTCAAACTCGACACCACCGCCAACAGCACGAGCGCGAGCCCGCCTGTGAGCCGTGCTTCCCAGGAACCTACCCACCGACGGGCGGCCGCCGGCGGGCTGGCGCCCAGGGTCCAGGCCGCCGCAGCGTCGTCCCTGGTCTTCGTTCCTGCGCCGGGCAGGCGCGGAAAGAGCCACGCCAGCACGCTGTAGACCTGGCTGAGGATGAAGACGCCAAGGGCGCAGCAGATCACGTCGCGCCCCTAGAAGCGGCGGCGCAGCCCCACCCCGGCCGTCCGAGGCGTGGCGCTGGTGACGTTGTAGGAGTGGGGATAGGCAATCTGCGACGCTTGGTTGATGGCGACGGAATCGAACAGGTTGTTGACGAACAGGTAGGCGCTCCACTTGTCCCCATCGACGCCGATGCGCGCGTTGGCCAGCGCATAGGCCTTGATCCGGAGCCGGTCGGGATCGGTGACACCGAAGGTGGAGAAGGACTCGCCCACATAGTTGGCGTCCAGGCGGACATAGCCGCTCCAGGCGTCTCCCAAGGGACGGCGGTATTCCACGTTCACGTCAGCCATGACCTTGGGAATGAAGGGCATCCTGTCGCCGGCCTGGCCCGGCGAGACGATCACCGACGAGCTCTCGCCCTTGGTCAACTTCGCGTCGAGGAGCGTCAGGTTCGCCCCGAACGTCAGCGCTGGCGTTGGGCGGGCCGTGACTTCAAACTCGGCGCCCCGCACCCGGGCCGCGCCGGCGTTGGCGATGAATTCATGCAGGTCATCGGGCGTGAAACCGCTGACCTGGATGTCTGTCCAGTCGATCTCGAACAGGGCCGCGTCGACAACCAGCCGGCGATCCAAGAACGACGACTTCACGCCGAGCTCATAGTTCCACAGGTGGTCCGCGCGGTAGGGGGTCAGCTGCGTGGCGAGCCCGACGACCTGGTTGGCGCCGCCCGGACGGTAGCCCTGCGAGGCCGAGGCGTAGACCATGAGGTCGGGGTTGAAGCGGTACTCGCCGTTGAACTTCAGCAGCGTGCCGTTCTCCTTCGTCCCGAACGTCGAGGTCGGCGTCGGCGCGTATTCGCCGAACAGGCCCCACGGAACGTCGGTGCTGCCGGCGACGGTCCGGCTGTAGTGGAAGTACCGAAGCCCGGCGGTCAGCGTCAGCTTGTCGATGGGCTTGTAGGACAGCTCCCCGTAGGCGGCGACCTGCCGGTACCGGTCCGAGATCGGCCGGTAGTAGACCACCATGGGCGGCTGCAGGGGCGCAAGGGTCACCGAAGAGGCGACGACGTCCTCGCTGACCACATGTTCCTTCCGATCTTCCGCGAAGAGGCCCACCGTCCAGCTCAGGCGATGGTCGCCGCTCGAGGTCGCCCGCAGCTCGCCGGTCAGATCCTGCGTCGTGCCGGGCACGAGGAAGGCGGTCGGGGTGATCGTGGAGAGATAGTTATAGAACTGATTGAGCTGCGCGTTGCTGCAGCTGTCGACATTGTAGTTGAGCGCACACCCGCCCGGGTTGGCGGTCGACTGCGCATAGAAGGTGTCGTCGCTGGGTGTGTAGAGCGACTTGCGATGCTGGTAGGACGCCACCGCCGTGACCGTTGCGACGTCCGTATCGTAGCGGGCCGTCAGGTTGTAGATCTGGCTGCGGCTCCTGTAGGGCTGGCTGATCTGGGAATCGTACAGGTACCGGCCCAGCCGGTCGTCCCAGCCGTCGAAATAGGCGTCGACGTTCTCGAAGGCGCCGCTGGCGTCGACCGTCAGCTTGGTGGTGGGCGTCAGCCGCAGCATCAGCCGCGCGCCGGTCGTGCGGTTGGTGTTGATGTTGTTGCGGTGGGTGAAGATGTTGTCGATGTAGCCGTCGGCATACTCGGTATAGCCCACCACCCGCGCCGCCAGCAGATCATCGACGATCGGCACGTTGACCATGCCGTTGACCATGTAGTTGACGCCGCCGTGCTCGGTGCCGCTCACCGTACCTTCGACGGCGCCTTCGTACACAGACTTCGGCTTGTTGAAGATGACCCTGAGGGCGCCGCTCATGGAGCTGGCGCCGTAGAGCGTGCCCTGCGGTCCGCGCAACGCCTCGACGTGGTCGACATCGAACAGCGCGAAGCTGGGCGTGTTGCCGCCCGCATCGCTGGAGAAGCCGACCGAGCCCGCGACGGGGGTTTCATCGTAGTAGAGCCCGACCGTCGGCTCGCCCGCGGTACGGATGCCGCGGATGGTCAGCCGCTGAGCGCCCGGGCCGTTGTCCTCGATGCGCAGGCTCGGCACGAACTTGGCGACATCCTGCACATCGGAGACGCCGATGTGGGTCAGGTCGCGTCCGGAAAGGGCTGTGATCGCGATGGGCGTGTTTTGCACCGTCGTCGACCGGCGCAGGGCCGTGACGACCACCTCGCCGAGCGCCGTGTCAGCGCTCGCCGGCCCGACGGCGGGCGACGCGGCCTGATCCGCGGCGAGCGCCGGCGAGGCCGCTGAGCAGACGCCAATCGCGAACGCCGACGTCAGGAGCGTGGTGCGCAGGTCGCTGCCGCGCGTGGCGCGCCAGGACCGGGTGGCGACGTGTTCGGTGGTCATTCTTCTCTTCCCCCTCATTCCAAGTTCAAGTCCGGCGAAATTCAAAGTCCGGGCCCTGCCATGGCGCAGACCGCAACGCGCGCCACCGAGGACGCCCACCCATCCCGGGGCGAGGCGACCTGCGCCGGGCGCGTTTGCGCGCGGCGCATCCTTCCAGCTTCGGTTCCGACACAGCGTGGCGGCCGTTCACGGGTCTTCCGATCAAGTGGCCGGAACGCCCGCGCCGGTCTGCTCTTGGGTGAACTGTCCACGGCTGTGACAGGCCTGTAAAATAGCGCTTTCCGATCTGCTGATTAGCTTTGGCTGAGGCAGGGAATAATTTGTATATGCAAATCAGAAAGTCAGGACGTTCACCCCTTGCGGGCCGGCTGAGGGGGCAGATTTTGTCGGCCGGGGCGCGTCCGGACTCTTCTCGTCAGGCCAGAACGGCGCGAAGGGCGGAGCCGTATCTGGCGACGATCGCGTCCCGGCGGTGGTGGCGTCCGCCGCTGACGACCTGCCGCCCGCCGCACCAGACGCCGTCCACGAGGCCGCGGCCAGCGCTGAAAATCCAGCTGTCCAGCACGGCGTCGCCCGCACGCGAGACGAGGCACGGATGGCGCCCGTCGAAGGCGACGATGTCGGCGCGCGCGCCTGGATGCAGCGCCGAAGCCGGCCCACCCAGGGCCTGGCCGCCCCCTGCCAGGGCGCGAGGATGGAGGTCGCCGCCGGTGGAGCGCCCAGCCCCGCCGGCCAGGACGTTGCGGCGCCTGAGGGCTAGCCGCTGCGCGTACTCGAGCGTTCGCAACTCCTCAGCCGGATCGATGGACACGTTGGAATCGCTGCCGATTCCGAAGGCGCCCCCCAGGGCCAGGTAGTCGGATGCCGGGAATACGCCGTCGCCCAGGTTCGCCTCGGTGACGGGGCACAGGCCGACCACCGCGCCGCTCGCCACGATGCCCGCAGCTTCCGCAGGCTTCACGTGCGTGGCGTGCACCAGGCACCAGGTCGGCCCCACCGGCGCATGGTCCAGCAGCCAGGTCACCGGCCGCGTTCCGGTGGCGGCGAGGCAGTCGTTCACTTCCCGGGTCTGCTCGGCGATGTGGATGTGCACCGGACCGCCCTGCGCCATCGGCACGATCGACGCCAGTTCCTCGGCGGTCACGGCCCGAAGACTGTGCGGCGCGACGCCGACCACAGCGTCCGGCAACCCGGCGACAGCAGCGCGACTGGCCGCCATCAGGCGGCCATAGGCCTCGACGTCGTTCACGAAGCGGCGCTGCGCTCCGCCTGGCGCGGCCCCGCCGAAGCCGCCGTGGGCGTAGAAGACCGGCAGCAGCGTCAGCCCAATCCCAGTCTCATGCGCCGCGGCGGCGATCCGCGCAGCCATTTCAGCGGGGTCCGCATAGGCCCGGCCGTCGCGATCGTGATGAAGATAGTGGAACTCGCCAACGCGGGTGAAGCCGCTCTCCAGCATCTCCAGATACGCCAGGGCGGCGATCGCCTGCAGACCCTCGGGATCGAGTCGCTCGACAAAGCGATACATGACCTCGCGCCAGGTCCAGAAGCTGTCGTCGCCTGCTCCACGCGCTTCCGCAAGACCGGCCATGCCGCGCTGAAAGGCGTGGCTGTGGAGGTTTGCGAGGCCTGCGATCGCAGGCCCGTAGCCGGGCGCTCCGGACTGCGGGACGCCCGTCTCGACGCGGCTAATAAGGCCGTCCGCGATCGTCAGTCTGACCGACTGCGCCCAGCCGTCCGGCAGTAGGGCGGACTCGAACCAGAGCGTCTCTATCGGGCTCGACGATCCGCGGGCGGCCCCAGGAATTCGCGAATTGGTCACTGGACATCCCTCGTCTGCGGCGCATATGTCTATACATATTGGACCGGCCCGCAAGACGCCGCCGGTGGCGCGGGGAGCCCGGCGATGCGATGCGATGGGGTGTGGAGGAATGCCCGCCTGGCGACCCTCGCCCCGACCATGCCCGGCCTCGGGGTGGTGGAGGACGGCGTGGTCGCCGCCCGCGATGGGGTGATCCTCTACGCCGGCCCCGCCGGCGCCGCCCCGGCGCTCGACGCCCCCCAGGTGATCGACTGCGACGGCCGGTGGATCACGCCGGGCCTGATCGATCCGCACACCCATCTGGTCTTTGCCGGCGAGCGCGCCCACGAGTTCGAGCTGCGCCTCGCCGGCGCCGCCTATGAGGCGATCGCCCGGGCCGGCGGTGGCATCCTCTCGACCATGGCGGCCACCCGGGCCGCCTCGGAAGCGGACCTGGTCGCCCAGGCCCTGCCCCGCCTGGACGCGCTGATCGCCGAAGGCGTCACCACGGTCGAGATCAAATCTGGCTACGGCCTTTCAACCGAGCACGAGCTGAAGTCGCTGCGCGCGGCCCGCGCGCTGGGCCGGCATCGCCAGGTGGACGTGCGCGCGACATTCCTCGGGGCCCACGCCCTTCCCCCGGAGTTTCGCTCGGATGCCGACGGCTACGTCAGCCTGGTCTGCGACACCATGATCCCCACCGTCGCCGCCGAGGGTCTAGCGGAGGCGGTCGATGTGTTCTGCGAGGGCGTCGGCTTCACGCCGGACCAGGCGCGGCGGGTCTTCGTCGCGGCGCGCGCGCACGGGCTGGAGGTCAAGATCCACGCCGAGCAGCTCTCGAACCAGCACGGCGCAGCCCTAGCCGCGGCGTTCGGAGCGCTCTCGGCCGACCATCTCGAGCACCTGGACGACGCCGGCGTGGCGGCCATGGCCGCCGCGGGCGTCGTGGCCACGCTCCTGCCCGGCGCCTTCTATTTCACGCGGGAACGGACGGCGCCGCCGATCGAGGCCCTGCGCGCCGCCGGGGTGGCGATGGCGCTGGCCACCGACTGCAATCCTGGCACCTCGCCGCTGACCTCGCCCCTGCTGGCCATGAACATGGCGGCGACCCTTTTCCGGATGACCATCGAGGAATGTCTCGCGGGCGTCACGCGCGAGGCGGCCCGCGCCCTGGGGCTGCTCGCCGACCGGGGAACGCTGGAGGCGGGCAAGCTCTGCGACCTGGCGATCTGGGACATCGGCCGTCCTGCCGAACTTGTCTACCGCATGGGCTTCAACCCGCTCCATGCGCGCATCTGGAGAGGTGTCTGAAGCATGGTGGTGCTGCGTCCCGGCGAGGTCACCCTCGCGCAGTGGAGACAGATCTATCGCGGCGATGCGGTGGCGCTGCACGCCGACGCCTGGCCAAAGATCGCCCGCGGCGCGGAGGCCGTCGGTCGCATCCTGGCCAGGGGCGAGCCGGTCTACGGCATCAACACCGGGTTCGGTAAGCTGGCCAGCGTCCGGATCGGCGAGGCAGACCTGGAGACGCTGCAGCGCAACATCGTCCTGTCCCACGCCGCGGGCGTCGGCGCGCCCTCGCCGATCCCCGTGGTCCGGCTGATGATAGCGCTGAAGCTCGCCAGCCTGGCGCAGGGGGCGTCGGGGGTGCGGGCGCCGACCGTGGCGCTGCTGGAGGCGCTGCTGACGCGCGGGCTGACCCCGGTGACGCCCTGCCAGGGCTCCGTGGGCGCCTCCGGCGACCTGGCGCCGCTGGCCCACATGACCGCGACCATGCTCGGCGTCGGCGAGATCTTCGTCGAGGGCGAGCGCGTGGCCGCCTCCGAGGCCCTGGCCGCCGCCGGCCTCGAACCTGTCGCGCTCGGCCCCAAGGAGGGCCTGGCCCTGCTGAACGGGACGCAGTTCTCCACGGCGAACGCCCTGGCCGGACTGTTCGAGGCTGAGATGCTGTTCCGGTCGGCGCTTGTCACCGGCGCGCTCTCGACGGAGGCGGCCAAGGGATCGGACACCCCGTTCGATCCACGCATCCACAGCCTGCGCCGTCACCAGGGGCAGATCGAGACCGCCGCCGCGCTGCGGGCGTTGATGGCCGGATCGGCCATCCGGGCGTCCCACCTGAGCCAGGACGAACGCGTGCAGGATCCCTACTGCCTGCGCTGCCAGCCGCAGGTCATGGGTGCGGTGCTGGATGTGCTTCGCCAGTCGGCGCACACCCTCGCCAACGAGGCCAACGGCGTTTCGGACAACCCCCTGATCTTCGCCGACACGGACGAAGCGCTCTCCGGCGGCAACTTCCACGCCGAGCCGGTGGCCTTCGCCGCCGACGCCATCGCCCTGGCAGTCTGCGAGATCGGGTCGATCTCGGAGCGCCGCATCGCCATGCTGGTCGACCCGGCGCTGTCGGGCCTGCCGGCCTTCCTCACGCCGGCCCCCGGTCTGAACTCCGGATTCATGATCCCGCAGGTCACGGCGGCGGCTCTGGTCTCCGAGAACAAGCAACGGGCCTACCCGGCCAGCGTCGATTCCATCCCAACGTCGGCGAACCAGGAAGACCATGTGTCCATGGCCGCCCATGGCGCGCGGCGACTGCTGGGGATGGCGCGCAATGCTACCGCCGTGATCGGCATCGAACTGCTGGCGGCGGCGCAGGGCTGCGACTTCCACGCGCCCCTCACCTCCAGCGCGCCGCTTGAAGCGGTGCGGCGGCATTTGCGCAGCCGTTCGCCGCAGCTCTGCGACGACCGCTATTTCCATGCCGACCTGGACATCGCCGGCGGGCTAGTGCGAACCGGTGCGCTCACCAGCTTGGTCCCAGACCTGCCGGGCGTGGCATGAGCCCCGCTCCGGAGTGGCTCGGGGTCACGCGGGGCGAGGTCCCCGTGATCATCAGCATGCCGCATGCCGGCAGCCGCATCCCGCCGCAGATCGAGGCGCAGCTGTCGTCCCCCTGGCTGGCGCGCAAGGATACCGACTGGTGGATCCCGGAACTCTACGACTTCGCCGCCGGGCTTGGCGCCACCGTCGTGCGCACCCGGCTTTCCCGCACGGTGATCGACGTCAACCGCGATCCGTCCGGGGCTTCGCTGTATCCCGGTCAGGCGACCACCGAGCTTTGCCCGACAACGACCTTCGACGGCGAGCCGCTCTACCTCGACGCCGGGCCTGATGCGCAGGAGATCGCCCGGCGGCGAACGGCTTATTTCGTTCCCTATCACCAGGCCCTGCGCGCGGAGATCAACCGCCTGCGCCAGGCCCATCGCAAGGTGGTCCTGTACGAGGCCCACTCGATCCGTTCGCGAATCCCCCGCCTGTTCGAGGGCGAGCTGGCGAACTTCAACATCGGCGCGAACGGCGGGCAAAGCTGCGCCGCCGCCCTGGCGGCGGCCGTGGAGGCGGCATGCGCTGACCCCGCCTTCACCAGGGTCACCGACGGCCGCTTCAAGGGCGGATGGACCACCCGCCACTACGGCGCCCCTCGCGACGGGGTGCACGCGATCCAGATGGAGCTGGCCTGCCGCGGCTACATGGACGAGCCGGCCGCGGCGCCCACGCCCGACACCTGGCCGTCCGCCTATTCCGATGCGAGGGCCGCCCCGATGCGCGCCGTCCTCACCCGCGTCATCGCCAGCTGCATCGCCTTCGCCATCGCCTGAGGCCTTCATGACCCGTCTCGACACGTCCCGCGTCGTCCGCCCCGCAACCGGACCGGAGCGCTCCGCCAGGAGCTGGCTCACCGAGGCGCCCCTGAGGATGCTGATGAACAACCTGCACCCGGACGTCGCCGAGCGGCCCGAGGAGCTCGTCGTCTATGGCGGCATCGGCCGGGCGGCGCGCGACTGGGAAAGCTTCGACAAGATCGCCGAGACCCTGCGCCGCCTGGGCGACGACGAGACGCTGCTGGTGCAGTCCGGAAAGCCGGTGGGTGTCTTCCGCACCCACGCGGACGCGCCCCGGGTGCTGATCGCCAACTCCAACCTCGTGCCCCGCTGGGCGACCTGGGACCACTTCAGCGAACTCGATCGAAAGGGGCTGGCGATGTACGGCCAGATGACCGCCGGGTCCTGGATCTACATCGGCGCCCAGGGGATTGTGCAGGGGACCTACGAGACCTTCGTGGAGATGGGCCGTCAGCACTACGACGGCGACCTCGGCGGGCGCTGGCTGCTGACGGCGGGGCTTGGGGGCATGGGCGGCGCTCAGCCGCTCGCCGCGGTGATGGCTAGCGCCTCCTGCCTTGCGGTGGAGTGTCGCCCCGCCTCGATCGCCATGCGTCTGCGCACCGGGTACCTCGACCGCTCCACCGAGAGCCTTGACGAGGCCCTGGCCTGGATCGAGCAGTCCTGCCGCGACCGGCGTCCCCTCTCGGTGGGCCTCCTGGGCAACGCCGCGGAGGTGCTGCCCGAACTCTTCCGCCGCGGCGTGCGGCCGGACCTGCTCACCGACCAGACCTCGGCCCACGACCCGGTGAACGGCTACCTGCCGCGCGGCTGGAGCCAGGAGCGCTGGGACGCCATGCGCGCTCAGGATCCGAAGCAGGTCGAGGAAGCGGCCAGGGCGTCGATGGCCGAGCATGTGCAGGCGATGCTGGACTTCCAGGCCGCCGGCGTGCCCACGGTCGACTACGGCAACAACATCCGCCAGATGGCCAAGGAGGCCGGGGTCGCCAACGCCTTCGATCTCCCCGGCTTCGTCCCGGCCTACATCCGCCCCCTGTTCTGTCGCGGCATCGGGCCGTTCCGCTGGGCCGCCTTGTCGGGCGATCCGGAGGACATCGCCAGGACGGACGCCAAGGTGAAGGCGCTGATCCCCGATGACGCCCACCTGCACAACTGGCTGGACATGGCCGCCCGCAAGATCAGGTTCCAAGGCCTGCCCGCGCGGATCTGCTGGGTGGGGCTGGGTGACCGGCACCGCCTGGGCCTGGCCTTCAACGAGATGGTCGCGTCCGGGGAATTGAAGGCGCCGATCGTCATCGGCCGCGACCACCTCGACAGCGGCTCCGTCGCCTCCCCCAACCGGGAGACGGAGGGCATGCGCGACGGCAGCGACGCAGTGTCCGACTGGCCGCTGCTCAACGCCCTGCTGAACACGGCCTCGGGGGCCACCTGGGTATCGCTGCACCACGGCGGCGGCGTCGGGATGGGCTTCTCGCAGCATGCCGGCATGGTCATCGTCTGCGACGGCACCGAGGCGGCCGCGCGACGGATCGAGCGGGTGCTGTGGAACGACCCGGCCACCGGGGTCATGCGCCATGCCGACGCCGGCTACGACATCGCCCTGCAGGTGGCGCGCGAAAAGAACCTCGACCTGCCCGGCATCCTCTGATGCGCATCCTAAGGGCCGCAGACCGGCGGGCGACACGCTGGAAGAACGGCGGCGGCGTCACCCGTGAGGTCGCCGCCTGGCCGCCGGACGCCGGCGTGGGCGCGTTCGAGTGGCGGCTTAGCCTGGCCGAGATCACGCGGGACGGTCCGTTTTCGACCTTTCACGGTGTGGATCGCAGTCTGACGGTCGTCGAGGGCGAGGCGCTGGCGCTCGATGTCGACGGTGAGAGGCACTGCCTCGGCGCCCGAGCGCGGCTCGCCTTTCCCGGCGAGGCCGCCGTCGCCGCCCGGCTGCGCGCGGGCCTGGTCCGCGACTTCAACGTCATGGTGAGGCGCGACGCCTGGCGCGCCTGCGTAGCCGACCTTTCCGGCGGCCCTGTCCACGCCGCCTGCGGCGGTCCTGCCTTCCTGCTCGCCCTCTGCCCCGGACGCGTCGCCTTCGAGGGGGCCGAGCACCGCCTCGAACGCCTGGATGTCGCGCACCTGTCCGCCGGCGAGACCGCGACGCTCATGCTTGATGGCGCGCACAGCGCAGTCCTGGTGGCCCTGGAGCCAGTGCTCGCGCGCCCGGATGGCGCGCGGCCAGCCCCCGCCTTCGCCCCACGTTCGAGCGAGAGAAGAGATGCGCGAACCCACTGACGCCTCCGCCAGCCGAAATCCCAGCCGGGAGGCTGCCGAGGGGCCGGGCCGCGGGTCGCGGTGGCCGACCATCCTGTCCTACGGCCTGGGCGACTTCAGCATCGGCGTGATGTGGGGGGCAGTGGTCGGGTACCTGATGTATTTCCTGACCGAAGTGTGCCTGCTCACGGCGCGGGAAGTCGGCGTGATCATGCTGACGGCCCGCCTGATCGGCGTCGCCGGCGACGTGTTCGTCGGCGTGCTCGTGGACCGGCGGCCGGACGGCAGCCGCGCGCGCCCGTTCCTGAAGTACGGCGGCGTGCTGTTTCCCGTCTTCTTCTTCCTGACCTTCCTGCCGCTACCCGCAGGACACCACCAGCTTCAGTTCCTCTGGTCGTTCGTCGCGCTGACGGGGCTGACCCTCTCCAACGCGGCGCTCAGCACGCCCTATTCGGTGATGCTCAACCTGATCACCGAAGACACCCGGCTTCGCATCCGGCTGTCGACGAGCCGGACGATCGGGGCCAGCATCGGCGTCTTCGCCTCGGCGGGGTTCATCCCGCTGGCGGACCTGCTGGGAGCAGGCAACCGCAAGCTCGGCGTGCCCTACGCCGTCGGCCTCGGCGCCCTGGTCATCCTCGTGTCGCTCCTGACGCTGGCGCGCAACTGCCGCGAACGGATGACCGGGCACATGCATGCGTCCGGCCTGCTGGACGGCCTGCGCAAGCTGGCGCGCGATCGCGAGTGGATCGTGGTCACGCTGTCGATGATCTTCAACATCATCGGCATCACCCTGCTGTTCGGCAGCGTCACCTATTACGCCAAGTACGCGCTGGGCCTCAGCGACTACTACGGCGTCCTGCTGGGCCTGCTGTCCAACGTCGCCGTGCTGGCCGGCAGCGCCGCCGCCGAGCCATTCCTCGAGCGCCTGCCGCTGACCTTGAGCCTCGGCGTTTCAGGCGTGCTGGGCGGGCTTCCGATCCTGGTGCTCTACGGCCTGCCGGCAGGCCTGCCCGCAGCGATCGTGGCGTATGGCGTATCCGGCCTCTTCCTCGGGGTCTGGAGTTCGGTCTCCTACGCCATCCTGGCCGAGGCCACCGAGGCCGGCGAGCCGGGCAAGGCCGCCAACGCCCTTGGCGTGCCCTACGCCCTCAACAACGCCCTGATCAAAGGCGGCACATCGCTCGGCGGCTCGTTCCTGGCCTTCACCATGGCGGGGGCCGGCTTTGTCAGCGGCGCGGCGACCCAGTCGGCGGACGCCGTCCACGGCATCGTTCGGGCCGCCTGCCTGCTGCCGGCGGCCGCCTTCATCCTCTCCGGAGCTGTCGCCGCCCTCTATCCGCGCGCGCCGAAGACCGCGCGGACCTGAAAAAGCCAGCCGCGCGTTCAGCGCGCCGGTTCGAAGCGCCCCTTCAGGCGATAGCTGCCGCCCGGATGCCAGAGACGCGCCAGAGTGACTGGAGTCTCGTGATTCCAGGTCCGGCGCTCCACCACGAGGCAGCAGGCGCCCACCTTCAGGTCGAGAGCGTCGCTCTCCCGGGCCTGGGCGGGCAACGCCGATATCGTATGTTCCGCCTGCGTCCAGGGCACGTTGGCGATCAGCCAGGGCCCGGGTGGCGTCCGGTCGAGGGGTTGGGCAAGCAGCGCCGGCGCGGCGTCGAGATTGACGATCCGCTCCTCCAGCTGGAAGGGCTCCTCGTCGGCGAGGTGCAGGCAGCGCAGCCATAGAAGCCGTGTGCGCCGGCTGACATTGAACAGATCCCGGCGCGGGTCGTCATCGGGCACGATCTGCTGTTCGAGCCGGCGGTAGTGGTAGGCGCGGCCGCTTCGCTCGATGATCTCGCGCACGTCCCAGATCTCGAAGGCGGCCCGCTCCTGCGCCCGGCGGGCAACGATGGTGCCGGTGCGCCGGCGCCGTTCCAGCACGCCGTCATGCACCAGGCTCTGGATGGCCTTGTTGGCGGTCATGCGCGAGGTGTCGAAGTGCTCGGCCAGTTCGAGCTCGGTCGGAATGCGCGTGCCGGCCGCCCACGCGCCGCTGTTGATCCTGTCCGACAGGGCGTGCCGGATTTGCAGCCAGCGCGGCCCGGAGCCATCGGATTTGAGGGCCGACAGGAGGGAGCTGCTCTGTGGAGGCGTCTTCGACCGCGCGCCTGTAGAGCTGCTCAAACCTCGCCTCCGGGCTGCGGCCACGAAGCCGGCCTCGTCCAGTTCCCAGGGCCCTCGATACACCGGGGAGCGCAGGATTCCAAAGCCGCGGACCGCCGCAGACGTCTAATGTATAGCCTATTGTTCCGGCGCCCGGCGCGCTGAAGGCCCCTCCCCGACCCGCTTGGCGCCTAGGATGCGCCAGGCCAGGGCGCCGAGGCCGATCCAGCTGCCGAAGACGATCCACTCCATGGGGGGGGCCTTCGAGGCGCCAAGCAGGGGTTGCGCCAGGAGATAGCCTCCCGCCGACCCCATGGCGACCAGGATCGCAACGAGCATGGGCGCCCCGCCCGGCGTCCTGAACGGTCGCTCTGCGCCCGGCTCCTTGATCCTCAGGCGGAGCGTGGCCAGGCACATCACGAAGTAGCAGATGATCGCCGCCATCGCCCCGGCGTTGTTGAGCGGCGCTAGCGCGCCGCGGCCGGCCACCGAGCAGAGCGCTGCGGCCGCGACGATCAGCAGGAAATCGTGGCTTCCTCGCGCCGTCCTGTTCGCGTCGACGTCCGCGTTGAAGGCGCGGAACACACGCATGACCCGGGAAGACGACAGCAGCACGGCATTCATGATTGAAAGGATGCCGGCGATGCCGGCGACGAGGATCGCGCGGCCGGCCCATCCGCCGCCGAACAGGGCGTCCGCGGCGAACACCGCGGGCAAGGGCGCCCCGATGGTCTCTGCGACCGGCGCCGCCGCCGCGCAGGCGCCGACGATGCCCATGTATATCAGGGCGGAGGCGATGACGGTGGCGACCATCAGGCGCCCGACCGTCCGCATGGACAAGGTGGAGTTCCGCTCGCCCACCAGTTTGGCGATGGAGGAGAATCCGCCGATCCAGAACGGGCTGGCCGCGACGATCCCGAGAACGCGCCACAGCTCGCCCTGGCCGCTCCGTCCCGAGGGCAGCTCGAGGGCGCGCCCCGGCTGCCCGAACAGAAGTCCGCCGACGATGAGGCAGAGTACGATCGCCACCTTGGCGGCGGTGAGGAATTCGCCAGTCCGGGCCGAAGCGTGTAGTCCGCGCCGGTTCACCGCATAGACCAGCCAGAGCGAGGCCTGAGAGATGATCAGCTCCGGCGCCGTGACCCCGGCGCCCAGCACGCTGAACAGCGGCGGTGCGCGGAGGATCGGAAACAGCGTCTCGAGCATCCAGCCGAGGGAAACCGCTTCGAAACTGAGCATCGCGACGGCGATGAACAGCAGGAACCATCCGACCAGGAAGGCGGCGAAGCGCCCAAATACCCGCTCGGCGTAGACGATCTCGCCGCCGGAGACAGGCATCATCCCGGCCAGTTCCGCATGGCAGGCCGCCACGCCGGCCATCATCACCGCACCGACGGCGAAACCAGCCAGGGTGTCCCGAGCCCCCGCATCGCCCAGCCAGAAGCCGACGAACGTGATCCAGCCCACGCCGATCTGGCCGCCGATGGCGAGGGCGAGAAAGGCCAGCGGACCCAGCTCCCGGTGGCCGGCGGAAGGGGACGGCCCCGATGTGCTCAAGCCGTCTTTCGTCACGCGCATTTTCCCCGGCCGCTGATTCCGGCCGCATGTCGGCCAGCCCTCGCGGCAATGTCTTCAGGCCGACGGCCCAGGAAAGGACTATTTGGCGAGGCGGTGCATCAGCTATGCCGAAGAGGGGCCAAGCCCAGGCGAACGAAGTTGGCGATCTGCGTCTGGCGCGCCGGACTGGCGGGTGGCAGCGGCTTCGCCGGCCAGGCCGGGGGCGTGGCGGCGATGAACAGGAAATCTTCGACCGCCAGTTGTCGGCGTACTTCGCCGTCTTGCTGGGCCTTGCGAAATTTCTGGCGTCCCAGCTCGGTAAAGCGCCGCGACAGCTCCAACACGGATTCCCGGGCGTCCGGCGATAAGCCGCCCAACCCGCTGTCCAGTCGGAGCGGGCAAATGTCGCGGTTCTGCTGAACCAGCGCATATCCCCGTTGCTGGGCGTCCAGCTCACCGGCCGCTGACAGGCCGGGGGAGTCGATCAGGTCCGAAACGAAGAGAACGATGCGGAAGGCGCGTTCGTAACAGGCGGTGACGATCCCATTGAGGTTCACCCAGCGAGGGCTGGCGGTGGGGAGCTGTTCGCCAAGTCAGCCCGCGACACCAAGCGGCGCCAGATCAGCCTAGGTTCCTGCCCTCCGGCCGTGGCGCCGCGCGCAGGAAAGGCTGCACATATGGATCACGAGGAAACCGCGCAAACCATACCAGGGCAATCCCTGAGTTGCCTGGGGGCGCTCGTTGTCGTCTGAGGGAAATGTTCCGCCCTGCTCGCACGGCGTTCGCGGTCCGTTGCTCGCGGGGCTGAAGAGTTGACGATTCTTGGTTGGCGCAAGTTCGCCAGGTCCAGCGCGCCCTATCGCGTCGCCAGCTCCAGCCCCAGCGGCACGGCCCAGGCAATGAGGCCGATGGCGCTGATCACGAACGCAACGATGACGACGGCATAGCCGTGCGGCCGGTGTTTGAAGGCGCGGGGCATGTCTCCAACACTACACCCGGCCCGCGAAGCAACAAGCGAGGCCGGCGCCGGGCCGATGGCGAAGCTGTCAGTCCGGTCAGTTCTGCGCCGCCTGATTCCCGAACCCTGACCTCCCCGTCAGGGCTCTTGTCTTTGGGCTACGCCCAGGCATAGAACCCCAGGCCAGAAGGCCGACAGCCCGGGTTAGCGCTCGCCCCAGGCTCTAGCCTGAGCGCCGGCAGCCGATCGGCACACCTTACTTATCGACCCACCTGTGCGCCCTCCCCGCTGACGGCGATGAGCTCAGCGACTCGACCGTTCGATCCAGTGAAACCGCCGAGGATCACCCACCTATCTGTCGGGATGGTGCGTGCCGAGTGCGGCGCCCGTGCGTCGTCCATCAGACCAATTCGCCCAAAGAACGGTGGTATTGTGCTCCTCACTTAGGAATCAAAATCGGCGGCTGGGCAATGACGTGAGTGAGAGGGATCGGGCGCTCTTCGCCTTATGGGTGGCAGGATATAACCGCCTTCGAGACATCGGGTCCGCCTGCCTCAACGCCGGCGATGATGACGGTTTCAACGCCGCTTTCGCGCAGGCCGAGAAGGTGCGCGACCTGATCTTTGCTACAGCAGCGTTGACGCGGGCCGACGCGGTGTTGAAAGCGCGTTTCCTTGCGCAGATCGCTCAAGAGCGCGAGTGCGACCTCACCGGCACCCGCGCGATGGACGCGATATTGGATCTGGGGCGATTTGTGGAAGGCGCTGCGAACGACGGCTAAATGGTGCAGGCTGGCGCTGCAGCGTCTCAGGCCAACGCCGGGGGCGCCATAGGCGCGCTGGGCAAAGCCCAACCTCTTCGGGCGGATGAACGCCGTCGCGGCGAACTATGAATTCCAGCCTGCCGAGTTCTCGGCACTGGATCTCCCTGGCCTTCGGAGTGCGCGAGAGCAGAAGCTGGGCGATCTCCGCAGCGCGACCAGCGTCTGCCGCCGTCACGAAGAGTACGCCGTTCTCAAGGTCTTCTGGCCGCTCGGCCAGGATTTGAAACACATAGGTGTGCGGCAAAGCCTTCGCCTCGCGCGTTCATCCCGTGATGGAACGCACGAGAGCGCCGCTTGTTCGCGCCCGAACAGCCAGCCCGCTAGCCGTGGGTCCTTTGCTCGCCGTGGACGCGCGAGGAGCGCGCCTCGTCTTCGGACCCGACTTTGCCGACGAAACGGCCTCCGTCCCAAACGTCAACGACTCTGCCTGGCCTTAGCAATCGCGCCGTAGAGAGCGCCTGGCCGTCGTTGTCGGCGAAAATGCCGAACCAATCCCCATAGCCGTCGCGATCGACGAGCATTCCCCGATACATGTCTCCGATCCTGGTCGAGGCGAACCCCCATAGGCCGCCGCGGCACAACCTTATCTGTCGGACATCCGACATTGCGCGGAATTCGTGACGCTCCGGGAAGTTCGCGGATTCCAAAGCGCGCGATCAGATATCGTACTCAATTCGAGTTTTGGCTAAGCAAGACCCTTAGTGAAAACCTACATTTCGGCAGCCGCAGCCATTTTCGGCGGCGCCGGTCGGCGCGATGTCATTCGCGGGCGCTCGAAGGCGGGTAGCGCCGTGGCGTAGGCGTTGGCGTAGCCTGGCGGTTGCGCTTCGGGTCAGGTCTCCAGGTCTCACCATTGCGGCTCGAGCGGCTCCCGTCCGGCCCTCGTCAGCACCCTCTTGCCGTCGCTGTCCGACGTCAGCAGGCCGGTGAAGCAGCCCAGAGTAGGCGTAGCGACGCTGCCGTCTAGGAAGTCTTAGAGCCTTAGCGCGCCTGCTCGAAGACCGTCTCAGCCTGCGGCTCGGAAACCCGCAGCCGGCAGATCAGCCCCTCCTGCCGCCAATCCAAGCGCGCTTCGCATCCCTCGCGTCCTTCGAAGGCGCGCTCGATCACGGAGGTCCCCAGTCCCCGACGCGCGGGCGGTGAGACCGCCCCCCCCCCCCCCCCCCCCCCCCTTCAGCTCGAAGTCGCCGTCCGGCCCGGCCTGCCATGAGACCTCCACGCGCCCATGCAGGGTGGACAGGGCGCCGTATTTGACGGCGTTGGTGGCAAGCTCGTGGAGCACCATCGCCAAGGCCTGAGCGGTAGCGGGCCGAAGCCGCCTGTCGCTGCCCTCGAGGCGCACCCTGGCGGGGTCGCCGAGGCCGTACGGCGAGAGCTCCTCCTCCACCAGACGTCTCACCTCGGCGCCTTCCCAGCGGGTTTCCGCCAGGAGCTGGTGGGCGCGGGCCAGGGCGTGAACCCTCCCCCGCAGGACCTCTCGCAGCTCATCGGCATCTTTGCCACGGCTGAGAGCGACCAGTCCTTCGACCACCGCCAGGAGGTTGTTGGCGCGGTGGTCTACCTCGCGCGCCAGGAAGCGCAGCCTTTCTTCGTCTTCCTTCCGGTCGGTGATATCCATCACGACGCCTATGGCGCCACCGGGTTCACCCGCCTCGCCCACCTGTGCCTCCGCCCGTGCGTTGAACCAGCGCACCTGCCCGTCCGGAAGGCGGTAGCGATACTCGATCTCAAAGAACCGTTGGCCCTTTGCGCGCGCAGCATCGGCCGCGAGCTGGATGCGTTCGAGTTCGCCGGGCAGGTAGTTGGCCGACAGACTGGCGAAGGTCGGTTTGGCGTCGGGCGGGAGGCCGGCCAGCAGTTTGAGTTCGCGACTCGGCGCGAGGCGACCGTCCGTCTCGGTCCGCCAGGCGACCATCCGGCCGGCCCGCAAGGCCATTTGCAGCTGCTGCTCGGAGTTCCTCACCGCGTCGTCGGCCAGTTTGCGTTCGGTGATGTCGATCAGAACGCCCACAGAGCGCCTTGCCACCGGCTTGCCCGCCTCATCCGCCTCGAAGACCGCCTCCCCCACGGCCGTCACCCAGCGCACGTCGCCGTCTGGCCGCACAATGCGGTATTCGTAGGGCGCGGCCTCCCTAACCGCCGGGTCCAGCGCGCGCTGGGCCTGCGCTGAGGTGCGGGGAAAGTCGTCCGGATGGGTGACTGCAGCGACCATCTCGTAGGTAACCGACGCATCCGCATCGAACCCACATATTTCCTTCGCGCGCGGCGAATAGATCATCTCGCCTGTGTCGAGACGCCATTCCCAGACCCCGACGCCCGCGGCGTTGGTCGCCAGGCGAAGCCGCGCCTCGTTCTCCCGTAACGTCGCCTCCGTTCGGCTCGCCCGAAGCTCGGCCTCGGCTTCGCGGCTGACGTCGATGTTGGTCCCGAACCAGCGCCGGATTCGCCCCTCCGCGTCACGCAGAGGCACAACGCGCGTATGGAACGGCCGAAATGCCCCATCACGCCCCTTCAGGGGAAAGACCATCTCATCGGCCTCCCCAGCCGCAAGGGTCTCACGCCACTTACGCCGGACGGCGGGCAGCACGGCGGGATCATGGATGATGGCGAGGCCTTCGCGGGACAAGGTGTCGGGATCTTTGCCGATGTAGTTCAGCCAAGCGTCATTGACCCAGACGATCCGGCCGTCGCCGTCGGAGATCCAGCACGGCATCGGCAGATGCTCAGCGAGCTGCGAAAGGCAGCTCGCCTTCGTCCACCTGATCCAAGACGGTCATCAGCGTCTCGTCCCCGCCGCCTGCGCAGCGCTAACGCTTGAGGCGACGCTTCATTGCGGCTGAGGCGACGCTTCGTTGCGGCGGCGAAGCGGTTATCCTCAGGACCTCGACTTGGTTCCTCGCGCCGTTAGGACGTCGAACCTTGCGGGTTCGAAAATCCCTCCTGAGACGGAACAGTCGCGTGTCTGCTCCGAAAGGGACTGCAGGCACGCGGCAGCAGTTCCCAGCGCCTCGACGCCACGTTGACGCTCACGGCTCTTTTTTTGATTTGACGCGTTTGCCAATGCGCCCGGGCGACTTCTGCGCCTGTAGCGGGCGACTTCGACGGAGTGAAAGCTTGGCGGATGTCGAACGGACGCGGGACGCCCAATCGGAAGTGGCCCGCGAGCGGCTGCTGCTCAACGCAATTACCGACTATGCCATCTACATGCTCGACCCGTCTGGCGTCGTCACGAGTTGGAACCCCGGGGCCGAGCGGTTCAAGGGGTACCAAGCCGAGGAGATCATCGGTCAGCACTTCTCGCGCTTCTACACCGAGGAAGATCGTGCGGCGGGACTGCCCGCGCTCGCCCTCGAAACCGCGGCGCACGCCGGCCGCTTCGAGCGGGAAGGGTGGCGCGTTCGCAAGGACGGCCGCCGCTTTTGGGCGAACGTCGTCATCGATCCGATCCGGCTGCCCTCGGGCGAGTTGATCGGCTTCGCCAAGATCACCCGCGACCTGACCGAACGCAGGGCCGCGGAGGAAGCGCTGCACCGAAGCGAGCAGCAGTTGCGCCTGCTGGTGGAGGGCGTCACTGACTATGCGATCTACATGATCGACCGCGAGGGGTTCGTCACGAGCTGGAACGCCGGCGCCGAGCGTATCAAGGGCTACAGCCGCGACGAGATTCTGGGCCGCCACTTCTCCCAGTTCTACACGGAGGACGACAGGCGCGAAGGCATCCCCGCCCGGGGACTGCAGACCGCCGCGCGCGAGGGCCGCTGGGAGACGGAAGGCTGGCGCGTCCGTAAGGACGGCAGCCGCTTCTGGGCCCACGTCATCCTGGACGCGATCCGCGACGACGCCGGCGAGCTCGTCGGCTTCGCCAAGATCACGCGCGACGTCACCGAGCGCAAGGCCGCCGAACAGGCCCTGGAGGAAACCCGCCAGGCCCTGGCGCAATCGCAGAAGATGGAGGCGATGGGCCAGCTCACTGGCGGGGTGGCGCACGATTTCAACAACCTGCTCACCGTTATCATCGGCGGCCTCGACACGATCGCGCGGAACAAGGACGCCCACCCTTCGCGGATCGACCGCGCGCTCGAGATGGCACGCCACGCGGCAGATCGCGCCGCGGCCCTGACCAGTCGCCTCCTGGCTTTCTCACGCAAGCAGGCGTTGCGGCCGACGCCGGCGGACCTCAACGCGCTGGTCCGCGACATGACGGAGCTTCTGCACAGGACGCTGGGCGAGGACGTGGAGTTGGAGGGTGTCCTGTTTCCCCGCCTATGGCGCACGGAGGTCGACCAGAACCTGCTGGAAAGCGCCATCCTCAATCTGGCGGTCAATGCGCGGGACGCCATGCCCGGCGGGGGCAAGCTGACCCTGGAAACGGCCAACACCTATTTGGACGAGCACTATACTGCCAGGGACGCGGAAGTGATCCAGGGGCAGTACGTGATGATCTCCGTGACGGACACGGGCGCGGGCATGCCCTCGGAAGTCCTGGCCAAGGTCTTCGAGCCTTTCTTCACCACCAAGGAGCCCGGCCGCGGAACGGGCCTGGGGCTCAGCATGGTCTATGGCTTCGTCAAGCAGTCGGGCGGCCACGTGACGATCTACAGCGAGGAAGGTCAGGGCACATGCGTGAAGCTCTATTTCCCGCGCTACCACGGTGACGCCGTCCATGCTCCAGTCCAGGCGCTCGAACGCCCGCGCGCGGCGGATAGTGAGGTCGTTCTAGTCGTTGAGGACAATCCTGACGTGCGGGCCTACAGCGCGATGAGTCTCAAAGAGCTTGGTTACGAAGTCGTCGAGGCCGTCGATGCGGACAGCGCCATGCGGGTCCTCTCAAGCGGCCATCGGGTCGACTTGCTGTTCACCGACGTCGTGCTGCCGGGCAAGACGGGTCGGGTCCTGGCGGAAGAGGCTGTCGCCCTTCGTCCGGGGCTGCGCGTGCTCTACACCACGGGCTACTCCCGCAACGCTATCGTCCATCAGGGACGCCTCGATCCTGGCGTGCAACTGCTGCCCAAGCCGTTCACCTTCGAACAGCTGGCCGTGAGCGTGCGCCAAGTGCTGGACGCCTGAACGGCGGCGCTCTGCTGCCTGGCGCCGCGATCCCCGGAATTGTGCCGCGGCAGACTGGAGACGGTGCTGCGAAATTCCTCTCGTTCGGGTGAGCCACCGCGCGATCGTGCGCGTATCTCCAACAATGCTGGAGATTTGGCGTTGTACAGGTTGCTCGTTTTCTACCCAGGCTGCGCTCGGCCTGTGGCCACGTCGTATGTGGAGCGGGCCGGAGCAGTTCTACACAAGATCAGGGACCTGTTGGCGGCGCACCGGGGCTGCGAGCGGATCGTGGTGATGCGAGACGAGGTTCGGCTTTTTTCCGTGGATGAGGCGGGGAACAAACTGCCCTAGTTGCGGAGCTGGACCCGCATGCGTCAACCTCCCGCGCGGCGGCCGAGCAGGTCGGCAACGAAGCGACAGCTGACGGCCATCCTCCGGGAAGCGGACGTTCCGATCGACCGCTACGAGCCCGAAGCGGTCCTATGCATCACGCGCGGAGTCTCGGGATCGGCAGGCGCGTAGGCTAAATGGATAGGACAGCGCGCTCTGGCGCAGGTGCGCCGAACCGGAAGCTTCCGAGAGCTACTCCCACGCCATGGCCCTCTAAGGTGCGGGAACGGACACAGCGCTATCGCGTGAGCAAACCAATCTACCCGCTAGCTCTCGACAAACGTCAGCCCGCAAAACCTGTCCTATAGAACAGCCACCTCTCCGAGAGACCGTCTCGCGCGTTCAGCGATCAACAACCAAGCCTTTTCGGCAGCCTGCCTTGCTTGCGGAAGGATGGCGCGAACACTTGCCAAGTCGCCCCCGCGCGCCGCCGCCTCCAACCCTTCGGCGAGATATTGCAGGCGCCGAGCTCCGAAAGCCCCGGACGTGCTCTTCAGATCGTGAGCCTCACGCGCCACGCCCTTGGCATTGCCATCGAGAGTCAGGATTTCGATCTGCTCGAGCCGTTCCCGCGCACCGACCAGATAGACCTCAAGCATGTGCACGAACTTGGCCGCAGGAAGGATGCTGCCCAAGCCGTCGAGGTAGGAGTGCTCAAGATCTTCAACGGTCTCCGCGCCAGGCCGCACGGCGGCTTCACCAGACACGATCCGGCCGACCAGCCTCAGGAATTGCGGGCCATCGATCGGCTTGGCGATGTGATCGTTCATTCCGGCGGCGAGGCAGCCCTCGATGTCGCGCTGCATGGCGTTGGCCGTCATTGCGACGATGGGCACCCGCGAACCCGCCCCAGGCAGCGACCGGATCAGCCGGGCGGCCTCCAAGCCGTCCATGACCGGCATTTGCATGTCCATCAACACCAGATCGTACTCGCCGGACCGCACCGCCGACACTGCCTGCGCTCCATTCTCCACGCAGTCGACCACGTGGCCATCGCCTTCCAGCAGGGTCCGGGCCAAAAGCGAGTTGATCTCGTTGTCCTCGGCCAGCAGCACTCGCGCGTGGGCCGCGCCTGACGTCGTCGCAACCACTGGCTGGGGCGGCGCCAATGTCGAGCGCGACGAGTCTATCAGGTCACTCAGGCAGTCGACCAACGCCTGATGGCGCACGGGCTTGGTGAGGAAGGCGTCGAAGCCCGCGCGCGCGGCCCGATCGGTGCTGAGCGGGGCGCCTATCGACGAGGCCAGCACTAGCTTTGGTTGACGCCAGCGGACGTGGGACCGGATTTGCTCGGCAACCTCATCGCCGGCGATGTCCGGCATCATGTGATCGAGCAGAATAATGTCGAAGGCGTCGCCCTGTTCGTCGGCCACGCGGATCGCCCGAAGAGCTTCGACGCCGCCCGCCGCCTCTGTAACGACCGCTCCATCCCCGGTCAGCTGCCGAGCGAAAATGCTGCGGTTGAGTTCGATATCGTCGACAACAAGGATACGCAGACCCTTGAGATCCGCTTTGGGCCGCCCGGCCGCGAGCGCAGCCGCCCCCTCCTTCAACGTGACTTCGAACCAGAAGGTGCTTCCGCCACCCCGACGATCCTCGACGCCGATGCGCCCGCCCATCAATTCCACTAGCTGGCGGCAGATCGAGAGCCCAAGGCCCGTGCCGCCAAACCGCCGGGTAATTGATCCATCCGCCTGCTGGAACTTCTGAAACAGCTTGGCCTTGTCGTCAGCAGAAAGCCCGATGCCTGTATCGCTGACCTCGACCCGGACGGCGGCGGAGCCTGATGGGGTGCGCCGCGACATCACCTCGACCGAAACGAAACCCCGATCGGTAAACTTCACGGCGTTAGACAAGAGGTTCAGCAGTATCTGCCGCAGGCGGGTGGGATCGCCCTTCAGCGGCCGGCAAGCATCGCCGTCAAGATAGGAGGCAATCTCCAGCGACTTTTCCGCGGCGCGGGTCGACAGGAGTTCGACCACGTCCTCGACCACAGTCTCCAAGCTGAAGTCGACGGTCTCGATCTCCACCTTGCCGGCCTCCAGCTTGGAGATGTCGAGGATGTCGTTGATGATGCCGAGCAGGCAGTCGGCGGACACGCGCACCGCGTCAGCGAATTTCCGCTGTTCGCCATTGAGATCAGTGCGCAGCAACAGGGCGTTCATGCCCATGATGCCGTTCATGGGTGTACGGATTTCATGGCTCATGTTCGCCAAAAATTCTGACTTGGCGCGATTCGCAGCGTCCGCCTCGTCACGAGCCTTGGCCAATACCTGTGCTGTCCTCTTCAGGTCAGTGACGTCGACGACGACGGTGACAAGGCCGCCCGCCTCCGTCGGCCGATGCTCGATCCGGAGCCAGCGGCCGTCAGCGGTCTCCTGCTCAAAAACAGCGTTTGCCTGACGGCGCGCGGTGACCCGCTCATCGAGCCAGACTTCGACCTCTTCGGGCCCTATGCTAGGGTGCGCCAGGGCCGCCGCTCTAAGGATTTCCCGCGCGGCTACGCCCGCTTGCAGGACGAGGCCGCCTTCCATCAACACCGCATAGCGGCTGTTCCAGGCCACCAAACGGTCCTCAGCATCGAAGAACGCCAGGCCATCGGGCATCGCGTCCACTGCTTGGCGCAGTTGCGCCAGGGCGCGGTTCCGACCGCGCGCGTCTAGCAACAGGGCTCCGGCAGCAATTGCCACCGTGATAAACGTCAGGCTGGTGACCAAGATGGCAAGCATCGGACGCGACATCAGATCGCCACCGACCGCCTGAGCGTGGTCGACTGTCACGGCAACTGCGGACATGGCGGTAAAATGTAGTCCGCAGATACCCAGCAGCAGCAGCACCGCGGCCAGGGCTTGGCGACGAAGCGGCGCGCGCGGGCTGGCCACCTGAAGCGCGGCGATCGAAAACACAGCGCCGACCAGTAGCGAAGTCGCGACATAGGCGCCGTCCCAGATCACCAAACCTCGTACGCGCCAGGCCAGCATCCCGGTGAAGTGCATCGAGGCAATCCCGCCGGCAACAAGGGCGCCGCCAACTGCCTTGCGCGGCCATCCCCGTCCCGGCGCCGCGACGCCGAAGCCGACGACGGAGAGTACAACGACGAGGGCAAGGGAGGCGGCCGTGATCACCTCATCGTATCCGGCCGGCAAGCCGGGTTCGAAGGCGAGCATGGCCACGAAATGCGTATCCCAAACGCCGGCGCCAAACACGAGGCCGACGACACCAAGCCAGATTGGCCGGCGTGCTTCGGCGGACGGCAGCTTGGCGTAAAGATTGATGGTGGTCGCCACAGTCATGGCACAGACGCCCGCCGCCAGCAGCACAAGCCGCCAGTCGTGTTGGGTCGAGATACAGCTGAGAACCTTGAACACCCTCGCCGCCTCCAGCCATCCGCGACCTCGCGGACACGGAGGCCATGAAACGGCGGGGCGGTTGACGATTCGACAAGCGGACTTGCTGTGCGGCCACCGGCCGCAGCTCGACGTTAGCAGATGGAAACCCGCTTCCGGTGACAAACGCGGGAAACTATAGTTTCAACGGCAAGACACCCAGGACGTGTGACAGACATGGCCAGCTTTGCGTGCCTCCGGGTTTTGACCCCGGCGAACATGGCGAGCCGCCTCGGGCTCGAAGCCTTGATCGACAAGTTCGCCAAGGCCTTCCTTGACTCTCGCTGGGCATTCCCCCGGCGCTATGAAGTGCTAGCGGCAGGCGCCTATCTACTGGTCGAGCCGCGCGGCGGACGGCTGGATCGTCTCTACCTCGAGGATATGGCGACTGACCTGCAGTTGAAGCTCTTCGGCGCGGAAGGCGAGGGTGAAGTTACCCTTGTCGCGTTTGAGGGAGCCGCCGAGGAAGTTGCCCGTTTCGCCGCCTTGAGCGCCCAGGCTCTCGAACATCTGCTGGGCGGTGGCGAGCATCATCCGCCATTCGTCGGTCAGATCACGCGCGTCTCGCCGCTTGACGTCGTTGGTGCGGGACCGCCGACCCAATCCAACGCGCCGACCGTGGAGGGCCGAAACCTCCCGCCCCGGGTACAAGACGTCGATCCGGTTTTCTACGGCGTCTACTTCACGCCTCGTGAGCGGTTCGTCGGTTGCCTTGTGGCGGCCGAGACGGAACGCTTCAACCTCCAGGAAGGCCTACGCCCCGCTGATGCCCAGTCCGCCCACGAATACGATGAGAGGAGCACCGCGGCGACGGTCCGCGCTCTGGAAATCTTGTCGGGGCGAAGCGGTCTGTTGTTCGTCCCGGTCTGCTTCGGGTCGATCATCCATGGCATCGAACGCGACCGCCATGCACGATTCATGGAGGGCCTGCCGGCGGGACGCCGCGCCCAGACCGCGGCGGCGGTCTACGACGTGCCGCGCCAGCTGACATATCGCACGATCCCGATCCTGACCGACTTCCTGCGTCGATATTTCGGCACCATCGACCTTCAGGTGAGCGACCCAGACTTCGCCGTCGAGGCCCTGCCCCATGAGGGCGTTAACAGCGTAACCTTCGTGGTGCCAGACGGCGACGCCAAGAGCCGCCTTGCGGCCATCCGTCGCTTCGGCAATCGCCGCGAGGCTTATAAGGCGCGGCGAATTTGGTCTGCGGCAACCAATGTGCGGACACATACTGAACTCGAGCTGTGCTTCGCCCTAGGCATTCCCTTTGTAACCGGCCGCGCGGTCTCATCGGCACTGGATCGTCCCCCACACCAGCCAGAGCTTGCCGCTTCGCGGCTGCCCCTACGCGCAGCCTGAGGGGACGGCCCATCGGGGCCAATCGCCCCCATCGCCGAGCTCGGAGGCTCTATGGATTCGTTCGGCCGCTCCTAGATGACGACTGTCGAAGGTCAGCAAGCACGCTCGCAAGCGCCGAGGGTGGATAGGGTTTGGCGAGTAAGGGGCTACCTGGATAGCGCACACTCAAGTCGGCCGGCCTATAACCCGTCGAAAAGACGAACGGGATGCGTCGTTGCACTAACACGTCAGCGACCGGGAATACTGTTTCTCCGCCTAAGTGGACATCGAGAATCGCAGCTTCTATATTTGGAAGCGCTGAGATCTGGGCGAGCGCCTGGGCCACGGAACCGGCCGACCCAGCCATAGCGCATCCGATATCGGAGAGCATGTCTTCCAGCATGAAAACCAGCATCGCTTCGTCTTCCACGACAAGTACCTGCATGCCCTGGATGATCGCGCTGCCGTCGCAACTGCCCATAGCGCTCCTTACTCCTCCATTCGCAGCTAGGCTGCGGGCGCTTCACCATGCCGCAGATCGGTTAAGCGTCCCCTTCCCGCCGCCCGGAGATTGAAACGAATATATGACCGCAACCTGAGAGACTAGAATCCTGCTGGTCAAACGGCGCGATAGAGCTAGGCTTGGGCCTTCGCCTGTTGGCCGAGGCGCGCCGTAGGCCTTGCAGACGCCTTCGCCGTTGGAGGAAGCGACTTGTCAGAGTCCCGATTGGCGCAGCCGTTTCGCATGACCGCGTTCGCACCCAGCGACATCGAAAGGCGCTTGGCGTTCGTCAACCTCGCATCCGAGGACCTCGAGCGGATCACAGAGGTGCGCGCCGACGTCCTGACGCACCTCGACGAGCACGTTGAGGCCTTCTTTGGGCACCTTGCCAAGTTCGATGAGGCCAAGGGGCTGACCGGGCGTCCGGAACTGCTGGACGAGGCGCGGCGGCTCAAGCGTGAACATCTGACGGCGATGGTCTCCGGTGACTATGGTCTGACGTATGTCGAACAACGCTTCCGGCTTGGGCAGCTCTATAGCCGCGCCGCGCTCGAGGTCAGCATCTTCATGGGCGCTTTCCACGCGATGATGGCTTCTGTCGGGCGTAGGGTGATGATGCGCTACCCAGCGGACGCAGTGGTCGGCTTCGAGCACTTCGTCTCGCTCAAGAAGGTCGCCTTCTTCGATATTGCCGTCATCGTCGATGCTATGATGGCCGATCGCGAACAAACCATCCTTCAGCAGCAGGAGGCGATCCGCGAGCTCTCGACCCCTACCTTGCAGGTTCGCGAGCAACTGCTGATCCTACCGATCATTGGGGTATTGGACACCCAGCGCGCCAAGCAACTGACCGACAATCTGCTTCGTTCGATCCGCGCGCACCGAGCCCGGGTGGTCGTCATGGACATCACCGGCGTAGCCACGGTGGACACCAAAGTCGCCAACCACCTCATCCAGGCCGTAGAAGCGGCGGCGTTGATGGGCGCAGCGGTCATCATCACGGGCGTCTCCGCCGACGTCGCCCAGTCCCTGGTGACGCTGGGCATCGATCTCAGCCGGATCACGACGCTGGGGGACCTGCAAGGCGGGCTGGAGGCGGCCGAGCGCATCCTCGGCTACGACGTCGTGCGCGCCGATCAGGCCGTCGCGGGGTAGCGGCGCGCATGTCGGTCCCGATCCTCAAACAGGGCGCCATCCTCATCGCCTCCATCCAGGCGGCTTTGACAGATCACGATCTGCTCGGGCTCAGGGACGAGCTCGCCGAAAAGATCGGTCGACTACGGGCGCGCGGCGTCGTGATCGACGTCACGGCCCTGGATGTCATGGACTCGTTCGCCACGCGCACCTTACGGGGGATCGCCGCGACGGCGCGACTTCGCGGCGCCGAGACCGTGGTTGTCGGCATCCAGCCCGAGGTAGCCATGGCGCTCGTGCAGCTTGGATTGACGCTGAAGGGCGTACCCACGGCGCTAGACCTTGAAGAAGGGCTTGAGCTGCTCAGGCGCTCGCTGATTGCGGATCGCGCGCCGTGACCCAAGCGTTCAGGGTCGCCGTCAGCCGGGACGCCGATATTGTCACGGCCCGGCAACTGGGCCGCGAACTCGCCACGAAAGCCGGCTTCACCGGAAGCGACCTTACGCTGATCGCCACGGCAATCTCCGAAGTCGCCCGCAACATCGTCGCCTACGCTGCCCACGGCGAGATCCTGCTCGATCTTGCCGAACGCAACGGCGTGAGCGGCCTGCAGGTCATCGCGCAGGACCATGGTCCCGGTATCGCCGACATCGACCAAGCTATGCGTGACGGCTTTTCCACTGGCAAGAGCCTGGGCCTAGGGCTCCCGGGGGCGCGACGGCTGATGGACGAATTCGAGATCGAATCCGAGGTTGGCAAGGGAACGACCGTGGTCATGCGCAAGTGGCGCCGATGAGCGAGCTTAGCGCAATCGAATGGGGGGTCGCCGCCCGTCCATTCCGCGGCGAGATCGAGTCAGGCGATCAGCATGTCGTGGCGCCGTTCGATGGCGGGGTGCTCGCGGGGGCGATTGACGGTCTCGGGCACGGGCCGGAAGCCGCGCGCGTGGCGTGCCGGGCTGCGGAAGTATTGTCCGGCGATCCCGCGCGTCCTGTGGGTGACTTGATCGAGCGCTGCCACGCGGCGCTACGCGGCAGCCGGGGAGCCGTCATGACGCTCGCCGCCATCGACACGCGCACCGAACGGGTGACGTGGGCGGCAGTCGGCAACGTCGAGGCGACGCTCTGCAGAGCGTCGCCGGACGCACGACCGCCGCGTGAGACGATCGTTCCTCGCAGCGGCGTCGTCGGATACCAGCTTCCGGCACCGCGCGCCGTCAGCTTGCCGATCGCCGCTGGCGACGTCCTGATTATGGCCACCGACGGCATCGGACACGACTTCGTTCTGGACTCGCCGTTTGGACGGCCTGCACGGAGCCATGCGGAAGCCGTGCTGGATCGCTATGGCAAGGAGACGGACGATGCGCTGGTGCTCGTAGTCCGCTACCTGGGCCGAGCGCCATGACCGCCACGCCTCAGTTCGACCAACTCTATCGCAATGCCCTCCGCCAGCATCTGGCCGGAGGCGGCGAAAGCGCGCTGCACCAAGCCTATCAAGTGGGCCGTGTCGCCCTGAGTCTCCGCCTCGGGGTCGTCGACCTGATCCTCGTTCACCAGGCCGCTCTCGCGGATGCCCTCGGCCAGTCATCCTCGAAGGACGTGGCTGGTCTCATTGGGCCGGCGACCGAATTTCTTGCGGAGTGCCTGTCGCCCTTCGAGATGATGTTACGGGGCTTCGAGGACGCGAACGCGCGGCTCAGCGCCTCGAACGCCGAACTCACAGAAACCAACGCCGCGCTTGCAAGCGCACATCAAGCGCTGAAATCGGAAGTCGCTGAACGTGAGCGGGTCGAAACCGCCCTTGTACATGCACAGAAGCTGCAGGCCGTGGGGCTACTCGCCGGCGGCGTTGCGCACCATTTCAACAATCTTCTGACCGTTGTACTCGGCAACCTGCAGCTCGCACAACGGCGTCTGCGCCTGGGTGACGACATCGAGCGTTTCCTTGAGGCCGCTGTCGGCGGCGCGGAGCGCGGCGCCCAGGTGGTTAAGCAGCTCCTGACCTTCTCGCGCCAGCAGGTGTTGGAGGCGCGAGTGCTAGAGGTCGCGCCCTGGTTGGACTCGGCTAGGGCGTTGCTCGCCAGCGCCTTGCGCGGCGACATCGTAATCGAAGTCGAAGGTGCTCCCCCACTGCGACCGATCCGCATCGATCCGACGCAGCTGGAGTTGGCATTGTTGAACTTGGCGGTGAACGCGCGTGACGCCATGCCCACGGGCGGACTTCTGCGCCTTTCTGCCGCCGACTGCAGGATTGCCGACGGTCGACTCGGGCTTGAGGGGGACTTCGTCGTCATCTCCGTCACCGATACGGGCGCGGGGATCGATCCCGAGATCGTACCGCGTGTATTCGAGCCATTCTTCACGACCAAGGCGCTTGGGCCAGGTGCGGGGCTGGGCCTCAGTCAGGTTCATGGGTTCGTCCACCAGTCGGGAGGGGCGATCGAACTGGAAAGCGTCGTCGGACAAGGGACAACCTTCCGCCTCTATCTGCCCGCAACTGCCGCACTTCCTGCCGAGCTTGCCAGCGACGTGATCGATCCGACGGCGCGAGACGGCTCCGGGCGGGTGCTGGTCGTGGACGACGACGTCGAGGTCGCGCAGCTCGCGGGTGAACTCCTGACCGGGTGTGGCTACGAGGTGAAGCTCGCGCATCGGGCCAAGGCGGCGCTCGATCTGCTTGGCGCCGGCGAGCCCATTGATCTGTTGTTTTCTGATATCATCATGCCGGGGGGAATGAATGGCGTTCAGTTGGCCGACGAGGTGCGACGGCGCTACCCGCGGCTGCCCATCCTCCTGGCGACGGGCTACAGCGACGCCGTGGCAGAGGCCACGCAAAAGGCGCTACCTGTGATCACCAAGCCCTATGACGCCCGGCGCCTCTGCGACCGGATCCACGAGCTGCTGCGCGCGGCCGCCTGAGGACAAGCGGACGCTCTGACGCAAGTCCACCTTCTGGATAACCCCAGGTTGTTAATCAGATTCAGGCACGCTCTCCCGAAAACTCAGAGGGAGGATCGCGAGGATGCTGACGTCATCCGGGAAACCGGGGCTGGCGACACGAGAGGTGGAGCAGCCTCATCCGATCGCTTTCTCCATCCATCTGAGTCGCAACCTGGTGGTCCAGGGACTCGGCCTCACAATGGTCTGCCTCATCGGACTGAGCCTTCTCGACTGGCCGTTGGTGCTGGGCTGGGCGACGGCCGCTGCATTCGCCATCATGGCGGAAAACCAGGTGCTCAAGCGATTGGCCAAGGGCGGTGCGCCCGCGAGCTTCGCTCGAGTCTGGGCGCCCTGCCTGCGCTTCCTCGCCACCAGCATCTATGCCCTGGCCGCCCTGGTGCTCATCGCCAAGGGAGGGCCTGGAGAGAGGCTTTTCGCCTTCGCTCTCATGAGCGCCTCGATGGTGCACGTGCTGATGCGCTACTACCGCTCTCCAAGGGTCCTGGTGATCAGTCTCTCGCCCTACTTCATCATCCTTGGTCTGGTGGACATCGGCCTCACCCGGTCAGCGGTGCAGGATGGTCGTTATCTGGCGGCCCTGGCCCCTGTGTTCACCATCGCCATGTTCGCGGTCCAGTTCTGGTCGGCCCGCGCACAGCTTTCTGGCGCCTGGGTGGAGTTGATGGGCGCTCGCGAGACCGCGGAAGAGCGGGAACGGGCGGCGACCGCGGCCAACCGCGCCAAGTCCGAGTTCCTGGCCAACATGAGCCATGAGTTGCGGACGCCGCTGAACGGCGTCCTTGGCATGGCCCAGGCCCTGACCAGCGACAGCCTCACGCCGACGCAACGCGAGCGGGTGAAGATCATCCGGCGCTCCAGCGAGACTTTGCTCTCCGTCCTCAACGACCTGCTGGACCTCTCCAAGATCGAGACCAACGCCTTCGAACTCGACAACGTGGAGTTCGACCTGGAACACTTGGTGCGCGGCGTCGCGGCCGCCTACTATCCGCTTGCGCAGAAGAAGGGCGTTTCGTTCGACCTGGACGTCGCCGTCGGCGCGAACGGGCACTATCTTGGCGATTCCGGCCGCCTGCGGCGCATTCTCCACAGCCTGTGCGACAATGCGGTGAAATTCACTCAAGCTGGTCGCGTCCTGTTCGCAGTCGACAGGATCGAGGAACGTGTGGTCTTCCGGGTGACCGACACCGGGATCGGCATCGCTCCCGGCGATCTTTCGCAACTGTTTGACGGTTTCTTCCAGGCGGACGGCGCCCTGACGAGACGGTATGGCGGGGCAGGGATTGGCCTTGCGGTGTCTCGCAACCTCGCCATCCTGATGGGCGGCGAGATTCAAGCCACCAGCGAACCGGACCAGGGTTCGATCTTCACCTTGAGCGTGCCGCTCGAACGGCTCACAGCATCGGCAAGCGAGCCTTCGCGTCCGTTGGCCGAGGCTTCGGCGCTCAAGGTGCTGGCGGCCGAGGACAACGCCACCAACCAATTGGTGCTCAAAACATTGCTCGGCGCGATCGGCATAGAAGCCGTCCTCGTGAACGACGGCCGGGAGGCGGTGGCCGCCTGGGAGGCGGAGGACTGGGATGTGGTTCTGATGGACATCCAGATGCCTGAGATGGATGGACTGACGGCTACCGCGACGATCCGCGCACGGGAACGACAGAGCGGCCGGGCGCGCACGCCAATCATCGCGGTCACCGCCAACGCCATGACACATCAGATCGTCGAATACGAAACTGCCGGTATGGACGGGACGGTCGCCAAGCCAATCGACATGGCGGCACTGGTCCGTGTCCTGGAACAGACGTTGACGACGCCGGGGTCAGCCGACGCTCCGGAGGCGAAGGCGGTCGGCGGCTAGACTCTCACGACAGAGGCGGCGGCGGGCGCCGTTGCGCGGGCGAGGAGACGGCCGATCCGCGTCATGATCTCGGCCCCGCTGAACGGCTTAGTCATACAATCCCGCGCGCCGAGGCCCACCGCGCGTTGGACGTCACCGGCGCCGAGCTGACGGGCCATCAGCAGGCTCGGGATGGCGCATTGGTCGGACCCGCGGTTCAACGACGCCAATACCTGCAAGCCGGACATGTCGGGAAGGTTGAGCTCGACGATCAGCGCGGCCGGACGGAAGCTGCTCAGCGCCTCGACCGCCGCCTGGCCGGTCCGGGCCATTACTGAATGATAGCCTGCCACATCCAGGCGCAGCTGGATGATCTCGAGGATCGTCCGATCGTGCTCGACGATCATTATTTTCAAGCCGCGCGTATCAAAGTTCATGGCGACCACCTCGTTCCGCAACGGCGCTTTGGCGATCAGAACAGGTCAAGCGCCCCAGCCTCCGCCCGTTCGTCCGCGTCTTCGCCTCCGCCGAGAGTGGCGCGTAGGCGGTTCGCCAGATCGCCGAGCGTGATTTCCGAGAGGGCAGGCGTCAGGTCGAGGGCCTCGCCCGGTCCGGCCACCGCCAACCGTCGGACGAAGGCCGAAAGACCCGTCAGATGCTGACTCAGCAGATCGACAGCATGCAGGCCTTCGACGAGGCGTTCGCGCCGATCCATGTCCACCGCGGGTATGAATTCGCCGATCAACGCATCGAGGAAGATGCAGCGCGCGCCAGCAAGCTCAACTTCCCACGCCAGTGCTTCAAGCAGGTCGGATGTTTTGGTTTCCAACCGTTCCGGTGCAACAATTTCAATGGACATGGCGACGCCTCCCGCACAGCCAAACGCTGCACCATGGTCCTTAATCGCCGTTGAAATCGCCCCTGGGCCGCCAGCGACAAATCGTCCGCAGGCCGCAGTAGTGCGCGGACCCGCGGACGCTTCACGCCCACAAGCAGCCAAGAGCACCGATGGGCTGAGGCCGGCTGCAACATCGACCGCTCGAACCGTGGAGCTTACGGAACCCCTGACCTTACATTGTCACGGGCCTTCCTCGACAATGCAGCTGGCTTCCATCGAGGCCCCGGAAGCGCTCACGCCCTCCCAGAAATAGCCTTCCACTCTCTCGCCATTACCGTTGAGTTGTCACTCAAGGCCTATCTCTTGCACGTCGGCGTCAGCGACGAGTGGAACCGCATTCACATTGGCCACGACCTTCTCGCGGCCCTGGCCTGCGCTCGACATGCTGGCCTCCGTGATGCGCCAGATTCCCTCGCCAGCCTCGCGGCCGAGCTGACCCCCTTTTATCAGCGCCACCCCGTTTGGCCGAAGGCGACACAGTCGCTGATCTCTTCGCCCCTGGCCGAAGCATACGGCACGGCGGGCGGCCTCATTTGGACCGCGGCCGAGCAGATCGGTTGCGCCGGCATCGCGGCTGGGAAGGAGGGCACATGAGTGGGCAAAGGCAACGGTTGGGGGCCGGACCAGTTGCGGCGCGCTAGGTGCATCGACGGTTCGGGCGGTCGGCGAGGCGGGGTCCATCGCCAGTGTGACGGTCGAGCGATGTGCGGCGTGGATCGCACTGGATGTGGAAATCGATCGACTGACTCTGCGCTGGGCCACGCTTGAGGCACAAGTGGCGCGTGATCATGGTTGGCTTCTTCTGGGCGCGGAGGCGCGGCAGGCGCTCCCGGAGGCCGCCGAAATGTTCCAGATCGACGATGAGTTAGATGTGCTTTCCAATTGGCGGGATGCCGCGCTAGGGCCGCTATCACAGCTCCCAGCCAAGAACCTGCGCGATGTTGCAGGCAAGCTCGCTGTGGCCGCTCGCCTGCTGCAGCGCGAAGCCATGCGGGCTCAGCCGCTCGTCGACGCTGTGCTCATGGAATTGGGGCAATTGCAGTGCTTGGCATGCGGAGCGCCCGAAGCGCTTTGAACCAGGCGGCGCTCACGCAGCCAGCGCCTCCCGAGGGATCTTTAGTAAGAGACCAAGGATGTGACCGCTCACGTCATCAGCGGCTACGACGAGCGCCTTGTCGAGATGCACGTACCGCTGGGCGACGCCCAGCGCCGCATGTCCGAGCAGCCCGGCGATGGTCAGTTCCGAATAGCCCATGTCCGCGGCCACGCTCGCGAATGTGTGGCGCAACGTGTGCAACGTCACGTCCCTAAACCCAGCCAAGTGGCAAAGCCGCGCGATCGTCGTGTCCGCCGCAATCAGATGCGTCTCTGCTCGGTCGCTCGGAAGACGAACACCTGCTCGTCGCTCCGTTTCTGGCTTTGAACGAGCGCGCTCACCGCCTTTCCGATCACCCGCGTTTGCGGCCCGGCCTTCGTATCCGCAAAATGCACGCAGTTGGACCCTAGCCACGCGTACCGAAGCCCCAGCGCCTCGCCCCGCCGGAATCCCGTCATCAGCATCAGGGTCACTGCGGCAAGACCCACACGACTTTCGCCGAGAGTGTCGACCTCTCGCATCGCCACCCCGAGGGCGACGATTTCTTCCTCCGACAGGCGTCGCGTTCTCTTCTTGCTCGCGATCTGCCGGACCCCCAGCGCCGGATTGTGTTCGATCAACTGCCACCGTTTGAAGTGACCGAGGATCATCCGCAGGGTCGCCACAGTGCGCCCCGCAACGCCAGGCCCACCTTTCGTGTTGGCGCCGCGTCCGCTTCGCCTCCTCCCGGCCTTCGTCGTACCGGCCGCGATTTTGGCCGGCATGGTCTCGATGTCGCCGAGGGTCAGCGTGCGAAGCGCACGCCCTCCAAGGAGCGGGCGGATGTGGGCCTCGATGCGCGTGCGGTCGTTCTTGACCGTGGTTGCCTTGATCGGCTTGCGGGTGCGCACCAGGAGCCGGCCGGCGCTCGCCTCAGCCAGATACCAGTCACAAATTTCCGACACTGTCTTGCCGGCGCGCCGGGCCTTCCGTTCACTAGTCGGGTCATTGCCGCCGGCGACCGCACCAAGCTGCTTTAGCGCGAGCTTGCGAGCCTTGTCCGGCACAAGGGCTCCGTGCTTGCCGAGGGCCATCCGTCGGGTGAGGCCATCTGCGTTGCGATACTGGACAACGTAGGTCTTCACCCCACCGGGCCTCACCCGCACGCCGAAGCCTTTGAGTTCGCTATCCCACACGATCTTTTCGCGATCGTCGGCTGCCAGGTCATCGACGAGCGTTTTTGTGAGCTTGGGCGTACGTCGCGCGACTCCAATTCCTATCAAATGAGTCGTGTTTCCACAGAAAGTTATCCACAGCCGGGAAGCACATGGGAAGCAGAACCGGGAAAAATCCCTGGTTCGGCATAGCGCGCTCCCGGCGGCAAAAAGGTCAAGTTATTCAGCGCTTAAGGCGTGTTTCTGGCGGCAATCGGATACTGCCGGAGAGGCCCCCGGGTCGATTCGGCAGGAACTCTAGATAGGCTTGGTTCCAATCCAGATCCGGGCGGCGATCGAAAAGGCGAAGTTGAAGCGCGCCTCGGCCCAGAGCGTGCAAAGCCCCGCAATGCGGGCGTCTTCTCCGAGGGTCGGAGCAAAGGCCACGGCCCGCGCCGGTTCGCCGGACCACAGGCGGTCCTGAACCCGCACGCTCGCCAGGAGTTGCTGGAACCTTGGTTCGCCGTGCAGCGAGGCGAGGTCCGTGTCTGTGGCAAGCTGCTCAGCGGAAACGCTGATGCCCGCAGCCTGCCAGGCCGTCAGCACATCCAGCGCCTTCTCAGGGCGGCCCGCCAACGCTTCCTCGCAAGCCAGGTCATACATGGCGGAATTCCACGACCAGCCCATGTTGGTCGGGCCCGCGGAAAAGAAGGGTTCGAGGATTGCGGCAGCCTCGGCATATCGCTTCGCACGATACAGCTCGAGCGACTGCGGATAGCGCTCAAGCAACGTGACCGCCGATAGCCTCTCCGGCGGTTCCGCCAAGGCTCCCCCCGCGGACAGCCATCCGCATGCAAAAATCCCGACAAACCCGAGGGCCCTGTGCCGCTGCGTCCTCGTCATTCCCCCCTCCCGCTCAATGACACTGTAATCTGTGAGTGGCCCCTGCGCGACAAAGGCGCCGATGGCGCCCGCCAATCTCACCCCACGCCGCTCGACGAGCCTTCAGCGCCGATAGCCCCTCGGCGTGCCCGATTAGTGCTGCACCTCTCGCAGGTCGGAGCGGCGCTGATTGAGTCCTGCGATCTCGCCAGGCCACCACCGGCCGGCGCACTTCATTGCGGGGAAGTTCCGCCCGGAGGATCCGGGCCGTCCTGTTGGACATTGCCACGGTAGCAGCGCGCGTTCGCCTGCGCTCCAATCGCGAACAGTTTCGAGACTCAGCCACCCGATCGTCGGCCTGGAACGGCGGATCACAGAGGTGCTGCCCACCCACGCGCGCGCTGCTGGGACAGCATTGCGCTGAAGGTCGTCGGCCACCCCGACCAACTGGGCGCAATCGATATTCCTGAGCAGATTGAAGCAAGCGGGCCGCCTCTCGAGGGCGGGAAATTGCAGAAGAGCATCTGCCGGCGTTCAGAACACGGCGAACACCGCGCGCACGTCCAGACAGGCCCGGCCGTGCGACAGATGTACGCGCAGGCCCGCTTGGCGGCGTTCGATTAATCGTCTGCGCGGCATGACGTTTCGCTCATTCGCGAAAGGCGCCGGCGTGGTCCGAACGACGACACCTCATCCCGGGCAAGCCCGCTCAGCCACCTGGCTGAGCTCTTTCGAGCTCAGGATTGTTGCGGTCTGCCTGATCACCACGATCAGCGCCTTGACCTTGGCCTTCGCCGCCTTCCAGTGGCAAGACTGGCACGCCGACCATGATGTGCTGCAGCGCGACCAGATCGCCCTGGCGCTCCGCGTCGGTGAAGAAGCCGCTTCACCCGATGCGCGAGGCCAACAGGTCAACATGGACATCGCCGCCGCCATGGCGCGTGGCAACGAAGAGACCACCGATGCCGCCTGGTTTCCGGCGGCGGGCCAACCCGTCCGATTGGTGCGCTCGGGAAACTTTGCAGAACCCATGGCCGCGCTCGGCGACACGACTCCGTCCGCCGAGTACGCCAGGGGCAGGCTGGTGGTGCGCGCACCCATCATTCATGCCGGCCGCCGCATCGGGGAAGCGGTCCTCTGGGCCCACGATCGCCAGATCGCCGAGAACCTGGGCCGCAACAATATCATCGCCATCGCCCTTGCCGCGACCGCGACCCTCGTCTCCGCCTTCGTCGCGGGCGCCCTGGCGCGCCGTGGTCTGCGCCCCCTCTATGCGCTGGATCACGGCATTCAGAAGGCCAGGCGCTGGCGAGACTTTTCGACCCGGGTGGAGGTGATCTCGTCGGACGAATTCGGCCGGCTCAGCGAGAACTTCAATGCCTTGCTGGCCGATCTGCAGACCTACGATGGGCGTCTGCAGGACACCTTGACGGAGCTCACCGCGGCGCGTGACCAGGCCGAGCACGCCAACACCTTGAAGTCGCAGTTCTTGGCCAACGTGAGCCACGAGATCCGCACGCCGTTGAATGGGGTGCTGGGCATGGCCCAGGTGATGAGCCTGGGCGACCTGGCCCAGGTTCAGCGCGACCGGCTGGACGTCATCCAGAGGTCCGGCGCCGCCCTGCTGAGCCTGCTCAACGACATCCTCGACCTCTCCAAGATTGAGGCCGGACGGCTGGAGATCGAAGCCGCGCCGTTCGACATTGAGGCGGAGACCCGCACGACGGCGGACATCTTCCAGCCAGCCGCCGACGGCAAGGGGCTGGCGTTCGACGTGCGGCTCGATGAGTCCGTCCGCGGTCAATGGCTCGGCGACGCCTTGCGCCTGCGCCAGCTCATCCAGAACCTGGTTTCGAATGCTCTGAAGTTCACAAGTACGGGCGGGGTGACCCTGCACCTGTCGACGCAAGGCGCTGGGGAAGATCACAGCGTGGTCCTCACGGTGACGGACACCGGTATCGGCATCGCCGCGGACGCATTGGAGAAGGTGTTCGAGAACTTCACCCAGGCCGACGCCTCGACCACACGACAATTCGGCGGCACGGGGCTCGGCCTGGCGATCTGCCGGCAGATCGCCGAGCTGATGGGTGGCACGTTGGAAGCTGCCAGCACCCTTGGGAAGGGCTCAACCTTCGTCGCCCGGTTGCCGATGAGACGCATCGGTGACGTCCCTGCACAAACCGCGCCTGCTGCCCGACCCATTGCCGACATTGGCGGGCTCAAGGTGCTGGCCGCCGACGACAACGCCACCAACCAATTGCTCATCCAGACTCTCATCGAGGCGATCGGGGGCGAGCCGACGATTGTCGCGGACGGTCTCGCCGCCGTCGAGGCCTGGCGGACAGGCAAGTTCGACGTCGTGCTGATGGACATCCAGATGCCGACGATGGACGGCATGAGTGCAACCCAAGAGATCCGCCGCCTGGAAGCCCAGGAAGCGCGCGCCGCCACACCGATCTATGCCCTCTCGGCCAACGCCATGAGCCATCAGGTCGAGGCCTACATCGAGGCCGGCATGGACGGACACCTGGCCAAGCCGATCATGCTGGCAGAGCTGATCGGCACGCTCGAGAAGGTCGGTGCGGCGTCCGCCCTTCAGCGCGGCGGACCTGCGTTCACCGTTAAGGCTGGGGGCATGTGACACTATCCGCCGCCGCACAATAGCGACCGCCCCGCTACGCTGTCGCGACGCCAGGCGTGGAGGCGCTACCGGGCTTACAGGCGACGTCGTAGGTTCCCCGGCTTGTCGACCAAAGCCTCATGGGAGCCAGACCTATGCCGAGGTCGGCCGCGGCGCCCCGCTTCGGATGTGGGTCCGCCGACCACAACTCCTCTCCCCGCCGCGGCCTAGAAGTTCGCCTTGAGTGACATGTAAACGCGCCGGCCGATGATGTCGTAGGTGTAGAGGTCGGTGCCGGCAGACATGAACGGCAGAACCGGCGGAGCCTTGTCGAAGATGTTGGTCATCCCCGCACGCAGCACCAAGTTGTGGCGCACCTTCCAGGCGACATCGAGATCGAAGTAGCTGACCGCCGGGGCCCCGGGGCCGGTGGAGGTCGTGCCGACGAAGGCGAAGTTTTTCATCCCGTCCATGTAGCGCCAGCGGAAGTTGGACCGCACAGGGCCGATCTCCCAGCCAAGCGTGGTCGTCGCCTTCCACTTGGGATGGGCGTCGGCGTAGGTGTCGACCTGGGTGTTGCCGATGGTCCCGGCGAAGTCGAGCACCGGCGAGGTCGGCGTAGACTGGATGGTGAACCTGTCCAGGTAATTCAGCAGCAGGTTCAGGCTGACCGTACCCAGGCGATCGGGCAGGCCGAAGGCGCTGACCGGCGCCGCCCAGTCGGCCTGAACATCGACGCCCGACGTCTTGTATTCGCCGAGGTTCAGCAGCGGGTTGGAGATGTTGGCGATCAGCCCGGTGGTCGAGCTGCGCGAGACCAGCTGGCAGTACGGGTTGTTCAGCGAATAGGTCGGATTGGTCGAGGCGGTGTAGCAGTTGTCGAGGATGGCGTTCGCGCCAACGGTTCCCATCGTGTTCTTCACGTCGATGCTGTAATAGTCGATCGATAGCGAAATCCTGGACAGCAACGGCGCACTGAACGTAGGTCGCAGAACCGTGCCCACCGAGAAGGTGTTCGCGGTTTCCGGCTTCAGATTGATGTTTCCCTGTGTGGTGCTGGGCGGCCTCGGCTGGTTGTTGGTGAAGCCGGTCGGCGTGCCCTGGGCGGTGCACAGCGCCTGCACCTTGGCGTAGTCGGGGTTCTTGGCCGGGTTCAGGTAGGCGCCGCTGGCGTCGCAAGGGTCGCCCGAAGCGAATTGGCCGGCCGAGCCGATCGACACCTGGGAGCCGGTGATACCCTGGAACAGGTCGCCGACGCTGGGGGCCCGCGTCGCGCGAGCATAGCCGCCGCGCAGGGTGAGCCAGTCCACCACCTTCCAGTCTGCGTCGATCTTGTAGGTCGAGACGCCGCCGGTGATGTTGTAGTCGGAGTAGCGGTAGCCGGCGTCGAGATTGATCTCCTTGGCGAAGGCCACGTCGTGAACCACCGGCGCCAGCAGTTCCAGATAGATCTCCTTCACGTCGGTCGACCCGAAGGTGCTGTAGGACGTCGGGGTGTTGGCGAAGTCGCCGCTGGAGATGATGCTGTCGACGTCCAGTCGGTAGCTGTTGCGGCGGTAGTCGACGCCGACCGCGAAGCGGGCGTCTCCGGCCGGCAGACGGAACAGCTTGCCCTGGGCGTCGCCCTCGATCACGTCCTGCTGCAAGACCGTATTGTTGTGGCCGGTGCGGCCCAGGTACCGCAGGCAGCTGACCGACAGCGGATTGACCCCGAACGGGTTGTAGCCGCCGGTGCAGATGCCGGTGCCGCCGCCCGGCGCCGACAGCAGGGTGTTGAACGCCGCCAGGCTCGCATAGCCGGTAAGCGTGTCCTGGAAGCCCATGTAGCCGTGCGAGCCGTAGACCTCCCAGGTCATGTCCTGCCACGCCAACGAGCCCTTCGCCCCCAGGGTGAACTGGTAGACGTCGAACACATTGTGGTCCTGCCGTGGACCGAAGGCGAACAGCGGGCTGGTCATGCTGAAGTTGGCGTTGGGGTTGGGCCGCGACGCCAGGATCGTCTTCAGATCCGCCGGGATGAAGGGATTGGTGACGGGCACGGAGATCTGGGTGCAGCAGGACGAGCCGATCACCGCGGGGTTCTGCTGGGTGATGGTGTCGTAGTGGGTGTAGAGCCCCTCGGCGTAGAGCGTGACGCTGTCGGTCAGCTTGTAGTCGCTGTGGCTGAACAGGCTGTACTTCTTCAGCGGGGTCTGGGCGAGCCAGAGGTCCTGCGCGGCCACCACAAGGCCAAGCTGCGCGGCCGACGCGGAGTGGTCGCCGGCCGTGGTGTAGATGTAGAGCGGGCTGCCGACCGGCCCCTTGTAGTTGATGGCGCCGCCGATGGCGAAAAGCGTGCCGTCGGGGTTGGTGGAGAGCTGCAGGGACGAGTTGTTCTTCACCGTCCCGGGCGCGACGCCGTAGCCCGAGAACACCGAATTGATCACTGCGGTCGAGGGCAGGTTGGACGCGTTGGCGATGACATCACCGCTGGGCACGTTGGTCGACAGCGCCCAGCCGCGCAGGTAGCTGCGGCTGCTGGCCGCGACGGCGTCCCGGTCCTGGTAGTCGAGCGAGAGGAAGCCGCTGCCGCGGCCGTCCGCGAAGTCTGAACCCAAGGTGACCGTGACCCCTCGCGTCGCGCCGTCGCCGCGCGTGGTCTCGCCGGCGTTCACGTCCAGCTCCAGGCCGGTGAAATGCTGCTTGAGCTTGATGTTGACTACCCCGGCGATGGCGTCCGAGCCGTACACCGCCGAGGCGCCGCCGGTGATCACCTCGACGTTGTCCACCAGGGCCGAGGGAATGATGTTCACGTCCGCCGTGCCGTTCGGCAGCGACGGCTCCAGACGGCGGCCGTTCAGCAGCACCAGGGTGCGCTGCGTGCCCATGCCGCGCAGGTCGAGGTTGGCCTGGCCGCCATTGGGAACGAAGCTGGCGGAAGCGCCGGCGGAGGGCGTCAGCTGCGGCAAGGTGTTGAGGCTGGCCTCTAGCGTGGCCTGGCCGGACGAGGCGACCAGCTGCTGGTCGGCGGTGGCGATCGGCGTGTCGGACGTATAGTCCCGCCGCTTGATGTGCGAGCCGGTGACCACCACCTCCGCCACAGTCTCCGCGCCTGGCGCGGCGGCGGCCGGCGCGGACTGCGCCCATGCCGACGTACCGGCCATGGCTGCGACCGCGCCGAAGACATAGACGGCGCACGACGTTCTCACTCGCATCCCGTTATCCCCCTAATGGATCGCGCTTTCGAGCGCGCACTTGCCAGTAGGGCTACGGCTGCGCCTGAATGGTCTCAAGGACGGCGGGCGCATGGTTCCATGCGACATGTGCATGGATCGGATTTTCGGAAGTTCACCGGCGGCGCGGCTGCTGGATGCGCCAAGACCAGGGCGGGCGTGGCAAGGCGCATTACTCCGCCAAGCGCCACAGGCGCCGCGTCGGCAGCGAATGTTCCAGCGATTCTACTCGGCGGGTACTGGCGCGCCCGTCGCGACGCACGGGCCACGAAGCCCGCGCCTAGATCTGCTTGTCACGCCCTGCCCAGAACGGCGCGCGGACCTGGCCGCGCAGCACCTTGCCGGCTTCCGACCGGGGAATCGACGCGACGAAGTCCACGGAGCGCGGCGCCTTGAACGGCGCCAGGCGGCCGCGGATGAAGGCGATCAGCTCGGTCTCCAGCCGCTCGTCCGCGCTCGCGCCGGGCTGGAGCACCACCACGGCCTTGACCTCCTCACCCCACTCGTCGTTGGGCGCGCCGACGGTGCAGGCCTCCAGCACGGCAGGGTGCTTCAGCAGTTCGTCGTCGATCTCCTGGGGATAGATGTTGACCCCGCCGGAGATGATGCACTCGGCCGTGCGGCCGGTGAGGAACAGGTAGTCGTCCTCGTCCAGGTAGCCCATGTCGCCGACGGTGAAATAGGTCCCGTCCAGCAGCACGGCCTGCGTCTTCTCCGGATCCTTGTAGTATTCGAAGGGCGCGCGCGGATGCATGCGGAAGAAGATCCGGCCGACCTCGCCGGGCTCGCAGTCGCGGCCATCGTCCGACACCACGCGGCTGCCCCAGTCCGGCAGGCGCCGACCGACGCTGCCGGGTTTCCGCAGCCATTCGTCCGAGACGATGTAGAAGCCGCCGGAGCCTTCGCTGGCCCCGTAGTATTCCTGCAGGACCGGCCCCCACCAGTCGATCATCGCCCGCTTGACGTCCAGCGGCGTCGGCGCGGCGCCGTGGACCACGCAGTGAAGGCTCGACAGGTCGTAGCGCCCCCGCACAGCCTCCGGCAGGGCCAGGATCCGCTGGAACATGGTCGAGACCATGTGCGCGTGGGTCACCCGGTGCTGTTCGATGAGGGCGAGCGTGGCCTCGGCGTCGAACTTCTCGGTCATCACCAGGGTGGCGCCGGCCCACAGGGCGTCGGCGAGCGAATGCCCCAGCGGAGCGGCGTGGTAGGCCGGCCCCAGCAGGAGGCAGACGTCGCCTTCTCGGAACGCCTTACGCGTCCCCTCCCCCCATTGCGGCGCCCGGGGCTCGGCGACGGCGCGGTAGACGCCCTTGGGCCGGCCGGTGGTGCCCGAAGTGTAGAACATGGTCAGGCCATGGACCGGGTCCGAAGGGTCTTCGGGGCGGCCGGCGCCGAGCGCCGCCTCATAGGGGTCGAAGCCCTCGATCTCGCCGCCGACGGCCAGGGGCGCCTCCAGCCTCGGGCTCTCCAGGGCCAGGCGCGCCGCCGGGGCGTAGCAGGCGTGGGCGATCAATGCCTTGGCGTCGCAGTCGCGGACGATATAGGCCACCTCTTCCGGCGACAGCCGCGAGTTCACCGGGATCAGCCGCAGGCCGCTGCGCATCGCCGCCAGATAGGCCTCCGCATAGGCGGCGACGTTGGGCAGCAGCACCGCCAGGTGGTCGCCCGGGCCGACGCCGCGGTCACGCAGCGCCGACGCCAGGCGATTGGCCCTCGCGTTGAGTTCGGCGAACGTCAGCCTCCCCGCTGGCGTGATCACCGCCGGCGTATCCGGCCGCAGCCGCGCGTGCAGCGCAGGGATCATGCCCAAGCTGTGGTGGCGCTGCACCTCCGCGGGATCCGTTCCCCGGAAGACAGCATCGGACCAGTTCACCGAACCCATTCCAATCTCACGCCAGTTCCAGGTCCAGCAGGTAGACGTACTGCTGGCCCGAGTGCAGGTCGCGCTCGACCATGCCGCCCTGCGGAGCGGCGCGCGGATAGGAGACCTTGACCATGTTCAGGCTCTCCACCGGATAGATCGACACCAGCTTGGCGTCGGTCTCATAGACCCTGGCCAGGGCCTCGGGGCTGATGGCGGGATTGTCGTGGTATTTCCGGTAGTTGTCCGGCCCGTCGAAGAACAGGTCGACCGTGACCCAGAACGGCCCCGCCACCTTGGAGCGCATGTGCCGGCAGACGTCGCGAAGCTTAGGCATGGGTGGTTTCCTTGGAGGCGTCGGCGGAAAGGTCGATCCAGGCGGTGCGCACCAGCTCGAGCGGATCGTCGAGCTCGACGACATGCTGCAGCTTGAATTCGAACACCTGGCCGCGCGCGATGTCGGCGGGGGTGAAGGGGAAGCCGTAACTCGGCATCTCGACGCCGTCGCGCAGCGGCATGTGGAAGAAGTACGGGTTGCAGGACTTGGCCATCTGGGTGGCCAGTTCCTGGGTCTCGGCGGTGATCACGCACATCACCCCCACCTCGCGCGGCGGCGGCGTCCCCTCCGGCACAGCGCGGCCTGAGACGGCGTTCCAGCCGTAGATGCGCAGCGATATGTCGAACTTGCCCGCCGCGTCGCCCAGGGTGCGCTGCACCCGGCGGGTCAGGGAGTGATGCATCTTCTGTTCGAACAGGTCGAGGTTGGCCAGGACGTCCGGATCGGTGATGCCGATGAACATGATTGTCTGGTACTGGCCGCCAGAAGCTCCCTCGAGCTTCATGGTGTAGGGCTGCGGCTCCCAACGCGAGTTGGTGACCCGCACCCGCGTCTCGGAGACCTGCTCGTAGCGCGCGTCCGTCACGTCGAGCACGCCGCCCGGCTCGTGCAGGCGGAAGGGGTTGCTGTTCTCGTACAGCATGTGCGCCGAGACGCTGTGCACGGTGCAGACGTTCTTGGGCAGCAGCGGCTCGACCTCGAAGCCGCCCTCGTCGATGGTCAGCATCACCCCGCTGCCGAGGTTGGTGAAGGCGGTGCACTGGCCGCCGCACTCGCCGGTCTTGCCGGCGTGCCACGACGGGCCGATCGGGGCGCCTTTCCACAACGGGTAGCAGGCCAGGACGGCGGTGTCAGTGCTGCGCCCGCCAATGATGATGTCCGCGCCGGCTTCCAGGGCGGCGACGTACGGCTCGGGGCCCATCAGGGCGACGATGTGCAGGCACTCGTCGACCACCGCGTCGTCCAGCGGCCCGGCCGGCGGCAGCGGCCGGATTTTGCCGGCCGCGTTCTTGGCCTTGATGACCTCGCGCGACTGTTCGGAATAGAGCACCGCGATCTTCGGCCGATAGCCGTTCTCGCGGGCGATCTCGCGAACGATGTCCACCGTCCAGTCGACGTTCGGATCGGCGCCCGCCTGACCGGCGGTGCCGACAATCAGCGGGATCTTCGCCTTGGCTTGAGCCGCCATCAGCAGCTTCAGGTCGGCGCGCACGGCGCCGCGGCTGTTCTTCGACGTGCCGGTGGCCAGGTAGGCCGCGCCACTATCGGTCGAGCCGGCGTCCATCGCCATCACGTCGGCGCCGCGCGCCAGGGCGGCGTCCACCTCCTCGGCGCGCACGCCCGCGCCCAGGGAGCCTACGGGCACGAACACCTTCACGGGTTTGAAGCCTTGCGCCATTCGATCACCTCTTTGCAGCCTGGTTCAGTTAGGGGTTCAGGGAGATCTGGTCGCGGTACGAGCGCCGCCCCCAGAGCATGATCAGGGCGGCCGCCAGGAAGGCGACCGGGGCGACGCAGCGGATCGACGTGGCGATCATGGCCGGGTCGCGGAACAGGTGGTCGTTAAGCAGGCCGACCAGCAGCGGACCCAGGGTCGCCGCCAACAGGTTGGAGGCGGCCACATAGCAGGCCGAGCCCACGGCCCGCATGCGGTTGGGCAGAAGTTCGGCCAGCGCCGCCTGCACCAGGCCGAAGTTGAAGGCGACCACATACTGCATGGCGACGACGCCGGCGAAGGCCACTTGCTCGGCGCCGGCGGTGGCGAGCAGGCTGGCGGCGACGCACAGGCTGGCGCTGACCAGGCCCACCACGATCTTGCCGTCGGAGCGCCCTGCCCGCTCCAGCCGTTCGGCCAGGAACGCCCCGGTCAGCGCGCCCAACGGACCGAGCACGATGGTGAAGGCGCCCATGCGCTGGCCGGCGCCGGCGATGCTCCAGCCATGGACGCGGACAAACAGGGTCGGGGCCCAGACCTGTACCGTCTGGGCGCCCAGGGCAATGGTGGCAAAGCCGATGATGGTGGTGAACAGCGCGCCGCGCTTGCGCGCGAAGGTGCGGCCCAGTTCGGCCAGGCTCGCCGGCTCGCCGGCGCTTTCGCCGCCGTCCGCCACCCGCGGCGGCTCCCGAACCGCCAGCAGCAGGGGAACGAGGATCGCCCCCGCGGCGCCCAGGGTGATGAAGACGATCCGCCAGCTTTCCAGCAGCCCGAACGGGGTTGCGATCTGGGCCTGGGGTCCGAGCGCGCGAAGCAGGGCGCCGCCCAGGCTGAGCGACAGCCCACCGCCGAAGAACACCCCCATCGAGTAGAGGCTGAGGGCGCGGGTGCGCCAGCGCGGCGTGAAGTAGTCGGCGATCACCGAGACCGCCGCCGGCGCCAGCACCGCCTCGCCGATGGCCACGCAGACCCGGGCCGCCAGCAGCTGGACGACACTCTGCGCCAGACCGCACGCCACGGTCGCCAGGCTCCAGGCGACGACGCCGACGAGGATCAGGTTGCGCCGGTGGCTGCGGTCGGCGACACGCGCCAGCGGCAGGCCGAACAGGGCGTAGAAGATCGCGAAGGCGGCGCCCTGCAGGAGGGCCACGGTGGTGTCGGTGAGGTGCAGCGACCGCTCCAGCGGGCCGATCAGCAGCGGCAGGATCGAGCGATCCATGTAGCTGAACGTGAAGCCCAGGCACATGACCACCACCACGTACCAGGCGTAGGGGCCGTCCCGGCCGGGCGCGCTTGGCTTGGCCGGCCTCGGCTCGGCCACCAGGGCGCCGCGCGGACCAGGATCGAGGGCGGCGCGCATCAGGCGACCAGGATGCAGGTGGGGGTGCCGGTCTCAGCGACGACGCCGAGCCTGGTCAGGCGCCCGTCCTCGCCGCGGTCAAAGGCGACCACCCCGTCACTGAATTCGTTGGCCACGAACACCTGGCGTTCGTCTGGCGAGAATGCGAAGTGCCGCGGGATCTTGCCGCCCGCGCCCACGAACTGCAGGGCGGTGAGCCGGCCGCTTTCGGCGTCGACGGCGAACACGCCCAGGCTGTTCTGGCCGCGGTTGGCGGCGTAGAGGAAGCGGCCGTCGCGGGTGATCTCGATCTCGGACGCGCGATGGAAGCGGCTGTAGGCGTCCGACTGCGAGGGCACGACCTGGAACGGCTTCACAGCCCCGCTCGCCGGATCGAAGGCGTTCGCCGTGATCGTCGAATCCAGCTCGTTCAGCACGTACAGGAAGGCGCCGGCCGGATGGAAGGTCACGTGGCGTGGCCCCGCGCCCCAGCGATAGCGGGTGCGGGAGGCCTCGATTTCCGACAGCACCCCGTCGTCGCCCAGCCGGTAGAGCCGCAGCTCGTCGAGACCCTTGTCGGCCATGGCCAGGAAGCGGCCGTCCGGGGAGAACTGGACGTGGTGCGGCTTTGCGTAGGGTTGCTGGTCGCGGTTAGGGCCTGGCTCGCCCTCGATGCGCCGGATATCGGTCGGCGCGCCGAGGGAGCCGTCCTCACCGATCGGGAACACCGTCAGGTTGGAGACGAAGCCGTCCTCGGTCAGGTGGTTGGTCAGCACCAGGAAGCGGTCCGTCGGATCCACCGCCACGTGCACGCCGTTCAGGCCCTCCGACGGGCGGCGATCGAGCGGCGTCAGCAGGCCGCTCGCCGGGTCGCGGGCAAAGGCGGCCACCTCGCTGCCGTCGCCCTGCGCCGCGTAGAGCCAGCGCCTGTGGCTGTCGAAGGTCAGGAAGGACGGGTCGGGCTCGGCCAGCGTCTGCAGTGGGCGCCAGGACCCCGGCTCGACGGCATAGACGCCGATGCCGACCCCGCGCGCCTTGCGCATGGCGTTCGTCCTCGATCCCACATAGGCGAACGTCGGCCTCGTCATGCTTGCCTCCCCTGCGCGCTCGCGGCGTCTCCGGCCGCGCCTTCACATGTCCTGATAGCGCCCGTCGGCGCGTTCGCTGACAGCGCGGGGCGCATGGATCGATGCGGCGCGCGCATCAGCGGCCGGCCCCGGGCGAGCGCACCATGTAGGCCTCGACCAGGCGCGGCCCGCTGGCGGCCAGGGCGGTCTGCAGGGCCTCCCGGAACGCCTCAGGCGTCTGGACGCGCACGGCGGGCACGCCCATGCCTGCGGCCAGGGACGTCCAGTCGAGCCCCGGGGAGGTAAGGTCGAGGAGCGCCCTCGCCTTTTCGCCAGCGTCGGTGACGCCTACGCGCTGCAGCTCGTGCTGCAGGATGGCGTAGGCGCCGTTGTTGATCAGCACCACGGTCACGTCGGCCGCTTCGCGCGCCATCGTCCACAGCGCCTGCAGGGTGTACATGCCGCTGCCGTCGGCCTGCAGGGCGACGACCTTGCGGTCGGGGCAGGCGATCGCCGCGCCGAGAGCGACGGGCAGGCCCTGGCCGATGGATCCGCCGGTGAGCGTCAGCCAGTCGTGGGGCGCCGCAGCGGCGGTGCGCTCGAAGATCGACAGGCCCGCCGTGCCGGCTTCGTCGGAAACGATCGCGTCCGGCGGCAGCAGCTCTCCCAGGAGCGCGCCGATCACCTTCGGCGTAAGGCGTCCGTCGAACGTCTCCACCACCGGGTCCGGCGCCGGACAGGACGCCACCACCGGCGCGTCCAGTTGCTCGGCCAGCCGGCCAAGGGCGTCGGCGACGTCCTGGCGCGCGTCGGCCAGCACGACCAGCGCGGCGCCCGGCGGGCTCAGTCGTCCGGGCTTGTCGGGATAGGCGAAGAAGGCCACCGGCGGGGGCGCGCCGACGAACACGATGGCGCTGAAGTCGCGCAGGAAGGCTGCCGCGACCTCGCCGAAGTAAGGCAGTCGTTCGACCGCGACGCGGCCGGCGCCCCGTTGCAGGCGGGCCGGGAAGGTTTCGCAGATCAGCCGGGCTCCGGACGCCTGGGCGATGCGCCCCAGGTCCTCCAGGGCTTGCGCAGTGAGCGCCGGCCCGCCGACGAAGAGCGCCTTTGGCCCGTCGGTGCGCAGCGTCTCGGCGGCGGCCTCAACGGCGGCCTCTGCAACCCGGGGCGCGGCTGGGGGGACCGCGGCGATCCCGGGGTGCGGGTCGCACGGCTCCCAGGCGTGGTTCGCCGGCGCGATCAGGGTCGCAACCTGGCCCGGCGCCACGCGGGCGGCCATCACGGCCTCGCCGCCCGCCACGGCGAGGTCGTCCGCCGACCGCGACACCCGCACCCAGTCCGACATCGGCGCCGCCACCCGGGCGACGTCCGAGGTCAGCGGCGCATCGAGCGCCGCATGGTGCGTGGCGTGGTCGCCGACGATGTTGATCACGGGGCTTCGCGCGCGCCGGGCGTTGTGCAGGTTGGCGCAGCCGTTGGCGAGGCCGGGCCCGAGATGCAGCAGGGTCGCGGCCGGCCGCCCCGCCATGCGGCCATAGCCGTCGGCCGCGCCGGTCACCACGCCCTCGAACAGCGCCAGGATGGCGCGCATCCGCGGATGGCGGTCGATAGCGGCGACCAGTTGCATTTCCGAGGTGCCGGGATTGGCGAAGCACACCTCGACCCCGTTCGCGTACAGCGTGCCGATCAGCGCCTGGGCCCCGTTCATCCGATCCGTCCCCGCGCGGCGTTCCTTGAAAATCGGCCGGGCGGTCCGCCGCGATGCGACCGCCCAGCCAGTTTCACCGGCGCGGGAGGAACGCCTGCCGGGGCCGAAGACCCGGCGGGCGGCCGGGCGTCTGGCGGGGCGGCGGTAGGCGCTGGGGGCAACTTGGGTCAACGTTTACGCTCGCATCAATCGATGCGCCGCCCAGCTCCAGAAGTTGAAATCCAAGGCCGGCTTGGCCAGGGCGGCGCGACGTCCGCCGATCGCACATCCATTGACGCCGTTGTCAATCTTGACGGACCTGAAAGGTAAGGCGCACGACCGCCGCGACATCAGGGAGGTTGCGATGGACGGAGCGACGCCGGACGGCCGGGTGGCCGTGCTGGTCCCCACCGGCGCCTTGGGCGCTGGCGTGCGGATGGAACATGTGGAGCGCGGCCTGGCGTTGGGCGCGGTGGCGATCGCCGCCGACGCGGGCTCCACCGACAGCGGCCCTTCCTATCTGGCGCGCGGGGTCTCCAAATGGCCGCGCGAGGCGGTCAAGCGGGACCTGGAGGTGCTGATGACCGCCGCGGCCAAGGCAGGCGTGCCGCTGCTGGTGGGCAGCTGCGGCACCTCGGGCAGCGACGATGCGCTGGACTGGACGGCCGACATCGCCCGGGAGGTGGCGCGCGAGCGCGGCCTGACGCCGAAGATCGCCCTGCTGTACTGCGAGCAGCCGCCGGCGCTGATCAGGGTGCGCAACGCCACCGGCCGGGTTCGCCCCCTGCCGCCGTCGGATCCGGCGACCGACGAACTGATCGACGCCTGCGACCACATCGTCGCCCTCATGGGGCCCGAGCCCTATGCCGCGGCCCTCGACGCCGGGGCTGACATCGTTCTGGGCGGGCGCACCACCGACACGGCGATCCTGGCCGCCGTCCCGCTGATGCGCGGCGCCGGGGCCGGCCCGGCTTGGCACGCCGCCAAGGTGGCGGAATGCGGCGGCGTCTGCACCGAGAAGCGCGGCGAAGGCGGGGTGCTGATCCGGGTCGGCGTCGACGACTTCGAGATCGAGCCGCTCAGCGCCACCAACCAGTGCACGCCGCACAGCGTCTCGGCGCACATGCTGTACGAGAACAGCGATCCGAACCGGCTCATCGAGCCCGGCGGCATTCTCGACGTCAGCGACGCGGTCTACACCGCGCTCGACGACCGGCGGGTCCGCGTGACCGGGTCCGTCTGGAAGCCGCAGCCATACACCATGAAGCTGGAGGGCGCGGGCGCCGGGCCCTACCAGACCATCAGCCTGGTGGGCATCGAGGATCCCAAGGTGCTGGCCGACCTGGACCTGTTCCACGACCGGCTCGTCGGCGCCCTGCGCGAGCGGATCGAGCGCACCTTCGGCGAGGAGGCCGGCGAGTTCGACGTCTCCGCGCGCCTCTACGGCTGGAACGCGGTGTCGGGCCGCAAGATGCCCAAGGACGCGGCGATCCCGCACGAGGTCGGCGTGCTGCTGGTGATCACCGCGGCGACCCAGTCGCTGGCCACCCGCATGTCGAAGACCTGCAACCCGATCTTCTTCCACTTCCCGCTGTCGCCGGAGCTGCCGCAACCCAGCTACGGCTTCGCCTTCACCCCGGCCGAGATCGAACGCGGCCGCGTCTACCGTTTCCTGCTGAACCACGTGGTGGAGACCGCCGACGGCCTGGAACTGGTCCGCATCCGATGGGCCGAAGCCGGCCAGCCGCACGCCCGGGAGACCCTCGATGCCTAAGGTTCGCGACGCCTGCCGCCATGTCCGCTCCAAGGCCGCAGGCCCGTTCTGGGTCACCATCGACCTGTTCTTCGACGGGCCGGAAGCCTACGCCCGCTACCACGACAGCCCGGCCCTCGGCCCCGAGACGTTCGCCCGGCTCTACGGCGCCGAGCCGCAGTGGGTGAAGCGCACCGCGGTGGACAGCCTGCAGGTGGTGAAGATCTCCTATCCCCGGGCGACCCCGCAGGGATGGATCACCGAGCGCGACCTGCACTCCGGCCAGCAGTACGTCCGGCTGCTGGACGTCGAGCTGGCCTAAGCGCGCTGGGGGTTGTGTTTGGGGGTGGCGGTTGACTTAGGCGCGCGTGCGCCGCACAGGCGGACACCTTAACGACGGCCGTCAATGTAGACCACCATGGAAGGCGACTATCTGAGCGCTGCCGAGGCGGCCGAGCGGCTGGGGGTGAACCTCCAGACGCTGTACGTCTACGTCAGCCGCAAGGGCATCCGCTCGCGCCCGGTCCCCGGCACGCGCCAGAAGCAATACTGGCGCGAGGACATCGAGCGCATCCGCCGGCGCGAGACGCACGGACCGGCCGTCGGCCCGTCCGGCGAAAGCGCCATCACCCTCATCTCCGACGGCGCCCTCTATTACCGGGGCCAGGACGCGGTGCGCCTGTCCGAGAGCGCCACGTTCGAAGCTGTGGCCGCCTTGCTGTGGGACGTCGCCGAGGCCCAGGCCTTTGCCGCCGCGCCGCCGGCCAGCCGCCCGCTGGCGGCCGCGGTGGCGGACCTGGTGCGCAACGAGTCCGACGTCACCCGCGCCCTGACCCTGCTGCCGCTGCTGGAGGACGCCGACCCCAAGGCCTACGACCTGTCCCGCGCCGGCATGGCGCGCACCGGCGCGGACATCCTGCGCTGGCTGGCGGCGCTGGTGACCTTCGCCGACGCCCCGTCAGCGGCCCCCATCCACACCTTCATCGGCGAGCGCATGGCGCTGCGGGCGGCCGAGACCGACCTGGTGCGCCGCCTGCTGGTGCTGGCGGCCGATCACGGCTTCGAGGCCAGCACCATCGCCGCGCGGTCGATCGCCGGCGGCGGGGTCACGCCCTGGCGCGCCGTGATCGGCGGCTTCTGCGTGACGGTCGCCAGGCGCAGCAAGTCCGGCAACCTGACGTCCATCGGCCGGTTCGTCTCGGAGGTGGCGGCCAGCGTCGATCCCCTTGAGCCGGTCATTCGGCGGGTGCGGGACGGCGAGCCGCTGCCAGGCTTCGATCCCGGCCTCTATCCGCAGGGCGACCCGCGCGCGAAGGCGATCTTCGACCAGGCGCGCCACGTCTACGACGGCGATATCGAGCACCGGCGCATGGAGCAGGCGTTCGCGGCGGCGCGGGAGATTCGCGGCGTGCGGCCCAACTTCGCCCTCGCCTGCCTGTTCGTCGGCCGCAAGATCGGCCTCGCGCCGCGCCACACCCTGTTCAACGTCGGCCGCGCGGCGGGCTGGATCGCCCACGCCATCGAGCAGCACGAGCTCGGCGAATGGGTCCACCCGGCCGGAAGCTATAGCGGGCCGGCGCCCCAGCGTTGAGGCCTCAGGCGTCCGCGCCGCCGGGCTCGGCCAGCGTCAGCTTGCGGACGTTGGCCCAGAACGACTCCGCCGCCGGACTCTGCCGCGCGCGCGGCCGATAGAGTCGGATGTCGATCGGCACGTCCCACTGCAGCTCGCCGGCGCGCACCAGGTCGCCGTATTCCAGGTCCCGCGCGATCAGGCTCAGCGGCAGCCAGGCGACGCCGCGGCCGTTGCGGCACATGGTGGCCAGCACGGTCGCCAGGTGGGCGGTGAAGGCCGGGGTCAGCCACACCGACGGGCCGTCCAGCGCCAGGGTGGAGGCCAGGATGCGCCCCATGCCCGAGACCTCGCTGTAGGCGAGATAGGGCACCGGCTGGTCCATGTCGCCGGGCAGCGTGAACAGGGGCGCCCCCGTCGTCCGGTCCGGCGCCGAGACGGGCGCCAGCACGTCGTGGCCGACGTCGACGGAGATGAAATAGTTCGGCTTGAAGGACACCTGGGCCGACGGGTGATGGTGACACAGCAGGAACTGCGCCTGCCCCTGCAGCATCTTCTGCTCGCAACCGGCCATGTTGTCGGTGACCAGGCTGACCGAGGCGTCCAGCGGATGGGCCGCCTCGATGTGCTGCAGCCAGTCCGGGAAGAACACCACCGACAGGGCGTTAGTGGAGGCGAACTTCAGGGTCGAGGTATAGCCGGCCGCCACCTCCCGGACTTGCTCCCGCGCGATCATCACGCGGCGCAGGATGTCCTCGGCGGCGCCCAGCCACTGATGCCCGGCGGGGGTCAGCTCGATGCGGTGTGTGTCGCGGTTGAACAGGGTGACGCCCAGCCACGCCTCCAGCATGCGGATGCGGCGGCTGAACGCGGGCTGCGAGATGTTGCGCTTTTCCGCGGCGCGGGAGAAGTGCGCCGTCTCGACCAGCGCCAGGAAGTCCTCGAGCCACTCCAGTTCCATGGGTCCCCCCTCCCCGGCTTTTGGTCAGCCGCTGCGGCGGCCGTCGGCGACGACGCATTCCGGGGCCGGATCCTCGCCACGCAGCACCGCGACCACGGACTGGGATGCGATCATGTTGGTCCGGTCCAGCCCTTCGCGCGAGGAGGCGCCGGCGTGCGGCGTGGCCACGACGTTGGGCAGGGCCAGGAGCTGCTTCGTCACCTCGGCGAAGGTCGGGTCGCTCTCGCTCATGAAGACATCGAGGCCCGCCCCGCCAAGCCTGCCCGCCTGGAGCGCCGCCAGCAGGTCCGCGTCCTGCACCAGCCCGCCGCGCGCGGTGTTGATCAGGAACGCGCCTGGCTTCATCCGGACCAGGGCGGCGGCGTCGATCAGGAACCGGGTCTGCGCCGTGAGCGGCGCGTGGATCGAGACATGGTCGCTCCGCTCCAGGAGTTCGGGCAGGCCGACGTAGGTGACGCCACTGGCCTCGGCATAGGCCGCGTCCGGCCTGGTGGTATGCACCAGCACCTCGGCGTCGAAGCCGGACAGGCGCCGCACCAGGCTCTTGCCGATACGTCCGAGGCCGATCACGCCGACCGTCTTCTGGTAGAGGTCCGAGCCCATCAGGATCGCCCACCTGCCGGCCTGCATGTCCGCCTGCGATTCCCGCAGGCGCCGGGCGAGCGCCAGCATCATGCCCAGGGCGTGGTCGGCGACCGAGGCGTCGTTGCCCCCGGCGGCGATGGCCACCACCCGGCCAAGGTCGCGAGCCGCGGCAAGGTCGACGCGCTCGTAGCCGACCCCGCGGCGGGAGATCACCCTCAGCGCCGGCAGGGCCTGCAGCAGCTCGCGCGTGACCCGCGCGTGCCCGACGACCCAGCCGGCCGCGCCGGCCAGCAGGGCTTCGAGCTCGGCCTGGTCCAAGTCGCCGTCGGCCCGGCCCGGCGGCAGCTGGGCGATCTCCACCTCGCAGCCGTTGGCGCGGAGGAAGCCGATCGAGCGGTCGTCAAAGAAGCGCTGGGTGACGACGACGCGCGGCAGGGACGAGGACATGCGGACGTGGCTCCACTGGGAACATGCTGGCGCCTGCGCTAGCACCCCAACATGAGGCCCCTCTAATACTCAGCGCGCATCATCCCATTGAAATCCTGCATAGCAAGGCCGTCGGGCGCCGCCCTCAGCCAGGGCCGGGCCTGGAAGTGGCCGGCCTCGAAGGCGCGGATCTCGTCGGCGTGGCGCAGGGTGGCGCCAACCGGATCGAGGCCATCGACCAGCATGGTCTTCAGCACCGGATCGATGTCGAAGCCGACGGCGCCGTCGGCGCCAGTAAGCGTCTGAGCCGGCAGGTCGATTTGCAGCCTGCACCGCGCCGGATCCGAAGCGGCAGCCAGCAGCTCGCTGACGACCGCCTCCGGCAGGGTCAGGGCCAGCAGGCCGTTACGGGCGCAGTTGTCGAAGAAGATGCCGGCGAAACTGACCCCCAGCAGGGCGCGGACACCCAGCTGCTTCAGGCCCCAGACGGCGTGCTCGCGGCTGGAGCCGCAGCCGAAGTTCGGGCCCACGACCAGGAAGGCGGCCTGTCGCCAGGGGTCGCGGTTGAGCACGAAGTCCGGCCGCGGCCGGCCGTCCTCGGCGAACCGCAGATCGTGGAATACGCCCCGGTCGAGGCCGCTGCGGTCGATGCCCTTCAGGAACATCTTCGGCATGATCACGTCGGTGTCGATGTTGGCCCCCGGCAGCGCGGCGGCCACCCCCTCGACGATCCTGAACGGTTGCAAGCTCACGCCTCCGAGAAACGCCGGCTGTCGGTCAGCCGACCGGTGATCGCCGCGGCGGCGACCATGGCCGGACTCATCAGGTGGGTGCGTCCGCCCTGCCCCTGGCGCCCTTCGAAATTGCGGTTGGTGCTGGAGGCGCACCGCTCGCCCGGCGACAGCACGTCGTCGTTCATCGCCAGGCACATCGAGCAACCCGACTGCCGCCACTCAAAGCCAGCCTCAAGGAACACCTGGTCCAGGCCCTCGGCCTCGGCCTGGCGCCGCACGGCGCTGGACCCCGGAACCACCATGGCCCGCACCCCTTCGGCGACGCGTCGCCCGCGCACCACGTCGCCGGCGGCCCTCAGGTCCTCGATCCGGGCGTTGGTGCACGAGCCGATGAAGGCCCGGTCGATGCGGATCTCGTCCAGCCTCTGCCCCGGCTGAAGCCCCATGTAGGCCAGCGCCCGCTCCACATCCTGGCGGCGCGCCGGATCGCCGACCTCGCCGGGCGACGGGACGCGACCGCCGATCGGGCCGGCCTGGTCGGGGCTGGTGCCCCAGGTGACCATCGGCTCGATGTCGCCGGCCCGCAGGCTGATCTCGCGGTCCCACGCCGCATCCGCGTCGCTGCGCAGCGCCCGCCAGGCGTCCAGCGCCTGGTCCCAGAGGTCCGCCGGCCAGGCGAGCTTGGGCGCCAGGTAGTCGAACACCGCCTGGTCCGGGGCCACCAGGGCGCCGCGGGCGCCGCACTCCACCGCCATGTTGCAGAGGGTCATGCGTCCCTCCACGCTCATCGCCTCGATGGCCGTCCCGCAGAACTCGATGGCGTAGCCCGTGGCGCCCGACGCGCCGATCGCCTCGATCAGGCGCATGACCACGTCCTTGGGCGTGACCCCGGCCCGCAGCCGGCCGTCGACCGCGACGCGCAACGACTTCAGTCGCCGGTAGATCACCGTCTGGGTGGCAAGGTAGTGCTCGATGTCCGACGTGCCGATGCCGAAGCCGAGCGCGCCGAGGGCCCCGTAGGTGGTGGTATGGCTGTCGCCGGCGGCGACCACCATGCCGGGGGTGACGCGGCCGAGCTCGGGCATGACCACGTGCTCGATGCCCTGCATCGGGTGCAGCACGTCGAACAGCTCGATGCCGAAGTCGCGGCAGTTCTCGGCGAAGTACAGAGTCTGCCGCGCCCCACCGGCGTCCGGCATCTCGGCTACGCGTCGCGGCGCCGTGGGATTGACGTGATCGACCACGCCGAGCGCCGCCTCCGGGCGCCAGACCTTGCGCCCAGCCTCGCGCAGGCCGGAGAAGGCCTGGGGGCTGGTGTACTCGTTGAGCACGGTGCGGTCGACGTAGAGCAGCAGCTGGCGGCCGTCCTCGTCGAGGTCGCGCACCCGGTGCTGATCGATCAGCTTGTCGTAAAGCGTCCTTGCGCCGGCCATGCTGGCAGTCGGCCCCCTTTGCAATCTTGCAGTGAACGATAGCGGCGCGGGCCGGCGCGGCTCATGCGAATGGCAAATCGATCTATGCCGTGCGCCCATTGCGCAACGAGCTGATCAGTCCGCCCAATAGAGCCGGGTGGGATTGTCGACCAGGATGCGGCGCCGCACGGCCTCATCCGGCGCCCACTCGGCCAGGCGATCGAACAGCATGGCCCCGTCCGGCTTCTGCGCGCCGGCGACCGGGTGCGGCCAGTCCGATCCCCAGATCAGCTGGTCGGGGTTGAGGCCGACCAGCTTCACCGCCAGGGGATCGATGTCACGGTAGGCCGGAAAGCCTTCGCGCGAGGAAAGGTAGAGCCCAGAGAGCTTCACATAGCCTCCGGGTCGCTCCAGCAGTCTGTAGAGCAGCTTCGCGGTCGCACTTTGCGTCCCCTCAGGCTGCGGCGCCCACCCGAAGTGGTCGACCACCACCGGGCAAGGCAGACCCAGAATCTCGTCCTGGCGCTCCACGAGCACCTCCCGCTCGCGATTGCCGACGAACTGCAGGCTCCAGCCAAGGTCGGCGGCGCGCCGGCCCATGGCGGCCAGCTCCTCTCGGTCCGGCACCCGGTTCTTGGCCATGTAGACCCGCATGCCGCGCACGCCGGCGCGGCGATAGTCTTCCAAGGCTGTCTGAGGGACCTCCGGGTCGACCAGCACCACGGCGCGCGCGACGTCCGTCCCCAGGTGCTCGAGGGCGGCGACCACACCACGGTTGTCGGTCCCATGGTAGGAGGCGGCGACGATCACCGACCGCGACAGGCCGAGGCGGCGCTTGAAAAGCCGATAGTCCTCGACCGTCGCCTTGCCGCCCCGTCCCACCTCCGGGCGCTCGAAGCGCGGATCGAAGATGTGGTGGTGGCAGTCCGTGGCGCCGACGGGCGCCGGCGTCTTCGGGGGGGCGCAGCCCAGCGACCAGGGCGCCTGGAGGGCTTCCCCCCGGATCAAGTCTTGTGACGACACATCAGGCATTCAGGCCACCGGAAGCTTGGGGATTGAGCGATGGCCGGCGCGTCGGGCCGGGCGCCGCACAGCGCCCTCCCCCGACACCCAGCAGGAAGGTGAGCGCCGCGGCCACGAGGGTGACGACAGCCAGGACCACCAGGCCGGGCGTGGGGCCTTCGGTGTGGCCGCGGATCACGCCGAACAGATACGGCCCGGCGAAACTGCCGAGGTTGCCGACCGAGTTGATCACGGCGAAGGCGATGACGGACGCCTCGCGGCTGAGGAAGAGACGTGGCAGGACGTTGAACGGCGCCTTGAAGGCGTAGAAGCCGGTCAGACAGATCGAGAGGAGAACCAGGGACGGTGCGACGCCCCGCGCGAAGGCGCAGGCCGCCAGGCCGAGCCCCGCGACGGCCAGGGCCGCCGCGGCGTGCAGGCGGCGCTCGCCGCTGCGGTCGGACGATGCGGACCACAGGTAGAGGCCGACCGTCGCGACGGCATAGGGGATGGCCGACAGCCAGCCGACCTGGCTCAGCGACAGCCCCTTGCCGCCGGCCTTCAGCAGCTGCGGCATCCAAAATCCGATGCCGAAGTTGCCGAGCTGGAACAGCAGATAGATCAGGCCAAGGTAGAGGGTCTTCGGGTCGATCAGCACCTGAAGCGTCGAAGGACTGGCCAGCGCGGGGGCTTCCGAAGCCTCCGACGTCGCCGCCTCGAGCCAGCGGCGCTCGTCAGGCGAGAGCCAGGTGGCGTCCCTCGGCCGCTCGGTGAGCACGAAATAGGTCGCCGCGCCGGTGATCAGAGCGGGGACCCCCTCGGTGAACAGCATGGAACGCCAGCCGGCGAGGCCGAGCACAGACACATGCTCCATGATCCAGGCGCTCAAAGGTCCGGAGGCCATGTAGGCCACCGGCACGGCGGCCCCGAGCAGGGCGCCGGTGCGCGCCAGCTGGCGCATCGGGAACCAGTAGTTGAAGTAGGCGATCAGGCCCGGGATCAGCCCCGCTTCGGCGACGCCCAGCAGGAACCGCGCCAGGTAGAGCTGGTGTACGCTCTGCACGAAGGCCGAGGCGCAGGCCACCACACCCCAGGTGAGCTGGATGCGGGCCAGCCAGACGCGGGCGCCGAAACGCCGAAGCGCCGCGTTGCTGGGCACCTCGCACAGCAGGTAGCCGAGGAAGAAGACGCCCGCGGCGAAGCCGAAGGCCTCGCCGCTCAAGGCGAGATCTCGCCCCATTGCCAGCGCGGCGTAGGAGACGTTGGCGCGGTCGATGAAGCTGACGGCGAACACCAGGAAGCAGAACGGCAGGATGCGCAGCATCACCTTGCGCAGGACCGTCCGCCCCAGGCGATCGCCTTCCGGCGGACCTCCACGGCTCAGGACCTGGACGACATCATGTGGCTGGACTGTCTGCGACAGCGCGCTTCCCTCCCTTGGCCGAAGGACCGGCGCCGCCCTGAAGGATCGGAACCGGCCCCCTACTCGCGGCTCGACGGAGGTAGCAGAGGGCGCAGGCCCCAGACCAATGCGCCTGGCACATCAACGAATCCAAACTTCGCATCGCCCCTTGCCAAGCCTCGTCCTAGCCTTTTGCGGAAGGCGGGCGGCCAAGGCTGCCCCGGAGATGGCAGGGAGCGCGGATGTCCGGTCTAATCGAGCGGCTCGAGGCCGCCTTGGGCGAAGGCGCGGTGCTCGTTGGGGACGCGGCGAAGGCGCGAGCGCACAGCCGCTGGAGCCGGCTCGGCGTGCCGCAGGCGGTGGTTCGCCCCACCTGCACCGAAGAGGTCGCGGCCACCTTGCGGCTGGCGCACGAAGCACACATGCCGGTGGCGCCCTGGGGCGGACTGACGGGGCTGGTCGATGGCGCCCGCGCCGACGGGGCGTTGGCCCTCTCTCTGGAGCGTATGAGCGGCATCGAGGCCATCGACCCGATTGGTTCAACAATGACCGTGCAGGCAGGCTGCAAACTGCAGGCGGCCTGCGAGGCGGCCGAGGGGCAGGGTCTGTTCCTGCCCATTGATCTTGGCGCCCGCGGATCGGCCACCATTGGCGGCGCCATTTCCACCAACGCCGGCGGTAACCGGGTGCTACGCTGGGGCATGACCCGCGAGAGCGTGCTCGGTCTTGAGGCCGTGCTCGCCGACGGCAGGACCATCTCGAGCCTGAACAGCCTGATCAAGAACAACGCCGGCTACGACCTGAAGCATCTCTTCATCGGCAGCGAGGGGACCTTGGGCGTGATCACCCGCGCCGTGCTGCGTCTCCGCCCCGCGCCCCTGAGCCACAACACCGCCTATGTCGCTGTGGCCCACTTCGAACGTCTACCGACGTTGCTGTCCCGGCTTTCGGGCGCCCTCGGCGGATCGTTGTCGGCCTTCGAGGTGATGTGGTCGGACTGCTACGAACTGCTCACCACCCCGCCGGCCCTGGGCCGCGCGCCGATCCCCTACGGCCATGCCTACTATGTGCTGGTCGAGACCCTTGGCGCCGATCAGGCGGAGGACGGGGCGCGGTTCGAGCGGGTGCTCGCCGGCGCACTGGAAGAGGAGATCATCGCTGATGCGGTGATCGCCAAGTCAGGCGCCGAACGCGAAGCCATGTGGGCGATCCGCGACGACGTCAGCCAGACCGCGCGCAGCGGGCCGATCTTCGCCTTCGATGTGTCCCTGCGCATCAGCGACATGGAGGCCTATGTCACCGAGGTTCGCGGCGCGCTGCGCGCGCGCTGGCCGGATACCGCCAGCCTGATCACGTTTGGCCACATGGGGGACGGCAACCTGCATCTGATCGCCGGTGTCGGCGACCGCTCTCCGCAAACCCGGGACGCGATCGAGCACCTGGTCTACGAGCCCCTGGCGAAGATCAGGGGCTCCATCTCCGCCGAACACGGTGTCGGCCTGCAGAAGCGTCAGTTCCTGGGCGTTTCCCGCTCGCCAAACGAGATCGCCCTGATGCGTCAGCTCAAAGCCCTGCTGGATCCGCACAACATTCTCAACCCCGGCAAGGTGTTCGAGGTTCGGGCGGCCGACGACTGAGCCTTCCCGCAGAACTCTCCGCCAATGACCAGGCGGTGCGATGCAACGCCCGGTCAGACCGGAGCGGCAAGCGGCGACCAATGCTCCACCGTCGTCGTCAGATGGCCCTTCCGTCTAGTCTGAGGGCGCGCCGGCGAACGTCCTACCTGAGCGCCTGGTTCAGCGCCGCCGCGATCCGCACCCCGGCGCGGCGCAGCTGCAGGTCGACATCCTTCTGCGCCTGCGCCTGGTAGGCGTCTGAGAGGCTCACCGATCCTTTCGCCGCACAGGTCGGCCGCGACGGCACCGCGTAGGCATCCTTCTGCGCCAGGGCAAAGGCCTGCATCGCCCACTGCTTCGGCGTCCCCTTCGACCAGCTCGCCCGCTGCCCGGCCGTCGTCTCCGCATCCAGCTTGTCGGCGATCGCCTCCGGTGTCTCGGCCAGCGCCTTCATCACGCCCGTATCCCAATAGCCGTGCAGGTTCTTCGACCCACCCACCGTAGGCTCCAGGGCGATGCAGTTGCCGCCCTCGTCCTGGTGATCCGAACTATGCAGCGGCTGGTGCAGGTCGCCCAGGAAATGTACCAGGAACTTCAGCGCCAGGATCTGCTCGTCGGCCGACACGTCCCTGGAGGAGAGCTCCGCCTCGAACTCCCCAATCTTGTCGACGCTGCAGTCCTTCGGCTGCCCGGCGCTAGCCACCTGGCCGGCCGCTAGTTTCGGATATCCGTAGCAAGCCGCATCGAGACCCGGCTGATCGATCTCGATGTCCGCGAAATGCCACTGCGCGGTTTCCCGGTGCTGAGCCCGGTACTTGTCCGCCCACGTCGCCCGGCTCGCAAAATCCGGCGCTGTCAGGGTGTCGGTATCCGCCGCCAGCAGCGCATCCACCTTCGCCTTCGCGACAGGCGTCAGATGCCGATAGGCCAGCAAGGCCGTGACCTTATGGCCAACGTCACCCCAAGCGGCGGCGGGAGAGGCAGCGACAGCCCAAAGGCCAGCCGCGACGAACAAGGAGGCGATGCGAACCATGTCCGAACGCTAGCACGGGACTGTGACGACTACTGCGCCGCCCCGGCCCCACGCGGCAAGCCGGGCGGGGCCTCTTGCGTCTCACGACGCTGGAAGCCAGCGTCTCGCATCACGCGAAGGCGAAGTCGCCGGCATGGAGGTTCGCCAAGGTCATGTTCTTCACCAGGATGGTGTCGCTGGCGTCCACCGTAATCAGGACGTCGGCGCCGACCTGGGTCGAGGCCGCGGTCACCGCCGCGAAATCGGCTAGCAGGGCGTGATCGATCTGGATGATGTCGCCGTCCGCGTGGCTGAAGTCGGTGATCGTATCGACGCCGAACCCCGCCTTGAAGACGAAGGTATCGGCGCCGGTCCCGCCCGTCAGGCTATCGTTCCCCGCGCCGCCCACCAGCACGTCGGCGCCGCCCTGGCCCGACAGGGTGTCGTTGCCCGCCAGGCCATCCAGATGGTCGGCGTCGGCCGTGCCGGTGACCGTATCATTACCGGTTCCGCCGCGGATCCAGCAGTTGGCGAGAATGTCGGCATGGTTCCAGGCCGTGCCATTGGCGAACTGAACCTGCTCGAGAGCCTGGCCGGCTGTGCCCGAGAACTCGTTCATCACCCGGATCGATTGGCCAAGGCCATTGACCTCGATGTAGAGGTCGCCAGAGCGGACGAAGGTCACGTCCGACGGGTTGAGGTTGGTGAACACCAGGGTGTCGACATCGGCCGTACTGGTCGCATCGTCCTGAATGGTGTCGGAGCCATCCCCGGAGGCGTAGATGTAGGTGTCCGAGCCGGCGCCGCCGTTCAGGTAGTCATTGCCGCCGTTCCCCAGGAACGTCTCGTTCCCGTTGCCGCCGTAGTAGTAGTCGGCGCCGGAGCCGCCGCGGTACCAGGATGCGGCCACGATCTGGCTGTAGCTCCAGGTCACGCCGTCCGAGAACTTGACCTGCTCGATGCCGTGACCGTCGGCGGCAAATTCGCTCATCACCCGGATGGAGTCGCTCGTGCCGTTGATCGAGATGTAGAGGTCGCCGCTGCGCGAGAACGTGACGTCGGACGCCTTCAGGTTTGTGAACACCAGGGTGTCGACGTCGGCGTTCCCGGACGCATCGTCCTGGATCGTGTCGGACCCGTCGCCGTAGGCGTACCGATAGGTGTCCGAGCCACTGCCGCCGTTCAGGTAGTCGTTGCCGCCGCTCCCCAGGAAGGTCTCGCTGTCGGCGGTCCCGTAGTAGTAGTCGATGCCCGTGCCGCCCCGGTACCAGGACGCCGCGGCGATCTGGTCGTGGTTCCAGGTGACGCCATCGGCGAACTTGATCTGCTCCACCCCGTAGCCGTTGCCGCTGAACTCACCTTGCACGCGGATCGACTGGCCGGTGGCGTTGACCGTCGCCCACATGTCGCCGTTGCGCGAGAAGGTGATGTCCGAAGCCTTCAGGTTGCTGAAGACCAGGGTGTCGATATCGGCCGTGCCGGTGGTGTTCTCCTGGATCGTGTCGTTGCCGTCGCCGGAGGCGTAGACGTAGGTGTCCGAACCGCCGCCGCCGGTCAGGAAGTCGTCCCCGCCATTGCCCTGGAAGGTCTCGTCCCCCGCTCCGCCGCCCATGTAGTCCGCGCCGGAGCCGCCGCGGTACCAAGCGGCCGCGTCGATGGCTCCGCGGTTCCAGGTAGTCCCGTCTGCAAAGACGATCGCGTCCAGGCCCCGCGTGGCCGCCTGGAAGTGATTGCTGTCGGTGATGACCTCGCCGGTGGCCGTCACTGTGATGGTCAGGTTGTTCCCGGAGTGGGTCAAGCTGACATCGCCGGCGTAGAGATCGTTGAGACGAAGGGTGTCGACCTCCCCAGCGGTGGTGGAGTCGTCGTTGATGACATCAGACCCATCGCCCTTGTTGTAGTCGTAGAGATCGTTGCCGCCGCTGCCGTTGAGGCTGTCCGCCCCCTTGCCACCGAAGAAGGTGTCCGCTCCCGACGTGCCATTGAGGGTGTCGGCGCCGGTGGTCCCATAGATCGGATGCGGATCGCCGGGCGGCAGCAGAGCCGTCACATCGGTCGGCGTCCAGACCGTCCCGTCGGTGAAGCGGATCTGCTCGATGCCGTCGGTCCCGCCGCTGAAGTAGCCGACCACGGTCAGGCGGTCGGTGGTTCCGGCGATGGCGATGTTGAGATTGAGGCCCGACTGGGTGAGGTGCACGTCCGAAGGCGACACCCCGGCCAGCAGTTGCACCACGTCGGCGGCCCCGCCATTGTCGCCGCGGTCTTCCAGGGTGTCGTGGCCGTAACCGCGGCCGAACACGTAGGTGTCGCCCCCCGCCCCACCGCTCAGGGTATCGTCGCCGGCGTAGCCCTGCAGGGTGTCAGCCAGGCGCGTGCCGGTGATCGTGTCGGCGCCGGGCGTCTCCTGGGCGTTCACGACGCGCTGATAGACGTCGGCCATCGTCAGGATGTCGCCATTAGCGAACTGGAAGCTCTCCACCTCGCTGGTGGTTGCACCGAACTGGTTCTTCACGGTCAGGGTGTCGGATGTTCCAGCCATGCCGATCACCAGGTCCGAGCCGGAGCGGGTGAAGCTGACGCCCGCGTCGTCCACGGTGTTGTCGAACAACACCATGTCGGTCTGGTCGTCGTAGGTTCCCGGCACGCTCTCCTGGATGGTGTCGTGGCCGGAGCCCTTACCGAACACGTAGGTGTCGTTGCCACCCAGCCCCTGCAGCACGTCGTCGCCGGCCCCGCCGTGCAGGATGTCCGCGCCCCAGAAGCCGACTACGGTGTCCGCACCGCTGGTCTCGGACTGGCTGATCAGAGCAGCGCGGATCTGGGCATCGGTCATGCTGACGCCATCGCCGAATGTCACGGTCTCTACGTCGTTCCAGCCGTCGAACCAGGCCGACCGGCCGAACTGGCCCTGGATCGTGACCTTGTCGGTCGTCCCCTTGAAGCCGATGGTCAGGTCGTCGCCGCTGCGGCTCAAGATGGCGTCGGCGCTGTTCAGGCCGTCGCCGAACTTGATCACGTCGGCGTCGCTGATGCCGATGTTACCGACGCTCTCCTGGATCGTGTCCTGGCCAAACCCCTTGTCGAAGACATAGGTGTCCGGTCCGTCGCCACCGCGCAGGATGTCGCTGCCTGCCCCGCCCACCAGCGTGTCGGCGCCCGATGTGCCGGTAATGGTGTCATTGTCGGACGTGCTCTGCTGGGCCACCACCACGGCGGTCAGATCGGCCGCCGACAGGGTCTCGCCGTTGGCGAACTTGAACGACTCGATCTGGTTGAACTCGGCCCCGAACTGGTTCTTGACCGTCAGGGTGTCGGCGCCGCCGGCGAGGGTGATCACCAGGTCGGCGCCCGAGATGGCGAAGTGGGTGTCGCCGCGCATCACGCTGGAGTCGAACACCACCTGGTCAGGCGCGTCTTCCCAGGCGCTGCCCGAGATGTCGACGATGGTGTCGTGGCCATAGCCCAGGCCGAAGCGATAGGTGTCGCCACCGCCCTCCCCGATCAACTGGTCGTCGCCCGCCCCACCGTCCAAGACGTCGTCGGTATAGTAGCCCGTCACCGTGTCGTTGCCGGCGGTCTCGGACTGCTGGATCAGCGCGGCGCGGACGTCGGCGTCGGTCCAGGTGGTCCCGTCGGCGAAGCGGAAAGTCTCGATGTCGCTCCAGCCCGGATAGAATCCGCCGTGGCTGAACTGGCCCTGGACGGTCACCTGGTCGGTCGAGCCTTTGAACCCGATCGTCAGGTCGTCGCCGCTGCGCGTCAGGACGGCGTCGGCCGAGGCAAGACCCGTACCGAACTGGATCACGTCATTGTCGGGGATGGTGACGTTGCCCACCGACTCCTGGATCGTGTCCCGGCCGAAGCCCTTGTCGAACACGTAAGTGTCGGACCCGTCACCGCCTTTCAGGATGTCGTTGCCGGCGCCGCCGTTGATCAGGTCGTCGCCGCTAGTCCCGGTGATGGTGTCGGCGCCCGAGGTCGCCGTGGTTGAGGTCACCGACTGGCTGGTCGGCGACCATACCTGCAGCGTGCCGTCCGCGAAGCGGAACTGTTCCACCACCGCCGATTCCGAGAGGTACTGGTCCTTGATCGTCAGAGTGTCGGTCACGCCCGCGATGGTGACGACCAGGTCATTGCCGGACCGGGCATAGCTGACATCCGTCGTCGATACGCCGCTCTTGAAAGCGATGGTGTCCGGCTGGTCTTCGTAGATCGACCCCGTGCTCTCCTGCACCGTGTCGTGACCGGAGCCGGCGCCGAACACATAGGTGTCGCCCCCGCCCATGCCTCTCAGCAGATCATCCCCCGCGCCGCCCTCGATGACATCCCCGGTGAAGAAGCCGGTCACCGTGTCGGCTCCGCTGGTCTCCTGGCTGGCGATCAGGGCATTACGGATGTCCGCATCGCTCCAGCTGACCCCGTCGGAGAAGGTCACGGTCTCGATGTCGCTCTGCCCGGCGAAGTAGGCGGCGTGGCCGAACTGGCCCTTCACCGTCACCTGGTCGCTCAAGCCGGCGAACCCGATGATCAGGTCGTCGCCGCTGCGGGTCAGAACGGCGTCGGTGGACTTCAGGCCGCTGCCGAAGGTGATCTTGTCGTCGTCGGCGTAGAAGGTGTTGCTGACGCTCTCCTCGATCACGTCCTTCCCGAAGCCGGGATTGAAGACGTAGGTGTCGGAGCCATCGCCGCCGCGCAGGACATCGTCCCCGGCCCCGCCGCTGATCGTATCATCCGACCAGAAGCCGGTGATGATGTCGTTCCCGGAGGTCGAGGCCTGAGTCAGATAAAGGGCGCGCAGGTCCGCCGCGGTCCAGCTTGAGCCGTCGGAGAACTTGAACCCTTCGATCTGCATGGTCGGCCCGAGAGAGCCGAAAGCAAACTGCCCCTCGATCGACAGGGACTCGCCCGTCGAGGTCAGCGTCAGCCGGGCGTTCTCCAGGTTGTCGCCGTAGCGGCTGACGACGATGTCGCTGGCCATAACGCCGGCGCCGAACAGCACCTTGTCATCGTCCCCCGTGAGGATGTTGTTGTGGTGGTCGGCGATGACGTCGGCGCCGTAGCCGACGTTGTAGACATAGCTGTCCGACCCATCGCCGCCCTCCAGCCGGTCGTTGCCCGCCCCGCCATCCAGGACGTCGTCGCCGTGCGTGCCGATGATGTGGTCGTCGCCGGCGGTCTTGGCCTCGGCGATGAGCTGCGCCTGCAGGTCCGACCACAGGATCTGGCTGCCGTCGGCGAATTTGAACACCTCGATCTGGTCGAAGCCCACCGCGCCGAACGGGCCGGTTTCTGTGATCACGTACTGGTTCAGAATCCGCAGCGTGTCCGCGCCGCCATCCATCGAGATGAGAAGGTCGTCACCGTCGCGGGTGAAGGTCACGTCGGCCGCGGTGATCCCCGCTCCGAACAGCACCGTGTCGTCGGCGGTCGTCAGGACGTTGGTCTGGCGGTCCTGAATGGTGTCGTGGCCGTAGCCCTTGCCGAACAGGTAGGTGTCGCCGTCATCGCCGCCGGACAGCACGTCGTCGCCGCCCTTCCCATCCAGAGTGTCGGCGTAGTAGGCGCCCGTCAGCACGTCGTTGCCGGCCGTGCCGGTGGTGACGTCGTGCAGCACGTCCTCCCACGTCACGCTCGTCCCGTCGGCGAACTTGAACTCTTCGATGCGGTTGGACCACTGCAGGCCGATCAGGCCAAACAGGTCGGCGTTCACGGCCGTGAACTGGTTCTTGATCGTCAGGGTATCGCTCGAGCCCGCGATGGTGATCAGCAGGTCATCCGTGCCAACGACCCGCGTGAAAGTCACGTCGGCCGCCGAGATCCCGTCCCCAAACACGATGCTGTCGTCAGCGCCCCAGCTGTAGCCCAGTACGCCGGAGACGAAGGTGTCCGCATAGCGGGCATTGTCCTGGATGGTGTCGTGTCCCGTCCCCAGGTCGAAGTGGTAGGTGTCCCCACCATCCAGCCCGGACATCCAGTCGTCGCCATTGCTGGAATAGAAGGTGTCGGACGTCCCGAAGCCGTAGGTGGTGTCGTTTCCATCGGTCGTGTAGGCGGCGATGGTCTTGGCCTGGAGATCCAGCCAGCTGATGCCTGTGCCGTCGGTGAAGAACAGCGCCTCGATGCGGTCATCCAGGGCGTACTTCGTCTGGTATCCGAGCGGCGTGTAGGCGAACTGATCCTGCAGGAGGATCGACCCGCCATCCGAGAAGGTCAGGGTCAGGTCGTTGCCCGAGCCGCCGCCGCTGCGCGTCAGGGTGATGTTCCCCGGCATGATGCCGCCGAGCAGCGCCAGCACGTCCGCCCCGTTCAGCAGGGGGTTGGTCATCACGTCGTGGATCACGTCATGGCCGTCGCCGAGCGTGTAGTAGTAGGTGTCGCCGTTGTCGCCGCCAAGCAGGGTGTCGTCGCCCTTCAGGCCCTCCAGGGTGTCCGCCTGGCCAGTGCCGGTCAGCGTTTCCGAGGCGTTGGTCCCCTTGCCCACCGCCGCGGCGATGTCGCCGCTCTCCCAGATCTTGCCGTCGGCGAACTGGATCTCCTCGATGCTGGTGTCGGCGCTGATCGGCATCCCCCCAGCGCTCACGACCGGCGTGTTGAACTGGCCGTGTACCGTGACGCTGTCGCCGGTCGCCTTGACCGTGATCACAAGGTCAACGCCGCTACGCACCACTGTGACGTCATCGGCCGTATAGTCCGCGAAACGGATCCGATCGCCGCTCTGCGTCGTCTCGCTGTCGTTGATCACGTCATGGCCGAAGCCTTTGCCGAACACATAGACGTCCTGGCCGGCGCCGCCGTTCAGGGTATCGTTGCCCGCCCCGCCGACATAGACCTGAAGACCAGTCGCCGACCCGCGCGCCAAGGTCTCGGCCGAAGACGCGCCGACATGAACCCCCTGCAGCCCCATGCCGGCCACGAGTTGGTCCAGGCCCAGGGCGATGCCAGTGGTGTCGTCCAATGCGGCGACCAGGCTCTGCACGGCATAGTCGGTCTTCACGTCCACGCCGTCGACGCGGTCCAGGTTCTGAGCCAGGGCCGCCATCAGGGGTCCCCACAGGTCGTCCCACTGGTCGAGGGCCACTGACGGTGTTGAAGACAGCTGCCCCAGGGCGGCGCCCAGAGCATCCGCCAGGGTAGAGGCCGAGGCCGAGGCGAACCGATCGCCGGCCGCGTCATAGCTCACGCCCGGGAACAGGCTGGCCAACGGCCCCTGGATCGCCAGTCGCACCGTCTCCTTCGCCAGCACATCGTTCCAGCTGGCCATTAGGTCGGCAACATTGACGTCGGTCGGGTGACCCGCACCATCCCGCATCGCCATCTGCTGGCCGAAGAAGGTCTCGAGGAAGGCAAGCTTCTGCGTGTCGAACACGCCGCCCCCCATCGAGGTCGCCGTCGTCGCGTCCGCATGCGCCCAGCGCAGCAGGATTTCTGCCGCGGCGCTCTCCAGACCGGCCCAGTCGGTACTCGCGGGCAGCGCCTTGAAGGCGTCCGCCTTTGCCAGCAGCGTCGCATCGGCGGTCATCGCCACCCGCAGGTCGGCGAGGTTGCCATAGCCCTTCAGCTGAGGATCCGCCGCAGCCGCGGTGGAGACGGTCTTGTCGCCAAGGTAGACGCTGTCGAGCTGGCTGGAATCCAGCTGCACGTTGCCGATCGTCCCGCTCTTGCCGTCCGCATAGGTGACTGTCGCGGTGGCCGTCACGGTATTGCCGTTCACCAGAGACGTCGCTGGCGCTCCGGTGGTCAGCGAAATCTCAGTGATCCCGAGGTCGGTCAGCGTCTTCAACTCGCCGGCGTCGGTGACGCCATTGCCGTTCATGTCCTGCCAAACGACCAGGCTGGCGAAGGCCGCATCGGCACTGCTGATCTTGCCGTCGTGGTTGGAATCCAGTGCGGCCAGGGCCGTGAAGCCGGACGCCGTCGCATCGCCAAACAATTCGGCGCCGCCGTCGATCTTGCCGTTGCCGTTGAGATCCCGCGCCAGGAAGCCGTCCGTCGGCGCCACCCACCCGGTCCGTTCGGCGAACCCATCGTTGTCGATGTCGAAGTAGGTTCCGACATCCTGCCTGGTAAGGTTCAGCCCATCCCCATTCAGATCCAGCACGAGCGGATCTGAGCCCGACTTCAAGCCAATGCTGGCCAAGGCGTATTTGAGCGTCTGCTCGAGCCGGTCGAGTGAAAAGTGATCAAGTGTCAGCCTGAAAACCGTGATGCCACCTGTGGCATCGTCGAGCGAGTAGTTGTCGACCACGGATTCACCAATCCGGCCATCGCCAGCCTGGATCACTAGCTGCCCGCTCTCGGTTGTCGTGTACCGGAATGCCGTCATCTCCGGCACATCCAGCATCATGCCGATAAGATCGAACACACCCATGAATTCAGGGGGCGCGATACTCAAGAGACCCGCGGTCACGGAGGCGTAGGCGTATCCGTCTTCCTGCCACCATTGCTGGACGCCGCCCGTAAGCACAAAGGCGCCCCAGTCGATCTGATCGTCGCGTCCAGCATCCGTAACGTGAGTGTTGGCGGCAATGAGGTAGTTGTCCTTCCCACCACCACCGGTCATCGTGGTGGCGAAACCGCCGCCGACCAAGATGTCGTTGTCAGCGCCGCCGACCAACGTCGTCTGGTAGCCCGTCGCGATCAGGGTGTTGTTGCCGCTCCCACCATTGATCGTGACCTTGCCGACCGACGGGCCGGCAATTGTATCGTCGCCCCCCCCACCATCCACGGTGATGTCGAGCGTGTTCTGCGCAATGCTGGCCACCTTCGCGGCGCGAGCTGCATACTGCGCAAAGATCGATGCGGGGTCTTGGCTGTTGTCGATCAGCGTCGCCCAGGCGTCAGAGATAGTGGCAATCGCCGCGCCATCCAGCTGCCCCCCAGGGGCCATTGACTGGAGCGCGAGTCTGTCGCCATTCGCAGTTCCGACCACGTGCTCGAAGTTGGTATACCCAAGTCCAGTCGGGTCACTCAGCGAGTGGGCATCCCCGTGCGCGTAGACTTCAACGACACCACCAACGGCAGCTCCCGAAAACGTAGAGTGAGCGGCGCCCAGGTAGACGCCGGCCGCGCTCCCCTCGAATGTCAGCGTGTCCTTCCCGCCTCCGCCATCAATCAGCATGGGGGAGGATGCCAGACCTGCAGTGAGGTCCTGGGCACTGGCGGTTTCTGTCACCTGATCTGCGCCAGCAGACAGCCTGACGATCTCAACACCGAACAAATTGTCGGTCGCGCTTATCTCGCTATGAGCGAGACCGACGCCCTTAGATGCACCGTCAGTCGCGGCACTAACCGTCAGGGTTACCGCGCTGGAAGCACCATAGTCGACGGTGTCGACGCCAGTTCCACCGTACAGATTGTTGAGGCCTCCGCCCCCATCCAACTTGTCGTCTCCGGCGCCGCCAAACAGGTAGTCGTCCCCGTCTCCTCCGGACAGCTTGTTCGATATCTCATTGCCAATGATGACGTCGTTTCCAGCACCCCCATTGGCATCCTCGACTGTTACGCCGTTGGCAATGGTGTACCCGCCGGGGATTCGCGTTCCGCCGACGCCAAGAACGGAAGAGATGAACCCACCCGCGTGGTGCCCAGCATCAGCGATCTCCGTTTGGGTTTGAGTGCTCAGCTTCGACCATTCACCCGAAGCCTGGAGCTCTCCAAGCAGCGTCGCAAGATCCGCCCCATCCGTTAGAGAGAGTGTTGCGGCGTTGATGTTGATAAGGGCGTCGAGCGGCCCAGAGTACGCGAGCAAGTCGGTTCCCGAAGTATCGTAAATGCACGCGTACTGCGCCCCGTTATTGATGTCTGCCTTTGTTGAATCCATATTCAACGCGGTGGAATCTATGCTTATTTGGTATGTCGTATTTCCATCGTTTGCGTGTGCAGCAGGCCCATATTGGGCCTGCATAGTGGCGATATCGAGCGCCATAGGCGTGACGGGAAACGCCACAAAGGACAGACCGTCGATGTCATACTGGGGATAGTTCCCAGGCACCATGATCGTATAGACGTCGTAGTCCAGACCGACATGAGCTGCCGTCTGATGATCCAAGCCGAGGAGATGGCCGACTTCGTGCAAGATTCCGTATTGTTGGAATCCCGCTGGTGCCGCATTCATGCCTGCTGTGTATAGGCCAGAGAAAATATTAGCATTTTGCGGGGCGAACGTATTGGCAGCTTGCGACGTGTTGTTTGCGTTCCACAGCTCGCCAATTGTGTAGTCGTCGCCGAAATTGTCATCCACTACATACTTAAACGTTATGAACTTTTGCCAAATATTTAGCGCGTCAATATAAAGCTTCACCTCATCGTCAGACAGTGCGGAACTTCCGTACACGTAGTATGGCGAAGCCGGATTTGCGTTTGCAGGATTATGTAAAGAGTTAAAATGATTTATCAGACCATCATAATACGCAATCTCAGAAGCTGTACTATTTCTGTCGACAAAGTTGATGGAGATTATCCCATCCTGCACATCAGTCGTATTATCCCAAACCAGGCCTGTTGCTAGAGGGACGAACAACGCGTTAGGGTTCGAAGTCGATGCTGCTTTTGCTTCAGTCGTCACTTCGAATTCCTTTCGCTGGATTCACGGTGATGGATGCCCCCGGCCTGGGCGTTCACAAATGCAGGGCCAACGCCCGAAATTTGCTGACAATCCCGCAGCGCGCAAATCGTCCTAACAACGACGTAGCCACGCCTAGCAGGCAATACAGCAATAGTATCTGCCACTCCGGCTTGCGTTATGTAGACGTTGGTGCCGGATTCAGCCCACCTGCTGTCTCGCCTAAGCTCGTGGAACCAAGTCAAAGCGGTCGCGACGTCCCGGCTTCCCGAGATGTCGACCAGGGGCTCCTGCCCAGGGGCGCACGTACTCGCGCACCCCCTTTTGTATCGGCAGATGAAGCCCAGGCGGCCAGCATCTTCAGTCGATTTGTGTATAAATTGGCCCCTTGACTCCACAACATCCGGACAGCGGAGTCCGGTTGGTGTATAAGTCCACGCGTCTGACGATCTCACCCAGCCCGCTTGCGGCACAGCAACAATATCCGCACGCAAAGCGCCTGCGGGCATTAGTCCGAGGCATACCGCGAGCCCGAACGCACCGCGCAGCATTCGTCTTGGAGCGGTTATCCCATGGCGCATCGTTACTCCTCCCGAAACGTCCGCGCCATCTGGTCCGAGAGCGGCTTGAGGAAGTAGCTCAAGGCGTTGCGGCTGCGGGTCTGGATGTGGACTTCGGCGGGCATGCCGGGGATCAAACCGGCTCGCATGGCCGGGATCAGCGCGGTGGTGCTGAACACGCAGCGCACAACGAAAAAGCTCGCACCGGTCTTCTCGTCGGCCTGAGCGTCAGCCCCCACCAGAGCGACACGGCCGGTGATCTCCGGCGTCGCCGGCCCCTGGAAGCCCGTCATGCGGATCTGGGCAGGGGCGCCAGCCTTCACCTGCTCAATATGCTGCGGGTCGACCCGGGCCTCGACGACGAGCTGGTCGTCCTGAGGCACGATGAGCATGAGTGTCTCACCGGGGGCGATCACACCGCCACGGGTATGCAAAGCCAGCTGCTGCACCCGCCCTGCGACGGGCGCGCGCACCTCCAGTCGATGCAGTTGGTCGTCGCTGGTCACCTTCTGGTCCTGGACCTGACCCAGCCGCAGATTGGTGTCTTTGAGGTCGCTCATCACCTCTTGCAGGTGATCGGTGTCGACCTGCAGGAGCTGGACACGGATCTCGGCAATGTGGGCGCGGGTGCGCGCGATCTCGGACACGAGCTGGCCGCGTTCGCCTTCCAGCCGCTTTCCCTCGCGTTCAAGGGCGTTCACCCGGCTCAGGGGCGACAAGCCCTTGGCATAGAGGTCGCGAATGCCCTTCAGTTCCCCCTGGATCAGGGTGAACTGGTCCTGTTGCGAGGCCACCTGCGCCTGCAGACCTTCGATCTGCTGGCTCGCCTGGTTGGCCTGCTCGCGAAGTTGAGCCTTCTTCTGCTCGCGCTCGGTGAGGCGCGTCGTCAGCAGCGCCTGCTCGGCGCGCAACGCAACAGCCAGGACCGGGTCAGCGCCAGCCGGCGGCGCGATCCGGGCGAGGCCATCGCGTTCGGCCTCAAGGCGCAGCCGCCGCGCCTGAAGTTCTGCGTCCTGGCTCCCGGCGTTGGCGGCATTGGCTGCGGCCACCGTAGCGTCCAGCCGGACCAGCGTCTGGCCTGCCGCCACGCGATCACCCTCGTGAACGAGAACGTCTCCGACGATGCCCCCCTCCCGGTGCTGGATGCGCTTGACGCTGGACTCCACGGTCACCCGGCCCGGCGCGATCACGGCCCCGGAAATGTGCGCGAGAAGCCCCCAGCCGAAGATCGCAATCCCCAGGCCGGCCATCACCGTCACGCCGGCCCTACGGTGCGCGGCCAGACCGAGGTCGTCAGCTCCAGCGCCGGACGGGATTACCCCCAGGGCGTTGGTCGAAGTCGCCGTCACGACACGACCTCCAGATGCGGCGCCGCAGGCGACGGTGCGCCAGCCTGGGCCGCCAGCACCCTTCGCAGCACGTCCTCACGCGGACCGAAGGCCTGCTGCGCGCCGCCGGCCAAGACCAGCAACTTGTCAAGCGGGGCAAGGCCGCTGGGCCTGTGCACAGCGGCGATGACGATAGCGCCCCGGCCGCGGGCCTGCGCCATCGCTCGGCCGAGCGCCGCCTCGCCCTCTGCGTCAAGAGCCGCGTTCGGCTCATCGAGCACGACCAGGAAGGGATCACCGTAGAGCGCGCGGGCAAGCCCGATGCGCTGGCGCTGCCCCGCCGACAGGCGTTGGCCGCCCTCACCCACCTCGGTCTCGAAACCGTCCGGAAGAGCGCGGACGAGACTATCGACCCCGGCGATCGCCGCCGCCGCCAACACGGCGCCCTCCGGCGGCGCCGGGTCGAACCGGGCGATATTCTGAGCCACCGTTCCAGGGAACAGCTCCACCTGCTGCGGCAGGTAGCCGATGAAGCGGCCAGCCACGTCTCGCGGCCATTGGTCCAGAGTCGAACTGTCGAGGCGAACGGTCCCGCGATGCGGCGGCAAGACGCCGACCAGGCCGCGCAGCAGGGTGGACTTGCCGGCGCCGCTGGGACCGATGACGCCCAAGCCCTCACCAGCCTGCAGGCTGAAGCCGACGCCCTGTACCAGCAGCCGGGCCGCACCAGGCGCCGCCACTGTGAGCTGCTCCACGACCAGGGTGCGGCTCGGCGCCGGCAGCGCCAGGCGCTCCGTTGCCGCCATTGCGGCTGAGCCTGACGCATCCATATCGGTCAGGGCCGCCTCCAGACGGCCGAACGCCTGGCGCGCGGCGACGAATGAACGCCAGTGCGCGATGGCCAACTCCACCGGCGCCAGGGCGCGCCCCAGAAGCACGGACGAGGCGATCATCACCCCGCCGGTGGCCTTGCCGGAGACGATCAGGAAGGCGCCTGCCGCGAGGGTCGCCGACTGCAGCGCCATGCGGACGAAGCGCGACAAGGCGCCGAAGAAGCCCGCGGCGTCTGCCCCGGCCAACACAGCCGCGCCGGCCGCCAAGTTCCGTTCGGCCCAGCGGGCGCCGAGGACACCCGCCATGCCGAGCGGCCCGACGGTTTCCGCGCCGCGGCGCGCCTGCTCGGCGAGGGCATTGGCTTCGGCAGCCAGCCGGGAGCTTTCTCGCTGCGCCGGGCCGGCCGACTTTTCACTAAGCCAAGTCAAGACGGCTAGCAGGGCGGCGCCTACCACGCCCATCAGCCCAAGCAGCGGATGCAGCAGAGCCATCAGCAGCAGATAGATAGGCAGCCATGGCAGGTCGAAGATGGCCGTCGGCCCAGCGCTCGACAGGAAGGCGCGCAGCTGTTCCAGATCCCGGAAACTCGCGCCCCTCCCCGTCCCCTTCGCGGCGTCGATCTGGCCAGCAAACACCAGCGGACCGAGCGAGCGATCGACGTGCCGCCCGATGCGGGCGAACAGCCGGGAACGGATCAACTCCAGCAAGCCTTGCGCCGCATAGAGCGCGGCCACCAGCACCAGCAGCGCCCACAGGGTCGGCAGGCTGCGGCTGGGCAGCACGCGGTCATAGACCTGGAGCATGAAAAGAGAACCGGAGAGCATCAGCAGATTGATCGCGCCGCTAAACCCGGCGGCCGCGATGAAGCTGGAGCGGACCGCCGCGAGTGCCGCCCGGCAGGGTCCCGAGAGGGCGGAGCTTGGCCTTGAGAGGCGGTCAGCCATCGACAGCCGTCCGCCCCGGCACAGACTGGCCAGACCACCCGAAACGCAACTCAACCACGCAACCGATCATGACGCCTCCCGACAGGCGGGTTACGATTGCGTCGAAGCCGAAATGCATCGCAAGGTTAAGTTGCTGCGATGACGGCCTCGTGATCCAGACGGGTGTTTCACCATGTTAAGGTTGTGGGAACTACCTATATCGATGACGCAACGCGTTCCGCTGCACGCCCAGGTTCATCGCCAATGCCGGCTGCAGAACGCTCCAAACCAGCGCGATTGCAACAATTGAAATGGTCCATCGGACCACGTGGTCGCGTCCGGAGGCGCCGCAGGGCCGTCCATGGCGCGCTGCCGCGGAGCTGCGACCTGAATGTGGCTTTGGCGCTTGTGAGTGCGGAAAACAGGTCGTCTGTCGACCTCGTCGACAGCGGTCCTGACTGCGGGCGCACCGTCGCCCCCTATAGCCCGTCCCAGGATCGAGGTGAGACCTGACGGGCCAAGGCTTCACGCGGGACCAACAGCGCCCCAGGGGCCGCGCCCTTATTTCTTGAAGGCCTCACCGTCGACCAGGATCGTCAATGCGTCGGCGCCGGTCGCGACAGACGCGAGCGACGTGTTCGACGCGCCATTCGCCTGCTCGAGCTGCCCGCCACGGCACTCCAAAGGGCCGACCTCGTGATCGTCGCCCTGCGCCCGGGGCGACCGTGTAAAGCGTACCGGCGTGGGTCACGGAGACGGCGCTTCGCGATGCGCCGTTCCAGGTCCCAAGCCGCGGCTGGCAGGGGTCAGTCGCCGCCGAAGCCTGATTGTTGTGCGGGCTTGCTGCATCCGGCCAGCAGCGCCAAAGCGGCCAGCCCCAAAATGCCTCGCATCACGTCCGTCCCCACCGTTTTCCGAGCCACCAACCATCGGCGACGGAGCCCCTAGTCGACCCAGCGCGACTTCGACAGCGAAATGAGACGGGTCCACCGGGCCCCGCCCCACCTCGTACAGAACCAGTGGTCAGGCCGGCACAGCGCCCGGCGCGGTGCACTTCGTGAACTTCTTGGTCTTCGGATCCTTGCACTTGATCGGCTTCACCGGCACGGCCGGCCCGCATAACTCAGCCTTCGCGAACTGGCCGTTAGAGCCGATGCACTTGCCGGCCGAGTCGAGCTTGTAGGGTGCGGTCGCGGCGGCCTGGGTGGTCCCGGCGGAGACCGCCAGCAGTCCGACGGCGGCGATCATCATCAAGGCGTGCCGCATTCTGGGCCTCCCATGGCTCATTTGACTGAGGCGAAGCTCGCACTGACCCAGCCAGACTACAAGCTGTAGACGTGCTCACCGCGCGGCTAGCGCAGCGCCCGATTGAGTACGACCGCGATACGGACGCCCGCGCGTCGCAGCTGCAGCTCTGCGTCCTGCTGGACCTGCGCCTGATAGGCATCGGACACGGTGACAGAGCCCTTGTCAGCGCGCGTCGGCCGGCTGGGCAGGGCGTAGGCATCCTTTCGAGCGATCGCGAAGGCCTCCAGCGCCCAGGATCGGACCGTACCTCTCGCCGACGCCTTCCGCTGCGCCGCAGTGGTCTCGGTGTCCAGCTTGTCGGCGATCGCCTCCGGCACAGGTCCGAGCGTCTTCACGACGCCGGTGTCCCAGAAGCTGTGCAGGTTCTTCGACCCGCCCGCCTCTGGCGCCAGGCCCACACAGTTGCCGCCCTCGTCCTGGTGGTCGGAACTGTGCAGCGGTTGATCGATGTCGCCCAGGATGTGGATCAGGAACTTCAGCGCGATGATCTGCTCGTCGGCGGTGCCGTCGCGGGAGGCGAGCTCGGCTTCGAACTCGCCGACCTTGTTGATGCTGCAGTCCTTCGCGGGCCCAGCGCTGGCGACCTGCCCAGGGGCGAGCTTTGGGACCCCGGCGCATGCCCCGTCGAGCTCAGGCTGATCGATCTCGATGTCGGCGAAGTGCCACTCAGAGGTCTCGCGGTGGTGCGTCCTGTACTTGTCCGCCCAGGTCGCGCGGCTCGCGATGTCTGGCGGCCTCAGGGTGTCGGAGTCGGCCGCCAGGAGGGCGCCGACGCGCGCCTTGGCCGCCGGCGTGAGATGCCGGTAGGCGATCAGGGCGGTGACCTTGTGGCCGACGTCGCCCCAGGCCGCGGCAGGGCTGGCGGCGGCGGTCAGGAGCGCGACGGCAACGGACAGGCGCACCGCGCCCGCATCTGGATCGACAGCTCATGACCGACGCTCGGCGCACGCGCATAGTCCAGCGTCACCCAACGCCGCGCTCTCGCGCCGACGCTGGCGTCCCCGCGCCTCACGCCGCCCAAGGCCTCATCCACTGCATGTCCGGCGACGACCACCGCACCAGGCAAGGACGCCTCCGACTACCCCAAGACGCCCAACCGAACGACCGGCCACGCCTCCCACGACGGTCAACCCCGAGCGCCGGCGCCTAATCCCCATAGGCGCTGCCGGCTGACCGCGGCTTCTTCCCCTGAAGGCTTCCGGACGGCGACCCCCGTGGCGCACCCCACATCGGTGCTGGGCCGCCATCCGAAACGCTCAACAACAACGGACCTTGGGAGAACGCCGAAAAGCGGACTTTCGTCGTTACTTCACCGTCGGCAATCGTGGCGAACGTCGCAGCTCCTACCGGGCCCGCCTTGGCTTGGCCTGGGTGAGCAATGAAGACAGCTTCATTGCCACGCTCGACGCATTACCTTGCGATGCCGGGATCGCGACGCGCCTTCGCAAGGAGAACGAAAACGATGGGCTGACGAAAGGCGACCGCAGCCTAGCGACCGCCTCGAGCTCAGCCGGCTTCTGCACGTTGAGCAGTACGCAAGTAACGATTGCGCAAACCGAATTGTTCGCGTCATTGTGTAGCTAGGGAAAGGAATTGCCGACGATTGGAGATCAGCACTCCAACTTCGACGGCGTGGAGGGGCGAATGAGCCAATACAAGCGGCAGCCTTAGCGCTTGGCGGACTTCTTACACTGGATGCGGCGAAGGAATTTCTTGGCCTCTCCAAGATCACTCAAATCGCGATGGCTAGCTGAGCGTGACATTAGGCATGGTGGCGCAGCCGCCGACTGCGCCGAGCCCCAATGTGGTCGCCATCAAAATCGCTCTTCGCATAGCCCCCTCCTTGCCTTGCTCTAGTTGACTCCGCTGAAGACGATCGCCTCGACATCGCTCAGGTCCTTGGGCTGAGGCGGCAGCGGAGCAGGGTCGGGCACAACCGCGTGATCGACGATCCGCGCGGTCCTCCGAAATGTGATCATCGGCGCCTTGGTGCTGCCGGCTGGCGGACCCGCCGCTATGGGACAGGGCGTAAAATCGCCCCCTGGCCGGTCCACAAAGAGCCAGGCCTCCCCTTCCTGTCGCTTGAACGCCCAGAGATTGTCGCGGTCGCGTTGGGAGACGTTCGCCCCGTCGGTGACGCAGCGCAGCCCCCAGCTGTCCTCTACTTGGCCGATCCAAGTTTCAACCCGGTATCCGCCTGGCGCACCGGGATCAGCTATGCGGACCTTCAACAGGTCGTCGTAGAGTAGCAAGGCCGCAGGAATGTCGAGCTTGGAGCCGGAGACCAAGTTCCAGCGTACCTGAGCGCCGCCCAGCAGCTCTCCGGAGATCAGGATGCGGGTGCGAATCTGCGCGGGCTTGAGCGATCCATCCAGCGACGCCAGCAGGGACGCGGCGAAGGTGACGATGGGGGCGGCTGTCGAAGTGCCGCTGAGCGCCACCTGGTGGTCGGCGTCCTTCCATGACAGCACCCCGCACCCAGGGGCCGCGATATCCACCGACTTTTGACCGTAGTTGGTGAACCAAGCCAAGCGGCTGGGCTCGGCCGCATCGTGAGCCGCCACGGAGATCACGTTGGGCCGGTCCCCAAGGGCGCCTGGGAATTCCAGGGCGACGGTGGCCGGCTCGCTGTCATTTCCGGCCGCGACCACGAAGAGAGCGTCGCCCATCGTCGCGAAGAGGCTCTGGAAATAGCCGCGGGATCCGCCGCCTTGGTAGGCGACGCTCATGTTCACGATGCTCAGCTCACGTCGGTCGCCGATGGCGTTCGTGAGCAGGGGCTGCAGGCCCTGCTCACTGTTTTCCACCAGGTCGTGTTCGCCCGCACCCAGCGCGATGATCGTAAGGTCGAGCCTCGAGTCCTGGAGGAGGGCGTCCCGCGGCGTCTGGAAGTCGGGCCCGCCAAGCACCAGGCCGGCAACGTGGGTGCCATGGGAGGCGTCGTCGTCCGGCGTGAAACTGTCGGGTTGAGCGGCGAAAGCGTCGTTCTTGTAGTTGTTCGGCCAGACCGTCCTTGGCCCAAACCTGGAGACCGGACCAACTACGCCTTCGGAGTTCGACCACCTCAGAAAGAGCGACGGCGGAAAGGAGCTCGCGAAGCGTGAGCCGTGTCGCTCCAGGCCAAAAAAGCCGTTGTCGACCACGTAGATCGAGGCGGACCCCGCCCGGCGGGTCTTGTCGCGCCGCTTTTGCGACCAGTCGAAGACCGATTGGACCAGCGCCGCATCCACCGCTGAGCTCGTGGCGGGACAGGTCGAACCCGCCGCTCCGCCGCGGGTGGGATCGGCAACCGTCTCCAGGATCCGTCCTCTCATCGGGGTCGCAACGAACGCCGCCGCCGCAGGCTGGCCGCCGATCGTCTGCAGGGCCATCAACTTCTGCGCCGCATCATCTGCGGTCAGCCCCTCGATCGGCCGAAGTTCGACGGGGGTCGTCACCACGCCGCGGAACTGCTGGACGGACCGGTTCAGGGCGGCCGGAAACGACTGCAGGACCCGGCGCCGTTCCTGGCCGGCGGGCGCAGTGCTGATGGCCGCGAAGTCCGCGGCCGCCCCACTTGCGATTTCACCGGGGCGGGGCGTCACGGGCAGCAGCGAAACCTTCAGGCAGGCCGGCCATTTCAACGTATCGGCCGCTGTCCCCAAGGGCGCGTCGAAGCTGTATTTCGCGCCCGTGTTCAGGGTCTGGAACTCAACGAGGTATGCAGGCGAGACCGCTCCGCAAAGCTGGGTGATCTCTTGCCGTAGGGTAAGGGTAGGAGCCTGCTCAAGCTGGCCGCCGGAGAACTCGGTGAACTTGAATTGCCGCGCGACCAGGCGAACGGTTTCAGCGTCCAGCACCGCCGAACTGGCCCGCGCCACGATCACCTGGTCCTCGGCGGCGACCGAGTCACCGGCGAGCAGCACAATCATCGCGCTGGCGACCAGGATCCTTACGGGCGACATGAGGTCGCCACCGATGGATCGGAGAGGCCGCAGATATAGGCGCCTGAAAATCCCGAGACCCAGGTCTTCGCCCACCCCGCGAACTGAGGTGAACTCAGCATGGCCACCCGGGAGAGATACCCTGGGCCGCCGTGCTGGAACGTCGAGTTCACCCCTCTGACGCTGCGCGGGACGTCCTGGTGGCTGGTTGTGGCGCCGGTGATCAGTGGACCGCCCGAGTCTCCGGGACAGAGGGCCGGACGATCGGTCTCGGTGGCGGTGATGATGGAATAGTTGCCCATGCTCCCGGCACCGTCCGGCGCATAGCCAATCTCGGTGTCGCCGATCGCGAGCGTCTGGTTCATGACGGTGGGGGACTGGATGTCGGTGCAGCCGTATCCCGTCAGCAACACCGGATCGCCACGCTTGACGGGCCTGACGTCGATGTTCTCGAACTTCATCTGCGCAATGGCGGGGTGAGGCTCGTCGAGCTTGGCGAAGCAAAGCGCCACGTCTTCGCTGCGACGAGGCGCCGGCGCTCCGGCGTCGGGGGGATCGAGATAGGCCGGCTGGAGCGCGCACGTCATGCGCACGCGCTCCTTGTCCACGGAGAGGTAGGCCGCCCTCAGCTCACCCTTGGGATCGCGCTGATCGAGGCAATGTGCAGCCAGGAGCACCACCACCGGGCCCACCAGCGCGCCAGTGCATCGCTCATCGACGGGACGGACGGTGCCCGAAGCGCCGATGACCGGGGTGACTACAACCGTGTTCCAGAATCTCGATTTAACGTCGACCTGCTGGCCGTGGATGATTTGGGTGCGGGACTTTGGAAGCACCGTGGTGACGAGGACAAAATCCACCGTAGGGTCGGCGGCCGGCTGCGACGGCGCCTGCTGCGCGCAGGCGGAGACGGTCAGCGTGCTCGCGCCCGCTGCTACGCACCCCAAACGCCACGCGTCGTAGCGGTGCACTCCCCCCTCCACCCTGGGACGATCACCCTATGGTAGCACCATTTCCCGACACCACCAGCGCTTCTGCATGAGGAGCCCTCGCCCAATCAAGCACGTCCCCGCATCGCCAACGCAATACGATTGGCTGCCTTCGGCTTTCATGGGCTGTTTCACCCTCCCCCCATCATGCTCCGGCTCAATAGCCAATTCGTCACCGCCGTCTGGTCGGGAGACGGACCTCGCGAATGACCGAAAAGCGAACCTTCCGAGCGACCTCTCAGCGGCGAGCGCAGTTGCAGTTCCCGCGATAGTTCAGCTGCACGTCCGCTTTTGACGCAGGCCGCAGCCATCTAACACCCGACGTTCCATTCCGAGGCACTAGAGTAGTTGTCGCGACAAATTCCGCATTCACGCGACGTCGTCCCTAGAGCCGGGCTCGCATATGATCGACGTGATTTTTGATTCTTGGGGGCCACCGGTGTCCGAAGGCCAACACATCATTGGAACCCTGCGATGCGCCGGTGGGCCGCGGGCTGACCGCAGCCGCGACGCCGGCGTTGCCCTGACCTTTGGGCGGCCGGAGCGCGCTTCGTGATGGCCCATAATCATTATGCAATTGCGAAGCCCACGCGACCGGTACCGCATGCGCCGAGTGCCATCGACCTTTTCTCGGGCGCGGGCGGCCTCACGCTTGGCCTACTCGCCGCTGGCTTTGATGTTCGGTTCTCCTCAGACATCGACGAAGCGTGCGAAGCTACGCACCTGCGCAACATGCCCAACGTCCCGTTCGTGCGCGCCGCGGTGGAAGCCCTCACTCCTGAGCTGATCCTCGAGAAGGCGGGCCTGGCGCCGGGTGAGCTCGACCTCCTCGTCGGTGGCCCGCCGTGCCAGGGGTTCAGCATTATCGGCCAGCGCGTGGTTTGGGATCCGCGCAATGGCCTCGTGAAACACTTCCTGCGCATCGCCGCCGCGTTGAAACCGCGCTGCGTGGTCATCGAAAACGTGCCCGGCCTTGCGACTCTGGCTGGCGGAGCCGTGTTGAAGGACATCGGGCGCAGCTTCGCTGAAGCCGGCTATGCCGTGGAGTGTGCCGAGCTACTCGCAGCCCAGTATGGCGTGCCGCAAATGCGCTGGCGGATGTTCTTCATCGGTTGGCGGATCGATGAGGAGCGCAGCGGCGGCTTCCCCGTGCCGACCCACGGTCGCGCCGGGATCGGCGATCTCGTGCCGAACCGGACGATCAGGGCCGCCGACATGCACGGGTTCGTCACGATCGGCGAGGCGATCGGCGATCTCCCCGCAGTCGACGCCGGCGCTCGGCAGGAGCGTTATGACCAAGCGCCCCGTGGGCTCTACCAAATGGCCATGCGTGCCCAGAGCGATGGGCTCTCGAACCACTACGCGCCTCGTCTGTCAAAACAGAACCTGGCGCGGATCGAAGCGCTCAAACCTGGACAGGATTGGCGCGATCTGCCGCGTGAACTGCTTCCGGCGGGGATGCAGCGCGCGCATCGCAAAGACCATACTCGCCGCTACCGGCGCATGGCCTGGGATGGTGTTGCGCGATCAATCATCACGCGCTTCCGTGACCCGAAATCGGGTGAATACACTCATCCCGAGCAGCACCGCACGATCAGCATCCGCGAAGCGGCGCGCATCCAGAGCTTCCCCGATTGGTTCGTGTTTGAAGGCAGCAACACCCAGCAATACGACCAGGTCGGCAATGCCGTTCCGCCCCTCCTGGGACGGGCGGTCGCCGCCGAGCTCAAGGGCTTGCTCGAGGCCGAGGTGGCGGAACGGCGCCCGCCTGTGAAATCACGCTACCGCCTCCCCACGCCCCCGTTGCTTGCGGCCGAGTAGACCATGGCGAGCAAGAAGAGCCGTGGAGAGCCTGGCAACTTTGTGAGCGAGTGGTTCGGCCATCGCGTTCATCCGGCGGTGATTTCGACGGTCGCATCGGTGGCCGACCAGCAAAGCGGACGCTGCCCGTTCCTCTCGAGCGCCACGACCGAAGACCGCCCGTGCATCAAGTCCGCGGCGGCCAAAGGCGTCTGCACGATCAGTTCGCTCTCGAACGGCGCGCGTCAGGATTGGCTCGTGTGCCCCTATCGCGCACTCAGCGGCGATCTTGTTGCACGATCGACGCGACAGCTCTTCGCTGTGCCCGAGGCCACGGACATCTTCGTCACGCCCGCGTCGACCCTGGCCAAGGAAACGATCCGAGACGACATCAGAGCGCGACTGAGCCGGGGCCAGCCTGTCTACATTTACTTTGATAAGAAGACCGGGGGCGAGCTCTCAATCCCGCCCTCTGAGCGCTCGCCGGAATTCTCGTTCGACGTCACGATCGTCGAGATCAAGATGGAAGACGGCGCGCCCCACGTCGGCCGCTTCGGGATTCTGGAAATTCAGACCATGGACTTCCACGGCTCTTATCGCGACGCCGTCCGCAACCTCACGGACGGGTTGCGCATGCATCCGGCTCGCTTCGGCCCCACCGTCCAGGAGAACCAGTGGTGGCTCTCCCACGGGGTGGAGGGCCCGAACATCGCCAATGTGTTCAAGCGGACCTTCTACCAGATGATCTTCAAGTTCCAGCTGGGGCAGCACGATCGCTGCGTCGGCTGTGTGCTGGCGATCCCGCAGTCAGTTTGGGACTCATGGCAACGCCACCTGGGCGGCCCCACCCTGCAGGCGGAGGTGGACGGGACGATGAGCCTGCTCGCACCCGGGCGCGCGCGCCTCGATCCGTGCCCGGCGTGGATCTATGTGTTCGAGCCCGACGCGACCTCGCCGATGACACCCTCCCCGATCCGCCTGAAACAGATGATCGGGACCGATGCGCCCTCGATCTCACACTGGGCGCTCGAGGTGGCTCCTGAGGCGGCGCTCTCGAACATCGATGCCGAGTTTGGGTTCCTGGCCAACCTCTCGCGCCGCGTGAAGATGTTCTGGCCCGAACTCGCGCGCACGATCAAGGTGGCCGTGCCCGAAGGCGGCCCAACGAAGGGACGCCGTCGCAAGCCGCGCGCTGCCGAAATCCCGCTCACGGACGCCGAGGCGGTTTCAGACTATTCCGGACCAGGGGCCGACGCAGTGCACGGGGAAGAGCCGGACGAGGGCTAGCGAGGGGCGGAATGAGCGAGGCCATTCGAGAGGCGCCCGCCGACGGTGTGGGCAAGATGCTGCAGGACGACCGCTTCGTCGTCCCGAACCATCAGCGCGACTATTCGTGGAAAGTCGACCAAGTCGAGCAGCTGTTCGACGACATCGAGGAGGCGCTCAACAAGGGCAGCAGCGCCCACTTCCTGGGTCTTATGGTCTTCCTGCGTGACGGCGAACGGATGAAGGTCCTCGACGGGCAGCAGCGGCTGGCGACCATCGTCATAATCCTGGCCGCCGTGCGGAATTGGCTCCAGCAGTACAGCGACCACAAGCCCGATGCCCAGAAGATCCAAGACTGGTTCATCGGCCGGAGTGAGCTCGGACAGCGTGACTTGACGCCGCGGCTGACGCTAAACGCCGCCAACAACCAGATTTTCGCGGACTACGTGCTGAAGTCGGTCGCGGCGAAAGATGTCACCGCCGCGAAGGACGCCCTCAAGCGGCAGGATCCGAACCGCCGGCTTCTCGAAGCCGCTCTCTACGCCCATGCCCGGATCGACAAAATCGCTTCGAACCAGGGCTCGCCCGAGGCTGCAGCAACGCGGCTCATGGAAATGGTCAAGTTCATCCGCGACAAGGTCAAGGCCGTGCGACTGCTCGTGGAAAGCGAGGATGCCGCCTACACGATCTTCGAGACACTGAACGATCGCGGCCTGGAGCTCTCGCCGCTCGACCTGATAAAGAACCATCTCTACCGCAGCGCCGGTATCCAAGACGGCGACCAGATGCGAGACCTAGAGCGGCGCTGGCATCAGATGATGGCGACGCTCTCCAACGTCAGTGCCGACACCTTCTTGCGCGTGTTCTGGACGTCCCGACACGGCCGAATCCGCTCAAACAACCTCTTCGACGCCTTCAAGAAGGAGTACGTCGCGTCGGCGATGGCGATCGAGCTGTCGCGCGACATGCTGAACGCTGCCGAGCACTACGCCGCCATTGGCTCAGCCGACGACCCCGTGTGGGCCGAGTATCCTGAGGCCGTCCGCGCGTCAGTACGTGCGTTGCGCCAGGTCGGCGGCGCAATCATGCACCCAGTGATCATGTCAGCGATCGCTAGGTTCGAAGCGCGCGAGATGGAGCGCTTGCTGCGGCTCCTGGAAGTGATTGTCGTCCGCTACCAGCTGATCGGCGGCGGCGCGACCGGACGCATGGAGAGTATCGCCGCGACCGTCGCCAAGGATATCTACACCGGCGAGCTGACGAGTGCGTCCGCCGTGTTCCAGGAAATGAAGGAACTCTATCCCTCGGACGACGAGTTCCGGTCGGCCTTCACCTACCGCCAAGAAAGCAAGAATGCCCTCGCAAAGTATTATCTGGTGAAGCTTGAGGGCGAGGCCCGCCGACTAGAGCAGGGTGGAATGGCTCGAGAGCTTGCGCCCGGGGAGCTCACCGTTGAACACGTGCTTCCCCGCAACCCCGGGCCCGAATGGGCCGACGAACTCGCCACCGACGAGGCGCTGGCCGAGGATTGCACCTATAGCTTGGGTAATCTGTGCCTGCTGACGCACGTAAATCGTGACCTCGGCCGCAAAGGATTCGCCGACAAGCGGTCGACCTTCGCGGAGAGTAATCTGCTCACGACGAAGAGTGTCGGCGCATTCCCCGGCTGGGCGCGACCACAGATTGAGGCGCGTCAGCAGGCTTTGGCGCAGCTCGCCGTCAATGCGTGGCGCTTTGCGTAGCCTGCGCCCCTACATAGGTTTGTCACCGCGCAAGGGTGCCACCTAGACTAGCGGATCTTCCGAACTTCGCTGATGAGCCCAAGTCCGACGTTGTAGTGTTAGGCCACTCGGCCTTAGGGCCCTACCCCCGCCTTCTCAGCAGCGTCAGATAATCCCCCCGCATCATTCGCTCACCAAACCGCACGAGCCTGATCGTGGCGTCCCGCACCGAAGCCGTCTTCCACGGCTCGCCCTCAACGACCGCCTCGCCGAACAGGGATTTTGCGATGGCCCGGTAGCTTGCGCCCCCGCGGGCTCCGTCAAGGGCGCGCAGGGCTTGCGCCAGTCGACGGCGGCGAAGCGCAGACATCCCTCCCCCTGACGGTCCAGCCCTTCTGTGCAGAGCGTCCGCCGCCCGGACCCGGAGTCCGTAGTCACGATCAAAGGCCAACACGACGACGAGCGGGCCATCCGGCCTGGCCTCGCCACGCAGGAACAGCTGAAGGCCATTGGCCAGCCGAAGATGCCGTCCATCCTCCGCATGCCTCACGCCCCCCACGGCACGGAGTGGCCGCCGGGGCGCCCCCTGCCCCTCCCCGCCCGCTACCAACGGCACCACGAACCCCGGCGCTACTTCGGGTCGCCAGAACACCTCGGCGTCGGGCGCGGCGTCTTGGGGATCTGTCCCAAATCTGAGCCCCCACCGCGGATCGATGTCCGCCGCACCGCCCCCGTTTGCGAAGTCCGCCACATAGTCCGGATTGCGGCGTAGGAATTCCCAGGCGTAGTCCGCAGCGCTCAGGCGCGCAGGGTCCCGCCCGCGCCCGCCGCCGGGACTGTCGTGTCCCGCAAGGCCATCGGACGTCGCCATGGACCGATGACGTCAGATCGAAACCGTCCGCGCACTCGCCAGATGCGTGCAGGCCGCCGAGTCGCAGAGACTTCAGGGAGCGCCCGCAGCGTTTCGGGTTATCACCCCCGCAATTACGGGGTCAGGCCCGCAGCATTCAGGCCCGGGACTTCCGAGCCAGGATCGAGGCCACGACGCGGTCGAGCCAATCCATGTCGTCATCGTTCAGCCCGGACACCCGTTCGATCAGCCGAACGAGCGGATCATTGCGGCCCGCCTCTGCCGCGAAATCACCGACTCCGAAGAGGTCACGCACCGCCACGCCCAGCGCATCCGCTAAGTCTTGGAGCGTCTCGAAACTCGGGGCGGTTCGGCCGCGTTCGACGCCGCCGATGGTCTCAAGTGATCTTCCCGTCCGGTCAGCGAGCTCTGCCTGTGTGAGGCCCAAGCGTTCGCGGTGATGACGAACCAGAGCTCCAACCTGCCGCCGCAATGTCGACATCCACCCAAACCACCTCGCGAACTCGTCGCGGGACTTTCGGGCAGCGCGCTCAGGACACAGAGGAAAGCAAAACACACCAATTGTCGCTTTATGTGTTTTCAACACACATTGGTTGTACGAACCTGTGGGCCGAACCCTGACAGGGCCAGGCAGTATGGACGGATTTGGACGCCCCTTGGACGCGCCGCGCACGCAGAGCCGCGTGCTGGAAGACCTCTTCAAGCGGCACCACCGCTGGTTGGCGGCTGTCCTCAAGCGCCGCTACGGCGCCGAAGCGGCCGAGGATCTGGCGCAGGAGACCTACCTGAAGCTGGCGCGGCGCCAGGGCGACGCGGCGATCCAGCACCCGCGGGCCTTGCTGATGCACGTCGCCAAGAACCTCGCCATAGACCAGAACCGGCGGGCGCGGCGCGAAGTCGAGGCATCCGCTTCGTCGCCCGAGACCGAAGTGCTTCCTACCCCGCCACAGCAGCAGCAGGCGCTGCTGCTCAAGCAGATCGTGCTGGCTCTCCCGCCCAAGTTGCGCGATGTCTTTGTGCTGAACCAGATCGAGGGCCTCACCCACCAGGAGATCGCCCGGTTGCGCGGCATCTCGGTCAAGACCGTAGAATGGCGGATGCGGAAGGCCCTCGCTCAGTGCGTCGCAGCGATGAAGGACTAGGCGACCGCGCCATGAGCGACGAGCAACGGGAGACGCGCCGGCGCACCGACGAGGCGGCGGACTGGTTCACGCGGATGAGCAGCCCGCGGATTTCCAATGAGACGCTCGACGGCTTCTGGACCTGGCGACGCGATCCGCTGAACCGGGCGGCCTACGAACGGGTCGAGCAGGTAGCCGGGCTGGCGGGAACCCTCGGGAGCGATCCGGAGATCCGCGCCGCCGTCCAGCAGGCCATCAGCCGGCGGCCGTGGTGGCGGACCCTGGCCGACGGCTTGAGCGCCCGTCGCGCCCTTCTCTTCACGGGCGGCGCCCTAGTGGTCGCGGCCCTGGCGGGAGGGCTCTTCCTGCTGCTGAACCGCGGCGAGGAGTACAGCACGGGGATCGGGCAGCAGACCACCATCAAGCTGTCGGACGGCTCGTCTCTGCGGCTGGACACCGACAGCAGGGTGCGGGTGCATTTCGAGGAGAGGCGCCGGCTGCTGACGCTCGAACATGGCCAGGCCTTCTTTCAGGTCGCCCATGACAGCGCCCGCCCCTTCATCGTCGACGCCGGCAGCGCCCAGGTGCGGGCGGTGGGCACCGAGTTCGACGTCCGGCGGTCGCCGGACGGCGTGGACGTCACCCTCACCCAGGGTCGCGTCCAGGTGACCTCCCCCGTCGTCAGGGCGGCGAGTTGGACGCTGGAGCCAGGCCAGCACATCCGCGTCGATCGCCGTGGGGCCGCGGCGGCGCCCACGCATGCGGACCTGCAGCAGGCGACCGCCTGGACGACCGGACGGATCTTCTTCCACGACACGCCGCTGGCCGAGGCGGCGGCCGAACTCAATCGCTACAACCGGCGCAAGATCACCCTCGCCGCCGACGCGCCCGCGACTGTGCGGGTCAACGGCGCCTTCGATACCGGGGACGTGGACGGCTTCGTCGCCGCGGCGGCGGACAGCCTGAACCTCTCCGCGCACCGCCAGGCCGACGGCGGCGTCGAACTGCGGCCGCAACCGTCCTCGCACGAGTAGCGACATTTTTTCGACAGGCCGCTTAGGGGTTCGCGCGTCCGTTTGCGTCTCACCCGCCAGTCCCGACCAGAAGGACCCGCCACCCCGGCGGTCCGGTCGGGCCGAGGGGTGAGTCTTCATGGGGCGGATCGGTAGTCGTCTTCTTCTCTGTTGCGCGGCGTCGGCTCTGGCCTTCGGGCCGCTCGCCGGCGTCGCCCTCGCGGCCGGCCCGCTAACGTCGGCCGAGCCCACGGTAAGGGTGTCGGTCCCGGCCGGTCCCCTGGACCGGTCGCTGATGACCCTGGCGGCGCAGACCCGGCTGCGCATCTTCTTCACCAGCGATCAGGTCGCCGGCCTGCGCGCGGCCAGGCTGGTGGGCGAGATGACGCCCAGCGCGGCCTTGAACCAGCTGCTGTCCGGCACGGGCCTCGAGGCCCACAGTCCGCAACCCGGCGTGCTGGTGCTGCGGCGCGCCGCGCCCGTCCGGGCCCCCGTGTCCGTCTCCCAGACCCGCGAGGCTCCTCAGGCCGAGGGGGCGGCCTCCCCCGTCCAGCCAATCGATCCGGTCACCGCGAGCGTCGCCGCGGAGCCATCGCCAGAGGCGCCCACCCAGCTGGACGACGTGGTCGTGATCGGCAGCCACATCCGCGGCGTGCACGAGAGCGCGTCTCCGGTGATGATCATTGGCCGGGACGACATCGATAGGGCCGGGTACACCAGCGTCGCCGGCGCGCTATCGGCGCTGCCGCAGTCCTTCGGCGGCCTGGCGAGCGAACAGACCTTCTCCACCCACGTCGACCAGAGCGGGACCAACGATTCCGACGCCACCGGTGTGAACCTGCGCGGCCTCGGGGTCGGGGCGACGCTGGTCCTGGTGAACGGCCGGCGGATGGCGGGCACGGGGTCGACCGGCGACTTCGCGGACGTCTCCTCGATCCCGCTGGCGGCGGTGGAGCGCGTCGAAGTGCTGCTGGACGGCGCCTCCGCCCTCTACGGGTCCGACGCCGTGGGCGGGGTGGTGAACATCGTCATGCGCAGCCACTACGACGGCGCCGAGACCCGGGCGTCCGTCGGCGGCGCGGCTGGCGGATACGCCACCGAACAGGTGGCGCAGACCTTCGGCAAGACCTGGTCCACGGGCCACGCCCTGGTCGCCTACGAGTACCAGGCGCATGGCGACCTGCCCGGCAACCGGCGCGCCTTCGCCGGCAACGCGGATCTCCGCAGCCTCGGCGGCAGCGATTGGCGGCAGTACTATTCGCAGCCCGGCAATGTGCTCGGCCTCAATGCGGCGGGGACGGCCTACGTCCCGCTCTACGCCATCCCCGGCGGCCAGAACGGCGTCGGCCTGACCGCCGGCGACCTGCAGGCGGCCCAGGTCAACCTGGAGAACCAGCAGAGCCTCTACGACCTGCTGCCCAGCAGCCAGCGCCACAGCATCTACGCCGTGTTCGGCCAGGACCTTGGCGAGGCGGTCGAGATTTCGGGAGACGCCCGCTACAGCCACCGCGCCTTCCGGTCGATCGGCACGCCATCGACCACCACCCTCACCATCACCCCGGCGAACCCGTATTTCCTGTCGCCGACGGGCGGCGGCTCGACCCTGGTCGCCTACTCCTTCGCCGACGAACTGGGCGGCACGGTCACCAAGGGCGCCGCCGAGAGCATGGCCTTCAGCCTCGGCGCCAACGCCAGGCTGCCGGCGGGATGGCGGCTGGACGCCTATGGCGCCTTCGCCCAGGAGCGGGGGGTCACCAACCTCACCAACGTGGTCGACAGCGCCTTCCTGGACGAGGCGCTCGGCAACACCCCCGACAACCCGGCCACCGCCTTCAAGACCTCGACGGACGGCTTCTTCAACCCGTTCATCGGCAAGGGCTCCAACCCGGCCTCGATCCTGAACTTCATCCGCTCCGGCTACGAGCACCGGGAGGACCGAAGCCAGACCATGTCGCTGAACATCCAGGCGGACGGGGCGCTCTTCAGCCTGCCCGGCGGCCCCGTCCGGCTCGCGATCGGCGGCCAGCTGCGTCGCGAGACCCTGAAGACCGGCGGCGAGAGCCTGGAGAACGCCGCCACCCCGACGCCGATCACGCAGCGCAACGTCGGCCGGGACGTGCGCAGCCTGTTCGGCGAACTGAACATCCCGGTGTTCGGCGACGCCAACGCCATTCCAGGATTTCAGCGGCTGGAGTTGTCGGTGGCCGGCCGATACGAGAACTACCAGGCCATCGGCTCGACCGCCGACCCCAAGATCGGCCTGATCTGGTCGCCGCTCACGGGCGTGGCGATCAAGGCCAGCTATGGGACCTCGTTTCGGGCGCCCAACCTGCCGGAGCTGAACGATCCCTACCGGATCGCGCCGACCTTCCTGCCAGGCCCCAACGGCAGCGTGCTCAGCCTGATCCTGATCGGCGGCAACCCCAACCTCAAGCCCGAGACCGCCACCTCCTGGACCGCGGGCGTCGAACTGACGCCAGCCGCCCTGCCCGGGCTGAAGTTCGGCGCGACCTTCTTCGACACCAACTTCAACAACCGCATCGCCCAGCCGGCGCTCGACAACATCACCACCGTGCTCACCTCGCCGGAGCTCGCGCCGTTCCGGACCCTGGTGAACCCGACCACCAGCGCGGCGGATCTGGCTGAGGTCAACGCCCTGCTGGCCAACCCGGGCGCCATCGCCCCGACCCTGTTCCCCGCGACCGCCTATGGCGCCATCGCCGACGCGCGCTGGGTGAACACCGGCCAGCTGGACGTGCAGGGCGTGGACTTCACCGCCGCCTACTCGACCACGATCGGCGCCGATCGGCTGGACCTGCAGGCCGACGTCTCCTGGCTGGACCGTTACGAACGCAAGGTGACGCCCCTGTCCACACCGGTGGCGCTGGCCGGGATCGCCGGCTACCCGGCGGACCTGCGGGGACGGGCGACGGGGACCTGGACGCATGGACCGGTCGCCGCCAGCCTCAGCCTCAACTTTGTCGGCCCGGGGCACGACCCGACCGGCCGGCGGGTGGACAGCTGGACCACCGCGGACGTCCAGCTGCGCTGGCAGCCGAAGGCGGCGAGCGGCCCTCTGCGCGGCCTCTCGCTCAGCTTGACGATCCAGAACCTCTTCGACACCGATCCGCCGTTCTACAATTCACCGTTCGGCATCGGCTACGACCCGGCCAACGCCACGGCCCTCGGGCGGCTGGCCAGCCTCCAGCTGACCAAGGCCTGGTAGCACCCCCGCCTCTCCCTCTCCTCGTCCAAGGATTCCCGATGCGACGTCTTCCGGCGCTTGCGCTTGCCTGCGCGCTTGCCTTCCACGGGGCCGCTGAGGCCCGCCCATTCACCGTCGACGACCTGCTGAAGCTCGAGCAGCGCGGCCCGGTGCAGATCGCGCCCGGCGGTCGCTGGGCGGTCGTCCAAACCTATGCGTCCTGGGACCAGGCGGCGACCTACGACCTCGACTGGTGGACGACCTACAGCCTGGGCCGCCTGCAGCGGGTCGACCTGCAGAGCGGCGCCGTCCAGCCGCTGCTCAAGGCGGAGGCCGGCTCGGGATACGTCGCCGGGCCGATGTCGCCGTCCGGCGCGCGGATGGCGGTCAGCCGGATGACTGGCCATGTCTGGGAGCTGGGGGTGGTGGTCCTGGCGACGGGCGAGGTGCGCTGGCTCGGCCTCTCCCCTGAGATCCCACAATGGGGGCGGGAGATCGCCTGGCGGGGCGACGATGAGCTGCTGGTGATCGCCCAGGGTCCCAACCCCGTGGGCCACCGGCTGGGCCTGGGCTGGCAGGGTCAGGCACGCCTCACCGAGGCCTGGGCGAACGCCGCGGCCGGACGGCTCTCGGCCACGGTGCTCGGCAGCGGCCGCTACAGGACCCTACGCCCGAAGGCCACGCCCCGGCGGCTGGTGGACATCAGCTTGTCGACGGGCCGGCTGCGGGTGCTGGCCACCGGCGACTTCTTCGACCTCGAACTGGCCCCCGACGGCCGCAACGTCGCGGTGATGGGCAACGGCGACGATCTGCAGGAGGTCACCGGGCCCACGACCACCGGGACGGAGCTCTACAGGCGCTGGCTGATCCTGGTGGATCCGAGCTCGGGCAAGGTCGTCGAGCCCTGCCCGAGCTGCGACGTGATGCAGGGGCTGCTCAGCTGGTCTGCGGGCGGCGAGCGGCTGCTGATCTACGCCCGGCGCGGCGGCGGCTGGGAGAGCGGGGGCTACGAGGTGATCGACGCCCGATCCCGCACGGCCACGCCCGCGCACGCGCCTGGTCTGCGGCCGTCCCTGGTGAAGAAGCACGACAATGGCGTCCGCGCCGTCGGGGGCTGGCTGGGCGACCAGCCGGTCATCTACGCCCGGCCGTCCGGCGAAGGCGGCCGGCCCGACTGGTACGCCCTCTCACGCGCCGGCCCAAAGTCATTGACCGAAGGGTTCGCCACCCCCTCGCCCCGGCTGCTGGCGATGGATGCGGACAGCCTGGTGGTCAGCGACGGCGACGCCGTCTGGCGTGTCGGCGCCGATGGCGCGCGTCACCGGATCGCGGAACAGGCCCACGACCTGACCCCGTTGAGCTCGGCGACCGAAATGGACTCCGAGCGCCTTGCGCTGGCCCCGCGCCCTTCCACGGCCCTGGCCGTCAGGTCCGCCCAGGGATTGGCGGCTTTCGCGCGGCCCCAGGGGGCTCCGTTGCCGCTGCACGATAGGGAGACACCGCTCGCCGTCGACAGCCCATTCCGCTCGCTGATCGTCTCGCGCAAGGACGCCCATGGCGTTGAGCGGCTGACCCTGCGCCAGGCGGGCCGCGCCGACCGCGAACTCCTGGTCCTGAACCAGGACTACGCGGCGATCGACCCACCGCAGATCCTTCCGATCCACCACCTGGGACCGGACGGCCAGGCGCTCACCAGCTGGCTTTACCTGCCCGCCAACCTCAAGGCTGGCGAGAAGCCGGCCCTGGTCGTCATCCCCTACCCCGGCGACGACTTTCCCGAGCCGCCGGCGGAGCAGGCCCTGGGATCGTTCCGCTTCCACGCCAATGCGCAGGTGCTGGTCGGCGCGGGCTTTGCGGTGCTCATGCCCAGCCTCCCCTATGCGGCCCATCGCGAACCGATGGACGGCCTGGCCGACCAGGTGCTGGCGATCGTAGACGCGGCCGGCGCCCAGGCGCCGGTCGATACCGATCGGCTGGCGCTCTGGGGCCACAGCTACGGCGCCTACACGGCGCTCGCCCTGGCCACGGAAAGCCCCCGCTTCAAGGCGATCATCGCCAGTTCCGGGGTCAACAACCTCACCAGCGCCTATGCCGGGCAGCTTCCCTATCAGTACCTGGTCCCGGAAACCGGCCTTTCGATCATGGGCTCGTCGGGGTGGATGGAGACAGGTCAGGTGCGCATGAACGCGCCGCCCTGGAAGGATCCCGATCGCTACCGTCGCAACAGCCCGATCACCTATGTCGATCGCATCACCGCCCCAGTGATGCTGATGCGCGGCGATCTGGACGGCGACGTCACCCAGGCCGAGCAGATGTTCACCAGCCTCTACCGTCAGAACAAGGACGCGATCCTGGTGATCTACCACGGTGAAGCTCATGTGGTGGTCAGCCCCGCCAACGTCCGGGATGAGTACGCCCGGGCCTTGGCCTTCCTGGCCGAGCACGTCGGCCCGCCGGCCGGCATCAAGCCTCGACCCGGGTCGTGACGGCGGCTGCACGCGCGGCCAGGATCTGGGCCTGCCACCAGCGGGTCCAGGCTTCCAGCAGCACCGCGATGGTCAGCTCCCCGGAGTGGTCGAACCAGATCAGGTGATCCCGGTGCAGGATCGGCTCCAGCCGGCTCCGGTCGATCAGGCCTTCGGCGGCGAGCAGCCCATCCATCAGGTAGTCGCGCAGGAAGGGGATATTCTCCGCCATGCTGCGGGCGAAGAATACCGACAGGTCGCCCTTCCACCGGCGCTCACGAACCGCAGTGGGCAGACGATCGCCGTAGGCTGCCCGGGCGAACGGCCGGTCCAAGGGGCCGATGGCGAGCATCGGCGCGGGGATCGACAGGCAGACTTCGACGACCGGCTGGCTCATCAGCGGCTGCAGCAGCCGCCCGCCCCTGGCCCTCAGGCTATCGCCGAACATGCTCTGGTTGTTGGTGAGGGCCTGGATCTGCAGCTGCTTGGCCGGACTGACGCCGCCGAGACCCTGCAGCCAGGGATGGCGATCGCCCGACGGGCCAGCCGAGGCCGCGCGATCCGAGAGGAAGGACACGCCCGGGTGAAGCGGCACGGGCTGTCGCCAGGTCCTCAGGGCCTCGACCACCAAGGTCGAGACCGGCGATCTCATGCGCCGCGCCAGTCTCGCCCAGGCGACGGGCGACGTCCGCGAGATCCCCAACCCGCGCAGCAGATCGCCGGCCAGGGCGGCGCCCGCCATCTGGAAGAAGACCGCATCGCCGCCCTGGCCGGTGAACAGGGCGTCCGCGCCGCCGGCGGCAAGTCGTTCGGCCATATCGGCATCGTAGGCGGGGTCCGCGGCGCTGAAGCTGGGCCGCGCTGAGCAGGCCACCTTGGCCAGGGTTTCAGCGTCCAGGCTGAGCAGGCCGTGAGCCCGCTCCGTGAGCACGAGACCTGCCTGTTCGGCGACAGCCCGGGCGAAGACCCGTTCATCGGCCTCGGGCTGGGGCCAGTAGTGATTGATGGCGCCAATGACCGGGGCCCGGGCCTTGGTGAGCGCCGCCAGCACAATGGCGGAGTCGAGTCCGCCCGAGACTTCGCAGAGGACCCTGGTGCGCCCCTCCGCCCACGCTGCCACAGATCCATCCACTGCGGCGGCCAGCTGCACCGGTCGGACGTCCGGGCGAAGCGCCTTCACGCTGGCGAAGTCGCCAGGCCGCCAGAGGCGTAGCTGTCGCCCGTCGCTGCACAGCAAAGCGCCAGGGTCGACGCCGCGGACGCCCTTGAGCGGGACCGTCACGCTGGAGAGGTTCTTCTGCCGCAGCAGGCCGGCGAGCGCGGTCCAGTCGATCTCCAGCCCCGTCGGCGCACAGGGTCCCGCAGGATCCAGCTGCGAGGCCGCGACGGACACCCCATCTCGCGTCCAGGTCAGGCATTCCAGGGCGCCGAGGGGGTCGCGAAAGACGTTCGCACCGCCCTCGCGGTCCGGCAGGATCGCGACATAGGCACCCCAGCACTGGGCGATCAGGTTCCGGGCGACCTCGATTGGGCTGCCGGCGTGCGCCCGACCGAGTTCGGCGGCCTGTCCGCGCCCGCCCAGGGCCGCCTGCTTGTCGAACGCCGATCCGATGACGACGCCGGCCTGGCCAGGAAGCTGGACGCACGGCAGCGGGGTGTCGCGATCGAGGTAGACCGCGAAGGCCGGCCGGTTGACGACCAGATGCAGCCTCGCGTCCGCCGCAAGGCCCGCCTTCAGATGGAGGGCTGACGCCGCTGCGGCGGGGGGCCAAGCCAGGACAAGATAGCGGGTCACCGGGTCACGCCACCATGATCGGGGAATAGGCGGCCAGACGTTCGAGATCCTCATCCAGCGCGGTGTGGCCGACCTGCAGCCAGCAATGGGCGCTGAAGGGCCAGGTCCGCACCCCGAACACCCACAAGGCGTCGAACCCCCGGGACCTCAAGAAGGTCCGCAGGTGGTAGCTGCGCAGCAGACACTCCCCCTGCAGCGGAAGCCACGGCCGCATCTGCTCGAACTGCTCGACAGCTTCGATCAGTTGGGGCTGCGGCTCCGCCAGGGCCTCCCGGTCGGCGCTTCCTTCCAGAAGGTCAGCGAAGCTGCGGCGCGGAAATCGCCAACCGACCCGCGCCGTGACGGCGAGCGCCGCAAGCCATGTCTTCAGGGGCAGCCGCCCCCGCGCCGCTAGATGACGGCACGACGCTGTCGGCCTTGGCGGCAGACTGAGACGGCCGGGGGTGGGTTCGGCGGAGAGAAGGCCGGCCTCGAGCAACTGGCGCGCGGTCTCATCCTGCTGGACATGGGCCTCTCCATCCGGACCGAGACTGATCACCTCGCCGCCACCGCCGAGACAGAAGTAGGCGTCCGTGGTCACGTCCAGGAAGACGAGATCGCCAGCGATGTCGACGGCATGGACTGCGCTGGCAAGGAACAGACGCATGGGCGATCCTGAGAGGAGAAGAAGGCCCGGGCCGGGCTTGGCCAGCGCCGAGCACGGGCGGCCGGCGGAGAGATGGCTGGCGAGGGTCGGCGCGTCCGAGACGCGCCGACCGCCGTTCAGGCGTAGTGCTCGATCGGGTTGTCGAGCTCCGGCACGATTCCGGGGCCGCCGGAACGGGTCAGGATCTTGGCGCGACCGACACGGACGAGCCTGGTCTTGCAGGGAACGGTCATCATGACCTCCTGTCTGGCTGGATGAAGGTTGATCGTGGTGGGGACCGCAGAGAGGGACCGACGGCCCCTCCCCAGAACCGCCGGGCGGGGCGCTAGGAGTAGCGCTCCATGGGATTGGTGAGCTCGGGGAAGATGCCCGGCCCGCTGGTGCGGGTCAGCACCTTGGCGCGGCCGAGGCAGACCAGCGTGGTCTTCAGGGGAGCAGTCATTGTAGCCTCCTGGTTTGGATGATGTCGCAGGCTTGCGACCCCCAAAGCAGGCGATCAGGGCGATACATATTCAAGGTATATTTGGTCTATATTTCTACCTTGAGCGGCAGCAAGAATGGCGCTCACCGTGCGGACCCGCCGGCGATAGTAGGCCCGTACCTCGCGCGCGGACGCGGCCGCCCCCCCTTCGAGCCGCAGCCGCCCAAGCTCAGCGTCTAGATCACCCAGGACGCTAGTCTCCGCCTCCCGGAAGGGCGCCAGGCGATTCCACAGGTTGCGACGCGCCGCCCAGAAGGCGCGGCTCTCGGGCATCCCCAGTCGCGCCAGCGCCAGCTCGGTCCGCTCGACATGACTGTCAAGCGACGGCGCCTCGGCCGTGGGCGGCCACGCGGCCAGCGGGCGTCGCTTTGAACTCAGGGCGGCGAGCGCATAGATCTCGTCCAGGCTATAGAGGTCCGCGAGGCTGGCGGCGTCGTGCCGTGGTGTCACGTAACCGGTGGAGGCGCGTTCGATGAGCCCCTCCCCCGCCAGCCTCGCCAGGGCCTCCCGGACCGGCGTGGAGCTAATGGCCAGATCCGCCGCCAGCCTGTGGACGTGCAACGGTTGGCCGTGGCCGAACGCGCCGGCGCGCAGGCCGCGCGTCAGGCGGGCGACCGCCCGATCATAGGGATCGCGGTCCCGGCTCACGGTGGCTCCCTCGAAAGGCGAGAGGCTGAAACCTCGGGGGTCTGCCTGTCGAGGGCTCCATCGATTTGGCGGGCCCGGCACGGGCCGAATCCCTGCGATCCGCAGAAATTCCAGGGGATCTGGCAAGTTCTCTGCGGGCGAACCCGCGCCAAATCATGCCCAGCGCCCTGTCGAAACGCCGAAGCTTCCCCAAGGGAAGCCCAATTGGCCAAACCCAGGCCAGATAAGGCGCGGAAGGCTGATTGACCGCGGACGGATCATTGATCTGTCCGCGCGTGGACTCCAAAGTGATCAAGCGTAAGTTGATCCGTGGGCGGTACGGGGTGCGTATGCCGAGGTCGCCATCTCTCAGTCTCGCAAGGCAGGCCCGGCTTCTCTCCACCATCATCAAGACCATCCGCCTGGAGCGGAGAATGAAGTCCGTCGAGGTGGCCCAGCGCATGGGGATCGCCCTGAGGACCTATGAGGACTTCGAAGCCGGTCGCGGAAGCCTGGATCTGGAGAAGGTGCGCATGTTCGGCCTGGCGACCGACACAGATGCGGCGGCCATCACCTTCGGCCTCCTGTTTGGCTCCAAGGAGACCGCGCTTCGCGCCATGGACAACAAGTTCTCCAGTATCCTCTGGGTGGCGCTACAGGAGTTCGAAAAGGAAGCCGGCGAGCAGATTTCCATCATCCCCGGCAGGTTCTTCCTCGAATCCCTGCGCCACGCCTTCGTGAAGATGAAGGAGTATCTGGAGAAGCGGGACACCAGCGCCGAACGGTGGCTGGAACTCGAAATCCAGCGCCTGCACACGCCGGAGGGCGAAAGCGATTCCGACTGACGCTCACTGGAATGCAAGCGCCGACGCGCCGAAACTGCGGCCCAATCTCTGTGCCCCCGAGGCGCATAACCACTTGCACGCCTCGCGAGATTTTTGCATCTTCCGGGCGTCCCACCGTCTCGCCCCCCGAGAGCGCGGACAGCGTAGAGGCCCGGCGATTGCACTCGCCGGGCCGAGCTGTCTCCTGGGAGCGGATGCTCAGCAAGCCCGTCGCGGGCGAGCGGCCTCGCCCTCGCAACTCACCCGCTCATGCTGCCAGGAATTGAGATCCGCAGGCATCTGGCGATCGCCATCGCAGTGGGCCTCTCAGTCCTAGGATAATCTCAGGACTGAATAGCGCGCCACAGCGGCTGTACGGTGGAGCCTCAACAACATGAAGAGGTTCCATGAAAGCCGCAGTCCTCAAGGAATTCGGCGCGCCGCTCGCGATTGAGACGCTACCCGACCCCGAGCCGATGGCCGGAGGCGTGGTCGTCGACGTCGTGGCGGCGGGTGTCACGAGCTACGCCGCCAACGTGTTCAACGGCTCGCGCAACTACGCGCTCGAGCTCCCGGTCGCGCCAGGCGCCGGCGGTATCGGGCGGATCCGCGCCGTGAGTCCGGACGCCACGACGCTCAAAGTCGGCGATTGGGTGTTCTGCGAAGCGACCGTCCGCTCGCGTGACAACGCCGCGGACAGCATCCTCCAGGGCTGGACCTATCGGACGGCGGCGGCCCTGCCCCTGCACCGCCTGTACCACCATGGCTCCTACGCCGAACGGATGCTGGTCCCGACGGAGAACGTCACGCCGCTCGGCGAGATCGAGCCCGCCGAGGCGGGACGCTGGACGGCGCTTGGCCGGCTGCTTGTGCCCTTCGGCGGCTTGATCGCGGGCGACCTCAAGGCAGGTGAGACCCTGGTGATCAGCGGCGCCACCGGAGGATTCGGCGGGGCGGGCGTTGCGGTGGCGCTGGCCATGGGCGCCGGTCTTGTAGTCGCCACAGGCCGCAACCCGGGCACGCTGGACGACCTGGTCCGCCGCTTTGGCCCACGGGTAAGAGCGGTGCGCATGAGCGGCGTCGAGGCCGACGACCTCGACAACATCGTCAAGGCGGCGGCAGGCCCTATCGACATGGTGCTCGACTTCCTGCCGCGCGAAGCAACCGCGGCGCAGGTGCAGGCGCCCCTGGCCACGGTCCGTCACGGTGGCCGCATCATCCTGATGGGCGGGGTCCGGTCAGAGCTGGCGTTGAGCTACAACGTCCTCATGCACAAGGAGCTGACGGTGCGCGGCGCGTGGATGTATTCGCGCGAGGCTATCCCGCGCATGATCCAGATGATCCGGGCCGGCCTGATCGACTTGTCCCAGTTCGAGCTGACGGAGTTCGCGCTGAGCGAGGCCAACGACGCCGTCGCCCACGCCGCTGCGAACGCCGGCCCCCGTCAGCTGACCACAATCCGCCCCTAGGACCTGCCCCGTTGGCGGCGCCCCTGGAGCGCCGCCAACGGCGGGACCATCCCAGCCTGGTCCTCGTCGAGGGGACGTTGCCGCCGGTCAACGATCTGGGGCGACAGGGCGCGGCATCACCGCCTCCCACCACAGCCGCGAACCGCTTCGCGTAGGGGTCGCCGAGCGCCTCCCGGCCGCCTCATGGCTCTCGCGCGGGGGCGCCCAGCGTCGCTCGATTGCGCAAGGCCTCTCCAGCGTCGCCGGCCGCCTTAGCCAGGGAAATCTTCAGCGCGATCGCCGGACTCAACTCCCCACGAGGGTGATCGCTCACGACATTCATAATAGAAGATAAACTTGCAAGTTTACCTGCCATATTGCAGGGTCGCGCCATGAAAGAAAAGGCGGACCCCTCCCTGGACATCGTGGCCACGGACCTCACGAGCGCGATCGGGCGGCTGCTCAGGCGGCTGCGCGGACTGCGCACCCAGGCCAATCCGAACGCCCTCGCCCTATCGCAGATGGGGGCCCTGGCTCGCCTTGAGCAAAGCGGATCCATGACGACCGCCGATCTGGCGCGCGCGGAGCTGATGAAGCCGCAGTCGATGGGGGTCATCCTCGCGAGCCTCGAACAGGAAGGGCTGATCGCGCGGCGGCCTCACCCCACGGACCGCCGACAGATTCTGTTCACGCTGACCGAGACTGGAACGGCCGCGAGAACCCGACACCGCTCCGCCAAGCGGGACTGGCTGGTCGGTGCGCTCGCCGAACTCGACCCGGCCGCCCTCAAGACCCTGACCGACGCCATCCAGGTCATTCGCCGGATCGGCGAATCCTGAGGCTGACGGAAGACGTCCGCCGTGAGCGCGGACGAGCACTTGTCCCCCCGACCCTTTGGAAGGTCTCCATGCCCGTATCCCAGCTCGATCCCAGAGCCGCGCTGATCGTCGTCGATCTGCAGAAGATCATCCTGTCGATTCCCAGCGTCCATCCGGTCGCGACGGTGGTGAAGAACTCAGCCAACCTCGCGGCGGCCTTCCGGCGCCGCGGTCTGCCGGTCGTCCTCGTGAACGTGGTCGGGATGGCGCCAGGAAGGACGGAACGGGCACAGGCGGGCGGCGCTCTGCCGCCCGACTGGGCCGAAGTGCTGCCGGAACTGGATCCGCAGCCGCAGGATCATTTCGTCTCGAAGAAGACCTGGGGCGCCTTCACGGGCACGGACCTGGAGACCTACCTGAAGTCGCGGGGCGTCACCCAGGTCGTCATCTGCGGCGTGGCGACGAGCGCGGGCGTCGAGTCGACGGCCCGCCAGGCGCACGAGCTCGGCTTCAACGTGGCGCTGGCGGTGGACGCCATGACGGACTTGAGCGCGGACCCGCACGCCAACAGCGTCGGCGAGATCTTCCCCAGGCTGGGCGAAACCGCCACGACGCAGGAGATCATCGCGCTTGCCTACGCTCAAGGCTGAGTCCGGCCATTCCGAAAGCGCCGGGACGCCCGGCTCGGCGAATCCCTCCGGACACGACCGCCTCGATCCGTCGGTGTGGAGGATCTGCGCCGTCGCCCTGTTCGGCGCCCTGCTGGCGCAGCTCGACGCGACCATCGTCAACGTCTCGCTGTCGCCTCTGGCGACCTCGATGAGATCGAGCCTTTCGACGATCCAATGGGTGACGAGCGGCTATCTGCTGGCGCTCACCCTCGTGCTGCCCCTGAGCGGATGGCTGGTCGACCGGGTCGGCGCCAAGGCGCTTTACCTGGGCTGCTTCTCCGCCTTCACCCTCTCATCGGCCCTGTGCGGCCTGGCGTGGTCGGCGCCCTCGCTGATCGCCTTCCGCGTCCTGCAAGGCGTCAGTGGCGGCCTCCTGGCGCCCATGACGCAGATGATGGTCGCCCGGGCCGCGGGGTCTCAGATGACGCGCGTGGCCGGCTATATGGCGCTCCCCGTCCTGCTGGCCCCGGTGCTCGGCCCCGTCCTTGCTGGGGTCATCCTGCAATACGGCTCCTGGCGCTGGCTCTTTCTCGTCAACCTCCCGGTCGGCGTCGTGGCGCTGCTGCTGGCGTTGGCGTTCCTGGCCAGCGACCGGCACGAGACGACGCCGCGGACCCTGGACTGGCTTGGCCTGGCGCTGCTCTCTCCCGGCCTGGCGATGGTGCTCTATGGTTCGGAGCGGACCGGCCAGGGCGCGGGCCGCGCCTTGCTTGTCGCGGGCCTTGCGATGATCGTCGCATTCCTGTGGACGGCCCGGCGAAAGGGCGACGATGCGCTCATCGACCTGCGCCTCTTCAGGGGCAACGTGTTCTCCACGGCCGCCGTTATCCAGTTCCTGTCCAACGGCGCTATGTTCGCAGGGCAGATGCTCATCCCCGCCTTCCTCATCCAGGCGTGCGGTCGCAGACCCGCCGACATGGGCTGGATGCTGGCGCCTCTGGGGATCGGGATGATGATCACCAACCCGCTGATGGGGATGCTGACGGCGAGATTTGGCATTCGCGACGTGTCCGCGGGCGGCGCCCTCCTGGCGCTCGCCGCCACGACACCCCTGGCATATCTCGCTATGCACGGCCTCGATCTCGCCCTGCTCATGCCGGCGCTCCTTTTCAGGGGCGCGGGGATGATCGCCGTCGGCCTGCCCTCGCTGAGCGCCGCCTATGCCTCCGTCAGCCGGCAGAAGCTGTCGATGGCGACCACCTCGCTCAACATTGTCCAGCGGCTCGGCGGCCCGGTCATGACGACGCTGTGCGCATCCCTCCTGGCATGGAAGTCTGGCCCCGGCGTCGCGGGGCCCACGGCGTCGCAGGGCTACGCCTGGGCCTTCCTGCTTCTGAGCGCCCTGCATGCCCTTACCTTCCTCATGGCGAGCCGGCTGCCCCGGCGACTGGAAGACGTCACCCTCAGCGCCTGAGCGACCGACCACCGCTCCTTGCGGCCCGCGTAATTTGCCGGACGGCGAACGGTATCAAGCGGGCGGGCCATTGCGCCGTCCGGATCGACCCGCAGGGCGTGGGCGCCTGCACGGGCAAACGGGCCGACCGGCAGGGATTCCATCACTATAGCACCGCTATAGACATCCGCTATAGCGCCGCTATACTGGGCTAATGGATACTCGCATTGTCCTGCTCGAAGCCGCCTTGAAAGTTCTCGAGGACGAGGGAGAGGCGCTGTTCTCGACGCGCCGCGTCTGCGCGATCGCGGGGGTGAGCGCACCGACGCTCTACCATCACTACGGCAGCGCCGATGGGCTTCTGAGCGCAGCGATCGCAGAAGCCTTTGCGCAATTTCTCGAAAGCAAGAGGTCGGCGGCGCAATCCAGCGATCCGATTACGGCGCTGCGTGAGGGCTGGGACGACTATGTACGCTTTGCGGCCGCTCGTCCCCGGCTCTACGCGGCGATGATGGGGCGCGTTCTCGGCGGCGGGGACATTCCGGCAGCGACCCAGGCATGGGCGCTGCTGATAGAGCGCGTCGGAGCGATCGCTGCACAGGGACGGCTGGCGCCCCCGCCGGCGGAGGCCGCCGATTTGTTGTGGGCGTCCGCCAACGCCGCATCGCTGCTCTTTGTCACCGCCCGGGTCCGCGAAACACCTGAGCCGGCGCCGGCGACGCTGGAGCGGATCCGCGAAGGCGCGATGCGCGCCGTCTTAAACGCCGAACCGAAAGGGCTGGCGCCATGAGAATCCTCGTGACCGGGGGCACTGGACTGCTGGGCGCTCGTGTCATCCAGAAGCTGGCAAGGGACGGCCACGCGGTGTTCGCCCTCACACGCTCTGCTTCGTCTTACGGCAGACTGGAGGCCATTGGTGGGACGCCGGTCCTCGGCGACCTCGAAGATACTGCGCCGCTTTCGTTGCCGGCAATCGAGGCGGTCGTCCACGCTGCGGCGATGTTCCGCTTTTCTGGGCCACGTGAACCGTTCTTTCGTGTCAACGTCGATGGCGCCGCCGCGTTGCTGACGGCGGCGGAGGCCGCCGGCGCACAGGCTTTCGTCCATATCAGCGCGGCCGGTATCATCATGGACGAGGCTGGCGCGCCCGTTCGAAACGCCGACGAGAGCGCGCCAACGTTTCCGGACCACTTCTGCAGCTATCTGGCGAGCAAGGCGCGAGCCGAGGCGCTGGTGCTGGCGGCGAACAAGCCTGGCTTTCGCACCATCGCACTGCGACCGCCCGCGCTCTGGGGCCCGGGAGATCCGTTCAGTCGGGCGCTGCCCGAGGCCATTAGGTCCGGGCGATTCGCCTTCGTCGATGGCGGCGAATATCCCTTTGCGACTTGCCACGTCGACAATGCGGTCGAGGCCATAGAATGTGCGCTTCAACGGGGAGAAGGCGGTCGAGCTTATTTCATCGGCGACCGGGACAAGCAGACATTCCGCGCGTTCGTCTCCTCGCTTGCGAGTTTGCAGGGCCTGTCCGTCGAGACGCTGGGTTCGATGCCCTATTGGCTCGCGTCGGCCGCTGGTCGATTGCTCGACCTGATCTGGGCTGTCACGCGTAGGGACGGAGATCCACCTATTTCGCGTTCTATGATGCGCATGATCGGGCGGGAATTCACGATAGACGACGCTGCCGCACGCCGCGAGCTGGGATACTTTGGAAGGACCTCACGCATGGATGGCCTGCGAACTTACGCCGCCACCCATGGTTAGCGCTCAATCAGAAGCCCGCCTGCTGGCGCCACTGGCTCACCGAGAAGGACTCTTCTGCGCATTTCGCGGCCGCGCATGACTTGCACCCAACTCCGACACCGATATCTGAAAGGGTTGCGCCGATGCCCCACGCCCGCCGGCGCCTGACCTGTCACGGTAACTGCCCGCTACAGCTGCCCCGATAGCCAGAGCGCGACCCGTCCGGCGACCTCGTCACTGTTGCGGTCCATCATCAGCATGTGGCTGTTGCCGAAGACGCCTTCGCCCGGCAGGTCCAACAGGTCCACCTGGCCCCCAGCCTGCCGCAGAGCGTCAGCGAACCTCTTGAACGCCGTCTCGCGTTGGAAGTTGTCGCCGTTCACGAGGAGGATCGGCGTCCCGGCCAGCCCCTGAAAAGGATAGTCCGCCTCCGGCGGCAGCACAGGCTCGAGCAGCACCAGAGCCTTGAAGGCGTCCGGGCGGCGGACGGCGAGGTCCAGGGCATAGAGGCCCCCCTGGCTGTGGGCGATGACGATGGCCGGAGCGCTTTGCGCGAGCAGCGCGTCATAGGCGCAGATCGCCCAGGCGTCCGACTGGCGGCTCCCCCAGCGGGCCACGAACTGCTTGAGGAAGATCTCCGCGGCCTCGACCGGAAACTGCAGGCCCGCGAACGCCTGCCGCAGCGCTGGATCGGGGTGATAGCCGCCGGGCGGTCCGAAGCGGAACATCCACCAGGCCATCTCCAGGGTGCGGTGCCAGGGCGCCTCGGCGTTGATCTCCGGATAGGGCGCCCAGGACGCCCGGCCCCGCTCGGGCGCATCGACAACGGTGACGTCGAAGCCCCGGCGCAGGAAGAAGTTCAGCCATCCCGGGCGCCCGTCCGGAGTCGTCTCCCAGCAGGCGCCGCTGAGGCCTCCCCCATGCCACAACTGCACGGGGAAGGGCCCGTCCGGCCGGCTCAGCTGGAACGACTGCAGATAAAGCTGACCGACCGCATAGGCGCCGTTGGGATCGATCTGCCGCGGCGGCGCCCCACGGATCGTCGGCAGCTGGCGTATCGGGAGGCCCTCCAGGCGAAGGATTTCTCCGCCGACGAAGGCGCTGCGGATGCCTCGAAGCTGGATCGTCTGCCGCGGGGGCCGCATGGTCGCCACCTCAGAAGTGGGCCTTCAACGCGACGTAGAAGCGCCGGCCCAGCAGGTCGTAGGTGTAGGGATCGGTGGCGTAGTTGCCGACGATGTTGTTGTTCAGCACCGGCGGGTCCTTGTCGAACAGGTTGACGATCCCGGCCTGCAGCTCGAGCCCATGGCGAACCTGCCAGGCCGCGTCGAGGTCGAAGTAGCTGACCGACGGCACGCCGTGGGCCGTGCCGGTATTGCCGACGTTGCTGGCGTTCTTCATCCCGTCGATGTAGCGCCAGTGCAGGTTGGAGGTCACCGGGCCGACCTGCCAGGACATCGTCGCGGCCCCTTTCCAGGTGGGATGGGCGTCGGCAAACTGGTCGATCTGCACGTTGCCGATGGCGCCGGCGTACTGCAGGGACGGCCCCTTGGGCAGCGTCTGGATATGGAAGTCGGCCAGGTAGTTGGCCACCAGGCTGAAGGTCACCGTCCCGTACTTCTGGTCCAGGCCGATGGCGTCCAGCGGGATGGACCAGTCCGCCTCGAAGTCGACGCCGGACGTGCGATAGCCGCCCAGGTTCAGCTCCGGATTGACGATGTTGATGATCTGGCCGGTGTTCGGGTCGCGCGAGATCAGCTGGCAATAGTAGTTGCTGTTCGACAGGTCCGGATTGATCGCCGTGTTGAAGCACTGCGAGGTGGCCACCGTGTTGGTGACAATGCCGATCGCGTGGGTCACGTTGATGTTGTAATAGTCGATGGAGCCGCGCAGCCGCGACAGCAGAGGATTGCTGAAGCGCGAGGTGAACACCGCCCCCACCGAATAGGTGTTCGAGGACTCCGGCGTCAGGGACGTGTTGCCGGAGGTGACGTTGGGGGTGCGCGGCGTCGTATTGGTGAAGTTGTCGACCAGGTTGCCGGGGACCCCCTGCGCCAGGCAGAGCGCCCGCACCTGGGCGGTGCTGGCGTAGCTGGACTTGCGGTAGGCGCCGTTGACGTCGCAGGGATCCCCGGAGCCGAACACGCCAGGCGCGCCGAGGGCGAGCAGGCCATGCGTCTGGGCGGTGTAGAGCTCGCCGACGCTGGGCGCGCGCGTCGCGTGGGCGTAGCCGCCGCGCAGCCCCACCACGTCGCCGAGCTTCCAGTCGAAATCCGCCTTGTAGGTGCTGACGCCGCCGACGGTGTTGTAGTCGGAATAGCGGTAGCCGAGGTCGAGGTTGAGGGCCCGGATGAAGGGCCGGTCCTTCAGGATGGGCGCGAGCAGTTCGCCGTAGAGCTCGGTCACGTGCTCTGATCCCGACGACGGCAGGATCGGCAGGTAGTTGGCCAGGTCGCCGCTCTGAATCTCCGCGTCGGGGCTGTAGCTGTAGCTGTTGTTGCGATAGTCGACGCCAGCGGCGAAGCGAAGCTCGCCCGCGGGCAGGGTCATCACCCGTCCCTGGGTGTCGAACTCGACGATCTGCTGGCGCAGGGTCGTCAGGTTGGTGGCGTTGCGCTCGAAGTAGTTGATGCAGCCTTGCGAGATCGGCTGCGCGCCGAAGGGATTGTAGCCGCCCGTGCACAGGCTCTTGCCGCCATCGGCGGCCTGCAGGAGCGTGTTCATCGCCGAGGTGCTGTCGTAGTTCAGCTGGCGCTGCGTCTGCTGGGTGGCGCCGACGCTGACGTAGCCGTTCCAGGTGAGGTCCGCGGCGTCCAGCCGGCCGCTCAGCCCGGCCGTGAGCTGGTAGACGTTGTACTGGTCCTGCTCGTGGCGATTGCCGACCGGAGCGGGGTTCACCGCCAGGCCGAAGTTCGCCGTGGGATTGGGCCGCGAGGCCAGCAGGGTGGCGAGGTCGGCGGGGATGAAGGGGTTGGTGACGGGGATGCTCAGCGGCGCGCTGGTGGCGCCGCCGACGACGACCGGCGGTCCCTGGGTCTGGACGGAATAGGTGGTGTAGAGCCCGTCGACATAGGCGCGGACGTTGCTGGTCAGCCTGTATTCCGCGTGGCCCACCACATTGTAGCGGGTCAGCGGCACCTGGGCGAGGAAGGTGTCGCCGGCGATGGTGTAGAAGTTGCCGTTATAGAACTTGAACGGCGGCGCGGTCGAACCCTTGTAGTTGTAGGAGGGGGCCGACGAGAACAGGGTGCCGTCGGCGTTGAACGAGAGGACCGCGGAGTTCTTCACCGTCCCGGCGGCGTAGCCGTATTTGGCGAAGAGGGCGTTCATGGCCGACTGGCTCGGCAGGTTGCTGGCCACCACGTTGAGCAGCGACGTCGGCGTGTTGGCCGTCAGCACCTGGCCGGAGAGGTAGCTGCGATCCGTGAACGCCACGGCGTCCCGGTCGGCGTAGTTGAGGGACACATAGGCGTTGCCCCGGTCATCGGCGAAATTGCCGCCGACGATGAGGCTGAGATCGCGCGTCGCGCCATCGCCGCGGCCGGTTTCCCCGTAGCGGGCGTCGACCTCCACGCCGGAGAAATGTGGCTTGAGCTTGATGTTGACCACCCCGGTGACGGCATCGGACCCGTAGACGGCGGAGGCGCCGCCGGTGATGACCTCGATGTTGTCGACGAGCGCCGTGGGAATGGTGTTGAGGTCCACGGTGCCGTCGGCGCCGGACGGCTGCATGCGCCGCCCGCCGACCAGCACCAGGGTGCGTTGCTGCCCAAGGCCACGAAGATCCACGCTCGCCTGGCCGGCGCGCGAGGTGAAGTTGGCCTGGCTGCTGGCGGACGAGGCGATCTGCGGCAGCTGGTTGAGGCTCGTCTCCAGCGTCGACGAGCCGCTGGACGCCAGCGCCGGGGCGCCGAGGGTGACCATCGGCGAGTCCGAGACATAGTCGCGGCGCATGATGCGCGTGCCCGTGACCACCACCTCCTGGACCGATTGCGGTTCCGACGGGGCGGGCGAGGCCGGCGGGGCGCTCTGCGCCAGGGCGTCGGCGCCGAACATGCTGATGAGGGCGCCCAGTCCGTAGACGGCCGCCGGCGTGGAGACACGCATAGAGATTTCCCTCCCGAATATCGATAATTATCGTCGACGTTGAATCGTCGTCGCTCAGCATTCTGACGACAACCCGCTGCGTCAATCTCGACGCGATTTGTCGATATTCGGGGCCCCTGCCGTCTCCGCGCGGGTTGGCGGACGAGAAGCAGATCGTCCGCCTGACGCACCGCAGGAAACGCCTATTCCATACATCGACACTTCTCGTCGAGATTGACGACACGGAGAGAGTCCGCGAGCTATGCGGCCGTCGGCGACCTCAAGCAGCGCCGCGGGAGGAATGAGTGCCGATCTACAAGCTGGAACACGGCGATCCCGATCGCCGCGAGGCCGTCGCCCAGTGGCTCTGGGGGCTCGACCTGGTCTCCGCGCCGGTGCGCGAGCAGATCGTCACCGCCTGGGTCACGGCCTGGACGTCGAGCCCGTTCATCGCCCTGGAAGAGATGCCGTTCTCAGCCCTGGCCCCGCGCTACCGACTCAAGGCGCACGTCAACGACGTCACCCGCACGGGGATCGATCTGGCCCGGCGGGCCGTCGAACAATGGGGCGACGCCATCGACTACGACGTGCTGGTGCCGGTCCTGGCCCTGCATGACGTCGACAAGCCGCTGATGTTCAGCCTCGACGGCGATGCGGTGGGATATGCGCCGCTGGCCCGAGAAATCCCGCACGGGGTCGTCGGGGCGATGTTGATCAAGGACCTGGACTTCCCGGACAAGGTCGTCAGCACGGTCGCCACCCACGCCTCCAACGCCCCCTTCCACGGGCGCAACCTGGAGGCCTTCCTCTTGCATTACGCGGACTTCTTCTCCGCCGACCACGTCCTGCTGCACGAGGGCGCGGGACACACGCCCTTCTACCAGCGGCATGGCCGCTAGCGGCGCGCGGCGCCGCCCGTTCAACGCATCCGTCAGGAGAGATCTGCTTGTCCGAACCGCTTGAATGCCGCTTCGTGGCCGCCACGGGCGTGCTGGGCGTTGGCGTGCACGAGGAAAGCCTGCGCGAGGCGATGACCCGCAGGCCGCACTTCGTGTCCGCAGACGCCGGGAGCACCGACGCCGGCCCGTTCGCGCTGGGCCTGGGCGTGGGCGCTTTTCCGAGGGAAGCGATCGCCGAGGGCCTCGCCGTCATCCTGCGGCACGCGCGTCCCGCCGGTGTGCCGGTGCTGATCGGCTCGGTCGGCACGGGCGGCGCGGACGTGCACGTCGACACCTTCATGGAGATCGTCGCCGAGGTCGCCGCGGCCGAACGGCTCGACCTGCGCGTTGCGGTGATCAAGAGTGAGCAGGACGCCGAGCAGCTGGCCGCTTGGCTGGCCGCCGGCCGCATCACCGCCCTGGACCCGGCGCCCGCGATCGATGCCGATACGCTTCGGCGCAGCACCCGCATCGTGGGGATGATGGGGGTCGAGCCGCTGCAGGCCGCCCTGGCGGAGGGCGTCGACCTGATCGTCGCCGGCCGCTGCAGCGATCCGGCGCTCTACGCGGCCATGCCCATCGCCATGGGCCTGCCGGAGGGGCTCTCCTGGCACGCCGGCAAGGTGGTCGAATGCGGCGCCTCGGTCTGCGAACGGCCGGGGCCCGGCGTCATCTTCGCGACGGTGCGGGCCGACGAGGCCATCATCAGTCCAATCGGTCCGGGCCTGCGCTGCACGCCACAATCCGTGGCGGCGCACAGCCTCTACGAGAACGGCGACCCCTTCTTCTTCAAGGAGAGTTCCGGCGAGCTCGACATTCGCCAGGCCACCTACGAACAGGTGGACCCGGTCAGCGTCCGGATCCGTGGCAGCCGGTTCAGCCACGCCGAGCGCCCGACAGTGAAGCTGGAGGGCGTGCAGCTCGCCGGCTACCAGACGATCCTGGTCGGCGGCGTCCGCGACCCCTTCATCCTGGCCGACTTCGCCAACTGGATGGACGGCGTGAAGCGGCGCGTGGCCGGCTCGGTCGAGCGGGTGTTCGGCGCGCCCCTCGAGGCGTTGGGCGGCCGGATCGACTACCACTTCTACGGGCTGAACGGGGTCATGGGCGATCTGGAGCCCGCGCCCCCTGCCCTCCCCCACGAGATCGGCATCGTGGTGGAAGCCACGGCGGCGGACCAGGCCACCGCCACCAAGCTGGCGCAGATGACGCGCCAGCCGCTGCTGCATCATCCCATCGGCAAGTGGAAGGGCTCGATCACCGGCTTCGCCTGCCTGCACAACCCGGCGCACATCGAACGGGGGCCGGTGTTCCACTTCAACCTCAACCACGTCGCCTGGCCGGAGACGGCCACGTCGATGTTCCGCACCACCTTCCACGACATCACCGGGGCCTGATCGATGACGCAACTCTCGGACCTCGCGGCGATCATCCGCAGCAAGAACGCCGGCCCCTTCGTGCTGACCTTCGACATCCTGTTCGCCGATGAGGAGAGCTACCTGCAGGTCAAACGCTCGGGCGCCCTGAGCGCGGAGACCTTTGCCCGGCTCTATCGGCTGCCGGTCGGGACCGTACGCTTCTTTGAATGCGACCTGGCGCGCGCCTTCAAGTTCACCATCCCGCAGCCGATCACCCAGGGGGGCTTCGGCGCCGCCGACCAGCACGGCGGCCAGCAGTTCGCACCCCTGATCGACGTGCCGATCCCGGACGCGGCCTGAAGCCGGCGCGGAAGGCTCACGATGCACAACGACACCGAGGCGGTCGGCGCGCGCATCGACGCCCTGGCCGGATCCTGGCGCCTCTGGCGGTGGATCCTGGCCATCGCGGTGGGCGGCTTCTTCGAGATCTACGATCTCACCCTGACCGCGCCCCTGTCGGCCGGACTCGTCAACGCGGGGGTCTTCAGAACGGGGCACGCCGGCCTCTTCGGCCTCGCCGACCAGGCCACCTTCATCGCCGCCACCTTCCTGGGCCTTTACCTGGGCGTCATTGGCTTTTCGGCCTTCGGCGACCGCCTGGGCCGGCGCCGGGTCTTCGCCTACTCGCTGATCTGGTACGCGGCCGCGACCCTGGTGATGGGTCTGCAGAGTGAGGTCGTTTCCCTCTGCTTCTGGCGGTTCGTCGCCGGCATCGGGGTCGGCGCCGAAGCGGTGGCCATCGACTGCTTCGTGGTGGAGATCACCCCGGCTCGCCTGCGCGGCCGCGCCTTCAGCCTCTCCATGGCGGTGCAGTACCTGGCCATTCCGACGGCGGCCTTCCTGGCGGCCTGGCTGATCCCCCTGGCGCCCGCAGGCGTCGCCGGATGGCGCTGGATGACCCTGGCGCCGGCGCTGGGGGCGGCCGGCTTCTGGTTCGCGCGTCGCAGCCTGCCGGAATCCCCCCGCTGGCTGGCGGCCCGCGGCCGCGCCGAAGAGGCCCACCGCATCCTGGACGGGCTGCCGGCGCAGCGCCGCCATCCTGGCGAGGTCACGGCGACGCCCGCGGCGCCGGTCACCACCACGCCGGCGACGCGCCGCTACCTGGTGCGGGCGACGATCATGATGCTGGTCTACTTCAACCTGCAGAACGTGGCCTACTTCGGCTTTTCCAACTGGCTGCCTACCCTGCTGCAGGCCCAGGGCGCGCCGCTGAAGAACAGCCTCCTCTACAGCGCCGGCGTGTCGCTGGCGGCGCCGCTCTCGCCGCTGCTGCTCCTGCTTCTGGCGGACCGGTTCGAGCGCAAGCACCTGCTGATCGTCGCCGGCCTCGTCTCCGTCGCCTGCGGGCTCGCCTTTGCGGGCGCAAGGTCGCCCATGGGGTGGATCACCTTCGGCCTCGGCCTTGCGGTCGCCAACACCATCCTCAGCGTCAGCAGCCACAACTACCTGAGCGAGCTCTACCCCACCGAGATCCGCGCCCGGGCTGCGGGCTTCGTCTACTCCTTCACGCGACTTGCCGCGGCCGTCAGCGGCTACATCATTGCCGCCATCCTCGATGCCGGCGGCCCCGGCCAGGTGTTCGTCGCGATCAGCGGCTTCATGATCGCCGCCCTCGCCGCGGTGGCCTTTGCCGGACCGCGGACGCGCCATCGCACCGTCGAGCTGCCGGCGACCGCGCCATGAGCTAGCCGGGTTCCGGGAGCGAGCCCCGGTAGTTCGCGGTCGGCGGGGTGACCATGCCCGCCTCGTACTGCTCGATGGAGTGGGCGACCCATCCCGCGCAGCGCCCCAGGATATAGAGCACCTTGCCGTCCGGCAGGCCGATGAGGCGCGCCAGCAGGGCGTTGATCAGGGCGAACCCCGGATGCAGCCCCATCCGTTCGCGGACCATGTCCATGGCCTGGGTGGTCTTCACCAGCAGCGGATGGTCGCCGAAGACCGCCGTCACGGAGGCCAGCAGCGCTTCGGCTCTCGGATCGCCCGCCGCATAGGGTTCCGGGGATTCAAAGCCCGGCGCCTTCTCGCCCATCTGCAGGTGGCGCAGGATCGCCGCATGCGGATCGCGGCTTTCGGCGATGTCCGATAGAAGCCGGCGGATGCCTTCCAGCCGCCCGAAGCTGGTGCGCCGGCCCATGACGATCGCCAGGCCGGCGAGGACCGAGCGGTACGGGGAGACGCCGGTGCTGGCCACGGCGCGCACGGCATAGGACCCCGCGCCGAACCCGTGATCGGCGGCCAGGACCATGAGCCGCCGCACCAGGTCCGCCACCTCATCGCCGCCGCCGACAAAGTGCGCCACCTGCTCGTGCAACGGGGCGTCGCTGATCGTGTCACGATCCGTCAGGATCGCGGCGTACCAGCGCATGACCTCCGCGCCCGTGCGACACATGCCGGCGTGACTCAGGTCGTAGGCCAGGGGGTTGGCCTGCTCGATGAACGGCAGCAGGGCGATCGCCTTGTCGATGGACGAGGCGTTGCGCAACACCGCCGACAGCTCGGCCAGCTCCGGCGGCGCATGCGCGTCCGCGGAGCGGAACGCCGACTTGCGATCGACCTTCCAGAGCAGGGCCGCGATGTCTTCGATGCTCTGCGTCTGCGCCAGGCTGATCGCGCTCTGGCCGCGGTAGAAGGGGCCGTCGCTGGTCACAAGGGTGATGTCGGAGTCGTGGCTGATGCCGAAGTGCGCCAGCGACGGGGTGACTGAGGCGCCGCGCGCAACACGATCGATGTCGGGACGCCAGTATCGCCGCTGGCGCGTGCCCGGCGCCTTCTGCGAGCGGATCTGCTTGCGGCTGACGTAGGTGTAGAGCGTCTGCACCGAGACGCCGAGCATGGCGGCGGCCTCCTCGGCGCTGATGAACAGGTCACTGGACAAGGCGGCCTCCCTCTGACCGCACCGTAGTCGATAACGACGAGAACCGTCGACTCCCGTATGAGCCGCATTCAGGATGCGGCCGCGGCCGGCCGGGGCGCCCACGTCAGCAAGTCCTATGAGACCGGCGAGGTCAGTCCTGCGCTCGCGAACCCTCGCCCGCATTGCTCGGGACATCTGACCTCGCGGGAACGTCCCGAACATCGACCGGCCAGAACCCGGCCCTCCCGGCCGGAGCGGCCAAGCATCAGGTCAGCGCAGGTAGTGCGCGAACCAAGCGTTGAACCTCGTCCACTGATCGCGGACAGCCCAGGGGTCGTCCTGCACGTGCGTCTCCCCCCAGTAGCGGATCATCACCGCCGGATTTCCAGTTCGCCGAAGGGCGGCGTAGAGCCGCTCGCTCTGCTCCAGCCGGGTGGGACCGAGGTCGAGGTCGCCCACCGTCAGCAGCAACGGCGCCTTGATGTCCGCGGCGTGGTAGAAGGGGCTGTTGCGTACGTATGCTTCGACCGCCTGCCACGGCGGCACACCCAGACCTTCCTGGCCGTGCTCGACATAGCCGAAGGTCTCCAGCGAGAAGCCGTGCCCGTCCTCGTCGACGAGCTGATCGACGGGCATGCGCGCGCCCCATGCGGCGGCAGGGTCGTAGATGCCGCTCATGGCGATCCCCGCCTTGAAGCGATCCGAACGTTTGCTGAGCACGGAGGCTGTCGAGTAGCCGCCGAAGCTGTGGCCGATGATGCCGACATGGGTCGCATCGACCCAACCCTGGGCGGCCGCCGCGTCGATCGCCGCGACTGTATCGCGGGCAAGGTCGTCAGCAACGTCTCCCGTCGCGCCGCGTCCTGTCGGGGTCGAGGGCAGGATCACGGCATAACCCTGCTCGGCCCACAGCGGCGCGCTGAAGACCGGGGTCACCGCTTCCGCGGGGTGGGCGCTACGCGGGACGTCGGTGGTCATCACCTGGCCGCCGTAGATCCAGACGATCGCCGGCGCCGGACCGCGCTGGCCGGGCGGCAGGAGCACCCAGCCGTCCAGCTGGCGTCCTCCCACCTCATAGGTGAAGTGCTTTCGCTCGCCGAGCGGCCGTCCCGCCCACTCCGGATTGGCCTGGACTACCGTGCGGGCCGCCTCCCCCTTGACGCTCAAGATGGAAGACCAGCCGGCCTCGTCCAGGCGGGCGGCGGCGGCCAGGCTGGGTGAGAGGGCGACCAGACCGTCCGAAGGCGTTTCGAACATCACCTGGCCATCGGTCGAGCGGAGCGCGACCTCCTGTCGGGGCCCGCCGGGGCCTCGGGCCACCACGGCAATGATGTCCCCGCCCGCGCCCAGGTGTCGGATCGCCGGCTTGAACGGCCCGCCGAACGAATTCTCGCCTTCCGCCAGGCCGACCACACTCAGGTCGGGCGCGCTGATGCGGCGGGGCGCCCGCCCCGGCTTCACACCCCACAGGGCGCCGTCCACGGCGACAAAGGCCTCCCCCGCGCCGCCCTCATCGAACCGCGTGATGGACTGCCCGGCGAAATCCGTGAGGGCCGTGACGCCGCCGTGGCCGTCGGCGACATAGAGGCGCAGGCCGCTCCGGCGGGTCTCGCCGTAGTCGAGGTGGGGGTCGGCGTCCGCCGCCAGAACCTTGGCCGTCTCACCGATGAAGGCCGGCCTGCCGTCCACCCAGCCGAGCTGGCGGAAGTTGGCGATCGCGCCGGCGCCGGTTTCGGCCAGGCCGATCTCTGCGGGCACGGCGACGGCGGTCAGGGCGAGGGTCTTCATGTCCACCACGTAGAGGCCCAGGCGATCGTCGGCGCCCCTGGCGCCGACGAGCAGCTTGCCGCCGTCCGGCGACCAGGCCTGGGCGTACTGGCCCGCGTCGACCTCGGGGAAGGCCGCGGCGAGCCGCGCCCCATGTTCGGTCATGCGGAAGACCTGCAGCTCCGCGCGGCGGCCGGTGATCGTATCGAGGGCCCGCGGCTCGCCCTGCTTGAGGGAAAGCACCGCGAAAGCCCTGCCATCCGGGGAAGGCTTGACCGAGGCGAACTCGCCGCGGGCGACGATCTCGGCGGAGCCGTCGGACGGGTCGGCCACCACCAGGCCGCCGCGGGGGGGCTCGGGGTTTGGGACCAGGGGATTGTTGGACTGGACGGTCACCTGCGGCTGGTCGGCGTTCCACGCCAGGCTCCAGCGATGATCCAGGTAGGCCAGGGACGCCGGCCGAGACCAACCGGAGGGCCTGGCGCCCTCCTCGGTGATGTAGACCACCCGAGAGCCCACCCAATCGCCGACGAGCTGGGCCGGCGCGGGCCAGAAGGTGCGGACCTGGCCGCTGGCCACGTCGACATAGCCCAGGGCCTGGCGCCCCTCGCTCGCCTGCATGACCAGGAAGCCCGCGCCGTCCGGGGCCCAGGGTCCCTGCATCTGCGGGGCGATACCCAAGGTTCCGGCGCCGCCGATCTGCGAGATCGCCCCCGTTGATAGATCGGCGACATAGGTCTGGAACTGCTCGAAGGAAATTCCCAGGCCGCGCGAGGGCCGGTCGTTGCGGGTCATGCTGTAGATCAGCCGCCGCCCGTCCGGAGAGAAGCTCACCGCCTCGATCCGGCGCTGGTCCCGCATCACCTCCTCGAAGGTCATCGGCGCCGCCGTAGCCTGCGCCAGGCCGAGTGTGGGGCTCCCCACGGCGGCGGCCGTCATCAACAGCGCCAGCAGGCGCCCCCTGGAAAATGTCGTCATGGGAAGTCCCCTGCCCGCCACGACGCGGCGGGTGTTGCGAGTGGATGGGGTGGCAAGCGCGGTCCGCGCCGCCGGTCACCAGCGCTTGGCGATGTTGATCGCGACGAGGCGGCCGACCGGGCTGTAGTTGTGGGCGTCGTAGCCGTAACCGTCGTACTCGGCCAACGGCGGGTCGGTGTTGAAGAGGTTGTTGACCGACAGGGTCATGCGCATGCCCCGGGTCACCCCGAGGGGCGCCGAGACCCCGTCCAGATCATAGCTCACCTGCAGGTCGAAGGTGGTCTGGGAGCTGACCGGCACGTGGGGGGTGACCGCGTTGTTGACGTAGCCCGACTGGTAGTTGGCGAAGATGGACGCGCCGAGGGAGCCGCGGCGCCAGGCGACGCCGGCCCGCCCGCGCAGGGAGACCGGATAGCCGATGGTGTCGTAGACCTTCACCGCCGGCGCCGTGGGCGAGAAGCGGCTGGTGTAGCCGAGGTAGTAGGTGAAGCTCGCCGAGGCCGTGAATTCGCCGGCCCGGGTGTTGAACACCTGGCTGACCGCGAAATCCAGGCCGTCGAGGTTGACCTGGGAGACGTTGGCGACCCTCAGGTCGACGATGGCCTCGACAGGGGTGTCGCTGGGCAGACTGTCGATCACCCTGGGAACCGAGGCCAGCAGGGCGTCCACCTGCGCCTGGCTCGGGTTGAGGAAGTAGACGCTCCCCAGGTAGGAGGCCGGCGTCAGGAACGGCGACAGCAGGCTGGGCAGCTGGGCGATGCGGTCGGTGAAGGCGAGGTTGAAATAGGTGACCGAGGCGGAGAACCCCGGCAGCTGCCGCGGCGTGGCCCGGACGCCGATGGTCCAGGCCTCGCCTCGCTCGGGCTTCAGGTTGGGGTTGCCGCCCTGCATCAACAGCAGGGTGGAATAGCCGTCGTGGTTGGTGTCGGGGCCGCCGTAGGCCGCCGGCAGGGGATAGAGTTGCGCGGACTGCGGGTTGAGGAGGTCGTTCAGTCGCGGCGCCTTGAACGACCGGCCCCACGAGCCCTGGATGCTGAAGCCGTCGAAAGGGCTCCAGGTCGCGCCGACCTTCGGATTGGTGGTCGAGCCGAAGTCGCTGTAGTGGTCGTAGCGGGCGGAGGCTGAGACTTCGAGCCGGCGCAGCCCCAATCGCCCGTTGGCCTCTCCCACCAGGGGCACGAACAGCTCGGCGAAGGCCGCCGTCGCCTCGCGCTCGCCGGCGCGGGTGGAGGCCGACGGCGCCCCGGTCTGCCAGTCTATCCGGTAGTTGGTGTCGAACGACTCGTGACGCACCTCGCCGCCCACGGCGATCTTCACCGCCCCGCCCGGCAGGTGGAACAGGGCGCCGTCGAGGATCGCGTCCACCGACTGGTATTGCGAGACCGCCTTGTCGAAATAGGGCGCCTTCAGGCTGTCGATCACCGATTTCGGACTTCCACCGCCTGAGCCGAAGGGGTTGAAGGCCGTGGCCGGATCGCTGCTGGCCAGGGCCCGGTCCAGCGCGTTGCCCACCCGGTAGGTGTCGAAGTAGGGCTGGGTCGTGTAATCGCGGTTCTCGCCGGCGGCGCCGTACAGGTTCAGCCGCCAGCCCCCGCTCAGATCGACCTTGAACCCGGCGTCGACCGCATAGGCGCGGGTGTCTCCGATGACGTTGGTCGCGCCCAGGTCATTGGTGAGATTGTATTCGATGACGATGGGGTCCGAGCCGGCCAGGCCGCTGTGCTGGCGATAGTAGTTGGTCGACGGGACGATCAGCTGGGCGGCGACGGTCGGAAGCCGGAAGTCGGAGCGGCGGTAGCTGAAGAGACCGTCCGCGTAGGCCGTCACCCTGGGGCCTAGGGCCTGCTCGCCGGACACGAACAGGCTGTGCCGTTCCTGCCGGGGCAGGATTTCTCCGCCGGCGTGGTCGTCGAAGAGGTTGGTCTGTCCCTTGAGGATATCGCCCGGCTGCAGGTTGAGCCCGCTTCCGGCCGGGAGGGCGCCGGCCAGATAGGACGGCGAGATGATGTTGCCCGGGAAGGCGTAGGCCGTCCGGTAGTCGGCGCCGCCGAACGGCCGAAGGTCCGCGCTCGCCGTGTAGGGCCGGTCGGCCGCGGCCAGGGCGCTGCGCTCATAGTACTCATAGCTGCCGAGCACATGGCCGGTAGCCCAGGACTTGCCGGCCAGGGCGCTCACCCGCCATTCGTGGAGGCCATCGCCGACGCCGTAGTGGCCCTCCGTCTCGAGGCCGCTGAAGCTCTGCTTCATGAAGATGTTCACGACCCCCGCCATGGCGTCGGAGCCGTAGGTGGCCGAGGCGCCGTCGGCCAGGATCTCGATATGGTCCACGGCGCTCAAGGGGATGGCTGACACATCCACGAAGTCGCCGTAGCCCGCTGGCGCGAGGCGGCGGCCATTGAGCAGGGTGAGGGTCGCATCGGCGCCGACACCCCGCAGGTTCAGGGAGGTCCCCAGGCTGAAGCCGGCGCCGCTGGAGCCCCCCTGGTTGGCGAGGAAGGTGTTCTCCTGGGCGTTGCCGCGGAAGTTCTGCGACACGGTCTGCATGACGTCAGTAAGGGTGGTCTGACCGGTCTGGCGGATCGCCCTGGCGTCAAGCACGGTGAGATGCGCCCCCGCCGGAACCGCGCCGCGGATCAGCGTGCCGGTCACCGTCAGCCCGCTCACCTGGGTGTTGTCCTCCTCCGGCGTGGACTGCGGCTCGGCGACTGGCTCGCGCGGCATGATGGTGTAGGTCTGAGGACCGGTCCGGCGCGCCACCAGGCCGGTGCCCTGCAACAGGCGCTCCAGCCCCTGCTCGATGTCGAAGGATCCCACGACGGCATTGGTGCGCCGCCCCCGTGCATCCGCTCCGCTGATCAGCACCTGGACATCCGCCTGGCGCGCGAAGTCGGCGACGCCCGTCGTGGCCGGCTGGCTTGGTACGTTGAGCGCCTTGGTCTGCGCACACGCCGGCTGCGCCATGAGCAGCACCGCGGCCGCCGCCGCCGAGGCCAGGATGCAGGACTTCAGATTGACCGCCACTTCAGATCCCCCGACGGACGCGGCCCGATGCGCGTCACCCTGGATCAGACGTGGCCGGCGCCGGTTTCCTTCAGCCTTGCGACAGTTTTGTTATCAGAGGGGTCAGGCCGTGGGCTGATGGTCCGCGGAGATGGTGATCTGTCCCTGCAGGCTCACCCGGGCGCCCAGGCTTTGGGCGACGGCCTGCGCAAAGCCCTCCGGATCATCGGCGCGAAACACCCCGTAGAGCGGCGCCCGGGCGAGAGCGGGATCGTCCACGATCACCTTGCGCGTGTTGTAGCGGTTGAACTCGGCGGCCGCTTCTCCCAGCGTCTCGCCGGCGAGGTCGATCTTGCCGTCCCGCCAGGCCAGCGTGCGATCCACCACGGTAGGGTCGTTCGCCCGTACCAGCACCGGCCCTTGGTCGCCGACCACCGCCATGCGCCCCGCCGCGATCTGCAGCCGCGCGGCGGCGTCGCCCTGTCGCCAGGCTTCGACGACACCTTCGGTCACCAGCACCTCGACCCGGTCCGGCAGCTCGCGCACCGAGAAGGCCGTTCCCACCGCGCGCACGCGCACGGCGCCGGCCTCGACCACGAAGGGCCGCGCGCTGTCCTTGGCCACCTGGAACCACGCCTCGCCCCGGCGCAACCGGACGTGTCGCAGGCCCTCGTCCAGGGACACCGTCACGGCGCTCTGGGTGTTGATCGCCACGGTCGATCCATCCGCCAGCGGGACGCGGCGGATCTCCCCGATGTCGGTGTCGTAGCGCCGCCCCTGCCCTCGGCTCAGCGACCAGAGACCCAGGGCGCCGCCGGCAGTCGCGACGCCGGCGGCTGCGGCCACCAGGCGCCGGTTCACGCGCCCGGCCTGGCGCGCCGGACTTGCGGCTTGCACGGGCGCGGCGGCCATCAGCGCCAGCGCCGCCTCGGCCTGGAGTAACGCGCCTGCCCGGCGGCTGTCGCCCGCCAGCCAGGCCTGCAGCTCCGCCTCAAGCGCGGGCGTGCGTCCGTCCTGCTCCAGGCGCAGGGCGAAGCCGACCGCCTCGGCCTCGACTTCAGAGGCGGTTTGACGCGCGGCCATGGGCGGCTCCTCCAGAAGCGTCATCGCCTTCGAGCTGGCGCAGCGAGGCCAGAATGATGCGAACGGCCTTGACGCCCTCGTTCTCGACGATGCTTTCGGTGACGCCGAGACGCTCGGCGGTCTGGCGCTGCGACAGTCCCTCCAGGCGGCGCAGCTCGAACACACGCCGGCAGCGCTCCGGCAGCCCCCTGATCAGCTCCGCCACCAGGGCCAGTTCCCGCCTGGCGGCCGCGGAGCTTTCCGGCGACGGCTGGTCGGCGCTGACCCGAAGCGCGGCGAAGTCACCACCCATCAGATCGATCGGCAGCACGCGCGCGCGCCGCATCTGGTCGAGCATCAGGTTGCGAACCACCTGGAAGAAGAAGCTGTCGGGCCGGCGGATCTGCTCGAAGGCGTCGATCGCCGACAACTTGGCGTAGCCTTCCTGGATCAGGTCGTCGATATCGTCGGACGCCACACCGCGGCGGCGCAGCCAGGCGCGCACGGCGGGCTCGTGAGGCATCACCTCATAGGCCACCCAGGCAACCAGCGCGCGACGTCTGCTATCGCTCATACCAACTCCGTGCATCGTCAGACGGACGAGCCGGCCGTTTCCTTCAGCGCGGAAGCGAAAAAGGCGACGCTTGAGAAATTTTTCCTCATGCAGGCGGGGAAACCCCTCTCCCGCACGTCTCAGTCCCCAGGATCACACGGACTTCGGGGGGCCCCTTGTTTCGCGTCCTGGCCGCGCGCACGCAGCGCGCCCTGCAGCATCACGAGCTGACCGCCCTGATCGACCGGTGCACCGGCCCGGCGCAGTCCGTCGACCGCCTCGCCGAGAGCCTTGCCCTGTCGGCGCGGCGGATCGGGGCGCGACTGGCGCTGCTGCGGCGGCACGGCGTGGCCCACCGCGTGACCCTCTATGATCCCACACGCCTTGGCCGCCCGTTTCAGGCCCTGACCTACGTCACCTTCCGCCACGGAGACGCCCGGGCGCGCGCCGAATTCGAACGGCGCTGCCAGGAAGACCGCGAGATCACCACCGCAGTCCTGATCACCGGCGCCTACGACTACGCCCTGACCACCTTCCATCGCGACGAACAGGTGGCGCGCCGATGGCTGGCCGTACTGCGCACTGTCGACGGCGTCAGTCGCGCCGACCTCTCTCCGCTGCAGACCCGCTTCGGCCACACCATCAAGGGCGCCCCGGTCTTCTGGAGCAGCGCACTCGACCCCCGCAGCCGCCGCCATGGGGTGGCCTGACAGGTCGCTGCTCCTGCGGTCGGCGGCGTAAGGCCGACCGCCGGCTCCAGGGCGCGCAGCAGCTCGCCATGCGCGCGCGCCGCCAGGCTCAAGCCGAGCGCCCCGCGCCACAGTGCGAGCGGACAACATCCGTTCGGGGCGCCAGTCAAGATAGGGCAAGGCGGCAGTCGGCCCAAACTCCAGCATCACGACTGGACGGAGGCCCCAAAGGCGCGGCGCTGACTGCCGCGCAGGATAGACCCACAGCGCTAGCGTGCGACGTAGACCGCCTGGGGCGCCATGTACTCCAACAACCCCTCCAGGCCGTTCTCGACGCCAAATCCGCTCTGCTTGTGGCCAGCGAAGGGGGTATCCGGCCGCAGGTTGAGGTTCTGGTTGACCCACACGGTCCCGGTTTCGATCCGGCGCGCGATCGACAGGGCCGTCTCGACATCGTTCGACCACACGGCGCCGCCGAGGCCGTACTCGCTGGCGTTGGCCCGGGCGATCACGTCGTCGATGTCCGTGAACTTCATCATCGGCAGGATCGGGCCGAACGCCTCCTCCCGGACCACTCGCGCGTCCTCGGGCGGGTTGTCCACGATCGTGACCGGGACGAAGTAGCCGCCATTATCGGGAACGGCCGCGCCCTGGATCAGGGTCAGACCTCTGGCCCTGGCGTCGTCCAGCAGCGCCGTGACCCGCTCGAACTGGCGCTTGTTCTGGATCGGCCCCAGGGTGGTTCCCTGCTCCGATCCATCCCCGACCCTGGTCGCCGCGGCGATCGCCGCCAACCGGTCGCGAAGGCCGTCGTAGACATCCTCGTGGACGTAGAGCCGCTTGGTCGCGACGCAGATCTGCGCGCTGTTGTAGAAGGCGCCGAAGAAGATCTTCGGCGCTACCGCATCCAGGTCCACGTCCGGCAGGACGATGGCCGCATCGTTTCCGCCCAACTCCAGGGACACACGCTTCAGGTCGTTGGCGGCGCTCATCATCACCCGCTTGCCGGTGGCGGAGGAGCCGGTGAACGAGATTTTCGCGAAGCCCGGGTGGCTCGTCATCATCGGACCAAGGCCGTCACCGCCTGAAACCACGTTCAGCACGCCGGGCGGGAAGACCTCACGGAAGAGCTCGCCGATCTTGAGCGTGCAAAGCGGCGTGAAGGGAGATGGCTTGAGCACCATGGTATTCCCGGCCACCAGGGCGGGCGCGATCTTCCACATCGCAAGGCTGACAGGCGCATTCCACGGCGCGATGGCGCAGACCACGCCCAGCGGCACATAGCGCGTCTCGATGAATTGCGTATCGCTGTCCTCGGCCACGTGGACCGGAGGGCTCATCTGGGCGAGGGCCTTCATCCAGCCCGCGCCGCGCACGATCTCCGTCTTCGCCAGGTCCACCGGCCGTCCCTGCTCGCGCGTGAACAGGCGCGCGAGCTCGTCCGCGTGGGCAAGCAGCAGGTCGCCGGCCTTCGCCACCAAAGCCTGACGCTCCTCGATCGGCCGGCAGCGCCAGGACCTGAACGCCTCCTGGGCGGAGGAGACCGCCGAATCCAGCGCGGCCTTCGAGCAGTCCGCCGCTCGCGCAAAGGGCCGGCCGGTGGCTGGATTGATGACATCGATGGTGGCTTCCCCGGCGATGGCGCGACCGCCGATGGTCATGTGGTAGTCGGCGCTGAAGTTCATCGTGGCTCCTTGGCGTTTTGCGCGCAGACTGGAGGGGTGCGACGCCGCCCTAGACGGACGTCGTCTTGGCCGTGCGCCCATCACCGAAGGTTGCGTCGCGGCTCGTCAGCGCCGAGTTGAGGCCCCGGGTCTGGATCTGCGCCACCCAGGCCCTTGTCGTCTCCGTCGACATCGCCAGGGCCTGCATCTCGGTGCCGGCGCGGATGCCGGCCCGCATGCCCATGGCGTCCATCTGCCGGTGCACCGCGCGCTTGTTGATCTGCTGCAGGTCGGAGGGGATCTTCGCGACGCGGGCCGCCATCTCGAGCACCCGGCCCTCCAGCTCGTCGAGCGGAAAAGCTCGGTTGGCGAAGCCGAAGGCGGCGGCCTCGGTCCCCGACATGGCGTCGCCGGTCAGCATGAGTTCCATCGCCCGGCGCATGCCCATGAGCCACGGGAAGGATTGGTTGTCCGGCGGGCTGATGGAGCGAACCGCGGGGTAGCCGATCATGGCGTCGTCGGCCACGTAGACGAGATCGCACGCTACGGCGAGTTCTGTGCCACCCGCCAGGCAATGGCCGTGAACCTGGGCGATCACTGGCTTGGCCAGATCCCAGATCCGGAAGCAGCCTTCAACCACGTGGCGCGGCCAGTTGGCGAGGCCCGGCGCCGTATAGAAGGGTTGGCCTTCGCGGTTGTTGGAACCCAGATCGTAGCCCGCGGAAAAGCACTGGCCAGCGCCGCGAATGACGGCCACGGAAACGGCGTCGTCACGATCGGCCGCTTCCAGGGCCGCGAAGAGCTCGGTGCGTAGCGCATTGCTGAGGGCGTTGCGCTTCTCCGGACGGTTCAGCGTCAGGCGCCGGACCCGCTCCACCGGTTCGTCGACCAGGATGTACTGATAGTCGGACACAGCCGATCTCCCTCTCTCGTGGACGCGCGGCGCGCGCCGGTTGTCAGGCGTTCGCCAGTCGCGTTTCGCGCAGTTGCGATCGGCGCGCCTTGCCGGCGTCGTCGCGAAGGTGCTCGGTGCAGAATTCGAAGGTCCGCGGAATCTTGTAGCGAACCAGCCTATCGGCGAGGAAGGCGCGCAGGGCGTCCGCATCCGCGCCGTCACAGGCGTCTTTCGCTACCTGCACGATGGCGTGTGTGCGGTGGCCCAGGTCGGCGTCGGGAAGTCCGATGACAATGGCCGACCGGACGTCGGGATGCTGCTCCAGCGCCGCCTCGACCTCCGCTGGGAAGATGTTGGCGCCACCGGAGATGATCATGTCGGTGCGACGGTCGGCGATGTAGAGATAGCCGTCCTCGTCGACGTGCCCGAGGTCGCCATAGGTCTCCCAGTCGCCGGACGCCTTCGCCTCGGCGCCGATGTATCTGTAGGTCGAGCTTCGGCCCGCGTCGGGCAGGAAATAGATGCCCCCGACCTCGCCTGGCCTGCAGACGCGGCCGTCCTCATCGAGGATGCGCATCTGGTAGCCCGGCATCACCTTGCCCACCGAGCCCCTGTGCGCCAGCCATTCCGAGCCGGTGATCAGCGTCATGCCCATCACCTCCGTCCCGCCGTAGATCTCGAAGATCTTCTCGGCCCCCAGCCACTCGATCCAGGCCTGCTTGAGCCACGCCGGGCACACCGAGGCCATGTGGAAGACGGTCTTCAGGGACGACAGATCGAACGCGTCCCGTTCCTCGGCCGGCAGCTTCCAGATCCGGCTCATCATCGTCGGGACCAGGTTGACCCAGCTGACCTTGTGCCGCCCGATCAGCTGCAGGGCGCGCAGGGCGTCGAACCGACCCATCTCGACCACATGGCCGCCGGTGAAGAGAGCGCGCATCGAGAAGGCGAAGGGGGAGTTGTGATAGAGCGGGCCCGGATTGAGCGTGGTCTCCCCGGGCGACCGGTTCAGCGCCACCATGGCCGGATCGTAGACGCCGGGCTGGTTGTCGACGATCAGCTTGGGCCGCCCGGTCGAGCCGCCGCTCGTCATGATCTTCCAGCGCGGCGCAATCCTGGTCGGCAGGGGCGCGGCCGACACATCTGCGGTGGGCTCATCGCCGGCGCAAAGGAAGCTCCACCCTTCGAGCCGGACAGCCGCTTCGCCCACGACCAGGCGCGGCCGGGCGAGTTCGACGATCGCGCGCAGTTCCGCCGCGGGGAGCTTGGCCGAAACCACACTGGGCGTGGCGCCGAGCTTCCAGATTGCGAACACCGTCTCATAGAAGGCGAGCCCGTTGGGGAGGGCGATAGTGACGACGTCGCCCTCGTTCACGCCAAGCGCGGCAAGCTGGCGCGCCTTGCGGTTGGACCGGGCATCGAGCGCGCCGTAGGTGACGGTGACGTCCTCGAACGTCACTGCCGGGCGCGCCGGATCGTTCTGGGCATGATGGGCCAGGAGCACGCCTATCGGCAGCGGGGCGCTCGCTGCGACCGGTTCCTTGCCTTGCTCGTCCGCCACGCGCTTATCCTCTCCAGACCTGCGACTTGTCGAACACCGGCGCGTTCGTCGCTTGGATCTCGACCTTACGCACAGGCTGTCGGTCTGAGGCCGGACAAAGCCGGTCGAGCCATGCCCGCAGCGCATGGCTGGGGCGGGGCCCTGGCTTCGTCGAGCAAGGCGCGGCGCACCCTCTAAGGGGTCAGGTCGGGAAGCGCTCGCGGCAGGCCCGGACGAAGGCGCGTACGGCGGGCCGCGGACTCCAGCGCGTGCGCGTCGCGCAGCAGAGCGACGACGGCGGGAGGCGTTGCAGGTACGGCACGACGGCAAACCGGCTCTTGAAGATCCGGGTCTCGGTGTATTGCAGCGAGACAAGACCGACGGCATTGCTGTTACGCACCAGCCGGGCCACGATCGGGAAGTAGTCGATCACGTGCAGCCGCCCCGTCGGCTCGGCATCGGCCTGGTCGTAGACCTGGCGCCAGACCGCGTCGTACGGCGGCGAGCCGGACGGCGAGATCAGGTCGTATTTCGCGATGTCGCCGATATCCACCTCGTCGAGTTCAAGGATGGGGTGGCCCTGGCGGACGAAGAAGCTGGTCTTCAGCGGCGGCAGAGTCTCGAGCCGGAAGTCCGGCTGGGTTTCGAAGGCCGCCTCGTAGCCGAGTGCGACATCGAGGGCCCCAGTGCGAAGCTGCTGGACGATCCTGTCGAAGCTCCCGCCCGTGATGTCGAGCTGAACACTGGGGTGCTGGGAGAGCAGGGTCGACAGAGGCTCGACCAGCAGCCATTCCAGGGAAGCCGGGCCAACGCCGATCCTCAGCACGCCAGCGTAGGGATCCGACCGGGTGGTCGCCCCGCGGAAGAGCTCTCGGGTGTCATCGAGGATACGCGCCGCCCGCTCAACGAAATCGCGGCCTTGGTCGGTAAGGAAGACCCCGCGGGCTGTCCGGTTGAAGATCGCATAGCCGAGCTCCCGCTCCAGCTCCGCCACGCTCTTGGTGACGGCGGACTGGGTGACCCCGACCTGATCGGCGGCCGCCGTGAAGGAGCCGTACTTGGCTGTGGACACGATGTAGAGAAGACGTCGATCAGTCATGCCCCACCTACAGGCGGACGAACTTCCGCGGCCCAGCCGACCGACCCTATCGAGGATCGATTTTCGGAGCCAAGACTCATTGGCTTGGCGCCAATTCGCGCGGCGTATCGGCGACGGTCTTAAGCGCGTGGCGGGTCATCTGTGTCGCCCCGTCAACGCGATACCCCTAGGAAATCACCCAGGCTCCAATCAATATTGGCTCGCGGGTGGGATCGCCCCTAGCCTGAACGTCGTTGCTGGGAACAAGGCAGGAGGCGGGTGCGGCGTCGCGCTCGATGGCGCAGGTCCACCGCGCCAGCGGACGCGGTCCGTCTCGGACTTGCCGCGCCGGCGGACCTTGATCAGGATCTGACGGAGCCCCCATGCCATCACTGCCTTTGAAGACCGTGGCGCCGCTTGGCCAGGGCCTCTTCTGGCAGGACATGCCGGAGGGCGCGGTCTTCCAGACCTACACCCGAACGGTCACCGAGGCCGACCTGATCAACTTCGTCACTCTGACCGGCATGACGGACAGCGGCTTCCTGGACGTCACCAAGGTCGGGGCGATGGGCGCCCGCCCGGTTCCGGGCGCCCTTACCTATGCGTTCGTCGAAGGCTTCGTCGTTCAGTCGATGATCCGCGGCACCGGCATCGCCATGCTGTCCTGCGCGCTGGAGACCATCGCGCCGGTCCGTGTGGGCGACACCATTTGCGCCCGGATCGTCATCGACGGCGTGCGCCCCACATCCAGGGCCGGCCGGGCCATCGTCGACTCGACCATCACTGTCCTCAATCAGGAGTCCGCCCCCGTGATGCGCTACACCTCGCGCCGGATGATCGCCGGGCGCCCCGAAGCCGTGGAGGCCTGAGCGCCATGCTGCCGCTCCAGGGTATCAAGGTCATCGACCTCACCACGGTCGCCATGGGTCCGTTGGCCAGCATGTGGCTGGGCGATTTCGGGGCCGATGTCATCAAAATCGAGGCGCCCGGCGGCGACTCGACGCGCTACACCGGGCCCGCTGTCGAGCCCGGGATGGCGGCGACCTTTCTCAACACCAACCGGAACAAGCGCAGCGTCGTCCTCGATCTGAAGCAGGCGCAAGGGCGCGAGGCGCTGCGCAATCTCGTCGATACGGCGGACGTCTTCATGCACAACATCCGGCCGCAAAAGCTCGCCAAGCTGGGCCTCGAGCCCGAGGCGCTCACCGCCCGCAACCCGCGGCTCGTCTACGCCGGCCTGCATGGCTTCGGCGAGGCGGGCCCCTATGGCGGGCGGCCGGCCTATGACGACATCATCCAGGGCCTGTCCGGGTGCGCGGACCTGATGCGGCGGCGCATCGGAGAGCCGCAGTACTTCCCGACCATCACGGCAGACAAGACGACGGGCCTGATTGCGGCCATGGCGATACTGGCGGCGCTGACAGGGCGGGCGAGCAGCGGCCGCGGCTGCGTGGTCGAGGTGCCCATGTTTGAATGCATGGCCGGCTTCACCCTGGTGGAGCATCTCTACGGGCGACTGTTCGCGCCGCCGCAGGGCGAGATGGGCTACCCGCGGGTCCTCTCACCCAACCGCCGCCCCTACCGAACGGCGGACGGCTATGTCTGCATGCTCCCCTACACCGACGCCCATTGGCGGTCCTTCTTCGCCGAGGCAGGCGCGGCCCACCATGCCGCCGACCCGCGCTTCGCCTCGATCGCAGCACGCACCACGCATACCGACGCGCTCTACGCCCTGGCTGCCGAACTGATCGCAACGCAGACGACCCAATACTGGCTGGAGGCCTGTGAGCGGATCAGCGTTCCTGCGGCCCCGATGCTTTCGCTCGACGAGATCGTGGAGGATCCGCACCTCAATGCGGTGGGATTCTTCTCGAGCCTGCACGATCCCGTCCTGGGCGAGGTGCGCATGCCGGGCGTGCCTGTCCTGTTCGATGGCGAGCGTCCCCCGCTTGCCATGCCGCCGCGCCTGGGCGAGCACAATCAAGAGGTGCTGGGCGAGCCGGCCCCAAGCCAGCAGGACCGTTGATGGTGCGGCTGTCCGAACGCCCGCGCGCCCTAGAGCGCGGTGATCACCGTCTTCACCTCCGTGAAGCTCTCGATGCCCTGAACGCCGTTCTCGCGCCCCCAGCCGGACTGCTTGAAGCCACCGAACGGGAGATTCGGTCCGGCTACCGGTCCGGAGTTGATGGTTACTGTGCCCGCCCGGATCTTCTTGGCCAGCCTGTAGGCCGAGGAGATGTCGCGCGTCCAGATGCTCGCCGCCAGGCCATAGATCGTGTCGTTCGCGAGCATGGCAATGTCGTCGAGGTCGTCCACGGGCGTGGCCACCAGGACCGGGCCGAAGATTTCCTCCTGCACAACCCGCATCCCGGGATGGGTGTCGCAGATGATGGTCGGCGGCACGAAGAAGCCGTCCGACGCCGGGGTCTTGCCGCCGACGACGACACTTGCGCCCTCCGTGCGCGCGCTGTCGATGTATTCGCAGACCCTCGCCTGCTGCTGGGCGGACACCAACGGTCCGAGCAGGGTGGACGGATCGAGGCCCGGTCCGATCTTCAATTGGCCGGCCACGGTGCAGACGCCGGACAGCACCGCATCGTAGTGCTGCCGGGCGACGTAGAGGCGCGAACCGGCCACGCAGACCTGGCCGCTGTTGAGGAAGATCGACTGCGCCGCTGCTGGAATGGCCTTCGACAGGTCGGCGTCCGGCAGGATGATGGTGGGCGACTTGCCCCCGAGCTCCAGCGTCAGACGCTTGAGGTTGCCGCGCGAAGCCCCGATCAGCAGCTTGCCGACCGCGGTGGAGCCGGTGAAGGAGATCTTGTCGACCTCCTCGTGCTCGGCCAGGGCGGCGCCGGCGACCGCGCCCGTGCCGGTCACGATATTGACGACCCCGGCCGAACGCCGGCCTCCAGGACGATCTCGCCCAGCCGCAGCGCCGTCAGCGAGGTCTGCTCCGCGGGCTTCAGGACCACCGTGCAGCCTGCCGCGAGCGCCGGGCCGAGCTTGGTCACCACGGCCAGGAGCGGGAAGTTCCACGGCGTGATGAGCCCGACCACGCCCACCGGCTCGCGCAGGGTCATGGCCAGGTACTCGCCCGGCATGTCCACGGTGCGGGTCTCGCCGGACACCTTTGTGCACCACCCCGACCAATAGCGCAGGCTCGCGATGGCGGCTGGAAGGTCGACGCGCTTGGACATCAAGATGGGTTTGCCGTTGTCGAGGGTTTCGAGTTCGGCGAACTCCTCCTGGCGCGCCTCGATCAGGTCGGCCATCCGCCAGAGCACCTTTGCGCGCTCGCCGGGCGTGAGCGCAGTCCAGCGCCCTTCGTCGAAGGCGCGCCGCGCGGCCATCACCGCCTTGTCCACGTCCAGCGGACCGGCGGCGGGAATTGCGGCGATGATGCGCCCGTCGGCGGGGTTGACGACATCTAGGCTCTTGCCGGCGCTGGGGTCGACCCAGGCGCCGTCGATGAGCAGCTTGAACGGGCGCGCCAGGCTGGCGCGGGTCTGGTCCTGCGGGGCAAACGTTGTGGACATGAGGGGCGCCTCTTAGCTGGCCTGGATCATGTCGGCGGCCTTCTCGCCGATCATGATGGAGGGGGCGTTGGTGTGGCCGCCGATCAGGGTGGGCATGACGGAGGCGTCGGCGATGCGCAGGCCCTCGATGCCGCGCACCTTCAGTTGCGCATCGACTACCGCGTCCGGGCCCTGCCCCATCTTGCAGCTGCTGGCGGGGTGCTGGGCGGTGCCGACGGTCTGGCGGATGTAGGCGTCAAGGGCCGCGTCGTCTGCGAGCGCGGCCCCCGGAAGGGCCTCGTCGGCGACGTGATCGGCGAGCTCGCCCTGGCGCACGAAGTCGCGGGTCCAACGGAAGGCGTGGCGCATGAGGCGCAGGTCCTCGGGATCCTGCAACAGGTTGAACTGGATGCGGGGCTTGTCGAAGGGGTCGGCGGAGCGGAGCCGAACCGAGCCGCGGCTGCCGGGCCGGAGCACCACGTTGAGTACCGTCAGCTGGTCCGGCCTGGGCGGGCGCCAGCCCGGCAGCCAGACGTGGGCGGCCATGTTCGTGCCCATGAAGATGTGCTCGAGGTCGGGGCGCTCGAGATCGGGCCGCGACTTCAGGTAAGCGATGCTGCTCAACGGCATCGCCGCCGGAAACCCCCGCCCGGTCAGCCACCAGTAGAGGCCCGACAGGGCCAGCTTGTCGGCGCGCAGGCCCTGGGTGAAGCGAAGGGGACGCTTGAGGCTGAAGGCCATCGGCGCGAGCGGATGCTCCTGCAACCCGCTCCCCACGCCGGGAAGGTCCAGGACGGGGCGGATGCCGTGGCGCCGCAGGTGCTCGGCCGGCCCGACGCCGGAAAGCATCAGGATCTGGGGCGTAGCGTAGGCGCCGCCGCAGAGTATGATCTCGCCCGCCTGAACGGCGTTCGCCTCGCGCGCCGCCTGATATTCCACGCCGGTCGCCCGGCCCTTCTCGAGGGTGATCCGGGTGACGTGAGCACCGGTGACGATCTTCAGGTTGGCTCGGCGTCTGGCGGGCTCCAGGAAGGCCGTCGCCGCGCTGGCGCGACGGCCGCCGAACACGGTGAGGTCCGGCAGCGCGAAACCTTCCGGATCACCGGCTTCGAAATCATCGAGGACGCGGTAGCGGAGGCCGCGCGCAGTGTCTCGGATCGCCTTGGCGATCGGCTCCCCGCTGCGGAGCGGGCTGACGCGCAGCTGGCCGCTGGCGCCGTGCGTCGGTGTCTCACCACGCCAGCTCCGTTCGGACTTCTTGAAATACGGGAGGACCTCGTCCCACCCCCAGCCGTCGGCGCCCAGCTGCCGCCACTGGTCGTAGTCCCGCGGATGCCCCCGCGAATACATCATGCCGTTCACCGAGGACGAGCCGCCCAACACCCGTCCGCGCGCCGCCGGCACGATCCGTCCATTCACATAGGGCTCGGGATCAGTGCCGTAGCCCCACTCGAGCGTCGGGTGTCCGCGCAGCGCCGTGAAGGTCAACGGCATCTTCATGAGGAGATGGCGTTCTGGACCGCCCGCCTCAAGCAGCAGGACGGTCTTCCCAGGGTCCTCGCTCAGGCGCGCGGCGACCGCGCATCCGGCCGAACCGCCACCCACCACGACGTAGTCAAAGGCCTTGTGCTGCATCGCGTGGTCACCCACCTCGGCGGGCCGCAAGGTCCGCCATGATCGCGGCGTGGCCCTTGCGATCGATCCGATAGAAGAGGACGAACACGATCCCCAGCAGCGCCAACACGGCCGAGCCTGGTCCGCCTATGAACGCCAGCAGGTCGGCGGTCTGTCTCGGGACGCCGGCGGCCGCAGCGGCCGGCGCGGCGGTTTGCGTCGGGAAGTGGATCAGCTGCAGCACCAGCCCGGCGATCAGCAGTCCCCCGCCCGTCGCGGCCTTCGTCGCGAAGGCCCAACCGGCCGCGTAGAGCCCCTGACGCCGGGTTCCGAACAGCTGCTCATGCTCGTCGGCCGCATCCGGAATGATGGCGATGAAGGCGATGGCGCCCAGGGCGAAGGTCACGGCGTTGGCGAAGGTCGCGGCGGCCAGGAAGGCGATCAGGCCGGCGCCGGTCAAAGGCAGCAGGTCGAACAGCTTCAGCAGCACGGGTGTCGACTGGCAGAGCGCCATGCCGACGAGACCGATCAGCAGCATGGTGCGCTTCTCGATCCGGGCGGCCAGCGGCCCGGCGAGCGGCGCGGCCAGCGCCAGGCCGAGCACGCCCGGGAGCGTGATCTGCTGGATCTGCCCCGCGCTCAGCCGCCAGAAGAAGACGTGCATGTGGAGCGAGAGCGTCAGGAAGAGCCCCTGGGCGACGTTCAGGAGCAGCTTCGAGGCGAACAGGGTGCGGAAAGTCCGGTTGCGGAACATCTCCGCCATCTCGCCGAACAGCCGCCGATGGATGGCGTCCGTGGGGCCCGGCTCGTCGGACTTCACGGAGCGCACCGCCGCGCCGACGCGGATGGCCAGGAGCGCGCCGGCGACGATCAGGACACTCAACGACAGCGTCAGGGGCAGGTAGGCGCCGGCCCGGGACAGCCCTTCGGGCCCCTTCAGGAACACGCCGTAGCCGAGGCCGATGACCGCGAGTGTGCCCAGGATGCCGATGCCCCACCGCCAGGCGGCGATCGCCGAGCGTTCGGCGTAGTCGTCGCTGAGGTCGGCGCCCAGCGCCTGAAAGGGCAGCGTGAACACCGACAGGGACGCCCGAAGGCAGACCGAGAGGATCAGGAGCCAGCCGAACAGGAGCGGCGGCTGGAGCGACGACGGCAGGGAGAACATCAGGTTGAAGGCGACGACCAGCGGAAGCAGGCCGGCGACCATGAAGGGCACGCGCCGCCCTAGCCGGGATCGCCAGCCGTCGGATAAGGACCCGATGAAGGGATCCATGAAAGCGTCGATCACCAGCCCGGCGCCAAGGGCGAGCCCGGCCAGTCCGCCCGGCAGACCGCAGACGGCGGTGACGTAGAACAGCGCGAAGCTGTTCAGCATGCTGCTGACGATCAGCTCGACAATCTGTCCGGCGCCATACGCGATCTTTCGGAACAGCGGCAGGCGCGCCGATGACCGCACGGCGTCCAGCGTCGCGGGCGCCGCATCGGACGCGACGCGCTGGGCCGGCGCATCGCCTGCCGCAACGGACGAGGGTTCCGCCGCGCTCATCGCTGGACGACGTCGTTCCGGCGCGCGGCGCGGAGGGACACGGCGGACGACCCGAGTGTGTCTGACATGACGAGGCTCCTCCCAAGGACGCGGCATTTGGATTGCCCGACCATCCGCCGAGTTGCGGCTTACGCGCGGCTTTGCGGTTCATATGAGCGACGCCGTCGGGGTCATTCCAATATTAATTGGCGGACAATCGATTTGTGACGGGTATCAATTGCGACGCGACTTCCCTCATGACGCGCGCGCCGACGACGGCTTGCGTCAGCTCATACGGGCGCCGGCGTCGAGGCTGATCGTTGTGGCGTTGAGATAGGGGTTCTCGACGATGTGCTGCACCAGGGCAGCGAATTCGTCGGGCTCGCCCAGGCGGCGCGGGTTGAGGATCATCTGCTCCAGCCCCGAGCGGACCTTGTCAGTCATGCCGGCGGCCATAGCGGTTTCGAACAGCCCCGGCGCCACGGCGACGACCCGAATACCATAGCGGGCGAGATCGCGGGCGACGGGCAGCGTCAGACCGACCACGCCCGCCTTGCTGGCGGCATAGGCCGCCTGCCCGCGCTGTCCCTGGTTCCACGCGCCCGAGGACACGTTGACGATCACCCCGCGCTCGCCGTCGACAGGCTCGTTGCGGGTCATGGCGTGCGCGCACAGGCGCATCACATCGAAGAGGCCGACGAGGTTCACGTCCAGGACCCGGCGAAAGGCCTCGAGGGGCAGCGGATCGGTCCCATTGGTGGTCAGGCCGGGCGTCGCGACCCCGGCCGCGTTCACGCAGACGTCGATACGGCCCATCTGCTGCCCGACGGTGGCGATGGCGCGCTCCGTCGCTTGCGGATCGGCCACGTCGACAGGCACGGCCAGGGCTTCTGGCCCGATTTCCGCCGCCACGGCGTCGAGGCGGGCCGGTTCGAGGTCCAGCAGAGCGACCCGCGCTCCCAGGCTCGCCAGCCGCCGGGCCGCGGCCCGGCCAAGGCCGGAGCCTGCCCCCGTCACGACGGCGACGCGTCCAGACACCTTCATACGCTAGTCCTCCTATGGCGCGGCCAGGCTGCGGTCGCGGCCTGAGCCCTGATCCGATTGGGTGGCGGCTTCAGGTCGCCAGCACGCTCACGGCCGCTGCGGCGCCCTCGGGACCCAGGTAGCCGCCGGCGTTTTCCGCCACGGCGAGGCGCGCGCGCTGGACCTGCCGGTCGCCCGCCTCCCCGCGCAGCTGTTCGACGAGCTCGAAGACCTGGGCGAGGCCCGTGGCCCCGAGCGGGTGGCCCTTACTGACCAGCCCGCCGCTCGGATTGACGGGAAGGCGCCCCCCCAGCGCGGTCTCGCCGGCGCGCACCAGGCCGACCGCCTCGCCGGGTCCCGCGAGCCCCAATTCCTCCAGCACGATCAGCTCGGCGGGGGACGCCGCGTCATGGACTTCGAGCACGTCGATGTCCTCCGGCGCGATCCCCGCCCGCTCGAACGCGCGGCGCGCCGTGTCGCTGATCAACTGGTCCTCGCGGCCGCGCCGACCGCCCCCGACCACGGACGAGAGCAGACGCACGGAGCGTGGCAGGGCGGATGCGCGTGTCGCCCCGGTCAGCACCGCGGCGGCCGCGCCGTCGCCGATCGGCGCGCACATCGGCGCCGTCAACGGTCCAGCCACCAGCCGGCCGGCCAGGACCTCTTCAGGGGTCAGCTTGCGCCGGAACTGCGCGCGGGGGTTCAGGGCGCCGTTGGCGGAGGCCTTCGAAGCGATCAGAGCGAAGTCGGCCGCGGTCGCTCCGCTGCGCTCCATGTAGGCCTTCGCCAAGTTGGCGTAGACCTGCATGAACGGGGAACCGCCGGACGTATCCAAGCCCAGGGACCTGCGCAGCTCTGGCAGCCGCTCCTGGTCCATGGCGCCTTCCATCACCCGGAAGGCCTTCTGCTTGTCGGGGTCCGTCATCTTCTCGACGCCGAGGACCAGCACGTTCTCCGCTTCCCCGGCCGCGATGGCGGTGCGGCCCAGCGACAGGGCCGAGCTGCCGCTGGCGCAGGCATTTTCGACATTGAAGACCGGCGCGCCGGCCAGCGCCGTGCCGTCCAACCACACCTGGCCGCGCACGGATTCCTGTCCCTGCATGGTGGCCGCAAAGACGTTGGCGACGTAGACGGCCGCGATCTGGTCCGCCGTGAGGCCAGCGTCGGCGAGGGCCGCCTCGACCACCTCCGCCACCATCATGCGCGGCGAGCGCTCAGGGAACTTGCCGAACGAGGTCATCCCGACCCCGATGACCCGAACATCGATCACTGGTTCTCTCCTGGGCGCCGCGGCGCCGGTCAATCGTCGAACGTGGGCCGCTTGCCCTGCCGGAACGCCGCCAGTCCCGCCACGACGTCCGGCGTCTCGAGATAGGCGGTCAGCGTCTCGTCTTCGGCCCGGAGGGCCTCGTTCAGGGTGGAGTCGCCGCCGGCCGTCACCAGCCGCTTCATCGCCGCCATCACCCGAGGACTGCGCGCCGCCAATGAATTTCCGAGCGCCTCCAGGGCCTCGTCCAGAGTGTCCGTCGGCACGATCAGGGCAATGAAGCCCAGGGGCGCCAGCTCCTCGGCGGTGACGAAGTCGCCGGTGAACATGAGCCGTTTGGCCATCGGCTCGCCGACGGCGCGGGGCAGGCGCGCCGAACCGCCGGCGCCGGGCAGCAGGCCGTAGTTGCTGTGCGCATCGGCGAACCGCGCGCCCGCCACGGCCACGACGAGGTCGCAGGCCAGGACGATCTCCAGGCCACCGGCCGCGCAGAGCCCGTTGACCCCGGCGATCACCGGCTTCGGCAACGCCGCGATGCGCTCGACGACCGCGGCCACCCGCTCGACGGTCGCCTTGATGCGCGCCGTGTCGATGATCGCGCCGGGCACTTCCATCAGATCCGCGCCCGCGCAGAAGGCCCGTCCCGTCCCGCGGATGACCATGGCGCGAACGTCCTTACGGCTGGCGCGATCCACCGCCGCCGAAAGGCCCTCGACGATCTCCTCGTTGATCGCGTTGAGCACCTCAGGGCGCTGCAGCCGCACCCAGAGGACCTTGCCACGCAGCTCCAGTTCCACCGCCGGCGCCTTGGCCCCAGAGCCGATGTCGGTCGCGCTCATCCGGGGCGCTTTCCATACTTCTTGAGGATGGTGGGGTCGGCGGCCATGCCGAAGTTCTCTTGGTTATAGGCGTGGCTGAGGTGGTGATAGGCGAACCCGAGCAGCAGCGTGTCCCTGCGGCCCTGGCGGTCCTCCGCGGCGTTCACGACCTCCTTGGCCAGGCGAAGGGCGAAGAGCTGCTTCTCGGCGATGCGGGCCGCCAGGCTCAGGGTGTAGGTTTCCAGGTCCGCCGCCGGCACGACCTGGTTCACCATCCCCAGCCTGTGGGCCTCCTGGGCGGAGAAGACATCCCCGGTGAACAGGATCTCCTTGGCCTTGCGCGTCCCCAGTTCCCAGGGCTCATGGAAGAATTCCGCGCAGGCCACGCCCAGTTCCATGGCGTTGATCCTGAAACTCGCGTCGTCCGCGGCGATGATCAGGTCGCACGGCCAGATCAGCTGCATCCCGCCCGCAAAGCAGCGCCCCTGGACCTGGGCGATGGTGGGCTTGGGGATGTTGCGCCAGCGCTCCGAGAGGCCGAGGTACATCTCCTTCTCGATAACCCAACGGCCTTCGACGCCCGGGTCCTCGAAACCGGCCCAGGTGCCGACCGTGTCGAAGTCCTCGAAGGCCTTCATCCGGTCAGGGTCGCGCAGATCGTGGCCGGAAGAGAAATCCGGACCGGCCGCGGCCACGACGATGACGCTGACACCCTTGTCCTGGGCCGCGCGATCGAAGGCCTGGTTCAGCTCGTAGAGCATTCGATAGCTCTGCGCGTTGCGCTTCTCCGGCTTGTTGACGACGATCCGGGCGACCCGCGGCGCGGGGGTCTGGTAGAGGATCGTCTCGAACTCGGTGTTGGCCGCCTCAGCCTTGACGCTGTCGGTCATGGTTTCCTCCGTTGTCCTGGGTCAGCGGTGCGGCGCCGCCGCCAGCGCCTCGAGCAGCACCTGATGCCGTTGCTCCAGGTGCGGGCCGATCTGGTCGTCGGTGTAGATGTAGAGGCGGCCGGCCCGGATGGCCTCGAGCACGAGCTCGCCGACCGCGTCGATCGACGAGCCCCGCGCCTTCGATTCCTCGCGCTTGGCGCTGGTCCTCTCGTCGGTGGGAGCCCGCCCGACCGGGCTGAGGGCGGCCGAATTCTCGGCGATGTCCGTGGTGACGAAGGCGGGACAGAGCACGCTCACGCCGATGTCGCGGCGCGACAGCGCGTTGCGCAGGGCTTCGGACATCCCCACGACAGCGAATTTCGACGTGTTGTACATCACGCCCGAGCCGATGACGACGAGGCCGGCGCCGGAGGCCGTGTTGACGATGTGCGCATCGCCGCCGCGCTCAAGCATCCGCGGCAGGAAGGTCTGGACGCCGTTGACAACGCCCATGACGTTCACGCCCAGGACCCAGTCCCACATCTCGTAGGTCATCTGCGTCACGGAGGCGCCGCCGGCGACGCCGGCGTTGTTGAACAGCAGCGACACCGGGCCCAGCCGCCGCTCGGTCTCGTCTGCGATGGCCGCGTACCTGTCGCGATCGCGCACGTCGAGCTCGAAGACTTCGACCTGGGTGAGGGTCGACAGTTCGTCCTGCGCCCACTTCAGGGCTTCGGTGTTCACATCGGCGATGGCCAGCTTGACGCCTTCGCGCGCCAGGGCCCGGGCGATTCCCAGACCGATCCCCTGCGCGCCTCCGGTGATGAACGCCGTCCGGCCGTTGAACCGATCCATCCGCATCTTCCTCAACCACTTGCTGTTTTGCGGGCGCCGCTCGCGGCGCGAGCCCCTGCGCCGCGTCCAGCGGGGCTTGTGCAGTGGGTGGAGGGTAGGAGCGAGCGCGTGCCGCAATCCAATATTAATTGGATGGCCTGCGATTTCTCCTACGTATCACGGGCCCGCCCTTAGTGCAGGCGTCGCCCATCCGAGACGATATCTCCAGCATATCGGACGCTATTCCATCAATATTGGATCAACGGCCCGAAGGACCATAGGTGTCTGTACCGGTTGGGGGCGGAGACGCACGGCCCGGTCGGCGAATGAGTTGCTCCCGGTTCCCGACCCCAGAAGGGAGGCGTGAGTGAACGAGCAAGCTGGAATCCTGCGCGGCAAAGACTTTCTCAGCGCAGACGACTTGAACCTACGCGCCCTGCGCGCCGCCCGCGCGCTTCATTCGGTCGGCGTCGCGGCGGGCGACACCGTGGCTTTGCTGCTGCGCAACGACACCGCCTTCTTCGAAGCCTCGTTCGCAGCCGGCCTGCTGGGCGCCGCGCCCGTGCCGATGAACTGGCACAGCCATCCTGACGACATCCTGTTCGTCCTGCAGGACAGCAAGGCCAAGCTCCTGGTCGCACACGCCGATCTGATCCGCCCGGTGCTCGATCGCCTGCCGATGGACCTGGAAGTGCGGGTGGTCCCCACGCCGGCGGACATCGGCCGTACCTACCGGATACCGGAGGAGATCTGGTCCGTCCCCGCAGGCCTGACGGATTGGCTGACCTGGATCGGCGGTTTCCAGCCGTGGGCCAATGCGCCCCAGGAGGCGCCGGCGGCGATGATGTACACCTCCGGCACGACCGGAAAGCCGAAGGGGGTGCGGCGTCCCACGGTCTCCTTGGACCGGCGCGCGACGTCCGCCTACTACGCGGACGTGGCCAGGATCAGCGGCCTGGAGCGAGCGCCGCGCGCCATCGTGACCGGCCCGCTCTATCACGGCGGACCGTTGGCCTGGGCGATGGGCTGGGTGCGCATGCGCGGCTTCGTGGTGCTTCAGGCCCGCTTCGATCCGGAAGATCTGCTGCGCCTGATTGAGAGACATCGGATCACCCACCTCTGCGTGGTGCCGATCATGTTCACCCGCCTCCTGAAGCTGCCCGCCGAGGTTCGCGGGCGCCACGACGTGTCCTCGCTGGAGCACGTCACGCACGGGGCGGCGCCCTGCCCGCGGCACATCAAGGAACAGATGATCGCCTGGTGGGGTCCGATCATCTACGAGCAGTACGGCAGCCTCGAGATCGGCCTCGTCACGGGGGCCGACAGTGCGGAATGGCTCGCCCACCCCGGCACCGTCGGCAAGCCGCTGGCCGGCGTCGAACTGCGGATCCTCGATGACGATGGGCGAGAGGTCCCCGTAGGCGAGCCCGGCGAGGTCTTCACCCGGGTCGGCGACCAGCCGGACTTCACCTACGAGGGGCGTCCCGAGGCGCGCGCCGAAATCGACCGCGACGGTTTCGTCACCGCAGGCGACGTCGGCTACCTGGACGGCGACGGCTTCCTCTACCTCTGCGACCGCAAGAAGGACATGGTCATCTCCGGCGGCGTGAACATCTTCCCCGCCGAGATCGAGGAATGCCTCCTGACCCTCCGCGGAGTCCGCGACGCCGCGGTCTTCGGCATACCGGACGACGAGTACGGCGAGTCCCTGGCCGCCGCGATCGAGCTCGACGGCTCGGTGAGCCTCTCCGAGGACGACGTGAGGGCCCACGTCCGGGCCAACCTCGCCGGCTTCAAGACGCCGCGTCGGGTGGAGTTCATGGACGAGATCCCGCGCCTGGACTCGGGGAAGATCCTCAAGCGCAAACTCCGCGAAGCCTACTGGGCTGGAACCGGCCGAACCATCTGACCGCGCCGCAGACCGGGGCGGCGCCGGAGCTTTGGCGCACGCCTGATGAGACGAAACGCCGATCGAAGGAGGCACGCCATGTCCGAACAGTTCGAGACCATCCTCTATGAGGTGGAAGACCCCGTCGCGGTGATCACCCTGAACCGACCCGAGCGGCTCAACGCCTGGAACATGGTGATGGCGCGCGAGGTGCGCGAGGCCGTTCGCCAGGCGGGCCAGGACAAGCGGGTGGTGGGGGTGGTGATCACCGGCGCCGGCCGGGCCTTCTGTTCGGGAGGGGACCTGAAGTCGATCACGCCGGACGACCTCAAGGAGAGGCCGGCCGACGCAGCCGGTCCGGCGGCGCCTCAGGCCGCGGCGGACCCGGCCGGTCCCCTGGGCTTCCTCATCGACCTGCCGAAGCCGGTCATTGCCGCGTTGAACGGGCATGCGTTCGGCATGGGCGCGGTGATCGCGCTTTGGGCTGACATGCGCTTCATGGCCGAAGAGGCCATCTTCAGCATGGCCTTCTCCACCCGCGGTACGGTCGCCGAATCCGGCAGCAGCTGCCTGCTCACCCGCCTGGTCGGCCCGTCCGTTGCACTCGACCTCCTGATCTCTTCGCGCCGGATCGGGGCGGAAGAGGCCCTGCGACTGGGTGTGGTGAACGCGATCGCGCCGGCGAGCGACCTCGTCGAAAAGGCGCGCACGTACATCAAGAGCCTGGCCGACACCTGCTCGCCCGCCTCTGTCGCCACCATGAAGCGCCAGGTCTACGCGGACCTGCCGGACGATCTGGGCGCCGCTTCGGCGGCGTCGCGCAGGCTTCTGGGGGTCGCGGCCGCCGGCTCCGACATAATGGAAGGCTGGACGGCCTACCAGGAGAAGCGGGCGCCGCGTTACGCACGGATCGGCAGCGACTGAAGCTCGACCGCAGGCGCTGCCCCCAGGATCATTCCTGGTCGGCGGCCTCGGCATCCATCAGTTGATTCGCGGCCGTTCGCAGGGCGTCGATGAAGGCGTCGCGCGCGGGTCGGCTTTCATCGCGGCGGGTGGCAAGCGCCACCCCCACCATGATCGGGGAGCCCTGGACCGTCAGGCGCGCATAGCCCACCCGGCTCGCGCCGGCGATCCGCGACACGGCCGGCGCCAGGGCGACCCCGATGCCGCTTTCCACGAGGGCGATAGCAGTGTGGAGGTGGGCGGCCTCTTCGACGATGTTGGGCTGGAAGCCCGCGGACTCGAAGACGCTGAGCGAAAGGCTCCAGTAGTAGGGCAGCCGCGCCCGCTCGTGGCCGATGAAACGCTCGTCGCGCAGGTCCTCAAGGCGCAGCACGCCCTTGCCAAGCAGTGGAGAGCCCGGCGGAAGGAGCAGGATCATCTCTTCGCGATAGAGGCGCTCGAGGTTGAGGTCGCCGATATCCATGACCGGTGTGCGCAGCACGCCGATATCCAGTTCGCCCGCTTCGACCCCACGGACGATATCCACCGTGGTCGCCTCACGCAGGCTCAGGTCGACGCCCGGGCGTTCGGCGCGAAAGAGCGGCACGGCCTTTGGGAGCAGCGCATAGACCGCGGTCCCCACGAAGCCCACCGTGAGGCGCCCCCCGGTGCCGTCGACGGTTGCGCCGATCGCGTCGCCCATGGCCTCGAGGCTGCGCAGGGCCTTTCGGGCGTGCGGCAGGGCCACGCGGCCCGCCTCGGTCAGCGTCACGCCGCGGGGTTCGCGCGTGAAGAGCTCCACGCCGAGCTCCTGCTCGAGCTTGCGCATCGAGATCGAGAGCGGGGGCTGGGTCATGTTCAGCGCCTTGGCGGCGCGATGGAAGTTCAACGTCTCGCTGAGCGTCACGAACTGCCGGATCTGCCTCAGCTCCACGATACCCTCCACAAATCACAAGTGACCGATGAGATATACCACCATCGCATATCTCATGGTCACTGCAATTGGCCGGGCGTGGCCGCCACGCCGCGCCGGACCGCAAGTCTCCCGCACGGCTCCGGACGCCGACGCCCTGGGCGCTCAGATCGTCCGGGCCACGACTTCCTTCATGATCTCGGAGGTGCCGCCGTAGATGCGTTGTACGCGCGCATCGCGCCAGAGCCGGGCGATCGCGTACTCGTTCATGTATCCCGCCCCGCCATGCAGTTGCAGGGACGCATCGCAGACTTCCCACTGCAGCTCCGTATGGAACAGCTTGGCCGCCGACGCCTCGGCGGCCGTCAGCCGGCCCTCAAGGTGCCGGGCCAGGGCCCAGTCCAAGTGCGCCCATCCGGCCTGCAGCTTCGCCTTCAGGCCCGCCAGCGTGAAGCGTGTGTTCTGGAAGTCGAAGACGGTCTGACCGAAGGCCTTGCGTTCCTTGGAGAACCTCACCCCCTCGTCGAATGCGCGCTGCCCATTGGCCTGGGCCGTGATGGCGATGCTCAGCCGTTCCTGGGCGAGTTGGGTCATCAGGTAGGCGAAGCCCCTCCCCGCCTCCCCCAGCAGATTGGCCACCGGCACGCGCACGCCTTCGAAGAATAGCTCGGAGGTGTCGGAGCCGTTCTGGCCGATCTTGTCGAGGTTGCGGCCGCGCTTGAAGCCGCTGCGCGTCGCTTCGACCAGGATCAGCGAGATGCCCTTGGACCCGGCGACCGGATCGCTCTTGGCGACGACGACCACCAGGTCGGCGTTCTGGCCATTGGTGATGTAGATCTTCGAGCCGTCGACCACATAGTCGTCGCCATCGCGTCTGGCCGTCGTTCGCACGCCCTGCAGGTCCGAGCCCGTACCCGGCTCGGTCATGGCGATCGCGGTGACGACCTCGCCCGAGACCATCCTGGGGAGCCATTGGAGCTTCTGCTCCTCGGAGCCGTACTTCTCGATGTAGTCGGCGACGATGTCCGACTGCAGCGTGATCGTGGTCGCGACGCCGGCATAGGCCAGTTCCTCGTTGATCACGGCGTTGTAGCGGAAGTCGAGCCCGAGACCGCCGTACCGGGCGTCGACCGTGGGGCACAGGAGGCCCGCCTCGCCGGCAGTGCGCCAGAACGCCCGCTCGACGATGCCGTCGGCTTCCCAGGCGTCGAGCCTGGGCGTGACTTCACGCTCGATGAACTTGCGGACCTGGTCGCGGAAGACCCTGAGGTCCTCGTCGTAGATGCGGCGCTGGTCGGTGGCGAGCATCACAGGCTGATCCCCCCGCCGACTTCCAGCAGCTGGCCGCTGACGTAGTCGCTGTCCGGGCTGCACAGCATGTAGATGCTGCCCGCCGCCTCCTCGACCCTGCCCGCCCGGCCCATCGGGACGAGGTCCGCCATGGCCTTCAGCCCGGCGGCAGGGATGCCGGCCTGGATCGTCCGCCCCGCGATCTCGATCCGGCTCTCGGGGTCGTCACTCGCCTTGGTCAGGCGGGTCTCTATGAGCCCGAAGGCCACGCAGTTGACGCAGACCTTGTGACGGCCCCATTCCTTGGAAAGGGTCTTGGTCATCCCGACGACCGCGGCCTTGGCCGAGGCATAGTTGACCTGGCCAGCGTTGCCGCGCGTGCCGGCCATGGACGAGACGTTGACCACCTTGCGAACAACTTCGCGACCGGCCTCGATCTCGGCCTTGCGGAACACCCGGATCGGCTCGGCCGCCGCGCGAAGGATGCGGAACGGCGCCATCACGTGCACGTCCATCATCGCCTGGAACTGGTCGTCGGTCTGCTTCTGGATGACACCGTCCAGGGTGTATCCGGCGTTGTTGACGATGATGTCGAGGCCGCCGAAGCCGTCCACCGCAGCCTTCACGAACCGCTCGCCGAAGTCGGGCTCGGTGACGCTGCCGATACAGGCCGCCGCCACGCCCCCCGCCGCCTCGATCTGCGCCACCACCGCTTCGGCCGGCGCCGCGTCGAGGTCGTTGACCACGATCCTCGCCCCCTCCGCCGCCAGCCGCAAAGCGGTCGCGCGTCCGATCCCGCGGCCCGATCCCGAGACGATGGCCACCTTGCCGGAAAGCCTGCCCATGCCCTGTTCGTCCTTCTTGATGTCAGCCGAGGGCGACAAGCGCTTCGCCGTCGACGGTCTGCAGATCATTGTCGGTCCACGCGCCGAGCTTCACCCGGGCGAGCCGCTCGTCGCCCTGCTCCAGGATTTCGACGATGTGGCCGCGACAGTGGACGGTGGCGTGCAGCGGCGTGATCGCCACGAAGCGGACGCTCCACCGGCGCAGGCTCGACTGCGGCCGCCATCGGGTGAGGAACTGCCCAAGATAGGCCATCACCAACATGCCGTGGGCGAACACATCGTCCATGCCCGCGGCCTTCGCGAAATCGCTGTCGATGTGCAGCCTGACGTGGTCGTGCGAGGCGCCGGCGAACAGCGCCAGCGTCGTGCGGTCGATCGGACCGCAGACGTGCTCGGGCAACGCCGGCCCTGGAGCGCCCGCCTCATCCATTTCGCACCACCGTGACCTGGCGGGCTTCCACGCACACGGCCCCGGCGCCGTTGGTGACGCGCGTTTCCTGGACGACGAACTGCAGAGCGCCGCCCTTCCTGTCGTAGATGTCGGTGGTGGTGGTGACCAGTTCCAGCTGGTCTCCCGCATGGATCGGGTGGTGGTAGGCGAAGGCCTCCTCGCCGTGCAGCACCCGGGCCATGTCGACGCCCAGACCGCCGACCGGGTCGAACACGTCGCCGGCCTTTGCCGGCGCCGAGAGCTGCAGGCTGAAGACGTACGTCGGCGGCGCCAGGATGTCGGGATGCCCGGCCGACCGCGCCGCCTCGACGTCGAAGTAGATCGGGTTGGTTTCCCCCGTCGCCTTAGCGAAGAACCTGAGGAGGCCGCGCTCCACCAGGACGACACGGGGCTCGGAAACGACACCGATATGGCGATGCGCGTCGATCGCCATCAGCGCGCTCGTTCGTAGAGCGTGACGACGCAGGCCCCGCCCAGCCCGAGATTGTGCTGCAGCGCGTGGCGCACGCCCTCCACCTGACGCGCTCCTGCGGAGCCGCGCAGCTGGTGGGTCAGCTCGAAGCACTGGGCCAGGCCGGTGGCGCCGAGTGGATGGCCCTTCGACAACAGGCCACCGGACGGATTGGTGACGACGCGTCCGCCGTAGGTGTTGTCGCCGTCGGCGACGAACCTGGCGGCCTGACCCTCACCACAGAGGCCGAGGGCCTCGTAGGTCACCACCTCGTTGTGGGCGAAGCAGTCGTGGAGCTCGGCGACGCGGATGTCCTCCGGCCCGATGCCGGCCGCCTCGTAGACAGACTGCGCGGCCCGCTCGGTCATATCCTTGCCGACGACATAGCGCATGTCGCCGGCCTCCAGGCTGTTAGGCCGATCGGTCGTCATGGCCTGGGCTGCGATCCGAACGTCGGCGCGCAGGCCGTGGCGACGGGCGAAGTCCGCCGAGACCAGCACGGCGGCCGCCGCGCCGCACGTCGGCGGACAGGCCATCGGCCGCGTCATCACCCCGGGCCAGATCACCGGCGCGGCGAGCACCTCCTCCTCGGTCATCACGTTGCGGAACACCGAGAGCGGATTGTGGGCTGCATGGCGACTGGCCTTGGCCCGAACCTTGGCGAAATCGCGCAGGGTGACGCCGTACCTCTCCATCTGCGCCAGGCCGGCGCCGCCGAAGTAACGCAGCGCGATGGGCAGATCGACGTCCACCAGCGCGTCCGTCGCCTTATCAAAGGCCGCGAACGGGCTGATGCGGTCGGTGAAGACGTTGCCGATGGCGCCCGGACGCATCTCCTCGAACCCGACCGCGAGCGCGCAATCGGCGGCGCCGCCCAGGATGGCCTGGCGCGCCAGGAAGAGCGCCGTTGAGCCGGTCGAACAGTTGTTGTTCACGTTGACGATGGGAATCCCCGTCATGCCGGCGCGATAGATCGCGCGCTGGCCGGAGCAGCTGTCGCCGTACACATACCCCGCGTAGGCCTGCTCGATCTGGTCGAACGATACGCCGGCATCCTGCAGCGCCAAGCCGATCGCCGTGCTGGCCATCTCGTCGTAGGCGGGGCTTTGCCCGGGTTTGCTGAATGGGATCATGCCGACCCCGCCGACCAGCACGTCGCGATCCGATCCGCCCAATTCCAAGTCTCCTGCCTGCAGCGCCTCACCCTTGTGTGCGTGGCGGACTCCGTCCAATTCATTATGCTGGCGTAATATTCCTTAGAGGAATTTGAGATGCTCGACCCGCGCCTCAATCACCTGGTCTCGGTGGCCCGCCTGGGCTCCTTCACGGCCGCGGCCCGGGCGATCGGCGTGACGCAGTCCGCTGTGACCAAGGGGGTTGCAGACCTGGAGCGGCAGCTGGGCTACGCCGTCTTCCACCGGACGGCCCGCGGCGCGATGCTGACCGAGCAGGGTCGAGACTTCGTGGAGCGCGCCTCACGCCTGCTCGACGATGCGCACGAGCTGTTGCGGGGCAATACGGCCGCGAACGATCCGTATGCGGGCGTGCTGCGGATCGGCGTGTGCCCGGCGTCTCTGGAATGGTTGCTGATCGATCCTCTCTCCAAGCTGACACATCGCCACCGGGATCTGCGTTTCGACGTCAACAGCTCGAGTTTCGAGCGGATGATCCAGCAGCTGCGCAGCGGCGCCGTCGATGTAGCGGTGGGGTTCGATGCCGCCTTCCGTGAGTGGCCCGACGTCGACCGGCGGCCCGTCGGCGAGCTTCAGTCGGTGCTGTTCGTCCGCAAAGGGCATCCGCTTCTGCAGGAAGCGGTCCTCACCGAGGACATGATCGCGCGGTACCCGCTGGTCTCGCCCTCGGACTCTCGCCCCTATGGCGCGGTCATCCGCGACCTGTTCGAGAGCCGAGGCGAGCAATGGCGCCGCCATCTGCACGTCATCGACTACTTCCCGGTGGTGAGCCGCATCGTGGCCACCTCCGACGCCCTGGCGGTCGTCTCCGCCTCACACGCCAGGAGCGCGGGGTTCCTCCGAGAATTCCGGACCCTGCCTCTGGAGGTCTTCGCGCCGGCGCCGATCTGTTGTGCGGTCCGCGCGCGGTGGGAGCCCGGCCCGGCGGCGCGAGCCCTTATCAACGCGCTGCGCGAGAGCGACATGATCTAGCCAGCGCGCGCGAGGGCCGGGTCAAGCGGCCTGATCGCCGCGTAGGAGCCGGCCGGGCGTCGCCCCGGTCCACTCGCCCGCCTCGAAGGTGACGACGCCGGACTTGATGGTCTGGCGATAGCCCTTAGCCGTCTGCAGCAGGCGGGCGCCGCCGGCGGGAAGGTCGTGAGCGATCGTCGGCGGGCTGAGCGAGAGCCCGTCCAGGTCGACGACGTTGAGGTCCGCCAGCTGCCCTACCCGGACGGTCCCACGGTCGCGCCAGCCGAGGTGACGGGCGTTGCGCTGGGTGCAGCCGTGCACCAGGTCCTCCAGCGCGATCCGGCGCCCCGACTTGGAGCCCCTGGACCACAGCCCTATGGTGGTGGTCGGGAAGGACGCATCGCAAATGAAGCCGCAATGGGCGCCGCCGTCGGAGATCCCGAACAGCGCGTGGGGTCCCGTCATCATGCCGTGGACGTCATCGAGATTGCCGTAGGAATAGTTGTTGAAGGGAAGATAGATCAGCCTCCGGCCGCCCTCCTCCAACAGGGTTTCGTAGACATATTCGTCCACATTGCGTGCGAGCCGGTGCGCCTCCGCCTGCAGGGAGCAGTCCGCGCTGGGCTCATAGTCCACGGGATCCGTCATCCGGAACATCCGCGCATAGCCCTTGGTGATCACGCCGCCGTTGCCGGTGAGATCGACAGCGGCATGTTCGGCGAGGATCCTCGCCTTGACGTCCGGCGTCTTCAGCTCGGCGATGAGACGGTCGCCCTGCATCGCAGCGGCGATCCGCCGAAAGGTCGGGCTGCCGACGAACGGATTCATCGTCGCGGCGAAGGACAGGATCGCGCCGATCGGCCGCGGCGCCACCTGAGCGCTGACGTCGAGGCCGGCGTCCCGCATCGCCGCGATCTCCGTGAAGATCGCCCGCCAACGGTCGGGGGCGTCGTCGTTCTGTTGCACGGTGAACGACAGCCTGCGGCCCGTGTGCTGGGCCAAGGACCGGATCAGTTGCAGTTCCCGCGCGGCGAAATCATCGTCATTGGTGAGGTAGGCGTCCGAGATCAGCTGGATGACGCCCTTGCCGGCCTGCTTCAGGGCGTCGGCGATGCCGATCAGCTCGGCTTGCGAGGCCGTCAGTGTGCCGACGTTGTCGCCGTCCCTGGTGCGATGGAACATGGTGCGCGTCGTGGAGAAGCCCAGCGCCCCCGCTTCGAGCGCCTCGAAGGTCAGGCGCCGCATCTCCTCGATCTCGGCCGGCGTCGGCGCGGCGGTATGGTCGGCGCCACGATCGCCCATCACGTAGGTGCGCAAGGGCGCGTGCGGCATGTGCGCACCGATATCGATCGCATAGGCCCTGCGCGACAGGGCGTCGAGATAGTCCGGGAAGCTCTCCCAGTCCCAGGACAGGCCCTCGTGCAGCGCTGTGCCGGGGATGTCCTCCACCCCCTCCAGCAGGCGGATGAGGAAGTCGTGCTTGTCCGCGCGGGCCGGTGCGAAGCCGACCCCGCAGTTGCCCATGGCGGCCGAGGTCACCCCGTTGAGCGAGGACGGCGCCAGCATGGCGTCCCAGGAGACCTGGCCGTCGTAATGGGTGTGGATGTCGACGAAGCCGGGCGTGACGATGGCGCCGTCGGCGTCGATAACCCGGCTGGCCGTCCCCTCGACCTTGCCGACCGCGACGATCCTGCCGTCCTTGACCCCGACATCGCCGCGAAACCTGTCCGCCCCGGTCCCGTCGACGATCTCGCCGCCCTTGATGATGAGGTCCATGGTGATTACGCCTGGGCTGTTCTCCGCGACGGGCCGCGGTCCGAAGGTCGATGTACGGGGAGCGTTAGGCGATCAGGCGCGGGAGCGCCAATTCCTGAAGTTCCCGAGGCATTCCGTCTGCTCGCGTGTCGATGAGCGCTCCGGCGCAGCGTAGGAGCGCGAGCCCATGCGCCCGCGCTCCATGCCCCCACCCGCCCCAGCGGCTGGAGGCGTTGGCGCCGTCTGCGAGGGGCGGCGTTAGCGATACCGATAGGAGATCGTGACGCCATAGGTCGCCGGCATGCCAGCGTAGCGGATGTAGGTGTCCAGCGAGTGGATCTGGGCGGTGTAGTAGTAGCGGTTGAAGACGTTCTTGCCCCAGACCTGCACCCGGATCGGCCCCTTCTCGATGCCGGCGCGCAGATCGACCAGGGTGTAGGACGGCAGCCGGGTTCGCGGCAGGTCCCCCAAGGCGCTGTTGGAGCTGCCCTGGTAGTTGACGTTCACGCCGACGAAGCCGCGGACCGAGTCTGAAAAGTCCCACGCGTACTGCGCGTCGACGTCGGCCTGCAGTTCTGCGACCCCTGGAAAACGCTCGCCGGTGAAGTTCTGCAGCTGGGCCAGGTAGTTGTACTGCGTGAAGTTGCCGTCGATGCGGCTGTGGGCGTAGCTGACGACGGGCGTCAGGGTCAGCCCGGCCACGGGCCGCCAGATGGCCGAAACTTCGAAGCCTTCCACGTGCGATTTGGGCACGTTCACCAGCTTGGCCAGGGCGCCGAAGATGACGTCGCGCTCGTCACCCTGGATCTGTTTGTTCGTGTAGTCGTAGTAGAAGCCAGCGCCGTTGAGTTGCAAGGTCCGATTGAACAGCTCGCTCTTGAAGCCCACCTCGTAGGCAAGGAGCTTCTCTTGCACCGCCGGGTCATATTGGAAGTCCGAGGTCGCCGAGAGCCCAGAATAGGCCCCCGCCTTATAGCCCTGGCTGATGTTCGCGTAGAGCATCACGTCGCGGGCGACCTTCCAGTTCGCGCCGACGCGAAATGAGACATTGTCCTCGTCCAGCTTTGAGACCACCTGCACGGAGGTGATCCCCGCGGCGCTCTCGTGCAGGGTCGTGCAACCGCCAGCCACGTCATGGGTGCCGAAGGCGGCGTTGTAGAAGGCGGCCAGAATGCCGTTGCCGTTGTCGCGCTGACAGCCGACGAAATCCTGATTGGACCGGGTATAGCGGATCCCTGCCTCGACGGTCAGGTTCGAGGTCACCGGGAGCTCGCCATGGGCGAACACCGCATAGGTGTGCGCGTCGATGGCCGCCGTGGAGTTGATGCCGATGGCCGGAATGATGTGCGCGGCCGAGGAGTCCGGGGCCGTCAGGTTGCTCTTCTCGGCGATGTCGTCGTTCTGATAGTTCACGCCGACAATCCACGCGCCATGGCCGAGGATCCGGCCCGAGAGGCGGAACTCCTGGTAGGTCGTCCCCAGGTGGCCGGTGTTGATCGTCTGGGCGTCCTGGTAGATCGTCCCATCCTGGTTGAGCGGCTGGTATTGCAGGAATCGCTCGTACGAGGTCAGCGACGTCAGGGTGATGTCGCCGCCCAGGTCGTAGTCGGCCCGGATGGAGGCCAGGTAGAAGCGGTTGTTGCGGCGATAGCCGACGCAGTGATTGTTGAACGGCGCATCGTTGACGCAGGGAGACCAGGCGGCGGCCTGGGCATTGGCGGGCGCGATCGGGAAGTTCTGGATGTTGGCCGACGCGGGCACGGGGCTCAGCGGCGCATAGCCTTCGAACTGCGGCGCGGTCGACTGCGAATGATCGACGAACCCGGACAGCGTTCCGACGACCCTCAGCCGGGATGTCGGTGTCCAGTTGAGCGTCAGGCGCCCCGTCCAGAAGTTGCGCGCGCCGAGCGTCAGGCCGGGGGTCACATAGCTCTTCTGCCAGCCGTTGGCTTGCACGGTGCGCACGGCGATGCGCGCATCCAGCGTGCTCGACACCGGCCCGCTGAGGAAACCTTGCGCGTCGAGGGTGTTGAACCGGCCGTACTGGACATCCGTCCCGGCCTGGAACGTCTTGGTGGGCTTGGCGGCGATGTAGTTGATGCCGCCGCCCGTGGCGTTGTCGCCGAACAGCGTGCCCTGGGGCCCCTTGAGCACCTCCACCCGCTCCAGATCCAGCGTCGAACCCAGGGCCTCGATGGAGAAGGGCAGCGGGACCTGGTCGTTGTAGGTGCTGACGGTGGGATTGGCCGCGAGCGACGGGTCCAGGTAGATCACCCCGCGGATGCCAAACTGGGGCGCGCCCGAATAGCCGGTGTCCGATGCGGTCAAGCCTGGCACCAGCTTGACCAGGTCGCCCGTGCTGTTGACCCCCCGCTGGACGAGCGCGTCGCCCGACGCAGCCTGGATCGACATCCCAACCGTCTGGATTGTCTGCTCGCGCTTTTGCGCGGTGACGACGATCTCGCCGATCTGCGTTGTCGAACCGGCCGACGTCTCCGCATCGGCGGCGGCGGCGCGGCCCGGCGCGACGACGGTTGCAGCGCCGGCCCACGCCAGCGCCAGGATCGAAGCGGTGGTTACCTTCATGGTCACTCCCCCAGAGTGTCTATTGCGGCCTTGGGCCGATCGTTGTTGAGAGCACGACTTAACTATTCACGCCCATCCGGCCTCGAGATCGGCGCACAATCCACCCCATATCGCGCCTCGAGCGAGCTAACTCTCGGCGGAGATTGCCTAGTTCATTGTCCAGAGCAAACTAGTCAACGCCTGAACACGCAGAGATATCGCCACCCCATCCAGTTGCCCCTTGGCAATAACTGCACTTTACGGGCACGCTGACTTACCTCCACTTGAATTGAACTGGAGGCGGCCGAATTGACGCTAGTGGCGATCAAAAGCACGATCCAATATTAATTCGCAGCCCACCTATTCGCGGGACATATCACTTCGATGATCACGGAGGCGGCCGCGCCCTCCAGCGCCTGCCACGGCGACGTCATTTGAAGCGCGGGACTGAGCCGGGCGGAGCAACTAGCGTTTACGGGTGACTGGTGCGCTGCCCCGGTTCATCACCGGTGCTATCGATATTCTCCAGCAATCAGCACAATGAAATTCAATATTGGATCAATCGATGCGGCCAAGACTATGGATCCTTGCCGCACTGGAAGAGACCTTGTGCGCAACACCAGACGCGCCAAATTCCTCCCTGGACGCGCTGCCACCTGGCCGCCCGTGGATGTCGAGCCCCCGGGCGGCCGCCTTTCCTTCCGGTCTGCCACCGCGTCGCAACACCCCGGGGGCGCCGCATCAGGCCCGCCCCGACGCGGCCGCAGCTGTTCATGCTCCCCGGGACCCGTCAGCGTCGCGCTTTGACCGCGTGATGCAGCAGGCCGTGCTCCTCCGCCTTCTGCGCCAGGCTCAACGCCGGTCCGAAGGGCTTCGCCGCCGACGCCCTCAAGGGGTTCACCGAGTTGGCCAGGGTCAGGACGCAGACTGGCTCCAGCGCCAGCATCTCCTCATTGGCCCGAAACGGCGCGGACCGGCCGTGCCGATCGAAGTCGGCCCTGGCCAGCACCAGGGGGACGCCTTTCTGCTGCGCCCACTTGATCGCCAGCTTCTCGGCGCCCCTGGCGCCCGACGTGGCCAACGCCATGTCCGGCCAACGTTCGCGCGCCCAGTTCAAGGCGTCGAAGAGGCGGCCTGCGTCCTCAGCCGTGTCGGCCTGCGGCGCTGCCCGCAAGGCGACGATGGTCGCGCCCGCGTCACGGCTTCGATGCTTTCTGGCGCGCGCCGCGCGCAGGGCGTCGCGAGCCTCGATCTGCGCCGCACTGAGGCGCGAAGCCCGCACCGACCCCTTCCATGGGCTCCAGACCTCGCCGGTCGCGGTGGCATAAGCCGCCGCGGCCGCGTCGCGTACGATCTCCATCGCCAGCATCGCTACGTCGGAGCACCGGGCACGGGCCGTCGCCGCCTGGATCTCCACGTCGAGCACTTCGGAACCATCGAAGTCACGCACCAGGCCTCCAAGGGTGTCGCGGGCCTTGTCCGCCTCCCGTTCGATCCGCTGGGACACGGCGTGGAAGGCGCCAATGAGCGCCTCGCCGATGAGCCCCTGGAAGTCTTCCAGGGCGGTCTCGCCGACGATGTCGAGCAGCTCCGTCATCAGGCAGCACCCGAGCTGTTGCAGCGCCGCCTCGGCAGGATGCGGGCGCGGATCCTCGAGGCAGGCGGCTTGCGCCTCATAGGGCGTAAGGCGGTCGGCGGAGGGCGTGAAGGAAGGATGCATGGCAAAGCCCTTTGCGGGTTGGGGAGGCGAGCTCGTCGGCTCGTGACCGTCCCGCGCCGACCGTCGGCGGCGCCCACAAGGGCTTCGAGCGCAGCGCCCCTTGTGGGCGCCGCCGAGGGGTGGCGAGGTCATCGGAGCCAAGGGCTTCGCTCAGCCAGCATCGCGCGCGCAGGTCCTTCTCGCCGGCCCGGCACGCGCCGGTCGGCGCCATATGACGACGGGATCCAGACCAACCGGGCGCGACGTCCCGCAGCCCCCGGGCTGAGGGCGCGAAGCTTCGAGGAATCGGGTCGATCGCCGGCCTTCTCAGTCCGGCAAGAAGACCACCCGCCGCCCTTCGGTCGCCCATTGGCTCGACACTTCGGCAAGGGGGACGGCATCGTAGTCGAGCGTCAGGCCCGCTACGGATGCGGCCCTGAATACTCCGTCGATCGCGGCCATGAGCCGGGGAAGGCCGACGCTTCCGAGCCCGCTCCCCTTCATCTCGATTGCGGAAGAGCGGAGCACCGCCGCCGGCAAGGCGATCTCAGGACCGGCCGCCGCCCCGATCTGAACGAAGCGGATCGGAACTCCGGCGGGCCCCGCTTTCGCAGCAGTGGCGAGGATCGATCGCGCGCTCGCCCCCCAGAGATAGTCGAGGACGACATCGACACCGTCTGCGAAATGCGCGCGCAGGATCGCTTCGATCGCGTCTTCGTCCTGGCTAAGCGGCACGGTCGCGTCGGCGTCCAGGGTTTGGAGCACCGCAAGGTTGCGACCCGTTGCGATCACGCGGGCGGCGCCGAGATGGCGCGCGATCTTCACCGCCAGCCGGCCCGCGGTCCCGGTCGCGCCATTGATGAGCACGGTTTCGCCGGGGCTCAGCCTGGCGCGCTCAGTCAACGCCGCCCAGGATGACATGCCTGGATTGGCCAGGACCGCGGCCATCACGTCGTCCAGTTCGTCGGGGAGCGGCGCCCACTGTCCATCGGATACGACGGTGCGCTGGGCCATGGCGCCGAAGGGCGCGCGTGGCAGCAGGAAATAGACGCGCTGTCCGTCCTCAAGCCGGCCAACACCGTCGACGCCGGCGACAAATGGATATTCGCCCGTCGCGCTGTAGTGCGCGCCGGCGGCGCGACCGCGGGCAAGCTGGCTCAAGGCGGACGCTGTCACCTGGACGACAACCTCGGCGGGGCCGGCAACCGGCTCGGCGAAATCGGCGTAGACCGGCAGGCGGCCGGCTTCCTCGACGACGGCGGCTTTCATGGGGCGGGGCCTTTCGGGGGACTGATATCCGTGTATAATGAACGGACTAGATCGAACGGCGGCCGGAGTCAATGTCCGTGCATAATGCACCGAGCAGTATCCTGCTGTCGCAGCTTCACGATGCCGTCCTCGACGTCGTCGCCTTCATCAACCGACCCGATCGGGACGAGGTGCTGATGCGGGAGGCGCAGATAAGGCTCGATCGGGCCCTCTTCCCGCTTCTCGTGCTGACGGAACGGCTGGGCCCGATTGGCGTGGTGGAGCTCGCAGGCCGCGTTGGCCGGGACCATAGCACCGTCAGCCGCCAGATCGCCAAGCTGGTGGAGTTCGGACTGGTGGAGCGACAGCCGAGCCCAACGGACGGCCGCCAGCGCGAACTGCGTCCGACAGCGTCTGGCCGAACGATGGCGCGGCAGATCGACGAAGCGCGCGAGCGCCTCGCCCGGCGCGCCCTGTCCGGCTGGTCCGAACGCGAAGTCGCCGATCTTGCACGATCCCTTCGCCGCTACGCCGATGCGCTCGCAACGCCCCAAGCCGCCAACGGCAGGGATGAGACAGCTTGAGGCGAGCGCTGCACACCAGAGTGCGCGCCCCAAAGCCTGGGCATGGCGTGGGCCCGCGCGGGAGTCCCCCGGCCCTCGTCATCACCGACGCAGCTACATCAGCGCCAATGTCTTCAAGCTCTCGACCCGGTCGCCACCGACGATGAAGTGGTCGTACACAGCGATGCCGAGCGGCCGGCACGCCTCGACGACCTGGCGCGTCATGTCGATATCTGCCGAGGACGGCGCCGGATCACCGGATGGGTGATTGTGGGCGAGAAGGAGGCTGCTGGCCGACAACTCAAGGGCGCGGCGAACCACCTCGCGCGGATAGACCGGCGCATGGTTGACCGAGCCCTCGCCCATCCGCTCGTCGGCGATGAGCTGGTTCTTCCGATCCAGGAAGAGGACGTGGAACGCCTCGCGGGGAAGCGCACCAAGCCTGGCCCGCAGGTAGTCCCGGACGGCCGTCCAGGAGCTCATCACCGGGCGCTGGCGCAAGGGATGTTCCAGGGCTCGCACCAGCAGGGCGTGCAGCACGCCAAGCTCGATCGCCACCTGCTCTCCCGCCTCGCGCGCGAGGTCTGCGGGCGGTGCGCCCAGCACCCGCCCGATCCCCCCGAACCTCGACAGCAGTCGAGCGGCCAGCCGTTCGGGACCGCGCGCCCCGCACCGCGTCAGCAGCTGCTCAAGCGTGGCCTCCTCATCGAGGGTGGCGACGGCGTCGACACCGCCTGCGCCAATCCTCGGGCTGAGCCCACGGCTGGGCGCCTCGGCGACCCTGACGCCGAACAGGTCCTGTTGCTCGCTCATGGCGGAACTCCCGCCGGGCGAAGACCCATTTCCCACCCGGCTCACCCGCCAGGTCCCTTCCCCCCTCCTCCCGCCGGCCCCGGACCAAGGCCGGCGGCGCGACGCCCGCCCTCTACGTCGCCGACACTCGGTCCACCCGCCCGTGCCGACAGCCGAGGCCGACAGCGCGAGCCCAATCGTTCCAGTCGCCATGCGGTGGTGGTGGCAGCGCCACGGCCGCCGCCACCCCCATATTCTCGAGCCGCCGAAGCAGCTTCGCGGCCGAACGCTCCCCCGCCTCCCCGCGATCGGCTGCGATCACGACGCAGCGCACCCCCGGCGGTGCGCTCCAGGACCGAAGATTGTGAGCAGACCCCAGGGCCCAGCCTGGCAGGCCGAACCAGGCGCAGGCCGAGCAGGTGGTGAAGACGCCCTCGCCGACCAGCATCGCTTCGGCGGCGGGATCGAGGCGGATGGCGCAGCCGGCGGGCATGGTCCCGACGGTCTTGCGCGACAGGCGAAGGTCGGTGGCGCGCCGGCCCTGGGGTGTCAGGTAGGTCACCTCGACGGCCGTGAGCGTTCCGTCCGGCGCGCGGATCGCGGCCAGCAAGGCCGGGCGGGCAGGCCCATCGTGCCGATAGGCGGAAACCGGGGTCTGCGGATTGTGCCGCAGGGCCGCATCGCCGGGCAGGCGGCCGAGCAGGCCCCTGGCGCGGCAGTACCGCTCCGAAAGACTGCCGCCGATCGCGCGGCCGCCCTCCCACAGCCGCAAGGCTGCGTCCCGGCGCTCCAGTCGCGTCGGCAACGGGCCCACCGCTGCGCTCCGAGCGGCCGCTGCGACGGACAGGGGCGCGCCGGCGGCGTCGATCAGGTTTAGGCCACGGAGGTGGTCGAGGACCTCCCGCCAATCGCCGCCGCCAAAGGCATGGGCGATGACGCGGCCGCCCTGCAGCAGCAGCGATACGGAGCGGTCGAGCGCACTGTGGCCGGGCGCCGGGATGTTGGCGCGCCGCCCGCCGTCATAGAGGTCGCCGCCGAGGGTCTCGACAATGGTCTTCAGGGACATCGTGTGGCTCCGGCAAAAAGGTTCGCCAAACCCAGTCCCGCCCTCCCCCTCCCCTCTGCGGCGCCCGTGATCAGGCTGGGTCAGGACGCGCAGGGGCGCCGGTAGCAGTGACGCGGCAAGCTGAGCTCACGCGAGAGCGCCCACGGTTAGACGACCTCACGAAGGGGATCAGGCCGGCGCTTCGTTCCTGCAGCCCCAGCTCGAGGTCCAAGGCGCAGCGCCCCGTCCCGGGGTTACGCGTGCCTTTGTCAGAGCGACGTCAAGGCGGCGGGCATGGCTTGCTGGCGCGCATAGCGGGCCGGCGGTAGCCCGACGTGGCGCGCAAAGGCGACGCTGAACGCGCTCGCCGAGCCGTAGCCGACGCGCTCCGCGATCTCGGCCATGCCTGCCTCGTTGCGCTGGAGCATGTTCTTGGCCAGCGCCATGCGCCAGTTCAGCAGATAGGCCATCGGAGCCAGGCCGACGGCACGACTGAAGCGCTCGAAGAAGGCCGAGCGGGACAGGGCCGCCTCCTTCGCCAGCTGTGCGACCGTCCACCCCACCGTCGGCTGTTCGTGCATCCGACGGATCGCCGCGGCAAGGCGCTCGTCGGCGAGCCCTCGCACGAGCCCGGGGGAAGCGGGGGGCGCAGCCGTGGCACGGAGCGCCTCGATCATCAGGACCTCGAGCAGGTGGGCGAGAATGACCTCGCGCGCCGGACGACGCTCACGGAACTCATCGCGCACCAATTGGACGAATGTGGCCAGGCGGGGCTCGCCACGTACATGGACGATCTGGGGCAGCAGCGACACCAGCAGGTCCGCATCGGGAGAGCCGAAGCTGCAGTGACCGATCAGCATCCTCAGATCGGCCGAGCCCTCCTGATCGCCGATGCGGAACTCGCCAGCCGCCACCGCCACGGGCGTACTTTCGCCGGCGTCGTCCGGCAACGGCGCGAGGCTGGACATCGCGACGCCGTACACCTCGGGGACCAGGACGAAATCCCCCGAATGGAGTTCCAGCGGCCCATTCCCGCCGGCCGCCAGGCGGCAACCGCCTTCGAGAACCACGCAATAGAAGGGCTCCCCCGCGTCCGAGCGGCGGATGCGCCAAGGCCCGGCGCCGGTGACGAGCTTCGAATAGCGGGCGCTCGGCTGAAGCAGCGTCACGACCTCCGCCAGAGGGTCGATCAAATCAGGACTTTCGCTAATATTTTGCGGACCCTGAGTTATAGTTAGTCCTCAATCGGTGGTCTAGCATTTTGGCGTTGTCCATCCACCTTCGAGAGTACGTATGAAGACCGTCCTGATCACCGGCTGCTCGTCTGGCTTTGGCCTCGAAACCGCAAAATACTTCCTCGATCGCGACTGGAAGGTCGTCGCCACGATGCGCACGCCGCGCGACGACGTGCTACCGCGCTCCGAGCACCTCCGCGTCATCGCCCTCGATGTCACGGATCCGGGGAGCGTCGATCAGGCCGTGGAGGCCGCGGGGCCGATCGACGCCCTCGTCAACAATGCCGGCGTTGGCGCGGCGGCGCCCTTCGAGGTCGCCGCCATCGCAACGATGCGCGAGGTCTTCGAGACCAACACCTTCGGTACGATGGCGATGATGCAGGCGGTACTGCCGCAATTCAGGGAGCGCGGCGCCGGCGTCATCGTCAATGTCACATCATCCGTCACGCTGCGGCCCCTGCCACTCATCGCCGCCTACAGCGCGAGCAAGGCGGCGGTAAACGCCCTCACCGAGTCCGTGGCGCTGGAAGTCGCACAGTTCAATGTTCGCGCGCACCTCGTGATTCCGGGCCGTGCGCCCGAGACCCGGTTTGCGGAGAACGGCGGCGCCCGCATGCAGGGTCTCGACCATGCGGCCTATGCCGAGCTCGTCAGGGGCTTCATGGCGAGGTTCAGCGAGCCGGGACCGATTACGCATCCACAGGATGTCGCCGAAGCGGTATGGCGCGCAGTGAATGATCCATCGAGCCCTGTGCGCATCCCTGCTGGCGCAGACGCGGTGGCTTGGGCCCAGGCGAGCTGACCACAGCTCGCCATTGGGAAGCCTGGATCTGGCCCGGCCGACCCTTGACACGCCGATCTGCGGAGCCGGGCCGACCTGCCCGAGGTCCCCGCCCCCGCAGCGCCGATGAAAGGCGAGGCGCTTTCCATGCCGGCGGTCCGGCGCCGGCTCCGCCACCAAGGTCCCAGGGCTATGGACGGGGCCCTATGCGCGGCAGCAGCAGGTAGGAGGCGTGCTCTCCCCCCGTAGCGATCGTGTCGGTCCCCCCAAAGACAGCCGGATCGCGGTTTGGATGCGCAGCAAAGAAGAGGCCGGAGTTGCTCGAGTTGGGAAGCTCATAGTCCCTGGCGTGAACGGTGTTGGCGCCAGGGCCGTACCCGAAGTCCTTGCCCTGGACCGTCAGCGCCAGGCGGTAGCCTTTCGGCGCCACGATGCTGGTCGGTTCGGTGAACTCCACGTCCACGGGATAGAGCTGCCCGGGCGTCATGGGCTCCGAGGCCAGGTGCGGATGAAAGGCGCTGAACGCGGTCGACCGGGCGGGGTCGGTGGCGCGGTGCGACACCCGGAGGTAGCCCAGGCCAAGCGGGACGTTCGGATCGCTGTTGCCCATGAAGGTGACGTCCCGTCCCTGGGGATCGATAAGCCGCACCGCCGCGAATATATCCATGTCGGCCGTGGAGGCGCTGACCCAGAGCCTGACCCCGATCGGGCCGGTGAATTCCACCTCCCGGTCGAAGGGCGCGCTGGTGAAGGTCAGGCCTTCGCCCAGCCCCGGGTAGGACTTGTCGGTGGGCGCGGGCGCCTGGGAAGTCGCCGCCATCGACCCGGTCGCGGCGTCGAGATACCAGCGCTCCCCCTGCGTATGCGGCAGCGGCCACGTCGTGGCGTACCGCCAGGCGGCGCCATCGGGTCGCCGGACCTGGACGGCGACCCTGGGCTCATTTTCCCAGCCGTTGTCCACGCCCTTCAGGAAGTGGTCGAAGAACCGCTTCTGCAGGGCCAGCGCCTCCTCGGAGTAGAAGGGCGTCAGATGGTCGCCCGCCTGGATGCGCAGCCACTTCTGCGGGCTGGCCGCAGCGAAGTAGCCGGCGGTGCTCCAATCGGTCCAGTTGGCCACGTCGAGCATGGGGACGGTGATCTCTCGTCCGTCCGGCGTACGCTGGTGATAGTAGGCGTCGTCGAACGGATGCCGGGCGAAGGCCTCGACCGGATCGACGCGGTTCTGTTTCAGCACGCCGGCCAGCAGCGGCGTCCCGGTATCCCTGCCGCCGCTGATGGAATCGATGAGCGGCGTCTCGCCGTTGCCGTTCTGGTTGGTCACGACCTGGTGGGTCCACCAGAACTCCCAGGCGGGGTTCAGGATACCGCCGTAGTAGGCGATCTCGCGATACTGGTCGAAGGCCCCCTCCCAGGGGAGGATCGCCGCCAGGCCCTCAGGATGAAGCGCGGCCACCTGATACTGGTTGATCGCCTGGAAGGACGTGCCGATGAGCCCGACCTTTCCCGAACTCCAGGGTCGGTGCGCCGCCCAGGTAACCAAGGTCGCGTAGTCCTCGGTCTCGCGCGGCGAAAACGGGTCGAGCACGCCCGGCGAGGCGCCGGCGCCGCGCACGTCGGCGTGGATGACGATGTAGCCGTTAGCGACCCAGCGTTCCGGATCGGGCGCCTCGAAGCGGATGTAGCGGCAGGAGGACGCCTTGCAGAGGTCCGGGAACTTGGCGATCAGCTTGGCCCAGGACGTCCTGTAGGCTGGCGCGTCGGCCATGCTGGTATCCTTGCCGTACGGCCCCATCAGCATCAGCACCGGATAGCGGCCGGCCTTTTCCGGACGATAGATGTTGACGCGCAGCTGCACCCCGTCGGTCATGGTGACCGGCACGTCGTGATCGAAGATCATCCCCGGAACACCGGAGTTCACGGGTTCCGCGCGGGTCTGCGGGGTCATCGCCAGGGAGAGGGCAAGGGCCAGGGGCGCAAGGCCGGTCATTCGCATCGATGAGATCCTTGTTGTAGCAGGGCGGACGCCGCGGGCTTTGCGAGGGCGGCCAAGGTCGTAAGCTGTGGGTGAGGAGCCGAGAGCCGGCTCAAGTGGCGGTGGCCGGCGCCCCAGCGCTCGTCGCATGAAGCGCGGCCGAGATATCGACCATCAATGGCGGACGGACCGGGACCCAGTTCAGGCGTTGCTGGGTGGCCAGGCTAGAGACCGGATTGTCCGCACCGACAAACGGCGCAAGCCAGCTGAACCGCTGGGCCGCCTCCCGGCGAGAGAGACTCTCAGCCTGGACACCGAGCTGCTCGGCAATCACCTCCGCAATGTCGCGCATGGCGATGCCGTGCTCCGCCACGGCATGGTATCGGGCGCCCGCCTCGCCCGTCTCCAGGGCGAGCCTGAACAACCGGGCCGCATCGCAGCGGTGCACAGCGCTCCACCGGTTCTCCCCGTTCCCCACGTAGCCCGAGCGCCGGGTCTTGCGAGCGACCTCGATCAGACGGGTGACGAGGCCCTGCCTGGCCTCGTCATGCACCGAGGGCGGCAGGCGAACGATCGTCGCCCTGACACCGCGGTCCGCCAGGACCACGGCGGCCCTTTCCGAACGAGCCCTCAGACCGCCGACGGCGGCCGGATCGGCCAGGTCGTCTTCGAGGGCGAGGCGCCCCGGGGCCATCGCCATGGTCGGAAAGGCGACCACAAGCGGTCGCCCGCCGCCGCGCAGGCCGCCGCCGAGCGCCTCGATCGCACGCCGGTCCACCTCGACGGCCGCTGTCATGAAGCGCTCGACGATGCCGGATGGGGCCCCGCCGACGAGGACCCGCAGACGCGCGCCGAGGCTGGCTTGCGAGAAGGCATGGAAGAATGCCGCGTGGACCGCACCGTCCGCCTCTGCGGTCGCCCGGCGAAGGCCGTCCATATCCTCGATCGCGCCGCGATGAACCTTCACGCCGCGCGCCTTGAGCTTGCCGGCCGCCGCCGCGGAACGCGCCAACCCGATGACTTCGTGGCCAGCGGTCAGCAGGTCGTCGACGACGGCTGCCCCTATGAAGCCCGTGGCGCCGGTTACGAAGATGCGCATGGCCTTGTCTCCTGGAGGATGTCTGTCAGACCGCCGGCAGGTCAGCGGCTGAAATAGTCGGGCCTGGCGAGATCCTCGAGCAGGCCCGGCTGCTCGGAATTCCAGTCCAGGATCGCGCGCGTGCGCTCGCTGCTGGCGGGGGCGTCGATGCCTGCGAAGGGCGCGAACCAGCCGAAGTGCTCTGCCGCTTCGTCCGGCGATATCGAGACCACCGGCAGGTCGAACTGCCGCCCGATGGCCTCGGCGATGTCCTTCAGGGCGACGCCCTGCTCAGCCACCGCATGAAATGGACCCTCCGCCGGATCCTCGAGTGCGAGGCGGAAGAGCCGGGCGGCGTCCAGGCGGTGAACCGCTGGCCAGCGATTGCGGCCATCGCCGACGTAGGCCGCCACGCCCCTATCGCGAGCGATGCCCGCCAGGCGCGGTACGAAGCCATGGTCCCCGACACCGTGCACCGTCGGCGCCAGGCGCACCGTCGTCGCCCACACGCCCCGCTCACGCAGATCCAGGACGACCGCCTCCGAGGCGCGCGGGAACGCCGCCGTGACCGGCGGGGCCGCGTCGGCCTCGGTCGCCAGGCGTCCTGGCGCGAGCAGGACGACGCCGGAGGCCACGATCAGCGGGCGTTCCGAGCCTTCCAGTTCCGTGCCCAGGACTTCGATGGCGCGTTTGTCGGCTGCGCAGTTCTCGGCAAGCCGCGACCAGTCATGATTGAAGGCGGTATGGATGACGCCGTCTGCCCGGCGCGCCGCGGCCTTCAGCACCTCGATGTCCTCGATGGAGCCCCCCACCACCTCGGCGCCCGTCGCCGCCAGCCTGTCCGCGCCGGCTGCGGACCGGGCGAGACCGGCGACGTGATGGCCCGCGGCCAGGAGGTCCTGGACCACCGCAGAGCCAACCCAGCCCGTGGCGCCGGTCACGAACACACGCATGAGGCCTCTCCGTTTTCAGGCTTGCCATCACAGCCTAGACGGTTGATCCTGAACGCTACACGCCCGTAAGTACGAAATTAGTTTTCGATCGTTCAGGATTCACACAATGGATCCCCTTTCGGACGTGCTCGCACTGCTGAAGCTGCACAGCTACGTTTCAGGGGGCTTCGATGCGGGCGGCGCCTGGGCCATCAGCTTCGGGCCCCACGACGGCATCAAGTTCCACGCCGTGGTGAAAGGGTCGTGCTGGATCGTCGTCGAGGGCGAACCTCCTGTGCAGGTGGGCGCGGGGGAATGTTTCCTGCTGCCGCGGGGCCGGCCCTTCCGCATCGCCAGCGACTTGTCCGTGCTACCGATCCCGGTGAGCGAGGTGCTTCCCGCGGAGCCCACCGGCGGCATCGTCACCCGCAATGGCGGGGGCGATTATCTGAGCATTGGCGGCTACTTCACGCTGGCCGAAGGGCCGGCGGCCTTGCTGCTGGACGCCCTCCCCCCGCTCCTGCACATCCGGGATACGCCGGGCGCGACGACCCTGCGCTGGTGCGTCGAACGGATGCGACAGGAGCTTGCCGAGGGGCAACCCGGCGACTTCATCGTCGCCCAGCAGCTGGCGACCATGGTGCTGGTCCAGGCGCTGCGGCACTATCTGTCCAACCGGACCGCGGAAGGATCGGGATGGCTTTTCGCGCTGGCCGACCGGCGGCTGCACGCGGCCATTGCGGCGATGCACGGAGCGCCTGGCAGGCGATGGACGCTTGAGGCGTTGGCCAGGGCGGCAGGCATGTCGCGCACCGCCTTCGCGGTGACCTTCAAGAAGACCGTCGGCCTCTCGCCCATGGAGTACCTGACACGCTGGCGCATGATGCGGGCGGCTGACCGCCTGACCACATCGCGGCTATCCCTGGCCGAGATCGGATCTGCGCTGGGCTACGATTCGGAGAAGTCCTTCAGCACAGCATTCAAGCGAATCATGAACTGTTCCCCGCGGCAATATGGCCGCCGCAGCAGCGAGGGCGTCGGCCTGGCGCAGGGCTCGCCGGCCTAGGCCTGCGGTGCTCCCGACGAGGCTGGCCGGCAAGGTGGGTGTCCCCGTGCGGCGCGGCACGGCGGCGGCGGCGCTCCCTCCAGTTCCAACGAGATCGGGAAGCGTTTCCGCGTCGCCACTAAGGACCTGCGGGCGAAGCAGCGGCGAGGGCCGCGAGCACGTCATGGAATGTCCGAGGCGGGCGGGCAAAGCGGCTAGCTCGCCGCTGAACGTCTAGGTCCGGGCGCCAAATGCCCCTTGCGCCGCTGAACTCTCGCACGCAGAGCGATGTACCGCACCGGCATCGCACCCGGCACCAGCGGCGCAACACCTTCCACTTCAGGCCAGGATGGCATCAACTCAGCCGCGGGTGGGGAGACACATGCGGCTCCTCACCCTTGCCCTGAGCGTCGCTATGGCCGCCGGCGGCGCGGCGGACGCCCGCGGACACCGCGGCGATACCTACATCAACAGCGACGGCGTGGTCGTCCACCGGCCTGTTCGGGCCCCCTCTCCTCCCCCGGGCGCCACCGCGCAGTGCCGGGACGGGACCTACAGCTTCAGCCTCCATCATCAAGGGACGTGCTCCTACCACGGCGGCGTCATGAGCTAGCTGTCAGGCATGCAATCCTCTAGGCTTCAACTCCGAGATGCAGGCCAGGGGGGCGCATGCGCAAGCTCATATTCGCACTCACGATCGCCGCAGGCATCGCGGCGTGCGCCGCGCCCACAGTGGTCGCTGCCGGTCCTGAGTTTCTCCAGTACGAAGGCCGCAACGCGGTGCACGAGGGCCAGGGCGGCGAGCGCAAGACCATCGACGGCGTGGACTTCTGGCTCCGCGGCGACCCGCCCCGCCGCTATCAGGTGCTGGGTTCGCTCAGCGACCGCCGGCACAAGACGGGGATCTACGGCGCCATCCGCATGTCGGGCCTGGAGACCGACATCGCGAGGGCCGCTAGAACCGCCGGCGGCGATGCGGTGATCCTCGAAGGTGAACAGGACGAAGTGACCGGCGTCACCGGCTCGTCGTTCGGCAACGTCAACGGGACCTATGGCGGCGGCTACTACAGCGGCAATCGCTCGTCCTTCGGCGTCGCCCGGGAAATGAAGGACCACGAGAGCCGCTACATCGTGGTCAAATATCTTCCCGATCCGCCAGCGGCCACGGCGCCGAGCACTCCACAAGCGCCGACGTCGCCACCTTGACAGCCGTGATCGCTGACGCCCCCAATCCTACAAGACGAGCCCGCTCCGCTTGAGCGATTCCCCTCGAACATTCGCCGGCGCGCCGTTGGAGCCCGACCCTATCGACCTCGCCATCGGCGCGCGCCTGCGGGTGCAGCGCCACCACCTCGGGCTCACACTGCAGGCGGTAGCCGCGGCGGCCGACTGCTCTCATCAGCAGCTCCAGCGCTACGAGCAGGGCCGCAACAGGATCACAGTCAGCGCCCTCGCCCGGCTGGCCGCAGCGCTGGCCATCCCCGTCGCCGCCCTGATCGGCGATGACGAAGCGGCGGCCTACGTACCCGCCGCGCTGATACAGCCGGGCGCGCTGGAACTTCTGGCCGCCTATGCCGCCCTTGAGCGCGCTGACGATCGGGCGCTTCTGCTGCGCCTGGTCAACGCGCTCTCGCGAGACGAACCGGCATGGCCCAGGTAATGGCCTGCAGCTACGCCGGCACCGCCCCCGGCGCGGTGCACTTGGTGAACTTCTTGGTCTTCGGGTCCTTGCACTTCGTCGGCTTCGCGGCCGCCGGCGGCGCTGTTGGGGTCTTGCAGAGGTCGGCCTTGGCGAACTGGCCGTTGGCGCCGATGCACTTGCCGGCCGAGTTCAGCTTGTACGGCGGCGTCGCGGCGGCGTTGGCCGGCGCCGAGGCGATGCTGAGCATGCCGACCGCGGCGATCATCATGAGGGCGTGGCGCATCAGGGGTTCTCCCTAGTGTTGTGACCAGGGCGACGCTCGCACCGCGCCGGCCGCGCCGCAAGCCGGTTGCGTACCCAGAGCGAACGCTATCGCAAGGCTGACGGCGCAGCCGCTGAGCGCTCCGGTGCGGTCTCGGATACCGCGTCGCGCGTTAGCGTAGGCGCCCCAGGAGCGATTCGAACTCCAGCTTCTGCTGGCGGATCGAGCTTAAATAGAAAGTTGCTCCCAGCCCTCCTCTATCCAAGGACCACCGTTTGCACGACACCAGTTGAGGCAGCCTTTCCGGACGCTCGCGCCGTTCCAACCTACACGAAGCGGGCGGCGCGCCTCGCCCCCGCGAGCAGCCTGAGCTTCAGAAGTGCTTGCGAGGTGAAAATGGCGGATCAGACGTACCTGACGCCCGAGGAAGTCAGCGCGCGTTATCGTGGCGAGGTATCTCTCGCTACGCTGCGAAACTGGCGATCCCTCAAGATCGGGCCTTCGTTCCTGAAAATTGGAAAAGCCGTCCTCTACCCTCGCGACGAACTCGACACCTGGGATCGCAACAAGGTGATCAAGTGCCGTGACCACAGGGCATCGACAGGGTGCGATCGGGACGGAAACGGACCGTGAACCTACCGGCTCGCCCACCGCCCCCAATAACAGCCATCAGACCTCAGCGATAATCTGAATATATCCAATGTTTTCCGATAGTTGTATCATTGCGAAACGATGGTGCATAACCACCCGTCTGGCGATCCCAGCCCCTCGGCCGCCGACATCGACATGACCCGTCAGGTGGTGGACGCCGGCCGGGCCCTGCGCATCGCCGTGCACGACCACCTTGTGGTCGGCCGCCAGGGCGTGGCCAGCTTCAAGGCTCTGGGCCTGTTCTGAGGGCCGCCAAGGGAGCGGCGGGTCAGACGGCGCCCTTTCGGTCGGCCCACGCGGCGCGGACCCGCGCGGCGCCGTCGCGGCTGCAGGAGATTGACGATGAAATATGGAAGTGATTACATCCTTTCTGTCGACCGCACGCTCGCGCAGCGTGGCGGTGGGCTCCATGACCGCAACTGCAGCCGGGACTTGTCGCCATGCTCTCCAACGCCCCGTTCCGCGCGCCTGACCGCCCGCCGCAGAAGCTTCGCCCGCTGAAGGCCTTCACGCATTTCCGCAAGCTGGTCGCCGACAAGGAGGACACGGCCCAGGTCTTCTACATGGCCGACTGCCTGCCCAGCCGCCGCTACGTGAACCTGGCCGAGCGCTTCTGCGCCAGCGCGCTCGGACAATCCCTGATGACGTCTGAACCCTATTTGCCAGACATTCTGGATGACCACGAAACCCTGCTGGCCATGCCCGAGGGCAGCGTGGCCCACGCCTATGTCGCCTTCATGCGCAGAGAGGGCCTGTCGGCGGCCGGTCTCGTCGAGGCGAGCGCCTTCCCCGGGATCGAGCGGCATCCGGATCAGCTGCAATGGTTCACCGACCGGCTGCGGGACCTGCACGACCTTGCCCACATCCTGACCGGATACGGCCGCGACGCCCTGGGCGAACAGTGCGTCCTGGGCTTCACCAGCGCCCAGTATCACGACCTGACCGAGTGGTTCATCGCCTGGATCGGCGCCCTGGAGTTCCAGGCGAGCATCAAATCCGATGCGCCGGTCTTTCGCGCCGTCGGCGAAGCGCGCCGCCACGGCGCGGCGTCCGCCAAGATCTACGAGCAGGATGTGCGCGCGCTCCTCGCCGAGCCGCTCGAGGCGGCGCGGGCCAGGATGGGCATAGGGCGTCCCACCCAGTACGAAAATGCGCACCGCCGGCTGCGGGCAAAGGGTCTCGATCCGTATGCCTTGCTTGCCGCCGCATGAGCCGGTGGCGGCCGCCATCCAGCCGCCGCGCGCACCCGGTCACTCCGTGACGTAGAGCTGCAAGAACGCCAGCAGCATTCGCTTCAGTTCGGTCACGATCCGGGCCGCTTCCTCCGGCTCGGCCTGCAGGGCCAGGTCCAGCAGGCGATTGGCGGTTTCGATGATCACGAGGCACAGGGTGCGCAGTTGCCGGTCGTCAAGCTTGACGCCGAAATCGCGTAGGCCGGCGGCGAGATCCTCCTGCAGCGCGCGATTGCTTCGCTCATCCACCAGGCGAAGCTCGGGCGAAGCCTGCGCGGCCGCGCGCAGGGCCGCGTAGCCAGGGCGCCGCTTGGCGCCCTCGTAGTACCCGTCGATCGCCCGGTCGATGCTCGCCTGGAGGTCTGCGCCCGAGGGATGCTTCAGGTCGCCCACCCAGGTTCGCTCCAGTTCGCCAAAGCCCTCGGCCAAGGCCACCAGGATGGCCCACTTGTTGGGGAAGTAGCGGTAGATGGCCCTGACGCCGACGCCGACCCGCCGCGCCAGCAGATTGGTGTTGAAGCCGTTGACGCCGACTTCCTCGAGCAGCTCGGCGCTCACCAGCAACACCCGCTCCACGGTGGCCTGGCTGCGGGCCTGCTGGGGTCGGGCGCGGCGGTTGAGCTCTGGGATCGACATGGCGCCTGCCGTTAGCGCGGCCATACCTGCCGCACAATGAAAGCCTGCGTGGCCGACAGACCCAGGGCGGCGCGGCGCGCGCCTTCGCCCTGTCAGTCGGCGTCCACGACGGTGCGGATCGCGAATTGGGACACCAGGCGCTGCACGCCCGGCAGGCGGGCCAAGGTATCGCGGTGCACGCGCTCGAAATCATCGTCGGCGCGCACCGGCACCTTCAGAAGATAGTCGCTCTCCCCGCTCATCAGGTGGGCCTCGGCGATGTCGGGGTTGCGCCGGACCGCCTCCTCGAACCGGGACAGGGTTTCCTGGGACTGGTCCTTGAGGGTCACCGAGACGAAGACGATGGACGGGTTGCCCCGGGCCTGGGGCGAAAGGCGCGCGCGATAGCCTCTGATCAGCCCCCGCTCCTCCAGGAGCTTGACCCGGCGATGCGCCGCGGAAGGCGACAGCCCCACCCGCTCGCCAAGGCGCGCGGCGGTGACGCTGCTGTCGTTGGCAAGCAGATCGAGGATCTTGTGATCGAGGGCGTCGAGCATGGAGGATATCCTGTTCAGACCCGGCCTATGAGGATTTCTTCCACAAAATCGCGGTCAGGACGCCGAAGATCGGGACCTTTCCCCGTGACCTGCGCCGTATTTTCCCGATCAGACATCCTGTCAGGAGGGAAATCATGCGTATCGGCGTGCCGAAGGAGATCAAGGTCCACGAGTACCGGGTCGGCCTGACCCCCGAGGCGGTCGGCGAACTGACCAGCCGCGGCGTTGCCGTGACGGTCCAGGCCGGCGCCGGCGCCGGCATCGATTTCTCGGATGCGGACTATGTGGCGGCGGGCGCCGAGATCGTCGCCGACGCCGAGACCGTGTTCGCCGCCGCGGACATGATCGTCAAGGTCAAGGAACCCCAGTTGCACGAATGCGCCTGGCTGAAGCCGCACCAGACCCTGTTCACCTACCTGCATCTGGCGGCGGACAAACCGCAGGCGGAGGCGCTGATCCGCTCGGGGGCCACCTGCATCGCCTATGAAACCGTCACCGACGACCGCGGCGGCCTGCCGTTGCTTCGGCCGATGTCCGAAGTCGCCGGCCGCATGAGCGTCCAGGTCGGCGCACATTATCTGGAGAAGGCCCAAGGCGGTCGCGGCGTCCTGCTGGGCGGGGTTCCGGGCGTCATGCCCGCGAAGGTGGCGATCCTCGGCGGCGGGGTCGCCGGCGTGCATGCGGCGGAAATGGCCCTGGGACTGCGCGCAGACGTCACCATCTTCGACATCTCCACCCAGCGCCTGGCCGAGCTCGACGCCCGGTTCGACGGGCAAGTGAAGACCGCCTTCGCCTCCAAGGCCGCCATCGCCGCGGCGATCGCGGACGCCGAGGTCGTGATCGGGGCCGTGCTGATCCCCGGCGCCGCGGCGCCAAAGCTGATCACCCGCGCGATGTTGAAGAGCATGAAGCGCGGGTCGGTGCTGGTGGACATCGCCATCGACCAGGGCGGCTGCTTCGAGACCAGCCGGGCGACCACCCACGAGGCTCCGGTCTTCGTGGAAGAGGGCGTGATCCACTATTGCGTCGCCAACATGCCCGGTGCGGTGGCGCGGACCAGCACCCTGGCGCTGAACAACGCCACCCTGCCCTTCGTGCTGCAGATTGCCCGGGAAGGGGTCGACAAGGCTCTGGCCGGCTCGGCGCATCTGCGGCGGGGCCTGAACGTGGCCGGCGGCGCCGTTCGACATGCGGCGGTCGCCGAAGCGCTCGGACTGCCCTTGGCGGCGTAGGGGATGGAAGGCGCAGAGGCGCAAGCCTCCGCGCCGCGCCATCGGCGCCTGGGAGACCGGGCCGGCGGTTCCCGGAGCCGGCCCTCTTCGTCCTGCGGCGCTCAGGTGGCGGCGGCCTTGGTGAGCACCACCGGCAGCTGGGCCAGTTGCGACATCACGCTGCCTGGCAGCCAATGGTCCTCGTCCGAGGCCAATGAGACCTGGAGGCCGCTGGCGATCACGGTCTCGACCATGCATCGCGCCGCCAGCGACGCCACGAAGCGGCCGGGGCAGATGTGCGCGCCGCCGCCGAAGGTCGTCACCCCCTGCTGCGGTCGGTCCAGATCGAACCGTTCGGGATCGGGGAACGCCGCAGGGTCCTGGTTGCCCACCCCCCACATGACCATCACCTGCACGCCCTGGGGGATGATCACGTCGTCGTAGGCGACCTCCGCCGTGGTCAGCCGGTTCAACTGGATGACCGGAGGCTCCAGCCGCAGACTCTCGGAGACGGCGGCGGCAATCTTCTCGGGCGACCGGCGCAGGGCCGCCAGCACGTGGGGACGCTGCGCCAATACGTACAGGGTATTGGCCACGGCCAGTGCGGCCGTGTGGAAGCCGTCGAACAGGTTGCCGGCGAGGAAGGCGCCCGCGGACTTCGGGACGAAGCCGCCGTGCCCCAGGTCGTCGGCGATGTCGATCGCCGCCAGGTCCCTGGCGATGCCGGCCACGAAGGGACAGTCGCCCTTGGCCAGGGCGCGGTCCCCGGCGCCTTCGACGAGGCCGCGGTAGGCCCGGGCCGCCGCGTCGATGCCGGCGCGGGCCTCGGGCTTTGGCGCCAGGTTCAGCATCGGGCTCATCCGCCGCGCTTCCACCGCCGCGGCGACGGCTTCGTCGTCCGGCATGTCCAGCAGGCCGCCCCAGTAGCGGCCGATCAGCGGCTCGGCGAACCGACCCACGAAATCGACCGGTTCTCCGATCGGCAGGCCCGCCAGCAGCTCGGCGGCGATGGCGCGCGTCCGGTCCGCATGGGTCGCCACCGGCCTGGGCCCGACCTGGTTCAGCAGCACCCGCCGGAGCGCCGGGTTGAGCGGCGCATTGCTGGTGAAGAGCTGGTTCTTGATCAGGTCGGCGACCGCGAAGCCCGGTCGGCCGGCCGACTGCGCCGGATCCTCGAGCAGGCCCGGGAACATGACCGCCGGCGCGAGGGTCGACATGTCCGGCGCCGCCGCCAGGGCTCGGACGTCCGCGTGGCGAAACACGGCGAGCGCCCCGTCGGCGCTGCGCAGAAAGCGCGGCCCGCCCGGCGCGAAGACGCGCCGGCAGAAGGCGTGGAAGCTCTGACGGCCTCCCGCGTAGCCGTAATCCCCCAACGTCGGCAGCGCGCCGACGTCGAGCATGTGCGGTGCGGCGGCGAGGGTGTCGGCAGTCATGGCGCGCTCCCGGGAAGCGGTCGTCGGGCGCGCGGGCGGACGACCGCCGCGCGCGCCCTCCTGGTTCGGATCAGAAGTGGTAGCCGAGCTCGACTCCGTAGGTCCGGGGCGGGCCGTAGACCGGCTCCAGGAGGCCGAACGGGGCCGAGAGGTCCGTCGAGGTGAGGGCGTACTTGGCGTTGGCCACGTTGTGCACGAACACCCCGGCCACCCAGCCCTGATGCGACTCGAAGTCGATGTTCAGGTTGTGGACCCAGTACGGTGACTGCTGGATGTAGGGATCGTTCGTCGAGTCGAACCACACGTGGCTGCGGTAGTTCGAATTCCAACGGAAGTTGATGTCGTTGTCGTTCGACAGGCCGAGCTTGTAGTCGAGGACGCCGCTGAAGGTGAAGTGGGGCGCGTTCGCCAGATCCTTGCCGCTCAGCGAGGTCAGGCTGGTGAACAGCGGCAGGGTCCCATCGTCCAGCTTGGCCCGCAGCCAGGCCGACTGAAGGTCGATCGTCAGACCATGCACCGGTGTGGCGGTGATCTGCATCTCCACGCCCTCGGTGTGCGCCTTCCTGGCGTTGGTCAGCAGCTGCGTCGTCGTCTCAATGAACGTGCCGTTGCCGGTCTGCAGCGTCTGCGGCACCGCCGCGAAGATCTGCTCGTCGCGATAGTCGTTGTAGAAGCCGGCGAGGTTGAAATTCAGACGGTGGTCGAAGAGCGTGGCCTTCTCGCCGATTTCGTAGGCGGTGACCTTCTCCGGCTTGATCGGCTGCAACTGCAGCGCGGCCTGCTGCGAGTCATTGCTCAGGAAGCTGCCGTTGAAGCCACCGCTCTTGAAGCCGGTTGAGGCGCTGGCGTAGGCCTGAATCTCCCGGGTGAAGTGATAGCTGAGCGCAGCCCGCCACGTGACGTTCGACCAGGATTTCGCGTTGTCGTAGTTGATGAAGTCCTGCAGCGGACCGTAGTTGCCCAGCCCGCCCGCCTGGTATTGGGTCGAGCCGCTGTAGGTGAACGACTTCTTTTCCCATGTGTAGCGGCCACCGAGGGTCAGGGTCAGCTGGCGCCAGGTGTAGTCACCCTGGCCGAACACCGCGAAGCTGTCCGTGACCTGCTTGGAGTGGTCGTAGGAGCGCTGGGCGATACCGTCGAAGGCGCCGGGGCCGGCGGGAATTCCGAAGCCGCCGAACAGGTCGCCGTCGCCGAACAGGTCCAGCGGCTGGTCCTGGCGCAGGGTCTCATGCAGGTAGAACGTCCCCACGACCCAGTTGAAGTCGTGCGAATTGTGGGCCAGGCGGAACTCCTGGGTGACCGTGCTCGACTTCACCCCATAGGTCGCCGACAGCAGGTTGTTCGGACTGGCGTCGGTTTCCTCCGGGTGGAACTTGTCGTCCCACTGGTAGGACGAGATCGAGGTCAGCACCGCCGGACCGAAGTCGTAGTCCGCGCGGATCTGGTTGATCGACACGAAGTTGGTCAGCTGCTGCAGGCGGTTGAACGAACCCGCCCACGGCCTGGCCGTGCCATAGCCGAACAGGTCCACACATCCACCGGCCAGCGCCTGGGCCGGCGTACACATGACCGGGGCCGCGTCCCCTTGCGTGCCCGGCTGATAGACGCCGATGTGGCCGTACGGCTGCGGCCGGTTGTGCACATAGCCGTCCATGGTCTCGAAGTAGAGCTTGAGACGATCATTGGGCTTGTACAGCAGCTGCAGCCGCACCGACTCGTTGTTGACGTTGTCGATCGCCGAGCCGCCCGTGTAGGCGTTGCTGGTGTAGCCGTCGGAGTGATTGACCACCACGGCGATCCGGCCCGTCAGGTTCTGCGCGATCGGGCCGCCGATGGCGCCCGCCACCTGCAGGGTGTTGAACGCGCCATACTCCAGGTGCAGGTCGCCGGTGATGCGGTCGGTCGGCTTGTTGGAGGTGAAGACCAGCGCGCCGCCGCTGGTGTTGCGGCCGTAGAGCGTCCCCTGCGGTCCCTTGAGCACCTGGACCTGCGCCAGGTCGAAGGTGGCGAACGACTGAGCTGACGGGGCGCTGATGTAGACGTCGTCGACATAGACGCCGTTAGGGCCGGCGTTGTTGGTGTCGAAGTCGTTCAGGCCGATGCCGCGGATGGTGATGAGCGGCTGGTTGCCCTGCCCGATCGGGCTGATGATGGTCACGTTCGGCGTGACCTGTCCGAGATCCTGGGTGCTCTTGATGCCTGCGGCTTGCAGGTCCTTGCTGTTGAGCGCCTGGATCGAGACCGGAACGTCCTGGATGTTCTGGCTGCGACGCTGGGCTGTGACCACGACCTCCTGGATCTGAGCCGACGCCGGCGCTGCGGCCGGCGCCTCGGCCCGTGCGGCGCCGATACCCCCCAGCAGGGCCGTGGCGGCGGTCGCGGAAAGGAGGCCGGCGCGGCGGCCCAGACTTGCTTGAGCGATGGACATGTTTCCAGATTCCCCCTGCCGGGACCGCCCCGGTAGCGATTCAGGCGTTTCGTTATCGACGCTCGACGAGTCTTCCGGGCCATAGGGCAAAACACGGCCCTCGCGTCAGCATCTACGCCGAGTTAAATCGACATACGTCGATTTTGCAACGGCCTTCCGATGCCTCCATGACGGCAGATGGCGCTGTCTTTGAAGGAAAAAGCCGACGAACCGTCGATCTGCCTCCCAGCTGCCACAGCCTTAACTCGTCAATGATTGACTATTGGGCGCCTCGTCCCGCAGCTTGTGCGATACCCCAGCGGCCGCGATAGGATGGCGGCGCGCTCCAGGAAGAGGATGGCCGAGCCGAATGGCCCAATTCGCCGAAAAGGACTCCCCGCCGCCGCCGCCCACGATGGGTCGGCGACCGGCGCAGAAACGTGGTCAGGCACGGGTCGCAGCCCTGCTGGACGCCGCGGACGCGCTCCTGCAGGAACGGGACATCAACGACATCAGCCTCTACGACGTCGCCCACGCGGCCGACGTGCCGCCGACGTCGGCCTATCACTTCTTCCCAACCAAGGAGTCCATCTTCCTGGGCCTGGCCGACCGATACCTGCAGACCATGCACGCGGCGCTCGACGCGCCGTTCGACTACGAGGCCCTTGAGCACTGGCAGGATCTCGTCGCGCTCCGCTACAACCGCGTCGTCGACTACTTCAACGCCAGCCAGAATGCGCTGAAGCTGTTCATGGGCATGGCGCTGATGTCGGACGTCAGGCGGCTCGACTTCCAGGACATGGACAACCTGGCCGCCCGCACCTACCAGTCCATGAACCGCTACTTCGAGATGCCGTACGTCCGGGAGCCGGCCTTCAAGTTCTCGATCAGCTTTGCGATCTACGACGGCGTCTGGGCCACGTCCTACGCGAAACACGGACACATCACGCCCAAGTACGCCAAGGAGGGGCTGCGGGCGGCGCTTGCCTACATGTCGACCTTCCTGCCCAGCACGATAGCGCCGCGTTCGCCGGAGTCCCTGGCGCAGGAACTGGCGCCCAAGGCGGAAGCGGCCACGCCCCTGGCGGCGCGCCCCGCGCCCAGAAGCCGGCGCGCCGTCCGCTGACGGCTACTTCGCGTAGCCGGAGGTCCCGATCCGCCGGTGGAAGTCCGCGAACTCCGCGGCCGTCAATCGCCGCGGCTCACCCAGGGCCTGGGCGTGGATGTACTGGCGGCAGCAGATCTCCAGGCGGTGCGCGCCCCTGATCGCGGCCTCCATCGTCCGGCCCCGCGCCGTGGCGCCGTGATTGCCCATCAGGCATGCCGTACGTGTCTTGAGCGCTTCGGCCACATCGATCGCCAGGGCCTCGCTGCCGAAGGTGTTGTAGGGGACGCACGGCACGTCGTCGCCGCCGAACGCGCCGACCATGTAGTGGAAGCCCGGCAGCGGCTTGCAATGACAGGCGACCGCGACGCAGAAGTCCGAGTGTGTGTGCACGATGGCGTTGGTGTCGGCGCTGCAGCGGTAGACCCTGGCGTGGAGCTGCCACTCGCTTGAGGGGCGCAGCCCCTTTTCCCAGGTATCATCGGGTCCGACATAGACGACGTTGTCCTGGCTGATGGTCTCGCCCGTCGCGCCGGTCGGGGAGATCAGCATGCCCTCGCCGTAGCGAAGGCTGACGTTGCCCGAGGACAGTTCGGTCAGCCCCAGGCCGACCACCTGCTTGTATGCCTGCACCAGTTCGGCCCGCGCCAAACGCTCAGAGTCCATGGCCATGCTCGCTCAACCTTCCGCGGAGTGGCGCTCGGCCTCGCGGAGGCGATGGAGCGCATTGAACAGAAACTGCTGATCCCCCAGGCCGCCCGGCTTCAGGACGAACGAGGTGGGGTTGGGCCCTGGCGCATGGCAATAGCCGCCAAAGAGGTCGTCATAGGCGGCGACCTCAAGCCGTCCGACGTCCAGCGCCTTGAGCACCTGCCCGGACGTTTCGCCGCCCGCGATCACGAACTTGCCGACGCCGAGCCTGCGAAGGCGCACGGCCACCTCACCCAGAATGCGGTCGGCCCGTTCCGAAGCGCCCTCGCGCCCGAAGGCCGCCTGCGCCGCCGCCACGCCCGCCGGATCCGCCGTCGTGGCGATCGCGACAGGGCCGTCCTGCAACCGGTCGGCCGCCCAGGCGGCGATGTTGTCCACGAGGCCCGCCGTCTCCGCGTCGCGCGCCAGATCGATGCGCCAGACCGGATGCCGCTCCGAAAAGGCTTCAAGCTGAGCCATGGTCGCCATGCCGCAACTGCCGGCGATGACCGCCTCGCGCCCGGGAGCGCCCGAAAGGAGCCGCCGCCCGCTGCCCGCTTCGCGCGGCGCGCCCGCGCGTCGATCCTCGATGATCGCCGGCGGCAGGGAATCGGCGCCCGTGACCAGGCGCCAGTCGCGCGTTACGGCCGCGATCTTGGCCACATCGGCATCGTCGATGGCGTCCATCACCCAGAACGGAACCTCAGGCTGGGCCTCGAGCGCCGCGGCGATCGCCTGAGCATCCGCGGTCAGCATCTGATGGTCGGCAAGGGCGACGCGCCACGCCGTCTGGCGCCGCAGCTTGGCCACCACGTCCGATGTCGTGGACGGAGTCATCGGATCGAACCGCTTGGCGGTCTCGGACATCAGGGTCGAACCGATGAAGATATGGCCCTGGTACATGGTCAGGCCGCGGTCGATATAGGCCGGGCAGAACAGGGTGCGCTTCGCGCCCGTCGCCGTCAGCAAGGCCTCGGCGATAGGGCCGATGTTGCCCTGGTCAGTGGATTCGAACAGGGCGCTGTACTTGTAGAAGATCGTTCTGGCGCCGCGTTTGGCGAAGGCCGCCGCGGCCGCCGCCGCCTCCAGACGCGCCTGGGCAGGCGCGACCAGGCGGATCTTGCGCGCCAGCACGACCGCCGTCGGGTCTCCCGGCAAGGCGAGAAGCTCATCCACACTGGTCACCAGCGGGCAGGCGACGCCGGCCGCCTCCAACTTGCTGGCGATGATCATGCCGCCCGTCAGATCGTCCGCCAGCACCGCGAGTTCGAGCACCTTCAATACCCTCCCGGCCCCAACGCCCTGTCCGGTTTTGGATACGCAAAATCCCGTAACTCGACAACTATCTATTTTCGGGGGGCAGATTCAGCCGGAACGCGGCCGATCCCCCGTCGAAATATCGAGGCGTGACGGCGGGGCTTCAGGCGCGCGCGTCATACAGACAACCTGAGCACGGCCGACCTTGAGGCGGAGGCGCGCCGCGCACCTGCGCAATCCTTGGTCGCGAAGCCCCCCAGACGGTCAAAACTCGACGCTTGACGACTTTGGAGTTGATGCGCCGAAAAACGTCGTGTTAGCGTCCCGCAACTCTTTTCCCGGCGAGGCACGATGTCTGACACCTTGAATTCACAGGATTCGATCTGGCGGGAGCGCGCCAGGTCGGTGCTGCCGAACGGCATGTATGGCCACTTGGCGACACGCTCGGCGCCGGAGGCGTATCCGCAGTTCTTCTCCCGGGCCGAAGGGACGATGATGTGGGACGTCGATGGCGTCGGCTACATCGACTACATGTGCGCATACGGGCCGAACCTGTTCGGCTATGGCGACCGCGAGATCAACGACGCCTATATCGCCCAACTCCGCCAGGGCGATACCCTGACCGGCCCATCGCCGCTCCTGGTGCAGTTGGCCGAGGCGATGGTGGCCCAGGTTTCGCACGCCGAGTGGGCGCTGTTCTGCAAGAACGGCACCGACGCCACCACGTCCGCCGTGATGGCGGCGCGAGCGGTCACCGGGCGCACCAGGGTTCTGCGCGCCCGCGGTTCGTATCACGGCACCTCGCCCTGGTGCGCGCCGGCGCCCGCCGGGACCACCGAAGCCGACCGCAACGCCGTCGTCTGGTTCGATTTCAACGACGTGGAAAGCCTCAAGGCAGCGGCAGCGGAAGCCGGCTCCGACCTGGCCGCGATCATCGCTACGCCGGTCAACCAACAGGCCTACTACAAACAGGCCATGCCAACCGTCGAATACGCCCAGGCCGCGCGCCAGGTGTGCGACGCCGCCGGCGCCTTGCTGATCACCGACGAAGTGCGAACGGGCTTCCGCGTCGCCACCGACGGCATCTGGGACAAGCTGGGCGCCGCGCCGGACCTTTCGGCCTGGGGCAAGGCGATCGCCAATGGCCACTGCCTCTCGGCCCTGCTGGGCAATGCGCGGGCGCGGCCGGGCATCGAGAAGATCTTCGTCACCGGCTCCTACTGGTTCTCCGCCGCGCCGATGGCCGCCAGCCTGGTCGTGATGTCGCGCATCCGCGAGGGCGGCTACCTGGACCAGATCAACGCCACCGGCGAGGCCCTGCGCACCGGCCTGGACGACCTTGCCAGGCGCCACGGCGTCGGCTTCGACCAGACCGGCCCGGTGACCATGCCGCTGATGACCTTCACCGACGATCCGGACCTGCGCGCCGGTTTCCATTGGTGCACCGAGATGCTGCGCCAGGGCGTCTACATGCATCCGTGGCACAACATGTTCCTCAACACGGCGATGACGGACGAGCACGTCGAGACGACGCTGAAGGCGGCCGACAAGGCGTTCGCCTCGCTGAACGCCGTGCGCGCCACCTTGCCGCCCAACACCCGCCTGCCCGGCGCCTGACACAGACGGACGCAGGGCGGCGTCTGCCGATCGTCCGGGAGGGATCGATGCAAAGCGAACCGGAACTGACGGTGGATGGGGCGCTGCCGGGCGTGGTGGTCGAGATGACCGCGCCGACGGCGCTTCACGACGCCCTGCGCGGGACCGAGGGGGCGGCCATCCCGATCTCCGTCGCAGGGATTGCGGCAACGATCGTTATGGGCTGCGTCGCCCTGCTGATGCTGGGCATCCAGCCGATCGTGCTGGGCGGGCTTCAGGCCGCCGGGCGCCTGTCGGTGCCGCAGATGGGACAGGCGGCCACCGTCGAGACCCTGGCGCTGGGCGTCGTCTCCGCCGGCATGGCGGCGCGGGTTCCCCATCGGGGTCTGCGGTTCTGGGGCCTGGGGAGCGCCCTGCTGCTGCTGGCCGCGAACGCGATGGGCGTGGTCACCAGCGGGTCGGGCTTCGTCCTGAGCCGGGCGCTGGCCGGCGCCGCCGCGGGCGTCATCGTCTGGATCGCCGTCGGCCTGATCACCCGCCGTCAGGACGCCAGCCGGGTCAACGCCATCTTCCTGGGCGCCCAGGCCCTGAGCCAGGGCGCCGTGGCCGCCCTGGCGCCCATGGTTCTTGCGCCCGCGCTCGGGGCCAACAGCGGCCTTTGGGTCATCGCCGCCGGCGCCGCCCTGTGCCTGCCGCTGCTGCTGTTGATCCCCGGCAGCCTGCCGGAGCTGCCCGCCGAGATCCGCCGAGGCGCCGGCCTGCAGATATCAAGCCTCTCAGGCCTCGCCTCGAGCCTGCTGCTGATGGGCGGCATCGTCGGCGTCTGGGTCTATGTCGAGCCCATCGCCCATGCGATCCACATTCCCGAGCGGACCATCTCGCTGTCCATCGCCGCCTCGCTGGGCGCGCAGGTGGTCGGAGCCATGATCATCGTGGCCGCCGACCGCTGGGTGAGGCCGGTCGCGGGCCTGCTGGCCACCGCCGCCGCCTTCCTGGCCGTCACGGCGGCCTTCGCCTGGCCCTCGTCGCAGGCGGCCTTCGTGGTCGCGACCGTCGCGTTCGGCCTGCTCTGGACGGCAGCGCTGGCGCTGGGGATGCCCCTGCTGATCGCCGCCGACCCCACGCGCCGGGCGCCGATGTACGGTCCGGCCGCGACGCTTCTCGGCAGCAGCCTCGGCCCGCTGGCCGCGGGCGCGTTCGCGACCGACAGCAACATGAAGCCCGCCCTGGCGACGGCCGCCGTGCTGTTCGTCCTGGGCGCGGCGGCCACGGCGGTGTCTGCGGGAACACGCCCCCGCCCCGCCCGTTCCAGCTCGTGACCGGGCGCGTGTGGAAGGGCTCGCCCCGCCGCCGCCGGACCCCTGCGACTTCAATCACCCGCCAGAAGCGACTCGAAGCCTGCCGCCATGAAGCGGGCCATGCGTTGCTTCACGGCCTCGAAGTCGCCTGAGCGGCACAGCCCCCCCGACAGGCGATCGATGCGGCCGGTGCAGGCCAGGGTGTTCATCAGCGACCCGGTGACGAAGTGGTAGCCCCAGAAGACGTCTTCATCGGGCAGGTCGGGCAAGGCCCTCTTGAGGATCGAAATCAGCCTCAGGACGACGGGGTCGAAGTACTTGTCCATCAGCGCCGCCCCTTCGGGCGTGTTGCTGATGCGCGCGCCGAACGCGCCGTAGTTCATCCACCGGGCTCCGCCGTGGATGTAGAGATCGAGGTCGGTGTCGAGGAAGGCGCGCAGCGCGCCCTCGACGGTCGGCCTGTCCCCGGCCGCCGCTTCGTACGCCTCCAGCGCCACCATCCGGCGCCCGACGGTTTCCCCGGCGCGCCGCTCGAACACCGCCTCGAAGAGGGCCTGCTTGTCCTTGAAATAGTAGTGGATCAGGGTGGTGTGGATGCCCACGCGCTGCGCCACGTCGCGCAGGGTGACGCCGTAGAGGCCGCTGCGGGAAAACAGGTACTCCGCTTCATCCAGGATCTGTTCGAGCGTCTCGGCCCGCTGCTGCGCCTTGCTGCGCGACGGGCGCCTCGAGGGCCTTGGCTCGGACATGCGGGACGCTCCGGCGGGACAGGCGGTCGAACGGGCCAGCGCCCGACCGCCTTTGTGCACAACACTTCAAGGTCGACCAGGGGCGCCGGCAGGCGCGGCCCAGGAGCGTCTGCCGGCGCGGCTCGGTCTCAGTAGATCTTCAGGACCTTGATGCCGAACTGACGGGGCGGACCGGCGAAATCCAGGCCGCTGTTCAGCGCGCCGACATAGTGCTGATCCGTCAGGTTGGTGGCGTAGGCGGTGACCAGCCAGCTGCGGTGAGACCAGGCCAGCTGGGCGCCCAGGATGTTGCGGTCGGAAAGCCGATCGCCCAGCGACGCGTTCTCGAACAACGTCGCCCACTGCGCCGCGACATGGCCGAAGTTCACGCGCGGGGTCAGCGTGTCCCCGCCCGCCAGCCTGAACTCGTACTGCGCGCCGAAGTTGATGGTGAAGTTGGGCGCGTAGGTCTGTTGCCGTCCCTGAAGGGCGAGGCAGGAGGCGCTGACCGGGCCCGTCTTCGGGTCGCACGGCAGACCACTGGCGATGCGCGGATCGGTGGCGAAGAACACGCCAAGGGCGCTGTGCTGCGCGCTGATGCCGAAGTCCAGCGAGAGCTGGCCGAACTTGGCGTCGGCGTCGGCCTCGACACCATAGATCTTGGTGGTGTTCGGCACGTTCAGCTCGATGCTGAACACCGGGAAGGCCGGGTAGCCGATGCTGACCTGGAAGTTGCGATAGTCGTTGTAATAGGCGTCGAGGGTCGTGCGGATCCGGCCGCCGAGGAAGTTGGCCTTCCAGCCGCCCTCGAACGAGGTCACCTTTTCCGGCACGAACGGCGCGGGCAGGCCCAGGCCCACCGGCACGTTCAGGCCGCCGGGCCTAAAGCCCGTGGCGACGAAGGCGTAGAGATAGTTGTTGGCGTCGGGCGTCCAGCCGATCGAGGCCTTGTACGAGAAGTTGTCGGACTTGGCGGTCTGGTGGTCGTCGAGCAGCGTTCCGTACTGGATGATCGACACCGCGTTGCTGGTGCGGCTGTTGGTGTAGCGCCCGCCGAAATCGACCTTCAGCTGTGGGGTCAGGGCGTAGCCGATCTGGCCGAAGACGGCCAGGGACCGCACCGGGTTGCGCCCCTCCAGCTTGTACTCTCCGGCCACGATGCCAGGCGGCGTTCCGATCACGAACTGATAGGGCGCCAGGAAGTTGTAGGTGTCCCACTGGGCGTAGGCGCCCAGCAGCCAGGTCAGGCGAGCCTTGTCCGGCGAGATGATGTTGAATTCCTGGGAATAGGCGGTCTCGTTGACGTTGTCGAAGAACGTCCAGTTCGTCGCCGCCGAGCCGTCGAGGTCGGCGGTGTAGGTCGTGTTGCCGCTCTGCACCGACGAGATCGACCGCAGCTTGACGCCGTTGCTGAGCTGGTAGTCGATCTTCAGCACCGAGCGGACGAACTTGTCGCGCGCCGCCTGCGGTGAGTTCGCCGTGATGTTGAACAGGTCCCGGTAGTTCGGATTGGGCGTCGAGCTGCCGACCGGCAGGAAGGCGAAGCGGTCGTAATAGGGGTCGGCCGGATAGGCGCCCATGTCGAGGTAGTCGAGGTCCGTCTTCCACAGCACCGACAGTTGCTGGGTCGGGGTCCACAGCACGCTGGAGCGCACCGCGCCGGCGCGCAGATTGCCCGGGTTGCCGGTGTACGGCGCCCCGCCGGCGCCGGTGATGTGGTAGAAGCTGTCGCGCCGCTCGCCATAGAAGGCGATCCGCGCCGCCAGGGTCGGACTGACCGGCAGGTTGACCGCCCCCTGCAGGGCGGCGTCGTTGTAGTTGCCGTACTGCCCCTGCAGATACCCGTGCACGCCGCCCTCGACGATCGGATCGTTGGTGTTGACGAACACCGCCCCGCCGGTCGCGTTCTGGCCGGCGATGGTGCCCTGCGGCCCGCGAAGCACCTGCACGTTGGCGACGTCGAAGTACGGCTCTTCCTGGAAATAGCCCGGGAAGGTGGCCACCCCGTCGCGATAGGTGATGACGCCGGTGCTGGTCTGGCTGTTGTGCTCGGCCTTGCCGATGCCGCGGATGTTGAATTCCAGGCCCTGGCCGAAATTGTCGATCGTCACGTTCGGCATGGCGAACTGCAGCTGATCGACGTTGACGACGCCCTTGTGCGCCAGGTCATTGCCCGTCAGCACGGTGGCCGCGATCGACGTTGTCATGAGGTTTTCCGAGCGCCGCTGGGCGGTGACGATCAGTTCGCCCACCTTGGCCGTATCGGACGCCTCAGGCGTGTCGGCCGCGTTTCCCCCACCTGTCGCCTGAGCTTCGGCGACGCCGCAGCACGCCAGCACAAGCGCTGACGCGCTCAGCCAAAGGGCTGATGCCTTCATGGTTCCCTCCCAGGACCTGACGCCGTTCCGGCGTTCTGAGGCGAAGGTTGCCGCAAAGGCAGGGGGCTGGCAATGCTAATTCTCGCGAGAGTGAATTGAGCGGCGCCAGGCGTCGCCATCTTTCCGTCCTGGCCGGTCCACGCCGTGCGCGCCTACACGGGACAGGCGCTCCGCATCTCCGTGGCGTTCAACCTCTCTGTTTGAAAGAGCGGCCAGGCGAGGGTCGCCAGGAGCCTTGACCAAGCTCAAGGCGAGCAAACGTCATCGTCGGCAAGGATGTTCGGCCGCCGGCCATGCCCGGGCGTGAAGTCGAGCCTGCGAATCCCGCTGGAGAGGAGACGAAGAGATGTGTCTCAGAGACACCACGGCAGAGAGCGGAGTCGCGAGACGTGCTGCGCGGCGCTACATTCCACCCTTTCCGGAGCGCCTTTGGAGCGGATCCAGGCGCCAGGATGAGGTCACGAAGCAGGGAGTAGGTTGTGGGATGAAGCGGTTCACATCATTCGCCCTGCCGTTCGTCTTCCTCTGCGCGGCCGGGCTCGGCGTCCTCTGCTCGGCGGGGGTCGGCGCGGCTGCTGAGGAATCCACGGTCCCCGCCGAGGTGCAGGCGGGACGCAAAGTGGCGCTCCAGGTCTGCGCAAGTTGTCATACCGTCTCGGCGGGGCCTCAGAGAAAACCCTATCTGAAGTCGCCAGCGACGAACTTCAGCGTGATCGCCAACAAGCCGGATACGACCGCCGCGTCGCTCCTGCGGTTTCTCAGTACGCGCCATCAGTCCATCACGAACTGGCGGGAGATGCCGGGCGTGAAGACGACGGATGCGCAGGATCGGGCGGTCGCCGACTACATCATGAGCCTCAGGAAGCCGGCGCGGACCCGAAGATAGGCAGGCTCACCGGGCGTCGGCGCAACGCCCTTGCGGCCGGGGCTTCGACCGCTCGGCGGCGGGCGCCTCAGGCCGCGTTTCGAGCGGTCGCGGCGGCGATCGCCCGGTTGCTGTATTGCGGGGCCCCGGTGACCTCGCGCCCGGCCCAGGCGGGCGGGCTGACGATCTGCCGAGGGTCGTCCAGTTCGACCTCGGCGATCACCATGCCCTCGGCGTCGCCGCGATAGACATCGACGATCCACGGCCGGCCATCGTGCTCAACATGATATCGGTCCTTCTCCACGATGGGGCCGACGCAGAGCTCGCCGAGCATGGCGTCGGCGTCGCTGGCGGGGATGGGGTATTCGAACTCCGTGCGAGCCGGCCCCTGCCGCGCGCCCTTGAGGGTCACGAACGCCGCGCCGCCGACCTTCCGGATACGGACGACGACGCCGGCGGCGTGGGTGACGTAGCCCTGCACGATGCGTTCGGGCTCCCCCGCCTGGGCGCGCCACGCCTCGCCCACGACCAGAAAGCGTCTCTCGACTTCGATGGCCACGGCGTCCGCTCCTTTCGCAGCCTGTCGCGCGCACGCTATCGCCCGGAAGACCGGGTCATGTTGCGGCAGATCAAAGGTCGGCGGCGAAACGGTCTCCATGGAAAGGCTCGGCCGTTGGCCACGCCCTGGCGCGACATCGGCAGGCCGAAACGGCGACGAGATGCGTCCTTCCCGAACCTTCTCGGGGAACCCTAACGGGGCATGCGCCAGATCAAGGCGCGGCGCTGACCCTCCGCCAATGTGCCGGACACCGTTGCGCGCGCGGGGCCTCAGCCATGACCGACACCGACAGCAAGATCGTCATCGTGGGCGGCGGAATCGCCGGCCTTTGCTCGGGGGTCTATGCCCTCCGATGCGGCTATGATGTCGAGATCGTGGAGATGCACGAGCGGCCGGGCGGGCTCGCCACCAGTTGGCGGCGCGGCGACTACACGTTCGAGACCTGCCTGCACTGGCTCCTGGGCTCCAGTCCCGGGGGGCGCATGCACGAGCACTGGCGCGAGGTGTTCGACATCGACCAGCTCCGCTTCGTGCGGCCCGCCGAATACGTGCGCCTGGAAGCCGAGGGCGGCGAACGCCTGGCCGTCTACACCGACCCCGACCGCCTGGAGGCGGAGCTGCTCAGGATTTCACCCGAGGACGAGGCGGAGAGCCGTCGCTTCGTCGCCGCCGTGCGCGCGTTTCGCGATCTCGAAATCCCCGAGCCGCCGGAGCGGCTGAGGGATTGGGTCGGCCTTATCGCCTCGCTGCCTCACCTGCCGGCCGTGCAGCACTGGATGGGGATCAGCCTCAAGGACTACGCCCAGCGCTTCCAGCATCCGCTGCTGAGGCGGTTCTTCACCGGCGGGGAGTCGACAAACCTCTCTGCGATCGCCGTCGTCCTCACCCTGGCCTGGATGGGACGGGGCGACGCCGACTATCCGGTCGGCGGCTCGCAGGCCGTGATCCGCGGGATCTCGGGCCAGTTCGAGCGCCTCGGCGGCCGGCTTCGGCTCGGCGCGCGCGTGGAGGAAATCCTGGCCGAGGGCGGGGTCGCCACGGGCGTCCGTCTCGCCGGAGGGGAGACGATCCAGGCCGACTGGGTGATCTCGGCCGCCGACGGCCACGCCACGATCTACGAGATGCTCAAGGGCCGCTTTCGCGACGACGCCGTGGACGAGACCTACCGGACGATGGAGCCGTTCGCCTCCTACCTCCAGGTCTCGCTCGGGGTGGCCTTGCCGCTTGCGGCCGAGCCCGGATACGTCACCCAGGTGCTCACCGCGCCGATCGAGATCGACCCAGGCACGCGGCTCGACCAGGTCTCGTTCCGTATCTTCAACTACGATCCCACCTTCGCCCCACCCGGCCACACGACGGTCACCACCACCCTGCCCTCGCGAAACTTCACCTACTGGACGCGCCTGAAGCGCGACGATCCTGCCGGCTACGAGGCCGAGAAGCGCCGCATCGCCGAGGCGGTGATCGCGGTGCTCGCCCGGCGCATTCCCGGCGTGGAGCGGGCGATCGAGGTGGTGGACATCTCCACGCCGGCGACGGTCATCCGCTACACCGGCAACTGGCAGGGGAGCATGGAGGGGTGGCTGATGACCCCGGCCACCGGACTGCGACAACTGCCGACCACCCTGCCGGGCCTGGACCGGTTCCTGATGGCCGGGCAATGGGTCGCCCCCGGCGGCGGACTTCCTGGCGGGCTGATGTCCGCCCGCGCGGCGGTGCGCGCCCTGTGCCACCGGGATCACCGGCCCTTCCTTCCCCACGACCGCGACGCAGCGTCGACCTCGACCTGAGCGGCCGGGCGGGTGAAGCCGCCGCCGCAGCCTCGCCGCTGCAGGCCGTTCCGGCTCGCGCAGTCGGACCGCTTCGCCGCGCGATGAAGCGCGAACCCTGCGGGTCCGGCGCAGATTTTGTTCGGGTCCGACGTCGATCCTGGCCGCTCTCGTCCGTCGAGGGAGATGACGGGTTAGTCTGGTGGCGAGGGCGCCGCCGCCCTGTCCGAGGGAGTTCGCGAGATGCGCTTCATGTTCATCGTCAAGTCCAGCCACCCCGCCGAGCCGACGCCGGCGCTGATGGAGGCCATGCATGCCCTGGCCCAGCGGGAGATCCAGGCCGGGCGGATGCTCGACGACGGCGGGTTGGCCCCGGTGGCGGCCGGTTGTGTCGTCGCCCTGGACAAGGGCGAGATGCGGGTGATCGACGGCCCGTTCGTCGAGGCCAAGGAGATGATCGGCGGCTACGCCATCTTCGACCTGCCGGGGCGGGACGAAGCGCTGGCCTCGGCGCGGGAGTTCATGCAGCTGCACAAGGACTTCATGCCCGGCTGGGACGGGACCTGCGAGGTCCGCGCCATCGCCGGGTCGATGACCAAGGGCGGCTGACGGCCATGGCGCGCAGCGACGTGCACGGGACGATCCTGGCCACCTGGCGGATCGAGCAGCCCCGGCTGATCGCCACCCTGGCGCGGATGCTGCGCGACGTGCCGCTGGCCGAGGAGCTGACCCAGGACGCCCTGGTCGCCGCCCTGGAGCGATGGCCCCGGGATGGCGCGCCGGAGCGTCCTGGCGCCTGGCTGATGGCGGCCGCCCGCCGCCGCGCGCTGGACCACATCCGGCGCGAGCCGATGCTGGCGCGCCGCCACGCCATGCTGGCCGCCAGCCTGCAGGCGGAACAGGCGCAGACCCCCGACCTGGCCGCCAGGCTCGACGACGACATCGGCGACGAGATGCTGCGCCTGATCTTCACGGCCTGCCACCCGCAGCTGCCGCGCTGGTCGCGGGCGGCGCTGGCGTTGCGGATGGTCTGCGGCCTGACCACCGAGGAGATCGCCCGCGCCTTCCTGATGGCGCCGGCCACTGTGGCGCAGCGCATCGTGCGGGCCAAGCGGCAGCTGTCGGAGGCCGGCCTCGCCTACGAGACCCCGCAGGGCCAGGAGCGCGACCGGCGGCTGCCGACGGTGCTGGACGTCGTCTACCTGATCTTCAACGAGGGCTACACGGCCGCCCGCGGCGACGACTGGATGCGTCCGCGGCTGTGCGACGAGGCCCGGCGCCTGGGCCGGGTGCTGACCGCCCTGGCCCCGTCTGAGCCGGAGGTGCAGGGCCTGATGGCCCTGATGGAGCTGAACGCCTCGCGCAGCGCCGCCCGCATCGACGCCGAGGGCGAGCCGATCCTGCTGATGGACCAGGACCGCCGGGCGTGGGATGCGCTGCAGATCCGGCGCGGCCTCGACGCCCTGGCGCGGGCGCAGGCTCTGGGCGGCGGCCAGGGCTTCTATGCGTTGCAGGCCGCGATCGTCGCCTGCCATGCCCGTGCGCGGACCCCCGAGGAGACCGACTGGCCGCAGATCGTGGACCTTTACGGCCAGCTCGCCGCCGTCTCGGGCTCGCCCGTCGTCGAGCTGAACCGCGCCATCGCCGTAGCCATGGTCGACGGCCCCGCCGCCGGCCTGGCGCTGGTCGAGGCCCTGGCCTCGGCGCCGGCGCTGAAGGACTACCACCTGCTGCCCAGCGTGCGCGGCGACCTGTTGCAGCGGCTGGGGCGGCTGGCGGAGGCCCGCGAGGCCTTCAGCCTGGCCGCCGCCCAGGCCGGCAACGCCCGCGAACGCGCCCTGCTGGACCGTCGCGCGGCGGCCTGCGCGCCCGATAGCCCGAGCCCACCCTAGCCAAAGGCCCCCACAGCGCCCATATACGGCAGGCGCCGTCGGCGCTTGCCGCCACCGAAGCGGTCGATTGCTCCCGACGCGACGCCTTTCGAGACCGATGATGGCCAAACGCCTTGTGGCGTCCACGCGGCGCGCGTCCAGCGCGCGTGCGGCGGCGATGGTCATCGTCCGGCTCGGACGGGAGCCACGCCCTTGACCCTTGCAAGTCCACAAGACGCCCTGCGCGAAAACGCCTACCTGCGCCAGCGGGTGGCCCAGCTGCAGGACGACGTCACCGCCATCACCGCCGAGGCCGAGCGCCTGCGCCAGATCGTCGAACGCCTGCACGGGCGCGCGCCGCAGGCGGCGCCGAACCCCCTGGGCGGCGGCCAATGAGCGACATGCGAAACCGCCAGGTCCGGGCCACGGAATACCGCCGCCTGGCGGATGTGGCCGGTGCGCTGGCCGAGGCCAGTCCCCTGGCGCACGTCCGCGAAAAGCATGCCCGCGCCGCCGCGAGCTGGGCCGCGCTGGCCCAGATCAGCGAACACGCGACCGAGGACCTGCGGCTGCGGACCGAACAGGCCCGTAGTCTCCTGCCATCCCACGAGGACACCCCATGCACAGCCTGAATTTCCCCGCCGGGGCCTCGATCCGCCTGACGGTCTCGGCGCGCCCCGACCGCGCGCTGCATCGCTGGAGCGTGCGCCTGTTCACCGCCGACGACGATGCCGGCGCCCTGCCCCGCGTGAGCTACGGCTCGCAGATCGGCGGCCGCGACTGCGAACAGCGCATCGACGTGCCGTTCCAGGACAAGGATTGTCGGATCGAGGTGACCTGCGGCCACGCCAAGGCCGGTGGCTGGCAGGACGACCAGGCGCGCATCGAAGACGATACGCCGAACCTGGTGGCGATCGCCTTCTCGGACGGCGGATCGCCGGCGAGCCGCAAGGACGACGTGCTGCTCAGCTTCGCCTTCGCCGCGGCGGCCGGCGTCGCGCTCGCGTGATCCCGAAGAGCCGATAGGCTTTCGCCTTTGGATGCGGACATCCAAAGGCGACGCGATCTAGCGGGTGCTTCGCTTGTCGTTGAGGCGCACCGCGGGGCCAGCGGACTGGGGCGCGCGGGTGGAGCGCGCGTCGTTGAGGTCGCGCCGGACCGGCGCGGAGCCTGCAGAGGGGTAGGTTTTCAAGCTGATGACCTTTCCGGTCGAACCCATGGCGTGGAAGCCCGCGCCCGGGACAAGGCCATCGTAGCACGTCCGCCGGTCGGCAGACGGTGAATTCGGATCACCCGTCCAGCGCCGCCGATATCGCCTTGAGGCCGCCTTCCAGGTCTTCGCGGGTCGGCCAGCCGTAGCCCAGCCTGAAGAAGCGGTCGGACATCTCGAACCAGTGTCCGGGACCGACATAGGCGCCGTGCACGTCCAGCAGGCGCTGGTGGAAGGCCTCAAGCCCGCCGGACGGCTCGGCGCGCAGGCGTGGGAAGCAGACCACGCCCCCGGACGGCTTCACCCACTCCAGGCGCTGCTCGGTGGACATCCAGTCCTCGATCAGGGCCAGGCGCGTGCGCATCTCCGACAGGATCGGCGGCAGGATGCGGCTGCGCTGCTCCAGCACCGCTTCGGCGACGTGCTCGTCCAGTACGCTGCCGCAGATGGCGATCTGTTCCTTGGCCGCCAGGAACAGGGTCTGCAGGGCCGGATCGGTGGTGATCAGCCAGCCGATGCGGATGCCGGGCACGCCATAGGCCTTCGACAGCGACGAGACGCTGATCACCTGTGGCCCCAGGCTGGCCGCCAGCGGCGGCGGCGGATCGAACGACAGGTCGCGGTAGGTCTCGTCCACCAGCAGCCGGCAGCCACGCGCCGCGGCCAGGTCGGCCAGCCGGCGAAGCTCGGCCTCGCCCAGCATCACCCCGGTGGGATTGTGCGGATTGGTGACGCTGATCAGCCGGGTGTTCGGCCTGATCGCCGCCGCCACGCGGTCGACGTCCACGCGAAAGCCGTCCTCGAAGGCCAGGTCGACGAAGCTGATCTCGCAGCCGATCGCCCGCGGCGTCTCCAGGTTGGTGGCGTAGTTGGGCCGGATCACCACCAGGTGGTCGCCCGCGCCCAGCAGGGCCGTGGCGATGATGAACAGCGCCCCCGCCGCCCCGCCGGTCACCAGCACGTCGTCCGCGGTCAGGCCCGGTCCGTCGGCGGCGATCAGCTCGCGCAGCCGCGTCGCGCCGCGGTGTTCGGTATAGAGCAGGGTCAGGTCCGGGAAGGTGATCCCCAACTCGGACAGCCGGCGGTCGGCGACCGAGCTCTCCGACAGGTTCCAGCGGATGCGGGCGTAGCCGTACTCCTCGGGCGACTCCACCTCGATCGGCATCCGGACATAGCGCAAGGCGGCCTCCCCCTCTCCAGCAACAGGCGGCCATAGTGGCGGGGTGCGCGCCGCCCCGCCAGCCCGCACGGCAGGCGCCGCCCGCTATTGCCGCGGCTGGCCGTCGGGACGGGCGGTGTTTGCGGCCTCTTCGCTCTCATGCTCCAGGAACGAGCGGCGCTCGGCGCGGTCGGCGACCACGTTGGGATAGCCGATCTCGATGTCGGCGGCGTCGTAGGCCTGCTTCAGGCGGCGGTTCAGCTCGCGCCCCACCCGCCACTGTTCGCCGGGAAAGGTCTTGAACCGCGCCTTGAGCACCATGCCCGCGTCGGTGAACTCGTCGATGCCGACGATCTCCAGCGGCTCGAGGATCACCTGGGCGAAGGCCTCCTCGGCCTGCATCTGCGCGCCGACCTTCTTCATCACCGCCATGGCCCGGTCGATGTCGGCCAGATAGCTGATCCTCGGCTGCACCACGGCGAAGGAGAACGACTTGGTGCGATTATGGATCACCTGCGCCTCGCTGTAGGGAAAGACGTGCAGGGTGCCGTCGAAGTCGCGCAGGCGGATGGTGCGCAGGCTCATCGCCTCCACCCGGCCGGTAAAATTGCCGATCTTCACGTTGTCGCCCACCGAGACGATGTCCTCGATGATCAGGAACAGGCCGGTCAGGAAGTCCTTGACCAGGGTCTGGGCGCCGAAGCCCAGGGCGACGCCGACCACGCCGGCGCCGGCCAGCAGCGGCCCGATCTTGACCCCGAGTTCGGACAGCACGGTCAGGCCGACGAAGATCAGCAGCACGCCCTGCACCAGGCCGCGAATGATCGGCGACAGGGTGCGGAACTGCGCCGCGCGGCGGCGGTCGGCCGTGCGCACTTCCAGCCCGTGGAACAGACGGCTGATCAGGTGGTTGGAAAGCTCGACCGCCCCGGCCCCGGCCAGGATCAGCACCACGATCCGGGTCGCCGTGGCGCCCAGCCGGCCCGACAGCCATTCCAGGGGCTGGAAGCCCCACGCCTCCAGCACCAGCACCGCCGCGCCGACGACGATCACCAGCTTGATGATGCTCCAGGTGGCGGCGGCGACCTTGGATGTGCGCGGCATGTCCGCGGACGGCGTCAGCCCGCGGGCCGCCAGCCGTTCGGCGCCGCGGCGCAGCAGCCAGCCCAGGCCATAGATCAGCCCCACCGCGCACAGCACGATCAGCACCGACAGGCCGGCATTGATCGCCGCTTCGCGCGGGTCGAGGTGCAGGGCGTCCGAGGTCAGAGCCCGCACCGCGTGGATGATCTTTTCCCCGGCCGAATGCTGCTGGGCGACCGGAAGGGCGGCGTTTGGCGCCGCGCTGGCGGCGGCTGCGACAGTGGTCGCCAAGAGATCCTCGCTGGGTTGCGCACAGGCGCCCCGCCCCTAGCGGCTAAAAACGGCAAGGCTGCGGCCAAGTTCCGCCATCAAGCCCTCTCCCCGCCCGCGGGGAGAGGGTCACTGCAGGTGGGCTATGGTGCGGTGGCTCACGCCGCCGGCGGCTTGGGCGGATAGCCTTCGGCGTAGCGCGGCAGGTCGTCGGTCCCGACGTCCCAGGCCGCCTGATGGCTGACCCAGATGTGGCGCACCGGCATGGCGTCCAGCCCCTCGTCCACGCTGCCGATGCGCAGGATCACCTGATCCAGCTTCACCCACTCGGCCATCATGTGCGTGCCGCACAGGCCACAGAAATGGCGCAGCTTGCCGGGCGTGGATTCGAAACTGCGCAGCGCCTGTTCTCCACGGGTCCAGCGGAAGTCCTCGCGCATCACCCGCGCCGTGGTGGCGAAGGCGGCGGCGTGGGCCTTCTGGCAGGTGCGGCAGTGGCAGTGCCCCGGTTCGCCGGACAGGGCGCGGGCCTCGTAGGCGATCGTCCCGCAAAGGCAGCCGCCGCGGATCACGCGCGCGCGTCGGCCAGGGCCGCCGCCTCCCACTCCAGGAACTCCGGCAGCTGCAGCAGGCGCTCGCAGTAGGCCCCCGCCGGACCTGGATCGCCATAGTCGGACAGGTGCACGCCGTAGCTGCGGAAGCGCGTGGCGACCGGCGCGTAGAAGGCGTCGGCGATCGACCACTCGCCCAGCAGGTACGGACCGCCGAAGCGGCCGAGCAGGTCGTTCCAAAGCTGGCTGATGCGGCGGATGTTGCCCTGGGTCGCCTCGGAGAGCTCGGCCACGGTCTTCAGCGACAGGTCCATCGGGCATTCGCCGCGCAGCGAGGTGAAGCCGCCGTGCATTTCCGCCGCGGCCGCGCGGCCCAGCGCCCGGGCGACCGGATCGGCGGGCCACAGCTTCGCCTGCGGGGCCTTGTCGGCCAGGTATTCGCAGATCGCCAGGCTGTCCCAGATGGTCACCGCGCCATCGCGCAGCACCGGGATCTGGCCGGTGGGCGAGCCGGCGGCGCGCGCCTTGTCGCCGGTGTCCTCCCGGCGCAGGCGGATCAGCGTCTCGGTGAACGGCTGGCCGGTGCGCTTCAGCGCCAGCCAGGGCCGCAGCGACCACGAGGACCACAGCTTGTCGCCGATCAGCAGTTCCATTGCCCAAGGCTCCCTGTTGGTTGCGTTGCGCCAGCCGCCGTCGGCCGGGCCGCGAGACGCGGGTCTAGTCCCTGCGCAACGCGTAGAGAAGGGTCCGGCGCCGCACGAGGCCGCCTTTGCCCGCCGATCGCCTGCACGCCGGCGCGTGGCGCAAGCCCGCCCCTGGCGCACCCGCGCGAAGCCTGCCAAGACTGGCGGCAACCATAAAGTCCCCGGGGAGAGGCCAGTTCATGACCGACGCCGCCGCGCCGGCCGCGGCCAAGCCGCTGTTTTCCAACGCCTACAAGACGCTGGTGCTGGGCCTGCTGGTCAGCGCCTACACCTTCAACTTCATCGACCGGACGATCATCTCGACGATCGCGCCCAAGATCCGCGAGGACCTTGGCCTGACCAGCGCCCAGCTGGGCCTGCTGGGAGGCCTGTATTTTGCCCTGCTCTACACCCTGCTGGGCATCCCGATCGCCAGGCTGGCCGAGCGCTTCAACCGGGTGTGGATCATCTCCATCGCCCTGGTGATCTGGTCCGGCTTCACCGCCCTGTGCGGCACGGCCGCCAACTTCGCCACCCTGGCCGCCTACCGATTCGGCGTCGGCGTCGGCGAGGCCGGCTGTTCGCCGCCGTCGCACTCGCTGATCTCCGACTATTTCGAGCCCAAGAAGCGCGCCACCGCCCTGTCGATCTATTCGTTCGGCATCCCGCTCGGCACGATGATCGGCGCCGTGGCCGGCGGCTGGCTGGCGCAGAACTTCAGCTGGCGGATCGCCTTCGTGCTCGTCGGCCTGCCCGGCATCCTGCTGGCCGTGGCCGTGAAGCTGCTGATGAAGGAGCCGCCGCGCGGCCACTCCGACATGATCGAGGCCGCCGTCTCCCCTGAGGACCTTACCGCCCCGCCCGAGCCCGCCGCCTCCCTCGGCCAGGAGCTGAAGGAGCTGGGCGCCGTGGCCAAGGCGCTGTTCGGCAAGTGGCCGGTGCTCAACATGGTGCTGGGCGTGACGATCGCCTCGTTCGGCTCGTACGGTGGCGGCGCCTTCGTGCCGCAGTACTTCAACGCCGCCTTCGGCCTGAACCTGGCGCAGGTCGGGCTGATCACCGGCCTGGTCGGCGGCTTTTCCTCGGGGCTGGGCACCCTGGCGGGCGGCTTCGTCAGCGACCGGCTCTCGCGGGTCAGCCCGCGCTGGTATTCCCTGACCCCGGCGATCGGCCTGGCCATCGCCACGCCGATCTACATCGCCGCCTACACCCAGCCCACCTGGCAGAGCGCCGCCCTGATCCTGCTGGTCCCTGGGATCTTCCACTACACCTACCTCGGCCCGACGTTCGGGGTGGTGCAGAACATGGTGGAGACGCGCCGGCGGGCGACGGCCACGGCGCTGCTGTTCTTCTTCCTCAACCTGATCGCGCTTGGCGGCGGTCCGCCCTTCATCGGCTGGCTGATCGACCAGCTGGCGCAGTTCAACTTCGCGCACGGCGGCGGACAAGGCGCCTGGGCCTCGCTGACCGGCCTGGTCGCCCCGGCGCAGGCGGGCGGCGACTTCACCCACGCCTGCCCGGGCGGCGTCGCGCCCAAGGGCGCCGATCCGGCGCTGAAGGCGCTGTGCCTGCACACCCTGGCCAATTCCTCGCGCCAGGGCGTGGTGGTCAGCATCTTCTTCTACGCCTGGGCCGCCTTCCACTACCTGCTGGGCTCGTTCGGCCTGGTGAAGGCGCTGGCCGAGGCGCGGGCCGCCCGGGGCGAGGCCGCCTGAGGCCTGGGAACGGGCTTCGGGGGGCCGCGGCTAGTTCGCCGGCCCCTCGGCCACCCACTCCGTCTGCGGAAGGCGCCAGTAGACGCCGTCCTCGCGGGCCATCATGCGGTAGCCGATCAGCTCGCGGCGCAGGGTGGCGCTGTCCCAGTGGCGCAGCTGGATCAGGGCGTTGACCTCGTGCTCGGGATAGCGGCGGTCCTCGTCGAACTGCCGCGCCAGCCAGGCCAGGATCACCCAGCGCTTGCGGCGACTGGCGGGCATGTGGGTCAGCGTGCCGTCGGGGCGGACGAAGGCGGCCATCACCTTGTCCTCCCAGCTGGGCTTCGGCCCGGCCAGGGCGGCCACCGCCTGGTCGACGAACAGGCCCCGGCTGATGTCGGTCAGACCCTCCGGCTTCAGCGCATGCCAGTGGGTGACGCCCTCGGCCCGCGCCGTGACCAGGCCGATGCCCTTCAGCACGGCCAGGTGGTGCGAGACCGTCGGCTCCTTCAGCTCCAGCAGCTCAGCCAGCTCCTGCACGCTGCGCTCACGTTCGGCCAGCAGGCCGACGATGCGCAGGCGGCTCTCGTTGGCCATCGCCTTGAAGAACGACAACAGGGTCTGGACGTCGGCTTCGGGCATGGCGCCATTCCTTCGACACATATCTAATTAGACAGATATCGAAGTATGAGGTCCGAAACAAGCGCCTCCGTGACGGAGGCGCCGTATCGAGGTCGCAGCCGCTTGAAGCGCGGAACGCCCGGCGTCAGGCGCCGGACTTCACCTGCTCGCGGGCGACGGCCAGCAGTTCGTCCATCTTGGCGCGAACCTCGCCCTCGTTCACGGACAGGCCGGCGCCGGCGAGATCCTTGCTCACCTTGCGCAGCACGTCCTCGTCGCCCGGCTGTTCGAAGTCGGACTTCACCACGGCCTGGGCATAGTCGTGGGCGTTCTCGAGGCCCATCAGCCCGGCCGCCCATTCGCCCAGCAGGCGGTTGCGGCGGGCAGTCGCGCGGAACTCGAGCTCCTGGTCGTTGGCGAACTTGCGTTCGAAGCCCTTCTCGCGCTCGTCGAAGGTGGTCATGAGAGTCCTAGTCGGCGTTTGGAGCGGCGGTGAATATCGCGCGCCGGCCCGGCCCGCAATCGTTCCCGCAGCGAAGTTTACTCCACCGCGTGGAAATGCGTGAAGTCGATGATACGCCGACCGCTCGCGTCGCGGCCGAAAATATCGACGAGACGCCGGCCCCAGACGATTTCGTGGGGTACGTAGGAGGCCCGGGCGTGGATGGTGGAGGCGAAGGTCTCGTCCAGGCCGCGCATGATCACCACGATCTCCGCGGCCTTGGCGGCCAGGGACTCGGCGGTCTCGCCATAGAGCGGACTGTCCTCGTCTATGCGGTGCATCACCTGCCAGGACAGGATGAACAGCGGCGTGCGGGCGCGGATGGTCTTCAGATCCTGGAAGCTGCGCAGGCGATGACCTTCGGCGGTGATCCGGTCCATCACCACCGAGACGGTGACCTCGGCCTCCAGGATGCGGTTCCTGCGACGGTTTGCCGCCCGGAACATCAGGGTGGGAATCCCGTCCAGCTCGGTGACCACGGCCACGTCGGAAAACATGATCCGCGCTGTCGGGCGCGAGACGCGGGCGAACATCAGCCCGGTGGCGATGGCCAGCTGGAACAGGCCGACGAAGATCTCCACCGTGACCAGCAGGTTGCAGTACAGGCTGCGCGGCGCGATCGCCCCGTAGCCCAGGGTGCCCAGCGTCTGCACCGAGAAGAAGAAGTCGTCGGCGAAGCTGCCTGGCCGCGCCCCCTGCAAGCCGCCCGGATCCAGATGGTAGAGCGAGGCGAACAGCAGGTTCACCGCCAGGAAGGCGCCCCCCATCACCCCGATGAAGGCGGCCACCGGCATGGTCAGCAGGGCGTGGTAGGTGTCGCGCCAGCCCTGGGTGTCCAGTCCGCGGTACACGATGGCGGACGAGGCGGCGGCGTCCATTCTCGCGACGACGGGAAGCGACGGTGTCTCGCTGTCGTCCTGCGACATGCCTTGGCCGCCCCGAATCCCGTTCTGCGAAAGCCGCCTCATGTTTGCGCGTACGGTCCCTTTCCGCTACCCTTGACCCGCCTTGAAGTAGCAAGACGCGACCCCGAGTCGGAACCCGCGCGCTGGATGCCGATCCGCGCGCGCTTTCATTTCCGAAGGCGCCGTCCTGCTGGAGGAAGGCAGATGATGACCCGCCGCAAGAAGATCTACGAAGGCAAGGCCAAGATATTGTACGAGGGGCCCGAGCCCGGCACCCTGATCCAGTACTTCAAGGACGACACCACCGCCTTCGACGCCACCAAGAAGGCCGTGCTGGAAGGCAAGGGCGTCATCAACAACCGCATCAGCGAGCACGTGATGACCCGGCTGAACGCCATCGGCGTGCAGAACCACTTCATCAAGCGCCTGAACCTGCGCGAACAGCTGATCAAGGAAGTCGAGATCGTCCCGCTGGAGGTGGTGTGCCGCAACATCGCCGCCGGCTCGCTCAGCAAGCGCTTCGGCCTGCCGGAAGGCCAGGCCCTGCCGCGCTCGATCATCGAATTCTACTTCAAGGACGACAAGCTGCACGACCCGATGGTGGCCGAGGAGCACATCACCGCGTTCAACTGGGCCTCGACCCAGGAGATCGACGACATGATGGCCATGACCCTGCGGGTGAACGACTATCTGTCGGGGATGTTCGGCGCGGTCGGCATCACCCTGGTCGACTTCAAGGTCGAGTACGGTCGCATCTGGGAGAACGACTTCTCGCGCATCATCCTGGCCGACGAGATCAGCCCGGACAGCTGCCGCCTGTGGGATTCGGCGACCAACGAGAAGCTGGACAAGGACCGCTTCCGCCGCGATCTGGGCAACGTCATCGAAAGCTACACCGAGGTCGCGCGGCGGCTGGGCATCATGAAGGAGATGCCGACGGTGATCCAAGGGGGTATCCATTGAGCGGCGTAAAGGCCAAGGTCCACGTATTCCTCAAGCCCGGCGTCCTGGACGTGCAGGGCAAGGCGGTCGAGAACGCCCTGCACGGGCTGGGCTGGCCGGATGTCGGCAATGTGCGCGTCGGCCGGCTGATCGAGTTCGACCTGCCCGGCGGCGACCGCGCCGCCGCTGAGGCCGAGGTCAAGGCGATGTGCGACAAGCTGCTGGCCAACCCGGTGATCGAAGGCTATCGCGTGGAGGTCGCGTGACCGTCTGGCGGGTCGCCCAGGTCAATGTCGCCAAACTCATTGCGCCTTTGGACCACCCGCGGATCGACTCGTTCCGCACCGCCCTGGACCACATCAACCAGCTGGGCGAGGCTCAACCGGGATTCATCTGGCGGGCCAAGGGCGCAGGCTTCGACGCCACCGACTGCCGCGTGTTCGACGACCCCGACGTGCTGATCAACGCCACCGTCTGGGAGAGCGTCGAGCATCTCGCCGCCTTCGCCTACCGCACCGAGCACCGCGATTTCGTGCGCCGGCGCCTGGAGTGGTTCGAGCAGCCCACCGAGGCCTTCCAGGCCATCTGGTGGGTTCCGGATGGCCAGATCCCGACCCTGGACGACTGCGTCGAGCGCCTGTTGCACATCCGCCGGCACGGCCCCACGCCCTTCGCCTTCGACTTCCGCACCCGCTTCCCCGCCCCCACCGAAACGCCTGAAGAGGTCCCCGCCCGATGAAAGCCGCCGTCGTCGTCTTCCCCGGCTCCAACTGCGACCGCGACTGCAAGGTGGCGATCGAGCGCTCCACCGGCGCGGCGGTCGACATGGTCTGGCACGGCGACAGCGCGCTGCCGGATGGGCTGGACCTGATCGTTCTGCCGGGCGGCTTTTCCTACGGCGACTACCTGCGCTGCGGGGCCATGGCGGCCCTGTCGCCGGTGATGGGCGCGGTCAAGGCGGCCGCCGAGCGCGGCGTCGCCGTGGTGGGCATCTGCAATGGCTTCCAGGTGCTGTGCGAGGCGCACATGCTGCCGGGCGCGCTCCTGCGCAACGCGGGCCTGAAGTATGTCTGCAAGGCGGTCGACCTCGACATCGTCAACCAGCAGACCCGCTTCACCTCCGCCTACCGCCAGCGCGACGCGCGCATGACCATCGGCAACGGCGAAGGCGCCTATTTCGCCGACGAGGACACCCTCGACCGCCTCGAGGGCGAGGGCCAGGTGGTGTTCCGCTACAAGGCCAACCCCAACGGCTCGTCCCGCGACATCGCCGGCATCGTCAACGGCGCCGGCAACGTGCTGGGCATCATGCCCCACCCCGACCGGGCGTTCGAGATCGAACTCGGCTCGGCCGACGGCGCGATCCTGTTCCAGAGCGTGCTGGCCAGCGCCTAGGCTCGCACTCCGCTGGAGCCCCCTTCCCCCGCTTCGCGGGGACTTCCCCCAGCGGGGGAAGAGAACGGAGGTGCGAGCTGAAGCGCTGGTTCTCTTCCCCCCTTGGGGGAAGTACGGCCGAAGGCCGGGATGGGGGCCGGCCCCTCAACGACGAAGGGCCGGCGAACCAACGCCGGCCCCTGATGTCATTTCCGCGATGTCTGGGGCGCCGGGCTAGCGGCGATCATCCCGTCTGGACTGGTCGCCCTGCTGCGGGGCCCTCTGGCCCGGCTGGCCGGTCTGCTGCTGGTGCTGCTGGCCGGGAGCCTGACGTTGCGGGTTCGCCTGTTGCTGAGGCGGCTTCTTGTCAGACTGGTTGCCCATGTCTCCGCTCCGTTTGGCGACGCCGAAAGGTGGCGACATCGGTTCAACCCGTGGGCGGACGCGCCTGTTCCAAGCGAAGCCGGGGCCCGGACGGCCCTGCCCTATCGCCTCCGCCCGCGAACCCCGCTATTAGCCCGCCATGAGCGCCTCCCAGCCCAAGACCATGGCCGAAACGGCCCGCGAGTTCGGCCTCAAGGCCGAGGAATACGACGTCATCCTGCGCCGGCTGAACCGCGAGCCGAACCTGGTGGAACTGGGCGTGTTCTCGGTGATGTGGTCCGAGCACTGCTCCTACAAGTCCAGCCGCAAGCACCTGGCCAAGTTCCCCACCAAGGGACCGCGGGTGATCCAGGGCCCGGGCGAGAATGCCGGGGTGGTGGACATCGGCGACGGAGACGCCTGCGTCTTCAAGATGGAAAGCCACAACCATCCCAGCTTCATCGAGCCCTACCAGGGCGCGGCGACCGGCGTGGGCGGCATCATGCGCGACGTCTTCACCATGGGCGCGCGGCCGGTGGCGCTGCTGAACGCCCTGCGCTTCGGCGACGTCGAGCATCCGAAGACGCGGCGGCTGGTGGCCGGCGTGGTTGCCGGCATCGGCGGCTACGGCAACTGCGTGGGCGTGCCCACCGTGGCCGGCGAGACCAACTTCCACCGCGGCTACGACGGCAACATCCTGGTCAACGCCATGTGCGTGGGCCTGGCCGACGCCGACAAGATCTTCTACTCGGCCGCGCCGGGGCCGAACCTGCCGGTGGTCTACTTCGGCTCCAAGACCGGCCGCGACGGCATCCACGGCGCGACCATGGCGTCGGCCGAGTTCGACGAGGACTCCGAGGAGAAGCGCCCCACCGTGCAGGTCGGCGACCCCTTCGCCGAGAAGCTGCTGATCGAGGCCACCCTGGAGCTGATGGCCTCCGGCGCGGTCGAGGCGATCCAGGACATGGGCGCGGCCGGCCTGACCTCATCCTCCGTGGAGATGGCCGGCAAGGGCGGCGTCGGCATCGAGCTCGACCTGGACGCCGTGCCGCAGCGCGAAGAGGGCATGAGCGCCTATGAGATGATGCTGTCGGAGAGCCAGGAGCGGATGCTGGCGATCCTCAAGCCCGGCCGCGAGGCCGACGGCCATCGCATCTTCGAGAAATGGGGCCTGGACGCCGCCGTGATCGGCCGCACCACCGACACCGGCCACATCGTGCTGAAGCACAAGGGTAAGGTGGTCTGCGACCTGCCGCTGGCGCCGCTGTCCGACGATGCGCCGCTGTACGACCGGCCCTGGGTGCAGCCGGCGCTGCAGCCGCGCCTGGATCCGGCCACCATCCCGGCGCCGACCGACTGGGAAGCGACGATCCTGAAGCTGATCGCCTGCCCGGACGTCGCCTCCAAGCGCTGGCTCTGGGAACAGTACGATCGCCACGTGATGGCCGACACCCTGGAGGACTCGTCCACCGGGGCCGACGCCGGCATCGTGCGCGTGCACGGCTCGCGCAAGGCGCTGGCGGTGACCTCGGACTGCACCCCGCGCTATGTGCAGAACGACCCCTACGAGGGCGGCAAGCAGGCCGTGGCCGAGGCCTGGCGCAACCTCACCGCCGTCGGCGCCGAGCCGATCGCCATCACCGACAACCTGAACTTCGGCAATCCCGAGCGGCCCGAGATCATGGGCCAGATCGTGCGCGCCATCGACGGCATGGCCGAGGCCTGCCGCGCCCTGGACTTCCCCGTCGTGAGCGGCAACGTCAGCCTCTACAACGAGACCAATGGCGCGGCGATCCCACCAACCCCCACGGTCGGCGCGGTGGGCCTGCTGGCCGACTATGCCCAGCGGTCCGACTTCTCCGGGGCCAAGGCCGGCCAGGTCCTCCTGCTGGTGGGCGTCAGCCGCGGCGAACTGGGGGCCAGCCTCTATCTGCGCGAATGCCTGGGCCGGGAGGACGGCGCCCCGCCGCCGGTGGACCTGGCGGCCGAGCGGCGCAACGGCGACTTCGTGCGCGACCTGATCAAGGCCGGTCGGATCGGCGCCGTCCACGACCTGTCGGACGGCGGCCTGGCCATCGCGGCGGCGGAGATGGCTCTGGCCTCCGGCGTCGGCCTGACCCTGAACGTGACCAGCGCGGCGCACGCCCATCCGCTGCTGCTCGGCGAAGACCAGGGGCGCTACCTGGTCGCGACGTCAGAGCCCGAGGCGGTGATCGCCGCCGCGCTCGCGTCCGGCGTTCCCCTGGCCGAGGTGGGCGTGGCCGGCGGCGAGGCGTTCGCCTCGACAGGCCTGTTCAGCATCCCCCTCGCCCGCCTGCGTCAGGTCAACGAAGCCTGGATGCCCGCATACATGGGCGGCTGATTTCCGGGGCAGCTGGCCGGAGCGCCTATTCCTCGCTGACCGGCGCGCCGGGCGGCGGGCGGTCGCCCGGGCCGGGGGCGCGGGCCCAGTGGGCGGTCATCTCCTTCTCGCGCCAGGCCTCGCTGGCCTTGGCGGCGCCCCGCAGGGCGTCCACCGAGCTGGTGGTGCACAGTGCGTCGCCCTTCTTCATCTCGATGCCCGGCAGCGGATGGCGCGTGCCCAGCTGGAAGGCGACCTCGGGCTTGGCGTTCGGCTTGGGCGGCGGTGGCGGCGGACCGCACTGCACCGGCCAGTAGCTGAAGGCGATGACCTTGCCGCCCGGCCCGACCTTCAGCGGCCGCACGGCGGCATAGCCGAACAGGGTCGTGTTCTGCCCGCTCTTCACGTCGCCGGCGCCGCTGGAAAGATTCATCTGGAAGCGGACCTGGGCGATGCGCGGATCGCCGCCGGCGATCACCAGGGGCTGGCGCTTCCAGGTCAGCTTGCCGTCCTTGCGCGAGACGCCCAGCGCCATGCCGCCCTCGTAGACCATGCCGCCGGCGCAGTCGGGCCAGCTGTCCATGGGGCGGGTCTCGTCGAAGGTGCAGTCGGGATCGCGCATCACCCAGACGCCGGGCCGCAGCGGCGGGGCGCCCGCCTCGTCGGCGGCGGTGAACAGCGGGGTCTTGGTGACGACCACGTTGCAGGCCGCCAGCAGGCCCAGGGGCAGGATCGAAACGGCCGCCAGGATGCGGCGCAGGCCCTGCGATGTCGCGGTCAGGACGGCGCGCCCGGTGCGATCCAGGCCACCCGGCTGAGGGCGGCGTGATCTTCCAGCGTCTCGCGGGCGGCGGCGCGGACGCTGTCCGGGGGGGCGGTGTCGCAGCCGTTGAGGTTGGGTCGCAGCGAGATGGCGCCCAGGATCGGCGCCGGGCAGGCGAAGGCGGCGCCGGTGGCGCCCACCATGCGGCCCTGCTCGTCCCGGGTCACCTCGGTGAGGGCCAGGAACATGTAGCCGTCCTTCTGGGTGCCGACCTGGGCGATCACCGGATCGCCCGCGGCCAGCCGGTAGTCGGCGCGGTAGCTGCGGTCTGGCGCCTTGCCGCTGCGCTCGAACTTGGAGGTCACCACCACGGCGGTCTCACGGCTGATCCAGAAGGGCGAGGCGCACTTGGGCCAGGCGTGGAAATTCGTCAGGCTAGGCTTGGGACAGCCGGGATCGAGGATTGCCCACAGCCCCTCGGCCGGCTTGGGCGCAGGCGGCGTCGGCGACGGCGCGGGCACCTGGGCGAGGGTCGCGGACGCCGAGGCCGGGCGTTTCCAGAACGCAAGATGGCTCTGCACCGCGCTGCACGCGGTCAGACCCATGGCCAAGGCGAGGATGAGGATTCGTCGAGTCAAACGCCAGACCCCTCCAGCAACATCAACATATCGCCTCTCGCACGAATTTGCATCCCAGATTATGCGTCACGCTTGTTTTTGACCGCCCATTACGGGTGATTGCCGGAACTCAGGGACGAGGGGCGGCCCGCGCAATTGCGGCGCCTGGGCGCCGAACTCTGTTTGTCTTCACCGCCGCCTCCACGATTTCGCCGCAACCTCGCGAAGACAGGCCGGCCGATGCAGATTTACCGCGACTCCCCACCCCTGAAAGTCCTAGTCTCAGACGAAAAATGACACCGGTTACCGGGAGGATGCCATGACTGCCGCGCCCCCTCTTCCACCAGGTCGCAGCGCCGCCCGGGGCGACGCCAATCCCAGCCGCCGCGCGGTGGCGATGGGAACACCCCTGGCGATCGGCTTCGCCGCGGCCGGCGGCGCGGCCTTCGCCGATCCTGGCGCGCCGGTGGCCGTCACCGGCCAGGGCCGCGTGAGCGGCGGCGTCGACCAGGGCGTCCTGGTGTTCAAAGGCATCCCCTACGGCGCCGACACCACCGGGCGGAGGTTCCTGCCGCCGCAGCCGCCGGCGCCCTGGGAGGGCGTCAGGCCGACGCTGGGCTTCGGCCCGGCCTCGCCCCAGACCAGTGCGCCCGGCCCGATGTCCGAGGACTGCCTCTGCCTGAACGTCTGGACACCGGCGCTGGCGGACGGCGGACGCCGGCCGGTGATGGTCTATATCCACGGCGGCGCGCATGCGCACGGCTCCGGGTCGGACCCGACCTACGACGGCGTGGCCCTGGTCCGGCGCGGCGACGTGGTGGTGGTGACCCTGAACCATCGGCTGAACGCGTTCGGCTATCTGTATCTGGCGCGGCTGGGCGGGGCGGACCTGGCGGCGTCCGGCAATGTCGGCGGGCTGGACCTCGTGCTCGCGCTGCAATGGGTGCGGAGCAACATCGCCGCGTTCGGCGGCGATCCGGGCCGGGTGATGGTGTTCGGCCAGTCGGGCGGCGGCGACAAGGTCGGCACGCTGATGGGCGCGCCGGCCGCCGACGGCCTGTTCCACCGCGCGGCGACCATGAGCGGCCAGGCGATCACCGCCTCGGGCCCGATCCACGCCACTCAGCGCGCCCGCGCGATCCTCGCCGCCCTCGGCCTGAAGCCGGACCAGGTCGACGCCCTGCGCACCCTCCCCGCCGACCGGCTGCTCGCGGCCACCGAGAGCGTCGATCCGGTGCTGCGCAAGGGCCCGATCTTCTTCGGCCCGGTGCTCGACCAGGTCGTGCTGCCGCGCCATCCGTTCTATCCAGACGCCGCGCCACGCTCGGCCGCGATCCCGATGATCGTCGGCAACACCCACGACGAGACCCGCGGCCTGCTGCACGACCCGCGCAACTTCGCCCTGACCTGGGACGATCTGCCGGCCAGGCTGGAAGCCGACATGCTCTCGGACCTCAGCCCGGAGTACGTGGTCGCCCGCTATCGCCAGCTCTACCCGGCCTACGGCCCCAGCGACGTGTTCTTCGCCGCCACCACGGCCGGCCGGTCCATGCGTGGCCACCTGATCGTGGCCGAGCAGCGCGCGCGCCAGGCCGCCCTCACCGGGTCGGCGCCAACCTGGATGTATCAGCTGGACTTCCGGTCCCCCGCCGAGGGGGGCCGGCTCGGCGCCTTCCACACCCTCGACATCCCCCTGGTGTTCGGCAACCTGGACAAGCCCGGGGCGCTCACCGGGACCGCAAGCGACGCCCGCGCGGCGTCGGCGGCGATGAGCCGCGCCTTCATTTCCCTCGCCCGGCATGGCGACCCTGCCGCGGACGGAGGGCCGCCCTGGCCGCACTACGACCTTGCCCGCCGGGCCACGATGATCTTCGACGCGGTCTCCCGGGTGGCGGACGATCCGCGCGGCGAGGAACGGCGGCTCTTCGAGGCGGTTCCCTACATCAAGCCCGGCACCTGACCGACGGCGCGATCCCTGATCGCGCCTGGGTTTGGCAGCCTGTTAATCAATATGCGTCAGACACGTAATCCGAGCCGGAGCGCCTCCATGCCCATGCCTGCCGACCAATTGGAAGCCGAGCTGCGGGCGGCCTTCCCCGATGCCGACATCGACATCGAGGATCTGGCCGGCGACGGCGACCACTACAAGGCGCGCATCGCCTCCAGCGCCTTCGCGGGGCTCAGCCGCGTGCGCCAGCACCAGCTGGTCTACGCCGCCCTGAACGGCAAGGTGGGCGGCGAGCTCCACGCCCTGGCGCTCGAGACCACCCCGAAGGCCGGCTGAATCGATGCGCTACCGCCCGCTCGGCAAGACCGGCATGGCCGTCTCCACCCTCAGCCTGAGGCTGAACGGCGAGCGTTGCGGCGGCGATCCGGACGCCTGGCTGGCCTTCATCCACGCCGCCTTCGAGAACGGCGTCAACGCCTTCGAGGTGGTCCACCCGACGTCGGCGCTGCTGGAAGGCCTGGCCTATGCGGCCCGCTCGGTGGAGCGGCGGCTGATCTTCGTCGCCCTGCGCTTGTCGGACGGCCTGGGGCCGGACGAGATCGTCGCGCAGGTCGACCATGTGCTGCTGGCGACCGGGCTCGAAGCCCTCGACCTGGTGATCGTCGATGGCGACGGCGAACTGCACAACGAGAGCGTCTGGGCGCTGGAGGATCTGCGCTCGGCCTCGCGCGTGCTGCGGCTGGGCGTGGTGGTGGCCGGCGACGAGGGCATGCAGCACGTGCACGGCGGCGCCTTCGATGTGCTGCTGGCGCCCTTCAACCTGCTGTCGGGCTGGCGCGAGCGGCTGCGCGTGCGCACCGCCACCGACAAAGGCATGTCGGTGGTCGCGCTGGATCCCTACCCGGAGGAGGCCCGCGCCATCGCCGAGCCCAAGGCGGTCAAGCGGCGCTGGTTCTCCCGGCCGACCTACCCGCTCGCCGGCCTCGGATCGTACAACTTCCTGCACGACACCCACGGCTGGAAGGCCGAAGAGATCTGCCTGGGGTTCGCCCTGACCGAGACGGCCGTCGCCAGTGTGGTCGTCGAGGTCGACAGCCACAAGCACCTGGAGGCCCTGGCGGAGGTCACCGAGCGCGACCTGCCGGCCGCCGTCGCCGCACAGATCGAAATGGCCCGCTTCTCGGCCGAACGCGCCGCGGGAACCGAGCGGCGCACGCTTGACCGCAGGGCCCGGGCTTCTTAGCTCTAGGGCGACCAATTTTCTCCTTTCCCGAAAGAGGCTTGCCGTGAGCGACGCCGCCGTAGCCGCCGATCCCGTCCACGAGTTCATCGGCAAGACCATCGCCGAGCACCCGGTGGTGCTGTTCATGAAGGGCGTGCCGGACGAACCGCGCTGCGGCTTCTCCGCCGTCTCGGTGCAGGTGCTCGACCACCTGGGCGTCGACTTCGTCGGCGTCGACGTGCTGCAGAGCGACGACCTGCGCCAGGGCATCAAGAGCTTCTCGGACTGGCCGACCATCCCGCAGCTCTACGTCAAGGGCGAGTTCGTCGGCGGCGCCGACATCATCCGCGAGATGTTCCAGTCGGGCGAGCTGAAGACCCTGCTGGCCGACAAGGGCGTCCTGCAGGCTTGAGCGCCCCGGCGTTCGAACCGCCGCCTGGCCGGCAGGTCTTCGAAAAGCGCTTCACGCCCGTTCCCGCCGACATCGACGAGAACGGCCATGTGAACAACGTCGTCTACCTGGGCTGGGTGCAGACCATGGCCATCGCCCACTGGCAGGCGCGCCTGCCGGCCGAGGAGCAGGCGAAGTGGGCCTGGATCGTGCTGCGCCACGAGGTGGACTACCGCCGGCCGCTGCTGCCCGGCGAGACCGCCACGGCGCGCACCTGGGTGCACGACAAGACCCACGGCGCGAAGTTCGACCGCTTCGTCCGCATCGACGGCCCCGACGGCGCCATGTGCGCCCAGGCCCTGACCGTCTGGTGCCTGATCGATGCGGTCACCCGACGGCCCGCGCGCGTGCCGAAGGACATGGTCGGGGTGTTCCTGTAGGGCGCGCCCAAAGCGTGGGCGCCTCACCCCTCGCCCTACCCCACCGTCATCCTCGGGCGTCAGTCCCGAGGATCCATGAACACGACAGACGCAGTCGCGAGCGGCAGCGGAGCGTTTCCCGAACGGCGGCCGCCCCGTCGTGGCGCGCCCTTCGAAGCGCGCCACCCGCCGTGCCGTGTTCATGGATCCTCGGCACAAGGCCGAGGATGACGGTGAGAGTGTGGGAAGGCCGGAGCGGCTGGCCGCAGCCCGGCGCACTCAGGCCGGATCGGCCTCGCTGAACGGGCGCTGGAACGCCCACAGCTTGGACACCACGAACGAGACCACCGGCACCACCGTCAGGGCCGGGATCAGGGCGAACCGGTAGGGCCAGTGGGCCAGCACGGTGAAGACGTAGACGATGCTCTCGTTGAGGCCGAACATCGCCAGCGACACGGTCATGAACCGCGCGAACTGGCTCCAGTCGCGCGCCGAGCGGCCGAAGGTGGCCTTGGAGTTGCCGAAGTACGAGAAGGTGAAGGCGCTGGTGTAGCCGATCACGTTGGCTGTCAGCGCAGGCACCTTCAGCCAGCCGTTCACCGCCATGCCGACGCCGGCGTGAATGATGGTGGCGATGACGCCGATCACCAGGAAGCCGACGACTTCGCGCTTGAGGGACGGGCGATTCACGCCGGGCGCTCCGCGATCAGCAGGATCGAGACGCCGAACGGGAAGCTGCCGCCCCGCAGCCACAGCCGCTCGCCGGCGAACAGGCGCTGGAACAGGCCATTGACCGGCGCGCTGGGAAGGCTGTCCTCGTCCGCGCCTTTCAGCCCCAGCACCAGCTTGGCCAGCCGCACCAGGGCGATGGGCGCGAACAGGGCGGTGTTGAAGTAGCTGGCCTTGCGCACCGTCAGCCCGGCCTCGTCGAACAGACGGCGGTAGTCGCCCAGGCTGTAGCGGCGCTTGTGATGGTGCAGCACGTCATGCTGCGACCACATCCAGCGGTAGGCCGGCACGGTGGTGACCATGAAACCGCCCGGCTTCAGCAAGGCGCCCAGCGCCTTCACCGAGCCGGCGTCGTCGTCCACGTGCTCGATCACGTCCAGGGCGGCCACCAGGTCGAAGGCTCCGGGCTCGAAGGGAAGTCCGTCCGGCAGCAGCCCCTGCTCCACCGGCACGCCCGCCTTCTCGGCGGCGTAACCGCGGGCCTCGTCATCCGGTTCCACGGCGCGCACGTCGCCGAACTGGCCCAGCATGCCGAGGTTGCCGCCGGTGCCGCAGCCGACCTCCAGCACCTGGGCCTTCGCCGGCAGCCCCAGGCGGGAAATCTGGTCGGTCAGGATGTCGCGCCGGGCGCGGAACCACCAGTGGCGGTCTTCCAGACCCCGCATGCGATCATAGACCTGCCGATCCATTCAGTCCTCGAACCCGGCGCGGCGACTGACGATGTAGATCGGCCGGCCCTTCACTTCCTGATAAAGCCGGCCGACATACTCGCCCAGCACGCCGAAGGCCAGCATCTGCACGGCGAAGCCCAGCAGGATCACCACCATCAGCGACGCGTAGCCTGGCACCTCGCGGCCGACCACCATCACCCGGATCACCAGGCCGACGGCGGCGAAGAAGGCCAGCACCGCGGCGCTGAGGCCCAGCACCGACCACACCCGCAGCGGAACGGTGGAGAACGAGGTGATCCCGTCCAGGGCGAAGCGCAGCAGCTTCAGATAGCCGAACGAGGTGTTCCCGGCGGCGCGCGGCGGGCGCACATAGGGAACGCCCACCTGGCTGAAGCCCACCCAGGCGAACAGCCCCTTCATGAAGCGGTTGCGCTCCGGCAGGGTCTTCAGCGCCTCGACCACCCGCCGGTCCATCAGCCGGAAGTCGCCCGCACTCATCGGAATGGACAGGTCCGAGACCCGGTTGAACACCTTGTAGAAGGCGTTGGCGGTGAAGCGCTTGACGAAGCTGTCGCTGCTGCGGTCCACGCGCACGCCGTACACCACGTCGAAGCCGCGCTCCCACAGGCGCACGAACTCCTCGATCAGTTCCGGCGGATCCTGCAGGTCGGCGTCGATCGGCACCACCATGTCGCCGGTGGCCGCGTCGATGCCGGCGGTCATCGCCGCTTCCTTGCCGAAGTTGCGGGCCAGGCCGATGACCTTGATCCGCGGATCGCGGCGGGCCCAGTCCAGCAGGCGCGCCAGGGTGTCGTCGCGGCTGCCGTCGTCGATGCAGATCACCTCGGCCTCGACGCCCAGGTCCTCGATGGTCCTGCCGATTCGCCCGAAGAAGGCGTCCAGCACCTCGGTCTCGTTGTGCATCGGCGCGACAAGGCTGAGCTTCGCGCCGCGACGGTTGCGCGTGGCGGCGACGATCGGATCGGGCGCCGGATAGGCGGCGTCGCTGCTGGCGGGCATCCTCGCCTCTGGCCTTTGCACCGTGGTCTGCACCTTGTCGTCCCGAAGCGGCCGTGGCGATGGCGCCCAGTTAGTCCCGGCACGGTAAACAAATCCGTGCCTTAGGCCACGCGACGCCGTGAAGCATCGCGCCCCTTTCCTAGCGTCTGGAATGGGATATGGAAGTCCCGCCTTTCTTGCGGCCGGGAAATCTTATGAGTCTGTCCGACTGGCGCGCCATCGCCGCCACGCTGCTTGCCAGCCCGCGCGCGCGCCTGCTGACCCGGATAGCCATCACCCTGGCCGGCATGATCAGCGGCGCGGTCGTCGCCATCAACCACCACACCGCCGCCGACTTCGACGTGTTCTGGACCGCCGCCAGCCACTGGCAGACGCCCTACGACCACGCGATCATCGAGGTCATCAAGAAGAAGATGCACATCACCGGGTACTGGCCCTACGCCTACCCGCCGACCTTCATGCTGTTCCTCTGGCCGTTCGGCCAGCTGCCGATGGAGACCGCCTACGCGATCTGGACCAGCCTGAGCCTGGGCCTGTTCGCCCTGACCTGCACCTTCGTGATGCGGCCGATGCTGGCGGCGCTGCTGGTGGTCTGGACCCCGGCCGCCTCGTTCGCCATCGTCTCCGGCCAGTCGACCCTGCTGATGGGCTCGCTGATCCTGTCAGGCTTCAGCTTCCTGGAGAAGCGCCCGCTGCTGGCCGGGGTGCTGCTGGGCACGGCGGCGTGCATCAAGCCGCAGTTCATGGTGATGGCCCCGATCGTGCTGTGGGGACACTGGCGCACGGTGGGCGCGGCCATCGCCACCGGCGTGGTGCTGATCGCCGCCAGCATGGTGTTCGGCCCCGAGCACTGGCTGCAGTGGCCCAAGGAGGTGATGTTCTTCAACAAGATCATGGTCACCACCCATCGGGTGAACCCGTCGGCGGCGTTCAACGCGCTGTGGTGGTCGATCCCGATCGCCCTGTTCGGGATCTATTTCGCCTGGGCGAACCGCGACGTGGTGGGGCTGATCTGCGGCATGCTGTGCATCACGCCCTATGCCCACGACTACGACCTGGTGGCCCTGGCGCCGATCATGCTCACCTGGATGTTCAACCGCGACAAGGTCGGCTGGGACCACGCCATCCTCGGCGCGGTGTTCATGAGCGGCGTGCTCTCCAAGCCGCTGTACATGCTGGGCTTCCTCGTGGCCCTGGCGCTGGTGCGCTCGCCGATCTGGAAGCTGAAGGGCTTCGGGACCAACGACGGCCCGCCCAAAGAAAAGAGGGTGCTGATCCCTCAGCACCCCCTGATCCGATACGTCATCGTCCCGGGGGCCTAGCCCCCGCGGAGATCAGGACGAATAGAATTCGACCACCAAGTTCGGTTCCATCTTCACCGGGTACGGCACTTCCGCCAGTTCCGGGGTGCGGATGTACTTGGCCGACATCGCCTTGGGATCGACCTCGATGTAGTCGGGAATGTCACGCTCGACCAGCTGCAGGGCTTCCAGCACCAGGGCCATGTTGCGCGAACGCTCGCGCACCTGCACCACGTCGCCGGCCTTCACGCGGTAGGAGGCGATGTTCACCCGCTTGCCGTTGACCATCACGTGGCCGTGGTTGACGAACTGGCGGGCGGCGAACACGGTCGGCACGAACTTGGCGCGGTAGACGATGGCGTCCAGGCGCGATTCCAGCAGCGCGATCAGGTTCTCGGAGGTGTTGCCCTTGCGGCGGGCGGCCTCGGTGTAGGTGCGGCTGAACTGCTTCTCGGTCAGGTTGCCGTAGTAGCCCTTCAGCTTCTGCTTGGCCCGCAGCTGCAGGCCGAAGTCGGAGACCTTGGACTTGCGGCGCTGGCCGTGCTGGCCGGGGCCGTAGGAACGCTGATTGATCGGGGACTTCGGGCGACCCCAGATGTTCTCGCCCATCCGCCGGTCGATCTTGTACTTCGCCGAGTGGCGCTTAGACATGCGTATTCACTTCCATCTTCGACACGGCCCGGCCCCTCCCCTGATGGAGGCGCGATCTCAACGGCGGTCCACGCGTCACCCGTCATGTATCTTCGCGCCGATCCGGTCGTCCCGGCGGCGTGAAGGGGCGGCTTATGACGGCGGAGGGCGGCAAAGTCAATCGCCTGGCCCCGCGGCGCCGGTTTCGCTTTTCGCCCCAACCGCGGCGTGCGACCAAGGCGCCGACAGTTTCCTCGCAGGGCCCGGCGCGCGTCCATGCATTTCGACGTCTTCCAGACCGCCGCGGTGGTGATCGTCGCCGCCGCCGCCGCCGGCTACCTGAACCACCTGACGGTGAAGCTGCCGCAGACCATCGCCCTGACGCTGACGGGGGCGGTCGCGGCCCTGGTCGTGGCGCTGATCGACCAGCTGATCCCGGAGGCGCGCCTGGGCCTGTCGATCCGCGGCTTCATGGACGGCATCGACTTCAAGACGGCGCTGCTGAACGTGATGCTGTCGTTCCTGCTGTTCGCCGGAGCGCTGCACATCGACCTGGGCGAGCTGCGGCGCGGCGCCTGGGCCATCGCCGAGCTCTCGACGGTGGGCGTGGTGCTGTCGACGGCGATCATCGCGGTGGGCGTGGGCGTCATCGGCGGCTGGGTGGGGGTGGAGATCCCGCTGGCCTGGCGCCTGGTGTTCGGGGCCCTGATCAGCCCCACCGATCCGGTGGCGGTGATCGCCCTGCTGCAGCCGTCCGCCGCGCCAAAGCTGCTGAAGACCACCGTGGCGGCCGAGAGCCTGTTCAACGACGGCGTCGGCGTGGTGCTGTTCAGCATCCTGCTGGGCATGGCGCTGAACCCGATCCCCGCCGCCCCCTCGGCCCGCCTGGCGCAGGGCATGCTGCTGTTCGCGCGCGAGGCCGGCGGCGGCGTGCTGCTGGGGCTGCTGATCGCCGCCATCGGCTATGGCGCCATGCGCTCGATCGAGGACTATGCGACCGAGGCGCTGATCACCATCGCCATCGTCATGGGCGGCTATGCGGTCGCCGAGCCGCTGGGCGTCTCCGGGCCGGTGGCCATGGCCGTGGCGGGCCTGATCATCGGCAATGTCGCGGCGCGCACGGCGATGAGCGAGGCCACGCGCGACCACCTGATGAAGTTCTGGGACCTGGTCGACCATATCCTGAACGCCGCCCTGTTCCTGCTGATCGGCCTGCAGGGCCTGCCGCTGTTCGGCGCGCCGCGGCTGTTCATCCTGGGGGCGGCCTGCGTGCCGCTGGTGCTGGGCGCGCGCGCCCTGTCGGTGGCCCCGACCCTGGCGGCCCGGCGCAAGCTGCTGAACTTCCGGCAGGCGTTTCCACTGCTGACCTGGGGCGGCCTCCGCGGCGGCATCGGCATCGCCATGGCGCTCGCCCTGCCCGCCGGCCCGACCCGCGACGTGATCGTGGCGGCGACCTATGTGGTGGTGATGTTCTCGGTGATCGTGCAGGGCGCGACAGTGGGCCGGCTGATCCGCGCCATCGCCCCGCCGCAGCCGGACGCGGCCGGTCCTACGCCGCCGTAGCGCCGGCCTGCGGCATGGTCTCGCCCTCGAGCGCCGCCTCCAGGGCCTGGAACAGCTTGCCCGCCTCCAGCGGCTTGGCCACGTGACCATCCATGCCCGCGGCCAGGCAGTCGCGGATCTGGTGGGCCATGGCGTTGGCGGTCAGGGCGACGATCGGCGTCCGCGGCCGGCCAGAGGCGGCCTCCGCCGCGCGGATCCGGCGGGTGGCCTCCAGGCCATCCATCTCCGGCATCTGCATGTCCATCAGGATCACGTCCCAGTCGCCGCCCCGCCAGGCGTCCAGGGCCGCCACACCGGTCTCCACCACCACCGGCTCCACGCCGATCTGGTGCAGCAAGGTCTTCAGCACCAGCTGGTTGACGCTGTTGTCCTCCGCCGCCAGCACGCGCACCGCCAGCCGCTGCGACGGCTCGGGCGCGGTGTCCGGGCGGGCCTGGGGCTCGGCGGCCTCGGCCAGCCGCGGCAGCGGCAGGCTGACGACGAAGATCGCGCCCTGGCCCGGGGTGCTGTCGGCCGTCACCGTCCCGCCCATCAGGGCGCTCAGCTCACGGCAGATCGCCAGACCCAGCCCGGTGCCGCCGTACTTGCGGGTGGTCGAGGCGTCGGCCTGGGTGAAGCGGTCGAACAGGCTGGCCAGGTGATCCGGCGCAATGCCGGGGCCGGTGTCGGCGACGCTAATGCGCAGGGCGCCGTCCGGCCGGCTGACGGTCACCCGCACCTCGCCCTGGTCGGTGAACTTCAGGGCGTTGGAGATCAGGTTGTAGAGGATCTGCCGCACCCGGGTCGGATCGCCCTGGTAGGTCCCCAGCGCCTCCGGCTCGATCGTCAGGGCGAACGACAGACCCTTCTTGTTGGCCAGGGCGGTGAAGGCCGAATGGGCGCCGCGGGCCAGGTCGCTGAGGTCGAAGGCGATGGCCTCCAGCTCGAAGCGGCCGGCCTCGATCTTCGAGAGGTCCAGCACGTCGTTGAGGATCGCCAGCAGCGCCTCGCCCGACTGGCGCACCACGTCCAGCCGCTCGCGCTGCACGGGGGCCAGCTCGTCGGCCGCCATCGCCTGGGCCATGCCCAGCACGCCGTTCAGCGGCGTGCGGATCTCGTGGCTCATGATCGCCAGGAAGCTCGACTTGGCGGCGTTGGCCGCCTCCGCCGCGACCCCGCGCGACTGGGCTTCGGCGCGGGCCGCGCGCAGGGCGGTGCGCGAGGCGGCAAGCTGCTCTCGCGCCACGCGGAAGAAGTAATACAGCAGCGCCAGCGACATGATCACCGTCAGCGACTGCCACGGCCGGTGGACGCGCCAGACCATGGCCACCACATTGCCGGCGCCCACCGCGACGCCCAGCAGATAGGGCGCGGCGACGACCAGGAAGGTCTTCGGCCGCGAATAGTACTGCAGCAGCACATAGAGCAGCGAGCTGGTGATCTGGCAGATGGCGAACACGCGCGCCGCGCCCAGCCCGGTCAGCCAGAAGGCCGTCGCGCAGGCGGCGTAGAGCACGCCGGTGACCACCGCCATGGCGCTGGGCAGCACCAGCACGCCCCGCCAGGCGCGGGCCGCGGCGCTGGCGCGCAGCCAGCGGCTGATCAGCAGTTCGGCGACGCCAAGCATCGCCACGGTAACGAACCAGGCCAACGGCAACCAGGCGGGCATCACCGGCAGGGCGGCCAGCACCGTCGCCAGGGCGATGACCATGCGCGCGGGCAGGTTCCTGGCCGAAGCCGCGAACAGGCCGATCGCGGCCTCCACCTCGGCCGCGCGTGGTCGAACCACGTCGGACATTCCCTCAAAGCCCTCGCAACCCCAGCGTTGCATAACGCCGAGATGTGACCAGCCGGTTAGCGCTTGCGCCGCCTCGGTGCGGGCGCAGGCGGCGGGGCCGGCTTTGCGACGGCGGGCGCGGCAGGTGCGGCGTCCAAATCCTCGAGCGCCGGCAGGCGCCAGGCGCCGCGCACCAGCGCCGGCTTCGGCAGATAGGCCCGGAACGTCAGGGCGAAAGGCCCCTGGGCCGGGGCCGGCAGCCAGTTGGCGCGGCGACCTTCGCCAGGGTCCGTGCGCTGGATGTAGATGTCGATCCCGCCATCGGCGTTGCGCGCCAGGCCCGGCGTGCGATCGCCGAGACTGTAGCGGTTGATCGGGTTGTCGGTGAGGAACAGTTGCCCCTGGTCCGTCGCCTCGTACATCGTCAGCGACCAGAAGCCGTCGACCGGCACGTCGGCGGGCAGGCGCAACCGCAAGCGCCCGTCCCGGAAGATCGGGCCGCCCCCGGGGGCGATGGCGCGCAGATACATGGCCTCGGCCGGCGGCAGCGCCGCCAGCCCGCCCAGCGCCACCGCCGCGCGCAGGTCGTAGTCCTGGCCGAAGTCGCCGAGGTCGGCAGGCGGATAGGACCAGCCGTCCGCCACCAGCTGGCGCCCGCGCGGCTCCAGCAGCGCCTGGCGCGCCTCGGCCACGCCCTGTTCCACCTGCCCCATCTCGCTGTCGGCGAAGCGCGCCCGCTCGAAGCCCCCGGTCATGCCCAGCTGCAGCGGGGCGATGCGACGGAAGAAGGCGGTGTCGGTCACCGGCGGCGGGTTCTCCTCCAGCAGGGTCTGGGCCCACAGGAAGTAGTCGTTCCAGGCGGCGCTGCGCCCCACGCTCTGGTCCGGCATGCGCCCCGGCCGCGCCTTGATCGCCAGGCCATCCTGCACGGCGTGCGCCGCCGGCAGGTCGGCCTCGCCGTCGACAAGGGTGCGGGCCAGGGCCCAGACCCAGGGGGTCGGCGAGCGGATCGCGCCCGGCGGCGCGGGGTCGCGCGGCCCGGCGATGATGAAGCTTCCGCCCTCCCCGCCCGTGGTGCGGGCGCCCAGCACCGCGAAGTTGTTGCTGAACATGTCCATCAGGGCGACGGAGAAATAGCGCGCGCCGGTGAACGGCAGGGTCAGGCGCACAGGCCCGGCCGCCAGGTCGATCCAGGCGCTGGAATAGAGGGTGTCGTTGTTGGGCGTCGTCACCGTGCGCGTGGCCGGGCCGGCAAGGTCGCGCATGGAGACGAAGCCGTTGACCCGGGCCTTCATGCCCGTGGGATCGGGCCCCAGCATGCGGCTGCGGGTGGTGGCCATCTCCACCAGCGGCAGGCAGTAGAGCCAGGCCTGCCGGGCCGCCGTCTTCAGGTCCCAGGGGGCCACCAGATCGTCCAGCGCCGACGCCCGCGCCTGCCGAGCCAACAGGACGCCCGACAGGGCCGCCAAGGCGCCGCCCGTGGTCAACAGCCGCCGCCGATCCATGCACCGCTCCTACGCAACCGGCCCGGATATTCCGAAGCCTCGCGGCGAAGGCAAGGCGCCGCGGATCGCATCGGCTCCAAGCCGGATCACGAATGGTCGAGATTTCAGCGTGATGTCCGCGGCGTAACCGCGACGCGGGCGCCGGCTAGCGTTCGGGCGCCTCTTGCTTGCCCTGTTCGGCGGCGCGCCGTTCGGCCAGCTTGGCCAGCACGCGTCCGCGCCCCTTGGCCAGGGCGGTGACCACGCCGCGAAGGGTGCGCACCTCCTGTTCCGACAGCTGCGCACGGCCGAAGGCGACGCGCAGGTTGCGCACCATCGAGGCCTTCTTCTCCGCCGGATGGAAGAAGCCGGCCGCCTCCAGCTCGCCCTCCAGCTGCTCGTAGAAGCCCAGCACGACCGCCTGGACCGCCGGCGGCGCGCCTTCGCGGAACTTCGGCGGCGGGGCGTCCGATTCGGTCAGCCGCCATTCGTAGGCGTTGATCGCCACGGCCTGGGCGAGGTTGAGGGAGTGGAACTTCGGATCGATCGGTATGGTGACGATGCCGTGGGTCTGGGCGATGTCCGCCGTCTCCAGCCCCGCCCGCTCGCCGCCGAACAGCAGCCCCACCGCCTGGCCTTCGTCCACCGCGCCGCGCAGCCGCCCCGCCGCCTCGCGCGGGGTCAGCACCGGCAGCGCGGTCTCGCGCGGACGGGCGGTGGTGGCCAGCACCAGCTGCAGGTCGGCGATCGCCTCGTCTAGGGTCTGGCAGATGCGGGCGTTGTCGAGCGGCCAGTTGGCGCCCGAGGCGCTGGCCCAGGCGCGGTCCTGGGGCCAGCCGTCGCGCGGCCGCACCAGGCGCAGGTCGGCCAGGCCGAAATTTCCCATCACCCGCGCCACGGCCCCTATATTTTCGGCAAGCTGAGGCTCATTGAGGATCACGACGGGCGGCGCGGCGTTCATGCCTTGGCCATAGGCCCGCCCCGGTTGCCTGCGCAACCCACATCGACCGCCACCCGAGGGGGAGTTCCGTCCGGCATGTCGCCAGACCGTCGTCATCTGTTGCTGGGCTTCGCGGCCGCCCTCTCGGCGTGCCACCATCCCGTCCTGGGCCCGGCCCGCTTCGATCCCAAGGTGCTGGACAAGGATGCGCCGGCTCTGATCGCGCGGGCGCGGCCCGCCGCCTTCGCCATCGGGGTGATGGAACTGAAGACCCAGAAGGTGTGGTACGCCAACGGCGAGGCGCCCTTCCCGCTCGGCGGCCTCGCCGCCCTGCCCATCGCCGCCGCCCTGCTGTCTCTGGCGGACGAGCACAAGCTGGCGCTGACCGACAAGCTGACGGTGCGCAAGGCCGACCTGGCGCCGCCGCCCAGCGTCATCGATCAGTCCTGGCGTTCGATGCCGGCGAACTTCGCCATGAACATCACCGTCCAGGACCTGCTGACCCTGGCGCTGCAGTATGGCGACTCCACCGCCAGCGACGTGCTTCTGGGCCGCGCCGGCGGTCCCGGGGCGGTGAACGCGTGGCTGCACGACAAGGGGCTGACGGGCCTGCGGGTGGATCGCTACGCCCGCGAGACCGGCGTGCAGATGTCCGGCCTGCCGTCGTTCCGGCCGGAATGGCGCGCCGCGCCCCTGTTCGAGCAGGCGCTTCGCGCCGTGCCCGTAAACGACCGGCAGAAGGCCATGGAAGCCTATGTCGCCGATCCGCAGGACACCGCTTCGGCGCAGGCGCTGATCGGCCTGATCTACCGCCTCTGGAACGGCGACCTGCTGTCGCGCGCCTCCAGCGACCTGATTCTGCGGCTGATGGCGCCGGCGCTGGGCGCGGTGGGGCCGTTGGGTGTCGCCTGGCCGAAGGGCGCTGCCTGGGCGCACAAGGCCGCCGACCCGCGCAGCGACCTCGGCTACACGCCGATCCAGGGCGACGCCGGCCTGCTGACGCTGAAGGACGGCCGCCGCTTCGCCGTCACGGCGCTGCTGGCGGGGTCCACCGCCTCGGAGACCCAGCGCGCGCAGCTGTTCGCTGACACCGGTCGCCTGATGGCCAGGGCCATCGGAGTCTGAGGCTTCACCGATGACGTCGCGGCGGCTTTCCCGCCGCCGATTTAGCCTCTATAGCCCTGGCCAAACGCAGGCTTCCGGCGCCCAGCCGGTGCGCCCTCCCCATACGCCCGCTCAATACGGAGCCGCCCCGAAACATGGCCAAGATCAAGGTCGCAAATCCGGTCGCCGATCTCGACGGCGACGAGATGACCCGCATCATCTGGAAGCTGATCAAAGACAAGCTGATCCTGCCCTTCCTCGACATCCAGCTCGACTACTACGACCTGGGCATGGAGCATCGCGACGCCACCGACGACAAGGTCACGGTTGATGCGGCCGAGGCGATCAAGAAGTGGGGCGTGGGCGTCAAGTGCGCCACGATCACCCCGGACGAAGCCCGGGTGAAGGAATTCAATCTCAAGAAGATGTGGAAGTCCCCCAACGGGACCATCCGCAACATCCTCGGCGGCGTGGTGTTCCGCGAGCCGATCATCTGCAAGAACGTGCCGCGCCTGATCCCCGGCTGGACGCAGCCGATCATCGTCGGCCGCCACGCCTTCGGCGACCAGTACCGCGCCACCGACTTCCTGATCCCCGGTCCCGGCAAGATGACCATCAAGTGGGAGGGCAATGACGGCCAGAAGATCGAGCACGAGGTGTTCGACTATCCGGGCTCCGGCGTCGCCATGGCCATGTACAACCTCGATGAGTCGATCGAGGAGTTCGCGCGCGCCAGCCTGACCTACGGCCTGAACCGCAAGTACCCGGTCTATCTGTCGACCAAGAACACCATCCTCAAGGCCTATGACGGGCGCTTCAAGGACATCTTCCAGCGCATCTTCGAGGAAGAGTTCGCCGACCAGTTCAAGGCGGCATCGATCACCTACGAACACCGCCTGATCGACGACATGGTGGCCAGCGCCCTGAAGTGGTCCGGCGGCTTCGTCTGGGCGACCAAGAACTACGACGGCGACGTGCAGTCGGACGAGATCGCCCAGGGCTTCGGCTCGCTGGGCCTGATGACCTCGGTGCTGATGACCCCCGACGGCAAGACGGTGGAAGCCGAGGCCGCCCACGGCACCGTCACCCGCCACTACCGCCAGCACCAGCGCGGCGAGAGCACCTCGACCAACTCGATCGCCTCGATCTTCGCCTGGACCCGCGGCCTGAAGCACCGCGCCAAGCTCGACGACAACGCCGAGCTCGACCGCTTCGCCGAGACCCTGGAAAAGGTCTGCGTCGATACCGTCGAGGCCGGCTTCATGACCAAGGACCTGGCGCTGCTGGTCGGCGACCACCAGGGCTGGCTGACGACCGAAGGCTTCCTCGACAAGGTCGCCGAGAACCTGGACAAGGCGCTGGGGGCGTAAGGGCGCGCGCCCCCAACTCTTTCATCCCGGAAGACGCGTCAGCGGCTATCCGGGACCGCCGGAAATGCTGATCCATCCACCTCGGCTGCGAGCTCAACGCTTGCCGCGGTCCCGGATATTCGCTGGGCGAATTCCGGGATGACAGGGGTTAGCGGCGCCGCCGCCATCATCCGCCGGCGCCGCCGCGGCTCAGCTCTAGCGCGCTGGCAGCGGCCCTTCCCAGACGCCGGCGTTCGGGGTCCTCGCGTCGGTCGCTACCAGCCGCAGCGTCAGCCGCCCGCGCGGCGCGGCGGGGCCGATCGCCGGCGCGAGCCCGGTGAACTCTCCGGCGCTCCCGGCGTAGGCCAGCGGCGTGCGCGAAACCACCTGCTCGCCGCGCAGCACGAAGGCCTCGACCGTATAGCCGCCGGCGTCCCACAGGCCGCCCGGCTCGATGGGACAGCCGCACATCGGCGAGACCTTGGCGTCCACCCGCAGCCCCGCCGCTTCCGCGCGGACCCGCGGCGGCTCGACCACCAGGCCCGGGAAGCTCAACACCCAGCCATCGCCGGTGACGTCGCGGCCAGGAATCACCCACAGGCTGGAGCTCACCTCGATCTGAGACCCCGGTCGGCCGATCGGTCCGGTGGCCTCGGCCCGGACCAGGGTCGGACGGTCGAGGTCGAGCACGGCGTCGAACCCCGCGGTCGAGCCGTCCGCCAGATGATCGCCGCGCGCGACCGGCGTCTTCATGATCCGCGTGGTGTCCCCCGTGCCGCCGCGGGTCAGGCCCCGGGCCAGCACCCGACCCGTGCGGGCGTCGCGCAGGACGATCCGCACGCCGCCGACGTGGTCGCCGATGAACTTGGCGTCCAGAGCCTGGGCGCGCACCATCACGTGGGTCGGCTGGGCGGCGGCGACGCCCCCTCCGGCCAGGGCGGCGGCGAGCCCGAGGGCCAGGATGGCGGACTTCATGCGGCGACCTCGTGAGCGGCGACTGACGGCGAAGGCCTGTCATCGGGAGGCGCGATCATCCGGTCAAGCGGGATGATCCCATCGCTCGGCCCCGCCCCGAGGGTCAGACCCGGGTGAAGTCCATCACCCAGTTGGTTTCCCAGGCATGGCCGTCCTGCGAGAAGGCCTGCTGCCAGCGCGGACCGCCGGCGGGGCCGGCCTTGGACCAGCGGAAGCGCACCAGGATGAAGCGGCCGTCGTCGATGTCCTCGCCGCGGAACTCCCCCTCGTCGCCCTCGAAGCCGCCGTGCACCGGCGGCTGCAGCCGCCCGTCGCGGCTGGAGATCCAGTAGATCGACCAGCGCGCCATCGCCGGGTCGAACAGGCGCACGGCCATGCCGGCATGGTCGTCGAACACGATCTCCTCGACGTTCGACAGCCCGCCCAGGCGCGGCTCGCAGCGTGAGCGGGATTCGAAGCGCTCCCACTCCGGGCGCCGGGTCCAACGGACCTTGAGCCTGCGATTGGCCACCCGCCAGTCACCCATCAGGAAGTCGAAGTCGGTCGCCGCGCCCGACGGCGGATCCAGCTGCACGCCGGACCGCGGCAGCGGCGGGTCTGGCTTCCAGCCCGCCTCCGGCCGGAAGCCGCGCACTCTGTGGGGCGCCTCGCCCATGGCGATTCTCCTTGCCGCGCCCGCCTGGCGAGCGCCGTAAGGCCGGCTTACGCCCCCATCCTGCCGGGTTGCGGCAGTTGTCGCGCCGTGTCAGCAGCGCTGAAACGCCTCAGGCTGTCCCTCAGGCGGATTTGGCGTGGGCGATGTAGCGATCGATCACCCCGTCCATCAGCTGCAGTGGGACCCCGCCGCACAGCACCACGGCGTCGTTGAAGTCGCGCAGGTCGAACCGCGCGCCCAGCGCCGCCTTGGCCCGGTCGCGCTGGCGGTTCAGCTCGCTGTGGCCGACCTTGTAGCCGCAGGCCTGGCCGGGCGTGGAGATGTAGCGGTCGATCTCGCTCTGCGCCTCGGGCCGACCGTAGCCGGTGTGCTCGCGCAGCCAGGCGATCGCCTGTTCGCGGGTCCAGCGTTTGGCGTGCATGCCGGTGTCGACCACCAGCCGGCTGGCCCGGAACTGCTGGGCCTGCAGGTAGCCGATGCGGCCGAACGGATCGTCGTCGTAGAGGCCCATCTCGTCGGCCAGCTGCTCGGCATACAGCGCCCAGCCCTCCACATAGGCGTTGAAGCCCCAGAAGCTGTCGATCAGCGGGAACAGGTGGCGCTCGGTGATGTAGGCGCCCTGCCAGACGTGGCCGGGGATGGTCTCGTGATAGGTCAGGGTGGGCAGCTTCCAGCGCGGCCACATCGCCGTGTCCTTGAGGTTGATATAGTAGATCGCCGGCCGCGACCCATCCATCGATCCGCCGTTCATGTAGCCCAGCCCCTGCCCGGCCTCGATGTCCGGCGGCACGCGCTTGACCACCACATCGGCGCGGTTGGTGGTGCGGAACGCCCGCGGCAGCAGCGGCCGGACGGCGGCGATGCGGCCGTTGAGATAGTCCAGGATCTGCGCCCGCCCCTGGTCGTCGTCGGCGAACACAAAGCGCGGATCGTGCGCCAGGGCGGTCACCCGCTCGCCGACGCCGCCCTGGGTCAGGCCCTGCGCCTTCAGCAGCCCATCCATGCGCGCGGTGATCTCGGCCACCTGGTCCAGGCCCATCTGGTGCACCTGGTCGGCGGTCATCGCGGTGCTGGTCCCCACCTTCAGCAGCCAGGCGTAGTAGGCCTCCCCGTCCGGCAGGCGCCACACTCCGGCCTCGTCGCCGGCCTTGTCGCACAGGGCGGTCAGGGTCTCGATCTGCCGCTGCAGCGCCGGATAGACGCGCTCGTCCGTCAGGCGTGCGGCGCGGCCGGCCCAGTCGCCGGCCAGGCTGGCGGCGGCGGCCTTGCGGCCAAGCGCGGTGCTCAGCCGCGAGCGGACCGCCGGGGTCGCGCGGAAGGCGGTCATCTGGCCCAGCGCCGTGTCCAGGATGAACCGCGGCGGCGCCACGCCCAGGCCGGCGTCGCGGCGCACCCGCTCGGTCTCCTGGTCGAGCGCCGCGCCCAGCGCCTCCAGCCGCGCCAGCCACGCCTCGGCGTCCTCCGCGCTCGACACGCCGTGCTGGGCGTCCAGCATCTCCGGCACGGCGGCGAACGCCCCGGTCTGCTGGCTGACCAGGTACGGGCCGGCGTTCTCGTTCATCGCCGAGGCCAGGGTGTTGTCGCCATAGACGAACCGCGCCCCGTCGACGCCCAGGCGGTGGGCATAGAGCGCGACATCGCGGTTCAGCCGCGCCTGTTCGCCCAGGCCGGCAACGTCGAAGGCCTCCAGCGCCTTGAGGCGGCCTTTCGTCTCGGCGGCCAGCCGCCCGGCCCCGGCGATCGACCGGTCCGCCAGCCGTCGCTTCAGGCCCGCGCGCGCGCCCTGGTCCAGGCCGAGGCTGGTGGCCGTCTCGGGGCTTTCCGCCAGCATCTGCTCGACGAAGCCGGCGAACAGGGCGTCCAGCCTGGGATCGCCGGCGGAGGTCTGCGCCCGCGCGCCCAGGGCGGGCGCCAGGCCGGCGGCGGCCGAGGCGAGCAGGAAGTGACGGCGGGACAGGGACATGACGCGGACTCCAGCAGGGGACGATCCGCCTACGCCGCCGCCCACCGCGGGGCAAGTCCTCGCGGCATGGCCAGGCTTTTCGAGCTTTTTTGGCCCCCCCCTTCATGGGGAGGGAAGATCGCCCACCCTCCCCTTCATGGGGAGGGAAGATCGCGAAGCGATCAGGGTGGGGAAGTGAGACGGCGTGCGCCGGCCGACGAGACTGGCCTGTGAAGCCGAAACTGACCCCCACCCTGCCCGCTGCGCGGGCTGTCCCTCCCCACAAGGGGGAGGGCGAACAGTGGCTCAGCCCTGATACGGCCGGGTCTTGCGCAGTTGCTCCAGATGCCAGGCGAGGTCGGCGGGTCGGGCACGGTCGTCACGCCGCCAGGCCTGCAGCATCCGCCAGAGCCCGAACAGCAGCGAGCCGGTCCACAGGGCGTCCAGCGCCGCAAGCTGCGCCGCGGGCAGCGGACGGCGCGCGCAATAGCCCTCCACCACGGCGTCGTGATAGCCGCGGCGGCTCATCGCCAGGTCGGCGGCGGCGACGTCCAGGTGGGCCATCTCGAAGTCGATCAGGCCGGCCAGGCTGCCGCCGCGGCGGATGATGTTCCAGGGCGCGAAGTCGCCGTGCACAGCGATCTGCGGCGCGCCGGCGAAGCGGCTGGGCAGGTCACGGGCCGCGTAGGCCGCCAGCGCCGCCTCGATCGGCCCGGCCGCCTGCGGCGCCGCATGCCGCAAATCCTTCAGCAGGCCCTCGCGGTCGACGTCGCCTCCCGCCACCGGCTGGCCGGCGTCGGTGAAGTCGCTCCAGCCGGGCCGCTGCGCCCTTGGTGGCAGACGTTCCGAAAGGGCGTGCAGGTCGGCCAGCTGGCCGCCCAGGGCGCGATAGTCGTCCGTGGAAACGCCGGACTGAGGTCCCCGGCGGCCCTCGATATGTCGCATCAGCAGCCATAGGCCATCGCCGATCCGCCGGGGCGGCTCCAGCGCCTCCGGCGCCGGGCAGCCGGCGCCGCGCAGGTCGCTGACCAGTTCTTGTTCCCAGGCCGCGGAGGCGTCCGCCTGCGGTCCGTCGGCGAAGCGGCGCAGCACGAACACCGCGCCGCCCGCGCGCACCCGCCAGTGGATGTTCGCCCGCCCGCTGATCCGCCGCACGCTCGTCGGCGCGAGGCCGAAGGCGCCCAGGACCTGGCGTGGGCCGGTGCGGCGCACCCGCGCCCGTCGGCGTCCGTCAGCCGCCCCGGTCAGCCGGCCAGGGCGGCCTTGACCGCCGCCACGCCGTCGGCCGCCTTGGCCCCGTCCGGGGCGCCGCCCTGGGCGAAGTCGGGCTTGCCGCCCGCGCCCTGCCCGCCCATCGCCGTCACCGCCGCGCGCGCCAGGGCGGCGGCGTCGAAGCGGCCGACCAGGTCGGCGGTGATGGCCACGGCGATCGAGGCCTTGCCCTCGTTGACCACGGCGTAGGCCACGACCCCGCCCTGGCCCAGGCGCTTGCGCGCCTCGTCGACCAGCGGACGCATGTCCTTGGGCGAGACGCCCTCGACCACACGGCCGTCGAACTTCACGCCGCCGACGTCCTCCACCGCGCCACCGCCGGCGCCGCCGCCGCCCAGGGCGAGCTGCTTTCGCGCCTCGGCGAGGTCGCGTTCCAGCTTGCGGGCATGGGCGCTCAGCGCGTCGACCCGGCCCTGCACCTCGGCCACGGGGGTCTTGAACTGGTCCGCGAGGCCCTTGGCCACCGCCGCCTGATCCAGCAGGTAGCGGCGCGCCGCCTCGCCGGTCAGCGCCTCGATGCGGCGCACGCCCGCGGCGATGCCCTGCTCGGAGACGATCTTGAACAGCGCGATGTCGCCGGTGCGCGCCACGTGGGTGCCGCCGCACAGCTCCACCGAATAGGCGCCGTCGCCCTGCAGCGCGCGGCCGAGGGTCAGCACGCGCACGGAGTCGCCGTACTTCTCGCCGAACAGCGCCACCGCCCCGGCCTCGATCGCCGCCTGCGGGGCCATCTCGCGGGTGTCGGCCGGCACGTTCTGGCGGATCACCGCATTGACCTCGGCCTCGATGCGGTCGAGCTCCTCGGCGGTCAGCGGCGCGCCGTGGCTGAAGTCGAAGCGCATGCGCTCGCCATCCACCAGCTGGCCCTTCTGCGCCACGTGCGGGCCCAGCACATGCTTCAGCGCCGCGTGCGCCAGGTGCGCCGCGGAATGGTTCAGGCGGGTGCGGGCGCGCCGCTCGGCGTCCACCGCCAGGCGCGCGCGGGTCCCGGCCTCCAGCCGGCCCTCGACGATCTTCACCACATGGGCGTTGAGGTCGCCGGCTTCCTTCTGCACGTCGAGCACCTCGCCGCGGCCGCCGGTCCACTCGATCTCGCCCTGGTCGCCGGCCTGGCCGCCGCTCTCGGCGTAGAACGGGGTCTGGTCGAACAGCACCAGCACCGTCTGCCCGGCCTCGGCCGCGTCCACTTCCCGGCCGTCGGCGACGATCGCCAGCGCTTCGGCCAGGCCTTCCACCGACTCGTAGCCGGTGAACACCGTCGGCCCCAGCCGGTCGCGCAGGGCGAACCACAGCGCGCCCTCGGCCTTCTGGCCCGAGCCGGTCCAGTTCTCGCGGCCCATCTCGCGCTGGCGTTCCATCGCCGCGTCGAAGCCGGCCAGGTCCACCGTCAGCCCCTTGGCCCGCACCGCGTCCTGGGTCAGGTCCAGCGGGAAGCCATAGGTGTCGTAGAGCTTGAAGGCGGTCTCGCCGGACAGCACCTGGCCTTCGCCAAGGCCCGCGGTCGCCTCGTCCAGCAGGCTCATGCCGCGGCCCAGGGTGGCGCGGAAGCGCACCTCCTCCTGGCGCAGGGTCTCGCTGATCACCGCCTCGGCGCGGCGCAGCTCCGGATAGGCCTCGCCCATTTCCGTCACCAGGGCCGGGACCAGCCGGTGCATCAGCGGCTCCTTGGCGCCCAGCAGGTGCGCGTGCCGCATCGCCCGGCGCATGATCCGGCGCAGCACGTAGCCGCGCCCCTCATTGGAGGGCGACACCCCGTCGGCGATCAGGAAGCTGGTGGAGCGCAGGTGGTCGGCGATCACCCGGTGCGACGGGGCGCTGTCGCCCTCGGCCTTCACGCCCGTGAGGTCGACCGAGGCGGCGATCAGGGTGCGGAACAGGTCGGTGTCGTAGTTGGAGTGCACGCCCTGCAGGATGGTGGTCAGCCGCTCCAGGCCCATGCCGGTGTCGATCGACGGCTTGGGCAGGCTCACCCGGCTGCCGTCCGCCGACTGCTCGAACTGCATGAACACCAGGTTCCAGAACTCGACGAAGCGATCGCCGTCCTCGTCCGGCGAGCCGGGCGGGCCGCCGGCGATCTCAGGACCGTGGTCGTAGAAGATCTCGGAGCACGGACCGCACGGGCCGGTGTCGCCCATCGACCAGAAATTGTCCGAGGTGGCGATGCGGATGATGCGGTCGTCCGAGAAGCCGGCGATCTTCTTCCACAGTTCCGGCGCTTCCTCGTCCTCGGCGTAGACGGTGACCAGCAGCCGCTCCTTCGGCAGGCCGAAGCCCTTGTTGATCAGGCCCCACGCCAGCTCGATGGCGTGTTCCTTGAAATAGTCGCCGAACGAGAAGTTCCCCAGCATCTCGAAGAAGGTCTGGTGGCGGGTGGTGTAGCCGACGTTGTCCAGGTCGTTGTGCTTGCCGCCCGCGCGCACGCACTTCTGCGACGAGGCGGCGCGCGGCCAGGCCGGCGTCTCGGCGCCGGTGAAGAAGTTCTTGAACGGCACCATGCCGGCGTTGACGAACAGCAGGGTCGGATCGCTCTGCGGCACCAGCGGGGCGGACTGCACGGCGGTATGGCCGTTCTCCGCGAAGTACCCGAGGAACTGTTTGCGGATGTCGTTCAAGGTCGGCATCGGACTTCACTTGCATCTGTCGGCGGGAGCTGCCTCCGACCGGTTTGGATATCGGGCGCCGTCTAACATCTCGCCCGCGCGCCACAAAGCGAAAGCCATCGCCGGTTCCGCGCGTCCCCGCGCAACGCATGCCCGGTGGGCGGGGTTCGGGGCGGCGGCCATGGGAGAGCCCGCACGCGGGTCCGACAGCCTCTGAGGCGGGCTCCGCCGATCCCCAGGGCCTCAGGCCGGGATCGCCGCCGCCGGCCGCCCGACGCAGCGGCCAGGATCGTGGCCGGGATCGTGGCCGGAGATCGTGGCCAGAGGTCGTGGAGGGAATATGCGTGACGCGACCGGGCGGGGTCGCCGCGGGCGACGGGTTGGCGGGGCCGTCCGGGCGGTCCGGCCGCGTCACGCAAGCCGGCCTTCGAATCTCGTCGCTTGGGGAAGCCGAGATGGGGATGAAGGCGCGGCGCTCCATCGATCACTTGGCCTTTGGACCTGTCCAAAGGCCAAGTGATCAATTCCAAATAGCCAAGGCGGGTCGCGGGCGGAAAACCGGGTCCACTTTTCCTCGACCCGCTTTTGGGGCCGGGCGCGGTGGGCGCGCCAGCCGGTTCACCGAAGGCGGGAATTCCGCCCAAGCTTGTTTGCAGAGCCGCCCGCCCCGGTCCCCCGTCGAGGACAGGGGAACCAGGGCCAGGAACGAGGCGCCTATTCCTCGTCGCCCGGCTCGGGGCCGCCGACCAGAAGTTCTTCCTCGATCTTCGACCCGGCGCCGCGCACCTGAGCCTCGATCTGGGCGGCGATGTCCGGATTGTTCTTCAGGAACTCGCGGGCGTTGTCGCGGCCCTGGCCGATGCGCTGGCTGTTCCAGGAGAACCAGGCGCCGGACTTGTCGACCACCCCGGCCTTGACGCCCAGGTCGATGATCTCGCCCAGCTTGGAGATGCCCTGGCCGTACATGATGTCGAACTCGACCTCGCGGAACGGCGGGGCCACCTTGTTCTTCACCACCTTCACGCGGACATTGTTGCCGATGATCTCGTCGCGCACCTTCACCGAGCCGGTGCGGCGGATGTCGAGGCGCACCGAGGCATAGAACTTCAGCGCGTTGCCGCCGGTAGTCGTTTCCGGACTGCCGTACATCACCCCGATCTTCATGCGGATCTGGTTGATGAAGATCACCAGGGTATGGGTCTTGGAGATCGAGGCGGTGAGCTTGCGCAGCGCCTGGCTCATCAGGCGCGCCTGCAGGCCCGGCAGGCTGTCGCCCATCTCGCCCTCGATCTCGGCCCGCGGGGTCAGCGCCGCCACCGAGTCGATGACCACGATGTCCACCGCGCCCGAGCGCACCAGGGTGTCGGTGATCTCCAGCGCCTGTTCGCCGGTGTCCGGCTGCGACACCAGCAGGTCGTCGAGGTTCACCCCCAGCTTGTGGGCGTAGGACGGATCCAGCGCATGCTCGGCGTCGACGAAGGCGGCGGTGCCGCCGGCCTTCTGGATCTCGGCCACCACATGCAGCGCCAGCGTCGTCTTGCCCGAGCTTTCCGGCCCGTAGATCTCGACGATCCGGCCCTTGGGCAGGCCGCCGATGCCCAGGGCGATGTCCAGCCCCAGCGAACCGGTCGACACCGCCTGGATGTCGAGGTTCTTGTTCTTCTCGCCCAGGCGCATGACCGAGCCCTTGCCGAAGGCGCGATCGATCTGCGCCATGGCCGCCTCGAGCGCCCGCTGCTTGTCGCCTTCTTCCTTGCCCACCAGTCTTAACGCCGCCGTCGTGCTGCTCATTGCCAATCCGCCCTTATCCCATGATTCCGCCAACCGGACGGCGGTCCCGACGTCCTGCGCCGAAGCCCCCCGCTGATGGGAAATTCGTACCGTGTTTGTTCCAGGTTCGCAAGATGTTCTCACGCCTGGATCAGGCGGTGCGTCCGGGATTGTCGCAGCCGATATATCAACGCCGGCGCGGATGGGTTCCGCGCCGGGCCGGGCTCGGCATCGGTCGGAAATCTCAGGGTTTCTTGAGCGTCTCGCCGCGGGCGGCGGCGTGGCGGGCGGCTTCCAGGTCGGCGCCTTCCGGGCCGTCGAGGGCGTCCTTGGCGGCCTTGGCGCCGGCCTCGACCTTGCCGGACTCGACGAAGCTGCGTTCCTCGCGGTCGAACTTGCGCGCGGCCTCGTAGTCGCCCTCGCCCTGCACGTCCGGGCCGCCGGCGCCCTTGTCCGCGCCCGCCGGCTTGGCGGTGTCCGGCGACGGTTGGTTCGGCGTTGGGTTGGTCATGGCCTTCTCCAGCTCTGGCGGTGTCTGGAGAAAGGCGCTGCGGGAGAGGAAGTTCCCGCGGCCGTTGAACGAACCGGCCGCGCCCGAGGGCGGCGCCGGGACGGCTGCGCGAGAGGAGCCGGCTCAGGCTTCCAGGCGCAGCTGCTCGGCCTCGGCCAGGGCCTCGCGGCGGGCGGCGACGAAGGCCTGGAAGTCGGCGGTGAGCACGCCGCGGCGATCGGCCAGCTGGTGCGGCGCGAGGTCCGGCGCCTCGTCGACGCCCAGGATCACCGGCCCTTGGTCGGTGGGCGCGATCTCCCAGCCGATCAGCGACAGCGGCGCCAGCAGGCGCGAGGCCTCAAGCGCCATGGCCCGCATCACCGGCCAGTCGGCGATCGCCCGGCCGGTCAGCACGGCGCCGGTCTGCGGATGGCGATCCAGGGCGCGATAGTCCAGGCCCGCGCCCTGGCTGGCGCCGATCACCGCGCCGGTGCGCGGGTCCAGCCGCAGCAGGATCTCGCCGCCGTCGGCGGTCGCGGCGGTGGCGCACAGGCGGAACGGCCGCGCGCCCTGGTCGGTCATCACGGTGATCAGGCGCACGGTCAGGGCGTGGCCGCCGAGAGCCCTGGCCCAGGCGGCGTGCGGCGAGGGGCGGCGCTCGAACAGATAGCCGCCGGCGTAGTTCTCGCTGACATGCTCGATGAAGCCGTCGAGGTCGACCGAGGGGCGTCCGGGCGGCCCGATCAAGCGGTCGCTGTCGGCGTTGACGCCCATCAGCACCGCTTCGCCGACGCCGGCCGGCGCCTGCACCGGCCGGCCGATCAGCGGATAGACCGACGGGTCGGCCAGGAATTCGCGCAGCTGCTCGCGGGTGCGCAACAGGGCCCCGCCCGGCGCGGCCAGATCCTGGGCGAAGATGGCGGCGGCCGGGGGCATGGGAAAGCCGAAGGCGGAGAGATAGGCGCGGGCGGCCAGGCGATTGGCGGCCAGGCCGTGGCCGTCGGCGTGGTTGGCCTGGGCCATGATCTCGGCGGCGCGGCGGCGGCCGGCCACGCCGCGCTTGTCGGCGCCGGCCCAGAAGGCGTCGTCGAACAGCCGCAGCCGCACGTAGTCGCTGAAGCTGATCTTGCCGGGGCCGAACGACAGGGCGGCGAACTCGCGCATCATGCGCATCGGTTGGGCGCCGGTTTCCCCGGCGATACGCGCCAGCACACTCATCATCGGCTCGTCGGTCAGACGCCCGTGCGGACGGCGCTGCGCCGGGGCGTCCCCGCCCTCCCCCGGCCAGTGCAAGCGATCGGCCGCGAAAGCCATGCAAATCAATCCGTTCGGCGCGAAACCGTTAACGCTGATTTGACCCGGCAAAGTTGACCAATTGGTTACGAATCTGAGCCGTGGCGAAGGCGGGAAGCCGCGCGCGGCGAAACGCCGCCGCGCGCGATCCCCAGAGGCCATTCAAGGCCCGGTCAGGCGTCAGTAGGCGCCGCGACGATCGTTGTCGCGAAGGTCGCGGATGCGGTCAGACAGCGAATCCAGGCGCGACTGCAGGTAGTCGCGGTCCCGGTCGCGCAGGGTGCCGTCCGGCCGGCGATAGGCCTCCTCGCGACGGCGGATGTCGGCCAGGTCGCGGCGCACGCTGCGCGACTCCCGCGGCGTCAGCGAAGCGTCCTGCTCGCCGGCGCTGATCTGCCGGTCCAGCCAGTCCTCGCGCTGGCGGATGCCGTAGCGCGGCGAGGTGTAGGCGACGTCGGCGCCGTAGCTTCCCGCATAGGCCGGCGCGCCATAGGCGGGCTGCGGCGCGCGCGCGTTGTTGTCGGCCACCCAATAGCCGTCGGAGTCCATGTAGCCGGGGCCGCGGGTGCGCCACACGCCGTTGGCGTCGTAGTAGCCGCCGCCGTTGGCCGCGATCCAGTGGCCCTGGCGGTCGTAGTAGCCGCTGACGTTGGCGTGCCAGACGCCGCTACCGTCGTAGTAGCCGTAGCCCGAGCAGTCGCGGTTCGACTTCGAGGCCTGGTTGCCGATGATGCCGCCGCCGACCGCGCCGAGTACGGCGCCGGTGCCACGAGAATCGTGACCAGCCAGCTGACTGCCGATCAGGGCGCCGACGCCGGCGCCCAGCAGGGTGCCGCCGACGCGCTGTTCGGACTTGCGCTGTTCACAGACGTTCTGCGCCGAGGCGATGGCCGGCGTCAGCGCGGCGACCGCAACAGCGGCGGCAATGAGAGCGTGCCTTGCCATGTGTGTATCTCCAGAAACATTTGTCCCTGGGCCACAAACGCGGCTTGGCGGCTTTGGATGCGCCGCGGCCCGCTCAGCGGGGCGGCGGAGGACCGGCCGGAAGCGGGTCGAGACGCCCCACCACACCGCCCGGCATACTTACGCTGTAGCCGCTAAAGCGTTGATCGGCATGCATATAGTCGGTCGACACGAATTGCGCGCCGGAGGCGAAGGCGGCCTCGCGCCGGCGGGTGTCGTTGTTGCGGGCCTCGACGGTGTCGGCGTCGGCGCGGGTGCGCACAATCAGCCCGGCGGCGACGTCGGCGCGGATGCGGGCGGCCTGCTGCAGCGGCTCGTTGAGGGTGATGTAGGCCGAGGCCGGCGAGGCCTCGGTGGTGTTGACGAACAGCACCCGCCCCTCCAGCGAGCGGCGCGCGCCGCGATAGACCGCCAGCTTGGGCTCGTCCTCGTCCATGGCGAAGAACACCTTGCCCCGGGCCTCGCCCAGCCGCGGCCAGCCATGGCGGCGGACGGCCTGGCGCAGGGTGGGCGCGCGGCCCTGCACGTCGTCTGGGGTGATCAGTTCGCCAGGGCCGAACACCGAGCGGATCTCGGCGTCGATGGAGTCCATCGCCCGGGCGTCGAACTTCAGCGCGTGGACCGTGCCCGGCGCCTTCACGTCGTCGTCCTTGAGGTTCATCGTGATCAGGATCGGCAGGTGGTCGGGGTGCGCCCGCGACCAGGCCTGGATCTCCTTCAGGCAATCGACAAACAGGGCGCAGTTGCTGCGGTAGTCGATGTCCTGCACGTGCAGCACCTTCAGCCCCGGCCGTCGCATCGGCGCGGCGTCGTAGGGGTCGGTGGCCTGGCCGGACTGGCGCACCACCCGCGGCAGCATCGGGTCGGCGTAGCGCCCGCCGTCGGGGTCGTAGAGCACGTCCAGTTCCAGCGCCCGGGCGCCGGCGTCGAGTTGCTGCGACAGCGGCGGGTGGGCGTAGTCCAGGCCATAGGCGCTCTTCGGCGCAGTGGTCTTCAGCAGCGCCATCTCGCTGGGGGCGATGGCCCGCTTGTAGCTGTTGTGGGTGCCCAGCGCCTGCACCTGGTTCATCCGCACCGTCCGGTCGATCACCGCGCGGCGACACCCGGGGGCCTCGGACGGTCTCTCCAGGTCGCAACCGGCGGCCAGCACGACGGCGGCGGCGAGCAAGGGGGTCATGCGGGATCCTCGGTCAGGGGCTGGCGTTCGGCGACGAACACGGTCAGCGGCTCCGCCGGATAGCGGCCCGCCATCACGTCGGGCAGCAGTTCCAGCAGGGTGTCCGGATAGATGTCGTCGGCGCAGGCCCGCAAGTCCGCCAGCGTCCACCACCGGATGTCGTCCACCAGTTCGCTCTCCAGCGGCTGCCAGCCGGCGCGGGACGGCTCGCCCCCCGCGCACCGGGCGACCACATAGCTGGCCTTCAAGACGAGCGGACGACGCTTGCGGTCGTAGACGATCCCCTCGCCGTACCAGACCACCGGCCCCAGGACGGCGTCGGTGAAGCCGGTCTCCTCGGCGATCTCGCGGGCGGCGGCTTCGAGCACGCTCTCGCCGGCCTCCAGCCCGCCGCCGACGGTGAACCACGCGCCGGGCGCCCCCGGGTCGCTGGGCAGGCGGCCCTTCATCAGCAGGATGCGGTCGTCGGCGTCCAGCAGGATGACCCGCGCGGTATGGCGTTCTCGCATGATCGATTCGGGCGGTTGCTTATGGCGCCCAATCTGGGTTCTGCCGTCCCTGGCGCCAAGCGGCGCGCCGGGCGCCTAAACCCCGAATTAAGCCGCATCCGTTACAGTCTGTCGCAAACGTGGCGCCTGGAGGGGCCTCTTGAGCTTTGCGCCGCATCGATTTCTCGGCTTCGCCTTCGCCAGCGCCGATCTGCTGGTGGAGATCGCGCCGGACGAGCGGATCAGCTTCGCGATCGGCGCCGCCAACACCCTGACCGGATCGTCCGAGCGCGCGCTGATGGGCCAGTCGTGGCGCGACTTCGTCGACCTGGCCGACCAGCCGCTGATCGAGGCGCTGTTCGCCGGTCTCGAGGACGGCGCCCGCCAGGGTCCGGTGCTGGCCCGCCTGACCCGCCGCGCCGACGGCCCGGCCCGCGCCTTCAGCATCTCGGTCTGCCGCCTGCCGCAGAACGAGGGCGTTGTCTCCTGCGCCCTCACCCGTGCGCGCCCGATCGCCGGCGCGCCCAGCGACGGCCTGCTGGACCGCGACGCGTTCGAGACCATCACCAAGAGCCTGATCGAGAGCGCGCGCACCGGCGGCGAGGACCTTGAACTGGCGTTCCTGGAGATGGACGGCCTGAGCCGCGCCACCCGGACCATGTCGCCGGAGAGCGCCCGCACCTTCCAGACCCGGCTGCACGGCGCCCTGCGCGCCCAGTCGCATGGCGGCGCGGCCGCGGCCGACCTCGGCGACGACCGCTTCGCCCTGCTGCGCAACGCCGGCGAGTCGGCCGAAGCGCTGAGCAACCGGGTCAGCCGCCTGATCGCCCTGGGCGCCGAGCTGGGCGAGGTGCGCGTGGCCGCGCGCAGCCTGGCGGTGGACGGCGATCTGGCCCCGAACAAGGTGGCGCGCGCCATCCGCTACGCCATGGATGACTTCCAGCGCGACGGCGTGGCGGCGACCCAGCTGAGCACCCTGACCGACGCCGTCGAGGAGTCCGTGCGCCACACGCTGGAAAAGGCCAGCGCCCTCGGCTCTGCGGTGGCCAACCGCCAGTTCAGCCTCGTCTACCAGCCGGTGGTCAGCCTGGAGAGCGGCGAGCTGCATCACCACGAGGTGCTGGTCCGCTTCGGCGACAGCGCCAGCCCGTTCCCGATGATCCGCATGGCCGAGGAGCTCGACCTGATCGAGAGCCTGGACCTGGCGATCCTCGAGCGCGCCTGCGGCGAGCTGGCCCGCGATCCGAAGCTGCGGCTGGCGGTGAACGTTTCCGGACGCAGCATCGTCAGCGAGACCTACGTCGCCGCCGTCGAGCGCATCCTGTCCGCCCAGCCCGCGCTGCGCCCGCGGCTGATGTACGAGGTCACCGAGAGCGCCGCGATCGAGGACCTGGCCCTGGCCGACCGCCACATCCAGGTGCTACGCCAGGGTGGGGGCGAGGTCTGCCTGGACGACTTCGGCTCCGGCGCGGCGTCCCTGGCGTACCTGCAGAACCTGCGCCTGGACCTGGTGAAGATCGACGGCCGCTACATCCGCGAGCTGCAGCAGGGCGGGCGCGAGACCCTGTTCATCCGCCAGTTGGTCAACATGTGCCGCGAGCTGAAGGTCAAGACCCTGGCCGAGATGGTCGAGACCCAGACCGCCGCCCAGGCGGTGCGCTCGGCCGGCGTCGACTACGCCCAGGGCTGGCTCTACGGCGCCGCCTCCCCCACCCCGCAACCGCCGATCAGCCACGCCTCCGCCGCGCGGCGCAAGGGCGTGGTCAGCTCCTGGGGGTGAGGGCCAAGGGGCGGTCGACGGCGCGCTCGGCTCTCCCACACCTCTGTCATCCCGGAATCTGCGCAGCGGATATCCGGGACCACGGCGAGCACTGGCGGTTCCCCGCGGGGCCTTCGCCAGCGTTTCCGGCGGTCCCGGATATCTGCTGCGCAGATTCCGGGATGACAGAATGAGGGAAGCCGGAGCGCGCTGGCAACGGCTTCGACGTCAGGCCCCCTGCCCCTTCAGCCAGCCGTCGATCTGGGTTTCCAGCACCGTCAGCGGCACGGCCCCGGCCAGCAGGCCGGCGTCGTGGAAGCGGCGGATGTCGAAGCGCGGGCCGAGCGCCGTCTTCGCCTTGGCCCGCAGCCGGTTCCAGGTGTTGCGGCCGATCATGTAGCTGCACGCCTGGCCCGGCCAGACGCAGTAGCGCTCCACCTCGGTGGTCACCGCCGAGACCTGGTCGCCGTCGGTGTCGGCCATCCACTGGATCGCCTTTTCGCGGCTCCAGCGCTTGTGGTGCAGGCCGGTGTCGACCACCAGCCGGCAGGCGCGGAACAGGGCCGACTGCAGATAGCCCACCCGGCCGAACGGATCGTCGGCATAGACCTCCATCTCGTCGGCCAGCTGCTCGGCGTAGAGCGCCCAGCCCTCGCCGTAGGACGAGAAGAAGTTCATCTTGCGGATCAGCGGCAGGCTGGCCTCCTGCTGCAGCGACAGCTGCAGGTGATGGCCGGGGATACCCTCGTGATAGGTCAGGGTCGGCAGGGTCCAGGTCGGGACCTCCGCCGTGTCGCGCAGGTTGATCCAGTAGATGCCCGGCCGTTTCCCATCCAGGCTGCCCTGGTTGTAGTAGCCGCCCGGCGCCCCGACCTCGATGAACTTGGGCACCCGCTTGATCTGCAGCGGCGCCTTGGGCAACGCGCCGAAGTATTTGGGCAGGCGCGCCTGCATCGCCTCGACCTGGCGGTTGAGGTCGGCCAGCAGCTTCTCCTTGGCCTCGTCGGTGTTGGGGTAGCGGAACTTCGGGTCCTGGTAGAGGGCGTGGATGCGCGCGCCCACCGGGCCCTGGGTCATCCCCTGGGCCTTGAGGATGGCGTCGATCTCGGCGCTGAGCGAGCGGGCGAGGTCGAGGCCGGTCTGGTGCACCTCCTCGGGCGACAGGTCGGTGGTCGTGCCGTCGCGCAGCGAGAGCGCGTAGTAGGCCTCGCCCTGCGGCAGCCGCCAGACCCCGGCGTCGTGGCTGGCCTTGGGCCGCCAGGCTTCCACCAGCGCGATCTGCCGGGCCAGGGCCGGCTGCAGCCGGTCGCGGAAGATCGCCGCCCCCCGCGCCTGCCAGTCGCCGGCCAGGCCCTTGTCCCGGGCGCGCCGCACCAGCGAGGCGACCAGGCTGGAGGCGTCCGGCGCCACGTCATGCAGCGCCTTCATCTGCGGCAGGGCCTTGTCGAGCACGAAGTCCGGCGGGATCACGCCCAGGCCGGCGTCCCGGCGGGCCATCTCGGTCTCCTGGTCGAAGGCGACGGCCAGGGCGTCCAGGCGGGCGAGATAGGCTTCGGCGTCGGCCGTGGTCTCGATCGGGTGCTGGTTGTCGAGGAAGTCCGGCATGCCCTGGTAGGCGCCGGTCAGCTGCGACAGCACATAGGGCGCGCCGTCGCCGCCGGAGCCGTACGGGATCGCCTTGTCCGCGCGGGCGCGCTGGTCATAGACGAACCACAGCATGTCGTAGCCGACCTGGTTGGAAGCGCTCAGCGCCGCGCGATCGACGCCCTTCAGCGCCGCCACCCGGCGGGCGTTCTCGGCGGCGTCGGCGGCCACGGAGGCGATCGAGCGGTCGGCGAGCCTGGCCCGCAGCCCCGCCAGGTCGCCGGTGTCGAGTCCGAGGCTGGTGGCGGTCTCCGGCGAGCGCATCAGGTCGCGATGGGCGAAGTCGTCCATCATCCGCTCGAAGCCGGCGTCGGCCGGCGCATCGGCCAGCCCGCTCGCCGGCAGGCCCACGGCCAGCCCCGCCGCGGCGGCGCCCATCAGGAACTCACGTCGATCGGCCACCCATTCACTCCCAGGTTGACGCCAAGGTGGTCAGGGGTATTGCCGGCCACACCGGGCGGCAAGCTTTGGCGGATTAAATCGCCGTAAGGGTCGAATGTTGCGGCGCACCGGCGATTGCCACCCTGCAACGGCCACGCTTCGCCCGTTCGCAGCAGTTCACGCCCTGCACCCGGCGCGACATCCAGCCACCCTGTGCGCCTAGCCCAGGCCCTGCAGCTGCTGCTTGACGCGTTCGGCCAGGGTCTTGATGTCGATCGGCTTGGGCAGGAACGAGACCCCGGTCTCGCCTTCCAGCAGGTCGGAGAACTCCGATTCCGCATAGCCGGAGATGAACATCACCGGCGCCGTGCCCAGGAAGCCGCGGGCCTTCTTCAGCAGGGTCGGCCCATCGATGCCGGGCATGATCACGTCCGAGATCATCAGGTCGATGGTCCCGGCGTTCGCCTCGGCCAGTTCCAGCGCCTCCTCGCCGTCGGCGGCCTCGATCACCTCGTAGCCGCGGGCGCGCAGCAGCCGGGCGGCGATGCCGCGCACGGCCTCCTCGTCCTCGACGAACAGGATGCGCCCGGCGCCGGAGAGGTCGCGGGCGGCGACCTTGGGCTTGGGCGCCAGCACCGGCGCCTCGGGCAGGATCGGCGGCGTGTAGACCGGCAGGAAGATGCGGAACGCCGCGCCGTGGCCGAAACGCGACTGCACCGAAATCCAGCCGTCCGACTGCTTGACGATCCCGTAGACGGTGGCCAGGCCCAGCCCGGTCCCCTCGCCCACCGCCTTGGTGGTGAAGAACGGCTCGAAGATGTTGCCGATCACCTCGGGCGGGATGCCGGGGCCGTCGTCGGCCACCTCGATCATCGCCATCTCGCCCATCGGCGCGCCGGCGTAGCCCAGGGCCTGGGCCTCGGCCTCGCTGACCCGGGCGGTGCGCAGGCGCACCGTGCCCCCGCCGTTGGCGTGCACGGCGTCGCGGGCGTTGACCACCAGGTTCATCACCGCGTTCTCGAGCTGGGCCTTGTCGGCCCGCACCAGCGGCAGGTTGAGGCCGTAGTCGGTCTCCAGCTTGACGTCCTCGCGCAGCAGCCGCCGCAGCAGCACCTGGAAGTTGGACACCATCTCGCCCAGGTCGAGGGTCACGCGCTGCACGGTGGCCTTGCGCGAGAAGGTCAGCAGCTGGCGCACCAGATCGGCCGCGCGCACCGCCGTCTGGCGGATCTCCGAAAGCCCGTCGTAGGACGGATCCCCCAGCGGGTGGCGCAGCAGCAGCTCGTCGAGGCGCAGCTGGATGGCCGTCAGCAGGTTGTTGAAGTCGTGGGCGACGCCGCCGGCCAGCTGGCCGATGGCCTCCATCTTGTTGCGCTGGGCCAGCTGCAGCTGCAGCTTCTTCTGCTCGGTGACGTCCACCAGATAGGCGACGGTGCGGCCCCCCGCCGGCGCCAGGTAGAGGCTGGCCGTCACATCCGGCTGCGACGCCGGCTTGACCTCGAACGGGCCCTGCCGGCCGGCGGCGAGGCTGGCGGCGACTTCGGCCACGGTCTCGGCGCTGAGGAGGGCGCCCAGCGTGGCGCCCGGCACGGCCCCCTCGCCGGCGATGGCCGCGAGGGCGGAATTGGCCTCCAGGATCGGCGCGGCGAAGGCGTCAGTCCCGTCGATCAGCGCGGCGCCGAAGGGCGAGGCGGAGGCGAAGGCGTCCAGCGCCGCCGGCGTATGGCCAAGGTTGACCGGCGCCGCGGCGGCGGGCGCTGGCGCGGCGGCCTCGGCCACCGGCGCCAGGCGCAGCAGGAAGCGATCCTGGCCGATCAGGGTGATCGCCGCAGACCGCTCGGCGCGCGTGGTCCTCATGGCCCCGCGGCCGCGACCGCCGCGGCGCGCATCGGACAGGGCCGTGAACAGGCCGCTGCCGTTCTTGGGCAACCGTCGCGCGGCGCCGACGCTGTCGCGCCAAGCGGCGTTGGAGGCGGCGATCAGGCCGTCCGCGCCGCAGACGCAGGCCGGTTCATCCAGGGCGCCGACCAGGTCGGCCAGTTCCTCGGCGCCGGCGGCCGGCCCCTGGCGCGCGGCGCTGCGCAGGGCGATCAGGGCGATGAAGGTGACGCCCGCGAGGCCCGTGAGCAGCAACAGGCCTGCCGCCGAGCCCGCGCCGGCGTTGAAGGCGGTGACGGCGCAAAAGCCCACGGCCAGCAGGAAGAACACCGCGGCGGCGATCAGCAGCGGGTCGGCCCCGCCTTTGCGCATCTGAGGGCGCGACTCGGCCAAGGTGAAGCCGGGCTCCATTCCAGGGACTTGAGGTTCAACGCTCACCGAATCACCTTTGGACTATAGCCCCTAGAGTTGCCGCGCGCGCTTTGGCGACTTTGCGGCGGCGAGAATGAAGCCGATGATCTTGGCCACGGCTTCGTAGTGCTGTTGCGGAATGATCTCGTCGACTTCGACGGTGGCGTACAGGGCGCGGGCCAGCGGCGGATCCTCGATCACTGGCACATTCGCCTCCTCGGCGACCTCACGGATTTTCAGCGCCACCGCATCGACGCCCTTGGCCACGCATTCCGGCGCCGGGGTCTCGCCCTGCACGTAGCGCAGCGCCACGGCATAGTGGGTCGGGTTCATCACCACCACGGTGGCCTTGGGCACCGCCGCCATCATCCGCCGGCGCGAGCGCTCGATGCGGATCTGCCGCTGCTTGGCCTTGACGTGCGGGTCGCCCTCGGTCTGCTTGAAGTCTTCCTTCACCTCTTCCTTGGTCATGCGCATCTTCTGGGCGAAGCGGATGCGCTGCCAGATGTAGTCGATGCCGGCGACCCCGGCGGTGAACACCATCACCGCGATGAACAGGCGCTTGGCCATGTCCAGGGCGTAGGGAAGGATGGCCATCGGATCGAGCGTGGCCAGCATGCCGAATTCCTTGGCCCGCGGCCAAAGCACCATGCCGGCGATCAGCCCGGTCAGCAGCACCTTGGCCGCCGCGCGCAGGAACTGGATGAAGCCGTCGAGGCCGAACAGGCGCTGCAGGCCCTTCATCAGGTCCAGGCGCGAGAAGTCCGGCGCCAGTTTCGAGGGCACGAACATGAAGCCGGTCTGCAGCACGTTGGCCGCGACCCCGCAGACCAGCGCCGCGCCCATCACGGCGGCCATCGCCGGCATGGCGGTCATGATGGCGTAGCGGGCCACGCCGACGCCCCCCTGCCCGTCCAGGGCGATACTGTCGGGATGGGCGAAGAACGGGGTCAGCCTGACCGCCATGTCCTGGGCGAGATAGCCGCCCATGCCCACCAGCACGGTGAAGCCGCCCAGCAGGCCCGCCGCCTGGGACAGTTCGGGGGATTTCGGCACGTCGCCCTGCTTGCGCGCCTCCTCCAGGCGCCGGCCGGTGGCCTCTTCTGTCTTGGACTCGTTTTCGGTGTCCTCGGCCATCTTCCCCTCAGGTGAAGTTGGCCAGGAGCTCGCGGTAGCGCGAGACCCACACCATGCCGATCACGCCCAGGCTGAGGGCGAAGATCGAGAGCCCCAGCAGCACCTGCAGCGGGGTGGCGGCGAAGAAGATCTGGAACTGCGGCATCGCCCGGCCGATCAGGCCGGTGGCGACGTTGAACACCAGGGCGAACACCAGGATCGGCGCCGAAAGCTGCACGCCCAGGGCGAAGCTGCCGGAAAAGGTGCTGATCGCCAGGTTCGCCGCGTCGTGCACCGGCACGGGCTTGCCGACCGGGAACAGCACATAGGAATGGGCGATCGCGCCGATGAACATGTGATGCAGGTCGGTGGACATCACCAGGATCACGCCCAGCAGCGACAGGAAGGTCGCCAGGGTCGAGCCGTTGGCCGCCTGGGTCGGGTCCGCGGTCTGGGCGAACGACAGGCTGGTCTGGATGGCCATGATCTCGCCGGCCGCCGCCAGGGCGCCCAGGAACATGCGCAGGATGGCGCCGATCATCAGCCCCAGGATCACCTCCTTCAGCACCGCCCCGGCCAGGCCGCCGACGGTGTCCGGCAGGGCGCCCAGGTGCGGCGCCGCGACGGGGGCCACCACCAGGGCCAGCAGCAGGGCGAAGCTCAGGCGGATCTGCGCCGGCGCCGGCTGCTCGCCGAGGCCCGGGATGGTCATCACCATGGCCCCGACCCGGGCGAATACCAGGGCGACCACGTAGACCTGCTGGGCGGTGGCGTAGTGCTCCACCGGGGGCCTTCCCTAGAGGCCCGCGATGCGGGCGGCGATGTGGCGCATGAAGGCGCTCATCAGGGCGCCCATGAAGGGCAGGAAGATGAGCAGGGAGACGAAGATGGCGACGATCTTGGGGGCGTAGATCAATGTCGCCTCCTGGATCTGGGTCAGCGCCTGGAACAGGCCGATGGCGACCCCCACCACCAGGCCGACGATCAGGATCGGCGCGCACAGCTGGAGCGTGAGCCAGATGGCGTCACGGCCGATGTCCAGCACCTCCGCGCCGTTCATGTTCGACTCCAAAAGTCGGGGAATTCCGCGCGGTTAAAGTCGGATGCGCATGGTTAATGAAGGGTTAATCGCTCCCTGGCCGCGCCGCTTGCCCACAGCTTTCAGGCCGGCTGGTAGCCCGCAACCCCGGTGCGCCACAGCAGGAAGGCGTAGGTGTCCGCCGCCTCCCGGTCCTGCTGCGCCCGGGTCGAGCCGATTCCGTGCCCGGCGTCGTAGTCCACGCGCAGGAGAATCGGTTTTCCAGAGCGCGTGGCGGCCTGCAGGCGGGCGGTCATCTTGGCCACGTGGAACGGCGCGACCCGCGGATCGGTCACCCCGGTGGTCAGCAGCACGGCCGGATAGTTCACCCCGTCCTGCACGTGCTGATAGCTGTCGATCGCCTTCAGCGCCTCGTAGCCGGCCTTCTCGGCGATCGCCCCCCACTCCGGCTCCTCGCCATAGCCGTTCTGCTCGGCGACGTAGCGCAGCGGGTTGGACCAGCCGACGCCGTCGATCACCGCGGCGAACAGGTCCGGCCGCTCGGTCAGCGCCCGGCCGACGGTGATGCCGCCTGCCGAGCGGCCGCCGATCGCCAGCCGGGCGGGCGCCGTGTAGCCCTGGGCGCAGAGGTCCTGGCAGACGTCGATCAGGTCGCGCCAGGTGTTGGGCTTGTTCGCCAGCTGCCCGGCCTTGTGCCACTCGCGGCCGTACTCCCCGCCGCCGCGCACGTTGGCGTAGCCGACGATGAAGCCCGCATCGACCAGCGCCAGGGTCCGGCCGGCGAAGGCGGGGGTGTAGGCGGCCATGCCGTACGAGCCGTAGGCCGAGATCCAGGCGGGGGTCGAGCCGTCGCGCTTCAGACCCTTGCGGTGGATCAGGCTGTAGGGAACCTTGGTCCCGTCGCGGGCGGTGGTGAAGCCGCGCACCGTCTCGTAGGCCGAGACGTCGATCGCCGGGCGAGGCGTCAGGCCGGTGTCCGCCACCTTGCCGTCCGCCGCCACCGACCAGATCCCCGCCGGCGTCAGCCAGCCGGTCAGGCCGATCAGCACGCCCGGTTCGCGCAGTTCGGCCGTCAGCGTGCTGATGGTCCCGTCGAACGGCATGGCGACGTCGGCGACCTTGCCGTCGGGTCCCAGCCGGCGCAGGCGGCTGACGCCGCCGTCCATCATCTTCAGATACAGGCCATCGGCGGCGCTGGTGATCGCCTCGACGACGATCGGCCCCTGGGCGACCACCTCGGTCGCCGCGGCGAGCGACGGCGCCGAAGCCGAGGTCTTCACCACCCGCCCGCGCGGGGTCCCGTGGTTGGCCAGCAGGTAGAGGGTGTCGCCGGAGAGGTCGAAGTCGGTGACCTCGTCCTCGAACCCGGCGATCGGCGTCCAGCGGGCCTTGCCGGTGATCGCGTCGGCGACCGGGGCGATCAGCAGCCGCGATTCCGGGCGCACGTCGCCCAGCACCAGGATGGCGTAGCGCGACCCACGGCCCGCCACCACCACCGGCGCCTGGATCTTGTCGTAGGCCACATCGGCCACCAGGCCGCGCTTCATCAGGATCGGATCGGCGGCCGGATCGGTCCCCAGGCGGTGAAACCGCGCCTGGCTGTCCAGATAGCGCTCCGGGGTGTCCACCGCCCCGGTCAGCTGGTTGTAGAAGAACCCCGTGCCGTCATCGAGCCAGGAGGGGTTGGCCGCCTCGGTATTGGCGATCCGCTCTGCCAGGTCCGTTCCGTCCGCCACGGTCAGGACGTGCAGCACCGAGTCCTCGCTGCCGTCCTTGGACAGGCCGTAGACCACGTGCGTCCCGTCGGGCGAGGCGCGCCACCAGTCGAGCGACATGTGCCCGGCCGCGCCGGAAAGCCGAGTCGGGTCCACCAGCACCCGGTCAGCGCCGGCTTCGCGCACGAAGAGCTTGAAGTTGTCGGCCCCCGCCGGCCGCTGCTGGTAGAACAGCTTGCCGCCCGCCCGCTGCACGGCGGCGGTGACCGCGGTGTCGCCGGACAGCTGCTGGATGCGCGCCAAGAGGCGGTCGCGGCCGGGAATGGCGTCGAGGATCGCCCGGGCGTGGGCGTTCTGGCCCTTCAGGAACGGCAGCCAGTCGGGATCCTTGTCGTTCTCCATCCAGCGATAGGGATCCTCGAGCGTCTCGCCGAAATAGTTGTCCTTGACCACTTCCACGCGCGCCACCGGGGCTGGCGGGGCGGCGCTCGCCGCAGCCGCCGACCGCGCGGCCAGGCTCAGGCCAAGGGCCCCGCTGGCGGCCAGCAGACGGCGACGGTCGATGGTCGGCATGGGGGTCCCCGCGCAGCCTTGAAACACCGCTAGTTGTGCGCCGCGGCGGCGCGCTGGCAAGGCCTCAGTGGCGGGCGAGCGAGAGCTTCGCCTCCAGCGCCCGGGCCGCCTGGGCGGGGGTCGCCTTCTGCTGGTCGCGGTCGACGCTGTAGTTGGCCTCGCGCATGGCCGCGACCGGGATCACGCCGATCAGGGGCGCCAGCGCCGCCCGCAGTCGCGCATCGTTCGCCCGCCTGGGCGAGATCAGGATCACCGCGTCGTACGGCGGGATCGCCCCCTTGGGATCGGCGAGGACCACGAGATGGTCGGCGGAGATGCGCCCGTCGCTGGAGAAGGCCGAGATCACGTCGGCGTCGCCATCGGTCAGCGCCCGGTACATGAAGGTCGGCTGGTAGCTGGTCTGGCGGCGGAACTTCAGGCCGTAGGCGTCGCGCACCGCGGCCCACTCCGGCCGGGTGAGGAACTCAAGGTCGGAGCCCAGGGTGAGCTGCGAGGCCTTGCCGGCCAGGTCCGAAATATCCTTTATGCCCAGGCTCTTGGCGCGATCTTCTCGCATGGCCAGGGCATAGGCGTTCTCGAAACCGAGCGAGCCCATGACCACCACGCCGTCGCGCTGCTTCAGCGCGGCGGTCAGCTGGTCGAGCACCGCCTTGCGCCCGGGGTTGTCGCGCCGGCCCAGGACGTTGGTCCACAGGGTGCCCGAATAGTCGACGTAGACGTCGATCTCGCCGGCGGCCAGCGCATGATAGGCGGTGGCCGAGCCGAGGTCCTCCTTGCGGCCGACCCGGGCCCCCTGCGCCTCCAGCCGCGCGGCCATCATCTCCGCCAGGATGTACTGTTCCGAGAAGTTCTTGGCCCCCACTACGTAGGTCGCCTTGCCCTCGTGCGCCAGCAGCGGCGAGAGGCCAGCCAGCACGCCGACGGCAAGGCCGACGCCGCCCGCCCACAGCCGCCAGGGGCTGCGCCGGGCCAGGCCCGACTCCATCAGCCCCAGCAGCTGGTCGGCGGCCAGGGCCAGGCCCGCGGAGGCGGCGCAGCCGAACAGCACGAACACCCAGTTCTCCGTCTGCAGGCCCGAGAAGATATAGTTGCCCAACGAGGTCTGGCCGACCGGGGTCGCCAGGGTGGCCGCGCCGATGGTCCACACCGCCGCGGTGCGCACTCCGGCCATGATCACCGGGGCGGCCAGCGGCAGTTGCACCTTCAGCAGGGTCTGGCGGTCGGTCATGCCCATGCCGCGCGCCGCCTCCACCGCCGCGGGGTCGACGCCGAGGATGCCGGCGACCCCGTTCCGCAGGATCGGCAGGATGGCGTAGAGGGTCAGCGCCAGCAGGGCCGGCTTGAAGCCCAGGGCGGTGAAGCCGACCCCGAACCAGCTCTTGCTCAGAGCCGAGAGCGCCAGCAGCAGCGGATAGAACAGCGCCAGCAGCGCCAGGCCGGGGATCGTCTGGATCAGGCTGGCCAGCAGCAGCGAGGGCCAGCGCACCGCCGGATTGCGGCTGGCGGCGACCGCCAGCGGCAGCGAGATCGCCAGGCTCAGCCCCAGGGCGCAGACCGACAGCAGGATGTGCGCCGAGAAGTAGCCGGGAAAGCGCGACAGGGCGTCGGCCAGGCGCTCATCCATGGCCACCCTCCCCCGGGGTTCCGGGCGCCGGCGCGGCGGCCAGGCTGGCGATCCGTTCCGCCTGGCGGCGCGGCGTCTGCATCAGGGCGCGCACCGCCGGCGGCTGGTCGCCGGACATCAGGGCCCCGGGGGTCCCGTCGGCGACGATGCGGCCGGCGTCCAGCACGACGATGCGGTCGGCCAGCACCAGGGCCTCCATGACGTCATGGGTCACCATCACCGTGGTCAGGCCCAGGCGCTCGTGCAGGGCGCGGTACTCGCGGCCGAGGTCGTCGCGGGTGACCGGGTCCAGCGCGCCGAAGGGCTCGTCCATCAGCATGATCGCCGGCTGGGCGGCCAGGGCGCGGGCGACGCCCACGCGCTGCCGCTGACCGCCGGACAGCGCCGCCGGCAGGCGCGCGGCCACGGCGCGCGGCAGGCTGACAAGATCCAGCAGTTCGTCGGTGCGCGCGGCGATGCGCGCGGCGTCCCAGCCGGCCAGCTTCGGGCCGACGGCGATGTTCTCGGCCACCGTCAGGTGCGGGAAGAGGCCGATTTCCTGGAACACATAGCCGATCCGCCGGCGCAGCTTCCAGCCGGGCTCGGCGTCCAGCGGCTGGCCGCCGACGGTGACCTGGCCCGCGGTGGCGGGCGCCAGGTCGTTGATCATCTTCAGGGTGGTGGTCTTGCCCGAGCCCGATCCGCCCAGCAGCGCCACGAACTGGCCCTCGGCGATGGCCAAGTCCAGCGGACCCACGGCGTTGCCGGCCCCGTAGGCCTTGGTGGCGGACTTCAGCTCGATCATTCGTCCCCAGGGCTAGCACCCCCTCGCCGACCTAGCGAGGGGGGAATGGCAGCAGAGCCGCCATACCCTGCGAGATGTCAGGTCGCCCGCCGCCGCCGGCGTCTCCGGCGGCGGCAAGGCGCAGCCCCCTACCAGCGGCGGTCGCCGTCGTGGCGTTCGCCGCGCACCTGGTAGCTCAGGCGATCGAGCCGGCCGTTCAGCTCGGCGCGCTCGCGGCCGTTCAGGCCGTCGCGGCCGTAGCGCACCTCCAGGCGTCGGATGCCGTCCAGCTGGTAGCGCAGACCGCGGGCTTCACGGAAGTTCAGCGAGCCGTCGCGGGCGCCGCGGTCGATGCGCAGGCTGATCTGGTTGATGCGCTGGTCGATCGCCGCGCCGTCGCCCGGCCCGGGGCCATAGCCATAGGGCGCGGCGGAGGCGGAGGCGGCGGCGCCCAGGCTGGCGACGGCCGCGATCGCGAGCAGAATCTTCTTCATCAGGGGTTTCTCCAGGCTTTCACGCCGTCACCATGACGACGCTGCAGCCATTAGAGCGGCCCCAGCCTGACCCTCGCCTGAGCGCCTCGTTGTGCGGCGTTCAGGTTCGTTTCGGCCTGCCGTCCGACCGCGGGCGGCCCTGAACGCACAACGGCCGGCCCGGGAGGTCCCGGACCGGCCGCCGTCGCTGCCCGAAGGCTTCGATCAGCCTACCACTGGTAGCGCACGCCCAGGCTCACGCTGGTGTCCTGGTAGCGCGACTTCCACTTGATGCCGGTGTTGACGAAGGCCGACAGGTTGTTGCCGGCGGCGAACAGGTTCGCCTCGCCCTTGATCTCACCGTACACGCCGGAGATGTCGGCGCCGTTCAGGAAGTTGGCTCCGCCGTTGGCCAGCAGGGTATTGGTCTTGCCGTCGAACTCGTCCCAGACCCGGCCTTCCAGCGCCACCTTGACCTTGTAGTACTGGTAGGCGGCGGTGGTCCCGATGCGGCCGCCGAGGCTGCCGCGCAGGGTGTCGGCATCGGCGAAGTTCTGCGTCGCGCCCGGCAGGGCCAGGGCGCCCGTGGTCGTGCGACCGTAGGCGATCGACCCCAGGGGTTCGACGAAGGACGAGGCGCCGATCGGCAGGCTGTAGCCGGCTTCCAGCTGGCCGCCCCAGGTGTTGACATGGCTGGAGGCGTCCCACGGCGCGGTGGTGGCGCCGAGCGACGGCAGGTTCCACTCGCCGGTCAGGATGTTGCCGTTGACGATGCCGTCCACGAACAGACCGCCGCGCAGGTAGCTGGCGTAGACCCCGACGATGCCGCCGGTCAGGTTCAGGCGCGTGCCCGAGGTCCGGAAGCGGGCGTTGGTGTCCACATAGCCGCCCTGCACGCCGACGACCCAGGCCTGCGACTTGTCGACGCCGTGCAGCAGGTCGACGCCGGCGATCACCGCCGCGCTGTCGGTCCGGTAGCTGGTGTCGTAGCCGTAGGTCGTGCCGTTGGCCGCCGTCAGGGTCTCGGCCGAGTCACGCCGTGACCAGTCGCCGGTGATGCGCATCCACACCGCCGGGGCCGAGCCGAGGGCCCGGTCGCCGAGGGTCTCGCGCAGGTCGGCCTGGCGGTCGAACCACGACTGGGTGGTGTTCGACCAGGTGTCCCCGGCGAGCGCGCCCACCTGGGCGAATTGCAGGGCCTCGACCTTGGGCGCCGAGATCAGGACGATCTTGTTGCCGTTGGCCGCCAGGTCATAGAAGAACAGCCCCGGCGCGGCGATGGCGTTGGTCACCCCGGTCGGGATGCCCGCGCCGTTGGCGCCGGTGGACGCCGGGTCCAGCCGGAAGTTGCTGAGCGAGGTCGCCCCGGTCACCAGCACGATGCCGTTGGCCACGTTGGGGATGTAGGCCCCCATGCCGGCGTTGATGTTGTTCACCCGGATGCTGGTCAGGCCCGACGAGCCGCCGATGGTGACGGCGCTGGCGAGCGAACCCGGCCCGCCCAGCGAGGCGTCGACATACAGCTGGCTGCCGCCCGACCCGGCCAGGGTCGCCGTGGTGGCGAAGCTGCGGTTGGCGGCTCCGTCATGCACGTCGATCACGCCGGAGTTGTTCAGGGTGGTGATCCCCGACACCGTCAGGCTCGCCGCCGCGCTGCCGGCGGTGACGCCGCCGACCTTGATCGTCCCCGTGTTGGTGAAGCTGTTGGCCCCGGCGCCCAGGTTGATGACCGAGGTCCCCAGGGTGTTGATCGTGCCGGAGTTCAGCACGGCGTCGTTGTTCGGCGACAGGGTCTCGGTCCCGGCGAGGTTCCAGGTCCCGGCGTTGGTCAGAGACACCGTCGAGCCGGCGCCGCCGGCGGTGGTCAGCCCGGAGACGTCGATCAGGCCGTTGATCGTGCCGCTGGCGCTGTTCACCAGGATGACGTTGCCGCCCTTGAGGGCGATCGCCGTGTCCGCCGCCTGCAGCGCCGTGGTGGCGCTGTTGGAGGCGATCAGGCCGCCATTGGTGATGTTCGCCGTGTCGCCGGCGCTGGTCCCGGTGGTGACGTCCAGGGCCGCATGCGCCGCCGTGCCGAGGCCGCGGATCGAACCGGTCGAGGTGACGGTCACGGTGTTGCCATGGCCGCTGTTGACCAGCACCCCGGTCGCGCCGCCGCTGACGGCGCCGCTGGTGGTCACGGTCACGCCGTTGCCGCCCGCTGCGTCGATGCCGATGGCGGTGGAGCCCAGCGCCTTGATCGCGCCGCTGTTGCCGACCGTGACGTTGCCGGTCCCGGTGGTGACCGCGTCGACGCCTTCGACCCGGTTGCCGACGGCCGCGTTGTTGCTGACGGTGATCGCCGCCGCGTTGGTCACCGACACCGTGCCGCTGCCCTGGGTGGTCGCGGCGATGCCGAAGCTGCCCGGGAAGTTGTTGGCGGTGTCGCCAGCCGCCGCGCCGCCGGTCACGGTGATCGCGCCCGTGCCGACCGAGACGCTGACCGAGCCGGAGCCGGCGCCGCCGCCGAACACGGTCGAGGCGCCGATGCCGCCGGCGTTGTTGCCGGTGACGTTGATGTTCACGCCGTTGCCGACGGTGACCTTCACCGAGCCGCTGCCGGCCGCGGTGTTGATCGCCGCGATGCCCAGGCCGCCGTCGGCCTGGCCGTCGCCGGAGTCCTTCACCACGATGGTGTTGTTGGTCCCCAGCGCCACCGACACCGACGGGGTCGCGCCGACGTCGCTGGCCGCGAGGCTGGCGGCGTAGACGCCGTAGTTCTTGTCGTCGTTGCCGGCCACCACATTGTCGTCGACGGTGATCGAGTCATGGTCGCCGCTGGTCACGCTGACCGCCGCCGGCGACACGGCGTAGACGCCGTAGTTGTCCGGATCGATGGTGACCTTGTCGCCCAGCACCACGGTGCTGCCGGCCCCGCCCAGGGCGGCCACGCCGACCTTTGTCGCCGAGATGGTGGTGGTCCCGGTCGCGCCGACCTTGCCGACGTTGACCGTGGCGACGCCGCCGCTGCTCAGTGCGGCCACGCCGACGATGCCCGAGGCCGTCAGCGTGCCGTTGCCCCCCGCCGCGTCGTAGCTGGCCGTGGCCGCGCCGGTTCCGACGGTGAAGGCCAGCACGCCGCCGGCGCCCGAGGTGACGTTGCCATCCTGCGAGAGGGTGACCGTCCCCGAGCCGCCCGCGACGCCCAGGATGCCCTGCGATCCGGAGGTGATGGCGCCGGTGGACACGACGCTGACGTTGCCGGCGGACGAGGTCGCCAGGATGCCGCGGCCCGTGCCGCCGGCGATGGTGTCGGCGTTGATCACCGAGACCGTGCCGGCGCCGGTGCTGCTGGCGACGATGCCGCCCGTGCCGCCGGTCAGGGCGCCGCCGCTGGCGTTCACCGTGACCGCGCCCGCGCCGGAGCTGCTGGCGACGATCGCCGCCGAGCCCGCGCCGGTGACGGCGCCGCCGACGTAGACGTTCACCGCCCCGCCGCCGTGAGCCTCGACCCCGTCCGTCGCGCCACTGATCGCGCCGGTATAGGCCGCGCCGCTGGCGCCCAGGCTGACCACGCCGGTGGTGTCCGCCGGAGCGCTGGAGAGGGTGATGCCCGCGCCGGTCGTGCCGGTCACCGCCCCGCTGCCGGTGACGCTGACCGTCGAGCCCAGCACGTCGGAGTTGGTGCTGGCCTGGATGCCCACGCCGCCCGTCACCGCGCCGGTGTTGGCCACGGTCACGTTGGCGCCGCCCGCCGCGCTGAGGGCGACGCCGGCGTCGCCCGCAGTCACCGCACCGGAATTGGTCAGGCTGACCGTCCCCGTTCCGGCCGTTCCGTCGGCGCTGATGCCGGCGACCTTCGCCCCGGTGATCGCCGCGGCGTTGCTCACCGTGACCGCACCGGCGCCGAAGGCGTTGATGCCGTCGTTGGTGGCGCTGATCGCGCCGCCGGTGGTGGTCACCGACACCGCGCCGCCGATCGCGCCGGCCTGGATGCCGTCGCCGTTGTTGGCGGTGATGTTCGCCGCCCCGGTCACGGTCGCGGCGCCCGCGCCGCCGGAGTTGGCCACGACGCCGTTGTCGCCGGCGATCGTCAGACCGCCCGCGCCGGTGTTGATGGAGACGGCGCCGCCGCTGGAGACCACATAGAGGCCGTTCTGGCCGGCCGCGCCGGCGATCGAGCCGCCGCCCGCGCCGGTGACGACCGTGGCGCTGAGGTCCTGGGCCGTGCCGGAGGACAGCACGACGCCGCCCGCGGTGGTGGTCAGGCCGTCATCGAGGGTCATCTGCGCCGGGCCGGTCGAGTCGAAGCCGATGCTGGACGTCGAGCCCGGGCCGCAGGCGATCGGGCCGCCGGCGGTCGCCGCGGGCGCGGCGTACGTGCCTTCCGCCGGCGTGCACGCCGCGGGGAGAGCCATGGCGACGGTCGGCGCGAAGGTCGCGACCGCACTGGCTCCGGAGAGCACCACGCTGGCAATGAGGGAGGAGGAGGAAAGCAAGGAAATCCGGCGGGCGACGCCCCGCGACACACTACGCACCATGAACTGTTTCACCCCTAAGCCACAAACGACGCCCTTTGGACGCCGGCCCGCCGAGTCGGCAGGCTTCAACCGGCGAGCGAAGTGCCAGATGTTTCGGGGGTGCGCCCAGGTGGGAACTACCTAGGTCTTCCGTTTTGGTTGTGGTGTGGCGCCGCCGCCGCAGAGGCTTGCGCGCCGGCTGGCGTCAGATCGCCATGCGCATGATTTCCTGGTAGGCGCTGATCACCTGGTCGCGCACCGCCATCACGGTTTCCAGGCTGGCCTCGGCCGAGGAGATCGCCGTGGCCACGTCCACCAGCTGCGCCTTGCCCTGCACCTGAGCCTGCATCTGCGCCTCGGCCACCTTCGACGACTGCATGGCGTCGTTCATGGCCGAGGTGAGGAACTTGCCGAAGTCGGGGCCTTCCGCGGCCGCGGCGCTGCCGCCCAGGCCACCCAGGGCGGAGCCCTGCGTGGCGGCGTAGGCCTTGGCGGCGATCAGGGGAGAGACCATGCGCTAGGCTCCTACTTCTTCAGCAGGTCGAGGGTGCGCGAGTCCATCGACCGCGCGGTCTCGATCACGCTCAGGTTGGCCTCGTAGGCCCGCTGCGCCGAGCGCATGTCCATGGCTTCAATCAGCGGATCGACGTTGGGCAGCTTCACATAGCCCTGGGCGTCGGCGCCGGGGTGGCCGGGGGCGTATTCGGTGCGGAAGGCGCTCTGGTCGGGTACGACCTTGGCCATCTTCACCCCCTGCCCGCTGCCGGTGGTGACCGGCTCGAACACCGGCACTTGGCGCCGGTAGGGATCGCCGCCGGCCGTGCGCGAGGTCGAGTCAGCGTTGGCCAGGTTCTCGGCGATCACCCGCATGCGCGCCTGTTGCGCGCGCAGGGCCGAGGCGGCCACGCTCATCGAGGTGTCGGTGTTGGAGGTGACGTCCGCCATGGTTCAGGAGCTCCCGCCGGCCATCACGAGCCCGGCTTCTTGGTCGCCAGGCGGATCAGGCCCAGGGATTTCTGGTAGAAGCTGATGGCCGCGTCGTAGTCCATCCGCGTCTGGTTCATCTTGATCATCTCGTCCTCGAGCACCACCGAGTTGCCGTCGAGGGTGGTCTCGGAATCGGCGCTCTTGCGCGGCTTGTAGGGGCCGCTGACCGCCTTGGACGCCGTGGGCGCCAGGTGCATGGGCGAGGTCATGGTCACCGCCACCGCCTGCAGTTGCGGCTGGCTGCCGCCGGTGGCGATGCTGAACGGCTTCAGGTCGCTGGGGGCATAGCCGGGGGTGTCGGAATTGGCGACGTTCTGCGCGATCACCGACTGGCGCTCGGACAGATAGCCGAGGCGGTCGCGCAGCATCGCGAACAGGGGGATGTCGTCGAGTCCCATCGTGCCTGCAAAGGTGAAGGAACAGGGTTAATCGCAAATTAAGGGGTGCGGGGGCATCGCTGGACCCGATCAGCGCAACCCCTCGGATTGACTCCGCAAAATGGACTTCGCCGAATTCGCCCGGGCGATCTTCGCCCTCGCGGTGACCCTGGGCCTGGTGGGCCTGGCGGCGGTCGGCGCGCGCCGGTTCGGGCCGGAGTGGATGGCGCGGCTGCAGAGCACCACGCGCACGAAACGCCGCCTGGCGGTGGTCGAGACCCTGGTTCTGGATCCGCACCGCCGCCTGGTGCTGGTCCGTTGCGACGACCAGGAGCGCCTGGTCCTGCTGGGCGAGGGGCAGGTGCTGATGTCCCCCGCCCCCGCCGATTCGCCCATCCCTGAGGCGCCCACCCTGGAGACCGCCGCGTGATCGACGCCCTTCGCGACCTCCTGCAGACCATCTTCAAGCGGCCGACCGGCGAGGACCTGCGCCGCGCCGCCCTGATCTCGCTGCTGACCACCCTGGGCAGCCTGGTGATTCCCGCGACGGCCCTGGCCCAGGCGGTGAACATCAACCTGGGCACCGGCGCCGGCCTGACCGACCGCGTGGTGCAGCTGGTGGGGCTGCTGACCGTGCTGTCGCTGGCCCCCTCGATCGTGATCATGACCACGTCCTTCATCCGGATCGTGGTGGTGCTGTCGCTGCTGCGCCAGGCCATGGGCCTGCAGCAGAGCCCGCCGAACGCCGTGATCATCAGCCTGTCGCTGTTCCTCACCGCCATCGTCATGGGCCCGACCCTGCAGGCCTCCTACGACCAGGGCATCAAGCCGCTGCTGGACCACAAGATGGAGCTGCCGGCCGCCTTCACCGCCGCCTCAAGCCCGGTGAAGACCTTCATGCTGTCTCAGGTGGACCGCGAAGATCTGAGTCTTTTCATCAAGCTGTCGAAGATCCCTCAGCCGGCGCACGCCATCGACACGCCGATCCGCGTGGTCACCCCGGCCTTCATGATCTCGGAGCTGAAGCGCGCCTTCCAGATCGGCTTCCTGCTGTTCGTGCCGTTCCTGGTGATCGACCTGGTGGTGGCCAGCGTGCTGATGAGCATGGGCATGATGATGCTGCCGCCGGTGGTGGTCAGCCTGCCGTTCAAGCTGATCTTCTTCGTGCTGGTGGACGGCTGGCGGCTGGTCTGCGGCAGCCTGGTGCAGAGCTTCCAGCACGGCGGCGGGGTGACGTAGAGACGCTCCCCGCTCGCCGCGCCCCCGGCCGGCGCACCTTCAGTCGCCCATCGCCGTGGACAGCAGGTCCAGCAGGGCGCGGGCGAATTCCTCCATGTTGCGCGCCCGGTCGTCGTGGCCGGTCTCGACGGTGACCGCCATCTCCACGGGTCCGGACACGGCGATGCAGGTGTGGCCGGAGGCGTCGCCGTAGGCGTTGCCGCGCGGCCCGGCCGCGCCGGTCTCCGAGATCCCCCAGGTGGCGCCGAAGTTCTCGCGCGCGGTGCGCGCCAGCAGCAGGGCGTAGGGCTCGCTGGCCGAGCGCATGCCGGCGACGTCCTCGCGGGTCAGGTGCACCAGCTCCATGCGCGCCTTGCCGGTGTAGACCACCGCGCCGCCCAGGAAGTAGGCCGAGGCCCCCGGCACCGCCAGCAGCGCCGCCGAAACCAGTCCGCCGGAAGACGATTCGGCCACCGCCAGGGTCTGTTTGCGCGCCTTGAGGCGCTCGGCGAGGTCCTCGGCCAGGGGCATGAGGGAGGGCAACATGGCGAGGCGTTCCTTGAGCTGGCGTCTTTTGGTGGCGCTTGATGCGCGCGGACGATAGTCAATAACGCCCATGAGCGGGAAGTTCCTAGGCGCCGGATGGGCGCTCGTCGGCGCGAGCGTGGCCAGCCTGGCGCTGGCGGGCTGTGGCAAGCACGAGCCCCGCGTGGCGCGGCCCTATTGCCCGCCCGGCAAGGTGTGCATCGAGTACGGCAACAGCATCGATCCCTCGACGCTGGACCCGCAGACCATGACCCTGGTGCAGGAGGCGACGATCGCGCGGGCGACGTTCGAGGGCCTCTACCAGGACGACCAGCAGGGCAAGGCGGTGCTCGGCCTGGCCACCTCGGCGGAGACCTCCGCCGACGGCCTGACCTGGACGTTCCACCTGCGGCCGGCGAAGTGGTCGGACGGCCAGCCGGTGACGGCGCACGACTTCGTCTTCGCCTATCGCCGCATCGTCCAGCCGGCGACCGCGTCGGCCTACGCCTACCTGTTCTACATCCTGAAGAACGGCCAGGCCCTGAACGGCCCGCACGGCCCGGCGCCCGAGACCCTCGGGGCCGAGGCGCCGGACGACCACACCCTGGTGCTGCATCTGATCCACCCGGCGCCCTACCTGCCGCAGCTGCTCAAGCACCAGGCCTTCTATCCGGTGCCCGAGCACGTGATTCGCAAGTGGGGCGACGCCTGGACCCGGCCGGAGCACATCGTCTCCAACGGCCCGTTCCAGGTGACCGCCTTCCGGCTGGCGGACTATGTGCGGGTCGAGAAGAACCCCTATTACTATGAGGCGGACAAGGTCTGCGCCGACCGCGTCGACTTCCTGCCGCTCAGCGAGGCGGTCTCGGCCGAGCGGCGGGTCAAGCGCGGGGAGCTGGACGTCAACGACACGGTACAGTCGGGCCGGATCCCGTTCCTGCGCCAGCCGGGCCAGATGCCGCGGTTCGTGCACACCCACACCTACCTGTCGACCAGCTATGTGATCTTCAACACCCACGTGCCGGCGCTGGCCATGCGCGAGGTGCGCCAGGCGCTGTCGATGACCATCGACCGCGACTTCATCACCGCCAAGCTGATGCGCGCCGGGCAGATCCCGGCCTATTCCTTCGTCCCGCCCGGGATGAGCGGCTACGTCGGCGAAGACCAGCGGCCGAAGCCGTACTGGTATCCGATGAGCTTCGCCCAGCGTCAGGCCGAGGCGCGGCGCCTGCTGGCCCAGGCCGGCTACGGCCCAGGCCACCCGCTGAAGCTGGAGATGAAGGCCTCCAACACCACCGACACGGTGCTGATCGCCCAGGCCATGCAGGCGGACTGGGCCACCGTCGGCATCGACGTGAAGTTCCGCCAGGAGGAGGGCCAGATCTCGTTCCAGGACTACAATACCCGCGACTTCCAGGTCGGGCTCGCCTCGTGGATCCTGGACTATGACGACCCGCTGACCTTCCTGGCGCTGATGCGCTCAGACACCGGGGCGCAGAACTACGGCGACTACCGCAACCCCGCCTACGACGCCCTGCTCGACCAGGCCGACCACGAGGCCGACGGCGGCCGCCGGGCGCAGATCCTGGCGAAGGCGGAGAAGATGATCATCGACGACGCCGACATCGCCACCGTCTACTACGGCGTCAACCGCAACCTGGTGAACCCGAACGTGACCGGCTGGTCGGACAATTTCGGCGACATCCACCCGGCCAAATACCTGTGCATGCCGCCTACGCGCGGTGCGGCGAGCGGCCGCGCGACGGCGCCGCAATCCCAACCGCAATAAGGCCCCGGCGCGTCGGATCCGGGGCGGCGCCAGACACCGCGACAATCCGCGCCATCACCCCCTGTCAACCGGAGGCGCATACCCGGCGCCGCGAGGGACACAAGTCGTGGACACGAGAACAAGTTTTCCAGGCGAGATGATCTTCCGACCGGAGTTCTTCTTCCTGGGCCGCACCGAAGGGCACGGCGTGGTGCGCGATCCCCTGGGACGGGTCGCGCGGCGCTGCCGCGTCGAGACCGTCGGCGACTACAGCCAGACCCGGTCGGCCATCGAGTTCGAGGAGGTGTTCACCTACGACGACGGCGAGGTCGATGTCTGGCGCTGGGCGATGACCCAGGGCAGCAACGGCGTCTACGTGGCCGCCGAGGCGGTGGCCGGCGCGGGCATCACCGGCTGGCGCGACGACGAGGACTATGTGCTGAGCTTCCGCCGGGCGATGGGTCCCGCCAAGGGCCTGCTGGCCCCCTCCTACCGGACCCGTTTCACCATGGTTTCCCCGGGCGTCGCCCTGAAGACGGCTCAGGTGAGCCTGCTGGGGGTGCCGATGGGAACCATGACCGCGACCCACCACCGGGTCGTCGACTGAGATTGAGCCTTCGCCGCCGCGGCGAAGGCGCCAGACCGTCAAAGAGCGCCTGGGCAGCGCGTGGGCGGGAGCGATGCGCGACGTCGCTCCCGCCCACTTTCGACGGCCGCTACCACCGGCCGTAGCCGCGGCCGCCGTCGTACCCATAGCTCGCATTCCAGTCCCGCGACGGCGCATAGCCGCCGTTCCACCGCGCGTCGTAGCGGCCTTCGTAACGGCCGTCGTAACGGCCGTCGTAGCGGTTTTCGTAGCGACCGTCGTAGCGGGCGCCGTAGCCGTAGCGCGTGTCGCAGCTGGACGAGCTGCGGCCGATGGCGTTGCCGGCCGCGGCCCCGAGCCCGGCGCCCAGCAGGCCGCCCGCGGTTTTCGAGCCGTGGTGGGCGACGCTGGAACCGACGATGGCGCCGAAGATGGTGCCGATCACCGCGCCCGTGGCGCCGTTGGACGACTTCTGCTCGTGGCAGCTCTGGTACGGCCGGCCGTAGTCGCCGCCGCGGTAGTCCTGGGCGAACGAGGGGGCGGCGGCCGAAACGGCGCTCAGCGCCGCGATGCTAGCCAGGGCGATGGCCTTGATGCTCATGATGACCTCCTTTGAAGTCGTTGGCGCGCCGCGTGGAACCGACCCTCGGCGCTGTCGATGAACGCACCTTGCGCCGCCGCCCCTGAACCCGTTCTGACGTCGAAGTTGGCCGCCGTTCATGTTCGCTCGCGGCTGCCGGCCGCGCGCGCGGGCTTGACCTTCGCCGGCTTCGACCGCAACGAAGGGCCGCCATGACCGAGACCTATCAGACCCCCGCGGAGCTCCTGGAGCTGCGCCACTCCATCGACAACATCGACGCGGCGGTGATCCACCTGCTGGCGGAGCGGTTCAAATGCACCCGCAAGGTGGGCGAACTGAAGGCCCGCCTGACCATGCCGCCGGCCGATCCCACCCGCGAGGCGCAGCAGATCGCCCGCCTGCGATCGCTGGCGGTGACCGCCGACCTCGACCCCGAGTTCGCCGAGAAGTTCCTGAACTTCCTGGTCAAGGAAGTGATCCGCCACCACGAGATCATCCGCGAACAGCACCAGGCGTAGCGGCGCGGGCGGGCACGCCGCCTCACCTCCAACTGTCATCCCGGAAGGCCGCGCCAGCGGCCTATCCGGGACCGCCGGAAACGCCGTCGCCCGCCAGCCGTAGCGCGCGCTTGCGCCTGCCGCGGTCCCGGATATCCGCTGCGCGGATTCCGGGATGACAGAGGAATGGGACGGGACAGGCCGGCGCCGCCGGCTAGTCGCCCTGCGCGGCGAAGAACGCCTCCGGGTCCTCCACGTCCACCAGCCGGCCCTTGCGGATCTCCAGGAACCGGGTGGCGGCCGCGCGGGTGAAATAGCGGTCGTGGCTGACGAACAGGCAGGAGACGTCGGTCTCCTCCAGCTGCGCCTCCAGGTCCTCCTGGCCCTCGATGTCCAGGTGGTTGGTGGGCTCGTCCAGCAGGTAGAGGTTGGGCTTCTCCAGCTTCATGCGCAGGAACATCAGCCGCGAGCGTTCGCCGTAGCTGAGCACGCCGATCGGCTCGCGGATGCGGCTGAAGGCGAAGCCGGCCTGGGCCAGCAGCTTGATGGCGTCCTTCTCGACCGCGTCGGGCGCGGCGGCCACATAGTCCAGCAGCGAGGTCTTCAGCGGCAGGTCGCGCATCGCCTGGTCGAAATAGACCAGCCGGGTCGCCGGATTGAAGCGGATCGGCGCCTGACCGTCGTAGTGCTCCAGGTCCGGGTCGAACGCCTGGGCCAGCACATTCAGCAGGGTCGACTTGCCGGCCCCGTTGACGCCCAGCAGCGCCACCCGCTCGCCGGCCCCGATCGCCAGCCGGTCGATGCTGATCAGGGTGCGGGCCTGGTCCGGGGTCTTCACGGTCACGTTCGTCAGCCGCAGCGCCACCTTGGCCTCGATCTCGCCGTCGGCCAGCTCCAGGCGCCGTTCGCGCGCCTGGTAGGTCTGGGTGCGGTCGGCCTCGATGTGGGCGATGCGGGTCTCGATGGCGTTCTTGCGCTTGTTCAGGCCCGGGTTCTTCACCGCCCAGACCTTGTAGCGCGCCGCGGCGGCCTCCAGCCGGCGGATCTCCTTCTCCTCCAGGCGCCGGTGGTGCGCGGCGGTGGCGTCGCGGCGCAGCAGTTCCTCCCGGGCCACCGAGAACGGCGTCCTGAAGGCGTGCACCCCGTCGGCGCGCAGGAACAGAGTGCGGTCGGTCACCCGGTTCAGGAATTCGCGATCGTGCGAGACGATCAGCATGGGAATGTCGAAGTCCTGGGTCAGCCAGCGCTCCAGGACATTGATGTTACCCAGGTCCAGGTGGTTGGTCGGCTCGTCCAGGATCAGGATGTCCGGATCTTCCAGCCGCGCGGCGGCGGCGATCAGCAACAGCCGCTGCCAGCCGCCGGAGAGCGCGCCGAAGCGCCCCTCCGCCGTCTCCCAGGCGACGCCGATCTCGTCCAGCAGCACGTCGATGCGCCAGTCGTCGTCCCCCTGCCCCACCCGTTCCAGCGCCTGGCGCAGCACCTCGCGCACGGTCAGGTCGGCGAGCTCGGGCGGCGTGTCCTGCGGCAGCGAGCCCACGCGCAGCCCCCGCGAGCGCACCACCTGGCCGCGGTCCAGCTCCAGCTCGCCGGCCAGGCATTTCAGCAGGGTGGACTTGCCGGCGCCGTTCTCGCCGACCAGGGCGGTCTTGGCGTCGTCCAACAGGAAGCTGACATCGGAAAACACCGGCGTCGCCCCGTAGTGGAAGGCGCCGTTCTCCATCCCCAGCACTGCCTGGCGCCCGGCCATGGCCTGCCCCCGTGGCGGACCGACCGCCGCCCGCTGCGCCCCGACGGGCGAAAGCGCGGGTTCTGGCCTCGCGGAACGGCGGTCGTCAAGCGGCCTGGCAAGGCGATTCCCAACGTAAACCGCCCTTCAATGACTCTCGTTCACGGTGAAGCCCCTGAATTTGGCGGACTTCCTGGCTTTGCGCGTCAAGCGTTCCCTTTCCCGGCGATTCCTGATCGGCCTAGCCATCACCTCCCTGGCGGTGACGGCGCTGGCCTCGATCGGCGGATTCCTGGTGTTCGAGCGCGAACTGGAACGGCGCGAGATCGGCTTCCTCGGCGACTATGTCCGCGAGCGCAGCGTCAACATCGACAAGCGGTTCTCGCACCTGGCCAGCCACCACCAGGAAGCCGGCCAGGCCCTGGCGCGGCGGGTCGCGATGCTGGATCCCGCGACCACCGAACGCCTGCTCGACCTGCACTATCCGCTGCAGGCCGACGGCACCCGCCGCACCCGGCCCGCCGACTTCGACGGCCGTCTGGGCGCTGAGGGGCACCATACCTACGGCATGGGCGGCTTCCTCCGCGACGCCGGGACGATGAGCCCCGACGAGAAGAAGGTGCTGGCGGCGGCCTTCGGCGTGGTCTCCGAGTTCGGCCAGTCTATGCACGCCGACTACGACAACTTCTATTTCTTCACGCCGAAGACCCGGCTGGTGATGTTCGGCCCCGACCGGCCCGACCGGCTGATGTTCTACCGCCACGACGCGCCCGCCGACCTGGACGTCAGCCACGAGGAGATGGCCCGCATCACCCTGCCGGCCAACGACCCCGGCCGCGCCACCCGCTGCACCAACCTGCAGCGGCTGATCCAGGACAACCACGGCGAGCGGCTGGCCACCGGCTGCATCACCCCGGCCTATGTGAACGGCCAGTACGTCGGCTCGTTCGGCTCGTCGCTGGACCTGACCGGCTTCTTCCTCAACGCCATCAAGAAGACCCTGCCGGGCGCCTCCAACCTGGTGGTCACCGACAAGGCGGAGCTGATCGCCTATCCCGGCTTCGCCACGCCGGGTCGCGCCTCGCCGGAGACCGTCGCCCGCTACGAGCGGCAGCTGGGCCTGAAGGCGCTGATCGCCGCCATCAAGGCCACGGATCGGCCGGAAGGGGTGATCACCAGCCCGGATGGGGCCAACATCGTCGCCTTCAGCCGCCTGACCGGTCCCGACTGGTTCCTGCTGGTCAGCTATCCGAAGTCGGCAATGACCGCCTCGGCCGCCAGGTCGGCGTCCTGGGTGCTGCTGGTGGGCCTGATCGCCGCCGCCCTGCAGACCGCCCTGGTGGTGGCCCTGGCCCGGCGCGCCATCGTCCTGCCGCTGGAGCGCCTGGCGGAGGCCAGCGAGGCCGGCGCCGAGGGCGATCTGGACCGCTGCGCCCGGCTGCCGGAGACCGAGCGCCAGGACGAGATCGGCGTGCTCGCCCGCGCCCTGCAGAGCGAACGCGACACCGTGCGCGAGACCCTGGCCTCGCTGGAGGAGCGGGTCCGGCTGCGCACCGCCGAGCTGGAGAAGGCCAACGCCGAGAAGTCGCGCTTCCTGGCCAACATGAGCCACGAGCTGCGCACGCCGCTGAACGGGGTGATCGCCATCTCCGAGAGCCTGGCCGCCGAACAGACCACCGCCCACGGCCGCGAGCTGGCCGAACTGATCGTCTCATCCGGCCGCCTGCTGGAACAGGTGCTGACCGACATCCTCGACTTCTCCAAGATCGAGGCCGGCGAGATCACCCTGGCCCGCGAGGCCTTCTCGATGGAGGGGGTGGTGCGCCGCATCGCGGAGCTGCATCGCGCCTCGGCCGAGAGCAAGGGCCTGGAGATGGCCTGGCGCATCGACCCGGCCGCCGAGGGCCAGTGGATGGGCGATTCGGTGCGGCTGACCCAGGTGCTGTCCAACCTCTTGAGCAACGCGGTGAAGTTCACCGGCGAGGGCTCCGTGCGGCTGGAGGTCACCGCCGAGGCGGGCGTGATCGGCTTTGCCGTGACCGACACGGGCATCGGCTTCGACGACGAGGTCAGGGCGCGGCTGTTCCGCCGCTTCGAGCAGGCCGACGCCTCCATCCGCCGGCGATATGGCGGCACGGGCCTCGGCCTGGCCATCAGCCGCTCGCTCGTGGAGCTGATGGGCGGGCGCATCGACGTCACGTCCGAGCCCGGCAAGGGCTCCCGGTTCAGCTTCACCCTGCCGCTGGAGCATGCGGCAGGGCCGGCGGCGGCCGAGTCCGCAGACCAGGGCGACGCGATCAGCCTCGCGGGCGCCCGGGTGCTGCTGGCCGAGGACCATCCGACCAACCAGAAGGTCATCCAGCTGATCCTGGGCGCCGCCGGCGTCGACATCGACACGGTCGAGAACGGGGCGGAAGCGCTGGAGCGCCTCGCCGCCGGGCCCTACGACCTGGTGCTGATGGACATGCAGATGCCGGAGATGGACGGCCTGACCGCCACCCGCCTGCTGCGCGAACGCGAACGCGCCGCGGGGGCGCCCCGCACCCCGGTGATCATGCTGACCGCCAACGCCATGGACGAGCACGTGCGCGCCAGCCGCGAGGCCGGCGCCGACGAGCACCTCTCCAAGCCGATCCGCGCGGCCGCCCTGTTCGAGGCCATGGCGCGCCTGCTGGCGGAGGGCGAACGGGCGGCGGAGGTGGCGTAGGCGCTGCCTAGCTGGAGCCCCCTTCCCCCGCTTCGCGGGTACTTCCCCCAGAGGGGGAAGAGAACGGATGTGCGGGCTTCAGCGCTGTCTCTCTTCCCCCCTTGGGGGAAGTACGGCCGAAGGCCGGGATGGGGGTTCCAGCGGAGAGCCGGCTCACCCCACCCTCAGCACCGTCTTGCCCAATCCCTGGCCGGACAGGGCGAACTCCAACGCTGCAGCGAAGTCGTCGAACGCGAACACCCGCCCCACCGGCGGCGCCAGCCGGCCCTCGCCCACCCAGCCCAGCAGCTCGGCCAGGTGCGCCTGGGCCCGCCTGGCCTCGAACAGCATGAACTGGCGCACGTCGACGCCGACCAGGGCCGCACCCTTCATCAGCGTCAGGTTGGCCGGCAAAGCCGGGATCGGACCGCCGACGAAGCCGACCACCAGATGCCGCCCGCCCCAGGCCATGGAGCGGAACGCCAGTTCGAACAGCGGCCCGCACACCGGGTCGAAATAGACGTCGACGCCCTTGCCCTCGGTCAGCGCCTTCAGCCGGTCGCGCCAGCCCTCGGGCGCGGTGTCGATGGCCAGATCCGCACCCAGCGCCTGGGCAAAGGCGCGCTTGTCCTCGCTGGAGGCGCAGGCGATCACCTGGGCGCCCAGCAGCTTGCCCAGCTGCACCGCCGCCGCGCCGACGCCGCCGGCCGCGCCGCTGACCAGCAGCCGCTCGCCAGGCTGCAGCGCGCCACGGTCGCGCAGGCCGTGCAACGCGGTGATGTAGTTGATGCGAAAGCCGCACGCGGCCTCGAAGCTCATGGCGTCGGGGATCTTCGCCACCGCCGGCGCCCGGGCCAGGGCGTACTCGGCAAAGCCGCCGCCGACCTGGGCCATCACCCGATCGCCGGGGGCCAGGCCGCTCACGCCCTCGCCCACGGCGTCGACCACCCCCGCCGCCTCCCCGCCCGGGATGTGCGGGACCGGCGGCTTGACCTGGTAGCGGCCCAGCGAGACCAGGGCGTCCACATAGCCGACCCCGCAGGCCGCCACCTTGATCCGCACCTCGCCCGGCCCCGGCTCGGGGGTGGGCAGGTCGACCAGGTGGTAGTCGGCGACGCTGTTCAGCGCCTGCGCCTGGACGGCCTTCATGGACGCACCGTCATCGCCTGGCCGCCTCGCGTTCGGCGCGGGCCTTGGGATAGTCCGGCGGCCGCTTCTCCAGGAAGGCGCGCACGCCCTCGCCGAAGTCCTCACCCTGGGCGCACAGGATCTGGTTGCGGTCCTCCATGGCGATCGCCGCCTCCAGGCCGTTGGCGTCGAGGGCGTGGTTCAGCGCCTCCTTGGTCAGGCGCAGGCCCAGCGGCGTGGTCAGCAGCATCTCGGCCACCAACTTCTGGCCCTCGGCCTCCAGCTGGTCGGCCTCGACGATGGCGCTGAAGAAGCCCAGCGCCAGCCCCCGCTCCGCCCCCAGGAACCGGCCGGTAAGCATCAGTTCGGACGCCACCGAGGCGCCCACCATGCGCGGCAGGAAGTACGACACGCCGATATCGCACGCCGACAGGCCGATCTTGATGAAGGCCGCATTGCCCCGCGCCCGCGGCGTGCCGATCCGCACGTCCGACGCCAGCGCCAGGGCGAAGCCGCCCCCGCTGGCCGATCCGTCCCACAGGCAGATGATCGGCTGCGGGCAGCGGCGCATGGCGATGACGATCTCGCTGATCCGCCGCTGGCCGATCAGCCCCGCGCCCGGCCCGCGCTCGGCGCCGCTGGAGTTGTCGCGTTCCTTCAGGTCCAGCCCGGCGCAGAAGTTGGCGCCCGCCCCGCGCAGCACCACCACGCGGATGTCGTGGCGCCAGTAGAGCTCCACGAACAGGTGGCGCAGCTCCTCCACCAGCTGGCGGCTGAGGGCGTTCAGCCGCTCGGGCCGGTTCAGCGTCACCCACAGGGCGTCGCCGCGCTGATCGACCATCAGGGTCTCGTAGTCCATGCGGCCGGCCTCCCTAGCTCTTGGCCGCCTGGCGGCCGCTGGTGGGGATCTGGTTGAAAGGTACGTCCTTGTCGACCCGCACGTCCGCCGGCAGGCCCAGCACCCGCTCGGCGATGATGTTGCGCAGGATCTCGTCGGTGCCGCCCTCCACCCGCGTCGCCGGCGAGCGCAGCAGCATGGCCTGGAAGCGGGCGTTGGCCGCCGACAGCTCCGGATCGTTGACGATCCCCATCTGCGCCTGCAGGTCCAGGGCGAAGGCGGCGATGTCCTGCATGGTGGCGCCGGCCACCAGCTTGCCGATCGAGTTCTCCGGCCCCGGGGTCTCGCCGCGCGAGATCGCCGAGAGCGAGCGGAAGCCGTTGTACTTCAGGCCCGTGGTGCGGATCGCCCAGGTGGCCAGCTTGGAGCGCACCGCCCGGTCGTCGATGGCCAGGCCGTTCGGCGTCTCCAGCCGGCAGCACAGGTCGAACAGCTCGGGGAAGCCGGTGGACATGCCCGAGCCGATCGACAGGCGCTCGTTCATCAGCGTGGTCAGGGACACGCCCCAGCCGCCGCCCACCGGACCCAGGCGCTGGGCGTCGGGGATGCGCACGTCGTTGAAGAACACCTCGTTGAAGCCCGACTGGCCGTTGGCCTGCTTGATCGGGCGGATCTCGATGCCCGGCGACTTCATGCTCAGGAAGAACATGGTCAGACCCTTGTGCTTGGGCACGGTGGGGTCGGTGCGGGTGATCAGGATCGCCATGTCTGAGTACTGGGCGCCCGAGGTCCAGATCTTCTGGCCGTTGATGATCCAGTCGCCGGAGCCGTCGGTGGCCTTCTCGGCCTTGGTGCGCAGGCCGGCCAGGTCGGAGCCGCCGGCCGGTTCGGAGAACAGCTGGCACCAGATCTCCTCGCCCGCCGCCAGCGGCGGCAGGTAGCGGCGCTTCTGCTCCTCGGAGGCGTAGGCCATCACCGTCGGGCCGCACATGCCGTGGCCGATGATGAACACCCCGCCCAGGGCGCCGTAGGGGCCCTCCTCCTGCTGCCAGATCACCCGCTGGATCGGCGTGGCGCCCCGGCCGCCGTATTCCTTGGGCCAGTGCAGGCAGGCCCAGCCGGCCTCGGCCTTCTTCTTCTGCCAGGCCTTGGCGGCGACCATCGGGTCGACGCTGGTCACGCCGTTGCCGCCGAACCCGGCGCGCTTCAGCTCAGGCTCCAGCTCGCGGGGAGCGTTGGCGTCGATCCAGGCGCGGACCTCGGCGCGGAAGGCGGCTTCCTCGGGGGTGTCGTCGAAATTCATCTGAGGCTCTCCCGTCAGGCCGCCGCGGGGGCGTTGCGCGCACGCATGCGCTGGATCAGGGCGTCTTCCCACTGCGACAGGCTGCCCAGGTTCAGGGCCAGCAGGTTGGAGCGGCGGTAGAACAGGTGGCAGTCGAAGGCCCAGGTGAAGCCCATGCCCCCGTGCACCTGGATGTTGTTCTTGGCGCAGTGCTGGAAGGCCTGGGTCGCGGCCACCCGGCACGACGCCGCCGCCTCGGCCAGTTCCGGCGCGCCGGTGGAGAGGGCCCAGGCGCCGTAGTAGCCGTTCGACCGCGCCAGGGTCGCCGAGACGTACATGTCGGCCAGCATGTGCTTGACCGCCTGGAACGAGCCGATCGGCCGGCCGAACGCCATCCGCTCCAGGGCGTAGTCGCGCGCCATCTCCAGCGCCCGGTCGGCGCCGCCGATCTGCTCGAAGGCGGTCAGGATGGCGGCGTGGTCGAAGACCTTGGAAATCAGGCTCCAGCCCTCGCCCGCCTCGCCCAGCAGCTCGGCCGGCGCGCCGTCGAAGACGATGTCGGCGTGGCTGCGGGTGGGGTCGATGGTCTCGATCACGGTGCGGGTGACGCCGGGCCCCGTCAGGTCGACCAGCGCCAGCGACAGGCCGCGCTCGTCCTGGCCGGGCGCGGTGCGCACCGCGACGATCGCGAGGTCGGCGATGTCGCCGTCCGCCACCGCCCGCTTGGTCCCGGTCAGCTTGCCGCCGTCCAGCCGCGCCTGGATCGACTTGGGCGACACGCCGCCCAGGCCCTCGACCTGGGCGAAGGTCCCGATCGCCTGGCCGGAGGCCAGCTTCGGCAGCCAGGCCGCCTTCTGCGCGTCCGAGCCCGCAGCCAGCAGGAACTCCGTGGCGAGGAACACCGACGACGAGAACGGCACCGGCGCGATGGCGCGGCCCATCTCCTCGGCGATCACGCACAGCTCCAGGTAGCCGAGGCCGAGGCCGCCGTATTCCTCGGGGATCACCACCCCCAGGAAGCCCATTTCCGCCAGCCCCTTCCACAGGGCGGCGTCGTAGGACTGCGGGCCTTCCAGCACCGCGCGCGCGGCCGCCGTGGGGGCCTTGGCGTCGAGGAAGCGGCGGGCCTGCTCCTTCAAGGCCTTCTGGTCGTCTGAGAATTCGAAATTCATCCTGGGCCTCGAAACGTCTCCCTCGCACGGTCGGCCGCGCGTTTCGGCGGCACCCTGACGCCGGCCGGCGGGGGCTGTCGAGACTGACGCGAGGGGAGGTTGCCGCGACGACGCCGACTGGCCACCCAGCCCGCGACGCGATAGAGCCGGGGGCGGCGCGCCGGCGCTCTGCGGGGGACAGACACAGTATGGCGTTGGAGATCGGGCCGAGGGACTCCCTCGACATCGGCAAGGTGCTGGCGGGGGCGGTTTCGGCCGGCCGCGCGCGGCTGGGCGATCTGCTGATCGTGGCGGTGTTCTTCCTGCTGCTGCCGCAGGTGCTGCTGGGCTTCGCCCCCGGCAAGTTTCCCGATCCCGAGTACGGCTTCTGGAACTTCCTCGCCTCGCTGCCCGGCATGGTGTTCGACGGCGCCGCGGGCCTGATCCTCTACGGCGCCCTGAGCGGCGGCGGCGCCGAGCCGCCGGCGGCCGGCGCCATCCGCGGGGCGCTGCGCCGCCTGGCGCGCATCTTCATGGTGCAGGTGGTGGCCGGCGTCGGCATCGTGCTGGGTCTGGTGCTGCTGATCGCGCCCGGCCTGTTCCTGGCCTCCGTCTGGCTGGTCGCCACCCCGCTGCTGGTGATCGAGGACACCACCGTCGCCGGCGCCCTGCGCCGCAGCCTCGACCTGAGCAAGGGCTCGCGCTGGCGGCTGCTGGCCATCCTGGGGATCATGACGCTGATCGTCGTCGGCCTGGCGATCGTGTTCGGCGGCGTGCTGGGCGTGCTGATCGCCACGGCCGGCCCGGCGGACATGCAGGAGCGGCTGATCAAGTTCATCGTCACGCCAATCCTGGCGGTGCTGGTGCGCGTGGTCACCCTGTCGGTGATCACCTCCACCTACGCCGAGCTTCGCCGCATCGAGGCCGGCGCCACCACGCGACAGGTCGCGCAGACCTTCGAGTGAGACGCGCCTACTCCAATCGGACCGTGGCCTGCAGCTCGATATCGGCCGCCGAGCAGCCCACCAGCAGGTCGTAGGCGCCCTTGTCGGCGATCCAGGCCTTGCGCGCCGGGTCGTAGTAGCTGAACGCGCGCGCATCCAGGGTGAGGCTCACCGTGCGGCTCTCCCCAGGCGCCAGGGCCACCTTGGCGAAGCCCTTCAGCTCCTTCACCGGCCGCTCGACCGCCGGGCCGCGCGGGCGCACGTACAGCTGGGCCGTCTCCTTGCCGGGACGCTGGCCCTCGTTCTTCAGCGTGAACGTTACCGTGACGGGATCCCCGGCCCTCACCTGCTCGGGCGCCTTCAGGTCGGCGTACCGGAAGCGCGTGTAGGTCAAACCAAACCCGAACGGGAACATCGGCGCCTCGCCGGCGCGGTCGTAGTGGCGATAGCCGACGAACAGGCCCTCGCCGTAGTCCGCCTCCTCGCCTCCGGGGTAGTAGGGCCAGGCCGGGGTGTCCTCGATCCGCCGCGGGAAGGTCACCGGCAGGCGGCCGGAGGGTTCGGCCGCGCCGAACAGCACCCGCGCCACCGCGTCGGGCCCCTCCTCGCCGCCCAGCCAGGCGCACAGCATGGCGGGGACGTGATCGATCCACGGGAAGGCGTAGGGGCTGCCGCCCGTGAACACGATGGCCGTGTTGGGATTGGCCGCCAGCACCGCCTCCACCAGGGCGTTCTGGTCGCCCGGCAGCTCCAGGTCGCGACGGTCGTAGCCCTCGCCCTCGCTGATCGAGGCTGCGCCGATCACCACGATGGCCGCGTCCGCCCCGGCCGCGACCTCGGCGGCCTCGGCGATCGACCCGCGCGGCTGGCGCACGCCGACGATCACCTGCTCCCAGGTCACGCCCTTCAGGCTCTCGGGGCGGACATATTCGATGCTGATCGGATAGCCGCGACCGGCGCTCAGCGTCGCCCGGCCCGTGCGTCGCTCCACGCGCATGCCGCCGACGTCCCAGTCATCCACCGCGCCCGGCGTGGCGGGGTCCACGATCACCTGGCCGTCCAGCAGGATGCGGCCGTGTCCCGGCGCGCGCAGCGACAGCTCGTGCATGCCGTCCTTCTCCGGCCAGAACCAGCCGCTCCAGCGCAGCGCCCCTACCCCCGAGCCGGTCAGGCCCATGGCGCTCATGGAGACCAGCTTGCCGATCTGCCGTTCCACCTGGCGCTTGCTGGGCGCGCCCTCGAAGCCGCGTTCGGCGAAATAGTCGACGGTCAGTCCCGGCTGGCCCCGGGCGTTGTCCGGGCTGAACATGTCGGGCCTGGCCGCGGGCGGCACGGGCTCGTTGTCGCCGCCGTCGGCGTGGACGACCTCGGCCTGTCCCGCCATCAGGTCCTGCACCGCCTGCAGGATCGAGATCTGCCGGCCGGCGCGCACCTGCGAGGAGCCGCCCCCCTGGATGCGGCGGGCGGCGGCGTTGGGTCCGACCACCGCCACGGTGCTGACCTTGGCGGGGTCGAACGGCAGCAGCTCGCCCTGGTTCTTCAGCAGCACCAGCGCCTCTTCCGCCGCGCGCGCGGCGATCTGGCGGTGGCGGCGGGTGCGCAGCTCGCCCTTCGGCGGATCGCGGCCGTCCAGCACGCCGGTGCGCAGGATCAGGCGCAGCATGCGCCGGGCCGCCGCGTCGATCTGGTGTTCCGGCGTCTCGCCCGCCTCGACCGCCTTCAGCAGCTTGTCGCCGAACCAGCGGGCCGGCCCCGGCATCTCCAGGTCGTTGCCGGCGTTGGCGGCGGGGGCCGTGGAGTGGACCGCGCCCCAGTCGGACACCACCACCCCGTCATAGCCCCACTCGCGCTTGAGGATCTCGGTCAGGAGGTAGGGGTTGTCGGTGGCGTAGGTCCCGTTGATCCTGTTGTACGAGGCCATTACCGTCCACGGATTGGCGGCCTTCACCACCATCTCGAAGGCGGCCAGGTAGATCTCGCGCAGGGTCCGCTCGTCGACCCTGGCGCTGACGGTCAGGCGGTTGAACTCCTGGTTGTTCACCGCATAGTGCTTCAGCGAGGCGCCGACCCCCTCGTCCTGCAGGCCGCGCACATAGGCCGTCCCCAGGGTCCCGGCCAGGAACGGGTCTTCCGAATAGGTCTCGAAATTGCGGCCCCAGTTGGGGATGCGCATGATGTTGATGGTCGGCGCCAGGACCACGCGGTTGTCCAGCGCCAGGGCCTCGCGGCCGATCGCCTGCGCTACCTCGCGGGTCAGCTCCGGGTTCCAGGTGGAGGCGATGGCGACGCCCACAGGAAACACCGTGGCCGCCTCGCCCTCGTTGGACCGCACCCCCGTCGGCCCGTCGGTCACCCGCACCTGGGGCACGCCCAGCCGCTCGACGCCGTGCAGGGTGAAGGCGGCCGAGCCGGCCATCAGCGCCACCTTTTCGGCCAGCGTCAGGCGGCCCAGCAGATCCTCGACGCGGTCTTCCAGCGGCGCGTTGGCGTTGCGGAAGGTTTCATGCGCGGCGGTGTCGGCGGTCATGCCCGGGGCTCCTCCAACGGGTTGCGCTTCCTTGGCGTCCGGAAGAACGTGACGGGGCGCCCGGAAACGTCTTGGGCGACCAATGCGACGGGCGCGAAAGGATCGCAAGCCATGACCGACCAGACATCCGGGCCGACCGCGGGGGACGGCCAGGTCCAGGTCCGGCTGGATCAACGCGAGGGCGGCGTGGTGGCCTTCGTCGTCCTGGACAACGCCCGGCGCCTGAACGTGATGAACTCTGCCCTGATGGAGGGCTTCGTCGCCACCCTGGCCGAGCTGGCCGACAACGAGGCGTTGCGGGCCGTCGTGCTGACAGGCGCCGGAGACCGCGCCTTCGTCGGCGGCGCCGACGTCGACGAGATGGCCGCCATCGCCAGCCCGGACGCCGCGCGTAGCTTCATCCTCAAGGTGCACGCCTGCTGCCGCGCCGTGCGCGACCTGCCCGTGCCCGTGATCGCCCGCGTAAACGGCTACTGCCTCGGCGCGGGCCTGGAGCTGGCGGCGGCCTGCGATCTACGGGTCGCCTCCCTGGGCTCGACCTTCGGCATGCCGGAGGTGAAGCTGGGCATCCCTTCGGTGGTGGAGGCCGCCCTGCTGCCCGGCCTGGTCGGCTGGGGCCGCGCCCGGCAGATGTTGCTGCTGGGCGAGACCTTCGGCGCCGCCGAGGCGCGCGCCTGGCGATTGATCGAGGAGGCCTGCCCCGCCGCCGAGATCGACCTGACCGTCGAGCGCTGGCTGGCGGCGCTGATGACCTCGACGCCCAAGGCGGTGCGCCTGCAGAAGGCCCTGATCCGCCGCTGGGAGGACCTGCCGCTGACCGAGGCCATCGCCGCCGGGGTGGAAGCCTTCGCCGACGCCTATCGCAGCGACGAACCGGCCCAGGCGATGCAGGCCTTCCAGGACGCCCGCGCCGCCCGCCGCGGCGGGGGCTGAGGCCCCCTTCAACCCGACCGAACACGATCGCCTTCCCCCTCTCAACCGTCATCCCCGGGCGTAAGTCCCGGGGATCCATGAACGCGTGAGAGGCTGTCGCGAGCGGCAGCGGAGCGACGCACAGGCGGCGCCCGCCCTGCCGTGGCGCGCCCTTCGAAGCGCGCCAATCGTGCTCTCGTGTGCAAGACCCTCGGGACTTACGCCCGAGGGTGACGGTGGTGGGCTGAAGCCGGGCGATGTCTTGCGGGCCGCCGGCGTTAGGAAAGCAGTCCCACCGCCCCGAGTCCCCCGGCGATCGCCAGGCACCACAACGGATTGTACTTGGTGAAATAGGACACCGCGGCCGTGGCGGCGGTGATGATCCCCAGCTTCCAGCCGTGGTCGGCGGCGCGCACCAGGACCAGGGCGCTGGAGGCGATCAGGCCGACGGTCACCGGGGCGACGCCGGCTGCGATGGCGTTGCGCCAGCGGGTCTCGCGGTAGCGGTCCCAGGCCTTCACCAGCCAGTAGGTCAAGAGGCACGACGGCGCACACATCGCCGCCGTGGCCGTGAGGGCGCCGGCCAGGCCGGCCGCCTTCCAGCCCACCAGGGTGGCGATCAGGAAGTTCGGGCCGGGCGAGGCCTGGGCGATGGCGAACAGGGCGGCGAAGTCCTTGTCGGTCATCCAGTGGTGCACGCCCACCGCCTGGCGCTGGATCTCCGGGACAACGGCGTTGGCGCCGCCGAAGGCCATCAGCGACAGGATGGCGAACTGGGTCAGCAGGGCGCCGAGAATCGAGACCTTCACGCCGCCCCTCCCCCGCCCCGGCGCAGGGTCCAGACCACCGCCACGCTCACCGGCGCCAGCGCCAGCAGCACCCAGGGCAGCGGCCAGCGCATCACGCCCACGCCGGCGAACGCCAGCAGGACGAAGGGCCCGGCGCTGAGCAGCCGGCTGCGCAGCAGCGGCTCGGCCATCTTCGCCGCCGTGGCGACCACCAGCCCGGCCGCCGCCGCCCCCAGGCCCGTGACCGCGCCCTGCAGCCGCTCAAGCCCGCCGAACCGGCTGTAGAGCGCGCCCAGGACGATGACGATCGCCATCGGCGCCAGCACCAGGCCGCTGACCGCCGCCACCGCGCCGCGCGCGCCGGCGAACCGCTGGCCGGTGGCGATCGACAGGTTGACGATGTTGGGCCCGGGCAGGGACTGGCAGAGCGACAGGGTCTCGTTGAACTCGTCCGCCGTCAGCCAGCCGCGCCGCTCGACCAGCATGCGCCGGGCGAACGGCAGCACGCCGCCGAAGCCGGAGATGGCGATGCCGAGGAAGGCGAGGAACAGCGCCCGGGTGTCGGGAGCCGGGATCCGGGAGGCGACAGCGCCAGGCGGCGCGGGGCGCTCGGCCGGCGCCGGGTCAGGCGGCGAAGCGGACATGGCCGGAGCTTGTGCGGCCAGGCGCGTCGGCTGGCAAGCCGCGCGCGCCCTTACCCCTCGCCCTGCCGGTCAGGCGCAGGGATAGGCCGCCTTCAGCGCCATGTAGACCACGTCGGGCCCGGCGTAGCGGCGGTTCTCGGCGTGATCGGTCAGGTAGCGGGACACCGTCTCGACCATCTGGTCGGCGTCGATGTCGGGCAGGCAGACGGCCGCCGCGCGCGGCGGTCCGGCGATCGGCGCCGTCCCCTGCCCCGCCTGGAGGGTGTCGCTCACCCCCAGCACATAGCCGCGGCAGGCCGCCTTGCGCGCCGCGAAGTCGGGGTCGGCCGGGCCGGCGGCGCAACGCTGGTAGAGGGCCTCGCCGGTGAAGAACTCCCGATCGCTCGGGGCCGCGGCGGCGCTCACGCCAGCCAGCACCGCGCCCGCCGCCACACTCCCCGCCGCCAGCGCCAGCACCATCCGCCGCATCGTCCGCTCCCCGAAATTGTACGCGGCCGGACCATGCGGTGAGTCGCCGTCCGGCCAGAACCGCCCCTGGAGTCACATTCCCGTTGCCCCCGCCGGCGTCAGAGGCGGGTTCAGGCGGCGGCGCGGGCGTCCAGGGCGTCGAGCCTGGCCAGCAGGGCGGCCGCGCCAGCCTCGCCGCGGACGGCGGCGATCTGGCCTTTGAGCGCCTCGCGGGTGCGCGCGGCGGCGAGATCGCGCTCGGTCTTGCCGTGCCACTCGACCATCCTGGCCCACACCGGATCGATGATCTCGGCGCCCGGGACCACCTTGCCGTCGACCGTCCGCCACTGCCAGCTGCGCATCTCGGAGATCAGCACCTGCAGGTAGCCGACGTGGATCGCCTCGTCGGTGCGGATGCGCTCGACCATGGTCGCGGCCAGCTCGGCCGCCTGCCGGCGATCGGTGAACAGCTCCGGATCGCGGAACACCCGGCAGCACAGCGAGAAGAACGATTCCGCACGGATCTCGATCATCAGCACATTCATCAGGAACTTGATGAGCTGCTCGTAGCCTTCGGGAATCTGGGGCATTTCCCGGTCTTCCACCGGCCGGGCGATGGAGGCGGGAACTTCCGGCAGCGGATAGGCGTCCTTGCCGAACACCAGGTCGCGGGCGGCGAACCACATGGCGTCATGCGCCCGCTCGCCCGGCTTGGCCGGATCGCCGCCCTCGTCGGCGCCGTGGGCGTACAGCAGGCCGGCGTTCATGTGGCCGGTGGCGCTGTCGTCGATCGGCTCGACGATCAGCCGCTGCATGTCCGGGGCGGTGACGTTGCACAGGGCCTGGCCGCGCGCCTCGATCACCCCGGTGGTGGTCAGCGAGTTCCACAGCGTCTGGCCGAAGCCTTCCTGCAGCAGCAGCTTCTGCTGGGCGAAGGTGGGGTAGCCCTCGCGCTGCAGCAGGGCGCCCGTGGCGTCGATCAGCGGCCAGCCCCGCGCCTGCAGCGCCTCGCCCCAGGCCTTGACCGCCGGCCAGCGCGCCTTGGTGCGCGGCGAGACATAGGTCCCATCGGCGGTGAAGCCGCCATGCAGCCGGTAGCCCGCCTCCTCATGCGGCCGCGCGTAGTCGTGGCTGCTCATGATCTCGTCGCGGGTATAGCGCAGGCGGGCGTCCATGGTGTCCTCCGGGGCGGCGGGCGCGCGGCTCTTGATGGCCGTCGCCGCAATCTTATCGCTGTTCAGGCGAAGACAAAGTGCTTTCGGGCAAGCGCCCGGCGATCCGAACGCTTAAGTTTGGCCGCGACGCTTCGGAAGAAGGACAAGGAGACCGACATGGCCGAGGAAGGGCTGGTAACCGTGCGCAGCGCCAACAGCTTCGCCACCACCGTGAGTCTGGTGGAGGGGGTGCTGGCCGCGCGCGATCTGATCCTGTTCGGCAAGGTCGACCACGCCGCCGGGGCCAAGGCGTTCGGCCAGGCCCTGCCGCCCACCGTGGTGCTGCTGTTCGGCTCGCCGAAGGGCGGCACGCCGCTGATGGCCGCCAACCGCATGATCGGCCTCGACCTGCCGCTGAAGGCGCTGGTCTGGGAAGACGACGAGGGCGCCGTGTGGGTGACCTACCGCGAACCGCACGCGGTGGCCTATGAGCACGGGCTCGAAGGCCCGGACTTCCCGGCGCTGGAGGCGATGAGCCAGATCTATGCGGCGATCTGCGGCGCGGTCGCCGTGGCCGCGCCGCAGGCGCCCGTGCGGCCGGCCGACGAGGCCCTGGCGCGGGACTCCGGCCCCGGCCCCCTGCGCAGCCAGGTCAGCGCCGCCGGCCAGGCCTTCATCGCCGACGAACCCTTCAGCAACAACGGCACCGAGATGGGCCCCTCGCCCCACACCCTGCTGTCGTCGGGCCTGGCCGCCTGCACGGCGCTGACCGTGCGCTCCTACGCCGACCGCAAGGGCTGGCCGCTGGTCCACGTCGAGGTCAGCGCCGAGCATTTCAAGGACGCGGACCAGACCCCGCCCGACCGCTTCAGCCGCAAGATCACCCTGCACGGCGACCTCGACGCCGAGCAGGTCCGCCGCCTGCTGGAGATCGCCGACCGCTGCCCGGTGCACCGCACCCTGGTCGGCGGCTCGCGCGTGGAGACGGTGCTGGTTCCGGCGTAGGGCGACGCGATCGCCCATGCGGCCGCGCCCCGCCCGCTAGCGGTCTCCCGCCAGCCGGGTCAGCGGCTCGGCCGCGGCGGCCAGGGCGGCGCGCGCCTCTGGCGACAGGGTGGACAGCCGCGCCGCCAGCCAGTCGTTGCGCCGCCGGCGGATGGCGTCGAGCGCCTTCTGGCCCGTGGCGGTGATGCGCAGGCCGACCCGCCGACGGTCCTCCTCCGAGGCCGCGTCGCGACCGATCCAGCCGGCCGCCTCCAGGCGCTTGACGTGGCTGGACATCGACGGGCGGGTCATCTGCTCATGGTCGGCCAGGGTGCTCACGCCGATGCCGGGGTGCTTCTTGACCGCCCCCAGGATCTGGGCGTCGAGGGCCGACACCCCTGCCCGCTGCGCCTCGCGGCGCAGGGCGCGCGAGGTGCGCAGCAGCGCCGGGCGCAAGGCCTCGGCCAGGTCCAGGATCGCCTTGTCGACCGTCGGCCGGGCGGGGACTGCGGTCATGGCGGCCTCTAGGCGCGAGCCCGCGAGGGGCCGTGCAGTTCCGCGCCGGCGCCCTTGGGCAGGGTGATGAAGAACAGGGTCGAGATCATCGCCACGGCGCCGATGACCAGGAAGCTCGGGGTGATCAGGGCGGCCGTCAGATGCTTCGCGCCGGCGTGCGACATCGACAGGTGCAGCAGGGTCGCCGCCATGCCGACGCCGATGCTCTGCGACAACTGCTGGCCCATGGTCGACATGGTCGAGGCGCGGCTCATGCGGACGCGGTCGATGTCGGCGAAGGCCATGCCGTTCAGGCTGGTGAACTGCAGCGAGCGGAAGAAGCCGCCGGCCAGCAGCACGGCGTAGATCATCCAGTGCGGGGTGGCCGGGGTGAACAGGGCGTAGCCCATGAAGGTCAGGGCGACGACCACGGCGTTGACGCTGAGCACGGCCTTGAAGCCGAAGCGCTGCAGGATCGGCGGGGCGGCGGTCTTCATCACCAGGGCGGCGGCGGCGCTGGCGAAGGTCATCAGCCCCGCCTGCAGGGCCGAGAGGCCGAACGCCACCTGCAGCAGCAGCGCCAGCAGGAAGGGCGAGGCGCCCATGCCCATGCGCATGAAGGCGCCGCCCACCACCGAGGCGGAGAAGGTGCGGATCTTCAGCAGCGACAGGTCGAGGATGGCGTGCGGCGTGCGGCTGGCGTGCCAGGCGTAGACCAGCATGCACAGGATCCCGCCGCCCAGCATGCCGCCGACCGCCCAGGCCGGGAACGCCCCGCGTCCCAGGTTCTCGAAGCCGTAGACGATGCCGGCCATGCCGATGCCGGTCAGGAACAGGCCGGGCCAGTCCAGCGGCGCGGGCTCCTCCTCCTTCACGTCGTCGATGAAGCGGGTGACCAGGAACAGGCCCAGCGCCGCGATCGGGATGTTGAAGAAGAAGCACCAGCGCCAGGAGGCATAGGTGACGATGAAGCCGCCGATCGGTGGTCCCAGCACCGGCCCCAGCAGCGCCGGCATGGTCAGCACCGACATGGCGCGCACCAGGTTGTGCTTGGGCGTCGAGCGCAGCAGCACCAGCCGGCCGACCGGGCCGAGCATGGCGCCGGCGGCGCCCTCGGCGAAGCGCGCCAGCAGCAGCTCGGGCAGGTTCTGGGCGATGCCGCAGGCGGCGCAGGCCGCGGCGTAGGCGACGATGGCCAGCAGGAACATCCGCTTGGCCCCGAACTTGTCGGCCGCCCAGCCGCTGATCGGCAGGAACACCGCCGAGGCCAGCAGGTAGACGGTGATCGCGGTGTTCAGGTTGACCGGGTTCTCCTGCAGCGTGCGGGCCATGCTGGGCAGGGCGTTGTTGATCACCGTGGCGTTCAGCGTCTGCATCACCAGGGCGCCGCCGATGATCGCCGGCACCAGGGAGCTGAACGGCGCGGCCGCCTCGTCCGGGGTCTCTGCGCGGGCCTCGGCGAGCGCCTCGTGCGGCGGCTCCTCCTCCAGCACGGTGACGCCCAGATCCTCGCCATCGGCCTGCACGGCGATGTCGCTGACGAAGGGGGTCTCGACCAGATCGTTGTCGCCGACCGCGTCGGCGCGACGGGCCAGGGCGCCGTCATCCATGCTGTCACACCTGAAATACGCTTGATCCGAAAGTGGATCGCTACGGGAAAATGGAATCTAATTAGTTAGGTTGCCTAACTATCGTCATTTCCCATCGGCGGATCAAGTCCCCGGCGCCGCGGCATTGTGCTACAAGCCCGCGCCGCGTCGCCGGAGCGCTCCATGGCCGAGTTCAGCTACACCGAGGAAGAGTACGCGAAGATCCACCTGGCGCCGGTGAAGGCGCACGACGGACCGGTGGCGCTGTCGCCCTACGATCCGGCCTGGCCGGCGCTGTACGAGGCCGAGGCCGCCAGGGTGCGCGCCGCCCTGGGGCCGGCCGCCGACGTGCATCACGTGGGCTCGACCTCGATCCCGGGGATCAGCGCCAAGCCGATCATCGACATGCTGCTGGTGGTTGCCGACAGCGCCAACGAAGTCGCCTATGTGCCGGCGCTGACGGCGCAGGGCTATCGGCTGCACGTGCGCGAGCCCGACTGGAACGAGCACCGGCTGCTGAAGGGGACGCAGCCCGCGGCGAACCTGCACGTGTTCAGCGCCGGCAATGGCGAGGTCCGCCGGATGCTGGCCTTCCGCGACTGGCTGCGCTCGCACGATGACGAACGGGCGCTGTACGAGGCCACGAAGACCGAACTGGCCAGCCGCACCTGGAAGTACGTGCAGCACTACGCCGACGCCAAGGGCGAGGTCGTCGAGGCGATCATCGCCCGGGCGCTGGCGGCGGGCTGAAGGCGACAGCAGACATTCTCTTCCCCCTTTGGGGGAAGTGGATCGGCGCCGAAGGCGGCGAGACGATGGGGGCTCCAGCGGAGCGCTGACGCCAGGCTGGAGCCCCCTTCCCCGGCTTCGCCGGTACTTCCCCCAGAGGGGGAAGAGAGGCGTTGGCCTACTCCGCCGCGAACGCCAGCGGCTGGCCGGCGGTGAACGCGGTCTTGGCGGCCAGTTCGCGCTTGGCCTGTTCGTACTCCGACGACAGGCGGGCGATCAGCTCGCCGGCGGTGGGGATGTGCTTGACGGCGCCGATACCCTGGCCGCAGCCCCAGATGTCGCGCCAGGCCTTGGCCTCGGTGTTGCCGCCCGAGCCGAAGTTCATCTTCGACGGGTCGGCCGTGGGCAGGTTGTCGGGATCGAGGCCGGCCCGCTCGATCGACGGGCGCAGGTAGTTGCCGTGCACGCCGGTGAACAGGTTGGAATAGAGGATGTCCTCGCCGGAGCTCTCGACGATCATGTCCTTGTAGCCCTGCACCGCGCGGGCCTCCTGAGTGGCGATGAAGGCCGAGCCGATATAGGCGAGGTCGGCGCCCATGGCCTGGGCGGCCAGGATCGCCCAGCCGTTGGAGATCGCCCCGGACAGGGCGATCGGGCCGTCGAACCATTCGCGCAGCTCATGCACCAGGGCGAAGGGCGACAGCCGGCCGGCGTGGCCGCCGGCGCCGGCCGCCACCGGGATCAGGCCGTCGGCGCCCTTTTCCACCGCCTTGCGGGCGAAGCCGGAGTTGATCACGTCGTGCAGCACCACGCCGCCCCAGCCGTGCACCGCCTGGTTGACGTCCTCGCGGGCGCCCAGCGAGGTGATCACCACCGGCACCTTGTACTTGGCGCAGAGGGCGACATCCTCCTCGAGACGGTTGTTGGTCTTGTGCACGATCTGATTCACCGCGAAGGGGGCGGCGGGGGTGTCGGGATGGGCCCGGTCCCAGGCCGCCAGCTCCTCGGTGATCTGGGCCAGCCATTCGTCGAGCTGCGACACCGGGCGGGCGTTCAGAGACGGGAACGAGCCGACCACGCCGGCCTTGCACTGGGCGATCACCAGCTCGGGGCCGGAGATGATGAACAGGGGCGAGCCGATGGCCGGCAGGCGAAGACGATCACGCAGGACGGGCGGCAGAGCCATGGGATTTCCTCATCGATAGGCGTTTCGCGAGCGATCCAACCATGTTAAGCGTACACTGTAAACACCATTTTCCGGAGCCCGCGTGACCAAGGCCGCCTCATGACCGACGCCAAGGCGGATGGCCCGCCCGCCCGGACCCGCGCCCGCTCGGCGGAGGACCGCGAGGCGATGCGCGAACGCCTGTGCCAGGTGGCCGCGCGGCTGTTCGTCGACCAGGGCGAGGCGGCCTTCTCCATGCGCGCCCTGGCCGCGGAGGTCGGCTGCAGCCCGATGGCCGCCTATCGCTATTTCGAGACCAAGGAAGACCTGCTGGCCGCCGTGCGCGCCCGGGCCTTCCGGCGGCTGGCGGAGGCGCTGGAGTCGGTGGCCGAGGGCGAGCGCCGCAAGGCCCGCGACATCGGCGAGGCCTACGTCCGCTTCGCCGACGAGAATCCCGCCGAATACCGGCTGATGTTCGACCTCACCCAGCCGGACGAGGGACGCTATCCCGACCTGGCGGAGGCCGCCGCCGCGGCGCGGATCGGCATGAGCCGCTATGTGCGCGAGATGGTCGAGGCCGGGGTGCTGGAGGGCGATCCCGAGCTGCTGGGCTATGTGTTCTGGGCGACGATCCACGGCCTGATCGTGCTGCGGCTGGCCGGGCGGCTGCCCAAGGAACCCGGGTTCGAGGTCCTGCGCCGCACGGCGCTGGGCGCGCTGATGAAGGGCTTCCGGGCGGGGCGATAGGCCGGCCTCAGGCCCGGCGCCGCAGCCCCTCGATCACCGCCTCCAGCGCGGCGGCGTGCTGGCGGCCGACGGCGGCCGGATCCTCCGCCGAGGCGCAGGCCACGGCCGCCTCGGTCACCGCGCCCACCAGCAGCCGGGCCAGCGGCTCGACCGGCTGGCGCGCCAGCAGGCCCTGGTCCATGGCCTGGGTCAGGGCGATCGGGAACATGCGGCCGAAGTGTTCGGCGTCGATCTGCCGCCAGCGCTCCCAGCCCAGCACCATCGGTCCGTCGTGCAGGATGATCCGCCCCAGCGCCGGTTCGGCGCAGGCGGCGAAGTACTCGCGCGAGCCCACCACCATCCCGTCCAGCACGTCGCGCGCCCCGACGGACTTGCCGATCACCCGGCGCACCAGCCCGCGCGAGGCCTGGTCGAACACCGCCTCGAACAGCGCCTCCTTGGACGCGAAGTGATGGTAGACCGCGCCCTTGGCCACCCCTGCCGCGGCGGCGATCCGGTCGATGGTGGTCGCGGCGAAGCCGTCGCCGGAGAACGCCGCCTCCGCCGCCGCCAGGATCGCGCCCCGGGTCTTCTCGCGCCGTTCCGCCTGACTCGCCATGCCCCTGCCTAGCACGAAATCGGCGGCCACGGTTTGACAAACCGACGCAGCGTCGGTATTTACCGACCTCCAGTCGGTTTATGGAGCGCGCGATGGTCGATGAAGCCCAGCAGGACCGGGCGCGCCGGTTCCGCGCCCAGCACGACGCCGGCTGCTTCGTGCTGCCCAACGCCTGGGACATCCCCAGCGCGCTGATGGCCATGGACGCCGGCTATCCGGCGATCGGCACCACCTCGGCCGGCGTCGCCTTCGCCATGGGCCTGATGGACGGTGAGAAGATCGGCCGCGAGCGCATGCTGGCCGTGGCGGGCAGCATCGCCCGTCGCCTGCCGATCCCGGTCACCGCCGACCTCGAGGCCGGCTATGGCCCCTCCCCCGCCGACGTGGCCGAGACCGTGCGCCTGGCGATCGCGGCGGGCGTGGTGGGCTGCAACATCGAGGACAGCGATCCGGCCACGCGCGAGCTGATCGCGGCCGACGCGCAGGCCGAGCGGATCGCCGCCGGCGTCGCCGCCGCGCGGCAGGCCGGCCTGGACGACTTCGTGCTGAACGCGCGCACCGACGCCTATTTCCTGGGCCGCCATCCGCCTGACGCAGCGTTCGAGGAGAGCGTGCGGCGCGGCCGCCTCTATCTCGACGCCGGCGCGCGCTCGGTGTTCGTGCCGGGCCCCGGCGACGCGGCGACCGGCAAGGCCCTGGCCGACGCCCTGCCCGGCCCCCTCAACCTGATGGCGGGCGGCTTCGGCCCCACAGCCTCTGCCGCCGAGCTGTTCCGCGCCGGCGTGCGGCGGATCTCGCTGGGCGGCAGCCTGATGGCGGCGGCCTACGACCACGCGCGCACCGTGCTGGCCGAGATCAAGGCCTGCGGCGAGTTCGCCTACACCGCCCGCAGCGGCCCGGCCTTCCTGCGCCTGGCGGGCCTCGTCCACACCCACCCCGAAGCCTGACCAGAGGATCTCCCATGCCCGACCGAGCCGTTGTCGAAGCCTTCGCCGCCGCCGTGGAGGCCGGCCGCTTCATCGAGGCGCTGGAGGGCTGGTACGCCCCCCAGGCCACCATGCGCGAGAACGTCGGCGCGCCGCGCGGCGGCCTGCCGGTGCTGATCGAGGGCGAACGCCACGTCATGGCCCGCTCCAAGGCGATCAAGGCCTCGCGCCTGTCGCCGATCCTGATCGAGGGCGACATGGTGGCGATTCGTTGGGCCTTCGAATTCACCGGCGCGGACGACAAGGTGCGCCGCATGGAGGAGATCGCCTGGCAGCGGTGGGACGGCGACAAGGTGGTCGAGGAACAGTTCTTCTACGACCCCGGCCAGATGGCCTGAGCCGTCAGGCCTCGGCGGCCTCGGTCGGGGCGGCCTTGCCCTTCCACTGCGCGATCACCACCCCGGCCAGGGCCAGGACGCCGCCCAGGGCCTGCACCGGGGTCATCGCCTCGCCGAACACCAGGAAGGCCAGCAAGGCCGCGGCCACCGGCTGCACCAGAACCACCAGGGCGGCGGTGGCGGTCGGCAGGCGGCCCAGCGCCCAGGCGATCGAGCCCTGGCCCAGCACGTGCACCAGGCCGAGCGCCGCCAGCGGCCCCCACAGCATCGGGTCCGTCGGGATGAGCGGCTCCTTGAGAACCACCGCGACCAGCAGCAGGATCGGCGCGCCGGCCAGGCTCGACCAGGTCATCACCCGGGTCGCCGACTGGCTGGTGCGGGCCTGGCGCACGGCGACGAAATAGAGGCCGTACCAGAAGGCGGTGGAGATCGAGAGGGCGTCGCCCAGGTGCGGCCGTGTCCCGACCGCGCCGGCGCCGGCGTTGGCCAGCGCCATCACCACGGCGCCGCCGACCGCGACCGCCAGCCCCAGCAGGAACACGCCGCGGGGCCGCTCCTTGAACAGCAGCCACGCCGCCAGGGTCACCAGCACCGGCGTCAGGTTCGGCAGGACGGTGGCGTTGGCGACGCTGGTGAAGCGGATGCCGTAGTGCCAGCACGCCAGGTCGAGGGCGAACATCAGGCCGGCGGCGAGGTTCGCCGGGGTGGCCTTGCCGATCCCGCCCTCGCGGCGAACGCTCATCGCCACCAGGATCGGCAGGGCGAACACCAGCCGCCAGAAGCCGGTGGCCGCGGGTCCGGTCTGCGACAGCCGCACGAAGATCGGCGCGGCGCCGATCGCCAGGGCGCCGAACACCAGGGCCGCCAGGGCCAGACGCTGGGAATGATCGCCGGGCGGCGCGGTGTCGACGGAAGCGGCGGTCATGGCGGCCTCATGCGCCGGCGGCGGCGGCGCGTCCAGCCGGGGGCGCGAAAATTCTGCGGCGGCGCAGAAATCGCAGCCGGAAAATCGCGCCCGGAAAATCGCGCCCAGAAAAAAGAACCGCCCGGCGCCGGCGGCGTCGGGCGGAGGCTGGGACGGTCGGGGGGGAGGATCCGTCCCGGTGTTCAGGCAAACGCACGCCGGGACGGCAGGGTCTTCGGGCGCTGGCCCGAAGCGCGCCGCCCCGGCGCCGCTCAGATCGAGACTACCAGCGGACCTGGCCCCACAGACCGAACTCGTCGTAGGTCCCACCGCGGCCGAGCATGGCGGCGGCAGAGCCGGACGCCGGGCCGATCGAGCCGTTGGAGGTGCTGAGGTTGATGTTGTCGATGCTGTCGCGCTTGTACACCAGGGCGAAGTCGACGATTTTCACCGGCTCATACGAGATGCCGACGTTGAAGTAGTTGTCGCGGCCGTGCGGCACGGTCAGCTGGCGCGGATTGACCCAGTCATAGCGGCCGAAGATCGCCACCTGCTTGTTGATGTTGAACGAGGCGAAGCCCGACACGCCCTCGGCCTCGTCCTTGGCGCTGGCCAGCGGCACGGCGGAGTAGTTCCAGGCCTTGAAGTACTCGACGCCCACACGGAAGCGGCCGTCGTTGTAGATGCCGGCGGCGTCGAAGCGGCTGGCGCTGCGGGTCAGCGAGCCGATGGTGTCCTTGCCCAGCTTGCCGTCGTAACCGCCCACCGCGAAGGTGAAGTGCTGCACGTTCATGCTCAGGCGACCTTCGACGTCGACGCTGTGCGTGCGGGTCGAACCCGTGCCGGTGGAGACGGCCTTGTAGCCCGAGCCGTTGATCACCGAGACCTGGTACTGGAACATGCCGTTCTGGCCGAACTTGCCGAGCGCGTGCACGCCCCAGTCGGCGGAGGTGCCGAACTTGTCGCGGTCGATCATCACGTTTTCGATGTAGCGGTTGCCGTACTGGTCTTCCATGAACGGAACCCAGGGCAGGTCCGCCGAACCGGCGCGGACGATGAAGGCGTCGTTGAACTTGGCCTGCAGGTAGGCCTTCTTGATGTAGATCGCCGACTGGCCGAGGCTCGACTGGTAGTTGAAGTCCGTCGTGATGTTCGCCGAGAACATGTCGTTGAACTTGTGGTCGATGCCCACATAGAAGCGCTTGATGTCGAAGCCGACGCCGTTCGATGAGCCCGGGGTGCGGGTCAGCGGGTTGGCGGTGTTCAGGCTGTCGCTGCGCTGGTTGATGCTGGAGACATCCCAGTACATGCGGCCGTTGACGCTGGTGGAGCCTTCCCAGCCCTTCGGCGGGATCGACTTGGCGACCTGGCTCTTCACCTCGCCCTGGACCTCGCCCGGGATGGTCTGGATCTGGGCGTTGACCTGGGCCTCGGCGTGCTCGGCGCGGGCCGTGGCGTCGGCGGCGGCCTGGCGCGCGGCGTTCAGGTCGGCCTGGGTCTGGGCCTGGGCGGCGGCCTGGGAGTCCTTCCAGGCCTTCAGGTCCTGCACCTCGGCGCGGAGCTCGTCGAGCTCCGCCTTGCTGGCCGACGGCGCGGCGGGCGCGGCGTGGTGCTTGCGGGCCTTGGCGCTGGCGACACCCGGCGCGGCCAGACCGACCGCGGCGACGCCACACATCAGGGCAGCGATGGACGCGCCCCGCCCGAAGCGACGCGTACGCGCCTGCTGATTATATTGCATTGAAATCCCCTCTGGCATTCACGCCGGTCCGCTTCGACGGGGCGTGACTCTCGATGGGGGTCTCCTAGTCGCCGCATGTGACGGCCAACTGAAGTTTATGTAACGGCTTTATGACAGTGGCGCTTTGGCAACACCTCGGCTGACCCGGTCAGACTTGTGAAGATATTGTCATATTTCCATCGGGCGAACTGTCACTAAACTTTCAAAGACCATCGGTAGAGCAGCGGCCGAGAGCGACATGGATGGGGCGCTCTACTGGAGAAAGCCATGTTGAAGAAAATCATCGGCGCCGCGATTGGCGCCACCGCGGCTGCGGCCTGCACGGTTGCGATCGCGGCGAGCATCTCGGGCGCGGGGGCGACCTTCCCGGCGCCGGTCTATGCGAAGTGGGCCGAAGCCTACAAGGCCGCGACCGGCAACGTCCTGAACTACCAGGCGATCGGTTCCGGCGGCGGCATCAAGCAGATCGAGGCCAGCACCGTCGACTTCGGCGCTTCCGACAAGCCCCTGACCGCCGAGGTCCAGGCCGCCAACGGCCTCGTGCAGTTCCCGACGGTCATCGGCGGCGTGGTGCCGGTGGTGAACATCCCCGGCGTCAACGCCGGCCAGCTGCACCTGACCGGGCCGCTGCTCGCCGACATCTACCGCGGCGTGATCAAGAACTGGAACGACCCGACCCTCGCCTCCTACAACAAGGGCGTGAAGCTGCCGAACCTGCCGATCACCGTCGTGCACCGCTCGGACGGCTCGGGCACCACCTTCCTCTACACCAGCTACCTGTCGCTGCAGGCGGCGCACTGGAAGACCGACGTCGGCGCCAACGACTCGGTGAACTGGCCGACCGGCATCGGCGGCAAGGGCAACGACGGCGTCGCCGCCTTCGTCAAGCAGACCCCCGGCTCGATCGGCTACGTCGAGTACGCCTACGCCAAGCAGAACCACATGGCGTACGCCGTCATGCAGAACAAGGCGAACAAGTGGGTGGCCCCGACGGCCGAGAACTTCGCCGCCGCCGCCGCCGGCGCCAAGTGGAGCACCGCTCCGGGCTTCTACCTGCTGCTGCTCGACCAGCCGGGCGCGAACTCCTGGCCGATCACCGGCGCCACCTTCATCCTGGTGCACAAGCAGCCGGCGAACCCGCAGGCCGTCCACGACGTGCTGGCGTTCTTCGACTGGTCCTATAAGAACGGCAATCCGGCCGCCGCGCAGCTCGACTACGTGCCGCTGCCCGACAGCGTGAAGGCCCTGATCCGCAAGTCGTGGGCCAACATCAAGGGCGCCAACGGCAAGCCGGTCTACCCGTAACGTCAGACGACCCGTTCTCCCCTGGCTCCCGGCGAGTTAGGGGAGAACGACTGTCGGCGCCGGTGCGCCCGGCATGCTAGTGAACCCCTGGACGCCGCAGAGCCCATGACCCAAGCCGCCCTCGACGCCAATGCCGCCGCGCCGCCGCGCCGCGCCTCGCCCAAGGGCGCCGCGTTCGAGCGCGCCTTCGAGATCCTCTGCTTCAGCGCCGCCACCATGCTGCTCGCCACCCTCGGCGGGGTGCTGATCTCCCTGATCCTCGGCGGCTGGCCCGCCTTCGCCAAGTTCGGCCTCGGCTTCTTCACCACCTCGACCTGGGACCCGGTGAACGACATCTACGGCGCCGCCGGCCCGATCGTCGGCACCATCATCACCGCCGCCCTGGCGCTGCTGCTGGCCGTGCCGGTGGCCTTCGGGATCGCCTTCTTCCTGGTGGAGCTGTGCCCGGCCGCGCTGCGCCGCACGATCTCCACCGCGGTGGAGCTGCTGGCCGGCATCCCCTCGATCATCTACGGCATGTGGGGCCTGTTCATCTTCGCCCCGCTGTTCTCGAAGTACCTGGAGCTGCCGCTGATGACCTCGGCGCCGCCCGGCTCGTTCATGGAGACCCTGGTGCAGGGCACGCCCGGCGGCTCCGGCATCCTGGCCGCCTCGATCATCCTGGCCATCATGATCCTGCCGTTCATGGCCGCCACCCTGCGCGAGCTGCTGCTGACCGTGCCGGCCCAGGTGCGCGAGAGCGCCTACGGCCTGGGCGCGACGACACAGGAAGTGGTGATGCAGGTCACCCTGCCCTATGTGCGCCGCGGCGCAGTGGGGGCGGTGATGCTGGGCCTGGGCCGCGCGCTCGGCGAGACCATGGCCGTGACCTTCATCATCGGCAACTCGCACGCCTTCCCCAAGGGTCTGTTCGACAGCGGCTCGACGATCTCCTCGACCATCGCCAACGAGTTCACCGAGGCGACCTCGCCGCTGCACACCGCCTCCCTGATCGCCCTGGGGGTGGTGCTGTTCATGTTGACCACCATCGTTCTGGGCCTGTCGCGGCTGATGCTGCGCACCTCGGCAAGGGTTTAGTCATGGCCGCCTCGCAAGCGCGCATCGCCGCCCGACAGCTGAGCAACGGGCTCTTCGTCGGCTTCTGCTTCTTCGTCACCGGCATCGCCCTGATCGCCCTGACGGCCATCCTGTGGTCGCTGGTGGTCAAGGGGGTCGGCGGGTTGAACCTGGACGTCTTCACCATGTCGACCCCGGCGCCCGGATCGCGCGGGGGCCTGCTGAACGCCATCGTCGGCTCGCTGATGCTGTGCCTGATGGGGATGATCATCTGCGTGACCATCGGCGTGCTGGCCGGCACCTGGCTGGCGGAGTTCGCCGGCGAGAGCCGTTACGGCTCGATGGTCCGCTTCCTCAACGACGTGCTGCTGTCGACGCCGTCGATCCTGATCGGCATGTTCGTCTGGTACCTGCTGGTGCGGCCGTTCCACGGCTTCTCGGGCTTCGCCGGCGGCATCGCCCTGGCGATCGTCGCCTCGCCGGTGATCACCCGCACGACGGAAGAGGTGCTGCGCCTGCAGCCGATCAGCCTGCGGGAGTCCGGCATCGCCCTGGGCGCGCCGCTCTGGCACGTGATCCGGCAGATCCTGTGGCGGGGGGCGGGCAGCGGCATGCTCACCGGCGCCCTGCTGGCCTTCGCCCGCATCAGCGGCGAGACCGCGCCCCTGCTGTTCACCGCGCTCAACAACCAGTTCTACAGCCTGGACATGACCAAGGCGATGGCCAACCTGCCGTCCGTGATCAACCAGTTCGCCCTCTCCGCCCAGGACAACTGGATCCGGCTGGCCTGGGTGGCCGCCCTTCTCATCACCGTGTCGGTGCTCGCCGTCACCATCATCGCCCGCGCCGTCTCAGGGGAGCCGCGACGTTCATGAACAGCCTCGCTCCGGACGCCTTCGACGTCTCGGTCACGCCGATCACCGATCGGAAGATCGAGCTCGATATCCAGAATCTCGACTTCTACTACGGCAAGACCCACGCCCTGAAAGGCGTGTCGATGCAGGTGGCCGACCGGGCGGTGACCGCCCTGATCGGTCCCTCGGGCTGCGGCAAGTCCACCCTGCTGCGGGTGATGAACCGGATGTACAACCTGTACCCGGGCCAGCGCGCGACGGGCAAGATCATCATGGGCGACCTGGGCGGGATCGACATCCTGGCCCCCAACGTCAACCTGCCCATGCTGCGCTCGAAGATCGGCATGGTGTTCCAGAAGCCGACGCCGTTCCCGATGTCGATCTACGACAACGTCGCCTTCGGGGTGCGCCTGTACGAAAATCTGTCCAAGGCCGACATGGACATCCGCGTCGAGGAGAGCCTGAAGGGCGCGGCCCTGTGGGACGAGGTGAAGGACAAGCTGCACGCCTCGGGCCTGGGCCTGTCGGGCGGCCAGCAGCAGCGCCTGTGCATGGCCCGCGGCATCGCCGTGAAGCCGGAGATCCTGCTGCTGGACGAGCCGACCTCGGCGCTCGACCCGGTCTCCAGCGCCAAGCTGGAAGAGACCGTCACCCAGCTGAAGGCCGACTACACCATCGTCATCGTCACCCATAACCTCGGCCAGGCCGCCCGCGTGTCGAACTACACGGGCTTCATGTACCTGGGCGAGCTGGTGGAGTTCGGCGAGACCGCCAGCATGTTCACCAACCCGGTGACCAAGCGGGCTTCGGACTACATCACCGGCCGGTTCGGCTAGCGCACAACCTGTCACAAACCCTGCCTAGCCTGCCAAGGCTGGACCCCGAGTCGGACGCTTGAACGCCATGGAACACACCGTCAGGGCCTACGACGAAGAGCTGGACGCCATCACCGCGGAACTGTCGCGGATGGGCGGCCTGGCCGAGGCCGAAGTCACCGACGCGATCCGCGCCATCTCCCGCCGGGACGTGGCCCTGGCGCAGGCCGTGATCGGCCGCGACGCCAAGCTGGACGAGCTGGAGACGGACATCGAGCGCAAGGCGATCCGGCTGATCGCCATCCGCCAGCCGGTGGCCGACGACCTGCGCCGCACGGTGGCGGCGATGAAGATCAGCATGAACCTGGAGCGCTGCGGCGACCTGGCCAAGAACATCGCCAAGCGCGCCCTGGTGATCGCCGAATCCGAGCCGCTGTCGCCCCTCACCCGCTCCATCGAGCGGATGGGCGAGCTGGTGGCCGGCCGGCTGAAGGACGTGCTGGACGCCTTCGCCGCCCGCGACCTCGACCGCGCCGTGCAGGTCCGCGAGCGCGACAAGGAGGTCGACGAGCACTACGACGCCATCTTCCGCGAACTGCTCACCTATATGATGGGCGACCCGCGGACGATCACCTCGTGCGCCCACCTGCTGTTCGTGGCCAAGAACCTCGAACGGATCGGCGACCACGCCACCAACATCGCCGAGATCCTCTATTACGAGATCACCGGCATCGAGCTCACCGAGCAGCGCCCGAAGTGGGACGCCCTCGAGCAGGCCGAGCACTAGGGACCTTTCCGTGACGCCGCATATCCTGGTGGTGGAAGACGAGGACGCCCTCGCCACCCTGCTTCAGTACAATCTCGACAAGGAAGGCTATCGCGTCGACGTCTGCGGCGACGGCGAGGAAGCCCTGATCCGCATCGACGAGAAGCAACCCGACCTGGTGGTGCTGGACTGGATGCTGCCGACGGTGTCGGGCATCGAGGTCTGCCGGCGCCTGCGCCAGCGGCCGGACACCCGCAACCTGCCGATCATCATGCTGACGGCGCGCGGCGAGGAGACCGACCGCATCCGCGGCCTCGACACCGGCGCCGACGACTATGTGGTCAAGCCGTTCTCGATGACCGAGTTCTGCGCCCGCATCCGCGCCGTTCTGCGCCGCATCCGGCCGGGCCTGGCCGAGGACCGGGTGCGCTGCGGCGACATCATGATCGACCGCGTCGCCCACCGCGTGCGCCGCGGCGGCAAGGAAGTGCACCTCGGCCCCACCGAGTTCCGCCTGCTGGACTACTTCATGCAGCACCCCGGCCGGGTGTTCTCGCGCGAGCAGCTGCTGAACGCCGTCTGGGGCTCGGATGTCTATGTCGAGACCCGCACCGTCGACGTGCACATCGGCCGCCTGCGTCGCGCCCTGACCAAGGCCGACGAGGACGACCCGATCCGCACGGTTCGCTCGGCCGGCTACTCGCTGGATCTCTGAGCCCCGCCGCGCGCCGCCCGGGCCACAGCGCTCAGCGGATGTGTTCCAGCCACAGCCGGCGCAGCACCCTGGGCGCCGCCTCGTCGGCCTTGTGCAGGTCGAAATAGCGGGTGAACTCCAGCCCGGCCCGGTTCTCTTTGCGCCAGGCGACGCGCGCGCGGAAGGCCAGCCCGTGGCTCATGTTGATCAGGAAGATCGGCTCGCCCAGCAGGGTGTCGGGCGGCAGGCGCACCCGCGCCCCGGCGGCCGAGATGTCCTGGATGGCGCAGTCCACCGTCAGTTCGCTCGGCGAATGCACCAGCTTGCCCGACAGCAACACCCGACGGCGCTGGCTGCGCCGCTGGCCGCCGGCCCCGTCGGACGGCGGATCATCGCTGGGAGCGCCGTCAGGCACGGGCAAACTCGCCTTGCTGGGACCTCTGACAGGTAGTGCCACGGCAACCTTAAGAGGCCGTTTTCCCCTGTTGCCTCAGAACCCTTGCGCGAAACTGATGGTTGCCGACGGCGCTCAGAAAAGCCCGGCCGCCAGGTTGATCATCAGGGCCAGGATGGCGGTGTTGAAGGCGAACGCGATCATGCTGTGCACCGTCGCCACCCGGCGCAGCGACTTGGACACGATGGTGACGTCCGCGGTCTGCGCCGTGGCGCCGATGATCACGGCGAAGTGCAGGAAGTCCCAATAGTCCGGCGGCTCGTCGCCCGGGAACTCCAGCCCCTCGCGGTGCTGCCCTTCGCATTCCTCATGGTCCATGTAGTAGTGGTGCGCATAGTGCAGCGCGAACACCACCTGCACGAAGGTCCACGACAGGGCGATGGTGCCTGCCGACAGGGCCACCCGCAGCCCCTCCTGCCCCGCGCCCGCGGTCTTGGCGGTGGCCAGCTCCGCGCCCAGGGCCGCAACCGAGGCCACGGCCGCGAACAGGGTCAGCAGCAGGATGAAATGCTTGCCCTCGTCATGGTCCAGGGCGCGCTGCTTCATGCGTTCGTGATTGCAGTCCACCATGGAGCTCATCGCCAGGACGATGAAGGTCAGGGCGCCGATGTCCCAGGCGATGATCGCCCGGGTGACGTCGCGCACGATCCAGTGGCTGGCGATGACGTAGACCAGCACCCCGACGACGAAGCCGGCCAGCAGACGTGGCCGGGCGGCGAAGGGCTGAAGCACGCGCGGCCAGCGCCGCGCCTCCATGACTGCGGCCATGCCCGTCTCCCTCTCTTGCTCCCCAGCGGTATGAGTAGTTCCCGAATCGACGAGCCGCGCAACGCGGGTGGCTGCGCGGCTCGCTGATTTGTAGGCCGGTCAGCGGCGCAGGCCTCAAGGGGAGGAAAAGCCTGGCCGCCGCCCGTCGCCGCTGTGGGCGCCGCTCCGGAGGAGCCCCCGGAGCCTGGGAGCCTGGGAGCCTAGTCGATCCGGTGGCTGAGGCGGTTCTCCTGACGGTTCAGGCGATGCTGCTCGGCGCGGGTCAGGTGACCGTGATGGCGCATGGCCATGCGGCGCTCTTCCAGACGGATGCGGTAGTCGGCCTTGTGCAGACGATGCGCCTGGCGGGCCGACAGCTCACCCTCGCGGCGTTCCACGCGGATGCGGTGGTTCTCGTTGTTCAGGCGATGGTTCACCTCGACCCGGCGCGGGTGATGATCCTGCCAGGGGGTGGCGGCCGAGGCGGTCGAGACGGCGCCGGCGGCCATCGTCAGGCCCATGGCGGCGAGCAGGATGTTGCGGAACTTCATGGTCTTGGTCCTGTCTTCAAGTCCCGGGGTCACCGATTGGCCGGGGACGATGTGAGGTATAGGACCGGCTTCCTGAACCGGATCGCGACGCCGGTTTCATCGACGGTTCATCGGCAAGCCCCGGCCGGGCAGGGCTCGACTGCCCCCACGGCACATGGGCTTGTGGGGCCATCGGCTTGATTTCCGCGCCTGCGCGGATGCAAACCGGCGCAGTTTGATTTGGGAGGCCCAGGGCCTTGGACGACACCGTCATCCCCCTTGCCGCGGACTTCGAGCCCGCCCGGCGCGAGGACTGGCTAAAGCTGGTCGAGAAGACCATCAAGGGCGCGCCGCTGGAGAGCCTCACCAGCCGCACCGCCGACGGCCTGGCCGTGCAGCCGCTGTACCGCGCCGAGGACGCGCCGCTCGCCGCCACGCCGCGGCCTTCGGGGCTGGGATGGGACATCCGCATCCCCGTGCGCCATCCCGACGTGGCCGCGGCCAACGCCGAGGCCCTCGAAGGCCTGGCCAACGGCGGCGCCTCGCTGCTGCTGAGCCTGGACCCGCGCGGGGAGGCCGGCGTCGCCGTCGGCTCCGAGGCCGATCTCGCCCGCCTCCTGGACGGGGTGATGCTGGAGGTCGCGCCGGTGGCCATCGACGCCGGCTTCCTGGGCGGCAAGGCGGCCGACTGGCTGGGATCGCTGGCCAAGTCCGCCCCGGCCGCGCCGCTGCAGTTCCACCTGGACCCACTGTCCGCCTTCGCCCGGCAGGGCGTCAGCCCCGGGCCGATCGAGAGCCACCTGATCGGCGCGGCCAATCTCGCCGCCCGCCTGGCCACGCCCTATCCCAAGGCCGGCCTGTTCCTGGCCTCGGGCATCGCCGCGCACGAGGCCGGCGCCACGGACGCCGAGGAGCTCGCGGTCGCCGTCGCCAGCGCCCTGGCCTATGCCAAGGCCCTGGTCCGCGCCGGCATGGGCGCGCCGGACGCCTTCGCCCGCATCACCCTGGCCGTGGCCGTCGACCACGACTATTTCGCCTCGATCGCCAAGCTGCGGGCCGCGCGGAAGGTCTGGGCGCAGATCGCCGCGGCCTGCGGCGGCCACTGTCCCAGCCGCATCGAGGCGCGCTCGTCGGGCCGGATGCTCGCCCGCAGCGACGCCTGGACCAACCTGATCCGCCTGACCGCCGCCGGCTTCGCCGCCGCCGCGGGCGGAGCCGACGCCGTGGTGCTGGGCGCCTTCACCGACGCCCTGGGCCTGCCGACCGCCTTCGCCCGACGCCAGGCGCGCAACACCCAGCTGATCCTGGCCGAGGAGGCCGGCCTCGGCCGGGTGAACGACCCCGCCGCCGGGACCTGGTATCTTGAGGCCCTCACCACCGACCTGGCCGCCGCCGCCTGGACCCGCTTCCAGGCCATCGAGGCGGCGGGGGGCATCGTCGCCGCGCTTGAGAGCGGCCTGATCGCCGACCAGACGGCCGCGGCGCGCGAGGCGCTGGCCGCCCGCATCGCCGCCGGCGACCAGAAGATCCTGGGCGTCACCCAGTTCCGCAATCCCGACGAGGCCCCGGTCGAGATCGAGACCGTCACGCCCTCGCCCGTCCCGGGCCCGGACGCCCGCCTGCCCGGCCCCGACAGCCACTGCCCTGCCCTTTCGCCCATCCGGTTCGAGGATCTGGCCGCATGAGCGCCTCCCCCAACTTCCCCGATTTCTCCGGCATCGCCTTCGACCCCGCCGCCGCCGGCGCCGCCGAGCCCCTGGCCGTCGGCACGCCCTGGGAAACCCCGGAAGGCGTCGCCGTGCGCGGGGCCTACGGTCCCGCCGACGTCAAGGGTCTGGACTTCCTGGACGGCTACCCTGGCCTGGCGCCGTTCCTGCGCGGCCCCTACCCCACCATGTACGTCACCAACCCGTGGACCATCCGCCAGTACGCGGGCTTCTCCACGGCCGAGGACTCCAACGCCTTCTACCGGCGCAACCTGGCGGCCGGGCAGATGGGCCTGTCGGTGGCCTTCGACCTGGCCACGCACCGGGGCTACGATTCCGACCACCCGCGGGTGAAGGGCGACGTCGGCATGGCCGGCGTGGCGATCGATTCCATCCTCGACATGCGCACCCTGTTCTCGGGCATCCCGCTGGACAAGATGAGCGTGTCGATGACCATGAACGGCGCCGTGCTGCCGGTGCTGGCGCTCTACATCGTCGCCGCCGAGGAACAGGGCGTGCCGCACGCCGCCCTGTCGGGGACCATCCAGAACGACATCCTCAAGGAGTTCATGGTCCGCAACACCTACATCTACCCCCCCGACCCCTCGATGCGGATCATCGCCGACATCTTCGCCTACACGGCCAAGGAGATGCCGAAGTTCAACTCCATCTCGATCTCCGGCTACCACATGCAGGAGGCCGGGGCCTCGCTGGACCTGGAGCTGGCCTACACCCTCGCCGACGGGGTGGAATACGTCCGCGCGGGGATGGCCGCCGGCATGAGCGTCGACACCTTCGCGCCGCGCCTGTCGTTCTTCTGGTGCGCCGGCATGAGCTACTTCATGGAGGTCGCCAAGCAGCGGGCCGCGCGCCTGCTGTGGGCGCGGCTGATGCGCCAGCACTTCGATCCGAAGGACGCCCGCTCGCTGTCGCTGCGCGCCCACACCCAGACCAGCGGCTGGTCGCTGGCGGCGCAGGACGTGTTCAACAACGTCGCGCGCACCACCATCGAGGCCATGGCGGCCACCAACGGTCAGACCCAGAGCCTGCACACCAACTCGCTGGACGAGGCCCTCGCCCTGCCGACGGACTTCTCGGCCCGCATCAGCCGCAACACCCAGCTGTTCCTGCAGATGGAGAGCGGCCTGACCCGCACCATCGACCCCTGGGGCGGCAGCTACTACGTCGAGCGCCTGACCCACGACCTCGCCCGCCGGGCGCTGGAGCACATCGAGGAGGTCGAGCGCCTGGGCGGCATGGCCAAGGCGATCGGCGCCGGGGTGCCGAAGCTGCGCATCGAGGAGGCCGCCGCCCGCACCCAGGGCCGCATCGACTCCGGCCGCCAGACGGTGGTCGGCGTCAACAAGTTCATGCCCGACCGCGAGGAGGACATCCCGATCCTCAAGGTCGACAACTCCGTGGTGCTGGCCGCCCAGATCGACAAGCTGCGGCGCCTGCGCGAGGAGCGCGTCGAGTCCGAGGTTCGCGCGGCGCTGACGGCGCTGGAAAACGGCGGCCGCGCCGGCGGCAACCTGCTGGAGCTGTCGGTCAGCGCCGCCCGGGCCAAGGCGACGGTGGGCGAGATCAGCCTGGCGCTGGAGAAGGTGTTCGGCCGGCATGAGGCCAAGCCGCAGGTGGTGCGCGGCGTCTACGCCGCCGAGGTGGGGCCGGCCTCCAAGGTCTCCCGCGCCCGGGCAATGATCGCCGCCTTCAAGGAGAGCGACGGGCGCCCGCCGACCATCCTGGTGGCCAAGATGGGCCAGGACGGTCACGACCGCGGCCAGAAGGTGATCGCCACCGGCTTCGACGACCTGGGCTTCGCCGTGGACGTCGGGCCGCTGTTCGCCACCCCCGCGGAGACCGCCAAGGAGGCGGTGGCCCGGGGCGCGCACGTGGTTGGGGCCAGCTCCCTGGCCGCCGGCCACCTGACGCTGATCCCGGAGCTGAAGGCCGAACTGGCGAAGCTGGGGCGCGATGACATCATGATCGTGGTCGGCGGCGTGATCCCGCCGGCCGACTTCCAGGCCCTGCGCGACGCCGGCGCGCGGCTGATCTTCCCGCCGGGCACGGTGGTCGCCGACGCCGCCACCGCGATCCTGGAGGAGCTCAACAAGGACCTGGGCTACGCCCAGACCGACGCGGCGGCCTGAGGCGGCGCGGATGGCCGAGGCCTACGACTATCTGTTCCTCAGCCTCGACGGGGCCGGACCGGCGCACCGCAGGCTCGCCGACGCCCTGGCCGCGGCGGGGCCGGCCGGCGGCCTCGTCGCACAGTTCACGCCGCAGCTGGGCTGGGCGGCGAACGAGGGCGCGGTGCTGGTCCGCGACGGCGCGCCGTCCGCCGTGTTCGATGTGGTCGCCGCCAAGGCCACCGTCGTCGAGCGCCACCGCCTCACCCCCACCGCCCGCCCCGCGGACGGAGCGTCCCTGAAGACCGGCGGCATCTATGTGCATCGCTGGTTCACGGTCGGCGCCGCCGACGTGGAGGAGTTCGTGCGCCTGTCGGCCGAGGCCTGGCCGAAGTTCGAGGGCCAGTTCCAGACGGTGATCTTCGGCCTGTTCACCGCCGACCGCACCCCGGCGGACCTCGCGGCGGACCAGACCCGCCTGCTTCTCCTCACCTGGTACGGCGATCACGGCGTCTGGGAGGCTTCCCGCGATCCCACCACCGAGTCCATGCAGATCTTCCTGCGCCGCCAGGCCCTGACGCGGCATACACGCGCCTGCAGCACGCTGCTCGTGGGAGCATAGCCCCGTCCCGGCGATCGGCGATTCATCTCTCTTCCCCCTCTGGGGGAAGTACGGCCGAAGGCCGGGATGGGGGCTGCCGCGCGCCGGCGGCGCGGGAGAGCATGTTCTCCGCTGGAACCCCCTACCCCCGCTTCGCGGGGACTTCCCCCAGAGGGGGAAGAGAAACAGATGCCAAGACACGCCAACGGCGCGGCCCGGGAACTTCCCGAACCGCGCCGCCGATGGGACGCCTGTTAGGCTTCAGGCCGGATGGGGGGCGGGTCCGGCCCGACGGGCGTCCGCGTCGCGGGATCAGGCCGCTTCGGCCAGGTTCGCCTCGGCCGCGCCGCGCTTCCAGCGCAGGGCCGCCTGCGCCACCCGCACGCCTTGCAGGCGGGCGGTCTCGCGGTCGCCGGCCGGCGGGCTGACGTCCGTGCCGGCGTTGTCGGACTGGCCAGCCAGGCCGATGAACGAGCCGACCCGGTTGATGGTGTCGGGCCCGCGCTCGGCGGCGGTCACGTGCGGCGGCGCGAGGCCGAGGTTGATCCAGTTCATGCCGTGCTGGGCGGCCAGGATGGTCAGGCTCTCCAGGGCATGGCCCTTGTCGCCGGCGAAGCTGTGCGAGTTGGTGAACCCGGCGGCCAGCTTGTCCTTCCAGCCGCCGGTGGCGAACACCTTGGACGAGGCGTCGGCAAAGGCTTTGAAGGTCGCCGAAACGTCGCCCATGTAGGTCGGGGCGCCGAAGATGATCGCGTCCGCCTCGCTGGCGGCGTCCAGCAGCGGCCCGAAGTCCTGCACCGGACTGTCGATCTTCAGCAGCACCGCCTCGGCGCCGCCGTCGGCGACCCCTTCGGCCACCTTCTTCGCCAGGACTTCGGTGTGGCCGAAGCCGGAGTGGTAGACCACCGCGACCTTGGCGTTTTGGCCCTTCGACATCTTCACAATCTCCCGCAACAATGAAACCGTATCGGTGACGGTTACATAATTCCGGGCCGCGCCGACGCAAGCCTATTCGCAACAGTCTCGATTGCAGTTTTTCTGAGACCGGCTTTAGTCCACGGGCTCGCCTAGCCCTTGACCAGCCTCAGACGGCCCGGGGGGCGCAGGTCTTCCACCCCCGCGCCGGCCCGCGCCGGGGCCGCTGTCGGCTGCCAGCCGTTGTTCAGCAGGTCCGTCGCCACGTTCCAGGCGGTGGCCAGGAACACGTCCTGGAACAGCCCCGTCAGATTGGCCCGCGCCTCGTCGCTGGCCGCGTTGCGGTACATCTCCAGCAGCAGCAGCAGCCGCGGCTTGAGCCCCTCGAATTCCCAGTCGCCCCCACTCATCGTTCAGCAGCCTCCAACCCGTTCGTCCCCGCCCATGCGAAGCTGCTCCCGAAGGCAGATCCGATGGGCCCCCACCACACATTCCTCAAGCAACGCGCGCAGGGCCTCCGTCTCCGGATCGCCCGCGTCGAGCGTCGCCACCACCACCTGCCGCGCCAGCGCCAGCAGCCCCGGAAGCGCCGCCAGGGTGGCGCCGCGGTCCATCGCCTCGGCATTGTCGTTGGCGCCGCTCAAGCGCCGATCTCCTGGGTCTCGGCCAGCACGTCCTGGCTCGCCGCCAGACGCGCCACGGGCGCCAGCAGCCGCTCGGCGGCCTGTCGCTGCGCCCAGGTGTCCGCACACCCGGCCGGGCCGGTGGCGTCGGTGATCACCGTGATCGACAGCCCCGCGTCCGCCGCGGCGAACGCCGTCGCCAGGCAGGTCTGGTCCAGGGAAAAGCCGATCAGGAACACGTCCTCGCCGAAGGCGTCGCGCATCTCGGCGGCGAAGTCCGGATTGCAGAAGGCCGAATAGCCGCTGCGGGCGAACACCGGCTCGCTGATCAGCGGCCGCAGCCCCTCGATCGGCGCGCCGAAATAGCCCTTGCGCTCGAACAGGCCGTCGGCCTGGCGCCGCTGCACGTGCACCACGCGCCAGCCGTGGGCGCGGGCGTGCCGCAGGACGGCCGCGCAGGTCTCCGCCGCGTTCCCGGCCCCCTCCGAATAGAGCGGACGACCCGGCACGACGTACTCGCGCTGCAGGTCGAGGCACACCAGTCGGGGCTGGGCGCGGCCCACGAACCCCTGGGTTCTCTCAAACGTGGAAAGCAACATGACGCTCAATGGGGGTTGGTGGCCGGACGGGACGTGGACAGGTCGAGCACGCCGGGCCGGTCCCAGGCGCCCTCCGGCCGCAGGATCACCATCGGATCGGAGTCGATGGTCAGCGCGTCGTCGCAAGGGGTCAGCCAGCGCTCGACCTCGATGTATTCGTGATCGGAAAAGGTGAGGCGCGGGCGCCCCGGGCGCTCCACCACCCCGCCGACTCGGCGCATGAACGGCAGCAGCCTGGCCTGGATGTAGCCCAGCACCCGGTCGTAGCCCTTGCGCGCGGCCATGGCGTAGGCGGCGTCGAACAGGGCGCGCGCGATCTCGCCGCCGCGGTTCTGCGATCGGACGGCGAAGCGCTCCAGCTTGGCGAAGCCGGCGAACCAGCGCATCCGCAACACCCCGACCGGCTCGCCATTGAGCCGGGCGATGAAGTGGGTCGCGCCGCTGAAGTCGTTGCCGTCGAACTCCTCGTCGAACGGGCAGACCTGCTCGCCCATGTAGACCACCGCCCGGATCACCGCCATCTGCAGCAGATCGTCGAGACTGCGCGCGACGGTGATCTCCAGGCTGTTGGAACGAGCGCGCGCCAGCGGCGGCTCGAGGAGGGCGGCGGTTGCGTTCACGCGGCCTGCTCCGTCGCAACCGCGGGCGGGAATTCAGCCACCAGAAGGTCGTCGTCGTCGCGCCGCAGCGGGCGGTATCCGTATCGGGTCAGGGCCACGTGCCGTCCGGCCCCCGTGACGGCGCGGGTCAGGGCGGTGATGTGCGGAAAGAGCTCCTCACGGATGGCCACCCCGGAGCCAAGGACGGCGGCGCCGCCGGACTTGGTCGCCGCGGCAACGCCCCACGAGTAGACCGCCGCGGGGCTCTCCCCCTCGACCGTCAGGAGATCGTTGGCGGGATCAAGCGCCTCGAAGGCGTCCTGCGCAAACTGATCGACGGCGGCCGGGCGCAGGAACAGCATGGCCGTCACCGCCGTGATCCGCCCCTCTTCCTTGGCGATCATCACCGCCGCGGGCTGCACGGCCTGGACACGCAGGTAGACGTCCAGCTCAGCGACCTTGTGCGCCATCAGGCGTGCGGCGAGGGCCTGCGCTTCCGGCAGGTCCTGCGCCGCCGCCAGGGCGACGCCATGGGGTGTCGTGACACGCAGGATGTCTGCAAGGCGCAGGGGCGGCTGCGGCGGCAGAAGGATTGTCGGTTGTCCGGCCATGGTGAACCCTCGTCTGAGATGACAAGGCGTAGGCGGGATTTCGAAACCGCGCTTCGGCGAGTTTGACAGAGCGCCTATACGCGGCTGAGGGATCGGCGAGAGCCGCTGTAATGTCAGCCTGCGACCCTTTGACCGTTTGCTCAATCGCACTGACTTTTCCGGCGAGTAATGTAATCTGATCGCGACCGGCGCCTGTGCCGTAGCCGAATAGCCGTCATGCGCGAAACCGTGAGCGAAGAAGAGGACATCTGGCGGCGGCTGGATTGGAACGATGTCCGGGTGTTCCTGGCCGTCGCCGAATCCGGCAGCTTGAATGCCGCAACACGTCTTCTGGGGATGACCCAGCCGACCATCAGCCGGCGCATGGAAGACCTGGAGATCCGGCTCGGCGCTCAGCTTTTCAGGCGCTCCACGCGGGGGGTCCAGCTCACCGAGGCCGGCCAGACGATGCGGGATCTCGCCGCCGGCATGGCGCGGATCGGCGGCTCGATCGTCCGCGAGGTGGCCGGCAGCGACAAGAACTATTCCGGTCGCGTGATCCTGGCGGCGCCGGACGGCATGGCCAGCTATGTGCTCATGCCGGCGCTGAGCGATTTCCAGGCCGCAAACCCGGAGATCGACCTGGTCCTCGACTGCGGCATGTATCCGGGCAGCCTGACTGGGGGCGATGTCGACCTGTCCCTGGAGTTCGTCGAGCTGGCGTCCGCCGACCAGGCGACGCTGCCGATCGCTCACCTGCACTATGCGCTCTATGCGTCACGCGACTACCTGAACACCTATGGCGCGCCCAAGAGCCTGCCGGACATCGCCAATCACCGGCTGGTGCGCCACTCCGCCTTCCGCGAGCAGCGTTCGACGTGGAACCGGCGCGCGGAGGCGATGGGGGAACTGGTCGGCGCCAACCTGGTGACCAATTCCAGCGCCGCCATGGTCGAGGCCATCCGCGCCGGCGCAGGGCTCGGCAGCCTGCCCACGGCGATCCATTCCGTCGACCCGGATCTGGTGATGCTCGACATCGAGCCGGTGGCCCATCCGACGCTCTGGCTGCGCCACCACCCGGCGGTGGTTCGGCATGGGCGCGTGCAGCGGGTCAAGGAATGGCTGCAACGAACCTTCGACGCCAGCCAGCGGCCCTGGTTCCGGCAGGACTTCATCCATCCGCGCGAATTTGGCCGCTACACCAAGGGCCCGGGCGACGGGCGGGCCGGATACGTCGCCGCGCGGCGTCAGAAGTCCGCCTGAGGCGCACCCTGGGGTGAAGGGCGCGGCGCGCCGGCGACCGGCGACAGCAGCGCAAACGGCCGGCGGCGCGCATCGGCGATCGCCGCCTCGTGCGGCGCGCCGTGCCGGGTGGCGATGTCCTTCTGCAGGGCGTTGGCCGCCATCAGATGGCCGCGGAAGAAGAAGTCGAAAGTCTGGCCGATGATCGGGATCTCGGCGCTGGCGGTGTTGAACAGCACGTAGGCCCCCATGCGCGTCAGGGTCCAGGGCCGCGCCCCGGCCCGCACCGCCTCGGCCAGCAGCCACAGGCCCGCGACCAGGCTGTAGACCCCGCCGGCGACCGGCACGAACGCCAGGGCGCCGTCCAGGCCGACGCCGAAGGGCCCTATGGCGATCAGCCGGTCAGAGGCGATCTTGATGCGCTCGGCGCTCAACCAGGCGCGATGGGCGATATGCGACGATGCTTGCGCCATTCCACACTCCGGCCCGCCCCGCCCACTGAGATGGGGCGCCAACCGGCCAGATCAAAGCACGGCCGTGGTTTAGCGACCGTTCGCCGCGGCGCGGATCAGGCGTCGGCGAACCGTTTGGCCTGCGCCACCCAGGCGTCGCGCACCGCCCGCCCCTTCAGGCTCAGCGCCTTGTCCACCTCCGCCAGCTCGGCCTCGCCCCACGCGGCCAGATCGGCGAAGCGGGTGACGCCGCGCTCGGCCAGGGCGGCCGCCAGCTTCGGGCCGATGCCGGCGATACGGGTCAGATCGTCGGGCGCCGCCGGGATCACGGCCGCCGCTGCGGGCTCGGCCGCGACTTCGGTGACCGGCGCTTCCACAGGCGGAGCCGCCGCTACCGGCGCTTCCTCGACCGGCGCATCCACCACCGGCGCGTCCAGCGCCGCGGCCACCGCCTCGGTCGTCGCCGTCTCGAGCTCTTCGGCCGCCTCGAGAACGATCTCGACCACCGGCGTGGGGTCCGCCGCCGCCACGAGGCGTTCAGCCGCCGCCTGCGGGACCGGCGGCGCGTCGGGGATCGCCTCGACGGCGGACTTCAGCGCCTTGACCGGCGCCTCCAGCATCGCCTCGAGATTGGTCGGCCGCGCCCAGCGGGTCGCCAGCCAGAAGGCCACGCCGGCGCTGGCCGCCGCGCCGAAGGCCAGCCACAGCGGCGAGGCCGCGCCGACCGGGAAGCTCAACGCCTTGGCGGCCCGGTCCTCAGCCGCGCCCATGCCGGGCAGTTCGTTCAACCACGCCATGTCGTTGTTCCTTCACGGTTTCGCGAGCGACCATCGCCCTTGATGCTGCGCCGCAACATAGCACGCGCGCCACGCTCGCACATGCGGAATCAACGCAGGGCGCGCCTGATTCGTCTCGCGGGCCCCATGGCGCCCTCAGAGCCGGCGCGTATCCGCCCGGGCGGCCGCCTCGCCGCAATGGGCGGCGATCCACGCGGCGGCCGCGGACGCCTGCGCCTCGACCCCGTCCGGCGGATTGAGCACCAGCATGGCGCAGCCGTTCATGCGCATCGGATCAGCCAGCGGCCTCAGGCGCACCTCGCTGACCAGCACCGCGGGCGCCGCCGCGCCCGCCGCCGCCAGCGCGGCGTCCTCCACCTCGCCCAGCAGCCGGTCGAAGGTGGCCAGGTCCTTGAGCGGCGTCCAGATCGCCACCACCGCCGCCGGATCGGCCGCCAGGATGGCGTGGGTCGCCAACGCCAGCGCCGGATAGTCGTCGCCGCGCTCGAACGGCGGGTCGATCAGCACCAGCACCCGGCGTCCGGCCCTGGCGGCGACGCGGGTCTCCGCCGGCGCCGTGGCCCAGCCGTCCGCCATCCGGGCCTCCGCGCCCGCCCGCCCCTTCAGGTTCTCCCGCAGCGCCGCGCCGTCGTCGGGCCGTAGCTCGCACCCCAGATAGCGGTCACCGGGCCGCAGCGACTGGGCGATCAGCAGCGGGGAGCCGGGATAGCGCCGCACCGGCACGCTCGCCCCCGCCGGCTGGGGGTTGAGGCGCGCGACGGCGGCCTTCAGGGCGCCGAACACCGCCGGCGCCGCCGCATCGGCCATCAGCCGCCCGATCCCGGCCTCCGCCTCGCCCGTCTTGCGCGCCAGCGCGCCCGTCAGGTCGTAGGCGCCCGCCCCGGCGTGGGTGTCCACCACCGTCAGCGGCGCGCCCGCGGCGGTCAGCCGCCGCAGCAGGTCCAGCACGATGGCGTGCTTCAGCAGGTCCGCGAAATTGCCGGCGTGGAAGGCGTGGCGATAGTTCATCGGCGCGCCCTGCCCGCCCCCGTCGCTCTCAGGCTTCCGCCGGCGGGCGATAGCGCATCAGGCCCTCCTGCGCCGTCGAGGCCACCAGCACGCCGTCGGCGGTGAAGATCTGGCCCAGGTTGAAGCCGCGGCTGCCCGAGGCCGACGGGCTGGTCTGGTGGTACAGGTGCCAGGCGTTGAACTGGCTGGGATGGTGGAACCACACCGCGTGATCCAGGCTGGCCGATTGCAGGCCGGGCGTCTGCCAGCCCATGCCGTGCGGGCGCATGGCGGTGGACAGGAAGCTCATGTCCGAGGCGTAGGCGATCACGCACTGGTTGATGATCTCGTCGTCGCCCAGCGGCGCCACGGCGCGCATCCAGACGTCCTGGAAGCTCGGGCCGCCGCTTTCCGGCGGACCACCGGGCATGAAGCTGGAGGGATCGACCGGCCGCATGTCGATCGGCCGCGGCCGGGACATCGCCTCGCGCATGGCCGCGGGCATCTTCTCCACCATCTTGCGGCGCAGCTCGCGCTCGGCCGGCAGCTGGTCCGGCGGCGGAACCTCGGGCATGCGGTCCTGGTGCTCGACGCCCTTCTCCGGCGTCTGGAACGAGGCGGCCAGGTTGAAGATCTGCTCGCCGTGCTGGATGGCGGTGACCCGGCGGGTGGTGAAGCTGCGCCCGTCGCGGGCGCGGTCGACGTCGTACAGGATCGGCACGGACGGATCGCCGGGCCGCAGGAAATAGCAGTGCAGCGAATGGCAGCGCACCTTTTCGACGGTCTTGTAGGCCGCCATCAGGGCCTGGCCGATCACCAGGCCGCCGAAGATGCGGCCATGCTGGTCGCGGCTGACGCCCCGGAACAGGTTCACCTCGATCCGCTCCAGGGCGAGGGTCTCGATCAGGTTCTCCGGCTCGGGCCGGGTCGGGGCGTCTGACATTGAAAAGGCTCTGCTGAAAGGAGCCGGCGGATTACCGCGGGGGGGAGCCAGGGGCAAGGCGCGGGCGGCAGGGCTTGATCCCCGCCGCCCGCTTTCACGCCCGCGGTTCGCCGGGACGCCTCAGCGGAACTCCAGTCCTTCGAAGCTCCCGCTCGAGCGCCAGGCGTCGAGGTACTTGAAATAGGCCGCCGCGCCGGCCGGATAGCCGACGTTGTACTTGGCGGCCGGGCCAGGATCCTGACCCTCGTTGTTGTAGTAGCCGGGCGTGCAGTCGGCTGAGCCCATCATCATCCGGCCCGGGCCGGTGAGCAGCAGGGACACCCAGTCGTCCTGCGCCTGCTGCGTGACCTCGACCTGGCGCGCGCCCTGGTCCAGGGCGTGGCGGACGATCATGCCGATGGTGCGGCCGGCCTCGGTCAGGTTGTGCGGCACGTTGGAGATCAGGTTCGCGCCCTGGGTCGGCTGGACGATGAACAGGTTGGGGAAGCCGTGCACGTGCGTGCCGTGCTTGGTGCGCATCCCGTCGGCCCAGGCCTCGGAGAGCTTGAGCCCATCGCGGCCGGTGACGTCGAAGCCGGCGCGGCGCTTGTACTCGGTGCCCACCTCGAAGCCGGAGGCGTAGATGATGCAGTCGACCTCGTATTCCTGGCCGGCGACGACCACGCCCTTTTCGGTGATCTTCTCGACGCCCTGGCCGTCGGTGTCGATCAGCCTGACCGTCGGGGTGTTGAACGCTTGCAGGTAGGCATCGTGGAAGCACGGCCGCTTGCACAGCTGGCGGTACCAGGCCTTCAGCGCCTGGGCGGTGTCGTGGTCCTGGACGATGGCGTCCACCCGCGCGCGGATCTCCTCCATCTTTTCGAAGTCGGAGTCCTCGAACGCCAGGAGCATGTCGCGCGGCGTGCGCTTCTCCGGCGGCAGGTCGCCGATCTTGGCGCGGATACGCCGCGACAGGTCGGTCCAGCCGTCCATCACCAGATCCTCGTCGGCGCCGCCGCCGGCCTGGTTCTGGGTGAAGTTCTCCAGCCAGCGTTGCTGCCAGCCGGGGGTGGCGATGCTCGAGAACCATTCCGGGTCGATCGGCGCATTGGCGCGCACGTCGATGGACGAGGGCGTGCGCTGGAACACGTACAGCTGGCCGCAGGCGCGGGCCAGGTGCGGCACGGCCTGCACCGAGGTGGCCCCGGTGCCGATGATCGCCACCCGCTTGTCGGCGAGCTTCTCCATCAGCGCGCCCTTGGGGTCGCCGCCGGTATAGTCGTAGTCCCAGCGGCTGGTGTGGAAGCTGTGGCCCTGGAAGTCCTCGATGCCGGGGATGCCGGGCAGCTTGGGCACGTGCAGCGGGCCGGTCCCCAGGCCGATAAAGCTGGCGGTGAAGCGATCGCCGCGGTTGGTGGAGATGATCCACCGGCTCTGCGCCTCATCCCACTCCAGCCCGGTGATCTCGGTGTGGAACAGGGCGTTGTCATAGAGGCCGAACTGGCGGCCGATGCGCTGGCACTGTTCCAGGATTTCCGGGGCGTGGGCGTATTTCTCGCTCGGCCGGTGACCGGTCTCCTCCAGCAGCGGCATGTAGATCATCGAGGCGGTGTCGCACTGGGCGCCGGGATAGCGGTTCCAGTACCAGGTGCCGCCGAAGTCGCCGCCCTTCTCGATGATGCGCACGTCCTTGACGCCCGCCTCGGCGAGGCGCGCGCCGGTCACCAGGCCGGCGAAACCGCCGCCGACGAAGGCGAAGGTGACGTGGTCGGTCTTCGGCGCCCGCTCCACGAACGGGGTGTAGGGGTCCTGCAGATAGTGGGCGAAGCGGCCGCCCTTGAGTTCCAGGTACTGGTCGTTGCCGTCGGCGCGCAGCCGCTTGTCGCGCTCGGCGCGGTACTTGGCGAGTAGCGCCTGCTTGTCGATGGCGGGCTTTGTGGCGGGGGCGGCGGCGTCGTCCATGGAAATCTCTCGAAAGCAATGTGGGGGCGCCGTCCCGCAAAATCTCGGGCCGGGCGGCCGGCGGGGCCGCACTCCCGAGTTACATTTCGAAAAGTCGGTATGCAAGGGCTGATGGCGTCCCGAGCCCCCCGCCGCCGCCGCCTGACCTGCGACGACGGGGGGTCGCGCCACACCGGCAAGGGATCCGATGAGGCGCCCCGGCGGCGGCCCTGCTGGAGGTGTACGGCCAGCGCCGGTGGACAAGAGGCAGCCTAGGCCGCCCCGCATCCGGCGAATTGATCTGCATCAAGCGCAGCCCACGACAGGGTTTCCGACAACCCAGATTGGGCTGGTCGCCCACCCGCCGGGCCTGGGCCGCACCAACAGGCCTTGCGCTCAGCCCGCCGACCGCTAGGGTCCGTCTCCAATCAAGACCCGGGCAATGGGCCCAATGAAGCGGGAGTGGACGATGGCGGTTTCTCTGTATGACGTGAGTGTGGGGTCCTACCTGCAGACGCTGGGGGCGGTGCAGGGCTTCCTGCAGCGCGGCCTGGACCACTGCGTCGACAACAACATCGATCCCCAGGAGATCGTCGGCACCCGCCTGTGCGGCGACATGCTGCCGTTCGCCTTCCAGATCGTGTCGGTGAAGCACCATTCGCTGGGCGCCATCGAGGGGGTGAAGGCCGGGGCGTTCGGCCCGCCGGGCATGGGCCTGCCCGGGACCTACGAGGAGCTTCAGGCGCTGGTGACCAGCGCCATCGACGGGCTCAAGGCGCTGAGCCGAGACGAGGTCGAGGCCCTGGCCGACAAGGACGTCACCTTCGCCATCGGCGACTTCAAGCTGCCGTTCACCGGCTCCGGCTTCATCCTGTCGTTCTCGCTGCCGAACTTCTATTTCCACGCGGCCACCGCCTACGACATCCTGCGGCACAAGGGCGTGCCGCTGGGCAAGCGCGACTTCATGGGCCAGATGCGGATGAAGGCCCCCGCCTGACGGCCTGAGCTGACGGCCTGAGCTGACGGCCTGACTGGGCAGTCAGACCGGGGCAACCGTCGCCGTGGAACCGGCGCCTTCCGCCGACGTTGGTCGAAGGCGCCGGACGAGGCCTGCCGCACGCCCGCCGACGCGCCGGAAGGCTGTGCGGCGAGGACCGATCCGATGGACAGGCTGGAACGCCGAGAGGCCGAAGACCGCGCCTTCAAGCAGCGCCTGCAGCAGGACCCCGACAGCGGCCGGTTCACCGAACCGCGCAGCTGGTGGGCCAGGACCAGCGACGAGGTCGCCGCCTGGTTCGGCAACCCCGACGCCCTGCGCCGGCGTCAGCGCGACGAGGCGGTGGGCGACCACAGCGGCAAGGGTCCCGCCGCCACCATCGACGAGGACGAACGCATCGTCGCCGAGGTCAGCCGCCAGCTGACCAACGACCGGATGCTGGACGCCTCGCGCGTGGCCGTCGCCTGCAAGGACCGGGCGGTGATGCTGACCGGCGAGGTCACCACCAGCGCCGACAGCGCGCGCGCCGAGAGCATCGCCGCGGCCTGCGGCGGCGTGGACAGCGTCGAGAACCGGCTGACGATCGCCTGAGGCCGGGCAAAGGCCAGACCCCGGGCGAGAACGCCGGCTTGCCGCAACCGACGCCTGCAGCTTATCTGCTGGGCGATCGGGCGAGTCCGGCCCGAGGCCCGTGGGGGAAGCATGAGTATCGATCGCGTACGCCTGGCCACGGTGCTGGCGGTGTCGGCCGTGGTGGTGGCCGGCTGCGGCCGGCGTGACTGTTACGACGCCCAGGGCAACCCCCAGCCCTGCCACGGCGGCGGGGGCGGCGGCGCGCACGGCGGCTACTTCAGCGGCGGCGGCGGCGGCGGCGGTGGCGGCGGCGGCGAAGAGAGCGGCGGCGTCGCCCGCGGCGGCTTCGGCGGTGCGGGAGAGGGCGGAGGCTTCGGCGGCGGCGGCGGGGAATAGGCCGCCTTGCAGCGGATCGACATCCCGCCGCGTCCCGACTGGCGCGAGAAGGTCGAGGCGGTCGGGCTGGTCTGGCACACGCCCGGCGGCGTCCCCTACTGGAACGAGAGCGCCTACTATGCCTTCACCCTGGCGCAGGTCGAGGAGATCGAGGCCGCCACGGCCGAGCTCTATCGCCTGTTCCTGGAAGCCGGTCAGTACGTGGTCGACAAGCGGCTGTGGCGCCGGTTCGGCATCCCCGACTGGTGCGCGCCGCTGGTCGAGGAAACCTGGCGCGCCGAGCCGCCGGCCCTGAACTACGGGCGCTTCGACCTGGGCTATGACGGCCGCTCGCCGCCGAAACTGTTCGAGTTCAACTGCGACACGCCCACGTCGCTGGTGGAGGCGGCGGTGGTGCAATGGGCCTGGAAGGAAGAGCGCTTCCCCCGGTTCGACCAGTTCAACAGCCTGCACGACGCCTTGGTGGCCAGATGGCGCGAGATCGCCCCCCGGCTGCCGGCAGGGGCGCCGGTGCACTTCACGCACATGCGCGACGCCTCCGGCGAGGACGCCGTCACCTGCGCCTACCTGATGGACACCGCCAAGACTGCCGGCGTGCGCACGGCCGGCATCGCCCTGCGCGACATCGGCTGGGACGGCAGCCGCTTCCTCGACCTCGCCCGGCGCGAGATGCGCACGGTCTACAAGCTCTATCCGTGGGAATGGATGGTCCGCGACCCGTTCGGGCGCAACGTCGTCAAGGCCAGACAGCGGACCCAGTGGATCGAGCCGATCTGGAAGATGATCTGGAGCAACAAGGCGATCCTGCCGATCCTCTGGACCCTCTTCCCACGCCACCCGAACCTGCTCTGGGCCAGCGCCGACGCGCCGCACGCCGAGGACTATGTGCGCAAGCCCGCCCTGGCGCGCGAGGGCGGCAACATCAGGCTGGTGAAGGGCAACGTCCGCGTGGCCGACAGTGACGGCGCCTACGGCGACGGACCCGTGGTCTACCAGGGCCTCTACGATTTGCCGGACATGGGCGGCGGCGTCTACCCGGTGATCGGCAGCTGGGTGGTGGACGGCGCACCGGCCGGCATGGGCGTGCGCGAGGATGGGCTGATCACCGGCAATCTCGCGCGGTTCGCGCCCCACGTCATCCTGTAGCGGGGAACACCGGCTCCTCGTGGCGCGCCTCGTCACGGTGCAGGAAGTTGATCCGCGACTCGCAGGCCCCGCAGCGCAGGTAGGCGTAGGGCCACCAGTCCGACCCGCGGTCGCTGGTGTAGCCCTCGACGTAAGCCACCTCCGGGGCCAGGGCGAAGCGCCGCCGCAGGGCGGGCTCGTCGCACACCGCCTGGGCGTCGACCCAGCGGGGAATGCGCAGCTTCACCCAAACGCCGGCGGCCCGCAGGCCGTCCTCCACCGGGCGCAGATGCAGGCAGGTGGTGCGCGCGGCGGCATCGAGATCGTAGGCGATCTGCTCGTCCGACCAGGCCTGACCGGCCTCGATCAGGGCGACGTAGCGGGCGCGGACCGGGTCCGCGGCCAGGACGGCGAGCCGCTGCCGGCGGGCCTCGGCAGAGGCCTCGCGCTGGCGGGCCAGGCGCCGGCGATCCGCCCGTGACGGCCGGCGCCCTGGGGCGTCCAGGCGAAGGTGGCTGAGCGGCCCGTTCCAGGCGAACAGGGCGACGACGCCGCCCCCCAGGGCCAAGGCTGCCAGCGGAACGACATCGTCCAGTCCGGGCGGAGGGCGCTGGCCATGCAGGTGGAACATCGCCGCCAGCGCCAGGGCAAAGCCGCCGCCAGTCCCCGCCATCACCGCCAGCAGCCTCACCAATCCCCACAGCGCCGGCTCGCCGGCGCCGGGCGATCGCGAAGGCGGGCCGCCGTGCGCCATCGCTGGCCTCAGTCCGCCCAGCCGAGCGTGCGCTGCACGGCCTTCTTCCACTGGGCCAGTTCGCGCGCCCGGACCTCGGCGGTCATCTTCGGCGCCCATGCGGCGTCGCGCGCCCATTGCGCCCGCAGGGTGTCCAGATCCGGCCAGAAGCCCACCGCCAGACCCGCGGCATAGGCGGCGCCCAGGCAGGTGGTCTCGGCGACCTTGGGCCGGACCACCGGGGCGTCCAGTACGTCGGCCTGGAACTGCATCAAAAGGTCGTTGGCGGTCATGCCGCCGTCGGCCTTCAGCGTGACCAGCGGCCGGCCCGAGTCGATCGCCATGGCGTCGGCGACCTCGCGCACCTGCCAGGCGACCGCCTCCAGGGCGGCGCGGGCGATGTGCGCCTTGGTGATGTAGCCGGTCAGGCCGGCGATCACGCCGCGCGCGTCGGGACGCCAGTACGGCGCGAACAGGCCGGCGAAGGCCGGCACCACATAGCAGCCGCCGTTGTCGGCCACCGACCGGGCCAGCGGCTCGATCTCGGCGGCGCTGCGGATCAGGCCGAGGTTGTCGCGCACCCACTGCACCAGCGAGCCGGCGACCGCGATCGAGCCTTCCAGCGCATAGACCGCGGGCTGGCCGTCGATCTGGTAGCCGACGGTGGTCAGCAGGCCGTTCTTCGAGTGCACAAGGTCCTGGCCGGTGTTCATCAGGAAGAAGGCGCCCGTGCCGTAGGTGCACTTGCCTTCCCCCGGCGAGAAACAGGTCTGGCCGAACAGCGCCGCCTGCTGGTCGCCGAGCGCCGCCGCCACGGGCACGCCCTCCAGCACCCCCACGGCGTGGCCATAGACTTCCGATGACGGACGGATCTGCGGAAGCATACCGCGCGGCACGCCGATCGCGGCCAGCAGGCCGTCGTCCCAGTCCAGGGAGTTGAGGTTCATCAGCAGGGTGCGGCTGGCGTTGGTCACGTCGGTGACGTGGCGGCCGGTCAGCTTCCAGATCAGCCAGGTCTCCATGGTGCCGAACAGCAGTTCGCCGCGTTCGGCGGCGGCCCGCGCGCCCTCGACGTTGTCCAGCAGCCAGCGGATCTTCGGCCCGGAGAAATAGGTCGCCAGCGGCAGGCCGGTCTCGGCGCGAAAGCGGTCCTGCCCGATCTCGCCGCCCAGGTCGGCGACCAGCCGGTCGGTGCGGGTGTCCTGCCAGACGATGGCGTTGGCGATCGGCCGGCCCGTGGCCTGCTCCCAGACCACTGTCGTCTCGCGCTGGTTGGTGATGCCGACGGCCGCCAGGTCCGCCGGCCCGATGCCCAGCTTGGCCAGGGCGGCGGCCACCACGCCGTTGACGTTGGCCCAGATCTCCTGCGCGTCGTGCTCGACCCAGCCGGGCCGCGGGAAGATCTGCCGGTGCTCCTTCTGCGCCACCGCGGCGATGCTCCCGGCGGCGTCGAACACGATGCAGCGCGACGAGGTGGTCCCCTGGTCGATGGCGGCGATGTAGCGGGCCATGCGCCCTCCCCTGTCTCTTGGTCTTGCCGGGTTTGAACACGCCCGGCGGCCACGCGCCAAGAGGGCCGGTCAGTCGAACGGGCCCGTCAATCGAACGTGCCGGTCAATCGAAAGTGCTGGGCGCCGGCGGCGGCGGGCGGCGGCTGGAGCGGTAGAGGAAGCGACCGATCAGGATGGCGGCGACGCCGAAGGCGAAGGGGATGCCGCCGAAGATCGCCATCACCACCACCATGCCGGCCAGCTGGCCGCCGGCGCCCCGCCCTGCCTCGCCGGCGACCACCAGGCCGAACACCACGGTGCAGAGTCCCGAGAGGGCGGCGATCAGCACCCCGGCGACGATCATCAGCACGCCGAAGAAGCGGCCGGCGCCGTTGCCGTCCGGGCTCGACGGCGGGCTGGCTGGCTGGCTCGATGGCAAGCTGGAGGGCGGCGGGGCGGTCATGGTCTCGCCTGCCCGCGCGCCAGGGCGGCGTTCCCCACCGCGCCCGGCCGATAGAAGGTGTTGTAGGTGTCGAATGGGATGATGCGGCCGTCGGGCTGCACGAAGTGCACGCACGATCGCTTCACCGTGCCCAGGTCGAAGTTGAACCTGTCGAGGAACTGCATGATCACCACCCGGAAGGTCTGTTCATAGGTGACGGTTTCGGGAACCACGGCGTCCGGCAGGCAGCACAGCACCTGGGCCAGCTTTTCGGCGGTGTCGGCCTGGGCGGTGGACAGCGACAACAGCTCGAACACCCGGGCTCGCAGTTCCGGATAGGCCTCGAAGGCCACGGTGTTCGGCGCGGCCGCCACCGCCAGCTCGCGCGGCAGCATGGCGGTGATCGGCGCGACCTCCTGCCCGTTGCGCAGCCCGTAGCCGATCGAGATCTGGTCCGGATTGCACGGCAGCGGGATCATGTCCTCCAGAGCAAACACGCCGGCCTCGGCCACGCGGCGGCGGATCTCCGAGAGCACCATGCGGTGTTCGCCGGGCGCGAAGCCCTCGTTGCGGCCGGCGTCCTGGATCGGCTGGAAGGTCACCCCGCGCACGCAGCGCCACTTCAGCGCCTCGCGCACAAGGCCGGGGATGTCGTCGTCGTTGACGCCCTTCTTCACCGTGACCACCAGGGTGGTGGAGATGTCGTGGCGCTCCAGCGCCTCCAGCGCCTGCAGGCGACCCCGGCTGAGGTCCGCGCCCCGCAGGTCCATCAGCGCCTCGCGGCGCAGCGAGTCGAACTGCAGATAGACCTCGAAGCCCGGCATATAACCGGCCAGGCGGGCGACGAACGCGGGGTCCTGGGCGATGCGCAGGCCGTTGGTGTTGACCATCAGATGCCGGATCGGGCGGCGCCGGGCGGCGTCCAGGATCTCGAAGAACTGCGGATGGATGGTGGGTTCGCCGCCGGACAGTTGCACCAGGTCGGGCTCGCCCTCCGAGGCCACCACCGCGTCCAGCATCGCCTCGACCTCGGCCAGGCTGCGGTGACCCTGGCGCTTGACCGAACTGTCGGCGAAGCACACCGGGCAGCTGAGATTGCAGGCCTCGTTGATCTCGATCAGGGCCAGGCACGAGTGCTGCTCGTGGTCGGGACACAGGCCGCAGTCGTAGGGGCAGCCGTGTTCGGTGCGGGTGTGGGGCGCCAGCGGCCGGTCGCCGGGCTTGAGCCAATCGCGCTGCGACTTCCAGTAGGCCACGTCGTCGCTGACCAGGGTCTTCTGCACCCCGTGCTCGCGGCAGCGCTTCTGGAAGAACACCCGGCCGCCCTCGGCGATCACCTTGGCGGGGACCAGTTCCAGGCAGGTCTCACAGAGCGACGTGGTCTGGCCCAGGAACAGATAGGGCGCGCTCTTGCGCGTCGGCGCGCTCGCGGCGGCGATCGAGGCCGAAGTAGACGCACCCATAGATCACCAGCCCCCCGCTGAGCAGATGGAACAGGTTAAAGGGTCCGACCAGCGGCGGATAGGGCTTGAAGAACTCCCACAGGAATCGCTGCGCCCCGTACCAGGCCGCGAACACATAGAAGCCGCGCCGCAGCGCCCAGGGCGCCCGGACCGCAAGGCCCGCGAGATAGACGGCCAGGAACACCGCCATCGACAGGCTCTCATAGACCTGCACCGGGTGGCGGCCGACGTGGTCGCCCAGGTCCACCGCCCAGGGCAGGCGGGTCGGCGTTCCGTAGGTGAAGTCCGGCAGGCCGGCGAACAGGCAGCCGAACCGCCCCACGACGATGCCCGTGGCCAGCGACCCGACGAACACGCCGCCGGTGGACCCGCGCACGCCGCGCGCCAGCTTGTACAGCTCCACCGCCACGATCGCTCCGGCCAGGGCGCCGGCCACGCTGTGCGACAGGGTCGGCGAGGGTCCGCGCAGGGTGTTCAGCGTTCCCGCCGCCCACGCCCCCAGCACCGCGCCCGTCGCCAGGGCGACGAAATAGCCGGTGTCGGTCCGGGCGGCGACGTCGGCCACCGCCGCCTTCAGCCGCCAGCGATAGAGCGCCCAGCCCATCGCCGCGCCGCTGGCCCACGCCGCGACGTCGAACACCGGGTGCCACAGCGGGCTGGTGGGGACGACGATCAAGCGCCCTTGCCCCCGCCCGCGCCACCCAACCGCCGCGCCCCAGGCCCCTCGGCCGCCAGCGCGTCGTCGGGATTGCGCAGTGGACAGTCGGTCATCGACAGGCAGCCGCAGCCGATGCAGTCGCCAAGCTGGTCGCGCAGGGCGGTGAGCGCGGCGATGCGCGCGTCCAGCTCGGCCTTCCAGCCGGCCGAGAGCCGCGCCCAGTCCGCGGCGGTCACCGGCCGGTCGCCGGGAATGGCGGCCAGGGCCGCGCGGATCGCCGCCAGCGGCATGCCGGTGCGCTGCGCCACCCGGATCACCGCGATGCGGCGCAGCATGCCGCGCGGATAGCGTCGCTGGTTGCCCTCACTGCGCAGGCTGCGGATCAGCCCCTTGGCCTCGTAGAAGTGCAGTGTCGACACCGCCACGCCGCTGCGGCGGGCGACCTCGCCCACGCTCAGCAGGCTACGCGGGCTCATGGGGTGTTCGGCGGACATTGGCGCTTGACCTCAACTTAGCTTGAGGTCGTATCCCGATATCCGTCAAGCCGCCGGAGCGTCCGGCCGCCTTCGATGGAGCCTCCCCATGGGCCTGCAGTCCCCGATCCTCAGCGGCGAAGTCCTGGCCCCCGAGCCGGTGTTCCGCATCAACCGCTTCACCGTTCCGGACGCCAGCCGCACGGAGTTCATGGCCCTGATCGGCGACACCCTGGCGGTGATCCGTCGCCAGCCGGGCTTCGTGCGCGACACCGTGCTGGAAAACGCCACCGGCCTGGGCGCCTCGAGCCTGATGACCCTCATCGAGTTCGCGCATCAGTCGGTGCTGCCGGGCGTGATCGAGGCGCTGGCCGCCGATGACCGGGCGCGCGGCCTCGACCGGCCGGCGGAACTGGAGCGGCTGGGGATCCGGGCCGAGAACGGGCTCTACAGCCTGCTGGACATCTAGCGCCGCTTGCCGCGCACGGCGGCGGGGGTATCGTGGCCGGCGGGACGGAGCGCGCCAGACGCCCGCCCGAGACCCGAGGAGACGCGCCATGTCGCTCACCGCCGACCCGCACGAGATCGCCGGCGATTTCCGCCGACCGCACAACACCGCCAGCCAGGCCAAGGGCTCGATCCACGACGACGCCACGGCCTCGAAGCTCGGCTTCCGGGGCGGCACCGTGGCCGGCTCGCTGCACATGGACCAGTACGTCCCGCTGTTGCTGCAGGCGTTCGGCGCGCCGTTCCTGCAGCGCGGCAACGTCTCGCTGTACTTCCGCCAGGCCACCGTCGACCAGGAGGCCGTGCGCGCCTTCGTGGTCCCCGCCGCCGGCGCGCCCCGCGCGCGCCTGCGCATGGAGAACGAGGCCGGCGACCTGATCAGCGAGGGCACCGCCAGCTGCCTGGGCGCCGACGAGAAGACCGAGCTCTATGGCCGGGCGCGGGCGCAGACGCCGGCGGCGCCCGGCTCCCTGCGGCTGCTGGCGGCATGCAAGGCGGGCGACGAGACCCGGGATGTGCCCCTGCGCGTCTCCGCCGAGGCGGTGACCCGCCGGCTGACCACCATCCCGGAGACCATTCCCGCCTATTCGGAGGCGCCGCCCGTGCTGCCGCCGTCGCTGGTGACCCAGCTGTTCCGCGACGTGGAGAAGCACCTCTGGGAGCGCATCGAGCCGGTGGTGGGCCTGTTCGGCGCCATCGAGCTGCAGTTCCTGGGCGGCCCGCTGCGCGCCGACACCGACTACGTCGGCCGCGCCCGCATCCTGGCGCTCAGCGAGAGCCCGAAGACCGAGAACATCTGGTACCAGGCCTGGGCCGCCGATCCGAAGACCGGCGAGGACGTCGGCTGGATGATCATGTACCTGCGCTTCCTGAAGGCGTCGTCGCCGCTGTGGACGGAAGGCTGAAGCGTCTGTCACGCGGTGGGGTCTCGCCGCGCCAGTCCACACATCTCAATGAAGCGTTTCGGTCGTCCTTCTCCCCTTGCGGGAGAAGGACCGGACACAGCCCGGGGGATGAAGAATCTACCAGCCCCATGCCGTGGGCGAGGGTTGGGGAGGCGCCCGCGCCGATGCGCCTCATTCCGGCGGCTTCAGCCGGCGCTTCGACAGGTGGAACATCGGGGCCTCCGCGGCCCCGCCCTGGCCGCGCACGTAGGTGCGCTGCCACTTCTCGGCCATCGCCGCCTCCTCGCGGGCCTTGAGGCGCTTGGCGAAGTCGGCGCGGCTGGCGGCCCAGCCCTCGAAGGCGGTCTTCAGCTCCGGATCGGTGTCCAGCTGGCGGATCTGCGGCTGCACGGCGTCGAGCTGGGCGTGCGGGACCAGGGTCAGGAAGGCGAACGGCTCGCCGGCCTCGAAGCGCACCACGCCCGGCTTCAGGAAGCGCCAGTTCATGGTGAAGGGGAACGGCAGCCAGTCGGTCTCCACCAGCCCGTCCAGGGCGGCGATGCCGTCCTTGGCGGTGTTGGGCGAGCCGCGGGTCCAGACCGCCCAGCCGGGCGGGGTCTTGAACAGCCAGCCGGTGTGGAAGGTGATGATGCCGCTGCCGAAGTGCGACGTGACCAGGTGCGGCACGCGCGGGTCGCCCGAGCGGAACTGGATCGCGTCGTTCCCCGCCCCGCCATACCAGGCCGCCTCGAAGCCGAACGGGGTGATCAGCTCCCAGCCGCTGGCGTTGGCGATCGACAGCGGGATGCAGCGGTAGGCGTAGCGCTCGGGCGTCGCATCCATCCAGGCGCGGTCGGGCCGCGCGGGGACCAGCTTGGGCGGATCGGGCCACAGCGGAAAGCAGGTCAGCCCCGGCGGACCCAGGGCTTCGCCGGCGTCGCCCGCGCCCGGCGCTGTCCCCGCGTTTCCCACGCCGACACTCGCCGCCTTCGTCGCCTTGACCATGCGCTTCGCAGCCTCCGCCCGCGGTTGATCGCCGAGTGGTAGACGAACCGGGCGGCGGGCGGCAATGGGGGCGGCGACGCCGGCTCAGCTCAGGTGCGCCAGCACCCAGGGCGCGATCTCCGCCGCGCGGGTCTGGGCCAGGTCGTGATCCCCGCCCGGCAGCACACGGAGCGCCGCGTTCGGCAGCAGCCCGCGCAGGTGTTCACCGACGGCCACCGGGCTGATCGGGTCGGCGTCGCCCCACAGCAGCAGCACCGGCTGGGTGACGCCCCGCAGGCGGTCGGTGAAGTCCGGCCGGGCCTCGGTGATCCAGGCGGCGCCCGGGTTGTTGCGCCGATAGGTCTCGCGCCAGTTCGAACCACCCAGCCCCTCGACGTCCACGCCGCCTGAGGTGACGGTCAGCACCAGCCGGCGGACCCGGCCGGGATTGCGCAGGGTGACGGCCATCGCCACAGCCCCGCCCATCGACTGGGCGATCAGGTCGACGGGCCGATCGACGAGGCGCGCCTCGACCCGCCTCACCAGGTCGTCGAAGCTGCGGACCGCCGGATCGGCGGGCTGCGCGCCCAGGCCGGGCCAGCCGAACCGCACCTTGTCCCAGGTCGGCGGCAGGCGATCGGCGAGCGGCCGCCAGAAGTCGGGGTCCGCGCCGGCCCCGGGCAGGAAGAACAGCGTCGGCGGCATGGCGGCCGAGCCCGGCTGTCGGCTCAGACGGCCGCCTCCGCGGCGCGCAGCAGGGCCAGCGGCGCGTTCGAGGCGCGGATCATCATGAAGTCGCCCGACCACGAGCCCGGCACAGTCCAGCGCCCGACGATCTCGGAGCCGTCCTCGCTGACCTCGCCCTCGTATTGCACGGTGTCGTAGCGGCTGTTGTCGCCGTCGTAGAGCTTCAGGAAGGTCAGTTCCCGGTCGCTGCGCCGGCCCTGCAGGGTCGCCGTCAGGGTCTGGCCCTTGGCCTCGGCCACGGCGCCCACCTCCTCGCAGTCACCGACGACGGCGCCGGCCCGCTCGTCCAGCGTCGCCACGAACGACACCGGATCACGTCCGGCGCGAGGATAGCTGAACTGACCGTGCCAGACGCCGGAAAGGTCGAGAGGTTGGTTGCTCATCGCGGCGTCGTATCCACAGTCGAATTTCGAAGAACGCGGGTCGATACAGAAAAGCGTAACAACAAGCAAGGCGAAACACTGGGTGCGCCGACGTTCCGTCTTTACCTCGACGGCAAACTTGGCTAGGGAGCGGCGCATGCGGACGATCGCCATTATGCGCGCCATTAAAACCACCGGGCCTGCGGGGCCGGGGTCGGTGCGCGCGCGCAAGGCGTAGACGCAACACACCCCAAAGCCCCGCCGGATCGGTCGGGGCGCTTTCTTCTGCAAAGCCAGACGCCTCGCCCTCCCGGCCCTACCCCGGAGACGAGACATGAGCCCTTCCCCTGACTCCCTGACCCTCGACGCGGTCGCCGGCAACACGGTCAGCGCCCCGCCGCCGCGCCGGCTGACCGTGGCCATTGTCGGCGCCACGGGGGCCGTGGGCGCCGAGCTGATCGACCAGCTGGAGCGCCGCCACTTCCCGGTGGGCGAGCTGCGCCTGCTGGCCTCGCCACGCTCGGCGGGCAAGGGCCTGACCTTCCGCGGCAATCCGGTGGTGGTGCAGGCGCTGAGCGAGGACGCCTTCGACGGCGTCGACGTGGCCTTCTTCTCGGCTGGCGCCTCGATCTCGCGGCAGTACGGGCCGGTAGCGGCGGCCAAGGGGGCGCTGGTGGTGGACAACTCCTCCGCCTTCCGCATGGCCGAGGACGTGCCGCTGATCGTGCCGGAGGTGAACGCCCACGCGGCGCGCGCCGAGCACCGGCTGATCGCCAACCCCAACTGCGTCGCCGCCGTGGCGGTGATGGCGCTGGGGCCGCTGCACCGCGAGACGCCGATCCGCCGGGTGTTCGCCGCCACCTATCAGGCCGCCTCGGGCGCGGGCGCGGCCGCCATGGAAGAGCTGCGCGCCTCCACCGCCGCCTATCTGGAAGGCCGCCCATACACGCCGCAGGTGCTGCCGCACCCCTACGCCTTCAACCTGTTCAGCCACAACGCCGCGATGGATCCGCAGACCGGCTACAACGGCGAGGAGCAGAAGGTGATGGACGAGCTGCGCAAGCTGCTCGAGGCGCCGCAGCTGCGCATCGGCATCACCTGCGTGCGCGTGCCGGTGCTGCGCGCCCACGCCATCGCCCTGACCGTCGAGTTCGAGACCCCGCTGGCCGCCGCCCGCGCCCGCGAGATCCTGGCCGGCGCCCCCGGCGTGCGGCTGGTGGACGACGCCGTCGCCAACCACTACCCGATGCCGGTGGAGGCGTCCGGCCGCGACGAGGTGCTGGTGGGCCGCATCCGCCAGGACCTGGGCGACCCCTCCGGCTGTTCGCTCAGCCTATTCGTGGTCGGCGACCAGCTGCTGAAGGGCGCGGCGCTGAACGCCATCCAGATCGCCGAGACGGTGGTGCGGCGCTGACCTCTGTTCCCTTCGCCGCTTACCAGACGGGCGCGCTCCAGCCGACGCGGGCCGCCGGTTCTCGGGTGCAGCCAGCCAAGCTGGGGGGCAGGCATGCTTGCCCTTCTCCCCTTGCGGGAGAAGGTGTCTTGCGCAGCAAGACGGATGAGGGGTGGACGCGGCGGCGCCGGTCAGCTCAGCACAGGCTCCGGCACGCCAGTCTCAGAGGATGATCAACCCCTCATCCGTCCGCCTGCGGCGGCCACCTTCTCCCGCAAGGGGAGAAGGGTCGGGGTAGTGGCCGCCCACGCGACGCGATGCAAGAAGCGGCAGGCCCTGCAGGGGAGGAAGGCGGATGTCTATCCCATCAGGACGGCGAGCGCGGCGATCAGCGCCGTCTCGTCGCCCGCCGGAACCAGCGTCAGGCCAAGCCGGGGCGTAAGCCCGCAGGCCGGCGTGGCGATCACCGGCAGGCCGGCGGCCAGCGCCGCCAGCAGCCGGCGCGGCTGATCCTCGACCAGCGCCGGCTGGACCACCGCCACCGCGGTGCGCCAGTCGGCGTCGGCGGGGCGCTGGGTGCGCACGCCCGTCCAGAAGTCGGCCCCCTCCAGCTCAGCGCCCAGGAGCACGACCTCCAGGTCCAGGGCCAGGGCGGCGGCGCGGACGGCGTGCGCCCCCTTGCGCGCCACGGTCGGTCCAGGAAAGGCGATGCGCCCGGGCGCAGCCGACGGGCGCCCCGCGCTGGACGGCGGCGGCGACTGCCAGTCCAGCAACACGGCGCGCGGCCCGAACAGGGCGGCGATCTCGGCGTGCGGGGTAACGATCCGGGTCGCTTGCGCCAGCGCCTCGGCCTCCGCCTCGGCAAGGCCGGCGGGCGCGCGGTAGTCCGAGAGGGTCGCCCGGCCCGGGTGGGCCTCGGCGGCGGCGTCCAGCCGCGCCTGCAGCACCGCCATCGGCAGCCGGGTCATCAGCACCGAGACATCCCGCCCGCCCAGATGGCCGGCGCGGTGCAGAAACGGCAGGTAGGCCTGGGCGACGACGAGCTCGGTGACGTCCGGCGACAGCAGCCGGCGCGCCAGGGCGGCGGCGATGCGCTGCGCGCCGGCCAGTTCGGCGCCGCGACGGGCCGCGCCCTGCAGACCGGCCGAGCGCAGGGCGGCGCTGCGGGACAGGGCGGCGAGCGGTGCGGCCACCGTCGTCGCGAAGCCGTCGTTGAACCAGGCATAGCGCGCCAGACGCCAGCGCGCGCCATCCAGCGGCAGGCCCAGGCGGTCTTCGCCGCGCCGCTCGGCGGCGACGTGGGCCTGCAGCTCCGGCCAGGCCTCGTCGACCAGGAACGCCCGGCGGCCGGCGACCGCCGGCGGCGCGCGGTCGTCGTGTTCGTGCAGGAAGCACTCGGTCTCCTCGCAGGTCCCGCAGGTGCGGGCCGCCGCGTCGGGGCGCGCGGACTCGCCGGGCGCGGTGGCCGGCGCCGCGCCGGCCTGGGGCGGGCGCATCAGGCGCACCACAAGGGCCTGCCCGGTGAGGCGGGCGACCAGCCGCAGGTCGCCGGGGGGCGCGAAGCGCAGGTCGACATAGTTCCAGGCCACGGTGGCGTCGCGGCCCCAGGCGGCGGCGGACCCCGGCACAATGCGCGAGTGCGGATGCCGCTCGACGATCCGGCAACCCGCCTGCAGGGCCGCTTCGTACAGGGCGTTGGAGAGCTGGCACAGGCCCCCGCCCACCGCCGGGGTCAGGCAGCCCTGCTGCAGCATGCGCCCGCGCACGAAGCCGCGGGCCGTCACCGGCGGACCCACGTGGCGCCAGAAGCTGAACACCGCGCCGGCCGGGATCATCAGTCCGTCCAGCGCGCGGCAGGCCACCCGCAGGTTCTGCACCTTGCCCAGCTGCCAGGCCCGCTCCGCCAGCCGCTCGTCGGACCACAGCGGGGTCACCGACTCGCCGGCGACCACCGCCGCGCCCGCCATCGGGCCCTGCGCCAGCCGCGGCGGCCCATCCACGAGGTCGCGCGCGGTGCGACGCAGGCGGAACGCCGCCATCTTGCCCGCGAACACCAGGCTCGACAGCCGGGTGGGCGGGGTCCAGGAGGGCGGACGCGGCCGCGCGCGCGGCTGGGTTGAAGGCAGGACGGTCACGGGCGCGATCGGTGGGTTGGGACGTGGCGATCATAGGTCGGATAACGCCGGTATCAACAGCCTGGCTTGATCGGCGCACGGCAAACCGCTTGATCTGACCGATCACCTGAGGAGACGGCCTTGAGCGAACCGATCACCCACGTCAGCGGAACCTCCGACGGCGCCCACTGGGCCACCGCCCTCACCTTCGGCCGGCACCAGATGATCGCCGACGAGCCGCATGCCTTGGGCGGCGAGAACGCCGGACCGCCGCCGTTCGCCTATCTGCTGTCGGGGCTGACGGCCTGCACCTGCATCACGTTGCGCATGTACGCCGAACGCAAGGGCTGGCCGCTGAGCGGAATCCATGTCGACGCCGACTACCACCACGCCCCCGAGGGCGCGTTCATCACCCGCGTGCTGCACTTCGCGGGCGCGCTCAACGACGAACAGGTCGCCAAGCTGGCCGACATCGCCGAACGCACGCCGGTGACCCTGGCCCTGAAGTCCGCCTCGGACATCCGCACCAGCGTCGGGGCGCCGCAGGCCTAGCGCCGGCCGGCCGTCAGGTGATGCAGGACGATGCCGCTGGTGGTGGCGACGTTCAGCGAATCGAAGCCGCCCGCCATGGGGATGCGCACGCTGTCGGCGCGCGCGATCAGCTCGGCCGGCAGGCCCGGGCCTTCGGCGCCCAGCAGCAGCGCCGCCCGGCGCGGCGGCGTCAGGTCCGAGAGCCGTTCGCGGCCCATGGGGCTGAGGGCCAGGGGCTGAAAGCCGGCGCCCCGCAGCAGCGCGACGGAATCCTCCCCCGGCGCCAGGCGCGTGGACGGAACCAGCAGCGCGCCCCCGACGGAGACCCGCAGCGCCTTGCGGTACAGGGGATCGCAGCAGGTGGGGTCGAGCAGGACCAGGTCGGCGCCGAACGCCGCCGCGTTGCGGAACAGGCCGCCCATGTTGTCGTGGTTAGCGATGCCGAACAGCGCCAGCACCAGGGCGTCCGGCTGGCCCTCCAGCGCGGCGAGCGCCTCGGCGGCCGAGGGCTCCGGCGCGCGCTCGCCCAGGGCGAGCAGGCCGCGATGGATCGGAAAGCCGACGATGGCGTCCATCACCGCCTGCCCGGCGGCGTAGACCGGCGTCTCCTCGGCGAACCTGGCGATCAGGTCGGCCTGCGAGGGCAGGCGCTGCGCCGCGATCAGCAGCGCCACGGTCCGATGCCGCGGGCTTCGCGCCAGGTTGCGCAGCACCACCTCGCCCTCGGCGATGAACCGCCCCTGGCGGCCCACGAGGTCGCGTTCGCGGATGTCGCGGAACGCCGCCACGCGGGGATCGTCCGGGTCGTCGATGGAAAGGATCTGCGCCACGCCGCCCGGGTCATACCGCGCCACGCCTGACCCGGCGAGCCGGGAACCCTGCGCGGAACTGACGCGCACCCTGCGGCGTTGCGTCTTCTGGTAGTCAAAGCACCCGCTGGAGTAAGTCACCTCCACGATGACTCTACTCGTGAGCTTCTACGTCAAATGCGCCCTGATCGGCTTCGCCGGCGCCGCTGCGCTTGGCTGCCTGATCGCCGCCGGCGCCCAGATCCTCGCGGCCAGCGGCTTCTGAGCCGCGGCGCTCACGCGCGGCTGGGGATCACCACCAGCAGCCGTTCGTAGCCCTTCACGAAGACCGAATAGTTGCGCTTCGGCTCGCCGACCACGCGGATCTCCGGGAAGCGCTTGAGGATCTCTTCCCAGATCACCCGCAGCTGCAGTTCGGCCAGGCGATTGCCGACGCAGCGATGGATGCCGAAGCCGAACGAGATGTGGTGGCGCGGCCGCTCGCGGTCGATGATGTAGGCGTCCGGATTGTCGATCACGCTGTCGTCGCGGTTGCCCGAGACGTACCACATGACCACCTTGTCGCCCTTGCGGATCTGCTTGCCGCCCAGCTCGTAGTCGGCCAGCGCCGTGCGGCGCATGTGCGCCAGCGGCGTCTGCCAGCGGATCGTCTCCGACACCATCGACGGGATCAGGGCCGGGTTGGCCCGCAGCTTGGCGTACTGGTCGGGGTTCTGGTTCAGCGCCAGCACCGAACCGGAGATGGTGTTGCGGGTGGTGTCGTTGCCGCCGACGATCAGCAGGATGACGTTGCCGTGGTATTCGCGCGGGCTCATGTCCCGGGTCGCCTCGCCGTGCGCCAGCATCGAGATCAGGTCGCCGGACGGCGGGGCGTTGACCCGCTCGTTCCACAGCTGGGTGAAGGCGCCGAAGCATTCCTGCACCAGCATCTGCTTTTCTTCCATCGACTTCAGGAAGCTCTGTCCCGGCACGCCGGTGATGGCGTCCGACCACAGGGTCAGCTTGCGGCGATGCTCGAACGGAAAGTCGAACAGGGTGGCCAGGGTCATGGCCGTCAGTTCCATCGACACCTTGTCGACCCAGTCGAACTCCTCGCCGATCGGCAGGCCGTCCAGGATCTGGCCGGCCCGCTCGCGGATCAGCGGCTCCAGGATCTGCAGGTTGTGCGGACTGACGATCGGGCTGACGGTCTTGCGCTGCACGTCGTGCTTGGGCGGGTCCATGGCGATGAACATCCGCAGCGGATCTTCCGATCCGCCCTGCCCGGCGATGGTGATCCCGCCCAGCGAGGATTCCGACGAGAACACCTGGTGGTTGGTGTCCACGGCCATGATATCGTTGAACTTCGTGATCGACCAGTACGGGCCGTAGTCGCTGGCCGGGGTGTAGTGGATCGGATCCTCGCGGCGCAGCCGCTCGAAGATCGGCCACATGGCGTCCTGCTGGAACAGGGCCGGCTGGGCCGGGTTCAGCTGTTCCAGCGGAATCGCGGCCACCGCCGCGCGGGCTTCCTTGGAGATGAGCGCCGATCCGTCCGCCATGGTGTCCGCCTCGCTGCCTTATCGGGGTTCAGTTTCGCCGGAAGATGACGGGGGCGTCACGCCAAGTCAACGCGCAATGACTTGATCATCGCCGCGTCCACGTCCCCGGCGTTGACTCTAAACCACAACTGTAGTCTCACTGGACTACAAGCATAATCTGGAGGGAAGCCCATGTTCCATCTCGCGTTCCACGTCCGGCGTCTGCCGCTTGCGATCCTGCTGATCGCTTTGCCCGCGGCAGCGTCCGCCGAACCGCTGACCCCCGTCGGCGTGTTCCTCCACGCCGCCATTCCGGTGAAGCTGATCATCCTGGGGCTGATCGCGGCCACAATAGCAGCGCTGGTGATCGTCACCGGCAAGCTGACTTCCGGCCCGAAGCTGTCGGGCGGCTCCGCCTTCCTGTCCGGGCTGCGCCTGGGCGGGCCGCTGGCGGGCCTGGTGGGGGCGGCCTACGGCGCGCTGAACATGTGCCTCAACCTCGCCAACATCGACACCACGCCGCCGATCAACATCCTCGCCCGCGGCGGCTCGGAGGTGATGTTCCTGGTGCTGCTGGGTCTGGTCGCCGGATCGGTCGGCGTCATCGCCCACTGGGCGATCGAGGCGCGCATCGACCGCACGGTCCTGGCGGGCGCCTGATGCCCGCCATGCACGTCACGGAGGCGGAGAGCGCCGTGCTGGACGCCCTCTGGCGCTGTGGGCCGCTGCCGCCGGCGCGCCTGGTCCTGGAGGTGAAGGCCCGCCGCGACTGGGGCGAGGCCACCATCAAGACCCTGCTGGGCAGGCTGATGCAGAAGAAGATCGTCCGCTCGGCCAAGACCGACGGGGTGCTGCGCTACCATCCCCTGATCGACCGCCAAGCTTACGTCGCCAGCGAGGTCGATCAGCTGGTGGCCCGGCTGTTCGACGGGGACCGGGCGGCCTTGGCGACGTTCCTCGCGACGGCCCCGGCGGAGGGTTAGCGCTCGGTTCGCTCCTCGCGCTGGCGCACGATCACCGACTGGCTGGCGCTGGCCATCAGCTCGCCGTCCTCGGCGAACATGTACATCGAGCCATGGGCGAAGCCGCCGTGGATGCCATGGATGCGGATGTCGCACAGCACCCACTCGGTGGGCACGATGTGGCGGATGCGGATGGTGTTATCCAGGCTGTTGCCGCCGCCGTTGCGGCCCAGGGCGCTGCCGATCCCGGAGGGCACGTGGTCGGCGATCACCGCCAGCATGCTGGAATCGATCGCGTAGTCGCCGATCGGCCGGATCCACAGGATCAGCCGGCCGTCGTCCGTCTGCGGCCCGACCACCTGGTCGCCATAGCGCCCCTTGGCCACGCGGGTCTCCAGGCGGCTGTGCAGGTCTTCCTCCTCGCCCCGCCAGTGGTCGCCGGCCGGGCAGTCCTGCGGTCGCGGCACGTCCGGCGCCTCCATCCACTGCCGGGACAGTTCGCTGGGCCGCGCGCCGAGCGCGGCGTTGACGGTGACGATCTCCTTGTCGTCCACGTGGCTGACCACGCGGGCCTGGCTGTTGTACTTGCCCTCGACCGGCACCCAGACGTCCAGGTCCACCACCTGCGGCGGGCGCGCATAGGACAGGTACTGCGCCGTGGCCCAGATCACCGGTCGCCCGCAGGTGCGCTCCATGGCGGCGATGGCGCTGGCCAGGCCCACCCCGCCGAACATGAACTGGTTGCCGGGCGGCCCGACGCAGACCTTGGGGGTCAGTGGCAGGTACCAGCGGTGCGGGTTGTGGGTGGCGCGAAGGTCGAAGAACAGCTCAGGCATGAAGGCTCGCAGGGACTGGAGGCGGCCGCGAGTCAGACGGGCGGCCCCCCGCGCGCGGTCCTGTGCGCCTCCATAGCTCCGCTGCAGCGCAGCAGAAAGGCCCCCTGCCGCTTCCTCAGCCGATCAGGCGTGACGGGCCAGGCTGCGATCCCATTCCTCGGGCGTCAGGTTTTCCACCCGGGCGCCGCGGCGATCGACCGTGAAGCCGCCCACGCCATGCCGGCCCAGGCTCTCCCACTCGCCTTCCCCGGCTCTGTGCACATATTGCTCGGCCACCAGCCAGGCCTTCACCGGCGGCAGGCTCGCCAGGCAGCCCACCAGCATCGCCGGCAGGGCGGTGACCAGCTGCAGCCAGACCGGCGGCTGGAACGCCACCGCCGACCAGCCCCAGACCGCCACCACCAGGAGGCCGACCCCGGTCATCACGAAGAAGGCCGGCCCGTCGGCCGGATCGGCGAAGCTGAAGTCCAGGCCGCAGGCCTCGCAGCGCGGCGCGAGCTTCAGGTAGCCGCGGTACAGCCGCCCCTCCCCGCAGCGCGGACAGCGGCAGGCCAGGCCGGCCACCAGGCTGGAGGGGTGGCGAAAGCCGGCCGCCTCGCTGGCGGCAGGCTCGGGGTCGAAGGTCGGGTGCGTGGACATGGCGAAGGCTCCTCCATACAATCCACTGTATGATCCATACATTTCTTATATATTGTATGTATCGATTGTCTGCGTGGCAAGCCTGAGAGCCGACCGATGACCACCGACGATGTTGCCGCGCGCTGGCTGGACCGCCTTCAGCGTGACGGCCGGCCGCTCTATCTGGCGCTGGCCGAGGCCCTGGAGGCGGCGATCCGCGAGGGCGAGCTGCAGCCGGGCGATCAGCTGCCGCCGCAACGCGCGGTGGCCGAGCGGCTGGGCGTCGACCTGACCACCATCACCCGCGCCTACGGCGCCGCGCGGGCCCGCGGCCTTCTGGAAGGGACCGTGGGCCGCGGCACCTTCGTGCGGGCCCGGGCCGACGAGGACGACGGCGGGCTGGTGGACCTGTCGATGAACCTTCCGCCGCCGCCGGACGGCATATCGCTGGGCGCCCTGCTGAAGGACGGCGCGCGGGCGGTGCTCGACCGCGCCGACGCCGCCACCCTGATGTCCTACCACCCGGGCGCCGGGACCCTCGGCCAGAAGCTGGCCGCGGCCGCGTGGCTGGCGCCGGTCCTCGGCGATGTGGCCCCGGACCGGGTGCTGATCGCGCCCGGCGCCCAGTCGGCCCTGTCGGCGATCCTCGCGGCCTTCCTGCAGCGCGGCGAGGCGCTGGTCGTCGAGCCGCTGACCTATCCGGGCATCAAGGCGGCCGCCGCGCTGCACGGCGTGCGCCTGCTGTCCTGCCCGGTCGACGGCGAAGGCTTCGTGCCCGAGGCGCTGGAACAGACCCTGGCCCTCGGCGGGGCCGCGGCCGTCTACCTGATTCCCACGACGCAGAACCCGACCGGCACGACGATGGGCGCGGACCGCCGCCGCACCATCGCCGCCATCGTCGCCGCCGCCAACGCCTGGCTGATCGAGGACGATCCGTACAGCCGCCTGTTCGACACCCCGGCGCCGGCGCTGGCCAGCGTCGCGCCCGAGCGCAGCTTCCACATCGCCACCCTGTCGAAGGTGCTTTCGCCCGGCCTGCGCACCGCCTTCGTCGTCCCGCCGCCGGGAGAGCCGGCCGCCCGGCTGGCGGAGGCCCTGCGCGCCACGACCCTGATGCCCTCGCCGCTGGTCACGACGCTGGTCAGCGGATGGATTCGCGACGGGACCGCCGAAGCGCTGCTGCAGGGCGTGCGGCGCGAGGCCCGGGCGCGCCGCGCCCTGGCCGCGAAATGGCTGCCACAGGCGCGCGGCGCCGCCGAGGCGATCCATGTCTGGCTGGACCTGCCGGAACACGGCTCGCCGGCCGAAATCCGCCTGATGGGCCAGGCGCGCGGCCTGTCGCTGGTCAGCGCCGACGCCTTCGCCGTGGAGGGGGCCAAGGTCCCCGCCGGCGCCCGCATCTCGCTGGGCGGTCCGGCCCGGCGCGCGGGCCTGACCGAGGCGCTCAAGGCCCTCGCGGAACTGGCCAGGGCGCCGGCGACGGGCGGCGGGCTGGTCGTCTGAGGTCCGCCTCGAACCGACGGGCGGCCCAGCCGTTGTGCTGGGTGGCAGCGGCGTGCAGCTTGCGCGCCGAGGGGACCCGATGGCGCTTCGCCTGATCCAGCTGTCCGACATCCACTTCGGCTTCGAGGACCCCGCGGCCCTCGAGGCGGCGACGGCCTATGTGCGCGAGACCCCGTTCGACCTGCTGGCGATCACCGGCGACATCACCCAGCTGGGCGCAGACCCCGAGTTCGCGGCCGCGGCCGCCTGGCTCTCCACCCTGCCGGGACCCAGGCTGGCCACGCCCGGGAACCATGACACGCCTTGGGCCGGCCTCGCCGAGCGGCTGACCGCCGCCTGGGCCCGCTACGACCGCAGCATCTCGCCCCTGGTGGAACGGCATTTCACCGCGCCCGGGCTGAAGGTCCGCTCCATCAACAGCGCCCGCGGCTGGCAGGTGCGGCTGAACTGGTCGAAAGGCCACGTGAGCCGTGGCCAGGCCGCGCACGCCGCCGACGCCCTGGCCAGCGCCCCGCACGAGCGCAAGGTGGTCGTCGTGCACCACCCGCTGATGGAAATCCCCGGCGGGCCGATGACCGGGCGGGTGCGCGGCGGCGTGCACGCGGCCGAGCGGCTGACGCTGGCGGGCGCCGACCTGATCCTCAGCGGACACGTGCACACGCCCTTCGTCCAGGCCCTGCCGTTCGGCGACCACCGCACCTTCGCCGTCGGCGCGGGCACCCTGTCGCGGCGGCTGCGCGGCGAGCCGCCGGGCTTCAACGTGATCGACATCCGCGGCGACGACCTGATCGTCTCGGCCATGGCCTGGGACGGGACGAGACTGCAGCTCGCCCACGCCTGGGAAGTGAAACTGCGCCCGCTGGCCGCCATTGGCGCGGGGGCATGAGGGGGAAAACGACATGACCGAACAGGCGGCCAGGACCGCGTTGGCGGGCCGCATCCACGCGGTGCTCAACACCGGCAGCGGCAGCGTCAACGCCGCTTCTCCCGCGAAGATGACCCAGATCTTCACCGACGCCGGCCTGCCGCACGCCGAGATCGTGGTGGCCGCGCCCAAGGACATAGAGGCGGTGCTGGCCAAGGCCATGCAGGAGGCGGATGTCGTGGTGGTGCTGGGCGGCGACGGCACCATCCGCACCGCGGCGCACGGCTGCGGCGCCTGCGGCAAGCTGCTGGTGCCGCTGCCCGGCGGCACGATGAACATGCTGCCCCACGCCCTCTATGGGGCCAAGACCTGGCCCAAGGTGCTGGCCCAGGTGCTGGCGCGGCCCCGGGTGCAGGTGGTCAGCGGCGGCCGGATCGGCAAGGAAAGCTTCTATTGCGCGGCGATCCTGGGGTCGCCGTCGCTGTGGGCCGACGCACGCGAGGCGGTGCGCCATGGCCATCTGATCGAGGCGGTCAAGCGCTCGGCCGTGGCGCTGGAACACTCCGGCGAGCCCCTGGCCTACGACTTCGGCAACGGCGAGACCGGCGAGGCCCAGGCCCTGGCGGTGATCTGCCCGCTGGTCTCGCGCGCCATGGTCGCCGACGCCCCGTCCCTGGAGGTCGCCGCGCTGGAGCCGGCCACGGCCAGCGGCGTGTTCAGCCTAGCCTACCACGCGGTGTTCGACGACTGGCGGCGCGATCCGTCCGTGTCCCTGGCGCGGGTCAAGGCCATCGAGGTCAGCGCCGAGGGCCGACTGCCGGCGATCCTCGACGGCGAGAAGGTCCGCCTCGGCCGCAGCGCGCGGGTGGTGTTCCGGCCGATGGCGTTCCGCGCCCTGGTCCCGCAGCGTCGCGGCGCCGGCGCCCTGGCCGGCCCGCGGACGTCCCGTGCCGGCTAGCGCGCTCTAGCGTTTCAGCGGCGGGATGGTGAGGGTCAGCGTAAAGCGGCCATAGGCGCCGTCGGCCATCAGGTTGGGACGGACGGTGAAGATCCAGGTCCCGTCGGCCGTCAGTGGGATCGCCGCGGGAATTCCAGGACCGTCGGTGTGGCCCGCCGGATCGGTGATGGTCTGGCGCGTCGCCGGCCCCTTCAGGCTCCAGTTCAGCGTCTGGCCGGCGCGGACGGCGATGGCGTAGGCGCAGCAGTCGCGCCCTTGGCGCAGCACGCCGGTCAGGCGGATGCGGTCCGTCCCCCGCTTCATCCGCACGACGATCGGATGGTCCGCCGAGCCCGGCTGCGCCAGGGCCGGCGCGGCCTCAAGGCCGAGCCCCAGGGCCAGCAGCGCCGCCATCAGGCGAGGTCCTCGGGTCATGGGCGTTCGCTCCTCTTCGGACGGGACATCAGAACCAGCCGCGCCACTTGAACCAGGCCAGCGGGATCAGCACGCTCAGCGCCACCAGCAGAAGGCCGAACGGGTATCCCCACGGCCAGGCCAGCTCGGGCATGAAGTGGAAGTTCATCCCATAGACGCCGACCACCACCGTGGGCGGGATGCCGGCGATGGAGACGATGGTCAGGAACTTGAAGATGTCGTTCTGCGCCATGCCGATCAGGCCGACCATGGCGTCCAGCAGGAACTGGACCTTCTCCTCCAGATGCACCTGGTAGTCGTCCAGCGAGGCGACGTCCTGGCGCAGGGTGCGCATGCGGGCCTCGAAGGCGCCGTCGGCCCAGCTGGCGGTGGCTTCGCAGGCGTAGTCCGAGACCCGGCCGATGCCCAGCAGGGCGTCTCGCGCCTCGGAAGCCTTGTCGCCCAGGCGGCCGAGTTCGCGCAGCTGACTGCGGATCATCCGGTTGGCGCGGATCGCGGCCCGCCCCTCCGGGTTCTCGCCGCGGAACAGCGAGGCGGAAATCGCCTTCAACGCCGCGGCCGTCTGCTCCAGGATGTCGGCCAGCACGTCGACCACCGCCTCGCACAGGCTGACGAAAGCCTCCAGGCTGCAGGTCGGCGTCTCGCCGGGCGTGGCGAAGCGTTGCGCCAGCAGGTCCGCGGCGTGCAGCGGCCCGAAGCGGACGGTGACCAGCCTGTGCTGCGACAGGACGAAGCCGACGGGAACCACCATGGGTCCGCCGTCTGGCGCGTGAATGATCGTCGGCATGCTCATGAACAGCACCCCGTCGCGAGCGCGCAGCCGACTGGACGCCTCGATCTCGCTGAGGCTCTCGCGAGTCGGCATGGGGGCGCCCACCAGTTGCTGCGCCCGCGCCCGCTCCGCGTCGGTCGGATGATCCAGATCGATCCAGATGATGGCGTCGTCGCCGGAGCCGTGTGCGGTGGCGTAGGTCTTGAGCATGCCTCCAGCCTAGCTGATTTGCCGGGCCTGCGGAGGCGCCGCCGGGGACGCGATGTGGTGAGTCGAGGTCAGTTGCCCGGCGCGGCGCCGTCTCCGCGGCGGGCGAACAGCAGCGCCAGCAACACCCCGGCGCCCAGGCCGGTCAGGGCGGTGGCCACCGGCGGCCCGCGGCGCGGGCGCGGCTGGAAGCGGTCGGGCAGATAGCGCAGCGGGAGCGACTGCGCCTGGCGGCCCCGTTCGGCGATGGCGTCCAGGCCGTCGTGCAGCGCGCGCTCCACATAGTCGAGTCCGCTATCCAGCGTGCGGCCGGAACTGTCGACCGCGCGGCCCGCCTTCTTCTGGCTGCGCTGCACCACGCGCGAGGCGGATTTGCGGGCGGCGCTGACGCCGGCCTTGGCGGCCTTGATGCCGAAGTCGGTGGCGAGCGACATGGGAGTCTCCAACGTGACTGAAAGGAGGGGAGCCTTGCAGCCCAAACGCCGGCCGTGCGCGCAGCGTTCCCGACCGCCGCGCACCACATGGCCCAAGCTGACGCCGCCATGATCCGCGCCAGCCGCTCCTGGCCACATGCAACCCGGCCATCCGGACCGCGTTTGTAAAGCCACGGATCAGCAATTTAACTGGAGAGGGACCGTGCGATCTATTCTGCTCTATTTCATTGGCGTGCCTATTCCGATCATTCTTCTTCTGGCGATGTGCACCCATCACTTCTGAGGTCGATCATGACACTCGAGCGTCTGCCCTCCGGCGTGGTCGAAGCGCCGCTGTCCTGGTCGTCCATCATCGGCGGCGCGCTGGTCGCCGTTGCGACCTCCGTGTTCCTCGGCCTGCTGGCCGCCGGCTTCGGGCTGGAGCTGGCCAGCAGCGGGGTCGCGTCGCGCGGTTCGCTGCACGCCTTCACGCCGCAAGCCGGGGCCATCGCCGTGGCGATCCAGGTGATCGCCGGCGCGTTCGGCGGCTATGTCGCCGGCCGGCTGCGCACCATCTGGACCGAGACCCACGCCGACGAGTCGCACCTGCGCGACACCGCCCACGGCCTGATCGCCTGGGCGCTGGCCACGGTGCTGGGCGTCGCCCTGGCCATGCTGGTGGTCATCCCCTACGCCGACAGCCTGGCCCCGGCCGCCGCCGCCGCCCCGCCGCCGAGCCCGGCGGAAGCCGACCGCGCCGCGCACATCGCCGCCCAGTCGGCGTTCTTTGCCGCCATCGGCCTGATCCTGGCCGCCTTCGTCTCCGCCGTCGCCGCGCGCCTGGGGGGCCAGCAGGCCGAGCACATGCACCTGCGCCATCTCGCCCGCGGCTGAGCCGGCGCCAGGGCCTTCCCTGCCTGCCGGCTCTTGATCTCCCTCAAGGTGGTTCCTCCTGGTCGCGCGACACTGGCGGCCTCAGGAGGATCTCATGCCCTATGCCGCCATCGCGACGGTGCTCACCGGCGCCGAGGACGATCTGCACACCTTGAACACGGCGTGCCACATCGCCAAGCTCGCCGACTGTCCGCTCAATGTCCTGGGCCTTATCCCCGTGGAGGCGCCGGCCTACGCCGCCACCGGCTTCGGCGGCGGCGGCCTGCTGGCGGCGGAGGTCTGGCGCTCGGTGGACGAGCACCGCCGCGAGGTCGCCGCGCGCATCGCCGCCATGGTCAGCGCGGCCGGAACCCGGCACGGTCTGACGCGCACAGCCACGGGCGCCCCGGCCCTGCGCCTGACATCGGCGGCGCCGTCGCCGTGGCTGACCCTCAGCCAGGAACTGCCGCTCTCCGACATGGTCATCGTCGGTCGCAGCGCCGCCCGCGCCGACGGTCCGTGGACGGGGCTGCTGTCGGACATCCTGATGGGCGCCCGTTCGCCGGTGCTGCTGGTCAGGAACGGTGAGCTCGACCCCGGGGCCTATGCGGCCATCGCCTGGGACGGTAGCCTGGAAGCCGGGCGCGCCGTGCGGGCGGCCGCCCCCCTGTTGCGGGCGGCCGGGTCGGTAACCGTGCTGCAGCATCGCGCGGGCCTGGAGACCGGCGAGTCGGCGGCGGCCAATCCCACGCGCGTGACGGACTATCTGACCCAGGCCGGCTGCCGCTCGGTGACGGTGCGCCTCGTCGACGAGGAGCCGGCCGGCGCGCGCCTGCTGGAGGCGGCTCAGCGAGCCGACGCCCGGCTGTTCGTGGCCGGCGCCTTCGGTCACGCGCGGTTGCGCGAGGCCGTGCTGGGCGGCGCCACGCGCAGCTTCCTCGCCGCCGAGGGCGGACCGTCCCTGTTCCTGTGCCACTGACCGCAGCCGGCGCCCGGCTCCCGCCCGGCGGCCGCATCGTCGCCCTCACCTTCAGCCCCTGCGTCGACGTCACCTTCGAGGTCGATGCGGTGCGCCCGGGGAGCAAGCTGCGAGGTCGCAACCTGCGGCGCGACCCGGGCGGCGGCGGCGTCAACATCGCGCGGGTCCTGCGCCACTGCGGCCGCGAGGCGGAGGTGGTGCTGCCGGCGGGCGGTCCGACCGGCGAGCGGCTCCTGACCCTTCTGGCGGGCGAGACCGTGCGCTGCCGCCCGATCGTCGCGGAGGCGGAGACCCGCGAGGACTTCACCGCCGTCGAGCCGGCGAGCGGTCGCGAGTACAGGTTCGTGCTGCCGGCCCCGCCCCTCTCCCAGGGCGAATCCGACCACGTCGTCGAGACGGCCGTCGCGCTGACGCCCGGCGGCGCCATCCTGGCGGCAAGCGGGAGCCTGCCGCCGGACGGCGACAGCGGTCTCTATGCCACCGTCGCCCGGCGCTGCCGCGATAAGGGCGTGCGGCTGGCCCTCGACGCGCCAGCCCGCGACCTGCGACCGGCGCTGGCGCAGGGCGCCTGGCTGATCAAGCCCAATCTGGACGAGTTGACCGAGGTCGCCGGCCGCCCCCTCCCCGACCGGCCGGCGCGCCTGGACGCCTGCCGCACCCTGCTCGCGCGGTTCGGGCTGGACTGGGTCGCCGCCTCGTTCGGGGCAGACGGCGCGCTGCTGGTGGGCCGGCAGGGCGCGTGGGCCGCCGCGGCGCCCGCGGTCACCCCCGTGAGCACGGTGGGCGCGGGCGACAGCTTCCTGGGCGTGCTGCTGGACGGCCTGGCCCGCGATGCCGAGCCGGCCCAGGCGCTGGTCCGCGCCGTGGCCGCCGGCGCCGCCGCCCTCCTCTCCCCGGGCGTTCAGCTCTGCCGGCTGGCCGACATCGACCGCCTGCAGCCCGCGGTCTCGGTCGAGGCGCTGGGGATCGACTGAGGACGGCGGCGCTCATCCGCCCCTCGCTCACGCCGCCGGCTCGAACACCCCTTCCGCCAGCACATAGTCGACCCGCCCCTCCCCGCCCGGGATCGGGGTGAGGCGCACCTGGATGGGCAGGGGCCGGCCGTCGCGCACGAGGCTGGCGGAGAGCCTTTGCGGCGCACCGCCGGCGGCGGCGAGGACCGCGGCCATCAGCTGGCCGGCCTCGGCCGAACCCGCCGCCACCGCGGCGCCCAGCCAGGGCGCCTCCCACAGCGGGGCGCCGACCAGCGGGCCGTTCGCCGAGGTCAGCGCCGCGCCGGCGCGATTGATCTCCAGGATCGCCCCGTCGGGCGCGAGCAGCGCGATGGCTTCCGTCGAGTGGTCGAACACCGCGCGAATCCGGCGCTCGCTCTCGATCAGCCGGTCCCGGGCGCGATTGCGCTCGGTCACGTCGCGAAGGTGCGCGGTGAACGTCAGCTGGCCGCCCGCCATGACCTTGGTGATCGTGGCCTCGACGGGGAAGACATCGCCGTTGCGGCGGCGCCCCAGCACCTCGGATCGCTCGCTCATCATGCGGGACGCCGTCTTGGACCGGCGGAAGCTCTCCACCTTGGCGCCATGCACCGCGCGGGACGGGCGGGGGATCAGCATGGCCAGGTCCTGCCCCATCACCTCGTCCACGCGATAGCCGAACATCTGCTCGGCGGCAGGGTTGAACAGGATGATCTTCTGGGCGGCGTCGATGGAGACGATCGCGTCCGCCGCCACCATCAGGATCCGCGCCGCCCGCAGGTTCGCGTCCTTCAGCGCCAACTGTTCGTAGCGCCGCACGGTGTTGTCGCGCACGCTGATGAAATATCGGCGCTGGCCGTGGACGTCGCCTGCGCGCACCCGCACCTCGACGGTCAGCTCGCCGCCGTCCTTGCGGCGCGCGGTGATGTCCAGATAGCGGGACTGTTCGACATCCGGGGCGGCCGCCCACCGCGCCAGCCACTCGACGATGTTGGCGCGTCGCCCAGGCGTCGGCGGCGTGAGCAGGGTCAGGGGCTGGTCGACCAGTTCGGCGGCCGGATAGTGAAACAGGCTCGACGCCGCGGCGTTGGCGAACACGATCGTCCCGTCGGCCGTGGTCACGAGCACCGCCTCCGGCAGCCCGTTCAGCACCGTCTCGTGGAAGCTCGCCTCCCGGACATCAGGCTGAGTGTCGTTCATGTCCCGCTCCTTCAGGCTTGCAGCGCCCCGGACCCTGCAGGGGTCGCGGGACGCTGGCCGTCGTGCATGCCGCCGTCAGGCGATCGGGTGACCGCCTTCCATGGCCTGCAGGACCCGCGGGTCTTCGAAGATCGGAATGCCGGCTTCCTCGTACTTCTTGCGGACCGTGGGGGTCAGCAGGCCGACCCGGGCCAGGGCCGGCAGCATCAGGTCCTTCACCGAATGGATCTGGCCCGGAGGCAGCTCCTGGGTGACGCCCTGGGCCTCCGCCTCGGCGAGCCCCTTGAAGAAGTCGTTCGGGTCGATGTTGCTGTTGTCCAGCACCGACAGGAAGCCGGGATCGACCTGGCCGCCGCGGCCGCCGCCCGTCTGCCCACGGGCCAGGATGTTGACCGCCTGGAAGGCGAACTCGGCCAGATCCTCGACCTCGTCTTCCGGCAGCTTCGCGATCACCGGACCCAGGTAGGCGTGGCCGAACGACACGTGCCGCGACTCGTCGCGCATCACGTTGAAGGTCAGCTTCTTCAGCAGCTCGCACTGGGTCGTGCGGTACATGTTGTTGAAGGCGCCCAGGGCCAGGCCTTCGACGATCATGTTCATGCCGATCATGACCTTCTCGTAGCGGTCGGACTGCAGCGTGGCGTCGATCAGCGTCTTCAGCATCGGCGACATCGGATAGACGATGGCGATCTTGTCGCAGTACTTGGCGTAGACCTCGACGTGGCGGGCCTCGTCCATGGTCTGGGTCGCCGCGTAGAGCTTGGCGGTGGCGTCCGGCACCGAGTGGGTGACGCAGGCCGCCGTCATCAGAGCGCCCTGCTCGCCGTGCAGGAACTGCGACAGCAGCTGCGCCGTGGAGTGGGCCGTGAAGGTCTCCTGCTGCGACTTGGACAGCTTCGCGAAGAACGGCATCCGATGGTACGGGTCGGAGCGGTCGTTGATCATCGGCTTCGACGGGTCGACCGGCGTGTCCCAGGGCAGAAGCTCGTCGGAGTCCCACTGGTTCTGCTTGGCGCGCTTGTACAGGTCTTCCACCTTGTCGTGCGACATCAGGTAGTCGAACGTCCAGGCGATGCTCATCGGGTTCTTGTAGATATCGTCGGGCGTCATCGACACCTTCCAGCCGGCCTTCGATGCGGCTGAATTGACTTGGGCGACAGTCATGGCATTCCCTCCTTGGGAATATTCAATATTGGCGTGGTGGAGTACGGACGACCAAACCGTCGATGCTGTCGTTGACCTGGATCTGACAGCTCAGGCGGCTATTGGGTTGCACATCGAACGCGAAATCGAGCATGGCCTGCTCGATTTCCTCTGGCGGCGGCAAGCGCTGCGGCCAGTCACCTTCAACATAGACGTGGCAGGTGGCGCAGGCGCAGGCGCCACCGCAGTCTCCTTCAATGCCGGGAATGGTGTACCGCTTGGCGCCATCCATCACCGAGACGCCCGCCGGAACATCGACATGATGCTCCGTGCCGTCGTTCTCGATGTAGACGATGCTCACCATGCGTCGCTCCTCGGCCGACCGCCGCTTCACGACGCGACGGTCCCGCGCCACTCCGGACGCCTTGGGGAGAGGATATAGGTGACGCCGGCGTCATCTTTGATCCAGATCAAGCCGGGCCCGGATGCGGCGCGAAACACGTCATCGGCCGGGCCGGAGGCCCTTCCGGCCGCCCCGTTGCGGGGTCAGCGCCAGCCCAGGGCCGGCGCCACATGGCGCAGGATGGCGTCCAGCAGGTGGGCGTTGTAGTCGACGCCCAGCTGGTTGGGCACGGTGATCAGCAGGGTGTCGGCCTCGGCGATCGCCTGGTCCTGGCGCAACTGCTCCACCAGCACGTCCGGCTCGGCGACATAGCTTCGGCCGAAGATCGCCCGGCCGGCCTCGCCCAGGAAGCCGACCTGGTCGGTGTCTTCGCCCCCACGTCCGAAATAGGCGCGGTCCAGGTCGCTGGTCAGGGCGACGATATTGCGGCTGACCGATACGCGCGGCGCACGCGCATGCCCGGCCTGCGCCCAGGCGGCGCGATAGGCGCGGATCTGGGCCGCCTGCTGGATGTGAAACGGCTCGCCGGTCTCGTCGGCCTTCAGGGTGGAGCTCTGCAGGTTCATGCCCAGCCGGGCGGCCCAGATCGCCGTCGCATCCGAGCCGGCGCCCCACCAGATCCGCTCGCGCAGCCCCGGCGAGTGCGGCTCCAGGCGCAGAAGTCCGGGCGGATTGGGAAACATCGGGCGCGGATTGGGCTGGGCGAATCCCTGCCCGCGCAGCAGGTCGAGGAATACCTGGGCGTGGGCGCGGCCCATCTCGGCGTCGCCCTGCCCTTCGGCCGGCTCGTAGCCGAAATACCGCCAGCCATCGATCACCTGCTCGGGCGAGCCGCGGCTGATCCCCAGCTGCAGCCGCCCCCCGGCGATCAGGTCGGCGGAGCCGGCGTCCTCGGCCATGTACAACGGGTTCTCGTAGCGCATGTCGATCACGGCCGTGCCGAGTTCGATGCGGTGCGTCCTGGCGCCCGCCGCCGCCAGCAAGGGGAAGGGCGAGGCAAGCTGGCGGGCGAAGTGATGGACGCGGAAATAGGCGCCGTCCGCCCCCAGCGCCTCGGCGGCCACCGCCAGGTCGATGGACTGCAGCAGCACGTCGGACGCCGACCGGGCCTGGGACTGGCCGGCGTCGCTCCAGTGGCCGAAGGAGAGGAAACCGATCTTCTTCATGGGCGGCGGACCATCGGCGCAAGGCCATCGACGTGACGGCGAACGCCAACAGATAGGGGGTCCGGCCGGGCTGCGGTAGGCTCAGCGAACGCCGGCGGCTTCCGGCGCGAGGCTCCGCTGCGGATGCCTGACATAGGCGTCGAGGTCGGCGAGCAGCCGCCCCCAGGCCTCGGCCATCGGCCCGGACCAGTCCGGTCCGCAGGTTTCCCCGATCACGTCGGCGACCAGGCCGAAGAAGGTCGCGAACACGTCGGGGGGAACGTCGTAGCCGGCGTGGGTCACCACCTCGGTGCCGATCATGTGGTCCGCGAACTTGCGCGGGCCGATGAAGTCCAGGATCGCCTCGAACACCCGCATCAGCATCTCGCCCTTGATGGCGCCGTTGCCGTCGCGCCAGAACAGCGCCTCCATGTCGGGCTGGCGGGCGAACAGGCGGGCGTAGACGACCGCCGTCAGGTCTCCGCCCCGCTCCCCGGCGATCTCGAGGCTCTTTTCGATCAACTGGGCGTCTGCGGGGCTGGTCGGGGTCATGCTGCACGCGCTGGCTGATGTCAGGGCCCTGGGTGTCAGAACCTTGGGCGCGCCGCGCCGCCGTCACACTAGTCGCCGCGCCGGCCGTCGTCGAGGCGGCCGGGCCGGACGGGTCCCCGCGAGCGGTAGCGCCCATCGCCGCGGGCCCGCCGCTCAGGGCCGGCGAAGTCCGTCCACGAAGACATCGACGATGCGCAGCGCCGAGGCCTGCCAGTCGGCGGAACTGTCCGCGTAGAAGATGCCGACCACGGTGCGCAGCAGGTCCTCCGCGGTGATGTCGCCCCGCAGGTCGCCGGCTTCGACACCGCGGGCCAGCAGAAGGGCGAGCGCCGCGGTGAGGCGCTCAAAGGAATAGGCCTTCAGCTCGGCGGAGCCCGAGACGACGAGATGCAGCGCCTCGACCATGCCCCGCTTCGTCGCCACCAGGCGGACGTTGGCGTGCAGCCATTGCCGCAGCGCTTCGACGGGCGCGGGCGCCCGCGCCAGCCGTTCGGCGAGGTCGCTCAGCTGATCGACCTCGCGCCGGTAGACCGCCTCGAACAGGGCCTCGCGCGTGGGGAAATGACGGTAGAGCGTGCCGATGCCGACCCCCGCCTCGCGGGCCACCGCCTCCAGGCTGGCCTGGGGCGCGCCCGCGCCGAACACCCGGGTGGCCGCCTCGATCAGGCGCTCACGGTTGCGCAGCCCGTCCGCCCGCGGCCTGCGACCAGAACTGGCGGGAGAGCGCGCCATCGCTCAGACCCGCGCCAGGCCTCTTGCTAAGCGGAGGGGTCCTCCGCTATAGTCGTCCTGCTGATCGGGAACCCTCCCGTCCCCCCTCAGCGTCACATCGCCTCCCACGTCACATCCCCCGCGCTCGCGTTCTGCGCCGCTGACGGCGAGTCGCAGCGCCACACCCCAACCGGAGCGGAACAATGTCGCTCGCCTTGAGCCTCAACATCAATGGTCTGCAGCGAACCGTCGACATCGACGACCCGCGGATCACCCTTCTCGACCTCCTGCGCGAACGCCTCGCCCTCACCGGGGCGAAGAAGGGCTGCGACCGGGGGCAATGCGGCGCCTGCACCGTGCTGGTCGACGGACGGCGGGTCAACGCCTGCCTCGTTCTGGCCGTCAGCCTGGACGGCGCCCAGGTCACGACCATCGAGGGCCTTGCCGACGGGGGGCGCCTGCATCCCGTGCAGGCGGCCTTCATCGAGCACGACGCCTTTCAGTGCGGCTTCTGCACGCCGGGGCAGATCATGAGCGCGGTCGGCCTGCTGGCCGAGGGCCATGCCGCGGGCGACCCGGAGCGGGTCCGCGAGCTGATGAGCGGCAACATCTGCCGCTGCGGCGCGTACCGCGGCATCACCGAAGCCGTGGTCGAGGCGCACCGCGCCCTGGCCGGGGCCGCCCAGGAGGACGCCGCGTGAACCGCTTCGACTACATCCGGCCGGCCAGCACGGCCGAAGCGATCGCCGCCGCCGCCCAGCCGGGCTCGGCCTATCTGGCGGGCGGCACCAACCTGCTCGACCTGATGAAGGTGGGCGCGGCAAGACCGGCGCGGCTGGTGGACATCTCCAGGTTGCCCGGGCTCGACCGCATCGACTGGCAGGCGGACGGCGGCGTGCGCATCGGCGCCCTCGTCCGCAACGCCGATCTCGCCTACGACGAGCGGGTCCGGGGCACGTTCCCGGCTGTGGCGGAGGCCCTGCTGTCAGGCGCCTCGCCGCAGCTGCGCAACGCCGCGACCGTCGGCGGCAACCTCCTGCAGCGGCCTCGGTGCGCGTACTTCTACGACGTGGCCAGCGCCTGCAACCGGCGCGAGGCGGGATCGGGCTGCGACGCGCTGGGCGGCGAGAACCGGCTGCACGCCATCCTGGGCTGGAGCGAGCATTGCATCGCCACCCATGCCTCGGACGTCTGCGTGCCGCTGGTGGCCCTGGACGCCGTGGTCGAGCTGCAGGGCCCGGACGGGCCACGCGAGGTGGCCCTCGAGGCGCTGCATCGGCTTCCCGGAGAGACACCCGCCGATGAAACCGCGCTGCAGCCCGGGGAGCTGATCGTCGCCCTTCGCCTGCCCGCCGAGGGCGCGGCGAGCGCGCGCCACGCCCGCTACCTGAAGGTCCGTGAGCGGACCTCCTACGCCTTCGCGGTGGTTTCGGCCGCCGTCTGCCTCGACCTGGACGGACCGACGATCCGCAAGGCGCGCCTGGCCCTCGGCGGCGTGGCCGCCAAGCCGTGGCGGTCCCGGGCGGCCGAAGCGGCCCTGCAAGGCGCTCCCGCCTCCGCGGACTCCTTCACCCGCGCCGCGGAGATGGCCCTCGCCGAGGCCCGCCCGTCCGGCGACAACGCGTTCAAGATCGAGCTCGCGCGCCGGCTGATCGTCCGCGCCCTGCACGACGCCCTGGCCGGGACCCCGCAAGGCCCCGCCGCCCTGCCCGCCTCGCCCTTCGCACCGCCGATCGGAGCAAGTCATGTCGCTTGAGTCCCCGTCCCCGCTCGCCCCCTATCCGCGCCATGGCTCCAATTCGGGCCAGCCGCTCACCCGTCGCGACGGCGAACTGAAGGTCACCGGCCGCGCGACCTACGCCGCCGACAACCATCCCGCGGGTCTGCTCTACGCGGTGACCGCCGTGAGCAGCATCGCCCGCGGCCGCGTGGCCAGCCTCGATGTCGACGCCGCCCGGGCGCACCCTGGCGTGATCGAGGTGCTGACGCCGGCCAATCGCCCGCCGCTGGCGCACGATCCGAACCAGAAGCTCGGCATGTTCGGCTTCCGCATCGAGGTGCTGCAGGACGACACCGTGCGCTACGTCAACCAGCCGATCGCCCTGGTCATCGCCGAGACGCTGGAGGCCGCCGTCGAGGGCGCGGCCCTGCTCAAGCCGCGCTACGAGGCGCAACCGGCGCGCACGGGGCTCGACAACGGCGAGCGCTACGCCCCCGCCGCAGTCGGCGTCGGCGCGCCGCCGCGGACCGCCTTTGGCGACCTCGACGCCGGGTTCGCCGCGGCCCGGCAGATCGTCGAGGCGGAGTTTTCGACCCCGGCCCAGTTCCACAACGCCATGGAGCCGCACGCCGTGGTCGCCCAGTGGGACGGCGACCACCTCACGCTCGACATGCCCAACCAGGCGCTGGTCATGAGCCGCGAGGCCTACGCCACCTTTTTCGGCGTCCCCGCCGAGAACGTGCTGATCCGCTCACCCTTCCTGGGCGGCGGATTCGGCTCGAAGGCCATCCTCAACGGCCCGCAGATCCTGGCGATCCTCGCCGCGCGGCATCTGCAGCGGCCCGTGAAGCTGGCCCTGTCCCGCGCGCAGATGTACGGGCCGGTCGGCCACCGCGGACGCACCTGGCAGAAGCTGCGCCTGGGCCTCGACGGCGCCGGGCGCCTCACCGCCATCCACCACCATTCTCTCGCCGCGACCTCCAGCTTCGAGGACTTCCTCGAGCCGGCGGCCAACGCCTCGCTGCACGCCTACGCCAGCCCGGCCATCCTCGCCGAGACCGAGGGGCTGAGGCTGGACATCGGCACCCCCGGCCCCATGCGCGCGCCCGGCGAAGCCTCGGGCTCCGCGGCGCTGGAGGCGGCCATCGACGAGGCCGCCGAAGCCTGCGGCATGGATCCCCTCGACTTCCGGCTGGCCAACTATGCCGACACCGAGCCGGGCACGGGGCGCCCGTATTCGTCAAAGGCGCTGCAGGAATGCTATAGCGAGGGCGCCGCCCGGTTCGGCTGGGCGGGCCGCCCGCTGCGGCCGCGGCAGATGCGCGATGAGAACGGGCTCCTGGTGGGCTGGGGCGTCGGCAGCGCGCTGTTCCCCTGCCCGCACTTCCCGGCCGAGGCTCGCGCCACCCTGCGCGCCGACGGGACCGCCCTGGTGGAGACCGCCGGCGTCGACATGGGCCAGGGCGCCTGGACCGCGCTCGCCCAGATCGCGGCCGAGGCGCTCGGCCTCGATCCGGCGCAGGTGGAATTCCGCTCCGGCGTCTCCGACCTGCCCGACGCCGGGGTCGCGGGCGGCTCAGGCCATACGGCAAGCGCCGGCCTGGCGCTGCACAATGCGGGCGAGGACGCCATCGCCCGGCTGGCGGAACTGGCCAGCGCCGACCCGGACTCGCCGCTGTTCGGCGCCGGAAACGTCGGGGTGGTGGCGCGCGCTGGGCGCCTGCACCGCCGCGACGACGAGCGCCGCAGCGAAAGCTATGCCGAGATCCTGGCCCGCACCGGGCGCGACACGGTGGTGGGCACGGGCCGCATGGCGCGCGATGAGGAGGCGGCGCAGCGCTGGGCGATGTACTCGCATGGGGCCGTGTTCGCCGAGGTGAAGGTGGACCCGGACCTGGGCGTGGTGCGCGTGGCCCGGCTCGTGGGCGCCTTCGCCGCCGGCCGGATCGTCAACCCCAGGCTGGTGCGCAGCCAGTACTACGGCGGCATGATCTGGGGCCTGTCCTTCGCCCTGCAGGAGGCGGCCGTCGCGGACCGCCGCACCGGGCGGATCATGAACGCCGACCTTGCCGAGTACCATGTGCCGGTGAACGCGGACGTGCCGTCGGTGGAAGCCATCCTGGTCGCGGAGGAGGACCGCTACGTCAATCCACTGGGCGTGAAGGGCGTCGGCGAGATCGGCATCACCGGGACGGTGGGCGCCATCGCCAACGCCGTCTGGCACGCCACCGGCGTGCGCGTGCGGCGCTTTCCGATCCATATCGAAGACCTGTTGTGACCTGGTCGGCGCCAGCCGTCTGAAGGATATTCCCCAGCAAGGGCCGGGCTCAACGCCCGGCCCTTCCGTTTTTCAGAGGCAAGGCGCAAGCGGCCGCGGCGGCTGTGGCGTGCGACCGCGCCACCGCACGAACCCTCGCTGTCAACGCGCCCCCGAGAATCGCGGCGGCCGCGAGGCTGCCCGCACCGCGCGGCGGCAACCCATGATTCTCGACGGGGATGTCGGAGCGGCCAGGTCGCAGGCCCCATCCCGCACTGCGTGGCAGACTCCTGGCATCGGGCTCCGTCATCGGGCCCAGTGGTCCGGCGCCAACAGGCACAGCACGAGATCCGATTGCTCTCGGGCCGCCGTCGGAGAGGGCGCCCGGCCCCCCGGCCGGCTGAACGATCCCGCCGCAGCGACTGCCAACCAGATTTCCGAACCGGCCCATCGGCTGAGGTCTCGGCCTCGCAGCTTGCCGGCAGCACCCCTGGCGGCGGCGGCGGCGCGCTCCAGCTGCACCGATACTTCGCCCGAGGGGCCGAATGCGGCGGCCGAGGACCAGAAGGCCGCAGCCCCAAAACGAAAATAGCCGCCCCGCTTGCGCGGGACGGCTATCGAAACTTTGGGTGCGGGGACAGGATTTGAACCTGTGACCTTCAGGTTATGAGCCTGACGAGCTACCGGGCTGCTCCACCCCGCGTCAAACTTGGGGCCGGCGGAGTAGCCGGCAATAGGAACGTGAAGAAGGGTCGGACGAACCGTGACACATCCATTTGGTAGACCTGGCGACGACCTACTCTCCCGCGCCTTAAGACGAAGTACCATCGGCCCAGGAAGGCTTAACGACCGAGTTCGGAATGGGATCGGGTGGGGACCTTCCGGCATAGCCACCAGGTCAACGAAATGGATGTTGAGAAGACATCATTGCTTGCGGCGACAAACCAGCGCCACATGAGTTTGACTAAGAACGATCAAGCCGATCGAGCGATTAGTACCAGTAAGCTGCATGCCTCGCGGCACTTCCACACCTGGCCTATCAACGTGGTGGTCTACCACGGCTCTCGGCGAAGCCTTGTTTTGAGGTTAGTTTCCCGCTTAGATGCTTTCAGCGGTTATCTATTCCACACTTAGCTACCCTGCTGCGCAGCTGGCGCCACGACAGGTCCACCAGAGGTGTGTCCATCCCGGTCCTCTCGTACTAGGGACAGATCCTCTCAAGCTTCGTACACCCACGGCAGATAGGGACCAAACTGTCTCACGACGTTCTGAACCCAGCTCACGTACCACTTTAATCGGCGAACAGCCGAACCCTTGGGACCTGCTCCAGCCCCAGGATGTGATGAGCCGACATCGAGGTGCCAAACTTTGCCGTCGCTGTGGACGCTTGGGCAAAATCAGCCTGTTATCCCTAGAGTACCTTTTATTCGTTGAGCGATGGCCCTTCCACGCAGAACCACCGGATCACTATGGCCGACTTTCGTCTCTGATCGACTTGTCAGTCTCTCAGTCAGGCGGGCTTATGCCATTGCACTCGTCGAGCGATTTCCGACCGCTCTGAGCCCACCATCGCGCGCCTCCGTTACACTTTGGGAGGCGACCGCCCCAGTCAAACTGCCCGCCACGCCATGTCCCCGACCCGGATAACGGGCCTAGGTTAGACGTCAGCAACAATAAGGGTGGTATTTCAAGGTTGGCTCCCCCGGAACTGGCGCCCCGGATTCATAGCCTCCCACCTATCCTACACATGTTGCTGCTAACGCCAAGGCGAAGCTGCAGTAAAGGTTCATAGGGTCTTTCCGTCTGACCGCGGGAACCCCGCATCTTCACGGGGAATTCAATTTCGCTGAGCCTATGCTGGAGACAGTGGGGAAGTCGTTACGCCATTCGTGCAGGTCGGAACTTACCCGACAAGGAATTTCGCTACCTTAGGACCGTTATAGTTACGGCCGCCGTTTACCGGGGCTTCAATTCGGAGCTTGCACCCCTCCTTTTAACCTTCCGGCACCGGGCAGGCGTGAGACCCTATACGTCGCCTTGCGGCTTCGCAGAGCCCTGTGTTTTTGATAAACAGTCGCTACCCCCTAGCCTGTGCCACTCAGTCATGGTTGCCCATGGTGAGTCACGCTTATCCCGAAGTTACGCGTGCAATTTGCCGAGTTCCTTCAGCATAGTTCTCTCAAGCGCCTTGGTATACTCTACCTGTCCACCTGTGTCGGTTTCGGGTACGGTCTCCGTCAGAGTTATTTCCAGGGACGTCTTCACTGCCAAGTGCAATCCAGTAAGCCCTGACAATTTACGACATCCGTCACTTCTGACTGGCCCAGGAATATTCTACCTGGTTCCCATCGACTACGCCTTTCGGCCTCGCCTTAGGGGCCGGCTAACCCTGCGCAGATTAGCTTTACGCAGGAACCCTTGGACTTTCGGCGAGAGTGTCTCTCACACTCTTTGTCGCTACTCATGTCAGCATTCTCACTTCCGATACCTCCAGCCAGCCTCACGACTGACCTTCACAGGCTTACGGAACGCTCCGCTACCGCGTGCATTGCTGCACACCCATACCTTCGGCGAACGGCTTGAGCCCCGTTACATTTTCCGCGCAGGATCGCTTGACCAGTGAGCTGTTACGCTTTCTTTAAATGATGGCTGCTTCTAAGCCAACATCCTGGTTGTCAAAGCAATCCCACATCGTTTCCCACTTAGCCGTTACTTGGGGGCCTTAGATGATGGTTAGGGTTGTTTCCCTTTTCACGACGGACGTTAGCACCCGCCGTGTGTCTGCCGGATAGTTCTCTTGGGTATTCGGAGTTTGGTTAGAATTGGTACAGCTCGCGCCGCCCGCATCCATCCAGTGCTCTACCCCCCAAGGAATTCGTCCGACGCTCTACCTAAATAGATTTCGCGGAGAACCAGCTATGTCCAGGTTTGATTGGCCTTTCACCCCTATCCACAAGTCATCCGAGTATATTTCAACAGACACCGGTTCGGTCCTCCAGCTGGTGTTACCCAGCCTTCAACCTGCTCATGGATAGATCACCTGGTTTCGGGTCGTCATGCGACGTACTTATTCGCCCTATTCAGACTCGCTTTCGCTGCGCCTACACCTAACGGCTTAAGCTTGCACGGCACATGAAGTCGCTGACCCATTATACAAAAGGTACGCCGTCACCCCGCGCGGGGGCTCCGACTGCTTGTAGGCTTCCGATTTCAGGTACTATTTCACTCCCCTTGTAGGGGTGCTTTTCACCTTTCCCTCACGGTACTTGTTCGCTATCGGTCATTGAGGAGTACTTAGGCTTGGAGGGTGGTCCCCCCATGTTCAGACAGGATTTCACGTG
>NZ_JBMSEC010000001.1:545000-1330210 GCF_049446115.1 Caulobacter sp. KR2-114
TATTAGGCCTGCCGCCAGCGTTCGCTCTGAGCCAGGATCAAACTCTCAAGTTGAGTTGACGTTCTGACCGAAATGTCCACCAACCGGGCAGGTCGGTGAACGCGTTCGTTGCGTAGTCTATTGACGAGTTCCCATCTGTCCGTCGCCGCCCGAAGGCTGCAAAGAACAACATGGTATTGTCTTCAAGAGACCGCATTTGTCAGCGTCGAGACAACCTCCGAAGAGGTCATCGCCAGGACGCCGCCGCCTGCGTTTCTCTTTCCAAATCAACGATGTCAAAGACCCGACCGGCTTGCCGGCCCCACCGTTTAGCGCCCGGTGGCGGCGAGGAGCGGCGTATCTAGTCGCCCCGTTTTTCTCTGTCAACCGACTTCCGAACCTTTTTTCGAAGCTTCGATGAAGCTCAAATCCAGGCCGCACGAAGCAGTTCGAGGCCGCCGGGGCGTGCCCCAAAAGTTCGAACCGAGTCGATTGAAGGTGCGGAACCTATTCGAAGCGGCTGGTAATTGTCAAGAGCGTTTCCGCTCTAATTTCCAGTGCTCCGGGGCTCCGCCCCTTCACTCGGTTTGCTCCCTGAAACTCAGCAACCGCTTGTGCCGTAAGGCTTTGGCGGCAGTGGCTTCAGGGCGTCGCCCCGAGCGAGGGGGGCTATCTATCGGCGGCCCCGGGGCAGCGCAACCCCGCCGGTGACGATTTTTGAGACTTTTTCGACGACCGGTGTTCGCCGCCTGCGGCCCGACGCGCTAGAACCTCAAGGCCAGCAAGGGAAACGGCGGCGCCGGCCGCTTCGCCGCGACCTTTTGGTCGGCCGTGGACGGAGCGGCCGCGCGACGCGCTCACCCGCCGTCAGGCCCTTCGCACCGCCTTTGGGGACCCCATGACCGACCCGGACCACGTTGCCGACGACTCGGACGCGCTCGGCGAGCCGCTGGTCGGCGGACTTGAGGACGGACGCGTGTTCCGCGTGGGCGACACGGTGCGAAAGCCGGCTGGCCCCTGGACCGAAACCCTGCACGCGCTGCTGCGCCATCTGCAGGCCAGGGGCTTCCCCTGCCCTCGCCCGCTCGGCCGCGACTCGCGGGGGCGGGAGATGCTCAGCTTCCTGCCGGGCCAGGCGAGCCTGTGGCCCTGGCCGACGGGGCTGCTGGCGACCGACGGCTGCCGCAAGGTGGGCCAGTTGCTGCGCGCCTACCATGAGGCCGTGGCCGACTTCGTCCCGCCGGCGCCCGCCGTCTGGCGGCACGGCCCGCAGGAGCTGCGGCCCGGCGAGATCGTGCTGCACGGCGACTTCGCCCCCTATAACCTGGTCTGGCAGGGCGGCGAGCTGACCGGGGTGATCGACTTCGAGCTGGCCCGGCCGGGGCTCGCCCTGGAAGACGCGGCCTTCGCGGCGATCCGGCTCGGACCACTGCGCCCCGACCAGGCGCTGATGCGCATAGGCTTTCCCGAAGGCCCCGACCGGCGGGCGCGACTGGCGGCGTTCGCGGCCGGCTACGGCTGCGACCTGGCCGACCTCGTCCGCCAGATCCCGCTCACCCAGGCGGCCGAGCTGGCGCGGATCACAGGCTGGGGCGGAGAGGGTCGCGAGCCGTGGGCCACCTTCCTCGCCAGGGGGCTCGACGAGTCGGTGCGGCTGGAAGGCGCGTGGATGGCGACCCATCGATCCGAATGGGCCACGGCCTAGCGGACGAATCGCCCCCGCCACCCTTGCCACGCTTGGACGGGGGTCCATAAAGGGCGGCTCAGGAGGACCCATGCTTTCCAGCAAGGCGCGCTACGCCTTGCGCGCCCTGGTGGAATTGGCGCGCGAGCCGGCCGGACAGATCACCGCGGGCGAGCTGGCCCTGCGCGCCGACGCGCCGCGCAAGTTCCTTGAAGCGATCCTGCTGGAGCTGGCGCGGCGGCGCATCGTGGTCAGCCGGCGCGGCAAGTTCGGGGGCTACTCCCTCGCGCGCGCGCCCGAGTCTATTACCTTCGCCGAAGTGATCCGCGTGCTGGACGGCCCCTTGGCCCTGGCCCCGTGCGTCTCGCGCCTGTCGTTCCGCAAGTGCGACGACTGCCCCGACCTCGCCACCTGTTCGATCCGCGAGGCGCTGCTGCGCGCGCGCGACGCCACCGCCGACGTGCTGGAGGGCTACAGCCTGGCCGAGGCCGCCGCAGGCCGTGGCGGCGAGCTGTTCCACGAGAGCCACGGGGAATAGGCCCGCCCTCCGTCGAGCGGGCCGGGGCCGGCCGGATCTCGACCGGCTCTATCCGGCGGTGATGTAGGCCTTCAGGCCGTCGGCCTCGGCCACCGCCTCGGCGATCTTGGTCTTCACCAGGTCGCCGATCGAGACGATGCCCAACAACCGCCCGTTGCGGCAGACCGGCAGGTGGCGGATGCGCCGGTCGGTCATCCGCTCCATCAGCGCATCCACCGTCTCGTTGGGCTCGGCGAACACCACGTCGCGGGTCATGCAGATCGAGACCGGCTTGCTCAGCCCCGCGGCGCCCTCCTCGGCGACGATGCGGACGATGTCGCGCTCGGAGACGATGCCGACGACGCTGTGCGCCTCGTCGACCACCACCATGGCCCCCACCCTGCGGCTGTGCAGCAGCGCGGCCACCGCCGAGACGGACTCGCCGGGCGAGGCCGTGAACACCAGGTCGCCCTTATCCTTCAAGATCTGGGACACGAGCATCGCGTTGTCCTCCGTTTGCTCCCGTTGAACGAGGTTCGGCCGAAAGCGTCGTCGGATCAATGCGCTAATGCGTGATCGCCGTGTGAGCCGGGCGACTCAACCGGCGATCGGCGGATAGATTCGCGTGGCGGCGTCGCAACCAACCGCGACGTTCTATTGCAAAGCGGTCGCCTTTTAGTGGGGCGAACACCGGTCGGCCTTAACCAATTCAAGAGACCTTTGACGGTAAATCGCCAGGAAATCCTGTCGCGCTGTGTCCGCTTCTGAACGGGCGCCTGCGCGGCAGCGGGTGTCGCGTGAGGGCCGGAGGGGCAAGGATGATCGACAAGGCCAGATGGGCCGTCCTGGTGGCGGTGGCCGCTGTCTCGGGCGCCGCGGCCGACGCCGCCCGCGCCCAGGACATGAACACCAACTCCGCCAGCTTCAACGCCGGCTACGGCCGGGTCGCCGGCCAGGAGAACCATGCGGTCAACGTCGGCATGCGCGACGCCAACGGCAACCTGGTGATCGTCGACGGCCTGATCCTGCACGGCGAGGACCAGTCGACCTTCAGCGCCTCGGGGGCGGTCTCGGGCGCGGTGGACACCTTCTCCGGCGTCGGCGCGAGCAGCTCGGCCAACGCCATCGGCAACAACCTGCAGGTGATCACGCAGGGCAACTACAACACCGTCATCGTCAATTCGGTTCAAACCAACAACGGCAACGTCAGCGCGTCGACGACGCACTGAACGGAGACGAAAAGCAATGTTCTTCCATTCGTTCCTGGCCAAGAAGTCGACGCGGATCGTCGCCATGGCGTCCGCCGCCGCCTCGCTGCTGAGCGCCTGCGCCAGCCCGGTGGCCGGTCCGAGCGGGCTGTACGCCCAGCCCACCGGCAACGCGCCGGTGACGGCCAATCCGACGCCCTATTCGGCGGCGCTGGTGTGCCTGGCCGAGTACGCCCGCAAGAACAACATCAACGCGCCGCGCATCGCCGTCGGCCGCATCGCCGACTACACCGGCAAGGAAGAGTCCGACGGGTCCGGTCGCAAGATCACCCAGGGCGCCTCGCTGATGGAGATGAGCGCGCTGGCCAAGGCCGGTGTGCCGATGGTCGAGCGCTTTGACACCTCGGTCTCCGAGCTGGAGCTGAAGTACGCCAACAACAAGCTGATCTCGGACAACCCGTCGGCCCAGGCCGACATGCCGGCCGAATACCGCCGCATCCTGGCCGGCCAGGTGCCGGGCTCGGACTTCTACATCGCCGGCGGCATCACCGAGCTGAACTTCAACATCCGCTCGTCCGGCCTGGACGCCGGGGCCGGCGGCCTGGGGACCAAGGACCTCAAGGGCGGCCTGTCGGGCCGGGTGTTCATCATGAACGTCGGCCTGGACCTGCGGCTGGTGAATACCCGCACGCTGGAGGTGGTGGACGTCATCTCCTACCAGAAGCAGATCGTCGCCCACGAGGTGAGCGCCAACTTCTTCAAGATCTCGGGCAACACCGCCTTCGACCTGTCGGCCGGCGACGGGGCCCTGGAGCCGCTGCAGCTGGCGGTTCGCGCCGTGCTCGAGCGCGCCACCGTCGAGATGGTGGCCAATCTGTACGGCATGCCCGGCCCGCAGTCCTGCATGCAGGACGACTTCCTCGGCCACGCCGTGACCACCGGAACGACCGGCGCCTTCGTGCCCGCCTACAACAACCTGGAAACGAACAATGCCGCGACCCGTGAAGATCCTGCGCGTTGGCACTCTGGCCGCGATCCCGATGTGGCTCCTGTTCGCCGGGACCGCTACTAGCCAGACCGCGCCGGCCAGCAGCGTCGACAACACCCAGGTCCAGTCCGGCGACATCTTTTCGAGCGGCGCGCTGAACGTGGTGACCGCTTCGGACGCCACGAGCGTGGTCACGTCGTCGGGCAACACGCTCACCGGCTCGGTGGACAATGGCGGCAACCTGGCGCTGCATTCCAGCCAGACCACCAATGGCGCGGGCGATCCGAACACCACCCCGCCGCACCCGAACCAGGTCGACGCCGTCAGCACGATGTCGGTGGCCGCGGGCGCCTCTGTGGGCGGGATCACCAGCACCACGGCCGCCACGGGCAACTCGCTGGATTCCGGCATCACCCAGGGCGCCACGCTGAGCGCGACGGTGACCCAGGCCGCCAGCGGCGCGCCGGTCCACGCTGAAAGCAACATCGACGGCAGCAGCGACGGGGTCGCCACCAACGTGTCGCAGGCGACCCAGGCGATCACCAATTCGGCCGGCTTCGGCGCGACCGACTCGACGATCAGCGCCACGGTCACCCAGACCAGCTCGGCCACCGCGCGCAGCGACGCCGAGACCGACTACACCTATGTGGGCAACAACGGCGACGCCAACACCTCCAGCGTGGCGGCCCTGTCCAGCGCGGCGGTCGGCAACAACGTCACCTCGGTGGGCGTCGGAAACTCCGCGCAGACCCTGAACGTGAACCAGAGCCAGACCGACGGCACGGTTCAGGGCACGCAGTTCGCGTACATGGGCTCCAGCCAGGAGAGCAGCGTCAGCGCCACGGCGACCGCCAACAACTTCAACGCCACCAACGAACAGGGCGCGTTCAACGTCACCACCGCCCAGACCAACGACGCCTATGTGCATGCGCAGAGCGTTGAATCGTCTTACGAATTCGGTGGGGCGAGCGTCTCGGCCTACGGCGTGGGCAACTCCACCTACGCCGGCAACTCCGGGGCCGGCATCACGCTGGACAACACGCAGGTGAACGGGACGGGCGGCGTGCAGTCCGAGGCCAGCTTCACCGGCGTCTCCGGCTACGACGCCGCCGTCGCCTCGACGGCCATGGGCAATGCGGCCACGGGCTTCTCCTGCGCCTCGTGCGGCGGCGGCATGACCATCCGCAACAGCCAGACCAACCTCGGCGACATCTCGTCGACGGCCAGCACGACGATCAACAGCGACCCGGCCAACGGCGTGTCGGGCATCGGCCGTTCGGTCAGCGCCATCTCCACCGCGGTCGGCAACAACGCCACCTTCTACGTGACCCAGCCGAACCACTGACCGGCATGGTCCGCGCAGAGCCCTGTCGCCGCCGCGAGCCGCCCGCTCCGGCGGCGATTGCGTCCGTGGCGGGGCGCCGGCGGCTTTGCGACGCCCCCGTAACGGCCTGCGGCGGCATGCGGCCTTGAAGAGGCCGCACGCGCCTGTGCATCTTCCCCGCTGTTGGGGACGGACTTTCTAGGTAGAGACGAATACACATGGTTCGAATTTCCCGCGTGGCGGCCCCCCTCATCGTCGCCCTGGGGATCAGCGCCACGGCGCTGACGGGCGCGAGCGCGCTGGGGCTGCCGATGCTCGGCAAGCCGGCCGCGACGGCGCAGGGCACGGAACCCGAACTGAAGCTGAAGCCCGGCGAGTGGCCGCAGGCGCATTCCGACCTCAAGCCGGACCCGTCGATCCGCTTCGGCGCCCTGCCCAACGGCATGCGCTACGCCATCATGCGCAACGCCACGCCCGCCGGACAGGCGTCGCTGCGGCTGCGCATCGACGCCGGCTCGCTGGAGGAGACCGACGACCAGCAGGGCCTGGCCCACTTCCTCGAGCACATGGCGTTCCGCGGCTCGAAGGGCGTGCCGGACGGCGAGATGATCAAGATCCTGGAGCGGCACGGCCTGGCCTTCGGGGCCGACACCAACGCCCAGACCGACTTCGACGACACCATCTACAAGCTCGACCTGCCGACCACAGACAGCGACACAGTGGACACCTCGCTGATGCTGCTGCGCGAGGTGGCGGGCAACCTCACCCTGAACCAGGACGCCATCAACCAGGAGCGCGGCGTGATCCTGTCGGAGGAGCGGCTGCGCGACACGCCGTTCTACCGCATCTTCAAGGACCGCCTGGCCTTCCTGATGCCGGGCCAGCGCCCGCCCGAGCGCTTCCCGATCGGCAAGGTCGAGGTGATCCAGAACGCCAAGCGCGAACAGCTGGCCGACTTCTACGGCAAGTACTATCGCCCCGAGCGGGCGACCCTGATCGCGGTCGGCGACTTCGACGTCGACGCGATGGAGGCCCTGATCAAGGCCAAGTTCGGCGACTGGCAGGGCCAGGGGCCGGCCGGGGCCGATCCCGACCTGGGCCGCGTGGCCCGCCGCGGCCTGCAGACCAGCCTGTCGGTGCAGCAGGGCGGCCCCACCACCGTGCAGATGGACTGGATGACCCCGCCGGACCTCGGTCCCGACGACACCGCCCAGCGCCGGCGCGACCTGGTCGAGCGGCTGGGCTTCGAGGTGCTGAACCGGCGCCTAGCGACCCTGGCCCGGGGCGACAAGCCGCCCTTCATCAGCGCCGTCGGCTTCCGCGCCGACGAGTTCCGCGCCGCCCGCACCACCGTGATCTCGCTGACCGCCGAGCCCGACGCCTGGCAGGACGCCCTGTCCACCGCCGAGCAGGAGCAGCGCCGGCTGGTGAAGTTCGGCGTGCGCCAGGACGAACTCGCGCGCGAGATCGCCGAGGATGAAGCCTCGCTGAAGTCCGCCGCCGCCGAGGCCTCCACCCGGGTCACGCCCCGGCTGGCCGACGAGATCGCCTCCACCACCGGCCAGAAGGACGTACAGACCAGCCCGGCCGACGACCTGGCCTTCTTCGAGGCGGCGACCAAGGACCTGACCGCCGAACAGGTCAGCGCCGCCGTGCGGCAGGCGTTCGAGGGCTCCGGCCCGCTGATCTCCGTGTCCTCGCCCACCGGCCTCGACGGCGGCCAGCAGGCGATCCAGACCGCCTACAACACCGCCCGGGGCAAGGACGTGACCGCGCCGGTCGCCCAGGCCGCCGTCAGCTGGCCCTACGCCGACTTCGGACCGGCCGGAAAGGTCGCCGAGCAGCGCGAGGTGGCCGATCTCGACACGGTGTTCGTCCGCTTCGAGAACGGCGTGCGGCTGACCGTGAAGCCGACCAAGTTCCGCGACGACCAGGTGCTGGTGAAGGTGCGCATCGGCTCCGGCCGCCAGGCGCTGCCCCCCAGCCGCCAGAGCATGGCCTGGGCCGGCTACGCCTTCATCGAGGGCGGCCTGAAGAAGATCAGCGCCAACGACACCGAGCGCGTGTTCGCCTCGGCCGTCTACGGCGCCAACTACGGCCTGGAGGACGACGCCAACGTGCTGTCGGGCGTCACCCGGCGCGCGGACCTCGACACCCAGATGCAGGTGCTGGCGGCCTACGCCTCCGAGCCCGGCTGGCGGCCCGAGGCGCTGCAGCGCATGAAGACCTACACCGCCACCCTGCTGGACCAGTACGGCGCGACGGATTCGGGCGTGCTGGGCCGTGACCTGGCCGGGCTGATGCACGCCGGCGACCGTCGCTGGACCTTCCCCAGCCGCGAGGACATCACCTCCGCCGACCTCGACGCGCTGAAGGCGCAGATGGCCCAGGTGACCACGGGTCCGATCGAGGTGGTGGTGGTGGGAGACATCACCGTGGACAAGGCGATCGCCGCGGTGGCCGCCACCTTCGGCGCCCTGCCGCCGCGCACCGCGGGCCCCGCCCCCACGGTGACCCCGGTGAACTTCCCGACGCCCAACACCCAGCCGATCGTGCTGACCCACCGCGGCCGGGCCGACCAGGCGCTGGGCTACGCCGCCTGGCGCACCAACGACTTCTTCGCCGACCCGCAGGGCGCGCGGAACGTCTCGATCCTGGGCGAGGTGATGCAGCTGCGGTTGCTGGACACCTTCCGCAAGGAACAGAGCGTCACCTATTCGCCGCAGGTGGGCTATTCCTCCAGCTTCACCTGGCCGGGCTGGGGCTACGTCAGCGCCAGCGTCGAGGTGCCGCCGGCCAAGCTGCCGGACTTCTTCGCCAACGTGAACCGCATCGCCGCCGACCTGCGCGACCATCCGATCACCGCGGACGAGCTGGAGCGGGCCAAGAAGCCACGCATCGAGGAGGCCGAGAAGTCGCGCGAGACCAACGGCTACTGGATCTCGGCCCTGTCGGGGGCGCAGACCGATCCGCGCCGCCTGGACGCGATCCGCTCGGAACTGCCGAACATGGAGCGGATCACCATCTCGGACGTGCAGAAGACCGCGCAGCGCTATCTGCGCGACGACGCCCAGTGGAAGCTCGAGGTGACCCCGGCCGGCTCCTGAGGAATCGGCGCGTGGCGCCGCACGATCCGTTGCGGCGCCGGGGGTTTTGGAGTTTGCTCAAGGCCGTGAGGCAACGGGCGCCGCGGCGATGAACCTCGTCTTCTACACCCTGGTCGCCGGGGCCATCGGGGCCGGCCAGCACAACCTGGATGCGGCCCGCGCGGCGGAGAAGGCCGGGCAGTACGACAACGCCCTGCCGCTGATCGAATCGGCCCTCGCCTCGTCCGATCTCACCGCGGCGCAGCGGGCCGATGCGCTGGTGCTGCGCGCCCAGGCGCAGAAGGCCCTGGGCCGGCCGGACGCCGCCCTCGCGGACTACGACCGCGCCGTCGCGGCCGATCCCACATCCGGCGACGCCCTGATCGCCCGCGGGCTGTTCCACGACGAGCGGGGCGAGACCGACGCCGCCCTGTCCGACCTCGACGCGGCCGTGGCCAAGGCCCCGCAGGACGAGTACGCCCACTTCGACCGCGCCGTGGCGCTGAGCCACAAGCTGCGCTTCGACGCCGCCATCGCCGAGTTCGGCCGGGCCATCGCCCTCAACCCGGACGATCCCGACGCCCATCTGCAGCGCGGCGTGGCGCTGGTGTTGACCAATGATCTCGACGGCGCCATCGCCGACTTCACCAAGGCCCTGGCGCTGGCGCCCGACAACGCCGACGCCTGGTACCAGCGCGGCTATGCGCGCCGCCTGAAGGGCGACTACGCCGGCGGCCTGGCCGACCAGGACCAGGCCATCGCCCGCCGCCCCAACTACGCCGACGCCCTGCTGGACCGGGGGGTGGACAAGCTGCGGCTGGGACGGCTGGACGACGCCCTGCCCGACTACGACGCCGCCATACGCCTGCAGCCGGACGATCCCACGGCCTACGCCGAGCGGGGGCTGCTGTACGCCGCCAAGGGCGACGCGGCGGCGGCCATCGCCAACTACGACGCCGCCCTGCGCCTGCGGCCGGCCGACGCCAGCGCCCTGCAGCTGCGCGGCCGCGCGCGGACGCACCTGAAGGACTGGGCCGGCGCCCTGGCCGACTTCGAGGCGGCGGCGAAGGCCGATCCCAAGGACGCCTATACGCCGCTCTATCGTGGCGAGGCGCTGGAGGCGAAGGGCGATCGCGACGCCGCCGCGGCCGCCTTCGCCGAGGCGCTGCGGCTGGACCCGCAGCTACGCGACGCCCTGATCGACCGCGCCCAGGTGTTCTCGGACCTGGGCCGCTTCGACGACGCCCAGAACGACTTCTCGGCCGCCCTGAAGCTGCAGCCGGACGACGAGATCACCCTGGTCAACCGCGGCCTGATGTTCGACGCCAAGGGCGACCGCCTCTCGGCCATCGCCGACTACAGCGCCGCCCTGAAACTGAACCCCAAGAACGCCGTCACCTGGCTGAACCGCGCCGTCGCCTGGGCCGGGCTCGGCAAGCTCGACAAGGCGCTGGCCGACTACGACCAGTCCATCCGGCTGGACGGCAAGGACGGCCTGGCGTTCCGCAACCGGGGCCTGGCCAGGGCGGCCAAGGGCGACAAGGCCGGCGGCCTGGCGGACCTCACGGCCGCCATCGCGCTCAGCCCGGACGCGGCGGCCGCACGGCTCGACCGCGGCAGCATCCGGCTCGAGGCGGGCGACACCGACGGCGCCGTGGCCGACTTTTCCGAGGCGATCCGCCTGGAGCCCGACAATGCCGACGCCTGGGTCGACCGCGGCATCGCCTGGCAGCGCAAGGGCGAGTGGCAGAAGTCGATCGACGATTTCTCCGAGGCGATCCATCGTCGGGGCCAGTTCGCCGCCGCCCACCTGCGCCGCGCCTGGTCGCGCCGCGAGCTTCGCCACCCGGACGAGGCGATCGTCGACTACGACAAGGCGCTGGCCATCGATCCGAAGCTCGGCGAGGCGCTCGACGGACGGGGCGAGGCGCGCATCGAGACCGGCGATCTGGCCGGCGCCCTGCCGGACTTCGACGCCGCCATTCGCCTCAACCCCAAGGACTCCCAGGCCTATGTGGACCGGGCCCAGGCCGAGGCTCGCCTGGGCCACCCGGACAACGCGCTGGCCGACCTGACCACGGCGCTCGGCCTCGCGCCGGACTACGCCTTCGGCTACGCCATGCGGGGGGCGGTCTACCGCGAGCGGGGCGACTACGCCCACGCCGTCGACGACTACGACCGGGCGGTGAAGATCAAGCCGCGCGAGGCCGACTACCGGGTGTGGCGGGGCCTTGCCTATTCGTACAAGGGCGATCAGTCGCACGCCCTGGCCGACTTCAACGCCGCCATCGGCCTCAACGCCAACGACGCCGAGGCCTATGCCGACCGCGCCTCGGTAGAGCTCGGCCGCGGGGCGGTCGACGCCGCCCTGGCGGACTACGGCTCGTCGCTGCGGCTGAACCCGTCCGACGCCTCCAGCTACTTCGGCCGCGGAGCGACCTATTTCGTGATGGGGGCGTACGACCGCGCGGCCGGCGACTTCGACCAGGCGCTGGCGCTGGACCCCAGCCAGTCCTACGCGGTGCTGTGGCGGCGGATCAGCCACGCGCGGGGCGCCACGGCCGACCCGGCGGCCCTGGCCCGGCAGGCGGGCGGCGTCGACCTGAACGCCTGGCCCGGGCCGATGGTCAGCTACTACCTGGGCAAGATCCCCGAGGACGCCGCGGTGGGGGCCGCCGCCAAGGCCGAGGCCAGCGACGCGCGCAGCGAGTCCTGCGAGGCCAGCTTCTACCTGGGCGAGGACCGGCTGACCAAGGGCCAGGGGGACGCCGCCCGGCCGTTGTTGCAGGCGGCGGTCAAGGCCTGCCCCAGCGCCTTCTTCGAGGCGGCGGCGGCCCGCGCCGAGCTGAAGCGGATGTCGAAATAGACCACGTCCGGGGCGCCAGAACGGAAGAAGGGGGCGCTCCCCCCCGGAAGCGCCCCCTTCAAAGCGAACAGCCCGCAGGCGTTCGCTAACCCGGCACGGCGAATGTCAGTAGGCGATGCCGCCGACCCCGCCGTCAAGGCTCATCCCGACCGCGGCCGCAGAAGACGTGCTTTCTTCGCGGTAGGCCGTGTAGCGCTCTGTGTACCAGATCGTCAGCACCTTGATCCCGGCGCCGAAACGCCGCAGGAGCGAGCGCTCGTTGCAGTCGCGGGCCGGCTTCTGCGGACGGCACACCAGCGAGCCGCCATGGCCGCCCGCCGCCCCGGCGCCGGCCGGACCGCCCGGCACGTGATACAGGGCTTCGCCCTTCTGGCAGGTGATGGTCTGGCCGCCCTCGAAGGAGACCTTCTCCCGCCACTCGGCGACGGTGATCTGCATGTGCGCGCCGGCGATGCAGCGGTACAGCTCGCCGTCGTAGGCGTCGTCGATGTCGCGATCGGGCGAGACCTGCGAGGCCGGGTGCGGCACTTCCTTGTCGTCGAAGCAGAAGGCCTGGATCACCACCTTCTTGAACATCGAGCGGGTGGCCTCGTAGGCCGTGCGCTTGACGCCGCCCTCAACGTTCAGCCCGTTGATCAGGCCCGTGGCCCCTGGCGCGGCGTAGCCGCCGCCTCCCCCGCTCCCACTGTAGAACACCGTGCTTCCCGCGCCGGCGCCGGCGACGGCCCCCGCGCTGGCGCTGGCCTGCACGTTCACCGACACCGACGGGGCCACGTAGACGTTCACGCCGGGAATGTTGACGTTATGGCCCGGCGTGCAGCACGGCGGGCTGACCGGCGGCGGCGACGGTGGCGCGCAGCAGGGCGGCGGGGTGTTGCAGTTGCAGGACGGCGGCGTCGGCGGCGAGCAGCAGTTGCCCGCCACGGCCTTGGACGGCGCCAGGCCCGCCAGCAGCCAGAACGCGCAGCCGGCGATGATCGCCATCAGAATGGTCTTGCCGGACATGGGTCGGCTCCTTCGCATTCACCACGACCAGCCGCGCCGCGCCCCCCGGGAGTGTCCCGATCTGGGGCGCCGCGCGCCTGGCATGCGCCTTCCCTGCAACCCTCATGCGGCCGCGATGGGCCGAGGGCGTGGGACGACGTCATGTTCCATTCCAACACGGAACTGTTGATAGACTATTGGCGTGCGCGGCGCGGAGACCTGCCGCTGCCCCCCCGTACGGCTATCGACCCCGCCGATTTCGCGCACCTGCTGCCGCAGACCTTCATCCTGGGTCGGACGGCGTCCGGCGTTTACCCTGTGCGCCTGGCCGGGGAGTTCGTCGTCGACGTGCACGGCCGCGGCCTGCGCGGCGAGAACGTGCTGAACCTGTGGACCCGGCTGCACCGGATCGAGCTGCACACCGCCCTGGAGAGCGTGCTGCGCGATCCCGAGCCGCTGGTGGTCAGCGCCGACGCGCGCACCGACGAGGGCCTGACCGCGCGCTTCGAGGTGCTGTTCGCGCCGCTGACCGGCGCCAGCGGCCTGCCCGACCGCTTCATCGGCCTCTATCAGCCGACGTCGGCCACCCACCGGCTGCGCAACCGCCCGGTGCGCGACCTGCTGATCCGCGCCGTCGGCGGCGCCGACCTGCGGGTGACGCCCCGGCTGCGGCTGGCCGCGCTGGACGGCCGCCGCATCGCCTGACGGCGGTCTCCTATTCGGCCGGGACCGGCGCGGGCGCGCTGGCGGCTTCGAGGGCGGAGACGGCCGAGGCGTCGAGCTTCAGGCTGGCCGCCTTCATCAAGTCCTGCAGCTGGTCCACGGAGGTGGCGCTGGCGATCGGCGCGGTGACCTTGGTCATCAACCAGGCCAGGGCGACCTGGGCCGGCGTCGCCGACAGGCCGGCGGCGACCTCGTCGAGGGCGCCCAGGATCCGCAGGCCACGCTCGTCGAGGTACTTCTTGGCGCCGCGGCCGCGCTGGCTCTTGGCCAGGTCCGCCTCGGACCGGTACTTGCCGGTCAGGAAGCCGCTGGCCAGGCCGTAGTACGGGATCACGCTGACCTGCTCCTCGCGGCACGCGGCGGCCAGGCCATCCTCGAAGGCGGCGCGGTCATAGAGGTTGTACAGCGGCTGCAGCGTCTCGTAGCGCGGCCAGCCGTGGGCGGCGGCCGTGGCGTTGGCCGACTGCAGGCGGGCGGCGTCGAAGTTGGAGGCGCCGATGATCCGCACCTTGCCCGCGGCCACCAGCCGCGAATAGGCCTCCATCGTCTCGTCCTGCGGCGTCTGCGGGTCGTCGGCATGCGACTGGTAGAGGTCGATCACGTCGGTCTGCAGCCGGCGCAGGGAATCCTCCACCGCCTCGACCATCCACTTGGCCGAGAGGCCCTTCTTGCCCTCGCCCATTTCCATGCCGAACTTGGTGGCGATCACCACCTTGTCGCGCTTGCCGGAGCGCTTCAGCCAGGCGCCGATCACCGTCTCCGAGGCGCCGCCGCCGGCGGGGCTCCAGCGGGCGTAGACGTCGGCGGTGTCGATGGCGTTGAAGCCGGCGTCGACGAAGGCGTCCAGCACGGCGAACGAGGTCGCCTCGTCGGCGGTCCAGCCGAACACGTTGCCACCCAGCATCAGCGGGGCGATGGCGATGTCCGAGCGGCCGAGTTTGCGATGTTCCATGGGTCTCTCCCTCGCAGCGTTTTCCGGGGCCTTATAGACCCCGGATCGCGGACGCGCGGCAGAGAAATCCTGGAAGTCGGCCCCGTACGAAGGCCTCGCGCTCAGGCCGCGGCGTGGTCGAACACCGCCACGTCCAGCGGCGCCGGCGCGGCCTTGCCCAGGATCATGTCGGCGGCCTTCTCGGCGATCATGATGGTCGGCGCGTTGGTGTTGCCGCCCACCAGGGTCGGCATCACCGAGGCGTCGATCACCCGCAGGCCGGCGATGCCCTGCACCTTCAGCTCGCCGTCGACCACCGCCAGGGCGTCGCCCGCCACGCCCATGCGGCAGGTGCCGACCGGATGGTAGATGGTCTCGGCGCTGCGGCGGATCCAGGCGTCGATGTCCTCGTCCGAGTTCACCGCCGTCCCCGGCGCGACCTCGTCGCCGCGGATCGCCTTCAGCGCCTTCTGGCCGGAGACCTCGCGGGTCATCTTCACCCCCTCGCGCAGCGCGCGGCGGTCCTCCTCGGTGGCCAGGTAGTTGGCGAAGATCGCCGGATCGGCGAACGGGTCGGCCGAGTGCAGGCCGATGGTCCCGCGGCTTTCCGGGCGCAGCTGGCAGACGTGCACCGAGAAGCCGTCCTTCTCGACCACGTCCTTGCCGTGGTTCTTCATGATCGCCAGCACGCAGTGCAGCTGCAGGTCCGGCCGGTCGAGGTCCGGGCGCGACTTCAGGAAGGCGCCGGCCTCCAGGAAGTTCTGCCGGCCGAAGCCCTGGTTGAACAGCATGTAGTTCAGGCCGGTCAGCAGGCGGTTGACGCCCTTGTTGTAGCCGTAGGCGGTCTTGATGCCGGGGGTCTCCCACGACAGGATCACGTCCAGGTGGTCCTGCAGGTTCTTGCCCACGCCCTTGGACTCGTGGACCGTCTTGATGCCCACCTTGTTCAGCTCGTCGCCGTCGCCGATGCCCGACAGCTGCAGGATGTGCGGCGACTGCACCGCGCCGGCCGCCAGCAGCACCTCGCCGTCGCAGTGGACGGTGTGGGTCTCGCCGTCCTGTACGAACACCACGCCCACCGCGCGGCCCTTTTCCACCAGGATCTTGGTGGTGCGCGCGCCGATCGCCGAGATCAGGTTCTTGCGGGTGACCACCGGGCGCAGGTAGGCGGCGGCCGCGCTCCAGCGCTGGCCGTCCTTGATGGTCAGCTGGTACGGCCCGAAGCCCTCCTGCTGGTAGCCGTTGAAGTCGGGCGTGGTCAGATAGCCCGCCTCGGCCCCCGCCTTGATGAAGCTGGAATAGATCGGGCTGGGCGAGGAGGCCTTGGAGATGTGGAGCGGCCCGTCGGCGCCGTGATAGTCGTCGCCGCCGCCTTCCAGCGACTCCGCGCGCTTGAAGTACGGCAGGACGTCGGCGTAGCCCCAGCCCGACAGGCCCATCTGCCGCCACTGGTCGTAGTCGCGGGCGTGGCCGCGGATGTAGATCATGCCGTTGATCGAGGACGAGCCGCCCCAGCCCTTGCCGCGCGGCCACCACAGCTTGCGGTTCTCCAGCTGCGGCTCCGGCTCGGTCCAGAAGCCCCAGTTGTAGTCGCCCTTGGCCTGGATCAGGCCGCCGACGCCGGCCGGCATCTTCACCAGGATCGAGTTGTCCTTGCCGCCGGCTTCCAGCAGCAGCACCTTGGTCGAGGGATCGGCCGACAGCCGGTTGGCCAGCACGCACCCGGCCGAGCCGGCGCCGATGATGATGTAGTCGTAGCGTTCGGCGGCCATGCGGCGTGCTCCTGCGGGAAATCGATCACGAAAGTGACGGCCGCGTCATCTTACGAACCGCGGCCGGCGTCAACTCCGAGGCTGTATAGCCGGCCCCGGCGCCCGGCTGGAGCCCCCATCCCCGGCTTCGCCGGTACTTCCCCCAGAGGGGGAAGAGAGACCGCGCTTCAGCCAAAGCATCCGTTCTCTTCCCCCTCTGGGGGAAGTACGGCCGAAGGCCGGGATGGGGGCTCCAGCTGGGCGCCGTCCCCTACCGCCCCTTCCATTGCGGCGCGCGCTTCTGGGCGAACGCCATCGGGCCTTCCTTGAAGTCCTCGGAGCGGAACAGGGCGGCGATGGCCGGATACTTGTTCTGGCCGGTGATCGCCGCTTCCAGCGACGGCTCGTCCAGGCCGCGCATCACCGCCTGCTTGGAGGCGCGGATCGACATCGGCGACAGCTCGCCGATGGTGGCGGCCCAGCGGCGGGCGGCGGTCATCAGCTCGGCGGCCGGGACCACCTCGTTGACGAAGCCCAGGTCCTCGCCCTCCTTGGCCGACACCCGCCGGCCGGTGAGGATCATGCCCATGGCGCGCTTGACGCCGATCGCCCGCGGCAGCCGGTGCAGGCCGCCGGCCAGGGCGGCCAGACCCACGCGCGGTTCGGGCAGGGCGAACACCGCCCCCTCGGCCGCGATGATGATGTCGCAGGCCAGCGCGATCTCGAAGCCGCCGCCCATGGCCACGCCGTTCACCGCCGCGATCAGCGGCTTGTCGAGGTCGAAGCGCGAGGTGAGGCCTGCGAAGCCCGACTTCGGGCTGGCCATGCCGCCGCCGCCGGCCTGGTGCTTCAGGTCGTTGCCGGCCGAGAACGCCCGCTCGCCCGCGCCGGTGATGATGCCCACCCACTGGTCGGGGTCGGCGGCGAAGGCGTTCAGCGCCTCGTCCATCTCGAAGTGCGCCGGCGAGTGCAGGGCGTTCATCACGTCCGGGCGGTTCAGGGTGATGACCGTCACCGGCCCTTCGCGGTCAACCTTGATGAACTCGTAGGCCATGGACGGCTCCCTTCGTCTGTTGTCTGGCCGGGTTGTGCTCCGGCTGACGCCCCGGAAATCAAACCGTCCGCAGGGCTCAGGCCGGCGCGAGCCCCGCCTTGAACCGCTTCCAGTTGTGCACGTAGCTGGCCGAGCCCAGCGCCATGCGCGACGCCTGTTCCGGCGACAGCTCACGCACCACCCGGCCGGGCGAGCCCAGCACCATGGAATTGTCGGGGATCTCCTTGCCCTCGCCGATCAGGCTGTTGGCGCCGATCAGGCAGTTCTTCCCGATCTTCGCCCCGTTCAGGATGATCGAGCCGATGCCCACCAGGGTTCCATCGCCGATGGTGCAGCCGTGCAGCATCACCATGTGACCAACCGTCACGTTCGCGCCGATGGTCAGCGGCGAGCCGTGGTCGGTGTGAAGAACACTATTGTCCTGGACGTTGGAATTCTCGCCGACGGTGATCGGATCGTTGTCTCCGCGCAGCACGGCGCCGAACCATACACTCGCATTCTTCTTCAGGATTACATTACCCATCACCATCGCATTCGGCGCGATCCAGTATTCATCGTCCGCCGGCAGCGTGGGACCCAGGTCGCCCAACTTGTAAGCATTCATCAGCACACCCCTTATTCTTGGAACCTGGCCCTTGATTAATCGTTCAGAAACCAAGTTAGGATCATAGTAGTCGGGCGATTCGAAGGGAGGGCAGCCTTTCTTCGTCTCCCGCCACGGGCGTCCCGTCCGTGGTCTCCTCGTGAACGGAGATCTGGGTGTCGCGTAAAGTCCCAGGGCGGCCGGAGGGGCCGCCTCAGATCCGGGAATGCGGTCCTCCGGGAACGCCGCGCGCATCCTTCATTCACATCCAACCGACCCAAGGGCGAGCCGCTACGGCGTCGCCCTTTTTCTTTGCCCACAGCGGAGGCTTTTCATGACCAAGCGAGCCCTGAAGCGGATGGTGCGCGAAGGCGCGTTCGACGCTGGCCAATTCGACGACGACGCCAAGGTGCGCCGCCTGCCGACCGCTCGCGGCTGGAATCCCCTGCCCCACAACGACGAGCGCGATCCAGGGCGCGAGCAGGGCTATCTGAAGACCATAAAACCAAAATCCGAGGGCCAGTCCGCCCTGATCGAGGCGATCGACCAGAAGAGCCTGGTCCTGGCGCTGGGGCCGGCCGGCACCGGCAAGACCTATCTGGCCATCGCCAAGGCGGTGGAGGCGCTGGAGGCCGGGCGCGTGGCGCGCATCGTGCTGTCGCGGCCGGCGGTGGAGGCCGGCGAATCGATCGGCTTCCTGCCCGGCGAGATGGAGGACAAGCTGGCGCCCTACCTGCGCCCGCTCTACGACGCCCTGTCCGACCGGCTGTCGATGAAGCGGGTGCGCGCCCTGATCCAGGAAGGCGCCATCGAGATCGCCCCGGTCGGCTTCATGCGCGGGCGGACGCTGAACAACGCCTTCGTGGTGATCGACGAGGCGCAGAACTGCACCTACGTGCAGCTCAAGATGCTGCTGACCCGGCTGGGCTGGAGCTCGACCATGGTGGTCACCGGCGACCCCGCTCAGTCCGACCTGCTGCCAGAGCTGTCGGGCCTGGCCGGCGTCGCGGCGAAGCTGCAGGAACTGCCGAACATCGCCGTGGTGCGGCTGGCCGACCGGGACATCGTGCGCCATCCCCTCGTCGCCGAGATGCTGAGCGTTCTGTAGCGCGCGTGGCGCGTTGAACTGCAGGCGGCGAGGCCCGGCTTCGCCGCTTGTTTTTCGCATTCATCGTCCACTATAAGAGACGAATGGACGATATCCTGGACGACACCACCGAGCGGCTGGCGCGGCGCATCCTCGCCGAGCGCGAGGCCCGGGGCTGGTCCCTGGCCGAGGTCGCCACCCGCTCCGGCGTCTCCAAGGCGATGATCAGCAAGGTGGAGCGCGGCGAGGCCAGCCCCACCGCCACGCTGCTGGTGCGCCTGGCCAGCGCCTTCGGCCTGACCCTCGCCACCCTGCTGGCCCGGGCCGAGGGCGGCGGCGGCCGGCTGAGTCGCGCCGCCGAGCAGCCGGCCTGGCGCGATCCGGCGTCCGGCTATGTGCGCCGCCAGGTGTTCGCCCATCCCGAGAGCCCGATCGAGCTGACCGAGGTGGACCTGCCGCCCGGCGCAGAGGTCGCCTTCCCTGCCGCCTCCTACGCCTTCATCCGCCAGGTGGTCTGGGCCCGCGCCGGCGCCCTCACCATCGAGGACGGGGCCACCCGCGTGACCCTGAGCCCTGGCGACGCCTATGCCTTCGGCGAACCCGCCGACGCCCGCTTCATCAACGCCACGGAGGCCCCCTGCGCCTACGTGGTCGCCCTCTGCCGACGGTAGCCCCCCATGACCCAGACGCTCGATATCCGCCCGCTCGGCAGCCGGGCCGGCCACCTGGAGGCCCTGTCGGCCCTGCTGGTGGAGACGGTGGCCGGCGGCGGCTCGGTGAGCTTCATGCATCCGCTTGCGCTCGACGACGCCCGCGCCTTCTGGAGCAAGGCGCTGGCGGACGCCGACGCCGGAGGCCGGATCGTGTTCGGCGCCTTCGTCGGCGACCTGCTGGCCGGCACCGTCACCCTGCTGCTGGACCTGCCGCCCAACCAGCCGCACCGCGGCGAGATCGCCAAGATGATGACCGCCGTGGCCCACCGTGGCCGCGGAATCGCCAGCCGGTTGATGCGCGCCGCCGAGACCGCCGCCGCCGCCCGGGGCCGCACGGTGCTGACACTCGACACCGCCAGCGAGGAGGGCGCGGCCGGCCTCTACGAGAAGCTCGGCTGGACCCGCTGCGGCGAGATCCCGGACTACGCCTTCAAGCCGCACGGCGGCCTGACCGGGACGATCCTGTATTTCCGCCGCCTGCCCCCGCTCGCCCCGGCGGCGGTTTGCGCCTAAGCTGGCGGCGAACAGCGGGAGACGGCGATGCGGCTCTTCAGGGCGGCCCTCGGACTTTGCGGCGCGATGAGCCTCGGCGCCTGCGTGATGCACTATCACCAGGAGAACGCCGCCCTGCGCATGGTGCGCCCGGCCGCCCAGACCCCGGCCCTGGCCGACTACACCAAGCCGAACACCGACTATCCGACCGTGGGCGGCAACATCCTGAAGGACCAGGACGCCAACTTCCACGACGCGCCCGCCCAGCCGGTTCACTAGAGGGCCTGGCGGCCCGCGCCTTGCTGCGCCCGTGCGGACGTGAACCGCATTGGGACAGCCGACATGATCCAGTCGCTCATCTTCGGCCTCGAGGCCAAGGACCGCCCGCGCGTGGGGCGTGAGATCATGCGCTTCAACCATCGCCTGGCGGACACCGGCCTGTTCACCGACGAGGCGCTGGCCCGGCTGATCGACGAGCATCCCCGCTCGGAGCTCACCGTCTGCACCATGCAGGAGAACCCGCCGCCGGATCAGACCTGGATCGCCGGCGAGGCCAACGGGCTTTCCGGCGCCGAACTGGTCGAGGCGGCCAGCCGCGGGGCCCTGTGGATCAGCCCGCGCAGCGCGATGACCAAGAATCCCCGCTACAAGGCGGTGTTCGACAAGGTGATGGGCGACTTCAGCAAGGCCACCGGCCTGCGCGTGCTGACCGCCGACGCCGCCGTGCTGCTGTCGGGGGCGAAGATGGGGATCTTCTTCCACGTCGACCCGGCCGACACCATGCTGTGGCACATCCGCGGGACCAAGACGATCCACGTCTATCCGCCCAAGCAGGAGCACGTCACCGAACAGGCGCTGGAGGCGATCCTGCTGAAGGAGACCCTGTCCGACCTGCCCTACCGCCCCGAGATGGAACAGGATGCGGTGGCCGTGCCCTTGGAGCCCGGCGAGGCCGTGTTCTGGCCGCAGCACTCGCCGCACCGGGTGGTCAACGGCCCCAACCTGAATGTCTCGGTGTCGGTGGAATTCAACACCCCGCGCGCGGCCCTGACCAACGGCGTGTTCTACGTCAACGGCGTGCTGCGCCGCCGGCTCGGCTGGGCTGTGCGAACGCGTGGAACGCCGGCGGTGCTGAAGCCCGCCTACTGGGCCGGGGCCAAGGCGCTGAAGGTGCTGAGCCCGCCCAGGCACAACGTCGAGCGCGCCCACGTCCGCCAGTTCGACGTCGACCTCTCGGCCCCCGGCTGCATCCGCTGGCGCGAGGGGTTCGGACCGCAGGCGCTGGGCGAGGCGGCGTAAGCACATCCCCTGTCATCCCGGAATCCGCGAAGCGGATATCCGGGACCGCGGCAGGCTCAGGCGCCCGAGGGCGAGTTAGCGTCGGCGTTTCCGGCGGTCCCGGATCGGTGCTGCGCGCCGTCCGGGATGACAGAGCATTTTAAGCCGGAAGCCGATCGAAGAGGCTTTCCACCGGCGCCGGTGGGGTGATGTCGAACACCTCGTCGAGGGCGCGGGCAAGTTCACCCGCGGTCTCCAGCCGCTCGCTCTGCGGCGGGCCCTCCAGCGGCCGGCGGGTGAGGTTGCGGTTGACCAGCATCACCCGGCCGTCGGGCTTCACCGCGGTGATCACCAGGTTGTTGACGAAGATCGAACTGGGATGGGTCGCCGTCCACCAGTTGGCGGTCTCGAAGTCGGCGGGGACCTGCGGCTCGAGCCCCAGCAGATAGGTGCTGCGCCAGTCGCCGGGCGCCACCAGGTGCTGCACGGCGTAGCCGTGCGGATCGGGGATCAGCCGCACCTTGCCGTGCGGCGTGTCCTGCTCGAGGTCGGGCTCCAGGCGAACCGGGCCGGTCATGGTGTTGCCGCCGAACGCGGCGTCGACCAGGAACACCCCCTCCGGCAACTCGACGCGCAGCCCCATGTGCGAGCGGTTGGGCGTGGGCAGGCCGTCGGGCCGGTTCCACACCACCCGGCCGATCAGGCTCGTCAGTCGATAGCCGAGGGCTTCGAGCACCGCCTGCAACAGGCCGTTCATCTCGAAACAGTAGCCGCCGCGCCGGCCGGCGATCATCTTGGCCTGCAGGCTGTCGGCGTCCAGCGCCGGGACCTTGCCGGTCCAGGGATCCAGGTTCTCGAACGGCAACGCCAGGGGCTGCAGCCGGTGGATCGCCTTCAGCGTCTCCAGGGTCGGCGCGCGCGGGCCGTCGTAGCCGATGCGGCGGAAATAGGCGTCCAGGTCGATGGCGTCGCTCATCCTGCGCCTCCCCCTTCAGGCTTGTTTGCTGCTTCCTCGCCTTTCTGAGCGGCGGCGTCTAGATACGCGCCCATGACCGACGAGGCCTATCAGATCATCGCCCGGGGCCCGCGCGCGGCCGCCGAGGCCGCCGCCGCCGCCATCGACGCCGATCCGCTGCTGGAGGGCGCGACCTATTCCATCCTGGAAGAGGACGAGGACCGCAACATCTGGCGCATCGACGCCTTCCCCACCACGCCGGAGGAGGCCGACGGCCTGATGGCGCGCCTGGCCGAGCATCCCACGCTGCGCACGGTGAAGGAGAAGCTCGCCGACGCCGACTGGCTGGCGATGGCGCTGTCCGGCCTGCCGCCGGTGCGCGCCGGCCGGTTCTTCGTCTACGGGATGCACGACCGCGGCCGCACGCCCGCCAACGCGGTGAACCTGCGCATCGAAGCCGGCGCGGCCTTCGGCACCGGCCATCACGGCACGACGGTCGGCTGCCTGCTGGCCTACGACCGACTGCTGAAGCGGCGATCGTTCCGGCGCGTGCTGGACGTGGGGACCGGCACCGGGGTGCTGGCGATCGCCGCCCGACGCACGGGCGCGCCGATCGCCGTGGGCACCGACATCGATGCGGTCTCGGTGCGCATCGCCCGGGAGAACGGCAAGGTGAACGCCGCCACCGCCCGCTTCGTGCACGCCTCCGGCCTGGGCCACCAGGCGGTGCGCGCCCAGGCCCCCTACGACCTGGTGTTCGCCAACATCCTGGCCCGGCCGCTGGTCTGGCTGGCGCAGGACATCAAGGGCGCGCTGAAGCCGGGCGGCTACGCCATCCTGTCGGGGCTGCTGCGGGTGCAGGCGCGGCACGTGCTGGCCGCCTATCTGTCGCGTGGCTTCCGGCTGGAGCGGCGGCTGAACCGTGACGCCTGGACCACCCTGGTGCTGCGGCGGGGCTGATCGCTTTGCCATCCTGCCCGAGGCGTCCTAAATCTCGGACATGCGCCAGACCTTCGACGAAACCACCGATCCGTCCTTCGGGCCCAAGCACGCCTCCCTGATCCGCGCCGCCATGGCCGAACAGGGGCTGGATGGCTTCCTGATCCCGCACGAGGACGAGCACCAGAACGAGTATCTGCCGGCGGCCAACGACCGCCTGGCCTGGGCCACGGGCTTCACCGGCTCGGCCGGGGCGGCGGTGATCCTGAAGGACAAGGCGGCGATCTTCGTCGACGGCCGCTACACCCTGCAGGTGCGCGACCAGGTCGACACCCGGCTCTTCGAGATCCGCGACCTGGTGGAGGGCGGCGTGCCGGCCTTCCTGCAGGAAGCGGCCCGGCCGGGCATGGCGATCGGCTACGACGCCCGCCTGCACAGCCCCGAGGCGCTGGAGCGGCTGCGCAGCGCGGCCGGCAAGGCCGGGGCCGAACTGAAGCCGGTGGCGGTCAATCCCCTCGACCAGGCCTGGGGCGCGGCCCGCCCGGCCCAGCCCAAGGCGCCCGTGGCGCCGCACCAGCTGGAATTCTCGGGCGAGGACTCCGCCGCCAAGCGGGCGCGCGTCGGCGCCAGCCTGAAGGACCAGGGCGCGGACGCCGCGGTGCTGACCGCGCCGGCGTCGATCGCCTGGCTGTTCAATGTGCGCGGCGGCGACGTGATCCGCTCGCCCCTGCCGCTGGCCCAGGCCGTGCTGAACGCCGACGGCACGGCGCGGCTGTTCCTGGATCCCGAGAAGGTCACCGAGGATCTGCCCGCCTGGCTGGGCAACCAGGTCAGCCTGGAGACCCCGGACGACCTGCCGGCGGCGCTGGCCGACCTGAAGGGCAAGACCGTGCTGGTGGATGCCGGCCAGTCCTCGGCCTGGTACTTCGACACCCTGGCCGGCGCCGGGGCCAGGGTGGTTCGCGCCGCCGACCCCACCGCCCTGCCCCGCGCCTGCAAGAACCCGGTCGAGATCGAAGGCGCGCGCCGGGCCCACGCCCGCGACGGCGTCGCCCTGAGCCGGTTCCTGCACTGGATCGCCACCGAGGCCCAGGAGACCCTGCCGGACGAGGTGGAGGTGGTCACGCGGCTGGAGGGCTTCCGCGAGGCCACCGGGGCGCTGAAGGACCTGTCGTTCGACACCATCGCCGGCGCGGCGTCCAACGGCGCCATCGTCCACTACCGGCCGACCCAGCGCCTCAACAAGCGCACCGAGAAGGGCTCGCTGCTGCTGGTCGACTCCGGCGCCCAGTACCTGGACGGCACCACCGACGTCACCCGCACGGTGGCCATCGGCGAGCCGACCCGGGAGATGGCCGAACGCTTCACCCTGGTGCTGAAGGGCCATCTCGCCCTCGGCCGGGTGCGCTTCCCGGCCGGCACCACCGGCTCGGCCCTGGACGCCCTGGCGCGGGTCCCGCTGTGGTCCGCGGGCCTCGACTTCGACCACGGCACCGGCCACGGCGTCGGCTCGTACCTGGGCGTGCACGAAGGACCGCAGCGGATCTCCAAGCTGCCGAACAGCGTCGCCCTGCGGCCGGGCATGATCGTCTCCAACGAGCCGGGCTACTACAAGGAAGGCGAATACGGCATCCGCATCGAGAACCTGCAGTTCGTCACCGCGCCTGCGGCCATCGAGGGCGGCGAGCGGCCGATGCTGGGCTTCGAGACCCTGACCCTGGCGCCCATCGACCGGCGGCTGATCGTGGTGGAGATGCTGACCGCCGAGGAACGCGCGCAGATGGACGCCTACCACGCCCGGGTGCTGGCCGTGGTCGGCCCGCAGGCGCCGGCGGACGTGCGGGCCTGGCTGGAAACGGTCTGCGCGCCGCTTTGACGAAAAGCGGGACAGACTGTCCCCGGACGCCGGCAACGCCGTCATCCTTCTCCCGCAAGGGGAGAAGGACGACTTGACGGCAGGCAATGGGAAGGACCGAGTTCAGCCGCCCGCAGCCAGGACGGCCCCCCGCATGCGGGCGTTGTCGGCGTCGATGCGGGCGATGATCGCCTGGAAGCGCGGGTCGCTGCGCACCGAGGCCACCATCGGGTAGCGGTCCAGGCGGATCCAGGCGTTGATGTCGATCAGGGTGCGATAGCCGCCGGCCTCGGCGGCCTGCAGCTCGGCGATGGCATGCTCGCGGTCGCCCAGCACCCCGTAGGCGAGAATCCGCGCCAGCCGCCGCTCGTTGGACAGGCGCACCCCCGGCCGGGGCGCGGTGGCGGCCAGGAGGCGGTCGAGGATGCGGCGGGCCTGGGCGTGGTCGCCGAGCTGGTCGAAGTCTGCGCCGCCAGGACGGCGTCGAAGGCCAGCGACGGGTCGACCTGCGGCTCGGACTGGTAGAGCGCCGGGCTGACCTTCAGGGCCATGTCGCGGGCCTTCTGGTAGTCGCCGACCATCACCGCCATCTCGATGGTCGAGGTGCTCCACACGCCATCGCCGGTTTCGGCATAGGCCTTTTCGCAGAACGCCAGCGCCCCGCGGAAGTCCTGGCCGGACACCAGCTCCAGCGCGCGCGGGATGCGCGACGTGGGCCCGGGCTGGCCCAGCGGCGCGGCGGCGGCCTTGAACTGCGGCAGCATGCCCAGGTTCAGGTACAGGTGCGCCAGCTCCAGCGCCGCCGAGGGGTCGGTGTTGGGTGCGGCGGCCGCCTTCAGCCAGGGCGCGGCCTGGTCGAGCTTGCCCTCCTCCACCAGGATCAGCCCCAGTTCCTGCTTGGCGTCCACCAGATCCGGGAAGAGGTCGATGGCGGCGTGGTAGCGGGCCTCGGCGTCGGCGAAGTGGCCCATGGCAGCCTGCGACTTGGCGGCGGTCAGCAGGGCGAGGCGGTTCAGCGGATCGATCGCCAGGGCGCGGTTGGCCAGGGCCAGCCCCTGGGCCGGGTCCTCGTGGTGGTAGAGGAAGTTGGCGTAGGTGGTCAGCACGTCGGGATTGCGCGGCGCGAGCGCCAGGGCCCGCTGGTAGGTCGCCCGCGCGCCGCCGATGCAGTCCTGGTCTGACATGCGGAGGGTGCGGATCACGCAGCGCATGCCCTGCGCCAGCAGGGCGTCGACGGAATTGGGGTCCAGCGCCACGGCATGGTCGATGGCGACCTTGGCCTCGGCGTCCGCCTGGCGGAAATCCAGCACCAGATAGTTCTGCGCCAGCAGCTCCAGCGCCTGGCCATACCCCGCGTAGGTGGCGGCGTTGGCGTCGCCGCTGTCGATCAGCCGCTTGAAGGTGTCGCGCGCCGCGGTGACCTCCTTGAGGCCCAGCCGGCGAAGCTGGGCGGTGGCGATCAGCTGGTCGCGGAAGGCTTCGGGATCCGGGGCGGCGGACTGCGGCCCGCCGAGCGCCAGCTTGACCTTCAGCACCTCGGCGACCCGATGCGAGATGTCGGACTGGATGGCAAAGGCGTCGTTCATCGTCCGGTCGTAGGTCTCCGACCAGATGTGGAAGCCGTCGGCCACCTTGATCAGCTGCACGGTGACCCGCAGCTTGTCGCCCTCGCGGCGCACCGAGCCTTCCAGCACGTTGGCGACGCCCAGCTTGCGGCCGATCACGCGCAGGTCGTCGTTGCGCCCCTTGAAATAGAAGGCCGAGGTGCGGCCGGCGACCTTGAGGTCCGGCAGCTGCGCCAGGCCGTTGATCACCTCCTCGGACAGGCCGTCGGCGAACAGGTCGCCGTCCTTCTGGTCGCTGAAGTTGACGAACGGCAGCACCGCCACCGACCGGTCCGACGCCTGCGGCTCCGAATCGCCGCGCGAGAGGCCGAGAGGGCGGACGACGCCCGCCATCTGCGCGCCGGTGACGCCCAGGATCGCCACCGCCGTCGCCATCAGCAGCCAGTCCGACCACGCCAGGCGCTGCTTCGCGGCCCGCTTGGACGGCGCGGGCGTGCGGCGGATGCCTTCCGGCGAGGCCTCGAACGCCCAGGCGATGATCAGCGCCACCGGCAGGCCGAGCATCAGCAGCACCGCCGTCAGGGTCACGGTCCAGGCCGGCAGGCGCAGCACCGGGAACAGGGTGGCGGCGACCTGGAACACCGCCCAGCAGGTCACGGCGTAGACGCTGGCGACGCGGACGATGCGCCGGCGTTTCACCTCGCTGAGGAAATCCCCGACCATCCGCCCCGCCCCGGCTGCACGCCAGGGGCGACTATGCCCGAACGTGTTACCGGACTGAAGCAGGTTACAGAACTGTAGCGCCGCTCTACGCCTTTGGCGGATTGCGCCTGCGGGCCTCCCGCGGTTCCTGGCCGCACGGCGACAACGCCCAGCCAGACAGGAAGCACCCCATGTTCGTCGGACACTACGCCGCCGCCCTGGCCGCGAAGGCCGCGGAGCCCCGCGCCCCGCTGTGGGCCTATGTCGGCGCCTGCCAGTTGCTGGACATCGGCTGGAGCGGCCTGGTGATCGGCGGCGTGGAGAAGCTGCGCATCGACCCGTCCCTGCCGGGCAGCGGCCTCGACCTCTACGACATGCCCTTCACCCACAGCCTGCCGGGCTCCCTGGCGATCTCGCTGGCGGCGGCCCTGGCTGCGCGCTGGGCGATGCGCCTGCCCTGGCGCGCCGCGGCGCTGATCGGCCTGGTGGTGTTCTCGCACTGGCTGCTGGACCTGCTGGTGCATCGGCCGGACCTGGAGCTGTTTCCGGGTGGGCCGAAGGTCGGCCTGGGCCTCTGGAACCTGCCCGGGCCCGAGCTGGCGCTGGAGATGGGCCTGGTGGCGATCGCCGCCGGCGCCTGGACCTTCCAGCGCCGCGCGCAGGGCCGGTCGCTCTGGCCGGCGCTCGGCTTCCTGTCGGCCCTGGTCGTGCTGCAGGTGGTCGACGAGATGGGCGGCGGCGGCGGCCAGCCGACCGGCATGGCGCTGACCGCCCTGGCCGCCTACCTGGTGGCGACGGCGCTCGCCTGGCTGACGGAGCGGCGGCCGCCAGGCGACGCGACCCGCCCTGCCTGACGCCTACTTGCCCTGCAGGGAGACCTCGACCTCCTCGTAGCCCTTGCGCAGCTTCTCATCGATCAGCTTGTTCACCTCGCGGCGCACGCGGGCCGGGCTTTCATAGGTCTTCACCACCGCCTGGCCCTTGGTCCCGACGCGGCCGAACATCACCGTCACGTCCAGGCCCTCGGCCCCGATGCGCCAGAACTTGTTGGACGAGCCCTGCCGGAAGCGGAACTCGCGCATGCCTGGCGGCAGGGCTGCGAGCGGCATCGCGGTCGGGGCGTGGTCGTCGGCCTGCGCCGGCGGCCAGGCCGCCACCGGGCGCGCCTCCAGCGCGGCGATGACCGGATCGTGCAGGTCGTCTTCCTCGTCGGCGTCGTCGTCGGCCAGCCTAGCCTCAATCCGCGCCAACACGCCGGCAGGATCGCGCAGCCAATCCGCCGACAGCACCTCCATCACCGGCCAGCCGAACCGGCGCAGGATGTCCGGCCGGAACACATAGCGCTCGCGTGGCGGGGCCAATGGCTCCGCCGTCGCCGGCGGGTCCAGCAGGATGGCCAGCATGAAGCCGCCCGGCCCCGCGATAGCCAGGTCGCAACGGAATTGGGAGCGGCCGACATGCTCGCGCACGTCGTGGCCGCGCGCCCGCAGGGCGGCCGCCAGGGCGGTGCGCAGGGGATCGGCGGGCGGCGCCGCCGCGAACGCACGGCGCGCGCCGGGATTGAGCCCGGCCAGCACCGCCTGCGACTGCTCGGCCTCGCCCCGCGCGCTGGCCTCGGCGAACTGCAGGAAGGCCTTGAAGGCCGCCGCGCCGTCGTTGTGGGTGTTGGTGATCGCCTCGGCGCGGATCGTCGAGACCAGGGCCATCCGCTGCTTGGCGCGGCTGAAGATCACGTTGAGCCGCTTCTCGCCGCCCCGCTGGTTGATCGGGCCGAAGTTCATCAGCATCCGTCCGTCCGGACCCGGCGCGTAGCAGACGCTGAGGATGATCACGTCGCGTTCGTCGCCCTGCACGTTCTCGAGGTTCTTGACGAACAGGCCGTTGAAGTGCCCCTCGTCCTCGCGCACGTACTCCGCCTCCAGCCGGGCCGAGAAGGCCGGGTCCTCGGCCGCCAAGGCGTCCAGCGCCGCTTCGATCTCGCCCTGCTGCGCCTCCGAGAACGCGACGACGCCGACGCTCATGCCGGTCTCGCGCGCCAACAACTCGCGCACCAGCCGGGCGATGTAACGGGCTTCCGGCGCGTTGGCCCGGCTGAGGTAGACGCCGTCCTGCACCGCGTGGAAGCTCAGCGCTCGGCTCAACAGATTGTCGACGCCCAGCCTTGCCGCCGCTTCGTCCTGGGAGCCCGTCGGCGCCACCGCGGCGCCCGTGTCGTCGATCTGCCGATCCGGGATGGTGATCAGCCGGCCTTCGTAGAAGGCCGCGTTGGAGAAGCTGATCAGCGCCTCGTAGCGGCTGCGATAGTGCCAGGCCAGCAAGGTGGCGGGCAGGTTTCTCGCCGCCTGGTTCAACAGGCTGTCGGCGTCCAGGGTGATGGCGATCCGATCGCCGCCTTCCTCGGCCACCACGGTGGTCTCGTCCTCGTCGGGGGCGGCGGAGAAGAAGCTGGTAGGCGGCAGCTGCATCTCATCGCCGACCACGATCACCTGGCGCGCCCGGCTGAGCGCCGGCACGGCCTCCTCCATCGGGATCTGGCTGGCCTCGTCGAAGATCACCACGTCGAACAGGTCAGCGGCCAGCGGCAGGGTGTCGGACACCGACAGCGGGCTCATCAGCCAGATCGGCTTCAAATCGTTGATCACCGCACCGGAATCGCCCCCCGCGAGTTCCCGGATCGAGCGATAGCGCATGCTCTTGCCGAACTCGTGCTCCAACTCGCGGCGCCCGGTGCTGTAGCCCTTTCGGAAGCGGCGTCCCGCATCGTCGAGCTGGGCGATCGACAGGCTCGAGCGACGCACATTGTCCAGGAATTTGCGATGCTGCGTCGCCCGCACCAGGGCCGCGTTGCGTTCCGTCCCCAGCGCCTGGGCCCGGGTCACCCGGCGGGCGGCCAGGGTCAGGGCCGCGCCATCGAACTGAGCCAGCTCAGGGTCGCTTCGCAGCCGGCGGGCCAGTGACTCGGTGGCCACCAGCGCCTCCATCCTGGCCGGCGCCAGCGGCAGATCCTGGATCATGCCGGCGAAGGCGGGGCCTGCGGCATGCAGTTCCTGTAGGATAGGCAACAGGTCCGGCAGGTCTTCCAGAGCCTCGCGCAGGTCGCGCAGCCACTTGGCGAGGTCTTCCAGGCTCTGGTCCGCCGGCGCCCGGAAGTCGCGCAACACCACCGCCTGCAGCCGCTCCAGCGACTCGGCGGTCGCGCCATCGAGGGCGGCGGTCTGTGGCGCGGCGTGCAACGTCGCCAACAGGCCCTTCAGGGCCGCGCCACGCACCACCGGTGTCAGATCGGCGACCGCACGAACGAAGGCGTCGACATCGGTGATGCGGTAGCGCGCCTTGAGCGCCTGTTCCGCCGCCGCGCGCGCCGCCTCCGCCGCCTGTTCGGCGGCCAGGTCGCCCAGCAGGACGCTGAAACGCGGTCGCACCGCGTGCCTTGAGAGGTCGTAGCGCCGCTTGAGCTCGCCGCTCAGCCTCCACCAGGCCGGCGACAGGACCCTGAGGATCGAGCGTTCCTGGCTGCGGGCCAGATCGAGCGCGGCCTGGGTGTCCTGGGCCGAGAGCTTGTCGCGCCAATGGACGGTGGCCGCCGCGCACGTGTCGCGCGCCGCAGTGAGCCTGGCCAGATCATCGACGCCTGCTGCGAGGTCGCGGGCCGCGCCCGAGGTCGGGTCCAGCAGATCGAGCCGGTCCGCCAGCCCAAGGGCGGCCACGTCCCGCGCGGTCCGGGCCATCAGCAAGGCGTCGGCGAGGGTCAAGGCGCCGGACAGGCTGCGCCGCTCGTCCTCGAACGCCTCATCCAACCCGTCGAGCACCGCCTCGCACGCCTCGATCGCGGCCAGGGTCTGGGCATAGGCCTGGGGTTGTCCGACGAGGCCTGCGCCCAAGCGGGAGAAGGGATGCTCGGCCAGGCTCTGCACGCCCAGTCGATCGCGCAGCAGCCGCGCCAGACGGCCCACGAGGTCACGCCTGGAGTCCCACTCCGCATAGTCCGGCAGGCGCTCACGCACCGCCGGCCCGACGGCGTCATCCGCGTCGGGTAGCTCCATGATCCGCCGCATCAGCGCCCGGATCGAGGCGCCCAGGGCATCGCTGCGCTCCGTCATCAACCGCTCGAAGCGTTCGATGCGCGCGAGCTGCTCGCTGGCCACCGTCGCCGCCGCGCTGCGCGCCTGAGCGTTGGCGTCGAAACTGTCGGCCTGGCCGATCCACTGCTCGTAGCCTTCGCGCAGATTGCCGACGAAGGCCTTCTTGTCCGACTGCGAGTCATGGATCAGGCAGCACAGGTCATCGAGGCCGCTCTGCTTGAGCCGGTGGAAGACCACGTCGAGGGCGGCGCGCTTCTCACAGACGAACAGCACGCGTTTGCCCCGCCCGGCGTAGTCGGCGATCAGGTTGGTGATCGTCTGAGACTTGCCGGTGCCCGGGGGGCCCTGGATGATGAAGCTGCGGCCGCTGCGCGCCACGGCGACAGCGGCGTTCTGCGTGCCGTCGGCCGGCACGACGTTCCACTGGTCCTCGATCGGGATCGGCGCCGGGGGCTGGGTCTCGACCGCCCGCGGCTCGATGGAGAATATCCGATCGAAGCCTGGATTGGGCGCCGGCTCGTCGATCAGCTGGTTGTAGTCCCGCACCAGGGACATCTTCTTGTAGTTGAAGTTGGCCAGCGTCACCTGGGTCAGGTCCAGGTCCCAGGCGAACTTGTGCCCGCCATCTTCCGGCAGATCGTAGGTCAGCGCCTCGGCCGTGTCGGAACGGGGCGCCATGCGCATCGGCGACGGCGCTGCGCGCGCGCCCACAGCGCTTCGCATGGGCAGCGGGCTGGGCCGGACCTGGCCTTCGAACAGAGCCAGGCCGAGCGGACGGTAGTCGTCGCGGTCGTAGCTGAAGTCCGGCCGCGCCAGCTGGCCGCCGCGCAGGGCGTCGCGACCGCGTCGCCGCTGGAACTGCTGCAGCCGCTGCACCGCCTTCTGATGGATCAGGCGGATCGCCGGACGGGTCACCAGGCGCAGGTCGACGCCCGGCTCCGACGCCTTGATCTGCGCTGTCAGGTCGGCGTGGATCTGTTCCAGCGAGACCGTCTCCAGGTCCACGGTCTCCGGCAGCCGGATATCGTGCAGCTGACGCAGATGGTGGCGCAGGGCGGGGTTGAACTCGGCCTCGTCGCCGGAGAGCTCCAGCACGTACTGGTCGGTGACGCCCTTGCGCTTGACCAACTCCACCGGCAGCCACAGCAGCGGCGAGACGATGCGCTCGTCCGGCGCTTCCTTCAGGTTGTTCCAGCGCAGGTAGGCGATCACCAGCCGCAGGTGGCTGAAGCCGAACTCCGAGCGGTCACGGCGGGCGGTCTGGATCAGCCGGTCGAGGGCGCCGGGCAGATACGGTTGGTCCTCGAAACGCAGCCAGCGGCGCAGGCTGACGGGCTTGCCGGCGATGACATCGGCAGCGAACGCGCCGCCCCAGACGCACAGGTCGTCCGGCTTGATGCTCTCCAGCCGCAACACCAGCGGCACGCTGGCGACGGTCAGGTTCACACTGGCCTGGCTCGGACGGAAATAGATCAGCCGGTTGCGGCGAGACAGGTCGAACAGCCGGTCGCGCAGGTGCGACAGCACCGCCGTCCGGCGCGGCGCGGCCCCGTCGGCCGCCCCCAGGACCCGGTCGATATCCAGGCCGGCGGGCTGGTCGCGCCAGGTCTCCAGGCGCCGGACCAGGTCGGCCAGGTCAGTCGCCCGCGCGTGCCGGTTCAGGGCGGTCATCTCGCCGATCACCCCCGCCAGGACCGGGTTGAGGCGCCGGTTCAGCAGGAAGAGGTTGCCGTGGTTGCGGGCAAAGCGCTGGACGTCGTCCGGATCGGCAAAGTCGAGCCCGCACGCCAGGCAGGCCAGGATCTGGCCCACGAGGAAGATGTCGGTGATCTCGTCATGGTGCCCCAGCCGCAGTTCCCAGGCGTCGAATCCGACGAGATACGCAGGCTTGCTGATCGCCTCGGCGCCGGACTGGGCCTGCAGCGACTCGACCTCCACGCCGGTATCGGCGTCGTGGGTGACGCGCAGCTCGTCGATGACATTCAGCGCCGAGCCCGGCTGCGGCTGGACCTTGCGCACCGCGGCCAGGTCGTACGACGGCTCGGTCCCTTCGGCCCTGCGCAGCCCCAGGCGTCCCTGCGCGTCCTGCAGCACGTCGCCGGCCCCGAGCGCGGCCACGCGGCCGGCCTGGTGCAGCGCCGCGACCTGGCGCATCAGCGGCAGAACCGCGAACAGCACGTCGTCGATCGGCAGGGCGGCGCCGCCCAGGGCGTCGAGGACCTGGGCCAGCGATTGGGATGCTTCGACCGCCTCGCTCATGCCGCCGCCTTCAGCTTGCGAGCGAGGGCGTCGACTTCACGCCGACCGAGCTTGGCGTCGCGCTTCAGGGCTTCCAGGAAGGCGTCGCCACGCCCCAGAACGCCGGCGGCGCGCGCCGCCGCGAGCAGAGCGTGATCGCGCTGATCCACGTCCACCAACGCCAGGTCCAGCATCACGAAACCGAGATAGTCGCGTACGCTGTCGTCCGCCCGATCGGGCAGGAGGGCGTCGGGCTCGAGGGGCGGCTCGTCGTCGCGCCAATCCGGGAAGTATCGGCGGACCTGGGTCATCACCTCCTCGCTCGCCAGGGTCCTGTCCTCCAGGAAGCGGGCGATGAAGCCGCGGGTCACGCGGGTCAGTTCGGCCTGGTCGACCAGATCCAGCCGCCCAAGCGACAACGGACCCTGCAGCCGCCGCCGCAGCCAGCCATCCAACTGCGGATCGCCACGTCGCCACCGGTCCACGGCCTGGGCTCGCAGGAAGGTCTCAGGATGCGAATAGCCCTGCGACAACGACGGGTCCGCGGTCTCCAGTTCGGCCGCCTGGGCCAGATAGGCGGCGGGATCGACGGTGGCGGCGCCCGCGTGGACCTTGACCAAGGTCGTGATCGCCGGCCCGGCGTCATCCGCGGCGAAGGCGGCCCCGCGGTCGGCATAGATCTCGGTGTAGAGCCCATAGAGCCTGGCGCTCTGCACGTGGCTGGGCGCGGCGCCGGGATTGGCCAGTGTCTGATCGAGGATCCGCGAGGCCGTGTAGAAGTCTCCCTGCTCGATCGACCACAGCCGATAGTGGGCCAGTTCGTGCCCCATCAGGGCGAGAAGTTCCCCGTCGCTCAGCTGTTCCAGGATGGGCCCGTGCAGGATCACGTGCGCCTCGCCCGGCAGGTACATCAGCGCGGCGTTCATCGTCGCGCCGCCGGCCTGATACAGCGTCGCCGGGGCGTCGATGCCGAGCCGGGCCATCACTGAATGACACGCCGCGTACGCGGCCGGATGGGCCTCGGCCGTCAGGCGATAGGTGTCGCGCAGCAGGCCCGCCCGGACATCCTGCCGGTTCTGCTCCTGCACCTCGAACGATGACGCCCATGCCCAGACCTCGGGCTCCTCGGCCTTCAGGTGCGCCACCAGGGCGCGGTGATAGGGCAACGGCGCGAGCGCTTCGACGAACTCGGGCGGCCCGCGTTCCGCAGCCACCAGCTCAGGAGATCCGTCCTCAGGTGACCCGTGTTCAGGCGGTTGCGACTCGGACTGCATGCGTCGGCCCCTCGAACGGCCCCCCAGCATTCTTCGGCCGCTTTGCCGACAACCGTAGAGGGTTTCGGAAGGCCGGGGAATCGCCGCGGCGGCATGAAGCGGCGCTTTCTGCTGCGACCTCACCCGGGGTGACTCTGGACAGCCGCGCAGCGCCCGCCCTTTGCTGCAGAAAGCGACAGGAGGACGCCATGGCGGACCGTTTCGACCTTTCCGGCAAGGTCGCCCTGATCACCGGCGGCTCGCGGGGGCTGGGGCGGGAGATGGCGCTGGCCTTCGCCGAGGCGGGCGCGGACGTGGCGGTGGTCAGCCGCAAGGTCGACGCCTGCGAGATCGTCGCCGGCGAGGTCGAGGCGCGGGGCCGCCGCGCCCTCGCCTACGGCTGCCACCTGGGCCGCTGGGACGCCATCGAACCGATGGCCGACGCGGTCTGGAACCACTTCGGCAAGGTCGACATCCTGGTCAACAACGCCGGCATGTCGCCGCTGTACCCATCCCTCGACCAGGTCACCGAGGACGCCTTCGACAAGGTCGTCGCCCTGAATTTCAAGGGCCCCTTCCGGCTGACCGCCCTGGTCGGCAAGCGCATGCACGAGGGCGCCGGGGGGTCGGTGATCAACATGTCGTCGGTCGCGGCCGTGACGGCCTCGCCCTACGCCCTGCCCTATGCGGGGGCCAAGGCGGCGATCAATTCGCTCACGGAGGGCTTCGCGGCGGCCTACAGCCCGAACGTGCGGGTGAACAGCATCATCGTCGGCCCCTTCGCCACCGACATCTCCGACCACTGGGCCGATCCGCGTGATCCCGACAACCCGGGTTACACCAAGGCCGGCCTGCGCGTCGGCCGACCGGACGAGATCATCGGCACGGCCCTCTACCTCGCCAGCGACGCCTCGAGCTTCACCAACGCCGCGATGATCCGGGTGGACGGCGGCCCGGTGCGGGCGCGCCGCGGCGGCGCGGCGGCGAGGCCCTGAGGCCCGGGCGCCGCCCCCACCCGACGCCCGGCCCGGAGCCGGGCGATGGAACTTTGCCTATACCACAGGTGGAATGTCGGCCACTCGACGGAGTCCCCGATTGCACAATCTTTTCAGGCAACTATCCCCACAATTCACAGGCCGCTTAACCGATCGTTCGCCAAGCTCTGCTAAACCTCAGGTCGGGGTGGCATCCGAGGTCTGAAGTGATGTCGAGCGCATTGCCGCCCCCTGAACCCTGCCCGATCGTGCGCCCCGCCTCCGGCGGCGGTCCCCTGGCCCCCACCGAGCGGCCGACGCCGCTGAGCTATCGTTCGGGCGGGGCGCGGCTGCGGCGCTACCTGGCCTACGCGGCGGCGCGGCCGGACGACGGCGCGGCGGGGTCGGCCCCTCCGGAGGACCCGGCGCCCACCCGCACGGCGGAGGAGGCGCGGCGGCTATACAAGTGGGGCGGCCAGTTCTCGGCGGTGCTCACCGAAATGCGCGGACGGTTCGACGGCGACCTCGACCAGTACCTGATCTACATGGTGTTCATGCTGGCGGAGCACGGCCAGGCGCGGGCCGCGGCGCAGGTCAGCGCGGCGCCGGCCAGGGGCCTCAACGCCTTCAGCATCGCCGAGATCACCGGCATCCCCCGCGAGACGGTGCGCCGCAAGCTGGCCGCCCTGACCGCGCGTGGCGAGGTTCGCCGCAGCGAGGACGGCCTCTATCATGTGGGCCCGGCCGCCAGTCTGGACGGCTTCTTCCACGACCTGTCCCGGCTGGCCTGATCGAGCCGGCGTAAACGGCGCCCTATTGCAGGAAACTGCGAGGCTCGGCCCGGTCCGAGCGTCCGTCCATCCAGCGGCACAGGTCCCGCAGCGCCAGCGCCCGCAGCGCCGCGTCAGGATTGCGTTCCGGCGGCAGGCCGACCAGGGCGCGGGCGTCGTTCAGCTCGGCCGGCTCGCCGGGCTCCAGCCGCAGCCGCTCGCGGCGCGCCAGGCGCACGAAGCGCTCGCGGGCGCAGTCGAAGCCGGCCAGGCGATCGGTCGCCGGCGCCGGCAGCAGGCCGCGGGCGAGGCCTGCGCCGAAAGCCGTGAGCCGCAGCCCCTCGCATACCGACAGCGCCCCTTCCAGACCCCGCCAGTCCAGGGCATGGGCGCCGGCCACCGCGGCGCACGCGGCCTCGGTGGGCTCGCCCACCGGGCTCTCGACGCGCACGAACGCACTCAGCATCACCGCGCCGAAGTCGTCGGCGACCGCATACTGCAGCAGATGGCGCCGGCCGTCGGCGGCCACCGAGCGGATGTGCAGCCAGGCCTGGTCCGGCCGGGGCTCCGGCGGACGCCGCCGCGGCTCGACCCCGAAGCTCCGACCTGTCCTGAAGAGATCCGTCCACGCCATTTCCGCACCCGCTTGACCTTAAGTCTGCAACCCGCGCGGGGCCCGCGCCGTTGCGGCCATGCGGCCGGCAGGGCGCCCGATTCGGGCGGGCGCGAGCGCCCCGATCCGGGCGCCTGGCGGATTGACTTGAGGGTGGGTGCGCCGGCGTCGGCTGGCCGCATCATGCGAACCGGCTTGTTCCTCGCGGGGGTGTTTGACGGTGGGGAGAAATCCCCTGCGACCTCAGTGGGTGATGCGCGGGCGCAGCTCGTAGTGGTCGCCCTTGAAGGTCTCGAAGATCAGCGCGGTGTGCGGGTGCTGCACCGGCTCTCCACTCTCGTCGGGCAGTAGATTCTGCTCGGAGACATAGGCGACGTAGGTCGTCTGATCGTTCTCGGCCAGCAGGTGATAGAACGGCTGGTCCTTGCGTGGCCGGACCTCTTCCGGAATGGCCGACCACCACTCTTCCGTGTTGGCGAACACCGGGTCGACGTCAAAGATCACGCCCCGGAAGTTGTACACCCGGTGCTTGACCACTTGGCCAATGGCAAACTTGGCGAGTCGAACACTCATGAGATGACGCTACACCCCAACCCCTGACTGGAAGATGAACGGTTATGGCTCCGTTTGCCTTATGGGGGCGGCTATCGCAAGGCGAAAAGGGTTGCTAAGGTCACCGCGAAGCGAGGCGGGGGCGCCCTGTCAAAAGCCCTTTGCCTTCAGAGTGTTAGGGCAAGACATGGGTGAGGCGGCAAGGGCGCCGGGCGGTCGCGGGACCGGCCCGAGACGCGCGCCGGACGAGCAGCGCACTTTTGCCGCGCTCGATCTGGGTACGAACAACTGCCGGCTGCTGATCGCCACGCCGACGGCCCGCGGCTTCCGCATCGTCGACGCCTATTCGCGCATCGTCCGGCTCGGCGAGGGCCTCAGCCAGACCGGCCGTCTCTCGCCCGACGCCATGGAACGGGCGATGGGCGCGCTGCGCGTGTGCGCCGACAAGATCCAGCGCCGCGGCGCGGTGAAGGTGCGCGCCATCGCCACCCAGGCCTGCCGCTCGGCCGAGAACGGCGCGGAGTTCGTGGAACAGGTCGCCGAGCGCACCGGCCTGAAGCTGTCGATCATCACCCCGCGCGAGGAGGCTCAGCTCTCCGTCGCCGGCTGCCTGAACCTGCTGGACCGCACGTCCGAGGCGGCCCTGGTGCTGGACGTGGGCGGCGGCTCGACGGAGCTCTCCTGGATCGACCTGGCCGACCGCGGCCTGGACGTCGACCCCAAGCGCCTCGCCCACTGGCGCCTGCCGATCAAGGCGTGGCTGTCGATCCCGATGGGCGTGGTGACCCTGGCCGAGCGCTTCCCTGAGCGGGTCGGCGACGGCGCCTGGTTCCGCGACATGGTCGAGGCGGTGAAGCACGAACTCGCCGCCTTCCCCCACGCCGACGACTTCCGCCCGATCTTCGAGGCCGGCCGAGCACACCTCGTGGGCACCTCCGGCGCGATCACCAGCCTGGCCGGCCTGCACCTGGGCCTGCGCCGCTACGACCGCACCAAGGTCGACGGCCTGTGGATGACCCGGCAGGAGTGCGAGACGGTGGCCAACCGCCTGGCGAGCCTGGGTCCGGTGGAGCGCGCCGCCGAACCCTGCATCGGCCCCGACCGCGCCGACCTGGTGCTGGCGGGCGCCGCCATTCTGCAGGCGGTGCAGGAGGTCTGGCCGTGCGACCGGGTCCGCGTCGCCGACCGCGGCCTGCGCGAGGGCCTGCTGCTGTCCCTGATGTCGGAGCAGCGCCGCCGCCGGCCGCGCCGCCGCCGGCCGTCGAGGCCCGCCGCGCGGGAGGCCGGCCATGAGTGACGAACCGCCCCGCAAGCGCATGGTGCGCCCGCCCACCGGCGGCACCGACGCCGGACGCCAGACCGCCAAGCGGCTGAAGAGCGCCAAGGACCGCACGCCCTCGTCCCAGGCCTGGCTGGAGCGGCAGCTGAACGATCCGTACGTCGCCGAGGCCAAGGCCCGCGGCTACCGCTCACGCGCCGCCTTCAAGCTGCTGGAGATCGACGAGCGGTTCCATCTGCTGCGCAAGGGCGCGCGGGTGATCGACCTGGGCTGTGCGCCGGGCGGCTGGGTGCAGGTGGCGCTGCAGAAGGGCGTCGGCGCTGTGGCGGGCGTCGACCTGCTGGCGGTGGACCCCCTGCCCCCCGCGGCGCTGATCCAGGCGGACTTCACCGAGCCGGGCTGCGGCGAACGGCTGATCGAACTGCTGGGCGGCGCGCCGGACCTCGTGCTGTCGGACATGGCCCCCAACACCATCGGCCACCGCCAGACCGACCACCTGCGGATCATGGGCCTGATCGAGGCCGCCGCGGAGTTCGCCATCCAGGTGCTGAAGCCCGGCGGCGCCTTCGTGGCCAAGGCGTTCCAGGGGGGCGAGACCGGCGTGATGTTCGGCGAACTGAAGCGCCACTTCACCGACGTACGGAACGTCAAGCCCAAGGCCAGCCGGGCCGACAGCTCCGAAGTCTACATCGTGGCGACCGGCTTCAAGGGCTGAGGCCGGCTTGCGGCGCCCGACGCCCGGCGCGCGATCATTCGCGCGTTGAGCCGCTGCACGGTGTCGCTGGCGGTGTGCTCGAACAGGAACGGCGCCAGCCCATGCGCCAGGGCGGCCAGCCCCGCGCCCAGCAGGGTGAAGGCGAAGCTCCAGGCCGTCCCCAGGTGCTGGCCATAGCTCTCGCCGACGGAATGGGGATGCTCCGAGAAGCGCTCCAGCATGGATCGAACTCCGACAAATCAGGCTGGGGCCAATGTCGCGCCGGATGCGGGGAATGGCTTCTTCGATCTGACTGCGCAATTTGTGATATCGAGAATCTGGTTCTCGAAATTGACCCCCAGGAAGAACATGCCTCTCGACGCCATCGACCGCCGCATCCTGGCCGTGCTGCAGGACGACGCCACCGTGGCCATCGCCGACCTGGCCCAGCGCGTGGGGCTGTCGCAGACGCCTTGCTGGAAGCGGGTCAAGCGGCTGCAGGACGAGGGCGTGATCACCCGCCGCGTCGCCCTGGTGGATCGCGAAGCGGCCGGCGCGCCCCTGGTGGTGTTCGTCTCGGTGCGCACCAACCGGCACGACGCCGAGTGGATCGCCGCCTTCGCCCGCGGCGCACGCGCCCTGCCCGAGGTGCTGGAATTCTACCGCATCAGCGGCGAGGTGGACTATCTGCTGAAGGTCGCCGTGGCCGACATCGCCGCCTACGACCGCTTCTACAAGCGCCTGATCGCCACCGCCCCGCTGGCCGACGTCAGCTCCAGCTTCGCCATGGAAGAGATCAAGTTCACCACCGCCCTGCCGATGCTGGCGGGATAGCGCTGCGCTGGAGCCCCCATCCCCCGCTTCGCGGGGACTTCCCCCAGAGGGGGAAGAGAATCTGACAGCGCTTACCGATCTCTTCCCCCTCTGGGGGAAGTACCGCCGAAGGCGGGGATGGGGGCTCCAGCAGGGAACCGCCGCCTCAGTAGTCCTTGCGCCAGCGCACGCTCAGCCGCGTGTCGCCCTGGCGGGTGACGCGGGAGATGAACGACAGGGTCTTCTTCACGCGCCACTCGATCGAGGCCGTGGCGCCTTCGCGGCCGCCGCCGCCGACCTCGAGATAGACGTTGTCGGTCAGGTACTTGCCGCCGGCGACCGTGGCCGCGCCATAGGCGTCCGAGCCGAACGCCAGGCGGTCGAGGCGGGCGAAGTTGCGCAGCCCGCCGACCACGTCGAAGCCGCCGCCCGTGGCCAGGGCCGAGAGCGCCGAGGCCAGTTGCGCCGCTTCGCCCGAGCTCAGCTGGCTGGCGGACGAACCGAACAGCACCTGGGAGAGGACCTCGTCGGTGGGCAGCACCGGCGTCGAGGTGAGCGCGATCTTGGGCTTGGCGGCGGTGCCGGTGATGCGGATCACCGCGGTCAGCGCCGGGTCGTCCCGGGTCGCCGTCAGGTCCAGCCGGATCGCCTCGGCCGTCGAGCCGAGGTAGATCACGCCGCGGTTGTCGAACTGGAACCGCTTGCCGGCGAAGTCGTAGTCGCCACGCACCACCCGCGCGGTCCCGCCGAGCACCGGCGTGTTGGTCGTGCCGGTGACATGGGCGTCCAGCGACAGCTCCACATCCAGGCCCCTGCCCTTCACGAACACCCCGCGGTTGGCCTTCAGGGTGACGTCCAGCGCCACCGGCGCCTCCCGCGGCGGCGGCCCGCGCACGGCGCTGGTCAGGTCCACCGGCTGGTTGATCTCGATGACGTCCATCGGCACCACGCCGGAGGGGATCGGCGGGTTGGCGGCGATGTCGGCCCGGTCGATGCCCAGGGCGCCGACGATGCGGATCTTGCCGTCGGCGGCGCGGTCGAGGGTCGCCTGGCCGCTGGCGGTGGCCGAACCCAGCTTGTTGTCGATCAGCCGGAACGCCTTGAGGTTCAGCCGGAAGGTCGAATCCCCTTCGCGGAACAGGCTGATCCGGCCCGAGCCCGAGGCCTGGCCGCCGTGGCCGTCGGCGCCGCTGACCTGGCTGACGTCCACCGCATAGTCGTCGAGCGCGGCGCGCAGGGTGACGTCCTGCAGCTTCAGCCCGGTCTCCGCGTCGGTGAACTTGCCGTTGTCCAGCGCCAGGGTTCCCACCGCGCCGGGATCGCGCAGGGTGCCGCGCAGCTCGCCCTGGGCGGTGACCTTGCCGGACACCGAGCGCTCCGAGCCCATCACCAGGTCCCAGATCGGCTTCAGCTCGCCGTTGATGTCGAAGCGGCCGGACATCGGCCGGGTGCGCACCAGGGCGATGCGGAACGGCGCGGCGGAGGTCTCGGCCGGCAGCACCACGTGCGCCGTGGAGCGCAGGCCGTCGGGACTGCCGAGGGCGGCGTCGACCGTCAGCGAGTTGCTGGTCAGGGCGGCGTCCACCTGGCCGCTCAGCGGCTGGGCCCCCTTCAGATCGCGCCCGCCGGCCCCCTCCAGCTTGGCCTTCAGCGTGCCGCCCAGCGCCTTGCCCCGGCCCGACAGGTCGAGATCGGCGTCGAAGCGGCCGACGAAGTCCTGGTCCAGCAGGCCCAGGCTGACGTTGCTGAGCGCGGCCTTGGCGTTCAGCGCCCCGTCGATGTCGCGCCAGTCGATGTTGGCCGAGCCGCCGCCCAGGCTGATCTGCGCCTTGGCCGCCATGCCGCGGTCGCCGAAGCGCAGCTCGGCCGGGGACAGGGTCTTGAAGTCGGCGCGCCGCACGCGCCCGCCGCCCTGGAAGGTGAAGACGTTGTCGCTGCCGAACTGGCTGGCCACGCCGGCGCCCGACAGCTTCCACGGGCCGGTGGTGGTCACCCCCTCGGCGGCGACCTCGTAGGGCAGCCGCATCAGCGGGCCGTCGGCGCGCAGGTTCAGGGTCTTCACGGCCAGGCCGCCGGACTTCAGCGCGGCGTTGGTCGCCGCCAGCGACAGCTGGGCGCGCGCGCCGCCGGGCGCGTCGGTGATCAGCAGCCGGCCGTCGGCGCGGCCCTGGCTGAGGAAGGCCCCGGGGCCCAGCGCCAGGGTCAGGTCGCCGCTGGAGGCCTGCCCGCGGCGCAGCGCCAGGGAGCCGGAGGCGCTGAGGCCGCCGCCGTCCACGGCGATGCCGTCCAGGTCCATGCCGCCGGTGAGGAAGCGGAAGGCGGCGGCGCCGCGGGCGGGGCCGTAGGGGCTGGCGCCCGCCAGCGCGACCCGCCCGTCGGTGGCGTTCGGCCCGCGCATGAAGGTGAGGTCCAGATGCGCGTTCTGCAGCGGCATGTACGGCAGGTCGATCTCGGCGAAGTCGGCCTTCAGGTCGGCGCGCGGATCGTTCATCGTGCCGGTCAGCGAACCGCCGCCCTTGGCCGCGCCCGCCACCTCGATCGGACCGAACTCGAACGGCCCCGACGCCTTCCAGTCCAGCGCCAGCTTGAGCGCCGCGTCCGGCCCGATGTCCCCCGTCGCGCCCAGGGAGCCGGCATAGCCGTCGAGCAGCGACTGGCTGACCTTGAACACCCCGTTCTTGTAGTCCGCCTTGGCCTGCAGGCGCGGCGTCTGGCCCATCAGCCGGTCGAGGTCGCCGAGGCCCGCCGCGAAGCTCTCGCCCTTGGCGTCGAAGCTGATGGTCCAGGGCTTGCCGCCCTCCTCGTGGCCGCTGTCCTGGTGCGCGCTCCAGCTGGCCTTCACCAGGCCGTGGGCGCCGGCATGCGCCGCCGCCAGGTTGGAGATCGCCGCGTCGCCCTTGAAGCTGAGGCCGCCGAACAGGCTGTGATCGCCCTCGCCGGTGACCTTCAGGCCCGGGGCCTGGACCATCAGCCGGCGCATCAGCATCCGGTTGCCCGCCAGCCAGTCGATCTCGGCCGCGGCCGAGGGCCGGGCGCCGAGCATCGCCGCCAGCAGCCCGCGGCCCGCGCCGCCGTCGCCCTGGGCGGTGATCTTCAGGCTGGTCTGCCCCTTGGCGACGTCCAGCTGGAACGGACCGTCCAGCCGGGCGAGGCTGAAGCCCATCAGCTCGCTCTGACGGATCTCGCCCTTGCCGGCGACGCCCCAGTGGGCGCCCGTGCCGGTGAGCCTGCCGCTGAAGTGGCTGGGCCCAAGCTTGGGCCACGAGAGGATGCGGTTGGAATCGACCACCTGCAGATCCAGGTCGACGCCTTGCGGCCCCATGGCGCGCCGGCCGACGTCGGCCTCGCCCCTGGCCGTGAGCTTCGCGTTCTCGGCGCTGGCGTTGAGGGTGAAGGTGAAGAAGCGGTCGGGAGCCTTTGCGCCGGCGACGTCGAAGCGCACTTCCGGCCCCAGGCGATGCACATATCCGGCGAGGAGGCGCGAGGCGGCCAGCTGCAGCACCCCGGTGGCCGAGCCGCCCTGCGGGGTCCAGGCGCCCGAGGCGTCCAGCGGCCGGCTCTGGCCCACCTGGGTCAGGAGGGCGAACTGGCCGGCGCTCACCGTGCCCTTGGCATGCGCCGTCATGTGGAACGGCTGGTCGGCGGCCAGGCCCAGGGAGCCGGCGAGCGCACCGCCCTTGGCCTCGCTGGCGTCGGCGTCCACCGAGAACCGGCGAGTCCCCTCGACGTCGAACACCGCCTTCAGGTGGTCGCCGGGATGCAGCACGCTCAGCGCCGTCAGGGTCCCCTTGGCGTCGGACCGGCGTCCGACCGTGAATCCGCCGGACAGGTCATAGACGCCGCGCTGGTCGGAAAACGCGGGCAGCATCTCGACCCGGGCGGTCAGGCGATCGATCGCCACCGACACCGGCGCCGGGCCGGACGGACCGGACGGCGGCCCCAGCACAGGGCGGCGGATCAGGGTCAACTGTCGCGCGGCGATCGTGGTGGCGTGGAACCGGCGGGCGAACAGCGCCTGCCAGCTCCAGCGCATGGAGACGTTGCGGGCCTCGGCCCAGGCGCCGTGGCCATCGTCCAGCGCCAGCCGGTCGACGCTGAAATTCTCGAACACATCGCCGTGCAGGCCGGAGAGCCGCAGGTGGCCCAGCCGGCCGACCCTGGTCCCGTCCAGCGCCCGCTCCACCGCCTGCCGGCCCCAGGGGGTCTGCACGCCGAAGCGCGCCACCAGGACAGCGCCCAGCAGCAGCAGCAGCGTCCAGGCGACGACGTGGGCGGCGATACGCGCCGCGCGGGGCGCTGGGCGGCGGGGCGGCGGCGGGGCGCCCGGGGTGATGGCGGCGTCGGGGGCGTTGGCGTCGGGGGCGCTCATCAGAAGGCCTGACCGATGGAGATGTACAGCTGGAACGGCGAATCGCCCTTCCGCCGCGCCAGCGGTGTGGCGACGTCGAGACGGATCGGGCCGAAGCCCAGGTCATAGCGCACGCCGACGCCGACCCCGGCGCGCATGTTCTTGAAATCGGGCGAGGACGTCGATCCCACCGAGCCGGCGTCGACGAAGCCCACCACGCCCCAGCGTCCGGTCACCTTCTGGCGCACCTCGAACGAGGTCTCGACCAGCGACAGCCCCCCCTCGGGCGTGTTGTCCGACAGGCGCGGACCCACCGCCTGGTAGCCGTAGCCGCGCACCGAACCACCGCCACCGGCGAAGAACCGCCGGTCGGTGGGCACGCCGGGGATCCGGCCGCCGATGATCGAGCCCACGTGGATACGGCCGGCGAGCACGGTGCTGGCGTTGCTGCCGAACGGCAGATAGGCCGAGGCCTCGCCCTGCAGCTTCAGATAGGTCAGCGAGCGGTCGCCGGTCACCAGGGTCGGCTCGCCGCGCATGTCCAGCCGCCAGCCGTGCGTCGGGTTCAGCAGGTCGTCGGACTTGTCGATGGCGAAGGCGCCAAGCACCGAGGGAATGAACAGCCGCAGCTTCTCGCCGACCGGTAGCGCCTGGGAATTGACCGCGGTCTTTTCGGTGGTGGTGACATAGTCCGCGGCGGCGCCGACGCTGACGTAGGACCACTGGGAATAGCGGCGCTCGATTTCCACCCGGGCCCCACCGCCATAGTCGCTGAAGGCGTCCGTGCGGTCGCCGAACAGACCGGCGCCGATCTTCAGCGTCTGGCGCGGCCGGCGCCAGTGCGGCAGGTCCAGCTCCAGGTCGAGCTTCTGCTGGATGTTGTAGATGCGGGCGCCCAGCGTCAAGGTGTCGGCCCGGTGCAGCCGGTTGTACCAGATCAGCTTGCCGTCGACGCCCGAGCCCTCGGTCGTCGAGAAGTCCGCCCCGCCCTCGAGGTTGTTGGTGTTCACCGTCGTGCCGCCGGTGGTGGAAAAGCCCGCGCCGAGCTCCAGGGTATGCGGCGGCCGGTCGGCCAGGCTGACGATCACCGGGCGATAGCCGTCCACCGCCTTGTCCTTCGGCGCCAGGGCGACGGTGATCTGGTCATAGACGCCCACGTCGGTCAGGCGCCGCTCCAGCTCGGCCACCGCCTTGGGCGAATAGACGTCGCCGTGCTTCCAGGGCGCCAGGCCCCGCACCCAGGCCGGATTGGTGCGCCCGTCGGTGATCACCGTCACCCCGTCCAGGCGCACCAGGTCGCCGGCGGCGACCTTGTAGGTGGGCTGCACCGTGTTGTCGGCGTGGTCGACAATCACCACCCGCGGCTGGGCGGCGGCGTCGGCGTAGCCCTGCTTCTGCACGGTGGCGACGATGCGCCCCTCCGCGGCCACCACGTCGGCGGCGCGGCCGGGAACGCCGGGGGCCAGCTTCATGGCCTCCAGCGCCGCCTGCAGGGCGTCGGCCTTGGGCGGCAGCCCGACCCACTCCACCTGCGGCGCCTTGATCAGGAAGCGCGGGCCGGTGTCGATGTGCAGCATCGCCTGCGGCGGGTCGCTGTCGGCCACGTCCGGCTCGACGTCGTAGCCGTAGTAGCCCTCGGAGCGCAGCACGGCGATGGCGTCGCCCATGGCGTCGCCGGCGCGCTGGCGGGCGTCGAAGCTGGAATCGGGGCGAGTCTTCACCGTGCCGATGGCGCGCTGGATCTCCTGGCGCAGGCCCTTGTCGAGATTGCCGTCCACCGTGGCCTTGGCCTCGTCGGCGCGGGCCGTCCCCGCGGCGGACAGCAGCAGCGCCGCCACGGCCGCCAGTCCCGGCGCGAACACGCCGCCACCGGCGCCGCGAAGCCTTGCGCCGCAAGGGGCGGGCTTCGAGGCGTCGGTCGCGAGACGTCTTCGTTTCAAGCCACGCTTCCCACGCACGCTGCCCCCGCGCCCCCGCTCCGCCCCGTGTAGAGGCGTGTTTCGGCATTGTCACCTGTGATGCCGCCGCAGGGCCTCGTGGAAGGGCTTTCGCGGTCCGACGGAAAACTGCACAAAGGTTGGGCGCCGGCTGTTCAAGGGGGGCGCGGGCGGAGTCACCCGTTGCGGCGGACCGTCCGGCATGGGCATGAATCGACAAGGAAGAGGATGAGTTCAGGCGACAGCGTGGCCCAAGCCCAGACCGTGGAAATTCCCGAGACCCAGGGGGTCCTGCCCGGCGTGCATCCTGCGCCGCAGACCGGCTACATGCCGGGCGAGGCCTATGACGAGATGTTCGCCGCCGACGGGGCGACGCGACCGCACTACGAGCTGCTGCGCAACCGCATCGAGACCCTGGGGGCCGACGAGCTGGAGGAGCGCCAGGAAACGCTGGAGCGCTCGTTCCTGCTGCAGGGCATCACCTTCACCGTCTACGGCGCGGAGAGCTCCACCGAGCGGATCATCCCCACCGACCTGTTCCCGCGGATCATCCCGGCGAACGAATGGTCGGTGATCGAGAAGGGCCTGACCCAGCGCCTGCGGGCGCTGAACATGTTCCTGGCCGACATCTACGGCGACCAGCGCATCCTGATGGACGGGGTGATCCCGCGCGAGCTGGTGCTGAGCGCCCCCTCGTTCCGCCGGCAGATGCAGCACCTCTATGTGCCGCACAAGGCCTACGCCAACGTCTGCGGATCGGACCTGATCCGCGGGACCGACGGCGATTTCTACGTGCTGGAGGACAATCTGCGCGTCCCGTCCGGGGTCAGCTACATGCTGGCCAACCGCGACGCCTCGCGCCGCACCTTCCCGGGCACCTTCCGCCAGGCCGGGGTGCGGCCGGTGGAGCGCTATCCCGACCTGCTGCTGGCGACGCTGAAGAGCATGTCCAGCGAGTGGCGATCGAACCCGCAGGTCGTGGTGCTGACCCCGGGGGTCTACAACTCCGCCTACTACGAGCACGCCTATCTCGCGCGCCTGATGGGGGTGCCCCTGCTGGAGGGGCGCGACCTCGTGGTGCACGACAACATGGTCTACATGCGCACCACCAACGGCCTGCGCCGGGTGGACGTGATCTATCGGCGGGTGGACGACGACTTCATCGACCCGCTGTCGTTCCGCCGCGACTCCTCGCTGGGGGCGGCGGGCCTGTTCAACGCCTACCGCGCCGGCAACGTGGTGATCTGCAACGCGCCCGGCACCGGGGTGGCCGACGACAAGGCGGTGTACGCCTATGTGCCGGACATCATCCGCTATTACCTGGGCGAGGACGCCATCCTGCCCAACGTCGAGACCTACCTGTGCCGCGAGCCGTCGCAGCTGAGCCACGTGCTGGCCAACCTCGACAAGTTCGTGGTCAAGGCGGTGGGCGCCTCGGGCGGCTACGGCATGCTGGTGGGGCCGCACGCCTCGGCCAGGGAACGCGCCGACTTCGCCGAGGCGCTGAAGGCCGATCCCTGCAACTACATCGCCCAGCCCACCATCCAGCTGTCCACCGCGCCCTGCCTGGTGGACGGCAATATCGAGCCGCGGCACGTGGACCTGCGCCCGTTCATCCTGTCGGGCGACAAGATCGTCGTCACGCCGGGCGCCCTGACCCGGGTGGCCCTGAAGCGCGGCTCGCTGGTGGTCAACTCCAGCCAGGGCGGGGGGTCGAAGGACACCTGGGTGCTGGCCGAGGACGCCGACACCGCCGCCCTCGAGGAGGCCAACCGGCCCGCCAAGGGAGGCCGGCCATGATGCTCGCCCGCGTCGCCGACAGCCTGTACTGGATCGGCCGCTACGTGGAGCGCGCCGAGCACCTGTCGCGCCTGGCGGTGGTGATGCTCAACGCCAACCTCGACCGCACGGACGCGGCGGCCCAGGCCGCGCACATCGCCCTGGCGGCGGTGGGCGACCCCGACCCGCACCGCGCCGCCCAGGTGTTCCAGTCGGCGCACGCCCTGGCGCTGGACAAGGAGGACCACGGCTCGGTGCTGGTGTCGCTGTCGCGGGCCCGGGAAAACGCCCGCCAGGTGCGCGACCAGATCACCACCGAGACCTGGGAGCGGCTGAACCTTCTGTACCTCAAGGTCATCGACCCCGGGGTGGAAGAGGCCTTCGCCGACGACGCCGCGGGCTTCCTGCAGGAGATCATCGCCGACCTGCACCTGTTCAAGGGCGCGGCCGACGCCACCATGAGCCACGGCGAAGGCTGGCGCTTCATGCTGGCCGGCATCTACATCGAGCGCGCGCAGCTGATGGCGCGCCTGCTTGAGGTCTGCTTCAGCGAGGGCCAGCGGCCGGTGGCGGCGGACCACATCGCCCTGATGAGCCTGCTGCGCATGGCCTGCGCCCTGGAGCCCTACCTGCGGGTCTACACGGCCGACATCAATCCGCGCTTCATCCTGGAATTCCTGCTGTTCGACGAAGACTTCCCGCGCTCGATCCGCTTCGCCACCGAGCGCATCGAGGAGAGCCTGGCGCACCTGTCACGCCGGCTGGAAGGCGAGCGGGCCGACGCCCTGCGGCTGGCCGGCCGGCTGAACGCGCGGCTGAAGTACGCCGACGCCGAGGAGGTCGAGGCTGCGGGGGCGCATTCCCTGCTGGCGGCGGTCGCCGACGAGTGCGCGGCCATCCACGAAGCCATCTACGACACCTTCGTCGCCTATCCCCTGGAACTGAGCCTGCCGGCCTGATCGCCGCCCCCTCGCCCCGAGGCAAAGAGACCCGATGCTGCTCGAAGTCCGCCACGTCACCCAGTACCACTACGACGCCTCGGTGCGCGAAAGCGTCATGGAGCTTTGGATGCAGCCGCAGAAGTCCGGCTCCCAGCGCCTGGTCAGCTTCGAGCTGGAGGTCGAGCCGCCGGCGCAGCTGTTCTCCTACGCCGACGCCTTCGGCAACGCGGTCTATCACTTCGACGTGCCGCAGCCGCACGAACGGCTGACCATCGTCGCCCGCTCGGCGGTGGAGACGGCCGGGCAGCCGGACCTGCCGGAAGCCCTGGACCGCGGCGAGTGGGACCGGCTGAAGAGCGACTTCGTGCGCGGGGAATGCTTCGACTTCCTGCGCCCGCACGGCTACGCGGTGGAGACCCCGGCCCTGCGCGCCTTCATCGAGCGCCACCAGATCGACGAGTTGCGCCATTTCGACCCGCTGACCGCGGTGCGCAAGCTGATGGGCGTGATCTACGACGCCTTCGACTACGAGACCGGCGTGACCACGGCCGACAGCCCCATCGACCACGCCCTGGAGGAGGGGCGCGGGGTCTGCCAGGACTTCAGCCACATCATGATCGCCATCTGCCGCGGCTGGGAGATCCCGGCGCGTTACGTCTCGGGCTACCTGTTCACCAACCGCACCGAGGGCGACCGCTCCGATCCCGACGCCACCCACGCCTGGATCGAGGTGTTCCTGCCGTCGCTGCGCTGGGTCGGACTGGATCCCACCAACAACGTAGTCACCGGCGAGCGCCACGTGGCCGTGGCCGTGGGCCGCGACTACGCGGACGTGCCGCCCTCGCAGGGCGTGTACAAGGGCGAGGCCGAGAGCCAGCTGGCGGTCGGGGTCTCGGTGCGCCGCGCCCGCACCGCAATCGCCGAGCCCGAGTTCATGCGCATGGCCCAGCCCACCTTCAACGGCGGCCGCCGCCGCGCCTCCAGCGCCGCCCTGATCGACCAGCAGCGCCAGCAGCAGCAACAGCAGCAGCAGTAATAGGCTTCGCCCAACCTCTTCCCCCGCTCGCGGTCCGCGCGCGGGGGAAGAGAAGGCCTGTCGCGACCCTAGGCCGGGGCGCGGTGCGCCTTCAGGATCATGGCCATGTCGTCGACCAGGTCGGCCTCGTCGGCTTCGACACTGCCGTGCGCCTTGGCCAGGGTCAGGGCGGCGCCGGCCATGATCTCCGCCAGCTTGGCGTCGGCCAGGGCCACCTCGTCCACCGCGTGCAGGAAGGTCTCGAAGCTGGGGGCCAGGCCGGCGGCGTAGTCGACCAGGCCGGCGATGTCCTCCTCGGAGGCGTCCGGCAGGGCCATCTCCAGGAACACCTCGATCACGTCCAGCTCGTCCTCCGACACCACGCCATCGGCGCGGGCGACGGTCATCAGCGCGCGCAGAGCGTAGCGGACCGCGGCCCGGGCCGACGGGGAGCGGCGCACCGGGTGGGCCAGCGCCTGGCGAAAGATCTCGTCAGGCGGTCCCAGGTCCTCGCCGGTGACCCCGTGGGCGATCGCCTCGATGCGGTCGACGCGGAAGTTGCGCAGCGCCTGGCGCTCGACGCAGCGGGCCTTGAGGAAGGCGCCGCCGTCGGCCTCGAACACCTCCAGCGCCACGATCCGGCGGGCGCTGACCTGGCCGGCGTGGTCGCGATAGCGGATGACGAAGGCCCGCTGGCCCACCGCCTCGCTGGCGGCCGGATGGTCGGCGCCATTCTCCGGATGAGGGATGACGTCCGCCTCGGGCAGGTGCGGCCCCTCGAAGCCCTGCGGCGTCAGCCCCGGCTCCGGCAGCGTCTCACCGCGGCTCAGCCGCCCGATGAAGGGGATCACCGCCATGCCGATCGTCCTTCCCATGCACCCACCTTCACCAACCCAGGGCGACGCTATCGAGCGGCCCGGGCCGCTTTGTTGCCTGCCGCGCCCGGGCTGGCAAGGGTCGCGCGGCGTAAGCACGGGTTGAGTAACCGATGTGCGGCGCCACCGCCGGTGCGCGCGTCAGTCGGCGCCCAGCAGCGCGCGCAGGCGCCAGGCGGCGGCCACGGCCTGGCCCCGGGCGTCTATCAGCGCAGCCTGTGCCGCCAGGCGGTCGCTTTGAGCATCCAGCAGATCGAGGGTAGGCTTCTGGCCCACGCGCACCTCGTTGGCGACGCTGTCCAGCGCGCTGTCGGCGGCCTGGACCTGGGCGTCGGCGGCGCGGATCATGGACCTGGCGGCCACCAGATCGGCCCAGGCGCCGGTGACCGCCTCACGCAGCTGGGCCCGAGCGCCGTCACGGCCTGCCTGCGCCGCCCGACGATCGGCCTGCGCCTCGGCGATCCGCCCGCTGACCGCACCACCCGAAAACACCACCCAGCGCCCTTGTACGCCCACGGTGACGTCGTTGGCCTGATAGCCGGGGAAGAACTGGTCGCGCACGGCCGAGGCGCTTGCGGTGAACGCAAGGCTGGGCGCGCGGGCGCCCTCCGCGCCGCGCACGGCGGCCTCGGCGGCGGCCAGGGTCGACTCGGCCGCACGCAGGCTTGGACTGCTGCGTTCTGCCGCCGCCAGCGCCTCGTCGAGGCTGGCGGGCAGGTCGGCGGGCGGCGTCGACGGTTCCAGGCCTGACGGTTCGGCGCCGGTCACGGCTGTGAAGTGCGCGCGGCGCTGTTCCAAGGCGCCCTGCCCGCGGGCGAGCGCCGCCCGGGCGGCGGCCAGCCGCGCCTCGGCCTGGGCCACGTCGGTGCGCGCGATCTCACCATGCTCGAAGCGCAGGCGCGCCTGGCGCTCCACCTCGGTAGTCTGGGTGACCTGGACGTCCAGCAGGGCCAACATCTGTTCTGCCGACTGCACGCCGACATAGGCCTCCGCCGCCTGGGCCGACAGCAGCGCCTCGGCGCCGGCGGCCCGGGCAAGGGCGGCGTCACGGCCCGCCCGCGCGCCCTCCACCGCCGCCGTCAGGGCGCCGCCGGCGAATAGCGGCTGGCGCAGCTCCACCGCGCCGGCGCGGGGACGCACGTCGGCCCGACCGAACCCGAAGAACCCCCCAAGGTCCGTGGTCCCGGTCCCCGCCTCGCCGCTCAGGGTGACGGTCGGCAGGCGTCCGGCCTGCGCCTGCTTCAGCCGCGCGGTCGCGGCGTCGGCCTGGGCGCGGGCCGCAGCGAGATCGGGATTGCTGCGCCGGGCCAGGGCGACGGCGTCTTCGAGCGACAGGGCGTGGACGGAGGGGGCCGCGAGGACAAGGGCCGCGATCAGCGCCACCAGACCCCGGACGCGCCTCATCGGAAGGCGGTCCCCGGCTTCACGCCCAGCGCCTTGAACACCATGGCCGCTGGGCAGACTCCGGTGAACGAAGCCTGGATCATGTTCAGGCCGGCGAAGGCCGACAGGGCGATCCACCACGGATGGATGAAGTAGGCCAGCGCGACGCCCAGCAGGACGACAAAACCGGCGAACGCCAGCACGGCGCGGTCGAGGGTCATGATCTGATCTCCGGATTGCACACCGGCGCCGCGGGGCGCGGCGACTTCGGCGGGAGGCAGGCGTGCGCGCGCACCGGCGTCACGCCTTGAGCTTGCGGACGCCCATGACGTCCAGGGCCAGCTTTTCGTAGAACGGCTCGCTTTCGCCCCGGCGGACCTTGCCGAGGAAGTATTTCTCGAAGCCGACCTTGGCCAGGTGCACCCACTTGCCGCTGGACGACCAGTTGACGTTGCGCGGCGGGATCTGCGGCTGAGCGATGAACGCCACCCCGCCGTCGCCGAAGTCGGCCAGGCAGATGGCGTTCCAGCTCGCCTCGTGGGTCGCCTCGCCGCCCTGGGTAAGAGCGCCGAGGTTGCGCGCGATGGCCGTGACCATGCTCTCGATCATGAATCCGGTCTTGGGCACCCCCACCGGCACGGGCGTCTTGCCCGTGGGGGCGATGGCGACACAGACCCCCAGGGCGAAGACGTTGGGATACGCCGGGTTGCGCTGCCTGGCGTCGACGACGACGAAGCCGCGAGGATTGGTGAGCCCCTCCAGGCCGCGTACGGCCCCCACCCCGCGGAACGCCGGCAGCATCATCGAGAAGGCGAACGGCAGCTCGTGCGTGGCCTTGACAGCGCCGTCCTCGCCGACTTCCTCGACATGCATCAGGGCCGCCTCCACCGAGGCGACCCGGGCGTTCGTGATCCACTTGATGTGCCGCTGGCGCATCTCGCTCTCCAGCAGCCCCTTGGTGTCGCCGACCCCGTCCAGGCCGAGATGGCCGATATAGGGTTCGGAAGTGACGAAGGTTATCGGCGCGCGGTCGCGCAGGCGCCGGCGCTTCAGCTCCGTATCGAGGATCATGGCGAACTCGTAGGCGGGGCCGAAGCAGGAGGCGCCCTGCACCGCCCCAACCACGATCGGCCCTGGGGACTGGCAATAGCGCTCGAAGGCCTCGGCCGCCTTTTCCGCGTGATCGATGTGGCAGATCGACTGGGTGAAGCCTTCCGGGCCCAGGCCGGCGATCTCGTCGAAGGCCAGTTCCGGACCGGTGGCGATCACCAGATAGTCGTAGTCGAGGCTCGATCCGTCGTTCAGCTGGAGGCGGTTCTCCGCGGGATCGACCCTGGCGGCGCCGACGCCAGTGAACCCTATCCCCTTGCGCTTGAACACCGCCGGGAGTGACACCTCGATCGCCTCGCGCTCCCGCCAGCCCACCGCGACCCAGGGGTTGGACGGCACGAAGTGAAACACTTCGCCCTGGTTGACGACGCTGACGTCGGCCCGATCGCCGACCTCGCGCTTGACCTCGAAGGCGGCGATCGCGCCGCCAAGGCCAGCGCCGAGGATTACAATCCGCGCTTTTCCCATCTGCCCATTCCTCCCGTTCGCGCCGCGAACGGTCCGAAGCTGAGCCCGAAACCCGCTGCGGACCTTGATCTGCATCACACCGCGTCCCAGGCGGGGGCCTTAAGGTCGCAGCATCGAGGCTTGACTGAATATTTGAATAATCGCATATGCGCAATCATGAAACTTTCTATGGTTCTGCGATGAGGGCCCCGGCCGCCGACGAGGCGCCGCCCGGCGCGGCGGTCCGCGGCCCGGCGTGGCCGAGCCCCTGTCGCGCGTCTTCTGCAACGTCCCGTCCAACCCGGAGGAAACAGACCCATGCCAGCCGCCAGGATCCGCGACCTGCCCCCCTCGGCCGTCAAGGCGGCCCTGGACGCTCATGAGATCATCCTCGTCGACGTGCGCGAGCCGGCCGAGTTCGCCGCCGAGCGCATCCATGGCGCGGTGAACTTTCCGCTGTCGACCTTCGATCCGGCCGCCCTGCCTAAGGCTGGCGACCGTCTGATCGTGTTCCAGTGCGGTTCAGGCAAGCGCTCAGGCATGGCGGTGGAGCGCTGTCAGGCCGCCGGTCACGACATCGATGCCCACCTGGCGGGCGGGATCATGGCGTGGAAGGCCCAGCGCCTGCCCACCGTCACGCTGGACACCGCCACAGGCGGTGTCCGCGACGCGCGTTGAGGGCGCCGGCCTTGGCCTCCCTCGTGGCCGCAGACGCACGCTGGGCCGGGCGCGGCGGAGCACTCGCCGGCGCACTCGCGCTGACGCTGGCGGCATGCGCCCCGCCCAGGCCGGCGCCGCCTCCGGCGGAGACTGCGCCGGCAGCCGGCCGCCTGACGCTCCACACCCAGACCGTGCCCGATCTCAAGCCGGTTCCGGCCGTCCTGACCACCCGCGACATGGCCGACGCGCGCGCCCGGATCGCCGGTCTGCTGGTCAGCCTCACGGTCAAGGAAGGCGACAGTGTGCGCCAGGGCCAGGTGATCGCCCGGGTGCAGGACGAGCGGCTGTCCATGGAGACCCACGCCTACGATGCGCAGGTGACCGCCGCCGCCGCCGAGGCGACCCGCGCCCAGGCCGACCTGGCGCGCACCCGCGACCTGTTTTCGCACGGGGTCTACGCCCAGGCCCGGCTGGACCAGGTGGAGGCCCAGGCCAAGGCCGCCAACGCCGCCCTTGCCGCCGCCCGCGCCCAGCGTGGAGCCAGCGCCGCCGTCGGCGCCCAGGGCGCGATCCTTGCGCCGGCCGCCGGCAAGGTGCTGACCGCCGACACCCCCATTGGCTCCGTGGTGATGCCCGGCCAGAGCGTGGCGCGGATCACCGCCGGCCCGGTGGTCGTCCGGCTGGCGTTGCCGGAAGCCGAGGCCGCCGCCCTGAAGGTCGGCGATACCGTGACCCTGAACGCCGAGGACCTGCATGGGGCGGCCTCGCAGGGAACGGTGACCCAGGTCTATCCGTCGGTCAGCGGCGGCCAGGTCACCGCAGACGTGACCGCCGAGGGCCTGCCGAAGGACCTGATCGGCCAGCGGGTGCGCGCCGCCGTCGTGATCGGCCGCCGCCAGGCGCTGATCGCGCCGCGCCGCTATATCGCCACCCGGTTCGGCCTCGACTACGCCCGGCTGGTGCGCCCCGACGGGACGGTGTCCGAAATTCCGGTGCAGACCACCGCCGGTCCGGCGCCTGACAGCGTCGAGGTGCTGTCGGGCCTGCGCGACGGCGATGTGCTGACGCCGGCGGTCGCCGGCCAATGAACCTCGGCCTCTCAGGGCGCCTGACGCGCGCCACCATCAACTCGCCGCTGACCCCGCTGCTGCTGCTCGCGGCCCTCGCGGCCGGCCTGCTGGCCCTGGTCTCGATCCCCCGCGAGGAGGAGCCGCAGATCAGCGTGCCGATGGTCGACATCCTGGTGCAGGCGCCTGGCCTGCGCGCGCCCGATGCGGTGGAGCTGGTGGGCAAGCCGCTGGAGACCATCGTCAAGAGCGTCGCCCAGGTGGACCACGTCTACACCTTCGCCGAGGACAACCAGGTGATGGTGACCGCCCGCTTCAAGGTGGGGGTCGATCCGGACGCCGCCGCGGTGCGCATCCACGAGAAGGTGCGCGCCAACTACGATCGCATTCCTGCCGGCATACCCGAGCCGCTAATCCAGACCCGCGGCATCAACGACGTGCCGGGCCTGGTGCTGACCCTATCGCCCAAGCCGGGCGCGGCCGGGGCCTGGAACGACCAGGCGCTGTACGAGATCGCGGGCAAGCTGCGCACCGAGATCGCCAAGGTGGACGACGTCGGCCTGACCTTCATCGTCGGCGGCCGCCCCGAAGAGCTGCGCATCGAGCCTGATCCGGCCCGGCTGGCGCAGCACGGCGTGTCGCTGGGGGCGCTGATGGACACCGTGCGCCAGGCCAACCGCGCCTTCCCCGCCGGCTCCGTGCGCAACGGCGGCCAGGCCGTGGACGTCACCGCCGGCCACACCCTGGGAACGCCCGCCGAGATCGGCCTGCTGGCGCTGCCCTCGGCCAAGGGCGAGCGGGTCTATGTGCGCGACGTGGCCAAAGTGGTCGAGGCGCCGCGCGAGGACCAGGCGCGCGCCTGGCGCTCGGTGCGCGTCGGTGATCGCTGGACCAGCGCCCCGGCGGTCAGCCTGGCCATCGCCAAGCGCAAGGGCGCCAACGCGGTGGTGGTGTCCAAGGCGGTGCTGGACCGCGTCGAGACGCTGAAGGGCGCCCTGCTGCCGCCCAGTCTGGATGTCGCGGTGACCCGCGACTACGGCCAGACCGCCAATGAGAAGGCCAACGATCTGCTGTTCCACTTGGCGCTGGCGACGATCTCGATCGTGGCGCTGATCGGCTTCGCCATCGGCTGGCGCGAGGCGGCGGTGACGGCGATCGTCATCCCCACCACCATCCTGCTGACGCTCTTCGCCTCCAATCTGATGGGCTACACCATCAACCGGGTCAGCCTGTTCGCCCTGATCTTCTCGATCGGCATCCTGGTCGACGACGCTATCGTGATGATCGAGAACATCGCCCGGCACTGGGCGATGGCTGACGGCCGCAGCCGCGTCGACGCCGCGGTGGACGCCGTGGCCGAGGTGGGCAATCCCACCGTGGTCGCCACCATGACCGTGGTCGCCGCCCTGCTGCCAATGCTGTTCGTCAGCGGCCTGATGGGCCCCTACATGGCGCCGATCCCGGTCAACGCATCGGCGGCGATGGTGTTCTCGTTCTTCGTCGCGGTGGTGATCGCCCCATGGCTCATGGTGCGCTTCGCGCGCAAGGCGGTGGCGGCCGGCGGGGCGCACGGCGGCCATGACGAGGGTCCGCTGGGCCGGCTCTATCGACGGGTTGCCGGCCGGGTGATCGCCACCCGCCGCGGAGCCTGGCGGTTCCTCATCGGCGTCGGCCTGGCGACACTTGTCGCCTGCGCCATGTTCGCTACCCGCACGGTGACGGTGAAGCTGCTGCCGTTCGACAACAAGTCCGAGCTGCAGGTGCTGGTGAACCTGACCGAAGGGACCTCGCTGGAGGAGACCCAGCGCACCCTGGCCGATGCGGCGGTCATCGCCCACGGCGTGCCCGAGGTGACCGCCATCGACGGCTACGCCGGCACAGCCTCTCCATTCAACTTCAACGGCCTCGTGCGGCATTACTATCTGCGCAACCGGGCCGAACAGGGCGACTTGGCCGTCACCCTGGCGCCAAAGGATGCGCGCCATCGCGACAGCCACGCCGTCGCGCTGGACCTGCGCCAGCGGTTGGGCCGGCTGGCCCTGCCGCCGGGCGCGGTGATCAAGGTGGTGGAGGCGCCGCCCGGACCGCCGGTGATGGCCACCCTGCTGGCCGAGATCTATGGCCCGGACGCGGCCACGCGGCGCGCCGTCGCGGAGCGGGTGAAGGCGATCTTCCGTTCCGTGCCCTACATCGTCGACGTGGACGACAGCTACGGCCATCCGCGGCCAGGTCTGCGGCTGGTCGCCGATCGCGAGCGCCTGGAGGCGCTGGGCGTCGCCGACCGCGAAATCTACGACAGCCTGGGCGCCGCCCTCGGCGGCCAGGTGCTTGGCTACGCCCACCGCGGCCAGGATCGCGACCCGCTGGAGATTTCCGTGCGCCTGCCGCAGTCGGCCCGCACCTGGGGCCAGGGGCTGGAGGCCCTGCCGGTGGCCAGAGCGGCCGACGGGCGGCTGGTGTCGCTCGGCGAGGTGACCGACGCGACCCGCGAGGCCGGCTCCACGCGCGTGTTCCGCCGCGACGGCCGCGACGTGGACATGGTGATGGCCGAACTGGCCGGCGCCTACGAGGCGCCGATCTACGGCATGCTCGACGTGGACAAGGCGATCGCCGACACCGACTGGAAGGGCCTGCCGAAGCCGGACGTGCGGCTGCATGGCCAGCCACAGAGCGAGGCGCGTCCCACCGTGCTGTGGGACGGCGAGTGGGAGATCACCTGGGTGACCTTCCGCGACATGGGCGCGGCCTTCGGCATCGCCATTCTGGGCATCTACGTGCTGGTGGTGGCGCAGTTCAAGAGCTTCCGCCTGCCGCTGGTGATCCTGACGCCGATCCCGCTGACGCTGGTGGGGATCGTTCTGGGCCATATCCTGTTCCACGCCCCGTTCACCGCCACCTCGATGATCGGCTTCATCGCCCTGGCGGGGATCATCGTGCGCAACTCGATCCTGCTGGTGGACTTCATCCGCCACGCCCAGGGCGAGGGACGGCCGCTGCGCGACGTGCTGCTGGAGGCCGGGGCGATCCGCTTCAAGCCCATCCTGCTCACGGCCCTGGCGGCGATGATCGGCGCGGCGGTGATCCTCAGCGACCCAATCTTCCAGGGCCTGGCGATCTCGCTGCTGTTCGGCCTGGCCTCCTCCACCTTGCTGACGGTGCTGGTGATCCCCGCGATCTACGTCGTGCTGCGCGACGATGGGCGGCCGCCGACCCCGGCTGAGGGGAGTCGGCGGCCCGACGACCGCACGGTCGCCCCGGCAGGGCTTGCTTGAATTCGTCTGCGCATATTCTACATCAGGAATATGCCAACGCCGCCGCGCCCCGCCCTTCTCGCCGAACGACAGTCCGACGGCTCGGCCCTGGAGGCCTGCGCCCACTCGGCGGCGCGGCTGCTGAAGCTGCTGGCCAGCGAACAGCGACTGCTGCTGCTGTGCCGCATGATCGAGGGTGAGGCATCGGTGGGCGCGCTGGCCGAGCACGCGAACCTCGCCCAGTCGGCGGCCTCGCAGCACCTGGCCAAGATGCGCGCGGAGGGTCTGGTCGCCACCCGCCGCGACGCCCAGACCATCTACTACCGCCTGGCTGATCCCAACGCCGTGCGGGTGTTGCAGACCCTGTCCGAAATCTATCGCGGCTAAGGCGGCGCCCAGCCCCCCCCCGCTCGCCCGGGGCGGACCTGCGGAACGGCTGGCCCGTCTACGCGCCCCGTCCGGGCCGGACGAAGGCGATCACCGGGGAACGACGGCCATGCTTGCCCGTTTCCCAGGCGAGCCCAACCCTGCCGCAGGAGCCTCCATGGCCGATCCCCGCACGCCCCAGCCGTGCAACGACACCAAGGCCCAGCCCGGCCAGCGCGACCCGCTGGACGAGTTCGAGGCCGAGCGCGCCCATCGTGAAGAGACCGCCGGGCAGGAAGGCGCCGGCGCGGGCCTGGGCCAGGGCGGCCAGGCTCATCTGAAGGACGGTCCGGACAATCCGAACAGGAAGCGCTGAGGCCGGCGCCTCGGCGCCAGCGGCGTAAATGGCGATTGGTAGGCCGGGTGGGGATCGAACCCACGACCATTCGATTAAAAGTCGAATGCTCTACCGCTGAGCTACCGGCCCCCTTGGACGGTCCCCAGGCTTGCGCCGGGCGCCGTCAAAGCGGCGCGGACCATAGTCGGGCGCCTGCCATGGCCGCAAGCCGCCAATAAATCAAGCGTTCCCGTCACCGGCGCCGCTGGCGCGCACGGCCGCTTGGCGGACCCGCCCCGGTCAAGTTAGAACAGCGGCATGCGCAGACTCCTGGCCCCCCCCGCCGCCCTGATCCCCGCCCTGATCGCCGCCCTCGCGGTTCCCGTCCTCGCCTTGGCCGACCCGCCGCCGCCGGGCCAGCTGCAGACGCCGGACCAGGCCGGCCAGTCCAGCGTCGGCATGGCCGCCGCCGCGCCGATGCACGACATGAACCTGATGCGCCAGAAGATCCCGCCGGTGCTGCTGGCGGCGATGGCCGATCCGTACGCCCGGCCGAACCCGGCCACCTGCCGCAACCTGTCGGCCCTGGTGAACGAGCTGACCGTGGCCCTCGGCGACGACCTGGACGTGGTGGCCGACGAGGACGACAGCACGCGCGCCAAGCGCGACCGTCTGGCGCGCGAGGGCCTGCACGCGGGCTCGGAGGCGCTGCTGCCGTTCGCCGGCTTCGTGCGCAAGCTGTCGGGCGCCGAGCAGCACGACAAGCTGGTGCTGGACGCGATCACCTCCGGGGACGTGCGCCGCGCCTATCTGAAGGGCCTGGGCGAAGCCCGCGGCTGCCCGCCGCCCGCCACCCCGCGCCACCTGACGCACCCGATCAGCCTGCCGGTCGACGACGGCGGCCATCGCAAGCCGCAGTACCCGATCCACTAGGGGGGGGTGTGAGGGGCGTAACCCCTCACCTTCCCATGGCTGCGCCATGGGCCCCTTCCTCTCCCTATGGGAGAGGAGAGGCTTGGCGGACGCTGGGAGGATCACGTCTCCCGGAGGGAGAGGGAGAGGGAGGGGTCCGCGGCGCTTGCGCCAGCAAGCGGCGTGGGAGGGTGAGGGGTTCAGGCGTCCGCCGCCGTCCCCTCCCCGGCCTGCCGCGCCTTGAAGGCCCGGCGGAACGCGTCCATCCGCCCCTCGACGATCGCCTGGCGCACCTCGCGCAGCAGGTGCTGGAAGAAGGCGATGTTGTGCCAGGAGAGCAGCACCTGGCCGAGGATCTCGTCGGCCTTGACCAGGTGGTGCAGGTAGGCGCGCGTGTAGTCGCGGCTGGCGGGGCAGTCGACGTCCGGCGACAGCGCCGATTCGTCCTCGGCGAAGCGGGCGTTCTTCAGGTTGATCGGCCCGTCCCAGGTCCAGGCCTGGCCGTGCCGCCCGGAGCGGGTGGGCAGCACGCAGTCGAACATGTCGACGCCGCGCGCGGCCGCCTCCACCAGGTCGATCGGCTTGCCGACCCCCATCAGGTAGCGCGGCCTGTCGGCGGGCAGCAGCCCCGGCGCGTAGTCCAGCACCTCGCACATCGCCGTATGCCCCTCGCCCACCGCCAGGCCGCCCAGGGCATAGCCGTCGAAGCCGATCTCCAGCAGGCGCTCGGCGCTCTCGCGGCGCAGGGCCTCGATGGTCGAGCCCTGCTGGATGCCGAACAGGGCCTGGCGGTCGCGGGTCCCGAAGGCGGCCTTGCAGCGCGCGCCCCAGCGGGCCGAGCGGCGCAGGGCGTCGGCCGCCCGCCCCTCCTCCGCCGGCCACGACACCAGTTCGTCCAGCTGCATGACGATGTCGGAGCCCAGCAGGTCGGCCTGGATCTGCATCGAGCGTTCCGGCGACAGGGCGTGGCGCGAGCCGTCGATGTGGCTCTGGAAGGTGACCGACTCCTCGGTGACCTTGGAGATCTTCGACAGGCTCATCACCTGGAAGCCGCCGGAATCGGTGAGGATCGGCCCGTCCCAGCGCATGAACCGGTGCAGCCCGCCCAGCCGCGCCACCCGCTCGGCGGTGGGGCGCAGCATCAGGTGGTAGGTGTTGCCGAGGATGATCTGGGCGCCGGAGGCCTTCACCTGGTCGACGGTGAGCGCCTTGACCGTGCCGGCGGTGCCGACCGGCATGAAGGCGGGAGTGACGATGTCGCCGCGAGGCGTCTTCAGCATCCCGGCGCGCGCGGCGCCGTCGGTGGCGGCGATCTCGAAGGGAAAGGCGGCCATCAGGCGGCCCGCCACAGCAGCGAGGCGTCGCCGTAGGAATAGAAGCGGTAGCCGGTCTCGATGGCGTGGGCGTAGGCCGCCCGCATGGTCTGGAGCCCCGCGAAGGCGCTGACCAGCATGAACAGCGTCGACTTGGGCAGGTGGAAATTGGTCATCAGCCCGTCCGCCGCCCGGAAGCGGTAGCCGGGGGTGATGAAGATGGCGGTCTCGTCGGCGAACGGATGGATCACCCCGTCCTCGGTGGCGGCGCTCTCCAGCAGACGCAGCGAGGTGGTGCCGACGCAGACGATGCGGCCGCCGGCGGCGCGCACGGCGTTCAGGGCGGCGGCGGTCTCGGGCGTCACCTCGCCCCACTCCGGATGCATGCGATGCTCGCTGATCTCGTCCACCTTGACCGGCAGGAAGGTGCCCGCGCCGACGTGCAGGGTCACGAAGTGCTCGGAGACCCCCATGTCGGCCAGGGTCTGCAGCAGGCCGGGCGTGAAGTGCAGGCCCGCGGTCGGCGCGGCGACCGAGCCGTCGTCGCGGGCGTAGACGGTCTGGTAGTCGGTGCGATCCTGTTCGTCCTCGGCGCGGCGCGCGGCGATGTACGGCGGCAGCGGCATCATCCCGCGCTCGGCGATGGCGATGTCGAGATCCGGCCCGGACAGGTCGAACGCCAGGGTCACCTCGCCGTCCTCGCCCTTGTCGACGACGGTGGCGTCGAGGGCCGCCAGCAGGCAGGCGCGGTCGGAGGTCTCGCCGAAGCTCACCCGGTCGCCGGCCTTCAGCCGCTTGCCGGGGCGCATGAAGGCGGTCCAGCGGCTGGGCGACAGGCGCCGGTGCAAGGTCGCCTCGACAGCCACAACGCTGTCCTCGCGCACCCGCTGGCCGGAGAGCCGCGCCGGGATCACCCGGGTCTGGTTGAACACCAGGGCGTCGCCCGCGCGCAGCACCGAGGGCAGGTCCGACACGCTCAGATCACGGAAGCCCGGCGCGCCCTGCCCGTCCGTCTCCACCGCCAGCAGGCGCGCGGCGTCGCGCGGAACCGCCGGCCGCAGGGCGATGCGATCCTCGGGCAGCGGAAAGTCGAAGGCGTCCAGTCTCATGCGGGGTGGGCGATAGGGACCCCCGCCCCCAGCGTCAAGCGGCGCGGCGAAGCTCGGCGACGCGCGACAGCGCCCGGCGCATCGGCGGGCGGGCAGGTTGGGTCACCTGGCCGAGCAGGGCCAGGTACTGCCGCGCGACGCCCAGCGGCGACAGCACGCGCAGGGCGTCGGCGGTCATGCGCAGCTCCTCCAGCGCGCCCTGCAGCGCGCCGACCTTCTCGTGCTTGCGGATGTTGCTGACCCCCGGCCAGTCCACCACCGCCAGGCGCAGGCGGCGGGCCAGCACCTGTTCGTTCAGCCAGGCCTCGGCCCCCCACCGCGGCAGGCGCGCCATGGCCTTGGCCGCCTCGACCATCACCTCGGCCGGCAGCAGCCGTTCGCCGGAGACGAAGTCCAGGCCCATCAGCCGGTAGAACCACAGGCTGTTGCGGCGCAGGCTGATGCTCATGTCGGCGCGGCCATCCAGCACCGGTGCGGCCAGGGCGTCGATGTCGCGGGCGCGCAGGCCCGCCAGATCGGCGTCCAGCAGCAGGATCCAGTCGCCGCGCGCGGCGCTCACCCCCTGGCCCATGGCCCAGGTCTTGCCGCGGTTCTCGGCATACGAGATCACCCGCACGCTGGGCCAGGCGGCCAGCCGCGCCAGGGTGTCGTCGGTGGAGCCGTCGTTGACGACGATGATCTCGGCCAGGGCGGGATGGCCGACGATGGCGTCCAGGATGGCGCCGATGCGATCGGCCTCATTGTAGGCGCAGACGACGCAGGAAATCCCGGCCGCGGTCCGGTGCGCGACGGTTGCCATCGGCGTGTCTTCCTCCGGTGCAGGGCGTTCGCCGCCCGTGGTGCTGAACAACGCCAACCGGGGCAAAACGATCCGGCGCAGCGGCTTCGAGCGTCGCCTTGCCGACACCCGGAGAGCTTTGCCGGTCAAAGAGTTGCGGCAGAGATATGAAAGACCCGCCGGGGCGGGAACCGCGCCCTCGGCGAACGGTTACCGGCGGCTGGAACATCACCTTCGAGGGAGACGACTTATGGCCGCCACCGGTCAGACCACGCATGCCAAGTCCACCAAGGGCGCCCGCTCCGGCCGCACCCGCCGCACCGGCCGGCGCGACCCGCTGGCCATCAGCCTGCTCAAGGCCGACCACCGTGAGGTGGAGGGCTGGTTCGACGAGTACGAACAGCTGGAGGCCGACGCCGAAAAGCTGGCGCTGTTCAACAAGATCGCCCTGGCCCTGAAGGTGCACACCGCGATCGAGGAGGAGATCTTCTATCCGGCCGAGCGCGGCGAGGTGGAGGACGACCTGCTGGACGAAGCCTATGTCGAGCACGACGGGGCCAAGAAGCTGATCGCCGAGATCGAGGCGATGCAGCCCGGCGACGAATTCTACGACGCCAAGGTCAAGGTGCTGGGCGAGTACATCAAGCACCACGTCAAGGAAGAGGAGCAGCCGGGCGGCGTGTTCGCCCAGGCCAAGAAGGGCGACGACGACCTGGAGGCGATGGGCCAGCAGCTCAAGGCGCGCAAGGCGGCGCTGATGGCCGAGATGGGCGGCAAGGGCAAGGCGCCCGCCAGGCACTAGGCCCGACGCCTCCCCCGGAGCGCCCGCTCGCGCGCCGGGGGACCGCCCTGGCGCGCGAGCGGCAAATCGCCTAGCCAGGGCGCCTGGTTTCGGTTGGCTCGCGGCGGGACATGGCGGGGTTGCATTGGCTGGTGGTCGCGCTGCGGGCGCTGGCGTTCCTGTTGGCGCTGGGCGCGGCTGCGTTCGGCTTCCTGGCCCTGGGCGGCGTGGTCAGCCGCTGGCTGGACGTGCTCACCCACTTCGCCCCGCTATACCTGATCGCCGGCCTGGGCGCCGTGCTGCTGCGGCTGGCGACCGGCCTCGACGGCTCCCGGCCGACCCTGACGCTGGGCCTCGCGGCGGTCGCCTTCGCGGCCATCCTGATCGCTCCAGAACTGCTGTCGGCCGAGATGCTGGGCCGTCTTCGCGCGCCAGCGCCGCCGCAGGGCCGCGTACAGACCGTCAAGCTGCTGCAGTTCAACCTCTGGGAGCGCAACCTCGACCCCGAAGGCACGGCGCGCTGGATCGCCGCCCAGGGCGCGGACGTGGTGGTGCTGGAGGAGGTCAACGACCACGCCGGCGAGATCCCCGACCTGTTGCGGGCGCAATATCCCTATCGCACCACCTGCTGGCCGCAGCGGCCATGCTCGACCACCATCCTCACCCGGGTGAAGCCCACCGCCTCGGCCGGCCTGATGCCGCCGCCGGCGCGCCTCTCCGCCGCCTGGGTGACCCTCGGCGCGGGAGCGGACGCCTTCACGGTGGCGGGCGTGCACTACACCTGGCCGATCCCACCCGGCCCGCAGCAGAACCAGTCGCACCGGCTGGAGGCGGCTCTCACGGGCTTCGACCGCCGCAGCCTGATCGTCGCCGGGGACATGAATTCCACGCCCTGGTCTTTCACCCTGCGCCGCCAGGACGCCCGCTTCGGCCTGCAGCGGCGCACCCGCGCCCTGTTCACCTGGCCGGTGGCGCCGTTCGGCGCCTTCAGGCTGAGATCCCCCCTGCCCTTCCTGGCCATCGACCAGGTCTATGCCGGGTCGGACTGGACCACGGTCAGCGTCAAGGCCGGGCCCCGGCAGGGCTCCGACCACCAGCCGGTGACGGTGGTGCTGCAGCGGCCGCGCTGACCGGCAACCGGTTCTAGGTCAGGGTCGCCAGCTCGCGCGCCAGATTGGCCCGCGCGGCCGCCTCGAAGCGCGCCGCGAACCCGGGATAGGCGAAGATCGCCGGCGCGGCCAGGAAGCGCTGCAGCACCGCGCTGCGCCCGGCGCGAAAGGCCGGAGCCGGGACATGGGCGTATTCCGCGCGCACGGCGGCGGCATAGGCGTCGTAGATGGCCGGGGCGGCGCCCAGGATCGACAGGTCGATGGACACCATCAGCGCCCCCAGCCGGTCGCCCGCGGCGACGCTGTGCCCCGCGGTCAGCAGGATCAGGCGGGCGACCTCGTCGACCTCGGCGGGCGAAGCGCCCAGGTCCGGCAGGTCGCGGCGGGCCAACTCTGCGCTGGCGGCCTCGTTGTCGGCGCGGGTCGGATCGTAGATCGCGTCGTGCCACCAGATCGCCCAGGTCAGCACGCGCTGCGCCGCCTCGCCGGGATCGGCGATCTCGGCGAGGCGGGCAAGGCAGTCATCGATGTGGGTGGCGGTGTGATAGCGCCGGTGGGGTTCGGCGTACCGCGCCCGCAGCTCCGGCGTCACGGCGCCCGGCCTCAGGCGTCCGCCGCGACCTTGACCGAGAGGATCTTGCCCGGGCTCGTCGGCGGCTCGCCGGCCGGCAGTTCGTCGACATGCTCCATGCCCTCAACCACCTGGCCCCAAACCGTGTACTGACGATCCAGGAAGGTGGCGTCGTCGAACACGATGAAGAACTGGCTGTTGGCGCTGTTCGGGTTGGGCGTGCGGGCCATGGAGCAGACGCCGCGCACGTGCGGCTCGGCGGAGAACTCGGCGGTGAGGTTCGGCTTGTCCGAGCCGCCCGTGCCGGTGCCCGTGGGATCGCCGCCCTGGGCCATGAAGCCCGGGATCACGCGGTGGAACACCACGCCGTCGTAGAACCCCTCGCGGGCCAGTTCCTTGATCCGCGCCACGTGCCCGGGCGCCAGGTCCGGCCGCAGGCGGATGGTCACCGGACCCGTTTCCAGGGTCATGATCAGGGTGTTCTCGGGATCGTCGGCCATGGGTCGGGCTTTCCTTGCTTTTCGTTAGGGCGCGCCGCGTTTTGCGGGCGTCACTTCACTTCGGAGATGAGATCAACGTCGCACGGACCCAGTTCGATCACCTTGTCCTTGCGCGCCTTGGCGGCCAGCACCTGGAACCAGGGTCCCCGCGGGTCGAGCACGCGCACCTTGGGGCGCTGCGCCTCGGGCAGGTCGGCCAGCACGCGCACCGTGGTCATGCTGTCCTTGGGATCGGGCACCGCGCCCGAGGGGTCGGGGCCGGCCTTGATCGCGCGCACCACGTCCAGGCCGCTGATCACCGCGCCGAACGCGGTGTACTTCTGGTCCAGCGAGTGGGCCGGGTCGCGCATCAGGTAGAACTGGCTGTTGGCGCTGGCCGGATCCTCGGCCCGCGCCGCGCCGATCACCCCCTGGCAGAAGGGGCCGAAGGCGGCGACCTTGTGGTCGGCGGTCATCATGGCCAGGTCCATCGGCTGGCTGACCACCGCCATCGAGTTCAGGAACCCCCATTCCGTGCCCGCGCCCCGGCCCACGCTGACGAACGGGGTGTCGGCGCCGCGCCGGAACATGAACTCCGGCGGCAGGTTCGGCTTGTCCGAGCCGCCGGTGCCGTTGTTGTTGGGGTCGCCGGTCTGGTCCATGAACCCTTCCAGCACGCGGAAGAAGGTCAGGCCGTCGTAGAAGTGCGCGCGGGCCAGCTCCTTGACGCGCTGCACGTGCAGGGGCGCGGCGAGCGGCTCCAGCTCGACCAGGATGCGGCCCTTGCTGGTGTCGATCACCAGCACGTTCTGCGGGTCGGGCGTGCGCCAGTCCCCCTCGCCGGGGCCTGTGGGGCCCGTCGGGGCGGCCGGCGCGGCAGGGGCTGCGGCCGGGGCGGCCTGGGGCCGGGTCTTGGCGAAGACGGGAGCCGTGGCGGCGGTCAGGGCGGCGACGCAGGCGAGCGTGACGGACACGGATTTCATGCGCATGCCCCTAGAGGCAAACGCGGCGGCGCGCCATAGCGATTTCGCCGCGCCGATCGGCGGGCCTCAGACCGGGCCGTACTTGGCCTGCAGCCGCTCCTTCACCCCCGGCGGCACGAAGCGCGAGGTGTCGCCGCCCATCTGCACGATCACCTTCACCAGGCTGGAGGCGATCGCCTGGTGGCGCGGGTCGGCCATCAGGAACACGGTCTCGATGTCGCGGTCCAGCTGCTGGTTCATCGCCGTCATCTGGTACTCGAACTCGAAGTCGGCCACGGCGCGCAGCGAGCGGATGATGATGTTGGCGCCCACGTCGCGGGCCAGCTGGATGGTCAGCTTGTCGTCGTAGCCGATCACCTCGATCTCGGCGATCTTGGCGCAGCTGGTGGTCTCCTGCTGCAGGATCTCCACCCGTTCCTCGAGGGTGAACAGCGGCCCCTTGGTGGGGTTGCCGGCCACGCCGATCACCAGCTTGTCGACCAGCTTCACGGCCCGGCTGATGATGTCCAAGTGCCCGTTGTGAGCGGGATCGAACGTCCCCGGATAGAGACCAACGCGCGCCATGCCGTCCCCCGCAGCCTGGGTGAAACTGAAGCCCAGCCCCAAGACGAGGAAATCCGCGTCCTGTCAACCTTGCCGGTGGGTGAGGCGCGCTCTTCCCCCGCTTGCGGTCAGTGGGTTCTCTCCCGCCGCTGGGGGAAGCACCGCCGAAGGCGGGGATGGGGGCTGCCGCGCGCCCGCGCTCGGCGGAGGTCAGCGCCCCGCTGGAGCCCCCTACCCCCGCTTCGCGGGGACTTCCCCCAGAGGGGGAAGAGAGACTAGTCCTCGCCGCCCTCAGGCGCGGTCTCGCCGCCGTCCGAAGCCTCCTCCTCCGGCGCCTCGCCCTCGCCTTCCAGGCGCTCCACCGAGACCACGTGCTCGTTCTCGGCGGTGCGGAAGATGGTGACGCCCTGGGTGTTGCGGCCGGCGATGCGGATCTGCGCCACGGGGGTGCGGATCAGCTGGCCCTGGTCGGAGACCAGCAGCAGCTCGTCGGAATCCTCGACCGGGAAGCTGGCGACCAGCCGGCCGCCGCGCTTGGACAGGTCGTGCGCGGCCAGGCCCTGGCCGCCGCGGCCTGTGCGGCGATAGTCGTAGGCGCTGGTGCGCTTGCCAAAGCCCTCGGACGACACGGTCAGGATGTGCTGCTCGGCCCCGCCCAGCTCGGCGATGCGTTCGGGCGACAGGGCGACGGCGGCCTCGACCACCTCGGCGCCCTCCTCGGCCTCCTCCGGCGCGGCGACGTCGTCGTCCTCGCCGGCGGCCTTGCGCATGGCGGCCGCGTGCTTGAGGTAGGCCGCGCGCTCGTCCGGCGTGGCCGGCACGCCGCGCAGCACGGCCATCGAGATCACCGTGTCGGCGTCGGCCAGGCGGATGCCGCGCACGCCGGTGGATTCCCTGCTGGCGAACACCCGCACGTCCTCCACCGGGAAGCGGATGCAGCGGGCCGCGGCCGTGGTCAGCAGCACGTCGTCGCCGGCTGCGCACAGGGCCACGCCGATGATCGAGTCGCCCTCGTCCAGCTTCATGGCGATCTTGCCGTTGCGGTTCACCTGCACGAAGTCGCTGAGCTTGTTGCGGCGCACCGAGCCGGAGCGAGTGGCGAACATCACGTCCAGCCGATCCCAGGTCGCCTCGTCCTCCGGCAGGGCCAGGATCGAGGTCATGGTCTCGCCATGCTCGATCGGGAACAGGTTGACGAACGCCTTGCCGCGCGAGGTCGGCGTGCCCACCGGCAGGCGCCAGACCTTCAGCTTGTAGACCTTGCCCCCGGACGAGAAGAACAGCATCGGCGCGTGGGTCGAGGCCGAGAACACCCGGGTGACGGCATCCTCGTCCTTGGTCGACATGCCGGAGCGACCGCGGCCGCCGCGGTGCTGCGTGCGATAGGTCGACAGCGGCGTGCGCTTCACATAGCCGCCGTGGGTGACCGTGATCACCATGTCCTCGCGGACGATCAGGTCCTCGTCCTCGAGGTCGGCGTCGCCCTCGACGATCTGGGTGCGGCGCGGCACGGCGTAGGCGTCGCGCACCTCGATCAGCTCGGCGCGGACCACCGCCATGATGTTGGCGCGGTCCGACAGAAGTTCGAGCAAGTCGGCAATAGTCTTGGCCAGATCGTTGGCTTCGTTGAAGATTTCCTCGCGACCCAGACCGGTCAGGCGGGCCAGGGTCAGCGCCAGGATGGCGCGGGCCTGCTCCTCGGACAGGCGCACGCGGGAGCCTCCGGCCGGCACGCCCGCGCTGGCGTCCCCGTCGACGATCAGGGCCGTACGCGGGTCGGCGATCAGCTCGATCAGCGGCAGCATGTCGCCCACCGGCCAGTCGCGGGCGACCAGGCGCTCGCGCGCCTCGGCCGGGTCCTTGGACGAGCGGATGATGTGGATCACCTCGTCGATGTTGACCACCGCGATGGCCAGCCCCACCAGCACGTGGCCGCGGTCACGGGCCTTGTTCAGGTGGAACTTGGTGCGCCGCACGACCACTTCCTCGCGGAAGTCGACGAAGGCGGTCAGCATCTCCTTCAGGCCCATCTGCTCGGGCCGGCCGCGGTTGATGGCCAGGGCGTTGACGCCGAACGAGGTCTGCAGCGGGGTGAAGCGGTAGAGCTGGTTCAGCACCACCTCGGCGCTGGCGTCGCGCTTCAGCTCGATCACCACCCGCAGGCCCTGGCGGTCGCTTTCGTCGCGCAGGTCGCCGATGCCCTCGATGCGCTTCTCGCGCACCAGCTCGGCGATCCGCTCGACCATGGCGGCCTTGTTCACCTGGAACGGGATCGAGGTGATGACGATGGCCTCGCGGTCCTTGCGGATGTCCTCGATGGTCGCCTCGCCGCGCATGATCACGCTGCCGCGGCCGGTCATCAGCGCCTGCCGCGCGCCCGTGCGGCCGATGATCTCGCCGCCGGTGGGGAAGTCGGGGCCGGGCACGATGTCCAGCAGGCGATCGAGGCCGACGTCCGGCTCGTCGATCATCGCCACGCAGGCGTCGATCACCTCGCCGAGGTTGTGCGGCGGGATGTTGGTAGCCATGCCGACGGCGATGCCGCCCGAGCCGTTGACCAGCAGGTTGGGGATCCGCGACGGCAGGACGTGCGGTTCCTTCTCCTTGCCGTCGTAGTTGTCCTTGAAGTCGACGGTGTCGGAATCGATGTCGGCCAGCAGCGCCATCGCCGGCTTGGCCAGGCGGCACTCGGTGTAGCGCATCTGCGCCGGCGGATCGTTGTCGATCGAACCGAAGTTGCCCTGGCCGTCGATCAGCACCAGCCCCATGGAGAACGGCTGCGCCATGCGCACCAGGCTGTCGTAGATCGCCGTGTCGCCGTGCGGGTGGTACTTGCCCATCACGTCGCCGACCACGCGCGCCGACTTCACATAGGGCCGGTCGGGCGTGTGGCCCTGCTCGTTCATCGAGAACAGGATGCGCCGGTGCACGGGCTTCAGCCCGTCGCGCACATCCGGCAGCGCCCGGCTGATGATCACGCTCATGGCGTAATCGAGGTAGGACTTCTTGAGTTCGTCCTCGATGTGGATCGGGGCCACGGCGCCACGGCGCGAGTCGTCGGGCGGCAGGGTTGTATCGTCGGTCAAAGGGGGATTTCAGACTGTGTGAATCGGACACCAAACGTCCGCTTCCGTGTTAGCATCCAGGCGCCGCCGACGCCACCCGAGGCGCCCTTTCTGACCTGCCCGCGGGCCGGCGCCGGACTTCCTGAAGAGGAGCGTCCAAGGCCATGTCCGCACATCTGATTTCCCTCGCCGCCGGCGCCCTGGTCCTGGCCTGGGTTTCCGCCGCCCCCGACACCGCCCATCCGGCCGCAGACCGCCACGCCGGCGTCTATCAGTTCGAGCCCCTGCCGGAGGGCTGGTGCGCCGGCCACGCGCCGCAGAGCTATCGCCCGCAGGCCCCAGCGCGCCTGACGCCGCTGGGCGCCCTGCCGCCCGCCTACGTCATCCGCCTGACCGCGACCGCCCCGGCGCCCCTGGAAGCCGCGCCGCCCACCGCCGCGCCGCCGCCCGCAAGCCAGGGCCCCTACGATCCCTGCGCCCGCGTGGGCCCGGCGGTCGTGCGCGTGCGGTAGTCGCTTCTCCCGCACGGCTCAGGCCAGGCCTTCCCGCAGCCGCGCCATCGCGATCGCGTCGACATACGCCCCGTCCCGGAAGGCGTAGGCGCGGTGCAGGCCCTCGCGGACGAAGCCGGCGCCCTCGTAGAGGCGGATGGCGCGGTCGTTGTCGGCCCACACCGTCAGCTCGATGCGGCTGAAGTTCTGCCAGCGGTCGGCCAGTTCCAGCAGCGCCCCCAGCAGGGCGCGGCCGGCCCCGCGCCCGGCGAAGCCGTCGTGCACCGCCATGCCGATGCTGGCGACATGCGCGCGCCGGCGGTTGGCCTCCGGATGCAGCCCCGCCGCGCCGATCACCTTGCCGTCGACCACCGCCCCGATCGCGGTGTGGCCGGGCGGCAGGGCGAGGTGGCGCGCGCGGCGCGCCTCGACGCTCAGATAGGGCGCCTGCAGCGTGCCCCAGACGGCGCGGGGCTGGGCGAAGATCTCGGCGACGTCGTCGAAGTCGGCGGCTTCGAGGGCGCGGATCTGGATGTCGGCGGGTGGCATGCGGGCTCCTTCGGGCGAAGGCGCCGGCGGGACACGAAGAAGCCCCGTCCGACGCCGGCGGGGCTGGGGGTGGACAGGTCTGGCTGAACCGGTCAGGCCGGCGCGCGACGTCCCTCCCCGGCCCGGGCCGGGTCAATAAGGGTCGCTACGGGCATGGTCGTGCGCATGGCCATCAATCGCTAGCAGATCGGTGCGCGGTCCGCGAGTCGGTGACGCGTACAGTCTTCGGTTGTTTCTACCCCGCTTCCATGCCAGGGTTGCTCCTGTCCGCTCGCGAGCGACGCCCTGTCACCCGCCCGCCGCGCGCGTCTTCTTCAGTACGGATCAGTCTGCGGCCGGCGCTGCGCGCCACCGCTTCACCGTGGGAGGGAACCATGACCTATCGCGTATTGTCGCTGGACGGCGGAGGCGCCTGGGCCCTGCTGCAGGCCAGGGCGCTGGAGGCGGTTTACGGCGACATTCCCGGCCGGGCCATCCTGGCGAGGTTCGACCTGGCCGTGGCCAATTCCGGGGGCAGCATCGTGCTGGGCGGGCTGGTGGAGAACAAGTCGCCCACCCAGATCGCCGACCTGTTCCTGCAGCAGGCGAACCGGGCCGCGATCTTCGCCAAGACCAACCTGATCGAGAACCTGCTGTCGCACATTCCGATCTTTCCCCGCTATTCCGCCGCCGGAAAGCTCAGGGGGCTGACCAATGTGTTCGGCGCTCAGGGGGCGACGCCGCTCTCGGCCTTCTCCGGCGCGAGCTGGGTGCAGGGGCCGAACGGCGGCGACGTGAAGCTGATGATCGCGGCGTTCCACTACGACGAGATGCGCGCGGCGCTGTTCCGCTCCTACGGCACCGCGCACGGCGCCACCGCCAACGACATTCCGCTGGTTCAGGCGGTGCATGCCTCCAGCGACGCGCCGGTGGAATTCTTCGATGCGCCCACGGTCTGGGCCGGACACCGCTATTGGGACGGGGCCATGGCCGGGCTGAACAACCCGCTGCTGGCCGGGGTGATCGACCTGATGGGCGAAGGCGTGCGCGCGCAGGACATCGTCTGCCTCTCGCTCGGCACCGGCACCGTGCGCCTGGCGCCGCCGAACGCCGGCGCCCCCGCGGCCCTGACCCAGGCCACGCAGACCCCCGGGGTGATCAGCGACCTGGGCAAGGCGGCGGGCTGCATCACCGACGACCCGCCGGACATGGCCAGCTTCACCACCCACGTGATGCTGGCGTCGGCGCGCGACGCCGACCCGACGGCGCTGGGCTGGCTGGTGCGGCTGAGCCCGATGGTCACCCCGCTGCCTCCGGCGGGCGGCCAGGGCTGGGTCGTGCCGCCTGGCCTGACGCCCGACCAGTTCCATGGCCTGGCGACGCTGAGCATGGACGCCGTGGAACAGGACCAGGTGGCCCTTATCGACGCCCTCGCGACCTGCTGGATCCAGGGCGACGACCCGATCAACCAGCCGATCCGGGTGGACTGGGACGACCCGGCCAACGCCCTGGGCGAGCGCACCTTCTCCGCGGCCAAGGCCCGTTGGCTGGCGATCAGCTGACCGCGCGGGGTCAGTCGCCGATGCGCTCGCCGTAGAACGCCGTGAAGGCCGCCAGCGGCGCGCTGACCGCCAGGGCCGGTAGCGGGAACACCCGCCACGGGGCATCGGGATCCAGGTCCCGCAGCCGGGTGAGGAAGGCCTCGCGGGCGGCGGGTTTCACCTGGCCGCGGTGGTCGATCAGCTGGCCCCAGCTGGAGGTGCCGTTCAGCCGCAGGGGCTCGGGGCGCTGGCGGGAGGCGCCGTACTGCGGCGGGAACAGCCGGCGATAGGCCTCGAGGTTGTAGAGCCACGAGCCGCCCTTGACGGTGTGCGCGTCGGCGTGGGCGGCGGCGATATGGCCGAACATCGCCGCCGCATCGGCGCGCCGTCGTCCCAGCTTGTCATCCGCCAGTGGACTGACCCCGTCGTCGTCGCGGTTCTCGAAGTGGATGCGCACCACACCGTCGCCCAGGGCCGCATCGGGCGGGTCGTAGGCGAAGCAGCCGAACACCGGCCTGGCCGTGGTCGGGGGCGGTCCCTCGGCGCAGCACCGCACGGTCCAGTCCAGCCGCTCTTCCAGCGTCGCCCGCGCTTCCAGGCCTTCGACGTAGCGCCGCCAGAACGGCGAGACCGCCTGCGGATCCAGGGTTCCGAGACCGAAGCGCCGGTGCAGGTTGGTGAGCAGCCCCACGGTCTCGCCGAGCGGCGCGCCCCGCCGCTCGGCGGCCACCTCCGCCAGCCGCAACTGCAGCTCGAACCAGCCGCGCAGTCCCTCGGCCCGGACCCGCTGGGCTTCGGTCATGCGAGGTCGGGGCGTAGGCTGGAGGGCTGTCGGGGCAAGGCGGGTTCAGACCCCGCTGCTCAGAACGGGATCTCGTCGTCCAGGTCGGCGCTGAAGTTTTCCGAGGGGCCCGAGCGCGAGGCGGGGGCGCGACCGCCGCTGGAGTAGCCGCCGCCGCTGTTGCTGGCGCCGCCGCCCGAATAGCCGCCGAAGTCGCCTTCCGAGGCCCCGCCACCCTCGCCGCGGCCGTCGAGCATGGTCAGTTCGCCGCGGAACTTCTGCAGCACGATCTCGGTGGAGAACTTCTCGGCGCCGGAGGCGTCCTGGTACTTGCGGGTCTGCAGCGCGCCCTCGATGTAAACCTTGGAGCCCTTGCGCAGGTAGTTCTCGGCCACCTTCACCAGGTTGTCGTTGAAGATCACCACCCGGTGCCACTCGGTGCGCTCCTTGCGCTCGCCTGAGTTGCGGTCGCGCCAGGTCTCGGAGGTGGCGATGTTGAGGTTGGCGACGCGGTCGCCGGAATTGAGGGTGCGGATCTCGGGGTCGCGCCCCAGATTGCCCACCAGGATGACCTTGTTGATGCTGCCGGACACGCCCTTGGCTCCATGCTCGCCCGGCGACCCTATGCGCCGGAATCTGCGGAGCAGGTTAGCGAGCCGTTAACCCGCTGGCAAACAGTTTGTTCTCATTATGTTCCGATTCCACGCGACCATCCACAGCTAATTGGCCGCAGCGCCCAGGCAACGCTACTGCTGCGGCATCGCCCCCGGCACAGCCAGGCGACCGTCGCCCGTGCGCACCATGAACGGATAGCGTGCGCCCTCGTAGGACTGGGCGGTGAACACCCCCTCGCGCTGCAGGAACAGGAAGCTGCCCTGGTACTCGCCGGTGATCTCGGTCTGGGTGCCGCCGAGGCTGAGGAACTTGATGCGCATGGCTTCCAGCTGGGCGGCGCAGTGCTCCAAATCCGGCACGTGCTCGGCGACCTTGTTGAACTTCACCTTGCCGTCCTTGGTGACCGCCATCGACCAGCACACCTGCGGGTCAGTGGGGGCGTCGAGCTTCTTCTCGCAGCCGCCGAGGGCGGCAGGCAGGACGAGGATCGCGAGGGCGGCGAGGAGACGGTTGCGCATGGCCTCGAAGCTACACCGATCCCGCGACGGAGGAATAGCGATGAAGCGGCCCCGCGAGGCTCAGCCGATGGCGGGAACGGCGCAGCCGGGCCCCTGTTCCGCCAGGGTGCGGAAGTCGTGGTTGTCGCCGGAGACCTCGATGCGGCCCGGCACCGAGCGCAGGGTCTGGTCGATCCACCGGCCGTAGGTGGCGCCGCCCTGGCGCTCGCAATGGCCGGCGTAGAGCGCCTGGACGCAGGCGTTGAGCGTGAGATCGGTCGGCAGCTTCTGCCACTGGCCGCCGGCGCGTCGCCAGCAGGCGCCTGCCGGCCCTCGCGCGGCGGCGACGGTCTTGCCGGCCGCAATCGGCGCCTGGCCGGGGGACGGCGCTTCAGCGCCCGGGGCGGGCGAGACGCCGCCCGGCGGGCTGAGCTGGGTCACCGGCTGCGGCGGCAGGGGCGTGATGTCGGAGTTGGAGCCGTTGGCCGCCGCCAGGGCGCCCGAGGAGTCGACGCCCACGTCCAGCGAGCCGGAGGCCACGCCGTTGCGCTTGGCGCACTCGTCCAAGGTCAGCTCGCCGACGAACTGGCCGCCGACGAAGCAGCGCAGGGGCCGCTTGGCGTCCAGCTTGACGTCGTCGTCACGGCCGGTCTCCACGACCAGCCCGCCCTGGGAGGCCGGGGGCGCGTCGGCGGGCCCCTTGTCGTGGCCGGTCAGCAGGAAGGCGATCGCCAGGCCCGCGCCCAGCGCCAGCAGGCCGCCGAGTCCCAGCAGCACCCGGCGGTCGCGGAACAGGTTGTTGGAGGGTCCGGCCATATCCCTGGCTACGATGCGCCCCGCTTCGTTTCAAGCGGCGCCACGCAGCAAGACCGTCAGCCGAAGAGGCTGGCCGTGCCCGTCCCGCTGGAGGAACCGCCCGTGAGGCGGTTCAGCGCCGCCGTATAGTTGGAGATCTGGTTCTTCAGGTAGCTGGGCACCGTGCCCGAGGGGTTGGTGGTGGGCGGCGTCTTGGGCTTGGGGGTCGCCGCGGTCTTCATGTCGTTATAGGCGTTGACGATGGTGGTGATCGCCGACTGCAGCGCCGAGGAGGCGGCCGCGATGGCGTCCTTGGAATTCAGGTTCAGATTGCTGGACAGGCCCAGGCCGTAGACCTGGCCCTTGCCGTCGGCCGAGACCACCTGTCCGCTGGAATCCACGGTGGTGTTGCGCACCACCCCGGCATTGATGCCCAGCGCGCTCAAGGCGTCGTGGCCGGAGGGCCCGTTGACGAACTCCACCGTGCTGGTGTCCGAGAACGGCTTGATCGACAGCGAGCGCAGGCCGTTGACCGTAGTGGTCGCGACGGTCACCTGGAAGCCGGCCGCGCGCTGGATCTTGGTCTTCAGGGTGTCGAGGGTGTCGCTGGCGTCGATCGTCACCTTGATCGGCGTGCCGCCCTCCAGGGTCTTCACAAAGAAGCTGTCGCCCGGGCGCACCGAGGAGTTGTCGATCAGCCGGGTGGACTGGGCGGCGTTCATCGTGCCCTGCGGCAGGCCGAGCTGGTCGAGGATGCTGGCGCCGCCGGGGGCGACGGCCACGCTGGTCGGGGCGTCCTGGCCGTCCTTGGCGGTGAAGCGGCGGGCGAAGCCCACCGAGCCGTCCACGGAGGAAACGCTGACCAGGAAGCCGTCCTTGGTCCCGACCTGGGGCAGCCCCGGCAGGTCGCCCGAGCCGGCCGAGCCGGTGAGGTAGACGTTGTTGCCGGACACCGCCATGCCGGTGACCTTGTCGTTCCCGCTGCCGCCGTAATAGGCGACCGTGTCGGAAGCGTTGGCGCTCAGGCTGGGGTCGATGGCGGCGACGAAGCCGTCCTCCCCGCCCCCGCCGGCGGCGGTCACCGTGCCGGCGTTCAGGTTGTCGCCGAAGCTGGAGCCGGCCACCACGACCTGGCCGTTGGCGTTGACGCCGATGCCAGCGATGTTGCCGCCGCCCAGGTTGCCGAGGTCGCGCTGGGCGGTCTGCACCGGCGCCCCGGTTCCCGAGGTGTCGAAGCTGCGCACCACCGCATGGCCCTGCTCGTTGCTGGCCACGTAGACGTTCGCGCCGTCCACCACCAGGCTCTGGGCGGCGTCCGAGCCCGAGCTGCCGAACTGGTTGGTGAACTTGACGGTGGGCAGGCCCTTGGCCGAGGTGGTGATGCCCATCAGGTAGCCGTCCTGGCCACCCTGGGTTCCGCCGGTCTGGCCGGTCATGGCCCCGTTGGTCTGGCCGGCCACATAGACTGTGCCGTCGTTGCCGAACGCGACCGCATTGGCCTGGTCGGCGCCGGAGGCGCCGCGGCGCTGGGTCCAGACCTCCTGGCCGCTGGCGTCGTAGAGACTGACGAAGCTGTCGGACGTCGTGGCGCTGGCCATGGTCTCGCCCGCGTCGAGCGAGCCGGTGACCGAGCCGGCGATCGCCACCTGGCCGCTGGACGAGACCGCCAGCGACAGGCCCGAGGCGCTGACCCCGGCGCCGAGGTCGCGGGAATAGACCAGGTTGCCGGCCGAGTCGTACTTCATCAGGGCCACGTCCTGGCTGCCCTTGATGGTCTGGCCCTGGGTCAGGCCGTCGATATCGGCCAGCACATAGACCGAGCCGTCGGGACCGACGGCGGTGGCGTGCGTGGCGCCGACGCTGGACGGCAGGTTGTTGGCGAACACCCGCCCCGACGTGGAATAGGGCTGGCCGTCGGCCAGCGGCGTGGTCCCGTCGGTCTGGAACTTCACCAGCTGGCTGGTCTCGTCGCCGGCCAGGGCCGCTTGCGCCGCCTTCTTCTGCGCGGCGGTCATCCAGGTTGCGTTGGGATTGACCGAGGTGTCCGGCGGCGTGCCGGCGGTCTGGGTGAGATAGACCGCGTCGTTGGTCGAGGCGGCCGAGAAGCTGACGCTCTCGGCGGGACTGGTGGTGAACTGCATCGCCCAGGTGTCCTGGGTGGCCGGCAGGGTCACGGTGGAATTGCCCACGGTCACGGTCTGCGGCTGGCCCGGAATCCGGTCGGTGGCCACCCGGGTCAGCGCGCCGGCGGCCTTCAGCTGGTCATTGATGAAGCTGACCACGTTCGACATCGACCGGGTCTGCGCGCCCATCTGGTTGAGGTCGATGGGGATCACCTGCGCCGGATTCTTGCCGCGCTGGATGGTGATGTTGAACTGGACGTCGCCCTGGAAGGCGTCCACCGCGTCGGTGGAGCTGCCGGTGTGCAGGGCCTTGGTGGTGTAGGTGGTGGGCTGGTTCGGCACGGCCTGGACCGTGTCCGAGGTCTGCACCTGGCCCTGGGTGACGCGGATGCTCTGCAGGTTCAGGCTGTTCACATAGCTGGTGACCTGGGTCAGGCCGGACTGGAACGCCTTCTGGTACTGCGCCAGCTGGTAGCTGGACACGCCCACGGTGCTGGCCTGGTCGGCCAGGCCATAGAGGGTGTTGAGACCCTGGTAGAGAGCGAACAGGCTGGAATAGTCCGAACTGGCGCCCGGCATGTCCAGCTGGGCGGCGTTCTGGTTGATGAAGGGCATGCCGCTCAGCGCGTTCTGCACCAGGGTGCTTTCGCGCGCCGCGCCGGACGACGCGTCCCACGGCGGGGTCGGGGCATACTGGCCGTGGGCGGAAACCTTCGCCGTGCTCGTGCCGGAACCGGTCGCGCCGGACAGCTGGGGGACGCTCGCCGAGGCCGCCGCCTGGGCGACCTTCGACTGGTAGTAGCTCACCAGAATGTTGGGGTCGAAACTGATGACCACCGGGGGACCTTGCGCGCGAGTCGGCGGGGACGGATTTCCCCGCTCCGATTGTGCCGCCCAAGGCCTTCAGGAGTCGTTAAGGCGCGCCCTTAACGCGCCCTGACCCACCGGCCAGATCATTGACCAGAAGGCGCGTTAGTTCAGATACTTACCTGAACAGGGACAGCACGACCTGCGGCGCCTGGTTGGCGATCGACAGCGACTGGGCGCCCAGTTGTTGCTGCACCTGCAAGGCCTGCAGGCGGGCGCTGTCCTTGGCCATGTCGGCGTCGACGAGGTTGCCGACCCCGGAGGTCAGGGTGTCGGACAACTTGCCGACGAAGGTGATGTGCGCCGAGATCTGCGAGGACTGCGCGCCGAGGTCGCCCAGCGCCTGGTTCACGTTGGCGAGCGAGGCGTCCAGCAGGGCCAGGTTCGAGGTGGCGCTGGTGACGGTGTTGATAGTCGACGTGGCCGCCAGGGTGATGATCGGGCCGCTGAGGGACATGTCCTTGGTCGACAGGGTGATGAACGAGTTGCCCTGGGCGTTGGCCAGGAACTGGATGTTGCTGGTCAGCGAGCCGTTGAGGATGTTGGCCCCGTCGAAGCTGGCCGAGTTCACCACCTGGCTGATCTGCCGCAGCGTCGCCTGGTAGTCCGCGTTCAGCGCCGTGCGCGATGTGGTCGACAGCGACGGGTCCATCGCGCTGACCACCTTCTCGCGCAGCTGCACCAGGAGGTCGGAGACCTCGCTGCCGGCGGTGTTGGTGACGTCGGCGATCGACGCGGCGCGGTTGAGGCTGCTCTTCACCGACGCCAGGGAATTGATGTCGGCCCGCTGCCCCTGGGCGATCGACCAGACCGACGCATTGTCCTTGGCGCTCGATACCGAGAGACCCGTCGAGATCTCGTTCTGGATATCGGTCAGGTTCTGGTTGGTCTTGTTGAGGTTTTCCAGCGCGGTCAGCGCAGCCGTGTTGGTATTGACGCTCAGCGACATGATCGGATGCCCCAGTTTCAGGCGCCGGTCGCGGTGATTCTCCCCCCGGCCTCGTCAGGCTAGGGTTGCGTTGGTATGCGTATGGTTAACGAGGTGAAAACGCCGATCGCCGCCGCCGCTGGCGCGACGCCGGTTGCAGAGAGGCGGACGGCCGGTCTGCCGCCGCGAACGATCAGGCCACGCGGCTAGCCGCGGGCGTCGACCACCTGGCCCGGCTGGTAGCCGGACTGCTCCTTCAGACGCAGGACCTCTTCACGGGGAACCTGTTGCACGACATGGCCGGTACGGACATCGACGGTCTTGTAGATGTACGAGCCGGACATCTTGTCCTCCTCGATGACGAGTCGCAGGTTCGGCGTGTCGGTGATGGGGATGGCCCCACCGACCGGTTGGTCCGCGTCCGGAGCGGAAGTCCGGGCGGACGCCGGCCCCGTGGGGTCCGACACCGGCGCGGATGGCGCTACGGAAGTGCTCATCTCGACATGAAGCCGGCCTTGGACGACCGGCGACCTCCTTGAAGCAAAGCCGACGGCGGCCGGACTCGCGCCCGGCCGCCGTGGCCGAGGGACGGGTCGCCCCGCCCCTCAGTTGGCTATTAGCGGAACAGCCCCAGCAGGGACGACGAGGCGGAGTTCGCGATCGACAGGGCCTGGATGCCAAGCTGTTGCTTGGTCTGCAGGGCCTGCAGGGTCGCGCTTTCCTTCGCCAGGTCGGCGTCCACCAGGTTGCCGACGCCGGCGGTGATCGTGTCCTGCAGCTTGCCCACGAAGGTCAGCTGCGAGCCGATCGACTTCGACGCCGTACCCATCTTGGCGAGGGCCGCGGAGACCTTGTTGATCGACGTCTGCACCGTCGCGATCATGGCGCTCGCCTGGGTGACGGTGCCGATGGTGCCGGTTGCGGAGACGGTCACGTTCGCGCCGCCCACCGACAGGTCCTGGGCATTCACGGTCAGCACGGAGCTGCCCGAGGAGTTGGCCAGGGCGGTGATGTCGGTCGCGCCGCTCTTGATCAGGTTGATGCCGTTGAACGAGGCGTTCGAGGCGACCTGATTGATCTGGTTACGCAGGGAGATGAAGTCGGTGTTCAGAGCCGCCCGGCTGGCCGTGTCCAGAGAGGCGTCCGAGGCCGACAGGGCCTTGGATTGCATCTGGCTCAGCAGGTCGGAGATCTGGCTGCCGGCGGCCAGGGCGACGTCGGTCACCGAGGAAGCGCGGTTCAGGGAGTCCTTCACCGAATCCAGCGAGGAGGCGGTGGCGCGTTGGTTCTGGGCGATGGCCCAGGTGGCGCCGTCGTCCTTCGCCGAAGCAACCTTCAGGCCCGTCGAGATGATGCTCTGGACGGAAGCCAGCTGGCTGGTGGTGTTGTTGAGGTTCTGCAGGGCGACCATCGCGCCCACGTTGGTATTGACGCTCGTGCTCATAGCGTAGGGTCCTATTCAAGGTGTCCGGCCGCCATTCTGGAGGCCAGGGGCGTTTTGCCCGGTTGAACAGGAAGCAATTGGCGGGCCAGGAGCCGATACTCACCCGGCAAAAATATCTCTTTGATTTTATTGAATTATGCCTTTGTTAGGCATGGCTGGGCAGGAACTTCCTGCCTACCCCGGAGGGGCGCCCGGCAATTCCTGCCGGGTGATTTGCGCCGGTCAAGCGGTAAACCCGGCCTTACCCAAGAAAAAGAGGGCCCGCCGGGCGGAACGAGGTCCGCCCGGCGGTCGCGACTATCTGAACAGAGACAGCACGGCCTGCGGCGCCTGGTTCGCGATGGAGAGAGCCTGGACACCCAGCTGCTGCTTGGTCTGCAGCGACTGGAGGGTGGCGCTTTCCTTGGCGAGGTCGGCGTCGACCAGATTACCCACACCGGCGGTGATCGTGTCCTGCAGCTTGCCCACGAAGGTCATGGTCGAGCCGAGGGACTTCGACGCCGTGCCCAGCTTGGCCAGGGCGGCGCTGACTTTGTTGATCGAGGTCTGCACCGTGGCGATCATGGCGCTCGCCTGGGTGACAGTACCGATGGTGCCGGTGGCAGAGATGGTGACGTTGCCGCCGCCCACGGACAGGTCCTGAGCATTCACCGTCTGAACGGCGGTGCCGGCGGAATTGGCCAGGGCGGTGATGTCCGTCGCGCCGCTCTTGATCAGGTTGATGCCGTTGAACGTGGCGTTCGCGGCGACCTGATTGATCTGGTTGCGCAGGGAGATGAAGTCGGTGTTCAGCGCGGCGCGACTGGCCGTGTCGAGGGACGCGTCGGAGGCCGACAGCGCCTTGGCTTGCATCTGGGTCAGCAGATCGGAGATCTGCGAGCCCGCCGCCAGGGCGACGTCCGTCACCGAAGACGCACGATTCAGCGAGTCCTTGACGGCGTCGAGCGAGGAGGCGGTGGCGCGCTGGTTCTGGGCGATCGCCCAGGTCGCGCCATCGTCCTTCGCCGACCCCACCTTGAGGCCCGTCGAAATGATGTTCTGCGTCTGCTGCAATTGAGCGCTGGTCGCGTTGAGGTTCTGGAGCGCGATCATCGCGCCCACGTTGGTGTTGATTGAGGTCATCTGACTGGTCCTTCCATTCTGGTCGGGATGTGGCGGCTTTTGCCGCTGGGCGTTTTTGCCCGTGGGACACAGCGCAAGGCTCGGGCCACGGCGAGACGCCGCAGCCTTTTCTTAACCACCCGATTTGATGGAAGTTTTTCGGCGACCGCCGGTCGCTCAGGGTGACGGCGGGGGGTCGCCTCTGCCGCCGGGTAGGAATTGCCCGGAAAGAACCGGTCACGGCCGCGGCCAGGCGCGGCGGCGCGGTCCGCGGCAGGCGCCGCAGGGCGCCCCGCCGGGACCTCGACGGCGGACCCTACTTGAAGCGGTAGGTGATGCGACCCTTGGTCAGGTCGTAGGGGGTCATCTCGACCAGGACCTTGTCGCCGGCCAGCACGCGGATGCGGTTCTTGCGCATCTTGCCCGCGGTGTGGGCGATGATCTCGTGATTGTTCTCAAGCGTGACGCGGAACGTCGCGTTGGGCAGCAGTTCACTGACCGTGCCGGGAAACTCCAGAAGCTCTTCTTTCGCCATGCAACCTTCTCAAAACCGACCGACCAAAGCCGAGCGGCCCGCCGAATGAATCGGGCGGGCCGCCGGCCTTGGCTTGCCAGTATACATCAACTGCCCCTGCAAGGTCGATGATCTCGCCGATTCCCGTCAGACCGGCGACGGGACCGTCGCCGCAACGCCTCAGTCACGCTGCATTTGCCGGCCACGAGTTCTGCTATGGTCGGCGTGAAACGCGCTTTGGCATGGGGTCGTCGATGAGCAAGACCGGGGTTCCGTCGTGGGCGGCCGCTGCGTGCGCGGCGGCCGCAGGCCTGGCCGCCTCCCCCGCCCTGTCCCAGGGCGCGGCGGCGCCCGCAGCCCCCACCGCCACCCCGGCCGTGGCCGCCGGACTGGCCTGCGACACCCAGCTGAGCCCGGCGATCTTCGCCAAGTGGACCGAGCTTGGCGGCAAGAACGGCCTGGGCTGCCCCGCCGCCCGCGAGGCGACCAGCGTCAAGACCCAGTCCGGCTCGGTGGGCCATGAGGCCGACTTCGCCGATCACGGCGGGGCGGGCATCTTCTGGCACGCCAGCGGCGCGCACGCCGGCCAGACCTATGCGGTGACCGGCTGCTACTATCGCCTGTTCGTGCAGTACGGCGGCCCGCGAGGCTGGCTGGGCCTGCCGGTCGGCGAGCCGCAGAACAATCCCGACGGCCAGACCCAGGCCTTCGAGGGCGGGGTGATCGACTACCAGCGCGCCGACCACAGCTGCAGCGCCACCCGGGCCGCGGAACAGGCGGCGCCCACGCTGGGCGCGCACGACGTGGCTCTGGCCGACGCCCACCTGGTTCCGCTGGGCCTGTACTTCGACAGCGCCAGCGGCGACCACATGACCAGCGCCACCGGCCTGCCGCCGCAGCTGACGGACTTCTACCAGACCGTCCGCCAGGAGGCGCAGGTCTACCAGGAGCATCCGCCGGGCGCGGTGGCGCTGAAGCTCTATTTCAAGGAAGCCACCGGCGACTACGCCACCGTGGCCACGCCCGAGGGCGAACGCGACGTGCAGTCCGCCGGCTACGAGTTCGCCGGCCTGCAGGGCTATGTGTTCCCGGGCCCGCAGCCGGGTCTGGCGCCGCTGAAGCTCTACGTCGGCCCCGACGGCAAGGACTATTTCCTGGCCGCGTCTGCGGCGAGCCTCGGCGAGGCGGAGGCCGCCGGCTACCGGTTCGTGCGCATCGAGGGGTATGCGCCGGCCGCGCCTTAGGGCTCTCTCTTCATCACAAATCCATTGTCATCCCGGAAAGCCGCGCAAGCGGCTTATCCGGACCGCCGGAAACGCCGACGATCGACGGCCGAAGCAGGCTCCAGCGCTTGCCGCGGTCCCGGATATTCGCTGCGCGAATTCCGGGATGACAGATTGAGGGGCGCCCCGTCCGCCACCGCTCGTCACCCCCCTACCGTCCGGGCCGGCAGCGGAAAGCGCGCGCGGATCTTGGCCTCCAGGTCGTCGCGCACCTGGCGATAGGCCTCCAGCATCTGCTCGCGAGACCCGCTGGCCAGGGTCGGGTCGTGGGTGGGCCAGTATTCGATCTCCACGGCGCGGCCGCGGGCCAGTTCGACGGCGCGGTGCTGCGCCTCGGGGGTCAGGGAGATGACCACGTCGAAGCTGTCGTCCTCGAGTTCGTCGAAGCTCTTGACCCGATGGTCGGTCAGGTCGACGCCCAGTTCGTCCATCACCGCCACCACGAACGGGTCGGCCTCGTCGCCCTCGTCGTGGCGCAGGCCGCAGCTGTCGACGAACACGCGGTCGCCCAGCAGCAGCTTCATCAGCCCCTCGGCCATCGGGGAGCGTACGCGGTTGTGGTTGCAGGCGAACAGCACCGCACCAGGCAGGGGCGCCACGCTCATCCCCGCCAGTGCAGGGCGCAGATCAGGGTGAACAGCCGCCGGGCCGTGTCCAGGTCGGTCTCGACCTTGCCGGCCAGGCGCGCCTGCAGCAGCGCCGAGCCCTCGTTGTGCAGGCCGCGGCGGCCCATGTCCAAGGCCTCGATCTTCTGCGGCGTGGCGTTGCGGATCGCCTGGTAATAGCTCTCGCAGATCATGTGGTAGTCGCGGATCACGCCGCGGAACGGCGACAGCGACAGGATGTGCCGGCGCTGGTAGCCGGGGCCGGTGATGTCCAGCGCCAGGCGGTTCTCGATCAGCGAGATCTTCAGGTCGTAGGGCCCGCCGTCGGCGCCGTCGGGATGGAAGGTGTTCTCCTCGATCAGGTCGAAGATGGCGATCTGCCGTTCCTGCTCCTGGTCGCGCGAGGCTGCGCCGAGGCTGTCCTCGTCCAGCTCGACGCTCTGCAGGCGGTGCTCGCTCATGGCCCCTTCCTTAGCGAGTTCCGCCGGACTGGGGAAAGCCCCCTTCCCCCGCTTCGCGGGTACTTCCCCCAAAGGAGGAAGAGAACGATGGGGCAAGCCGAACGGCAGCCTCTCTTCCCCCCTTGGGGGAAGTACCGCCGAAGGCGGGGATGGGGGCCGCCGGCCGCCGGTCAGTTGCGCCGGATCGCCGCCGAGCGGGCGTGGGCCGGCAGGCCCTCGATCTCGGCCAGGGCGACGGTGGCGCCGGCCAGGGCCTCGAAGGCCGCCGCGTCGCACTTCACGATCGAGGTGCGCTTGATGAAGTCGTAGATCGACAGGCCCGACGAGAACCGCGCCGCGCGGCTGGTGGGGAGCACGTGGTTGGAGCCGGCCACGTAGTCGCCGATTGCCTCGGGGGCGTAGCGGCCGAGGAAGATGGCGCCGGCGTGCCGCACCCGGTCGGCCAGGGCCTCGGGGTCGTCGACGGCGAATTCGACGTGCTCGGGGGCGATGCGGTCGACTAGGCCGGGGGCGGCGTCCAGCGGGGCCAGGATCACGGCGCCATGGTCGCGCCACGAGGCGGCGGCGTCCTCGCCGGTGGCCAGGGTGGTCAGCTGCCGCTCCACCGCGCCGCACACCGCCAGGGCGAAGGCCTCGTCGTCGGTGATCAGGATCGACTGGGCGTCGGGGTCGTGCTCGGCCTGGCTGAGCAGGTCGGCGGCGATCCAGTCCGGATCGTTGTGGCCGTCGGCCACCACCACGATCTCGCTGGGACCGGCCAGGGCGTCGATGCCGACCACGCCGTAAAGCCGGCGCTTGGCCGCGGTGACATAGGCGTTGCCGGGTCCGACGATCTTGTCCACCGGCCGGATCGGCCCGGCGCCGTGCGCGAGCGCCGCCACCGCCTGGGCGCCGCCGACACGCCAGATCTCGGTGACCCCGGCCTCGCACGCGGCGGCCAGCACCGCCGGCTGCAGCCGGCCCGGCGGGGTGACCATGGCGATGCGGTCGACGCCGGCGACCTTGGCCGGGATCACGTTCATCAGCACGGTCGAGGGATAGGCGGCGCGGCCGCCCGGCACATAGACGCCCACCGACTCCAGCGCGGTCCAGCGCCAGCCCAGCTCCACGCCCGCGGCGTCGGTGAAGCGCTGGTCCGCGGGGCGCTGGCGCTCGTGATAGCTGCGGATGCGGCCGGCGGCGAAGGCGATGGCCTCGCGCACGGGCTGCGGACAGGCGTCGGCCCCGGCGGCGATCTCGTCCTGGGTCAGGCCCAGGGTAGCTTCGGTGAGCTGAATCTTGTCGAACTGGGCGGTCAGCCGGATCAGAGCCTGCACGCCCTCGGTCCGCACCGCCTCGATCACCTGCGCCACCGCGGCGTCCACGTCCGGCGGCGAGCCGCGCCGCTCGTTGAGAAAGGCGTCGAAGGCGGCCTCGAAGCCGGGATCCTGCAGGCTGAAACGTCGCATGGCCGGCTAGATGGCGGCGAACGCGGCGGAAGCAAAGCGGAAAGTGGCGGGCAAGCTCTCTTCCCCCGCTTGCGGGGGCAGAGGCAGCCCCTACCCCGCGTGCCCGGGCCGTCGCGGCGTCGGCCATGGCTCCGACACGTCGGCCAGGGCGACGTCGATGCACTCGACGCCCACGGCCAGGTCGCCGCCGCCGGCGAAGGTCAGCAACAGGCGCCCGCCGGGCGGCTCCTCCGCGGGTTCGAAGGCCACGGCCAGCAGCTCCAGGACCGCGCCGGGCGCGCCCTGGCGCAGGCGGCGCGACTTGACCTCGAGCACGCCGCCGATCTGCAGACCGGCGCGCACGCGCTGGCCGGCGCGCCCCTCGGCCTCCCAGCGGAAGCGGTTGAGGGCGAGGGTCACCGCCCGGCCCCGGGGGTCCCAGTGAATGTCGCCGATGCGGGTGACCGCGTCCTGCAGCGCCGCTGAGATCAGCGCCAGGTCGTCGGCGTCCTCGGCCAGAAGGCGCAGCACTATTCCTCGTCCTCCTGGCCGCCTTCGCCGCGGATGCGCCGGATCTGCGCGCCGCAGGCCGAGAGCTTTTCTTCCAACCGTTCGAAGCCGCGGTCCAGGTGGTAGACGCGGCTGACGGTGGTTTCGCCCTGGGCCGCCAGGCCGGCGATCACCAGGCTGACGGAGGCGCGCAGGTCGGTGGCCATCACCGGCGCCCCGGTCAGGCGCTCGACCCCCTTCACCCGCGCCTCGCCGCCGGCCACCGCCACCTCGGCGCCCAGGCGCATCAGTTCCGGCGCATGCATGAAGCGGTTCTCGAAGATCGTCTCGCGGATCACGCTCTCGCCGTCGGCGAGGGTCATCAGGGCCATGAACTGGGCCTGCAGGTCGGTGGCGAAGCCCGGATAGGGATCGGTGGTCAGTTCCACGGGCGCCAGGCGATGGCCGTTGCGGCGGATCACCATGCCGTCGGCGCGCCGCTCCACCTCGACCCCTGCCTCTTCCATCTTGGTGAGCAGGGATTCGACGAAATCGGTGCGGGTGTTGGTCAGCCGCACCTCGCCGCCGGCCATGGCGGCCGCCAGGGCGTAGGTGCCGGTCTCGATGCGATCGGCGACCACCGCGTGCGTCGCGCCTTTCAGCCGGTCGACGCCCAGGATGCGCACCACCGGCGTACCGGCGCCTTCGATGCGCGCGCCCATGGCGTTCAGACAGTCGGCCAGGTCGACGATCTCCGGCTCGCAGGCGGCGTTGCCGATGACCGTCTCGCCGCGCGCCAGGGCTGCGGCCAGCAGGGCGTGCTCGGTGGCGCCCACCGAGACGAACGGGAAGTCGATCTGCGCCCCCTTCAGGCCGCGCGGGGCCTGGGCGTAGACATAGCCCTCGTGCAGGTCGATCTGCGCGCCCAGGGCTTCGAGCGCCTTCAGGTGCAGGTCCACCGGCCGCGCGCCGATGGCGCAGCCTCCCGGCAGCGACACCTTCGCCTGACCGGTGCGCGCCAGGAGCGGCCCCAGCACGTTGAACGAGGCGCGCATCTGGCGCACCAGGTCGTAGGGCGCGATGGCGCTGGTGATCTCGCCGGTGGTCAGCACGGTCTGCGGCCCGTCCGGACCGTTCACCTCCTCGACCTCGGTCCCCAGGCGGCGCAGCAGCGCGCCCAGGAAACGGGTGTCGGCCAGGCGCGGCATGTTGGTCAGGCGCAGCGGCTCGTCGGTGAGCAGGCTGGCGGCCATCAGCTTGATGGCCGAGTTCTTCGCGCCGCTGATGGCGATCTCGCCCTGCAGCCGCGCGCCGCCGGTGATGGCGATACGATCCATGCGGTCCCTCACGCGGCGGCCGCGACGCGCGACCGGCTGTTCCGTGACGTTACATATCCGTCGCCGGGGCGGCCGGAAAGCGGCGCTTTTCCGCCCTCCCCTTCCTGGGGAGGGACAGATCGCATCAGCGATCAGGGTGGGAAAGTGAAGGGCTGTGCGCGAAGCCCGACAAGGCCGTGCGCCGGCGGATGTTCCCCACCCTGCCCGCTGCGCGGGCTTTCCCTCCCCACGAGGGGGAGGGTAGGCTTGACCCCATTCTTCCTTGTTCATTCCCCCCATCCGCCCCGCCAGAGGCGGCTTTCGAGAGGTTTCGCCCCATGCAATACTGTCAGCTTGGCTCCAGCGACCTGCGGGTCTCCGTCATCTCCCTCGGCTCGTGGCTGACCTTCGGCGTCGGTGTCGAGCGCGAAAACGCCAAGGCCTGCGTCGACCGGGCGTTCGACCTTGGGATCAACTTCATCGACACCGCCAATGTCTATGGCCGCGGCGCCGCCGAGAGCTTCCTGGGCGAGGCGCTGACCGGCCGGCCGCGCGACAGCTACGTCCTGGCCACCAAGCTGTTCGGCCAGATGAGCGACACCGACCGCGGCCTCTCGCGCGAGCAAGTCTTCAAGCAGATCGACGCCTCCCTGGCCCGCCTGAAGACAGACTACGTCGACCTCTACCAGTGCCACCGATACGACCCCGAGACGCCGCTGGAAGAGACCATGCAGGCGCTGAGCGAGATCGTCCGGCAGGGCAAGGTCCGCTACATCGGCTTCTCCGAATGGTCGCCGCAGAATATCGCCGCCGCCCTGGCGATCCCCGGCGTGGAGGCGTTCGTCTCCAGCCAGCCGCAGTACTCCCTGCTGTGGCGCCGGCCCGAGGACAAGGTGATCCCGCTCTGCGCCGCCAACGGCATCTCGCAGATCGTCTGGTCGCCCCTGGCGCAGGGGGTCCTGACCGGCAAGTACCGGGCCGGCCAGCCGTTGCCGGAGGGCTCGCGGGCCACCAGCGAGTCGATGAGCGGGCCGATCCAGAACTGGCTGCGCCCGGCGGTGCTGGAGGCGGTGGACAAGCTGCGCCCGCTGGCCGCCGAGGCCGGCTGCACCCTGGGCCAGTTCGCCCTCGCCTGGGTGCTGCGCGAGCCGAACGTCGCGTCCGCCATCGTCGGCGCCAGCCGCCCGGCCCAGCTGGACGAGAACGCCGCCGCCGCCGACCTGACCGTCGACGCGTCCCTGTTCGCCAGGGCCGAGGCCATCGCGGCGCAGATTCCGCGGGGGTAGCCGCCCCAAGGGGGCGGGCGAGGAAGGTGGTGGGGCGGGAGCACCGGCTGGAGGGGTGAGGGCTCCCGCCCCTACGTCGGCCTTACGGGCGCGACGATCTGGGAATTGAAGTTCAGCAACACGGGCGACACGAACGGGATGTGCAGGGTGTAGCTGTAGGTCCACGCGATCTGGGCCATGGTGGCGCCGGAAACCGTGGGCTTGGTCACCGTCAGGGTGACATCGCTGATCGAGACGGTCGTCAGGTTCGCGGCCACCGCGCTGCGGAACTGGGTGTCGGTGGTGGCCGGGGTGGTCAGATAGAGCCGCGCGGCCCGCTCGATGGCGTGGCGCACGTCGGCGCCGCAGTAGAGTCCCCACCCCAGCCAGAAGACGCCCAGCACGAAGGTCAGGAACATCGGCATCACCAGCGCCGTCTCCAGCGCCGCAGCGCCGGAGCGGTCGTGGGCCCAGGTCCTGATCGCCCCTCCTCGCGCCATCTAGCGGGTCCGCACCGTCTGGGTGGCGGTGATCGGCTGGCTGCCCAGGGGGCCGACGTAGGTCATCGAGGCGGAGATCGTCGTGTAGCCCTGCGGCACGCTGGAGTCGGCGCACAGGGTCGTGCAGGAGCCCGCCACGCCCGCGCACGAGCACCATTGCGACACCGACACCGTGTCGCCCGATCCGTAGCCGGTCCAGGCCGTGGTGGCGACCGTCCGGATCGCCGTCGGGTCGGATCCGCCGGTCATCACATAGGTGGCGGCGGACTGGACGGCGTCGCGCATCTTGTGCGCCTGATCCAGCTCGGGCGCATAGTTGGCGATGCCCACCAGAAGCCCCGCCAGCAAGGGCGAGACCAGGGCCATCTCCACGGCGGCTGCGCCGCCATGATCGCGGGCGAATCTCCGCAGCACGGCTGTCAGGCGAGGGAGGTTGCGCATGGACGTCATCCGATCAGGGTCACGCCGCCCACCGGGATCGACTGCAGGCCATAGCTGCTGCAGTCCACCTGGACGGTGGTGTTGCCGGTCCACTGGACCGTCTTGGCGACGATGTGGGTGCAGCCGCCGCTGCCGGAGAAGTTGCCCAGGTAGCTGACGGCCTGGTTGGGGAAATAGATGTTGCCGGTCATCGACGAGGTGGCCGTCCCGTTGATGGTGTTGCCCACGTTGGTGTTCGTGCGCGACCCCACCATCAGGAAGCCGGCATAGGTCCCGCTGGTCGGCGCGCTGACGTTGAAGGTGGCGTTGCCGTTCAGGCTGATCGAGGCGTTGTTCAGGAACACGAAGGTCACGCCCGTGCCGCTGACATTGGCGTTGGCGTTGGCCTGCAGCGTGCCGCCGTCGATGATGTAGACACCCGGCTGCAGGTTGACGTTGTTCTTGAAGCTCACGCCCCCGCAGTAGCGGCCCGGCTGCAGGTTCGCGCCGTTTCCGTTCTGGCAGTTGCCGGTGGCGGAGGGGATCTGCAGGCCGGCGAAGGGGTCGCCGACCGGCCCCTGCCCGGTCTGCGGCGCCGAACAGCTGGTCAGGTGGTCGCCGGAGGTGGTCGAGACGCCCCCCACGGCGTACATGCAGGGCACATAGACCTGGGCCGAGCCCTGGGTGTTCACCGCCGACGACGAGATCGAGTCGGCCATCACCACGCAGTTGTTGAAGGTGCTGGTGGTGTTGCCCGAGAAGTTGATCGCCGCCGAGGCGGTGGGGTCCAGCGCCAGCACGCAGGCGTTGGCCGCCGTCGACAGGGCCGCGGTGGCGTTGACCGTGATCAGCAAAGGCTGGGAGACGAAGAGGCCCGAGAAGAGACGCGGCTCGTTGCGCGTGATGCGGGCGGTGACGGTGTTGTTGCCCGCGCCGTTGGGGGTGATGGTGACGGTGTCGGCGCTGGCGGCCCCGTTGGCGGTCGCCGCGCCGGAGCCGGTGGACACCACAAGGGTATTGGCGGACCCGCGCCGCTGCTCCACCGCCCCCGCGAACGCCCCCGCGTCCGCCGCCTGTTGCAGGTGGACCTGCTCGTAGTAGTCGTAGCCGATCTCGACGCCGAAACCGGCCCCGCCGATCAGCACGGGCATGCACAGCGCGGTCAGCACCGCGACGTTGCCCGTTTCCGACCTTGCAAACCACTTGATCATTGGACAGCCCCAATGAATTGCGACAGCCCATGGTTCTGCGACTCCCGTATGAATCGAGTCTTTATATTTTGGGTAAATTTCGGGTTATCCGACTCCATCAACAGGCATAGACAAAGTTGTATAACTCAATATCGAGGATGTTGAATCGGCATTGCTTATGTCATTGACGCCCGCATGAGGATACATCCAAGCCAAGTTCGGCTGAATACAGATACCGACCCGCCGGCATAGGGACCGAGCGCAGCTCGCTTGCGGCGCCCGTCGCGGGCGGTTTGATCGCTCACCGCCACGCTTTGTCTTGCGTAGACGGATGAATTGAACAACGGTCTGCGAACTTCGTAACGGCGCGGCGGCGCGCCGAGGGGCCCGTTTTCCAGCTGTGCCCGGCCCCGTCCTTCAGCCGCGCGTTTCAACATCCTGGGAGGGCGTTCCATGAGAACGGTGCTGTCTGCCTGCGCGGTCGCGGGCGTTTCGATGCTGGGGTTTGCGCTGTGGGGCGGAGCTGCGGCCGCAGAGCCCTATGTGGACTACACGCCGCAGAAGGGCCTGTGGCACGTCACCACAGTGAAGGTCGATCCCAACCATATCGACGACTACCTGGCGGGCCTGAGGCGCACCTGGGTTCCTTCGGAGGAGATCTCCAAGAAGCATGGCCTGATCGACAGCTACCAGGTGATGGTCAAGTTCAACGCGTCGGATGGTCAGGGCAACGTGCTTCTGATCGAGCACATCCCCAACAGCGCCCTGCTCGACCCCGACCAGGCGCGCGACCAGGCCCTGCAGCGCGAGAACTATGCCGCCGTGCCCAAGGCGCAGGGCGAACAGGCCGTGGCGGGCTACGACAAGTATCGCACCTTCGTCGGCGACGACTACTGGGGCGAGATGGCGTTCCCGAAATAGCCACGGGGCGGGCGCTGCGCGAGGCTAGACGGCCGCCCCGAACAGGCGGCCGACCCCGGCGGTGACGGCCATGGCCAGCGCGCCCCAGAACGTCACGCGCAACACGGCGCGTGGCGCGCTGGCGCCGCCCGTGCGGGCGCCGACGGCCCCCAGCACCGCCAGCAGGGCCAGGGCGAAGACAGTGACCACCGGCAGGGCCAGCGCCCGCGGCGTGACCCACAGCACCAGGATCGGCGGCAGCCCGCCCGAGGCGAAGGTCAGCGCCGAGGTGAGCGCCGCCTGGATCGGCCGGGCCTGGGTGTGCTCGGAAATGCCCAGCTCGTCGCGCGCGTGCGCGGCCAGCGCATCGCCGGCCATCAGCTGGCGCGCCACGGCGTCGGCCAGGTCCGGGCTCAGACCGCGCTGCACATAGAGCTGCTTCAGCTCCGCCTGTTCGGCCGCCGGGTTCTGCGCCAGTTCCCCCGCCTCTCGCTTGAGGTCGGCGGCCTCGGAGTCGGCCTGCGAGCTGACCGAGACATATTCCCCTGCGGCCATCGACAGGGCGCCGGCGACCAGGGCCGCGACGCCGGTCATCACCACGCCGGTCTTGCCCGCCGGACTGGCGGCGACGCCGGCGACGAGGCTGGCCACCGAGATGATGCCGTCGTTGGCGCCCAGAACTGCGGCGCGCAGCCAGCCGACCCTGGAAATGAAGTGCCGCTCGGCCATCGTATGTCTGGGGGCCATGTGAGGTGCTCCGACTGTCCGGCGATCGTGGTCGGTCACCTGGCCCTCGGACGCAATGGCAAAGGTCAAAAACCGGCCGGAGCCGACCGCCGGGCCTGGGCCGGACCCTGTCGCCGCCGCAGAATCACGCTCCAAGGCGGCCATGCGCCGCCCGATCTCCCCCGTCGTCGTCCTGCTCGCCCTGATCGTGGTGGCCGCCGTGCTGCTGGTCTGGCTGCAGCTCGCCCAGCCGCCCGGCCCGCCGAAGCCCGCCCTCGCCGCCGCCGCCCCGATCGTCACCACCGGCGGGGCGTGCAACGGCGCGGTGCTGCCCGCGCCACCGAAGGTGCTGGACCCGGCGCGTGCGGCCGACGCCCAGACCTTCTGTCACGCCTTCTACCTGGTGGCCTATTCGCCGGGCCTGCGCGACCCGCTGTGGTCCGGCGAGCGGCTGACGGCGGCCATGGCCCGGGCCGGCGAGGGCTTCCGGCGGCCGAAACAGGGCTTCGTGCTGGAGCATGACCTGCCGCGCGCCGACCAGGGCGCCAACGGAGACTACGCCCGCAGCGGCTACGACCGCGGGCACATGACCCCTGCCGCCGACGCCCCCGACCCGGACGCCGAGGCCGACACCTTCGTGATGACCAACGTGGTCCCCCAGACCCGGGTGCTGAACGAGCACCTGTGGGAGCGGCTGGAGACCCAGGTGCGCCAGCTGGCCCTGGCCCAGGGCGAGATCTTCGTGGTCACCGGTCCGATCTTCGGGCCTGCGCCGGAGCGGCTGGGCGGACGCATCGCCGTACCGGCCGCCACCTTCAAGGCGGTGCTGATCCCGCGCACCCGCCAGGCCATCGTGCTGATCGCCAGCAACACCGAGGCGCCGACCTGCGAGGCGGTGTCGCTGGTCGAGCTCAAGCGCCGCGCCGGCGTGGACGCCTTCCCGGGCGTCGCGGCCGCCGCCGGGGCCAGCGGCCTGGAAGGCGCGTGCGCCGCGGCGATGGCGGCGTAGCGTGGATCGAGCTGCCCCGGGGCGACTTTCATTCGGATAGCGGCCCGGCATGTAAGACCTTCTCCCCTTGCGGGAGAAGGTGGCCCGCGGCAGCGGGTCGGATGAGGGGTTGACGGTCCCTCGCCGCGAGCTTGGCGATACTTTGCCGCGCAAGCCGGCCCCGCCGTGGCCACCCCTCATCCGTCTTGCTGCGCAAGACACCTTCTCCCGCAAGGGGAGAAGGGAGAACGCTCACTGGCCAAGCCTTGAAGAGCGGGACCTACCCGACCAGCGCCCCGAGGCCGGCGATCACCGCCTCGCGTGCGGCATCCACGGTCAGGCCCTGGGTCAGGCGAAGGCGCAGCCAAGCGTCCATTGAGGCGATCAGGTCCGCCGCCGCGGCGCGGGCCGGATCGGCGCCCAGCTCCGGCAGCACGGCCAGCAGCTGGCGGCGCTGATCGGCGGCGAACTCGTCGCGAAAGCGGCGCAGGATCGGCGAGGCCGACAGCCTCGGCTCCCCGGCGCGGTAGAACGGGCCGACCTCCTCGAACACCCGGGCGCGGCGCGCGGCCAGGGCGGCGATGCGCACGGCGGGAGGGCCATCGGGAACCGGCTCGGCCAACACCGGCCGCACCAGCGCCTTCACCCGCTCGTTCATCTCGACGTACAGGCTTTCCATGTCCTGGAAGCGCCGGAACACGGTGCGGTGGCCGACGCCGGCGTGAATGGCCACCTCCTCGGAGGTGGGAGCCGGATTGCCGGCGCGGATCAGCGCCAGCATCGCGGTGGCGATCTTCTCGCGGGTGCGGGCGCTGCGCAGGGCGCGGCCATCGGTGAGGGCTTCCGTGACGGGCGCGGCGGCTTCGGCGAGGGACATGCCTTCCGCCTTGGCGCCTCGTGGCGGCATAGTCCAGCTTGCGACGCTCAGTTGTCCCACAGGATGTACTCGTCGCCCTTCTTCTGCGGCTGGCCCGAGGGGTGGTCGACGAAGATCGGGCCCTGCAGCAGCGACGGCCAGATCGGCTTGACTCTGCGCGCATCCTGGGCGGCCAGCAGGGTCTTCAGCGCCGCCACCTTGTCCGGCCGAGCGGGCGAGAGGTCGTGATGCTCCGTCGGGTCGCTGGAGAGGTCGTAGAGCCAGACCTTCCCCTGCGCCTCGCTGACCTGCAGCTTCCAGTCGCCGTCCAGCACCACCTTGTACTGGCCCGAGCGCCAGTACAGCGTCTGGTGCGGCCGGCCGGCGGTCTGGCCGGTGACGTAGGGGATCAGGTCCACGCCGTCGATCGGCCGGTCGGCGGGCAGCGGGGCCCCGGCCGCCGCGGCGGCGGTGGCGAAGATGTCGACGTGCGCCACGGGATAGGCGAAGCGGCTGCCGGGCTTCACCTTGTCCGGCCAGCGGATGAAGAACGGCGAGTGGATGCCACCCTCGAAGAAGGTCGCCTTCCAGCCGCGGTACGGCTTGTTGATCTCGGGCAGGCCGATGTAGTTCGCCCCGCCGTTGTCGCTGGTGAAGATGACGATGGTGTTCTTGTCCAGCCCCTCGGCCTTGAGCGCTGACAGCAGCCGGCCGACGTTGCGGTCGAGGTCGCGCGCCATGGCGCCGTAGACCCGCAGGCGGTGGTCGCCGATCTGTGGCAGGGCGTCGTAGTCGGCCTTCTTCGCCTGCAGCGGCGTGTGGATGGCGTTGGGCGCATAGTAGATGAAGAACGGCCGGTTGCGGTTGGCGTGGATCGCCTTCACCGCCTCGTCGGTCAGGTAGTCGGTCATGTAGCCGGCGGGCGCGAACATCGGCGAGCCGTTGAACTGCACGGCATAGGGCAGGTTCGGCCACAGGAAGCGGTCGATCGGGTCCCACGGCTGCTTGGCGTTGACCACGCCCGGGTCGTGCTCGGGCAGGTACATCGAGGCGCCGGCCATGAAGCCCAGGCTCTCGTCGAAGCCCCGCTGTTCCGGCCGCGCGCCAGGCGAGCCGCCCAGGTGCCACTTGCCGAAGTGGATGGTGTGATAGCCGCGGCCCTGCAGCAGCTTGGCGATCATGATCTCGCTGGTCGGGACGGCCAGGTTGTTGACCGCCGCGGCGCCCTTGGTGGTCCCGGGCGGCATGGCCTTCAGCCGGTCGGGGAAGAACCGCGGCAGCACGATGTCGTCCTGCTCGTGCTGCGTGCCCACCATCCGCTCGAACGCCACCGGCGCGGGGGTGAACTCGAAGCCGAAGCGGGTGACGTTGCGCCCGGTCATGATCGCCGCGCGCGAGGGGGCGCAGGTGGCGTTGCCGTCGTAGCCGGCGGCGAAGGACACCCCGTCGTGGCCGATGGAATCGATGTTGGGCGTGGGCACGAGGCCCCCGGCCACGCCGCCACCGTTGAAGGTGATGTCGTTGTAGCCAAGGTCGTCGGCCAGGATCAGCACGATGTTCGGCGGCCGCTCGCCCGCGGGCGGCTGCGCCGGCCCCTCGGCCCACCGCACCGGGTGGTTGGGCGCGACGTGCGGCAGCTGGCTGTGGGCGATGGCGATGAAGATCGCCTCGCGGTTCAGCCAGGCGACGCCCGCCAGCGCCGCCAGCCCCGCCACGCCGCCCAGCAGCCATCGACCGATCCGCATGCGCAGTCCTCTCCCCGCCCCATCGCGGCCCCGTTGACGGCCGCGAAAACAAGTGACACAAGCACTGTCATATGGAGCCGCGGCCACGCGGAAGTCAACCGGGGAGCGCCAGCGCCATGCAGATCCTCCGCACCGCCGACGACCGTTTCCACGGCCTGCCGGACTGGCCGTTCGCGCCGCGCTATCTGCAGATCGCCGACGACGACGGCACGGACCTGCGCATCGCCTGCGTCGACGAGGGGCCGCGCGACGGGCGGCCGGTGCTGCTGATGCACGGCGAGCCGTCCTGGTCGTACCTGTATCGCCACGTGATCCCGCGCCTGACGGCCATGGGCCACCGGGCGATCGCGCCGGACCTGGTCGGCTTCGGCCGCTCCGACAAGCCGGCGGCCCGCGGCGACTACACCTACGAGCGCCACGTGGCCTGGATGTCGCGCTGGCTTGAGGCGATGGATCTGCAGGGCGCGGTGCTGTTCTGCCAGGACTGGGGCGGCCTGATCGGCCTGCGGCTGGTGGCGGCCTTTCCGGAGCGGTTCGCCGGCGTGGTGGTGGCCAATACCGGCCTCCCTACCGGAAATCCGGTCAGCGAAGCGTTCATGGGCTGGCTGAACTTCAGCCAAACGGTTCCGCAGCTGCCGGTGGGGATGATCATCGCCGGCGGGACAGCGCGATCGCTGTCCGACGCCGAGCGGGCCGCCTATGACGCCCCGTTCCCCGACGAGAGCTACAAGGAGGGCGCGCGGCAGTTCCCGGCCCTGGTGCCGATCACCCCGCAGCACGGTTCGGTGGCCGAGAACCAGGCCGCCTGGACGGTGCTGGAGGGCTGGACCAAGCCGTTCGTCACCGCCTTCAGCGACGCCGACCCGGTGACCAAGGGCGGCGAGGCGGTGTTCCAGGCGCGCGTGCCGGGGACCCGCGGCCAGCCGCACGTCACCCTGCCCGGCGGGCACTTCCTGCAGGAGGACTGCCCCGCCGAGATCGCCGCAACCCTCGACGCCCTGATCGGGCGGCTCTGATTTGAGGAGACCCAGCCGATGGACGTGAAGAACGCGGTCTATCCCCTGCCGCAGCAGTTCCAGGACTTCTTCGGCGCCCCGGAGGACGGGCCGTTCGTGATGGTCAACCTGCTGAAGTTCAAGGACAAGGCCGAGTACGCCGACGGCTCCGAGCCCGAGCTCTCCGGCCGCGAGGCGTACCTGCGCTACGGCGCCGAAGTGGCCAGGCTGGTCGAGGGCCTGGGCGGCAAGATCTGGTTCACGGGCGCGGTCACCGGCCTGATGATCGGCGAGGTGGAAGAGCTGTGGGACATGGTGGCCCTGGCCGAATACCCTTCGCTGGCCGCCTTCCAGGCCATGGCCCTGTCGCCGCAGATGCACGCCATCGAGCACCACCGCGCCGCCGGCCTCGCCGGCCAGCTGAACATCCGCACCAAGCCGGTGACGGGGAGCTGAGGGGCGCGATGGGAGCGACGGCGCAAGTGCGTTTCTCTTCCCCCTCTGGGGGAAGTACCGCCGAAGGCGGGGATGGGGGCTGCCGCGCGCCGCCGCCTGTTCGCCACTGGAGCCCCCTACCCCCGCTTCGCGGGTACTTCCCCCAGAGGGGGAAGAGAGCAACGCCGCCGGACGTTCGTGGGGGAAGAAGACGGCAGCCGGCGTGGCGCCGGCGCCCGGGGGTCCCGTCATGAGCCTGCTGCCCCCTTCCACCAACGACGCCTATCGCGGCGCGCGGATCTCGGCCTGGTACCTGGCGCTGGCCGCGGTTCTGACCATTGCCCCGGCGCTCGTGCACCTGACGCTGCCGGACGGCGGGGCGCAGAGCATCGCCCACCTGGACCTCGGCGACCGCCGCGCGCTGGTGGTGGCGGTGTTCCGCTGGGAGGGCGCCACCCAGCTGGCGCTCGGCCTGGCGATGCTGGGCGTGGCGCTGCGCTACCGGCCGCTGACGCCGATATTCCTGGCGCTGAACGTGCTCGAGCGCGGCCTGATGGCGCTCGACGGCTGGGTGCTGGAGCCGCCGGCCAGCGGCCAGCACCCGCCGGAGCACTTCGGCAGCGTCGGCGCGGTGGCGCTGGGCCTGGTGTTCCTGGCCCTGTCGCTGCGGCCCCGCCCGGCGTGAGGGCCGGCCTTGCCGCGCCGCTGCTGGCCACCCTGGCGCTGACCGCGGCGGCGGGCTTTTCCGCCTGCCATCCGCGCGCCGGACCCGTCGCCCAGGCCGAAGCGCCACACGCCCCGTGCCTGCCGCCGCGGCCTCCGGCAGCCGCCGCGCCCGCCACGCCCGGCATGGCGCACATCCCCGGCGGCCGGTTCGTGATGGGCGGGGCGCCGCTGCTGCCGGAAGAGGGTCCGCCGCGGCCGACCCGGGTGGCCGGCTTCTGGATCGACCGCACCGACGTCACCAACGCCGACTTCGCCCGCTTCGTCGCCGCCACCCACTACGTCACCGTGGCCGAGCGGCCGCTGGACGCCAAGGCCTGGCCCGGCCTCTCCCCCGACCAGCGTCGCCCCTCGGGCATCGTCTTCGCCGGCGAGGGCGGGACCCGGGAAGACGCCGCCTCGCGCTGGCGCGTGGTCCCGGGCGCCGACTGGCGCCATCCGAAGGGGCCTGGCAGCTCCATCGCCGGTCGCGACGACCTGCCGGTGGTGCAGGTGGCCTGGGAGGACGCCCTGGCCTACGCCCGCTGGCTGGGCCACGACCTGCCCACCGAGGCGGAGTGGGAGTTCGCCGCCCGCGGTCCGCGCCCGCCGGGCGCGGCGCCCACCCGCTATGTCTGGGGCGACCAGCCGTTCGACCCCAAGCATCCGCAGGCCAACGTCTGGCAGGGGGTGTTTCCGGTGATCGACACCGGCGAGGACGGCTATCGCCTGGCCCCCTCCCCGGTCGGCTGCTTCCCCGCCAACGGCTGGGGCCTCTACGACATGGCCGGCGACGTCTGGCAGTGGACCGCCGACTGGTACCGCCCGAACCTCGACCCCGCCGGCGGCGAAGCGCCCGCCGGCCCCTCGGCCGACGCCGCCACCGACCCGCGCGACCCGCACGCCGCCCCGCGCCACGTGATCAAGGGCGGCTCCTACCTCTGCTCCCCCGACTACTGCTTCCGCTACCGCCCCGCCGCCCGCGAAGCCGGCCCCGCCGACAGCGGCGAGGATCATGTCGGCTTCAGGACGGTGTGGCGGGGCTGAACCCAGGTAAGAACCCTTCAGGGTCAGATGGGACCCTGAGGGGCTCTATTTCAAACACTTAGAGCATGTCCGGGCGGCGAAACCGGATCCACTTTCGCCTGACATGCTCAGAACCTGGCCCGCAGCTCGATCCCCACCTGCCGCGGGCTGCCCCAGCTGACGTAGCGGGCGCCGATGCTGGTGGAGTCGCCCATGCCGGCGACGTAGGCCTGGTTGGCCAGGTTGGTGGCGTAGAGCCGGGCCTCGTAGCGCTCGGAAGGGCTGTCCCAGATCGCCGTCAGGTTCACCAGGCCATAGGGCGCCTGGCTGTCGATGGCGGCGTTGAACTCGCGGAAGTAGATCCGCGAGCGATAGCTGGAGTCCACCCGGAAGGTCAGCCGCCCGAAGCTGAGCGGGTCGGTGCGATAGGCGATGCTGAGGTCGGCCGAGGTGCGGGGCGCGTTGTTCAGCGTCCGGCCGTCGAGGTTCTGCAACCCAAGCTGCGGGTTCAGGCCGTCGACATTGGCGAAGTCGGTGTAGACCGCCCGGATGTAGGCGATGTTGCCATTCACCGTCCAATGGCTGTCCGGCCGCCACGCCGCCTCAAGCTCGACGCCCCGCACCTCGGCCGCCGCGGCGTTGGTGACGTTCAGCGACAGGCCGACGATCTGCTGCAGCTGGAAGTTGGTGTAGCGGTAGTCGAAGCCGGAGACGCCCAGACTGACCGCGTCGTCCAGCCAGCGCCCCTTGTAGCCCAGTTCGTACGACGCGATCTGTTCGGGCCGGAAGTCGTTCTGGCAGGAATAGATGTTGGCCCCGCCCGCCTTGAACCCGGTGGAATAGGTGAAATAGGCGTTGTGGTGGGCGTCGAAGTCGTACTGCGCCCCGGCCCGCCCGGTCACGGAATCGAAGGTCAGCCGGTCGGTCTCCGTCGGGCAGAAGGCGCCCAGCGGAATGCGCGCGCCGACGCCCTCCAGGCCGAAGGTGTTGCCGTAGGTGGCCGTGATCCGGTCGCGCGAATAGCGGGCCCCGGCGATCAGCTTGAGCCCACCCAGCAGGTGATAGGTGCCGTCGGCGAACACCGCGTACGAGGTGGTGTCGTAGGTGGGATTCTCGAAGTCGAGGTAGCTGCCCGGCGGCAGGCCGGTCAGCCCCAGTTTGAAGTGGTAGTCGATGGCGTTGGCGCCGTGCTCGTCGAGGTAGAAGGCGCCGGCGACGAAATCCAGCCGATTCCAGCGGCCGCTGAGGTTCAGCTCCTCGGTCAGGGCGCGGTCGGTCTTGCGGGTGTCGTAGGGCGCGGCCGACAGGTTCAGACCGTCGCCGTCGTTCTGCGCCACATAGCCGTAGTTCTGATAGGCGGTGATCGACTTCAGCTGGCCGAATGGCAGGCGCCAGGTGAAGGTCCCGTAGACGGACTCGTAGTCGCGCCGGCTGGTCACCGGGTCGTTCACGTCCGTGCGCCAGGGCTGGCTGATGAAGGTGGCGTTGGCCAGGAACGGGTTGGTGACGATCGCCCCGGCGTTGGGGGCGCTGTAGTTGGTCAGGTACTCCCACGGGCCGGTCGCGTGCAGGCCCGAGACGCCCAGGTCGAACTTCAGGCTGTCACTGAGGTCGGCGGTGACGCGCAGTCGCCCCGACAGGCTCTGGCCGCGGTCGACACTCTGCCCGCCCGGCACCACCGACTGCACGAAGCCGTCCTGGCGGTCGCGCCAGTCGACGGTCAGCCTCGTGCGCACCGACTCGTTCAGGGGCGCGTTGACCACCCCCTGCAGGTGATACTCGTGGTACTGGGCGTACCCCGCCAGCAGCGAGCCGCCGAAGGTCCCGGTCGGGGCGTTCGTGATGAAGTTCACCGCCCCGGCATTGGCGTTGCGGCCGTAGAGGGTGCCCTGAGGGCCGCGCAGCACCTCGACCCGCTGCAGGTCCGCCTGGGCGATGTCGGCCACGGCCGTCACCGTCTGGTAGACCCCGTCGACGCTCTCGGCGACGCCCGGGCCGCCGGTGGTGGCGCCGACGCCGCGGATGGCGATGTTGGTCGAGCCGGTCAGGGTGCCGGCATGGAAGCTGGGCACGGCGAACTGCAGGTCGTTGACCGACTGGATGCCGCGCGCCTCCAGCGTCTTTGCCGACAGGGCCGTGATCGACGCCGGCACCGCCAGCACCGACTGCTCGCGGCGGTTGGCGGTGACCACCACCTCGGTCAGCTTGGAGCCCTCGCCCGCGTCCGCCGCCGCGCCCGTGGCCTGGGCGCCGTGCGCGCCGGACGCCGCCGCGAGCGTCGCCAGCACGGCCGTCGATGCGGCCGCCGCGCGCAGGTCTCCCTTGGAAATCCGCTGCATCTTCCTCCCCTTTTCCTGTCTGCGCCGGGACCTTGGCGGCGCGCCGGGGTGTTCCCCGGTCGGCGCGCCCTCCCGCAGGGAAGGCGCCGGCCTAAAGATCATGATTTACGTTCAAGTGCAATCTGACAGCGAAGTGTCAGTCAGGTTCCTGCCGGGCCGTCACGGCTGCATCAGCGCGCCGTAGACGAGGGCGGCGCTGAGCGCGCGCAGGTCGGCGCCGGGTTGCGGCAGGCCGACGTGAGCCATGGCCGCGCCCTCCTGCTGGGTCACGCCGATCACGGTCAGGTCGCTGGCCGGGTCGTTCCACCACCACGAGCCCAGCCAGCCGGTCCAGTAGTAGGTTCCCCGCCCATAGCCCGCGTCCATGGCGGTCGCGCGGGCAGGATCCTCCACCACGCCAACGCCGACGCCGTAGCCCAGGCCGTCGAGACGCTGGCCGAAGTGTTGCCGCACCCCCGCCGGCAGCAGGCTGGAGGTCATCAGCCGCACCGAGGCCGGCGACAGCAGGCGCTGGCCGCCGGCCCGCCCGCCGTCCGCCAGCATGCGCGCGAACTTCAGATAGTCGTCGAGGGTCGAATAGAGGCCGCCGCCCGCCGATGGATAGGACCCGCGCGAGCCATCCGTGGTGGTCACCGACGGCGGCGAGGGCGCGAGGCCGTCAGGCCCCCAGGCGTAGACCGTGGACAGCCGCGCCCGCTGCGCCGCATCCAGTTCGAAGCCGGTGTCGGCCATGCCCAGCGGCCGGAAGATCCGCTCGGCGAAGAAGTCGTCCAGGGTCTGGCCCGACAGGACCTCGATCAGGTGGCCCTGGAGGTCGTGCGTCACGCCGTACTCGAAGTCCGTCCCCGGCTGATAGGCCAGCGGCGCGCTCGCCAGCCGCTCCACCATCCGCGACAGCGAGCCGCCCTGCAGGTCCAGCGTCCGGTAGAGCTCGGCCACCGGCACGCTGCGCACCAGGCCCGTCAGGGGAATGTGCAGCGGCACGATCATCGAGAAGCCGGCGGTGCTGGTCACCAGGTCGCGCATCAGCATCGGCCGCGCCAGCGGCGCGCGCCCGCCGTCGGCGGTCGCCACCGCCAGGTCCGCGAACTGCGGGATGTGCCGGGCCACCGGATCGTCCAGCCGCCAGCGCCCTTCCTCGTGCAGCATCATCAGCGCCACGCCGGTCACGGGCTTGGTCATCGACATGATGCGGTGGATGGTCTCGTCGGCCCAGCGGCCGCCCGACCGCGACATCCGCATGCCCGGCGTGGTGGCGATAGACCTCGCGCCCGCCGCGCGCGACCAGCACCGAGATGCCGGCGTATTCGCCGCGCCCGGTCAGCGCGTCCAGCGCCGCGCCGAGGCGTTGGAGCCGGCCGGTGGAAAAGCCCTGTGCCAGGGTCTCGCCGCCCGTCATGGAAGCCATTCTGAAGTCCCTCATGCATGTTTACGTTCTGGTGCAATTACGCGTCAGATTGTTCGCGACGCAAGGCGCCAGCCGCACGGACAAACAGTTCGTGCCGAACTGTGGCTGTTTTGCACCGAAACGTAACCGCTGCGCCGCGACTCGCGACGCGACGAGGGGGGGGCGGCGGCGGACGGAAAGCCTGGGGACGAAGCGCTGCGTCGGCGCTAGCGCGCCAGGATGCCCCATAGCGCGAGGTCGGCCAGTTCCTGGGCGCGCGGGGCGATGGCCTGCGGCGTGAACTGGCGGATCGGGCTCCAGCTCATGAAGCTGGGCAGGCCCAGGGTCACCGCTTCCACCGGCAGGGGGCGGATGCTGCCCTCGGCGACGCCTTCGGCGAACAGGCGCACGTAGCCATCGTACATGGCCTGGGCGCTGCGGGTCACCGAGGCGCGCGCCGCCTCGCTGAGCAGGCCGTAGCCGACATAGGGCAGGTTGATCGAGACGTCGGGATCAACGGCGGCGCGGGTCAGGTCGCGGACGGCGGCGTGGATGGCGATGCTGCGCGGCGCGTCCAGGGCCTCGGCGGCGTGCATCTCGTCCAGGAAATAGCCGTAGGTGCGCTGCACGCAGGCGTCGACCAGGGCCTGTTTCGAGCCGACGTAGTAGTAGATCGCCCGCTTGTTCATCCCCAGCGCCTCGCCGACGTCCTCCAGCCGCGTGGCGCCGACGCCGCGGCGATTGAACATGGCCGAGGCGACCACAAGGATCCGCTCGCGCTTGGCCGCCTCCAGGCCGGCGCGGTCGAAGGCCTGGGGCCGCGCCGGAGCCAGGGGGACCAGGGCGGGCAGCGGCGGGACCGGCGCGCGGCGGTCGGCGGCCATGCCGCGGGTGACCAGCTCCACCGATCCGACCGAGACCAGGCTGGCGTCCAGCCCCTCCCCCCAGCGGCGCAGCAGCGGGGTGTAGGCGGCGGCGCTGACGATGGCGTTGGCGACGATGTCGGTGTCCATCGGCCGCAGGGTTCCGGCCGCGATTCCCGTCGCAAGCACCGCGCCCAGCCGGTCGGTCAGGCGATTCAGCCGGCCGGCGATCTCGTCGCGCTGCTCGGGGCGGAGCGCCTCCAGTTCGCAGATCACCGCCTGTTCGCCGTCCCCCGGCCGCTCGGCCAGGAACGCCTCGACCGCCGCGGGAATGTCGTGGGCGTGCCCCGCCAGGGCCCGCTCCAGGCCATGCTCCAGCGCCCCGCAGGCCTCCTGATAGCAGCGGTGCTGCAGATCCTCGCGATCGCTGAAGTAGCTGTAGAGCGCCGGACGCGTGATCCCCAGCCGCCGGGCGATGTCGCCGAACCACTCCAGCGACACCCCCATGGTGTTCAGCTCCTCGATGGCGGCGGCCAGGATGTCTTCTTCGCGACTGGCGGATCGGGCGGTCCTGGGCGGCATGGGTCTCCTCGCGGGCGCCGGGCGCACCGTTCGCCGGGCGCCCGAAGAGGCCCGCGGCCGCGCTGCGCGTCAACCGAAACTTACGTTCGGGTGCGGGGCGTGGAGGCTTCCTTATTCTTCGTCCACGGGCTCGACGCAATTCGGCGTGGTGCAGTGCTTTCGCGTGGGCGTCGGCGTGGGGGTCGGGTTGCTGCTGGGCTGCGGCGGCTTGCCCGGGTCGTGCCGGCAGAGGGTCTGGCACATCATGTCGCCGGGCTTGCAGTTGCAGTCGCTGCTGGGCGGGCTGGCCGCGGCCGGGGGGCTGACCGTGAGGTTGCGCCAGGCCAGCTGCAGATCCGGGGTGTTGTAGTAGCGGCCGATCGCCTCGACCGACAGGCGGCAGGCGCCGGCAACCTGCAGCTTCCAGGCGCCGAAGCCGACCGTGCTCCTGGGCAGGTCGCCGTAGGGCTGCACCTCGCGGGCGTCGATCACCCGGCACGGGCCGCTGACCACCCGCAGGCGCATCTGCACCTGGCGGGCCGTCTCGGGGGCGACGTTGCCGAGCTTGCCGCGGATGTCGGCCACCGGCGTCTGCCGCGGATCGTTCAGCGTGGTGGGGTCGAACTTGATCAGGGCGTTGGTGCGCAGGGCCGAGAACGACGCCCGCCAGAGGGTGGCGATGGATTCCGCCGCCATCGCCTCCTCGACGCCGGCGCTGTTCAGCCGCACGGCGGCGTTGTCCCGCACGTCGGTGGCCATGGCGATGGTGAAGGCCCCCACCGCCGCGGTGAGCTGCGCCGTCGGGTCGCCGAACTGGGTCTGCGGGTTGCCGGTCCAGTAGACGCTGTACTGGGACACCGGATTGCTCGGGCACTCCGGCGCGCGCAGGCCCTCCCACAGCACGTGGCTGGAGGAGACATACGAGGCCGTGTCGGTGGATCCGTTCCAGAACCAGGGGTCGAACCAGTCGAGCTTGGGATCGCTTCCCGCCGAGTCCAGGAAGCGGTGCGCCTCGGCGGTGAAGTCCTCGCTGTGGGCCGAGCCGCCGATGACGCCGGCCACATTGTACGAGCGGCCGAACACCCCGCGGTCGCCGGTGACCCGCTCGCTGAGCACGACATGATCGGGACTGGTCTTCACCTGGGCGCGAAGGTCGGCGGCGTACTCGCCGTTGATGTGGTAGGGCACGTGGGCGTCGGCCAGGAAGTGCGCCGCCCAGGCCGCGGCCTTCTCGCGGCCCTGCTGGCCATAGGCCAGCGGCAGGTAGTTGGCCGCCACGCCCTGGGGCGCATGGCCCTCCTGGTTGCGCGGGTTGTACCAGTGCAGGGAATAGTCGCTGGCGCCCTTGGCGTCCGGGCCCGGCCCCCTCTGCATCACGTCGGCGCCCTCGTGCGCCAGGATGTCGGCCAGGGCCGGGAACTTCGCGCCCTGGAACGCCGGGTCCTTTTCCAGGAAGGCGTAGGCCATCCTGTCGAGGCAGGCGTGGGTGTTGAACTTCGCCGGCCAGACGCCGCCTGTGGTGGTCGAGCCCCAGGCCAGGGCCGGCGTCGAGGGGGCCAGGACCAGGCCGCAGGCCGCGAGCGCTGCCAGTCGTTTCATCGCCAGCTCCGAATGTCGGCTCCTGGTCTGGTGTGTGTCGCGGGACGGGCGCGGACGCGTTGATCTCGCTCAAGGCCCCTGACGCTTCCGACGCCTAGGCAACAGCGGCGACAACACCGTCTGGAGCGCCCCGATGAAAGCCGTGCTCGCCGTTCTCATCGCCGCCGGCGCCATCGCCGGCGCGGCCTCGGCGCAGGACGATCCGGACCAGAGCTTCCATCCCGGGCCGGCGCCCTCGGACCAGGCGCCGATCCCGCCGTCGCCCACCGGCGATCGCTCCACCCCCGATCGTTCCACCCCCGATCGTTCCACCCCCGATCGCTCCGCTTCCGATCGCTCGACGCCAGACCGGGGCGACCGCGGTCCGGACCGCGACCACGGAGGCCCGGTCCTGACCGCTGACATGCTGGGCGACCGGCTGGCGATCGACGAGCTGGACGGCGCCTGGGTGGGAACCTGGACCCGCCGTCCGGGCACCGACACCTTCGACGCCGTCTGGCGCAACCGCCAGGGCCAGGAGGCGCACGACGTGATCCGTCTGGTCGGCGTAGCCGGCGGGCAGGTGACCTTCCGCCGCGACGGCGTGTCCGGCCCGGCCGGCGGGACCTATACCGGGACCCTCGCCGCCGACGGCCGCACCATCGTCGGCACGGCCTCCTGGTACCAGCCCGGCTGGGTGTGGCGAGCGGTGATCGGCGATCGGGCCGACCGCGATCACGGCGGCCCCGATCGAACCCATCGCGAGGCGCAGACGCCGCCCGTCAGCGAAGTGCAGCTGGCCGACACCTGGAACACGGGCGGCTGCGGCTTCACCGACACGGCGACCCTGGATCTAGGCCAGTCGGTGCGGCTGTCGCGGATTTCGTTGTGGTACAACTGGCAGCCGGGCGAGCGGGAGGTCCGCTACACCGTCAGCCTGCACGGTCGCCAGGTCGGCGGCGGCGTGCTGACCCGCGGCGACTGCGATCCCTACCAGGGCGCCTGGTGCGAGGCCCGCGACACGCCGGACGCCGACCTGCAGGCCGGCCAATATCGCTTCCAGCTCGAGCGCGGGCATCTGTGCCAGAACGGCGGCAGCGGCGGCGCCGGCTTCATCCGCGCCTGGGGCTATCCCACCGGCGGATCGGTCGAGCAGCGCCGCGAGGACGCCCGCCCGGCCGTCTCCCTCTCCGGCGTGTGGTCGGGCAACGATGGCGGCCGCTACGTCGTGCGCCAGGACGGCGACCGCATCCGCTGGACCGGCGTGTCCGGCGATGGCGGGCGCACTTTCATCAACGATTTCGAGGGCCGCATCGAGGGCGACCGGATCATCGGCCACTTCCAGGATCGCCCCGGCGCGGCGGTGCATTCGAGCGGCGATCTGGTGCTGCGCATCGAAGGACCCGATCGGTTCGTGATGGTCACCCCCAGCGGCGGATTCGGCGGCAGCGTCTGGACGCGATAGCCAGCGGCCGCCTTCAGGCGCGCGCCCGGCCGCGAACTCTGAGATGATCGCCCAAATACCGGCGCCCGGCTGATCGCCAAGGCCCGGAGGCGGCCATGGGAGAGGCGCGATGGGCGAGCTGGTGCTGACGACCTACGACTGGGTTCCGGAGATGCCGCGCGGCTATGTGCGCGACCTGCGCATCCGCTGGGCGCTGGAGGAGGCCGCCCTGCCATACCGCGTGGCGACGACGCCGTTCCGCGAGCGCGGGCCCGAGCACGTGGCGCACCAGCCGTTCGCCCAGGTCCCCTGGCTGACCGACGGGGCCGTGTCGCTGTTCGAGAGCGGCGCGATCCTGCTACACTTGGCCGGGCGCACCGACGCCTTGCTGCCGGCCGGGGAATCCGCCCGCGCCGAGGCGCTGAGCTGGCTGTTCGCGGCGCTGAACTCCGTGGAGATGGCCAGCCTGCCCTGGTGGCTGCTGGGCATGGCCGAGGAGACCGCGCACGGGCCGGCCAAGGCCCGCTTCGACCAGTTCTTCACCAGCCGGCTGCAGCGTCTGGAGCCGGTGGTCGCGGCGCGCGAGTGGCTGGCCGGGCCGTTCTCGGCCGCCGACATCCTGATGGCCGACGTGCTGCGCCTGCCCGAGCGCGCCGGCGCGCTGAAGGACCACCCCGCCTGCCAGGCCTATCTGGCCCGCGCCACCGGCCGTCCCGCCTTCGCCAAGGCCCTGGCCGACCAGCTGGCGCACTTCGCCGCCGCGGACTGAGCGGGCGGCGCCGGGACGCTCAGCCGCCGGCGGCGGCCAGTTCCGCCCAGGTCGGCGCGCGCCCAGGGAAGGCCACCGCCTTGAACGGCCAGGCCTCGGCCAGCCAGCCGCGCAGGGTCTCGTAGAGCGGCCCGTCCAGCGCCGCCGCATGGCTGGCGCGGATCCAGCAGAAGGCCTCGGCGTCGTACCCGGCCAGCTCGGTGGGATCGATGTACAGGCAGCCCAGGCACAGGGTCTCGTCCAGGCTCATCACCGTGTAGGCGAACGAGCGGCGCTGCTGGAATTCCTTGTGATGCCAGCCGAGGTCGATCAGGTCCTGTTCGAAGGTCAGGCCGCGTGGCCAGCGGCCGGTGGGACTGAACACCCCCTGCAGGTGCGCCTCGCTGGTCATCACCGCATCGTAGTCCTTGACCACGTCGCTGATCCGCAGCTGCCGGATCCGGAAGTCCGCCGTCTCCAGAGCGGCGGGAATGACGAAGTCCTTGGGCACGAAGGGGGGCATGGGACGCCTGCGCGAAGATGGGGTTGCAGGCCGACGTTGCCCCATCCCGGCGGCGAACGCACGCGCGGTTGAGGGAGCCATGAGCTTTGCTCGCGAGCAGCAGCCCGCAGGAGCGGCCGGTCCCGATCTGGCGGGTGGCGTCTTTCGCGCGCAGCCGTCCTGGACGGCCTGTTCAAACCACCGCGTCGGGGCTAGACAGTGAGGGTCGGGCCTCAGCGGGCGCCCGGCCAAGACGGTTCGCCGTCCAAGACCCGCTCCTGTGAGTTCATCCGCGAGGTTGGACGGGAGCGAGACATGGCCATCAGCAGCAAGAGCAAGGTCGCCATTCTGTGGCGCGGTGACCGCCCTGCGCGCGACGCAGCGCGGGCCGAGTCCAGCCGGCTGAGTTCCATTTTTGAAGCCCTGGCGCATTGCGGGATCGGCGCCGAGCCGGCGGTCTGGTCGGAGGACCTGACCGATGAGGTTCGAAATCAGCTCCTGGCAATGGACGGCGTACTGGTGTGGGTTGATCCCATCTCCACAGCGACCGGCGCCAGGCGAAACGCCCTGGACGGCCTGTTGCGCGACGTGGCGCGCGCGGGCGTGTTCGTCAGCACTCATCCCGACATCGCCGCCAAGATGGGCGTCAAGGCTGTCCTCCACAGGACCCGCGACCTGGACTGGGGGTCTGACGTGGCGCTCTACGAGGATGAGCCGAGTTTCCGGGCGGCGTTTCCAGCCCGGCTGGCCACAGGCATACGCGTCCTGAAGCGCAACCGCGGCAACGGCGGGATCGGCGTCTGGAAGGTCGAAGGCCTGGATGGCGCGACCGTACGGGTCAAGGAGGCCAGGAGCGGCGGAGCGCCGCACGTCGTGCCGCTGGACACCTTCATGGCCGAGCGCCAGGCGGACTTCGAAGGCGGCGAACCCCTGGTCGACCAAGCGTTCCAACCGCGACACCTCGAAGGCATGGTTCGATGCTACGTGGCCGGAGACCGCGTGGCGGGTTTCGGCCATCAGTTCGTGCGGGCGCTGGCGGGGCCGGAGGATGGCCCGTCGTCGCCCAGGCTCTACTCGGCGGCCGACGATCCACGCTTCCAGCGGTTGCGGGCCCTGATGGAGAGCGACTGGATACCGGCCATGGCGAAGCGTCTCGCCATCCCCCCCGACACCCTGCCGGTGATCTGGGACGCCGACTTCCTGCTCGGTCCGAAAACCCCTGAGGGCGACGACAGCTACGTGCTCTGCGAGATCAACGTCAGCTCGGTGTTCCCTATCCCGGCGGAAGCCCCAGACGCCCTGGCGGAGACAACACGACTGCGCCTGGCGGCTCGCGCCGCGCGCAAGGCGGGCGCCTGACCCCGACCCCAATCCCCCAAGCAAGCCCGGAGACCTCCCATGTCAGAACCCCTGTTGGACCGCCGTCATCTCATGGCGAGCGCCACCCTGCTGGGCGCAGGCGCCCTGATCGCCGCGGGGTCGGCGCACGCGCAGCCACCTCCCGCGTTCGGCCCCACGCCCAAGGCCTTGCCGTTCGATCCAGGCAGCATCGCCGGACTGTCCGACAAGCTGTTGATCAGCCACCACGACAACAACTACCTCGGGGCGGTGAAGCGTCTCGGCGCGATCAGCGCCGAGTTCGCCGGCCTCGACCCAGCAACCGCACCTGGCTACCGGATCAACGGCCTCAAGCGGGAGGAACTGATCGCCTGGAATTCGATGATCCTCCACGAGGTCTACTTCGCCGGGCTGGGCGCCCCCTCGCAGCCGGGGCCAAAGCTGGCGGCCGCCCTCGAGCGTGACTTCGGCAGCGTGGACCGCTGGCGCGGCGAGTTTTCGGCGATGGGCAAAGCCCTCGGCGGCGGGTCCGGGTGGGTGCTGCTGACCTGGAGTCACCGTGACGGCCGCCTGGTCAACCAATGGGCGGCCGACCACACCATGGCGCTGGCGGGATCGACGCCGGTGCTGGCCCTGGACATGTATGAACACGCCTACGCCATCGACTACGGGGCCAAGGCCGCGGCCTACGTCGACGCCTTCATGAAGATCATCAACTGGAGTTCGGCTGACGCCGCCTTCGCCAAGGCGTCTGGCTGAGGCGGCTGACACTGATGCCGAGCCAGGTCCCAGGTGAAAGCCTTTTCCGATTGTGGCGCACCTGAGACTACCCCAACGCCGACGGCTGCCTACCGCAGCTCGAACCCGAGCCCGCCCAGCACTTCGCGCAGCACGTGGCGGCCGGCCATGGAGGCGGGGCCGGCGGTGCGGGTGAGGGCCTGGGTGGTCCAGTCCTGCTGGGGCATGGCCTGGCGTTGCTGGAAGGCGCGGATGCGGGGGTTGTAGGCCTCGACCGCAGCGGTCTGGGCGTCGGTCCAGGCGTAGGTCTCGTGGAACAGCACCGCGGCCTGCGGCAGGCGCGGCTTGACCTCCAGGCCGGCGTCGGGATCGGGCCAGCCGACGGCCATGCCGACCACGGCGACCACGTGCGGCGGCAGGTCCAGTTCGGCGGCGACCTCCGCCGGGCGGTTGCGGATCGCGCCGACATAGACCGCGCCCAGGCCCAGGGACTCGGCGGCCACGGTGGCGTTCTGGGCGGCGAGCGCGGTGTCGACGGCCCCCAGCAGGAAGCTCTCCACATAGTCCAGCGCCTCGACCGGGCGGTTCTGGGCCCGGCCTACGTAGCGCAGCCTGTGCTGGTCGAGCAGCCAGACCAGCAGCAGCGGGGCCTGGCGGATGAAGGCCTGGTCGCCGGCCAGTCTCGACAGCCGCGCCTTGCGTTCGGGGTCGGTGACGGCCAGCACGCTCCAGGTCTGCAGGTTGGACGAGCTGGGGGCCGACTGCGCGGCCGCCGCGAGGGTCTGGGGCACGCCGTCCGGCAGCGGCCGGTCGAGGAAGCGGCGCACCGAGCGGTGCGACAGGATCAGGTCCAGGGTCGGGTTCCAGGCCGGCGGCGTCCAGTCAAGCTGGGGCCCGTTCGGCGCCGTGGCGTCCGCCTCGCCCCCGCCCAGGCCGTAGCGGTCGGCGAGGCGGCGGGCCACGGGGGCGGCGTCTTTCGGCCCCCCGTCTTCTGCCCCCCCGTCTTCTGGCCCCCCGTCTTCTGGCGCAGCAGTCTCTGGCGCGATCCTGGCGTGGACGGTCATGCGGGGCTCCCTTGGCGATGCACGTCCCGCCTATCAACTAGATATGATATGGAGAAGACCGGTTTTGCTCACAGCTGCCTCAGGAATTCTCAGCCTTGGCGGCGCGCTGGATTTCAAATCCAATCTTGTTGATAGGATTTTGGAGCGATAGGAAGGCCCGGCGAGCGGCGGGGGCCGCGCTGCCGCTCAACCCGTTTCCTCCAGTCCAGCACAGGTTTGGCATGAGCAGCGATCCCGAAGTCCTCTGGTACATCCCCAACCAAATCCAGCCCGGCCACCGCGGCGACACCGTCGATGCGGCCCCGTCGAGCCTGGAGACCCTGACCAGTCACGCCCGGGCGCTGGAGGACAACGGCTGGAAGGGCGCGCTGATCGGTTCCGGCTGGGGCCGGCCGGACACCTTCACCGTGGCCGCGGCGCTCGCCGCGCGCACCACCACCTTCGAGCCGCTGATCGCCATCCGGCCCGGCTACTGGCGGCCGGCCAACTTCGCCTCGGCGGCGGCGACGCTGGACGAGCTGACCGGCGGGCGGGTGCGCATCAACATCGTCTCCGGCCAGGACAACCTGGCCGCCTATGGCGACGCCGAGGGCGACCAGGCCCAGCGCTATGACCGCACGCGCGAGTTCATGCGCCTGGTGCGGCGGCTGTGGACCGAGGAGGACGTGACCTTCGCCGGCGAGCATTTCCAGGTGGCCGGCTCGACGGTGCAGCCGCGCCTGACCCCGCGGGGCGAGCGGCGCCATCCGCGGCTCTATTTCGGCGGCGCCTCCGAGGCGGCCGAGCGCACCTCGGCCACCGAGTCCGACGTGCAGCTGTTCTGGGGCGAGCCGCTGGAGGACATCGCCGCGCGCATCGACCGGCTGAAGCGGCTGAGCCGCGACCTGGACCGCGACCTGCCGCCGCTGGAGTTCGGCCTGCGCATCACCACCGTGGTGCGCGACACTACCGAGGCGGCCTGGTCCTATGCCGAGGGCAAGGTCGAGGATATGGCCAAGGCCCGCGGCGAAGGCTGGCAGGATCACCGCCGCTGGGTGGCCGTGGGCCAGCAACGCCTGCTGGACCTGCAGGCGCGCGGCGACGTGCTGGACGACAACCTCTACACCGCCCCGGGCAAGTTCGGCGGCGGCGGCGCGGGCGCCACCTGGCTGGTCGGCTCGCCGCAGGACGTGGCCCGCTCGCTGAAGAAGTACCAGGACCTGGGCGTCACCCACTTCGTGCTGTCCGACACCCCCTACCTGCAGGAGATCGAGCGCCAGGGCCGCCAGCTGCTGCCGCTGCTGAAGACCCGCAGCCACACCGCCGAGCTGGAGGCGGCGCTGGTGCAGGCGGGGTAGGCGGATCCTCTTCCCCCGCCTCGGGTGGGGGAAGTGTCGCCAAAGCGAAGCGGGCGACGATGGGGGTGCGTGAGGGGTGAGGGCGCGGCGCGGCGCCCTACCCCGCGCCCTTGGCGGTCACCACCTGGTGGATCTCGGCGGTGAGGGTGTTGTTGACCTCGATCAGGCGATGGATCTCGTCCTGCATCTTCAGCAGGGCCTCGGCGTCCCTGTAAGTCTGCAGGGCCTGCTTGTCGGAGGCCGCGGCGGCCACCTTCTGGCCGACCATGATTACCGACAGCAGCACCAGCTGCAGGAAGGTCTGGGCGATCCAGGCGATCAGGGTGGCGACGCCGCCGCGGATCGCCTCGGGCAGGCTGACCAGGGCCAGGGCGGCGAAGGCGTAGGCGCACCACATGGTGCCGACGGCGTTGGTGATCAGCAGCGCCACCCGGCCGTTGAAGCCCATCCGCTCGTGCTTCGTCAGATGCGGCCCGATCGCCTCGCGTTCCTTCAGGCGCTGGTGCGCGGCGTGTTCGACCATGGCTGGGCTCCCCTCCGGATCGCCGCAGGCTAGCGCACTTTCGTGGCGCGGGGTGAAGCGGCGTCTAACCCCGTCCGCCCGCCCCCTGCGTACTCCTGCATGAACCGGCCCCACGGCGGGCCGAGCAATGGAGGCGCAGATGGCGACGACGGTGAGCCGCAGGACCCTGGCGGCGGCGATCCTGGGGGCGGTGGGCGTGGGGGCCGCGGCGGTGGCGGCGGGGACCTGCGCGCACGCCGACCCGGTGGACCTGCGGGTGGTCGACCGCGACAGCGGCCGGGTGCTGCCGCTGTGGCGCCATGACGGGCGGCTGTACGTCGCCGGACGGCCCGGCGCGCGCTATGGCCTGAGGGTGGTCAACCACACCGGCCGGCGGGTGCTGGTGGTGATGTCGGTGGACGGGGTCAACATCCTCAGCGGCGAGACCGCCGGCGCGGACCAGCGCGGCTATATCTTCGGACCCTACGAGCGCTACGACATCACCGGCTGGCGCAAGTCCGACACCGAGGTGGCGGCCTTCACCTTCGCGCCGCTGTCGCAATCCTACGCCGCGCGCACCGGACGGCCGGCCGACGTGGGGGTGATCGGCATCGCCGTCTTCAACGAGCGCCGCCGACCCCCGCCACCGCCACCGCCGCCGGTGGACGACGAGGCGGCGATCAGCGCGCGGCGGGCGCCGTTCGCGGCCAAGGCCCCGCCCCCGGCGCAGCCCGCGCCCGCGCCGCCCCCGTCCGCGGCCGGCAGCCGCGCCGCGCCGATGGCCCGCGCCGCGCCCGGGGGCGAGGTCTATGACGAGCCGCGCGACGAGCGGCTGGGCACCGGCCACGGGGCGCGGGAGTGGTCGGTGACCCACACCGAACCCTTCGAGTGCGAGACCGCCTGGCCGCAGTTCACGCGCCAGATCGAATACGACACCTATGCGAATCTGGCCGCACGGGGTGTCATACCGCGCCATGCCGAGCCGCCGCGCCATCCCCGGCCGTTCCCCCAGGACCCCGACGACGGCGGCTACGTGCCCGACCCGCCGGACGAGCCCTAGGCGCATGGGGCCGTCCTGCGACGCGGGTGGGCGCTGATGGCGGCGGAGTCGGACGACGACGCCGACCTGCTGCGCGCCCACGTCGCAGGCGATCCGCATGCCTTCGCGCGGCTGTACGACCGCTGGGACCAGCCATGCTTCCGCTTCATCCGCCGCCTGCTGGGGCCGGCCCAGGCCGACGCCGCCGAGGACCTGCACCAGGAAACCTGGATCGCGGTGTCGCGCGGGGCGGCGGGCTTCGACCCGGCGCGGGCCGGCTTCCGCACCTGGCTGTTCACCATCGCCCGGCGCAAGGTGCTGGACCATTTCCGGCGCCAGAAGGTTGTTCCCCTGGGCGTGGGCGACGACGATGCGGCGATGATGGTCCCCGACCCCGGCCCTTCCCCCGCCTGGCAGGTGGAGACGCGCGAGCTGGCGCAGAGCATCGTCGGCGCGGTGGACGCCCTGCCCCTGGAGCAGCGCGGCGCCCTGGTGATGTTCACGCAAGGGGGCCTGTCGCTGGAAGAGATCGCCCAGGCCACCGGGGTGGCCGTGGAGACCGCCAAGAGCCGGCTGCGCTACGCCCGCGCCCGGCTGCGCGCGGCCCTGAGCGGGGTGGCCCATGTCTGAGCGCCCGGAAGACGACATGCCCGATCCGGTCGACGACGCCTATGTGCGGGCCGAGGCGATGCTGAGCGACGACGCCGAGTCGCGCCAGGCCCGGGCCGAGCGGCGCGCGCGGGTGCTGGCGGCGGTGGCCGCCGCCGCGCCGGCGGAAACGCCGGCCGCGCCGCGGCCAAGGCGGACCGTCGGCCGCTGGGGCGGCTGGCTGGCGGCTGCCAGCGTCGTCGGCCTGAGCATCTTCATGGTGACGCAGATCTACCGGCCGCTGCCGCAACGCCGGGCGGACGTCGCCCCGGCCGAGACGGCGCCCGCCCTTGTCAAGCCGCGCGCCGCGCCGTCGCCCGCTGCAGCGACCGAAGCCGGCGGCAAGGTGAGCCTGACGCCCGCGACGCCGTCGCCTGTCGGAGCGCCGCCGGTGTCGCCCGCGGCCAAGGCGTTGCCGATCGCGCCGCCGGTCTCGCCACGACTGGCCCCGGCCCCGCCCGCCATGGAGCCCGCGCCGGTGATGGCGCCAAAGCCCCCGCCGCCGGCGCCCCCGCCTCCACCACCGCCACCGCCACCGCCCATGGCCGCCGCCGCACCGGCGCCGCCGGTCGCCCAGCCCGATCAGTCTCCGGCGGACACCCTGGTGGTGACGGCCGAGCGTCGCTCGAGCCGCCAGGAGAGATCGAGACCCACGTCCGGGGCCGATGCGCCGGCCGTCTCGAGCGGCTTCGCCCGCAACGAGGCGGCCGCTCCCGGCGGCGCGCTGGCGTCAGGGGCGGAGGCCTCACGGTCCGATCCCGCCGCCCGGCTGCGGGCCGCCGCCGCGGCCGGCGACCTGGCCGAGGCGCGCCGGCTGATTGCCGGCGGCGTCCGCATCGACGCCCCCGACGCCAAAGGAGAGACCGCCCTGATCGCCGCCGCCCGCGCCGACCATGCGGCGCTGGCCGCCCTGCTGGTGCGCCACGGCGCCAACCCCGACCGCCGCAACGCCGCGGGGGAAAGCGCGCGCAGCCTCGCCGCGCTGCTGGGCGATCCGGCGCTGAGCGAGGCCCTGGAATCGCGACGCTGAGGCGCCCGGGCGCGGCCGGCACGAGTCCGCCTCCCGCCCGGGACCGCCGGGCGAGCGCCGGGCCGGGCGGCTTATTCGTAACGCAGGGCGGTGATCGGATCGAGGCGGGCGGCCTTGCGGGCGGGGTAGTAGCCGAAGAAGCCGCCGACGCCGGCGGCGAACAGGAAGCCGCCCAGCACCGCCGCCGGCGAGACCGGGGCGGGCCAGCCGAACAGCAGCGACACCAGGGCCGAGACCACCACGCCCATGACGATCCCGGCCAGGCCGCCGCTGACCCCGAGGAACACCGCCTCGGCCAGGAACTGCAGCAGCACGTGCAGCCGCTGGGCGCCGATCGCCATGCGCAGGCCGATCTCGCGGGTGCGCTCGGTCACCGACACCAGCAGGATGTTCATGATGCCGATCCCCCCCACCAGGAGCGAGATTGAGGCCACCGCGGCCAGCAGCAGGGCCATGATCCGGCTGGATCCCTCGGCGGTCTCCGCGAACTGGCTGAGATTGCGCACGTCGAAGTCGTTCACGGCGCCCGGGCGGATGCGATGACGCCGCGCCAGGGTGGCCGTGACCTGTCGGATCGCCTCGGCCACCTGGGCCTGGCTGGCCGCCTGGACGAACAACTGGTTGGCGTAGCCGGTCAGCCGCGGCTGCAGGCCGTAGGGGTTGGGCGGCGCCTGGTAGGGCCAGTTCATCGCCGAGGTCGCCTGGCTGGGCGCGGCCACGCCCAGCACCTTGCGCTCGGCGGTGGTGAACGGCATCAGGATCAGGTCGTCCTGGTCCTGGCCGAATGACGATTGCCCCTTGGCCGCCAACACGCCGACCACCCGCAGCGACACGCTCTTGACCTGGATCGTCGCGCCGACCGGCGTCTCGGTGGGGCCGAACAGCTGCCGCGCCGGAGTCTGGCCGATCACCGCCACCGGCTCGGCCCGATCGACATCGTCGGCGGTCAGTTCGCGGCCCTCGGCGATCCGCCAGTTGGTGATCGGCGGATAGTTGGCGCTGACCCCCTGCAGGGTGGTCTGCCAGTTCCGGCCGGCGTACTGCGCCTGGCCCTGTTGGCGGATCAGATAGCCGACCTCGGCCACCGCCGGGTCCTCGCGCTGGATCGCCTTGGCGTCGGCCACGGTGAGGGTGCTGGCGCTGCCGAAGCCGCCGCGCACGCCGCCGGTCCGCGCCGCGCCGGGCAGCACGACCAGCAGGTTCGAGCCCAGGCCCTCGATCTGCTTTCGCACCGCCTGGTTGGCGCCCTGGCCCACGGCCACCATCACGATCAACGCGGCGACGCCGATGAACACCCCCAGCATGGTCAGGATCGAGCGCATGCGGTTGCGGAAGATCGCCTGCGCCGCCGCCGCCACGATCATCGCCGCGAAGCCCAGCATGTCGCCGTCCTCGGCGGGGGGCGACGGCGGTTCGACCGGCAAAGCGGCCTCGGGTCGCGGCGCGGCGGCGGGCTTGCGCTCGTCGGAGACGATCTGGCCATCGCGCATGGTCACCACGCGGTCGGCATAGGTGGCGATGTCCGGCTCGTGGGTCACCACCACCACCGTCACCCCCTCGCGCCGGTTGAGATCGGTGAGGGTCTGCATGATTTCGTGCGAGGTGCGGGTGTCGAGGTTGCCCGTGGGCTCGTCGGCCAGCAGCAGGCGCGGCCGATTGATCAGGGCGCGGGCGATGGCGACCCGCTGCTGCTGCCCGCCGGAGAGCTGGCCGGGACTGTTGCGCTCGCGATCCGCCAGGCCCATCCGCGCCAGCATCTCGCGGGCGCGGGCCAGGCGCTCGGCGCGCGAGACCGGGCCCGAGGCGGCGTAATAGAGCGGCAGGGCGACGTTCTCCAGCGCGCTGGTGCGCGGCAGAAGGTTGAAGCTCTGGAACACGAAGCCCAGTCGCTCGCCGCGGATCCTGGCCAGCGCCACCTCACCGAGGCCGGCCACGTCGACGCCTTCGAACAGGAACCGCCCGGCGCTCGGCCGGTCGAGGCAGCCGAGGATGTTCATCAGCGTCGACTTGCCCGACCCGGAGGCGCCCATGATGGCGACGAATTCGCCGGCCTCGATGGTCAGGTCGACGCTGCGCAGGGCCTGCACCTCCACATCGCCGAGCACGAAGGCGCGGCTCAGCCCCTCGATCCGGATCACCGGCTCGGCCATGGACTCAGAGCCTGGGCTGCGGCGCGGCCGCCGTGCGCCGCGTCCCGCCGCCCGTCGCGGCGCCCTCGCCGACGATCACCGCATCGCCCGCCTTCAGTCCGCCGCCGGAAATCTCGGTGAAGGCGTCGTCGGCCAGACCCGTCCTCACCGCCACCGCCACCGGCCGGCCGTCCCGCAGCACCCAGACCCGGGGCCCGCCGCCCGCCGCGGCGGCCGCGGTCTTCGGGGCGTATCGCAGCGCGGCGTTGGGCGCGCGCAGCACGCCCTCGCGCTCGGCCGAGACCATCTGCGCGGCCGCCGTCATGCCCGGCATCAGCGCCAGGTCGCGGTTGCCGACGGTGATCACCACGTCATAGGTCACCACGTTCTGCACCGTCTGAGGCGACTGGCGGATCTGGCTGACCACCCCGTGGAACACGCGCTGCGGCCAGCCATCGACCGTGAAGCTGGCCCTGGCCCCGACCTTCAGCCCGGTGACGTCGCTCTCGCTGGTGTTGGTGTCGACCTGCATGCGGGTCAGGTCGGTGGCGATCAGGAACAGGGTCGGGGTCTGGAAGCTGGCGGCCACGGTCTGGCCCTGGGTGACGTTGCGCGACACCACCGTGCCGCTCACCGGCGAGACGATGCTGGTGTAGCCGAGGTTCAGCTTCGCCCCGCGCACCAGGGCCTGATCCAGCCGCACGGTCGCGGCGTCCTGCTGCACCTGCCGGGCCTGGTCCTCGGCGAGCTGGCGGGCGATGGAGTCCTGGGCCAGCAGGGTCTGGTACCGGGCGAGGTTGGCGCGGTCCTTGGCGGCGATCGCCTGGTCGCGGGCCAGCTGGGCGCTGTACTGGTCGAAGGTCGCCTGGAACGGCCGCGGATCGATGCGGGCGCACACCTGCCCGGCGCGCACGCGGGTGTTGTAGTCGCACGACAGCGACTTCACGACGCCGGAGACATAGCTGCCGACCACGGTGGTGACTTCCGGATTGACCGTGCCGGTGGCGCTGACCGTGCGCACCACGTCACCGGTCGCCAGCGGACGGGTGAGATAGCGCACCGGCGGCGGCCGCGTGGCCGCGAACCAGGCGGCGCCCGCTCCGGCCAGGACCACGGCCGTCGCGCCCAGGATGACGAGGCCGCGGCGGCGGCGGGGAACAGGGACCATGGCAAGCGTCCGGCGAGGGTCAGGCGGCGGCCCGGGAGCCGACGCCTCACCTCAGCACAGGTCGCACCTGCCGCCCTTGCGCCGGATCAATCGGCGTCACCCGGCGGGTGGCTCCGCTCCGCCACCGATCATCGCCAGCCATTCATCGTCCTCGCCGGCTCCAGGCGAACGGCGGCGTCAGCGTCGCTCGCGCCGGACGTCTTCGACCACCCGGGTGATGGCGTCGACCACCGCCTGAGGTCTGGACAGCTGGATGAAGTGGGTCGAACCCGGGACGATGCGGGACACGCCGCGGGTCGAGAGGGCGGCGATACGGTCGTGACCGGCCCGCCAGTCGCCCAGGAACTGCCGCCGCAACGCCTCGTCCATCCAGGCGCCCATGGGCGTGAACTCCGACGTCAGCACCACCAGGGGCATGTCGCCCAGCGGGCGAGCGACCCTCTGAGACTCCTGGGTGTCCTCGCTAAGTCCCTGGTCGGCGATGAAGTAGTTGCGCGACTGGTTGTATTCCGCCTCGTACCAGTAGGGGTGCTCGACGATGTAGCTGAGGTAGGCCGCCTCCGCCGGCGACTTGGCCGGGCGGTAGCGGATGCAGCCGTGCTCTTCGCCGATGTGCTGACGCCCCTGCCGGGCCAGGTCGGCGCACTCCAGCAGGTGCGCCTCGGCCGGGCGAATGTTGCGCAGCCAAGTGTCCTTCTGCGCCTGGTCGCGCGGCTGCACCTGGCCGCCGAAGCCGGGGTCGACCAGCACGAGACCGGCGACCGCGCCCGGGAATCGCTGCGCATAGATGGTCCCATAGAAGCCGCCGATCGAGTGGCCGACGATCACGATCGGCCCCTCCACGTGGAGGGCGGCCAGGATCGCGCGAGTGTCGTCGGTCACGGTGACGGCCGTGATCTGGCCCGGCGGCGGGTCGCTGTAGCCGAAGCCGGCGCGGTCGTAGAAACATGTGCGGGTCAGGGCGGTGATCGCCGGCTGCACCTGCTGCCAATTCAGGATCGAGGCCTCACCGCCCTGTTCGAACAGCACGGTGGGGCTGCCGCGGCCGATGCAGGCCGCGTGGATTCGCCGGCCGTCGGCAAGGGTGACGAAGGTGCGCTGCATGAGCCGCGGATCGGAGAGTGGCGGCCCCGGGGGCGCAGGGATGAGGTCATCCGGATCCGGCGGAGGGTCTGCGGCAAATACCGTCCCCGCGGAGAACAGGCAGACAAGCGCCAGGGCGAGCCGGCGACATGCACGCTTCACCGCAAACGCCTGCCGCATGCGCCCTCCGCAATCCCGCATGGCGTGAGATTGTCGAACGTGCGCGCGCTGGGCAAGCCGCTCAGCCGTCGGCCTGGCCGTCCGTCGTCACCCCGATCATCGCCAGCCACTCGTCTTCGGTCATCACCTGGACGCCCAGCTCGGTGGCGGTCTTCAGCTTGGAGCCGGCGCCGGGGCCGGCGACCACGATGTCGGTCTTCTTCGACACCGACGAGGCCACCTTGGCTCCCAGCCCCTCCGCCTGGGCCTTGGCTTCGTCGCGGGTCATCCGTTCAAGCGAACCGGTGAACACCACGGTCTTGCCCGCCACGGCGGTGTCCGTCTTCGGCCGGGCGACCGGCTGAATGTCCAGCTGGGCGACCAGGTCGTTCACCAGGCCGAGGTTGTGCTCCTCCGAGAAATAGGCCGCCACCGCCTCGATTACCGCCTCGCCGATCTGGTCGAGGGCGTCCAGCTCGTGGATCGCCTCCGCGTCGCCGGCCGCCACCTTGTGCATCGCTTCCAGGAAGGCGTCCTTGTCCCCGTAGCCGCGCGCCAGGACCACCGCCGTGGTCTCGCCGACATGGCGGATGCCCAGCGCGTTGATGAACCGGTCCAGCGGGATACGGCGGCGCGCCTCGATACTGGCCACGAGGTTGCGCACCGAGGTCTCGCCGTAGCCGTCGCGCTCGCGCAGAGCCGCCAGCACGCTCTCGTTGCGGGCCAGGCGGAAGATGTCGCCAGGCGCCTTGATCAGACCCTCGTCGAAGAACGTCTGCAGCTGCTTGATCCCGAGGCCCTCGATATCGAACGCCCGGCGGCTGCAGAAATGGATCAGGTGCTCGATGCGCTGGAACGGACAGGCGAACTCGCCGGTGCAGCGCCGCACCACGCCGTAGATCGGGTTGCCCTCGGCGTCCTCCCCCTGGACGTCGCGCGCCAGGGGCGTGTGCAGCGGGCACGGGCAGTGGGTGGGATAGTCGAACGGGACGGCGTCCGCCGGCCGCGCCTCCAGCACCACGCCCACGACCTGCGGAATCACGTCGCCGGCGCGCTGCAGGATCACCGTGTCGCCGACCCGGATGTCCTTGCGGGCGATCTCGTCGGCATTGTGCAGCGTCGCGTTGACCACGGTGACCCCGCCCACCAGCACGGGCGCAAGCCGGGCGACGGGGGTCACCGCCCCGGTGCGGCCGACCTGGATGTCGATCGCCTCAAGCCGGGTGCGCGCCTGTTCGGCGGGGAACTTGCGGGCGATGGCCCAGCGCGGCGAGCGGGAGACGAAGCCCAGGCGCTGCTGCCAGTCCAGGCGGTCGACCTTGTAGACCACGCCGTCGATGTCGAAGCCGAGCGTCGGGCGGATCTGCGCCATGCGGGCATAGGCTTCCAGCAGCCCCTGGGCGCCCGCCACGGTGCGGGTCTCGGCGGTGGTCCGGAAGCCCCAGTCGGCCAGCTTCGCCAGCGCCTCGGTCTGGGTCTCTGCGAACGGGGCGCTGAGTTCGCCCCAGGCATAGGCGAAGAACCGCAGCGAGCGCTGGGCGGTGATCTGGGGGTCGATCTGGCGCAGCGAGCCGGACGCGGAGTTGCGGGCGTTGACGTAGGTCTTCTGCCCCGCCGCCTCGGCCGCCGCGTTCAGGGCGGCGAAGTCCTCGTGCCGGAAGTACACCTCGCCGCGGATCTCGATCAGGTCGGGCCAGCCGGAGCCCGCGAGCCGATGCGGAATCTCCTTGATGGTCTTCAGGTTGGCGGTGACGTCCTCGCCCACCCGGCCGTCGCCCCGCGTGGCGCCGCGCACCAGAACGCCACGCTCGTAGCGCAGCGACGCCGACAGGCCGTCGATCTTGGGTTCGGCCGTATAGCGGACCTCTTCCTCCAGGCGCAGGAAGCGGCGGATGCGGGCGTCGAACTCCAGGGCGTCCTCGTCCGAGAAGGCGTTGTCCAGCGACAGCATCGGCACGCCGTGCTCGACCGGCGCGAACTGCGAGGCGCGGGCGGCGCCCACCCGCAGCGACGGCGAGTTGTCGCGCACCAGGTGCGGGAAGCGCGCCTCGATGGCGGCGTTGCGCACCTTCAGCGCGTCGTACGCCTCGTCGCTGATCGAGGGGGTCTGGTCCTGGTAGTAGCGGATGTCGTGGGCCGACATCTCGTCGGCGAGGGCGGTCAGTTCGTCCAGCGCCTCGGCTTCGGTGAGGGCGTCGACGGGTTTCAGCGGCTCAGGCATGGACGAGCTTTAGCGCGCTCCGGGGCGGGCGCGAAGATGCTCGTGTCATCAGACGCAAGGGGCGCGAAGCGGCGGGTGGTCAGGCGCCCATCAGCGCCCTGGCGGCGGCCCGCGCGGCGTCGGTGATCTCGGCCCCCGACAGCATGCGCGCGATCTCCTCCTCGCGCGCGCCGGCCGACAGCACCGCGATTCCGGTGCGCAGGGCCTCGCCCTCCCCGGCCTTGGACACCCGCCAGTGGGCGTCGCCGCGGGCGGCCACCTGCGGACTGTGGGTGACCACCAGCACCTGGGCCTCGGCGGCCAGCCGCCGCAGGCGCAGGCCGACGGCGTCGGCCACCGCGCCGCCGACCCCCTGGTCCACCTCGTCGAAGATCATCAGCGGCTGTTCGCCCACCGCCCGGCCGGCCCCGCGCGAGGCAAGCGAGGCCTTGAGCGCCAAGGCGAAGCGGGCGAGTTCGCCGCCGGAGGCGATGGCGCCCAGGCCCGCGAACGGCGCGCCCGGCACGGTGGCGATCTCGAACTCCACACGGTCGGCGCCGGCCGGGCCGCAGCGATCCTCGGCCAGCGGTTCGACAGCCACCCGGAAGCGCGCCTTGTCCAGTTTCAGCGGCGGCAGTTCGGCCTGCACCGCCTCGGCCAGCCGGTCGCCGGCGGCGCGGCGCGCGGCGGTCAGGGCGGCGGCGGCGGCGTGATAGGCCGCGCGGCCGGCCGCCTCCTCGCGCTCGGCGGCGGCCAGGGATTCGCCCACCGACTCGATCGCCAGCAGGCGGGCGGCGAATCCGGCCCGGGTGGCGGACAGATCCTCGACCGCGACGCCCAGCTTGCGGGCCATGCCGCGCAGGGCGAACAGGCGCTCCTCGGCCTTCTCCAACTCGTCCGGCTCGAAGTCGAAGGCAGCGGCGGCGGCGTCGATGGCGCCGACGGCCTCGGTCGCCTCGATCAGGGCGCGGTCCACCGCCTCGGCGGCGTCGGCGATCAGCTTGCCCGCCCCATGATCGGGGCTGGCGCCCGCCTGGATAGTGCGTTCGCGAGCCCTTTCCAGGGCGCGGAAGGCCTGCGCCAGGCGGCTGGTGACCGCCTCGCCGCCCATGTGGTCGCGGGCGGCGGCGATCTCGCCCAGCGCCTTTTCCGCCGCGCCCAGCAGCGCGCGCTGCTCGGCCAGCGCCGTCTCCTCGCCGGGCTTCGGGTCCAGCCGGTCGAGTTCGGTCAGGCGCAGGGTCAGTTCCTCGGTCTCCGCCGCCGCACGGTCCTGGTCGGCGCGCAGGGTCGCGGCCCGTTCGCGCGCGGCGCGCCAGGCGCTCCAGGTCTCGGCGGCGGCGGCGAGTTCGGGCGCCACGGCGCCGAAGGCGTCCAGCAGCGGCCGGTGCGTGCGCGCGTCCAGCAGACCCACGGTCTCGTGCTGGCCATGCACCTCCACCAGCAGCGCGCCGAGCTCACGCAGCACCGCCACGCTGGTGGCCTGGTCGTTGACGAAGGCGCGCGAGCGTCCGTCGGCCGACAGGGTGCGGCGCAGGATCAGGTCCTCGTCGCGATGGTACTCCAGCCCTTTCTCGTCGAGGGCGGCGAACACGGCGTGGTCCGCCGGCAGGGCGAAGATGGCGGTGACGACCGCCTGGGCGGCGCCGCGCCGGACCAGGCCGGCGTCCGCGCGCGCCCCCAGCGCCAGGCCGAGGGCGTCGAGGATGATCGACTTGCCGGCCCCGGTCTCGCCGGTGAGCGCAGTCAGGCCAGGCCCGAACGCGAGGTCCAGGCTCTCGATCAGCACCACGTCGCGGACACCGAGGCCGATCAGCATGGCCGGTTACTCAACAGGCTCCCGTCGTGCGGGCGGCGAGTCGCCCGTTCACGAAACGTGCCGCAGGATCGCCGAAAATCGCGGCCGCTTAAAGCCCGAGAACGCCGTGCATGAAATCGCCCTTCTTGGCCGCCTTGTTGGCCGGCTGCCCGGGGGCTGTCGTAGCCGGCGGCATCAGGGTGTCGTCCTTGTGCTTGCCGAACCGGGGCAGCAGCCGCGGCAGGGGCGAAGCCGCGGCCGCCGGAACGACGGCCGGACGCAGGCCCTTGGAGTTCAACAGGTTGAAGGCGTCGCGGTACCAGATGTCGCCCGGATAGTTGTAGCCGAGCACGGCGCCGTTGCGCACCGCCTCGTCGCGCAGCCCGACGGTCAGATACGCCTCCACCAGGCGGTAGAGGGCTTCGGGGGTGTGCGAGGTGGTCTGGTAGCGGTCGACCACCGTGCGGAAGCGGCCGATGGCGGCGATGGTGTCGCCGCTGCGCAGGTAGTAGCGGCCGATGGTCATTTCCTTGCCGGCCAGCTGGTCGGCGACCATGTCCATCTTCAGCCGCGCGTCGGCGGCGTACTCGCTGTCGGGATAGCGCTTGATCACCTCGCGCAGCGCCGCCTGGGCGTTCTCGGTGAAGCCCTGGTCGCGGCCGACGTCGACGATCTGCTCGAAGTAGCAGATGGACTTCAGATAGTAGGCGTAGACCGTCGACGGATTGCCCGGATAGAGCGAGATGAACCGCTCGGAATCGGCGATCGCCTCGGCGTAGTTGTTGGCCTGGTAGTGGGCATAGGCGGTCATCAGGATCGCCCGGCGCGACCACTCCGAATACGGGTGCTGACGTTCGACCTCGCGGAAATAGTCGGCCGCCTCGCTCCAGCGGTGCTTGTCCAGCCGGTCGGCGCCGACGTTGTAGAGCACCTCCACCGGGCGCTCCTCGTAGGCCAGGGTCGCGTGCTTCTTCTTGCTGGCGCAGCCGGTCACGGCCAGGGCGGCGACAAGGGTCAGCAGGACGGCCGGACGACCCCAGGATCTGGAAAGCACGAAAGATCACCTCGAATGTCAAAGCGCGCCCCAGCGCCCGGGAGGTTCTACACTGTCCGCCGGGCGGCGCAAACGCCGCGACGGGCGTCCCGCCGCCGCAGGCGCCAGGGTCAGCCGGCCTCGGCCAGTTCGGTGGGCAGGGTGATCAGCCGCCAGGCCTGCGGCCGCGCCAGCAGCGCCCGGACCACGGCGTTGTTCAGCCCATGGCCGGCGTAGACGCCCTCGTAGCGGCCGAACAGCGGCGCGCCGAGCAGATACAGGTCGCCGACCGCGTCCAGCGCCTTGTGCCGCACGAATTCGTCGGGACGGCGCAACCCCTCGGGGTTCATCACCGTGTCGCCGTCGATCACCACCACATTGTCCAGCGAACCGCCGCGGGCGAAGCCAGCGGCCTGCAGCTGCTCGACCTCGTGGAAGAAGCCGAAGGTCCGGCAGTCGGCCAGTTCCCGGCGGAACACCGACTCGTCCAGCGCCAGGTCCACCTGCTGGCGGCCGATCGCGGGACTGTCGAACAGGATTTCGAACGCCATCTCGAATCGGTCGCACGGCGACAGCGTCACCCGCTTGTCGTCCTCGACCACCTCGACAGGCTCAAGCACCTCCAGGTAGCGGCGCGCGGCGGCCTGCGGGCGGCGACCGGCGCGGTCGAGCGCCTCGATGAAGGGTTGCGAGGAGCCGTCCATGATCGGCACTTCCGGGCCGTCCAGCGCCACCACCGCGTTGTCGATGCCCAGCGCCGACAGCGCCGCCATGAGGTGCTCCACCGTGGAGACGGTCACCCCGGCGGCGTTGCTGATCACGGTGCCCAGCTGGGTGCGGCAGACGGCCTCGCCGCGGGCCGGCACCAGGGCGTCCCGGTCATCGATGTCGGTGCGCAGGAAGGCGATGCCGCTGTCGGCTTCCGCCGGGCGCACCTCCACCGAAACCATCAGGCCGGTGTGGATGCCCACGCCACGGAACTGGGCCGGGGCGGTCAGGGTGTGCTGCCGATCGGGAGCAAGGCGAGGCGACAAGCGGTCAGACTCCACAACGGCGGCGGCCAGGCCGCCAGTCGCCCCTGACGTGCGGTCTAGGGTGCGCCCCGAAGGCCCTCAAAACAACTCCGGTTTCGGATTGTTTCCCAAAACCTGTTGAATTCATTGGAAAATACAAGCACCCCAAAAGCAACGCCCCGGCGCTGAGGCCGGGGCGAAACTTACGCGGGTACGCTAAGCATTACGCGACACTGCGCCCAAGTCACTCAGGGCGGTACTGAAAACCAGGCGCCACTCAGTTGGCGAGGCGACGCAGGAAGGACGGGATCTCGAGATCCTCGTTCGACTCGGCCTCCGGATCCTCATGCAGGTCCATCGCCGGCTGGGCCCCCCCCATCGGGCGAGAGGTCATGCTCGGACCTGCTGCGGCCTGCGGCTCGTGACGCGGCCGGCCGCCGAACAGGCTGAAGAAACCGCCCTTCTGCTGCTGCGGCCGACGCTCCTCGGCGTAGTGGGTCGAGGGGAACAGCGGCTCGTCCTCGTCGTCGGCCACGGACGGGTCGACGATGCGCTTGACAGTCGGCTGCACGATCTGCGGCTCGGGCGCCGCCTGCATCACAGGCGCGGGCTGGACCGGCTGCGGCGCCGGCTCATCGAAGGCAAACCCGGCCTGGTCGACGGTCGGCTCCGGCCCCGTGCGATAGGCGGTCGCGCGCAGCGGCTCGAACACCTTGGGCGCGGGCGCCGGCGCGGGGTTGAACACCATGCTCGGCGCCGGCTCCTCGGCCTCCATGAACACCGGTTCGGGCTCGACGGCGACGACCGGCTCGGGCTCGACATAGGCGATCGGCTCGGGCGCGGGCGGCGGGGCCTGGACCACCGGCTCGACGTAGCGCGGCTCCGGCTGGCGGGAGACGGCCTCAACGCGGCGGTAGCTGGGCTCGATCGCCGAGATCGAGGCGCCGTCCATGCCCGTGGCGACCACGGACACGCGGATGGTGTTCTGCAGCTGCGGATCGAAGGCGGCGCCGAAGATGATGTTTGCGTCCGGATCGACCTGGGCCGAGATGGCGTTGGCCGCCTCGTCCACTTCCAGCAGGGTCATGTCCAGGCCGCCGGTGATGTTCACCAGCACGGCCTTGGCGCCCTTGAGCGTGACTTCGTCGAGCAGCGGATTCTGGATGGCGTTCTCGGCTGCCATCAGGGCGCGGCCTTCGCCGGTCGCCTCCCCGGTGCCCATCATCGCCTTGCCCATCTCGGTCATGACCGTGCGGACGTCGGCGAAGTCGAGGTTGATCAGGCCCGGCAGCACCATCAGGTCGGTGATCGAACGGACTCCGGCGTGCAGCACCTGGTCGGCCATGCCGAAGGCTTCGGCGAACGTCGTGCGCTCGTTGGCGACCCGGAACAGGTTCTGATTGGGAATGACGATCAGGGTGTCGACGTAGCGCTGCAGCTCGGCGATGCCCGCATCGGCCAGGCGCATGCGGTGGCGGCCCTCGAAGTGGAAGGGCTTGGTCACCACCCCCACCGTCAGGATGCCGCGCTCGCGGGCGCACTTGGCGATGATCGGACCGGCGCCGGTGCCGGTGCCGCCGCCCATGCCGGCGGTGATGAAGATCATGTGCGCGCCGTCGAGGTGCTCGCCGATCTCGCCGGTGGACTCCTCGGCCGCCGTCATGCCGACATCCGGGTGCGCCCCGGCGCCCAGGCCCTGGGTCACCTGGATGCCCAGCTGGATGCGTTTGTCGGTCTTCGAGAAGGCCAACTGCTGGGCGTCGGTGTTGGCGACGACGAACTCGACGCCTTCGAGCCCCGCCTCGATCATGTTGTTGACCGCATTGCCGCCGGCGCCGCCGACGCCGAACACCACGATCCGGGGCTTAAGCTCCCTGGTCTGCGGTGCGAAAACCTTGAACGTCATCTGGACCCCGCGTCCTCCGCCGTAATTTGGAAAGCACAGCCCGTGACCCGCCAACGAGCTGCTTCGACGATGGGATTAACTGAACGACCACCATCCTTAAGCGTCGGTTAACTGCATACGCTGAGTCGTCCCGCCGTCGACGCCAGCTGGCCGCAAATTGTTGGCGGAATTGGGGTTGTGCGAGGGGGCGCGACCGGATGGCGCAGAGAAATCTCTTCATGCCCGATTAACCCGACGCCCCATGTGGGGCTTGAGCACAGGTTTCGAATCGGTTCGGCAAGCTTAAGCACGCAACAAACGCGGCTGTGGATTAACCATGATCTGAGGCTATTGGCGCCCGCCGGGGCGGCGGCGGCGACGTATCTGTGGCGCACAGACGAACAGCGCCCCGACCTGGTGGCCGGGGCGCCGGAAGCTCGATCGGCAAGTCGCGCGATAAAAGCGCCTAGAGGTTGTCCCTCAGCCAGGCCGCGGCCTTGGCCACGACGTTGGCGCGCGGGTCGATGCTGGCGCCCTGGCGGGCCTCCTGCAGCACCTTGGGGCCCGCCTCGCGCGGGCCGAAGGCGGCGCGTTGCAGCACGCCCGCCGCAGAACAGAACGCCGGTCCGGAAGCCGCATCGGCCAGATGCGGCACGCGGCGAGGCCGGCCCAGCCTCACCGGCCGGTCGAACACGCGCACGGCCACCTCGCGCACGCCCGCCAGCTGGCTGGCGCCCCCGGTCAGCACGATCCCGGCGCCCGGCTCCAGCGGCGCGCCGGAAGCCTTCAGCCGCTCGCGCAGCAGTTCCAGGGTCTCCTCGACCCGCGGGGCGATGATGCCCTTCAGCAGCGACCGGGGGGCGACCACGGGGCCGGCGCCGGGATCGTCGCCGCGCGGCGGCGCCTCGATCATCTCGCGGTCCTCGTTGGCCGAGGCGATGGCCGAGCCGTGCAGGGTCTTGATCCGCTCGGCGCCGGCGATCGAGGTGGACAGGCCGCGCGCCACGTCCTGGGTCACGTGGGACCCGCCCACGGCCAGGCTGTCGACGTGCACCAGGCTGCCCTGGGAATAGACCGCCACGCTGGTCGAGCCGCCCCCCATGTCGATGCAGATCGAGCCGAGGTCCATCTCGTCCTCTTCCAGGGCCGCCAGGGCCGAGGCGAACGGCGCGGCGACCACGCCCTCGAAGCTCAGGTGGGCGCGCTCGACGCAGTGTCCGAGCGTCTGCAGCATGCCCTCGTTCATGGAGACGACCAGCAGCTCCAGGCCAAGCGCGCGGCCGAACATGGCGCGCGGGTCCTTGACCCCCTTCTGCCCGTCGACGGCCCAGGCGATGGGGCGCAGGTGGATGGCGCGGCGGCCCTGCAGGCGCAGGGTGGCCAGGGCCTGGCCGATGCAGCGGCCGAGGTCGGCGTCGGTGATCGGCCGCGCGCCCAGCGACACCTGGGCGGCGACACGGTGGCTGGCCAGCTGGCCGCCCGCGGTGGTCACGGTCACGCCGGACACGTTGACGCCAGCGACGGTCTCGGCCCGCTCCACGGCCTGGGCGATGGCCTGCGCGGCCTCGTCCATGTCGACGATGGAGCCGCCGCGAATGCCGCGCGACTGGACGTAGCCGACGCCGCAGGTGGTCAGGGTGCGGTCTTCACGGCGCACGCCGTCGGGTTTCATGATGAAGCAGGCCACCTTGGAGGCGCCCAGGTCCACCGCCGCCACCACGGGCGCGCGGCCCAGCGCGGCCTTCAGCCCCTCGCGATTGTCGCGACGTCCGCCCGGCGCCGGCTCGGCCCGGCGCTCCTTCAATGCCAGCTTCATCCTAGACCCCGTCCGCCACCAGAGCCGGAGCGCCAGTCGACGCCCGCGGCCGCACCGCCACCATCTCCGGGTCGCGCAGATCGATGCGCGCGAACCCCAATTCCAGAATCCTCGACTTGTCGTCGAGCTGATCGAGGCGGATCAGGGCCGCCTCCTCCCCTGCCGCCGGCAGCTGGATCAGGCCCCCGTCCTTCAGCCTCAGGTCCCAGCGCCGGTCGTCGACACGGACGGCCGCCTCCACGCGCTGCGCCAGCCGCGGGCGCGAGGCGATCGCCGGCAGGATCTCGCCGGCGGCCTTGTCTGCGCCCTCGCCCACCACCAGCGGCAGGCCGGCGAAGCGGCCGGGATCGGCCTCGGGGACGACGTTGCCCTCGGCGTCCACCACCTGGCTGTGGCCGGCGTGCTGCCAGACGGCCAGCATCCGGCGTTCCTCGACCGCCACCACCAGGGTGTCGGGCAGCAGGCGCACCACCTTGGCGCTCTTGACCCATCCGACATGCTCGACGCTGGCGCGCACGGCGGCCAGGTCCAGGCCGAAGATCGGCTGACCCTGGCGCAGACCGGTGGCGGCGAGAATGTCGGCCTCGGCGGCCTTCGAGGCGCCCTGCAGATGCACCGCGTTCACCCGGAAGCCCGCCTGCGCCAGGCGGTTGTCGAAACCGGCGTTCATGGATGAGGCGAGGTTCGCGCCGCGGTTGCCGGTGGCCAGGGCGATGGTCACGCCCAGCACCACAATGGCGGCCGTGCCGGCCAGCGCGACGACCGGCGACAGGCCCACGCCCTGCGCGGCGTGCAGCTTGGACGGCGCCACGGCGGCGGCGCCCTTCGCGGACTTGCTCGGACTTGGGGGCCTTTTGGCCCGAGGCTTAACGGCTTGTCGTTCCGCCCCCCGCACCGCCGCGGGCATACGCGTCCTCCGTGATCCAAAGAACCAGGTCGTCAAACCCGATACCCAAATGCGCCGCCTGCTCGGGAGCGAGCGAGGTCGGAGTCATCCCGGGTTGGGTGTTGACCTCTAGAAGGACCAGAAGGTCGTTAATGTCGTCATAACGGAAGTCGCTCCGGGTAACGCCCCGACAACCAAGAGCGGCGTGCGCGCCCTCGGCCATCGCCTTCGCGCGCTCGGCGACCTCGGCGGGAATCCGCGCCGGAACCACGTGCATCGAGCCGCCTTCCCCGTACTTCGCCTCGTAGTCGTAGAAGCCGGTGCTCGGCACGATCTCGGTGACCGTCAAAGCCTTGCCGTCCATGACCGCGACGGCCAGCTCGTGGCCGCGGACATAGGGCTCGACCAGCACCTCGTCGCCGAACGTCCAGCCGGGGGCCAGAACCTCCGTAGGCGGACCATTCGCCCCCTCGAACACCAGGATCACCCCGACCGAGGATCCCTGGGCGTTGGGCTTCACCACATAGGGTGGCTGCATCACATGGTCGCGCGCCACATCGAAGCGGCTGTAGAGCCCCCCGCCGGGCACCTTCACCCCCGCCGCGGCGATCACCGCCTTGGCCTTGACCTTGTCCATGGCCAGGGCCGAGGCGAGCACGCCGGAGTGGCTGTACGGCAGGGCCAGCGTCTCCAGCACCCCCTGCACCACCCCGTCCTCGCCCCACTCGCCATGCAGGGCGTTGAAGCACACGTCGGGCTTCAGCGCGGTCAGCACCTGGGCGATGTCGCGGCCGGCGTCCACCCGGCTGACCCTGGCGCCCAGGCGCTCCAGGGCGTCGGCGCAGGCGGCGCCGGACACCAGGCTGACCTCGCGCTCCGGCGAGAGGCCGCCCATCAGGCAGGCGACGTGGCGTCCGGCGAGGGGAAGGGACATGCGGGCTCCATCGGCGATTCCCGTGGGCTTGTGGCGCAATCTAAAGCCGCTGTTAAGGCCGAGCCTCGACGATCATGGGGAGGGCGTCACGGGACCAGCCAGAAGGCCGGCTCCCGCAAGGACGCGCACGCCAATGGAAATCGTCAACGGCTACGTCTGCCGGACCTGCTGCGACGTCGATCTCGCCAAGCGCGGCGTCGACCCCGCCCACCCCAAGGACGATCCCAAGAACCCCGCGTACGACCCGGCGAAGGCCGCGGCCGACAAGGCCAAGGACGGCCACGGCCCGGCGTTCCAGCTCGGCGGCGCCCTGAAGGCGCACGGCGCGAAGGACGCTAGCGGCGTGGTCGGCGCCGCGACCAACGCCCTGCCGCCGGTCAACGGCGTCCAGGCGTCCGACGGGGCGGCGACGGCGCCGGCGCCGCAAAACACCCAACCCGGCTCGGTGCTGAACATCGCCGCCTGAGCCGCGGCTGTCTTCGAAGGCCCTTCCCCCTTCGGAGGAGAGGGCTTGTGGCCCCTACGGGCGCGCCGGCGACGGGGTCCCGGCGGGCGGATGCAGGTCCACGTCGGTGTTGGCGGCGATGTACAGGAAGGCGGCCCAGGCGGCGACGTTCTGGTTCAGCTGGACGCGATCGACCTTGTCCAGGGTGTCGTCGGCGCTGTGGTGCCAGTCGAAGTAACGGCTGGCGTCCTGGCGGAACGCGATGGTGGGGGCGCCCGCCATGGTCAGGCCCCCGATGTCGGAGCCGCCGAACCGCGACGGCTCGGGCGAGACATAGATCGACAGCGGCGCCAGCACCGTGGCCAGGGTCTTCATCGGCCCCAGCTTCGCCGCCCCGGCCGGCAGGGCCAGCGCCCAGATGCGGTCCGAGCCGGAGTCGCTCTCGCCGACGGCGACGATGTTGGCCAGCTCAGGCTTGTGCGCGGCGGTGAAGGCGTCGTCTGAGAAGTCCATCTCCTCGGCCCCGAACAGGGCCACCCGGATGGTCCGCTTCGGCGGATGGGCGGCGCCGGCGAGGTGCGCGGCGGCGACGGTGATGGCCATGCCGGTCCCGTCGTCGATGGCGCCCGTGCCCGGGTCCCAGCTGTCCAGGTGGCCGCCGACGATGATCACCTGCTCGGGGTGCTCTGATCCCGGGATCTCGCCGGTGACGGTCCACGCGGTGGACGGCGTGGCCGTGGACTGCAGCTTCAGCCGGATGCGGATCGGCTGGCCGCGGTCGGCCATGTGCTCCAGCAGCTCGGAATCGATCACCGACAGCGCCGCGGCCGGGATCTTCGGCGCGTCGGCCTGGTAGTTCAGCGCGCCGGTGTGCGGCAGCCGGCTCTCGCCGGTGGCCAGCGAGCGGTGCAGATAGGCCACGGCGCCGCGGCGCGCCGCTTCCGACGGGCCGGAGCGGCGGATCGGATTGGCCGCGCCGTATCCGGAGCCGTCGGCGGTGCGCACCATCGGCTGGGTGACGATGGCGATCTTGCCGGCCAGCGAGCCGACCGGGGCGGCCAGCAGGTCGTCATAGGTGCGGAACACCACCGCCTCCGCCTCGATGCCCTCCGGCGGGGTCGGGACCGAGCCGCCGAGGCCGAGGATGGCCAGCTTCTGCGGGTGCGGCGAGACCACGGCGGCCGCCTCCTCGCCCCGCTGCCAGGCCGTCACCGGGAAGGCTTCGGCGTGCACATTCTTGAAGCCGAGCGCCGTCAGCCGGGCGATGCCCCAGTCTCGGGCGCGGGCGCTGGCCTCGGTCCCGGCGAGGCGCTGCCCCACGTCGGTGGTGAGCGACTCCACGAAGTCATAGGCCGTGGTGTCGGTCAGCGCCCGGTCGCGAGCGGCCTCGGCCCCTGTGCGCAGCGGATCGGACGGCGGCGCGGCGATGGCGGGCATGGCGAGGGCGCTCAGGGCGGCGGCAAGCAGCAGGGGTCGCAAGCGGTAACTCCCGGACGAAAGGGCGGCTCCCTCAAGGGTCCGCCGACATGATCTCATGCGCCTGTCCATCGACCACCACGGCCGACGGCAGGGACAGGCTGCGCCACAGGGACATGGGATCGATCCCCAGCCGGCGGCTCACCCATAGAGCTATAACGGTTCCGTGCGCCGCAACCGCTACTGTGTGCGACTCTCGCCCGGCGACGGCGCGGGCGATGGCGGCGTCGAACCGCGCGTGGGCGGCGTCGCCGGTCTCCTCACCGTAGACCAGCTCGGCGGGGCGGCGCAGCAGGCCCTCGATCGCCGCCTCCACCTCGCCGCGCGGCAGCCAGCCGACCGTCTCGCGGTAGGTCTCCACCAGGCCCTCGTCGAAGCTGATCGGCGCGCCCAGCCGCTCGGCGATCACCCGGCCGGTGTCGGCGGCCTTGGGCTCGGTGCTGGCCGCGACCCGCGTCAAGGCCAGCGGGCGCAGCCGCTCGGCCAGGCGCCCGGCGGCGCCCCTGCCCTCTTCCGAGATCGGCCAGAGCTTCGAGGGCCTGCCCTCGTCGATCGCCGGCATGGCGTGCTTGACGAGGACCAGCCGGCTCACTTCGGCCGGCCGATGCGCTTGATTTCCCAGTGAAGGTCGACCCCGGCCTTGGCCTTGACGTCGGCGCGCACCGCCTCGCCGAGCCCCTCCAGGTCCGCGGCGGTGGCCTCGCCGGTATTGATCATGAAGTTGGCGTGCAGCTCCGAGAACTTGGCGCCGCCGAACAGCCTGCCGCGCCAGCCGGCCTCGTCCACCAGCTTCCAGGCGCTGGTCCCTTCCGGGTTCTTGAAGGTCGAGCCGCCGGTCTTCTCGCGGATCGGCTGGGTGGTCTCGCGGCGGGCGGTGATCTCGGCCATGCGCGCCTTGACGGCCTGCGGATCGTCCGGACGGCCCTGGAACAGGGCCTGCATCCAGATCACCTCGCCCTCGGGCAGGCTGTTGCGGCGATAGGAAAAGCCCATCTCCGCCGCCTGGAAGCTGCGCAGTTCGCCGGTGCGGTCGAAGCCCCAGGCCGACACCAGGACGTCCTTGGTCTCCGCGCCGTAGCAGCCGGCGTTCATGGTCAGGGCGCCGCCGATGGTCCCCGGGATGCCGGCGTAGAACTCCAACCCCGCCAGTCCGCCGGCCGCCGCCGCGCGCGCCACGGCCGTGTCCAGAGCGCCGGCGTCGGCGATCACCTGGTTCTCTTCCTTGTCGATCTCGATCTCGGCGAAAGCCTTGCCGGCCAGCCGGATCACCACCCCCTCGATGCCGCCGTCGCGAACGATGACGTTGGAGCCGACCCCCAGCACGGTCAGCGGAACCTCGGGGTCCAGGGCGCCGAGGAAGCTCGAGAGATCCTCCATGTCGGCCGGCAGGAACAGCGCGTCGGCCCTGCCGCCCACCCGGAACCAGGTGAACGGGGCCAGCGGCTCGTCGAACAGCAGCTTGCCCTCGACGGGCGGCAGATCGTCCCTCCAGCTCATGCCTTGGCCAGGGCCTCCAGCTGGCCCGGCAGGGCGTAGGCCCAGGCGGTGATGTCGCCGGCGCCGAGGCACACCACCATGTCGCCCGATCGCGCCTCGTCGGCGATCAGCCGCGGCAGGGCGGCGGCGTTCTCCAGCGGCAGGGCGCGGCGATGGCCGAAGCGCTTCAGCCCGGCGACCAGGGCGTCCTTGTCGGCGCCCTCGATCGGCGCCTCGCCGGCGGCGTACACGTCGGCGACGATCACCGTGTCGGCGTCGTTGAAGCAGCGGCAGAACTCGCTGAACAGGTCGCGCAGGCGGCTGTAGCGGTGCGGCTGGACCACCGCGATCACCCGCCCGTTGGTCATCGAGCGGGCCGCCTTGAGCACGTTGAGGATCTCCACCGGGTGGTGGCCGTAGTCGTCGATCACCCGGATGCCATCGGCCACGCCGGTGGTGGTGAACCGCCGCCGCACGCCGCCGAAGCCCGCCAGCCCCTTGCGGATGGCCTTTTCGGAGACCCCCAGCTCCCGCGCCACGGCGATCGCGGCCAGCGAGTTGAGCACATTGTGCTGGCCGGCCATAGGCAGGTGCAGGTCGCCGAGGATGGTCACCGCCCCGTCGGGCGCATCGATGGTGACATCGAACGTCGCCCCGTCGGCGCCCATGCCGATGTTGGAGGCGCGAATCTGCGCCTGCGGATTGGTCCCGTAGGTGATCAGGCGACGGTTCTCGACCATCGCCGCCATCTCCTGGACGTCGGGATCGTCGATGCACACCGCGGCGAAGCCGTAGAAGGGGATGTTGTCGACGAAGTCGCGGAACGCCTTCTTCACCGCATCGAAGGTGACGTAGTGGTCGAGGTGCTCGGGGTCGATGTTGGTGACCACCGCGACCGTGGAGCGCAGCTTCAGGAAGGTGCCGTCGCTCTCGTCGGCCTCCACCACGATCCAGTCGCCCTCGCCCACCTTGGCGTTGGTGCCGTAGGCATTGATGATGCCGCCGTTGACCACGGTCGGGTCCAAGCCGCCGGCGTCGAGGATGGCGGCGACCATCGAGGTGGTGGTGGTCTTGCCGTGCGTGCCGCCGACCGCGACCGAGAACTGCAGGCGCATCAGTTCGGCCAACATCTCGGCGCGCCGCACCAGCGGCAGCCGCCGGGCCGCGCCGGCGACCATCTCGGGATTGTCCGGCTTGACCGCGCTGGAAAAGACGATGGCCGAAGCGCCCTCGATGTGGGCGCCGTCGTGGCCGATGAAGATCCGGGCGCCCAGCTTCTCCAGCCGCTCGGTGTTGGCGCTGGCGCGGGCGTCTGAGCCCTGCACGGTGTAGCCGATGCGCAGCATGATCTCGGCGATGCCGCTCATGCCGATGCCGCCGATGCCGATGAAGTGCACGGGGCCCAGGTCGAAGGGGACGGGACGTCGGTTCATCGCCCGTGCTTAGCCGATGGTTCGCGCCAGGGAAACGGCGCGCGTCCCCTGGCTGGCCCGGACATCGTCTGGGGCGATCCGGACAAGACCCTGGCGCCGCCGGCGGCCAAGCCTATCTGACCAGCGAGCTGGCGGCACGGTCCGCCGGCGCGCACGCCCCGTTGGAGAAGCGGCAATGAGCGACCGGCCCGGCAGGATCCTGCTGCAGACGACGATCCCGACGACCGTGGACGACTGGTCGATCGCCCGCTTCAGCCGTCTCGCGGCGTTGCTTGCCGGCCAGCGCGACGAGGACGGGCGGCCGCTCTACGACGTCGTCGCCCGCGATCGCGGGCCGGTCGACCGGCCCGACCCGGTGCTGTCGAGCCTGGATCAGAGCGACTTCGACCAGCTGTGGCTGTTCGCCGTGGACACCGGCGACGGCCTGACGCCACAGGACTGCGACGGCATCTCCCGCTTCCGCGCGCGCGGCGGCGGGCTGCTGGTCACCCGCGACCACATGGACCTCGGCTCGTCGGTCTGCTCCCTGGGCGGCATCGGCCAGGCCCACTATTTCCACTCCACCAACCCCGACCCGGATCCCGGCCGCCGCCAGCCGGACGATCCGTTCACGCCGGAGATTCTGTGGCCGAACTTTCACTCGGGGCGGAACGGCGACTTCCAGGAGATCGAGGTGATCGGCGCGCCGCATCCGGTGCTGGCCGACGACGCCTCGCCCACCGGCGCGATCCGCCGCCTGCCGGCGCATCCGCACGAGGGCGGCATCGGCGCCCCGGCGGGCGTCGGGGCGCGGGTGATCGCGCGCGGAACCAGCCAGGTCACCGGCGCGCGCTTCAACGTCGCGGTGGCCTTCGAGCCGGGCGAACACGGCGGACCGGGGATCGCCCAGAGCACCTTCCACCACTTCGCCGACTACAATTGGGATCCGGGCGACGGATGCCCGAGCTTCGTCAGCGAACCGCCGGGCGACGGCCTGCGGCGCGTTCCCGAGGCCCTGGCCGATACCCGTCGCTATATGCTGAACCTGGCCGCCTGGCTGTCCCCGGCGCGGTAAGCGCGGGGCCGGGCGAAGAGAAAACCGGCGAGACCACGGGGCGCCGGCAGGGTGGCAGCACCCTCCCGCCCGGATCTCGCCGGCCCGCGCCGGCCCAGGACCAATATGCCCTGGCGCGCGCCGAGTTGGCGTTGCGGCGGGCTGCTCAGTATTTCACGGTCAGCGACGCCCCGAAGGTGCGCGGCTGGGCCGGGAAGCGGACCACCAGGTTGGCGTTGCTGGCCACCGAGTTCCAGTAATAGGTGTCGGTCAGGTTGCGCGCCCACAACGAGACCTCCCAGCGATCGCTCAGGGCGTGCACGCCGAGGCTGGCGTTGAGCAGGCCATAGCTGCGGATGGCGAAGTTCGGGTCCTCGCCGAGGTCGGCGTGCGAGCGGGTCTGCAGGTGGGTGTTGACCGCCGCCTGGAAGCCCAGCCGCTCGTTGATCGGGTGGTCGTAGGTGACCGTCAGGCTGCCCTGCCAGCTGGGGCTGTAGGGGAAGGACGCGCCGCTGAAATCCTGCGGCTGGCCGCCCCCGTTGATGCCCACATAGTGGCCGATCTCGGTGTGGATGTAGGTCACCGCGGCGATGGCGGTCAGGTCATGCGTCACGCGCCAGGTGATGTCGGCGTCGACCCCGTAAGCCTTGGCGTGCGGGATGTTCGAAAGCCGGGCCAGGGCCGTGTAGATCGGGTCGGCGAAATACACGCTCAGCTGCTTGTCCTGGTAGTCGTAGTAGAACAGCGAGGCGTTGACCTGCATGCGGCGCTCGAACAGCCCCGCCTTCACCCCCAGCTCGTAGGCGGTCAGCAGTTCCTGCCGGGCCGGCGCATCCTGGGTGGAGATGTTGGCGGCGTTGATCGGCGTGTCGCCGGCCTTGGCCCCTCGCGAGATCGAGCCGTACAGCAGCAGCCCGGGCTGCGGGGTCCAGTTGGCCACCACCCGCCAGGCGACGTTGTCCTCGTCCAGGGTCGAGGTCACCCGGCCGAAGCTCTTGGTCGCCGGATCGAAGGTGACGCACTGGCCCTGGCTGATCGGCGCCACCAGGCCGTAGACGCTGTAGAACAGGTAGCGGTTGGTGACGTTGACGTTGGCCAGCATGTCGCCGTTGAAGTCCAGCGAGCAGCCCGAGAAGCCCTGCCGGTCCTGGGTATAGCGGATCCCCGCGGTGAGCTTGAACTGGTCGCTGAACTTCCAGTCGGCGTTGCCGAAAAGGCTCCAGGTGCGGGTCGTCAGGTCGCCGATGTCGCTGTAGGTGCGGAACGCCGTCGCCGCGTCCGCCGCCGTGTACCCGCCGGTGTTGAAGGGCGAGGCCAGCAGGGCGTTGGTGTAGTAGCGGATCAGGCCGACGTTGGCGTTGTCGCCCAGCATGGTGCGATTGCCGTCGACGATGCTGTCGTGGCCGTAGTAGCCACCCACCAGCCAGTGCACGGGGCCGTTGTCGCCCTCCAGGTGCAGTTCCTCGGACACCGAGGCGATCTTGCCCTGGGCGTGCTGCACCAGGATCTCGTAGGGGGCGCCGCTCCAGTCGAACAGGGCGTCGCGGCGCAGCCAGTTGTAGCCGGTCAGCGACACCAGCTTCAGATTGTCATTGATCTCGTAGCCCAGCCGCAGCTTGCCGGCGTAGAAGCTGTCGTTCTCGCGCAGGGGGCCAGGCAGGCCCAGGCCCCTGCCCTGGTCGGCGCCGCGCAGGGTTTCCGGCTCCCAGTCGGCCTGGGTGGCGGAGGTCGGAAAGTGCGTCGCCACGTAGTTCGCCACGCCGGCGGCGTTGAACGGCCCGTTGGCGCCGGTGGTCGGGTTGGTGGCGGGCGTGAAGCCGATCGCCTGGGCCGCGGTGGTGTCCGAACGGTTCCACCAGCCCGAGAACGAGACATCGGCCGTGAACCGGTCGGTCGGCTGGGCCGCCAGGGCCGCGCGCAGGCCGTAGCGGTGCGCCTGGCCGAGGGTCTCGCTGCGGGTGTTGCTCTTCTGCCAGCCGTCGTCGCTGTCGTCGGTGCGGAACGCCACCCGGCCCTGCGCCCGGTCGCCCAGGGGGCCGGAGACGAAGCCCTCGAAGTTGTGCGTCGAATAGTTGCCGAACTCGGTGGTGATGGCGGCCCGCACGTCCTTGGTCGGCTTGCTGGTGACGAAGTCGATCAGGCCGGCGGTGGTGTTGCGGCCATAGAGGGTGCCCTGCGGCCCCTTCAGCACTTCCACCCGCTCCAGGTCGAAGATCGGCCCGGTGTTCATGAACGGATAGGCGTAGGCCACCTCATCCACATAGGTGCCGACGGTGGACGTGGCCGACAGGTTGATGGTGTTGAAGCCGATGCCGCGCAGCGTGTAGATCGGCACCCCCTGATAGCCCTGCGAGACGTTGAAGCTGGGGGCCACCGAGCTCAGGTCCTTCACCCCGGTCACGTGCAGCTGCTGCAGCTGCTCGCCGTGGAAGGCCTCGATCGACATGCCCACGGTGTTGGCCGATTCCGCCCGGCGCTGGGCGGTGACCACCACGCTCTCCACGGTACTCACCGACGACGACGGCTCGCTCGCCGGCGACGGGGCGTCGGCGGCCAGAGCCGATCCCGCGGCGGCCAGGGCCAGGGCGGATGCGCCGGACGCCAGGAAGGCCTGCAACTTGGACATACGTCAACTCCCCTCGATGGCGGGCCTTGGCGGCCTTCGCCTTTGTCCGGGGTGTGCACGTCCAGCGCGTGGTCGCGCTAGCTGTCGGGAATGAGAGGGTTGCCGGCGGCGGCCCGCTGGGCCGGGCGGATCGGATCGAGCGCGGCGGGGCGGTTGGGGCCCGCGCCCACGTAGCCCAGGGCCACGGCATGCCGCACCGCCTGCGAGCGACCGGCCACGCCCAGCTTGCGCGCGGCATTGGTGATGTGGAAGCGCACGGTCGGGGCGGAGATGTCCATGATCTGGCTGATCTCGCCGTCGGTCTTTCCCGCCGCCGCCCACTTCAGGCACTGGATCTCGCGCCGGGTCAGCCGCACCGGATCGCCGATGGCGTAGTCGCCGAGCGCCTCGTGGTAGGCGCCCATCAGACGATGCGCCAGGGCGTGCAACTGCGCCGCGCGCGCTGCGAACACCTCGCCAACCGCCAGGTTCTCGTCCGGCGAGGCCCACACCACCGCGCCGATGATGCCGCCGGGCAGGTGCGCCGGCGCGATGACCGCCGCGCCGATGTTGTGCGCCCGCGCGCTGTCGGCGGCGTCGATGGCTTCCAGCCAGCGGGCCGGCCGCCAGGTCCGCATCGCCCCGGCCTCGTAATAGAAGGGCTCGGCGCAATAGCGCGCGGCATGCACGAACGGGGAGCGCAGGGCGAAACCGCGGTCCTTCCAGTACTCCAGCCTGGGGTCGATCCAGCGGAAGGTGGTTTCCGCCAGAGGCCGCCCGTCGGGCCCGATCATCGCCTCCGGACTGCCGATGTCGGCGCTGACCGCGACGAACGGCAGGTCCATGGCCTGGCCGACGTCGGCGATCTCACCGGCGACGGCGGCGACCACCTTCATGCCGTCCGCATCGGGCCTGCAGGGCTTCACCGGACAACTTCCCTTGCGCCGCCTGTCACTAGCGCCAGCTTGTGCCACGCCTTCCGTGGGCGCAGCCTAGCGGAAAAAGCATCGGGGACGGACGGACCACATGAACCTGGATCTCAGCGACGACGAACGCGCCTTCCAGGCACAGGTGCGCGCCTTCCTGGCCGAGGCCCTGACCCCGGAGCTGAAGGCGGCCGCGGCCCTGACCACCAGCGTCTTCACCGACCGGGACGTGTCGATCCCCTGGCAGAAGATCCTGCACCGGCAGGGCTGGGTCGCGCCAAGCTGGCCCGTCGAGCACGGCGGCCCCGGCTGGAACGAGATGCAGCGCTACATCTTCACCGCCGAGTGCGCCCGGGCCGGGGCGCCGGGCCTGGCGCCGATGGGCCTGCGCATGGTCGCCCCGGTGATCATGAAGTACGGCTCGCCGCAGCAGCAGGCGCACTACCTGCCACGCATCCTGTCGGGCGAGGACTACTGGTGCCAGGGCTACTCCGAGCCCGGGTCCGGTTCGGACCTGGCCTCGCTGCAGCTGCGCGCCACGCCCGACGGCGACGACTATGTGCTGGACGGCTCGAAGATCTGGACGACCCACGCCCACTGGGCCAACCGCATGTTCCTGCTGGCGCGCACCCGCTTCGAGGGCAAGCCGCAGGCCGGCATCACCTTCCTGCTGATGGACATGGCCAGTCCGGGCGTGACGGTGAAGCCGATCGTCACCCTGGCCGGCGACCACGAGGTCAACCAGGTGTTCTTCGACGGCGTGCGCGTGCCCAAGGCCAATCGCCTGGGCGCCGAGAACGACGGCTGGACGGTGGCCAAGGCGCTGCTGGAGTTCGAGCGCGGCGGCGGCGGGGCGGCGGGACACAAGGTGGCGCTGGCGCGGGTGCGGCGGATGGCGGCGGCGGAAGCCTCCGATGGCGGCGGATCGCTGCTGGACGACGCCGGGTTCACCGCCCGCCTGGCGGCGCTGGAGATCGCCGTCCAGGCCATCGAGATGACCGAGCACCGGGTGCTGACCGCCTTCGCCTCGGGACAGAGCCCCGGTCCGGCCTCGTCGATGCTGAAGACCCAGTCGACCGAAGCGATGCAGAAGATCGACGAACTGGCGATCGAGGCGGCCGGCTTCTATGCCGCCGTCGACCAGTTCGACGCCCGCCAGCTGGGGGCCAACGTCGACGTGATCGGCCCGCAGCACAGCCTGACCACCATGCCCCGCTACCTCAACAACCGCGCCGGCTCGATCTACGGCGGCTCCAACGAGATCCAGCGCGACATCATGGCGAGGCTGGTGCTGGGGCTGTGAGCCCGGCGCACCTGCGCTCCGCGCCTCTCTTCCCCCCTTGGGGGAAGTACGGCCGAAGGCCGGGATGGGGGCTGCGGCGCGCCCGTGCGTCCGCCGGCGCCCTGCTGGAGCCCCCTACCCCCGCTTCGCGGGTACTTCCCCCAAGGGGGGAAGAGAGGCTTGCAGCGACCCGAACCGGCCCAGCCCGAACGCCCTGAACGGCGCCGGGACGCCCTCGGCCCGGGTCATCTGCGCCAGAGCCTCGCCGAACGCGCTGGCGAACTTGAAGCCGTGGCCGGAGCAGGCCGAGCAGAGGATGATGCGGGGGTCGGCCGGGTGCCGGTCGATGATGAATTCGTCGTCCGGCGTCGAGGTGTAGAGGCAGGTCTTCAGCGTCTTCAACGGCCCGGCGGCGCCGGGGATCAGGCGCGCCAGGGCTTCGGCGATCGGCTGGGCGTCGGACGGACCGGCGTCCTGGCGGGCGTCGCTGGCCGAGCCGAGCCGCTGGCCCAGCCGATGCGAGGCGGCCTTGACCCCCGTGCCCATGAAGTCCGGGAATCCGTACAGCGCCTCGGTCTCGTCCTCGAGCACGAACACCGGCATGCGGTCGGGCCCGGTGTCCGCCGCCCGCGCCGGCGTGAACCAGCAGACAGCCTGGCGCGTGACCGTCAGCCAGGGCGCCAGCTCGGGAACCAGCTCGCCGATCCAGCCGCCGGCCGCGACGATCACCGCCTCGGCCGCGATCGCCTCGCCGCTGGCCAGCACCAGACGCACCGCCGACCCGCCCGGCTCGATGGCCTGGACCACGGCGCCCTCACGCACGACGGCGCCGGCGGTCCGCGCGCCGGCCATGTGCAGCCGCATGGCCAGGTCGGCGCGCACCAGGCCGGCCTGCGGCTGGAAGACGATGCTCCAGTCGTCCGGCAGGTCGAAGGCCGGGAAGCGGGCGCGCGCCTGGGCCGCGGTCAGGGCCTCGTGCGGCAGGCCGTTCTCCCGCGCGGCGCGCAGCGAACCCTCGATGATCGGCGTGCCGGGAAGCCCGCCTTCCAGCATGCCGGTGCGCCAGATCAGATCCTCGCCGCCCGCCCGGCCGAGATCGTCCCACAGCGCCCAGGCCCGCTCCACCAGCGGCGTGTAGGCCGGGTTCTCGAACTGGGCCAGGCGGATGATCCGGCTCTCGCCGTGCGACGAGCCGCCCTCGTGCCCCGGCGCGGCGCGGTCCAGGCCGATCACCCTGCGGCCCTGCCGGGCGAGATGATAGAGGGCGGCGGCGCCCATCGCGCCCAGGCCGACCACGGCGACGTCAAACCGATCCATGCGCCCTTGTTCCAGAGCGCGCGCCGCCTGTCGATCCAGCGTCAGGCCGAGGGCGGGGCCGCCATCTCTTTCGGCTCGGTGAGGCTGAACCAGTTGCCGAACGGGTCGCGGAAGATCGACTCCACGCCGTAGAACTGTTCGGTGGGCTCCATGGTGAACTCGACCCCCTTGGCCTTCAGCTCGGCATAGGTGGCGCGGCAGTCCGCGGTCTTGAACACCGCCGCGCCGAACGCGCCCTTGCCGATCAGCTCCAGCATCGTCTGGCGGTCGTCCTCGGTCATCTTCGGGCCGAGGTTGGGCCGGGCCAGCACGATGACGAGGTCCGACTGGCCCTTGGGGCTGACGTTGATCCAGCGGAAGCCGTTGGGCAGGCTCATGTCCATCTTCAGCTCGAAGCCGAGCACGCCGACGTAGAAATCGAGCGCCGCCTGCTGGTCGGGGACGAAGATGGTCATGTGCGACATTTGCTGGATCATGGGTCCGCTCCGGTTGGGTGTGCGGCGATCTTAGGCGCCAGCCGGCGCGCCCGCTTCTTCGATCTTGCGGTGCAGTAGGCGGCCACGCGCCCCCCTCCCCGACTGTCATCCCGGACGAAGCGCAGCGAAGATCCGGGACCGCCGGAAACGCTGGCGCCCGCCATCGGCGGCAGGCGCTCGCGCCCTTGGCGGTCCCGGATGAGCGCTTTGCGCTCTCCGGGATGACAGCTTTTCGCGCTAAGCCCCGTACGCCGCGAGGAAGCAGCTGGGGATGAACACCGTGCGGTACAGCGCCTTGACGCCATAGACCCGGCGATGCTCGCGCCGGAAGGCCGTGGGTGAGAGGCCGGTCGCGGCCCGGAAACGGGCGCTGAACGTCCCGAGGCTGGAATAGCCGAGGGCCACGCAGGCCTCGGTCACCGAAGCCTCGCCGGAGAGCAGCAGATGCTTGGCGGCCGCCAGGCGGCGCTCGGCGACGAAACCGTGTGGCGTCGCGCCGAAGGCGTCGGCGAACAGGCGGTGGAAGTGCCACGGCGACAGGTTCGCCGCCGCCGCCATCTCCGCCAGGCCGGGCGGATCGTCCAGCCGCGCGGCGGCAAGGTCGCGGGCGCGGCACAGGCGGCGGAAGGTCACCGGGTCGAGGACGGGGCGCGGCATGGCCCCAGGAAAGCCAGTCCGGCGGACGCTGTCCAGCCGCTAGCGCGCCGTCTGCTCCACCAGGTCCGCCAGCCGGTCGGCGGCGTCCGGCCGGGCGACGGAGCGGGCCGCGGCGGCCATCTTGGCCAGGCGCGCCGGGTTGCTCAGCAGGGCCTTCAGCGCGGCGGTCATCGCCGGCTGGGTCAGCTCGTTCTCGCGCGCCACCTCGGCCGCGCCGACGTCGAACAGCAGGCGGGCGTTCTGGCCCTGGTCGTCGTCGAGGGCGATCTGCAGCGGCACCAGGATCGCCGGACGCCCGGCGCAGGCGATCTCGCACACCGTCCCGGCGCCCGCGCGGCCCACCACCAGGTGCGCCTGGCCGAGGCGGCCGGCGAGGTCGCGGAAGAAGGGGGCGATCTCGGCCTGGACCATGGCGTCGGCGTAGATCTTGCGGGCGTTGTCCATCGACTCCACGCGCGTCTGCTGCTGCACCTTCAGCTTCAGGCGCAGTTCCTCGGGCAGCTTGCGAACCGCCGCCGGCATCAGCTCGGACAGGAGTCGCGCGCCCTGGCTGCCGCCGGTGATCAGCAGGCGGATCTCGTCGGTGGGTGGCTCGTAGGGCTTGTCGGCCAGGGCGCGGATCTCGGGGCGCACGGGGTTGCCGACCACCACGGCGCGGGCCTTCACCTTGGCCGAGGCCTTCTGCAGCGTCGGGAAGGCGCAGCCCACCGCGGTGACGTGGTCCGCCAGCAGCCGGTTGGCCCGGCCGGAGACCGCGTTCTGCTCGTGGATCACCGTGCGGCGGCCCTGGGTGATGCCGGCGATCAGCGCCGGCAGCGAGGGATAGCCGCCGAAGCCGACGACGATGTCGGGGTCGATCTCGCGGAACGCCTTCCGCGCCTGCAGCACGCCGGCCAGGATCTTGAAGGCGGCGCGGATCACGCTCAGCGGGTTGCTGGCGCGGGCCGTGGCCGAGGACAGGGGTATGCGGCGCTCGGCGGGGAAGCTGTCGGCATGGCCGGCGACGCGGTCGTCGGTGGCCAGCACGATGCGCCAGCCACGGGCGATCAGCGCCTCGGCCAGGGCCTGGGCCGGGAAGAGATGTCCCCCCGTCCCCCCTGCCGCCAGCACCGCCACCCGACCGTTCGGGCGAACCGGATCAGGCAAAGGCGCCGGTTCCGAACGCGGCCTTGCGGCCCTCGCTGGCGTAGGCGCCCGGGCGGCGGCGGGTCAGCGCCAGCGCCATGCCCATGGTGAGCCCCATGGCGAGCATCGAAGACCCTCCGTACGAGATGAACGGCAGGGTCATGCCCTTTGTGGGGATCAGGTTCAAGTTCACCGCGACATTGATGAAGGCCTGCATGCCCACCAGCACGAACAGGCCGGCCGCGGCCACCTGCTCGAACGGGTCCGACAGCTTCATCGACTTGTAGAGCCCGCGCACCACCAGGATCATGAACAGGGCGATGAGGATCAGCGAGAACCACAGGCCGTATTCCTCCGCGGCGGCGGAATAGGCGAAGTCGGTGTGCATGTCCGGCACCGAGCGCTTCATGATCCCCTCGCCCGGGCCCTGGCCGAACAGGCCGCCGTGAGCGATGGCCGCGGCGGCGCGGTCGACCTGGTGGGTGTCGGTCTTCTCGTGGCTGAAGAAGCGGTCGACCCGGCTGGCCACGTGGTCGAACAGGAAATAGGTCGACGACAGGCCGGCGATGGCGAAGCCGCCCAGCACCATGATCCAGCTCATCGGCACCCCGGCCATCCAGAAGGCGGCGCCGAAGGCGACGGTGATCAGCACCGTCTGGCCGACGTCCGGCTCGATCAGCAACAGGCCCACGGCCAGGATGTAGAGGCAGAAGGCGATGGAGACGCCCGGCACCCCCTGGCCCTTCTGGCCCTCGGCGAACATCCAGGCCACCAGCACGATCAGCGCCGGCTTCATGAACTCGGAGGGCTGCAGGGTGAAGCCGCTGATCTCGACCCAGCGCGTCGCGCCCTTGGCGTTGTGGCCCAGGAACGGGAGGATCGCCATCGACAGGATGGCGGCCAGGTAGATGAAGAAGGCCGCGCGCCGCACGCCCTTTGGCGACAGCATCGAGGCGCCCAGCAGGATCGCCGTGCCGCCGGCGGCGAACACGCACTGGCGAACGGCGAAGTGGAACGGCCAGGCGATGTTGAGCCGGGCCGCGGCCGCCGGGCTGGTGCCGAACTGCAGCAGCACGCCCAGCGCGATCAGGGCCGCGGTGGCCCCCAGCAGCCAGCGATCCGTCGTCCACCACCACAGGCCCAGGGCCGTACGGTCTGTCCGGGCGAAGGCGTGATGCTGGGCGGTCAACGACGGGCTTCCTTGGCGACGGGCGCGGCGAGCGCGTGGACGGCGGCGCGGAACGCGTCGCCGCGTTCCTCGAAGTCGGCGAACTGGTCGAACGAGGCGCACGCCGGCGAGAGGAGGACGATGGCCTCCTCGCCGCTTGCCCGGGCGTCGGCGAAGGCGGCGCGGGTGGCGCTCTCGAGGTCGCCGCTGATCACATAGGGCGCCTTGCCATCCAGCACCCCGGCGAAGGCCTCGGCGGCCTCGCCGATCAGGTAGGCCTTGGCCACCGAGCCGAACAGTTCGGTCAGCTCGTCGATGCCGCCGACCTTCGCCCGGCCCCCGGCGATCCAGTAGAACCGCGGATAGGCGCTCATCGCCTGGCGCGCGGCGTCGGCGTTGGTGGCCTTGGAGTCGTTGACGAAGCGGACCTTGTCGAGCACGCCCACCGTCTCCATGCGGTGCGCCAGGCCGGGGAAGCTCATCAGCCCGTCGACGGCGTCCTGGGCGGTGAGGCCCAGCGCGCGGCAGGCCGCATAGGCGGCCGAAGCGTTCTGCCAGTTGTGCCGGCCGGGCAGCGAGCGGGCGCGGGTCAGGTCGGCGACCTCGTTCACCCGGCCGTCGGTGGCGTCATAGAGCATGCCCTGCAGGGAGTAGACCCCGCGGCCCATGGCCCGGCGGGCGCTGATCGGCCAGATGGTGCGACGGTTGGCGGCGGTGATCTCGGTGCAGATCTGCGCGCACCACGGATCGTCGACCCCGACGATGGCGAAGTCGCCCTTGCCCTGGTTCAGCAGGATCCGCTTCTTGGCCGCGACATAGCCTTCCATGTCGCCGTGCCGCTCCAGGTGGTCGGGCGAGATGTTGAGGATGATCGACACGTCGGCCTTGAGGCTGGACGTCAGGTCCAGCTGGTAGGACGACAGCTCCAGCACATAGACCGCGCCGCCATGCATGTCCTCCAGGCCCAGCACGCCATAGCCGATGTTGCCGCCGATGCGGATGTCGCGGCCGGCCTGGGCCAGCACGTGCGCGATCAGGGCTGTGGTGGTGGACTTGCCGTTGGTGCCGGTGACGGCGACGATCTTCGGCCGCTTGTGCGCCGGAGCCGCGGCCACGGTGCGGGCGAACAGCTCGATGTCGCCCAGGATCTCGACGCCGGCGTCGCGCGCCTTCTCCACCACCCAGTGCGGCTTGGGATGGGTCAGGGGCACGCCGGGCGACAGCATCAGGGCCGAGATCGCGTACCAGTCAGCGTTCGACAGGTCGACCAGGGTGAAGCCTTCGGCGCGCGCCGCCTCACGGCTCTTCTCGTTCTCGTCCCACAGGATCACCTTGGCGCCGCCGGCCTGCAGGGCGCGCGCGGCGGTCAGGCCGGTTCGGCCAAGGCCGAACACCGCCACCGTCTTGCCTGTGAAGCCCCGGACCGGAATCATCTTGGCGCTCGCCCTCCCCTACCGCAGCTTCAGGGTGGACAGGCCGAGCATCGCCAGCATCACGGCGATGATCCAGAAGCGGATGACCACGGTGGGCTCGGCCCAGCCGAGGCGCTCGAAGTGGTGGTGGATCGGCGCCATGCGGAACACGCGCTTGCCGGTCAGCTTGAAGGACACCACCTGGACCATCACCGAGACGGTCTCGAGCACGAACAGGCCGCCGACGATGGCCAGGACGATCTCGTGCTTGGTGCTCACGGCGACCGCGCCCAGGCCGCCGCCCAGCGCCAGGGCGCCGCTATCGCCCATGAATATCTTGGCCGGCGGCGCGTTGTACCAGAGGAAGCCGAGCCCCGAGCCGACCATCGCCCCGCAGAACACCGCCACCTCGCCGACGCCCGGCACGAAGTGAAGCTGCAGGTAGTTGGCGAACACATAGTTGCCGACCAGGTAGGCGATCAGGCCGAAGGTGGCGGCGGCGATCATCACCGGCACGGTGGCCAGGCCGTCCAGGCCGTCGGTGAAGTTCACCGCGTTCGAGGCGCCGATGATCACCACCGCGCCGAAGGCCAGGTAGAACCACGACAGGTCCAGCACCGCCCGCTTGAAGATCGGGAAGGTCACCGAGGTGGACAGGTGGGCGTCGTCCGCCAGCGGCGACGGCTGGCCGAAGCGGATCAGCAGGAAGACGGCGACCAGCGCCACGGCCAGCTCGACCAGCAGGCGCAGGCGACCGGAGATGCCGGCAGTGTTCTGCTTGGTGACCTTGGCGTAGTCGTCCATGAAGCCCAGCAGGCCGAACGCCAGGGTGACCAGCAGCACCACCCAGACGTAGACGTTGCTGAGGTCGGCCCACAGCAGCGTCGCCACGGTGATGCCGGCCAGGAACATCAGCCCGCCCATGGTCGGGGTGCCGGCCTTCTCGACCACGTGGCGCTCGATGCCGTCGGTGCGGATCGGCTGGCCCTTGCCCTGCTTGGACTGCATCCAGCGGATGAAGCGCGAGCCCATGGCCACGACCACCAGCTGAGAGGTGGCCACCGCCATGCCGCCGCGGAAGGTCAGGTAGCGCAGCAGGTTCAGCACCGGCACGTAGTGGTGATGTTCCGCCAGGCGCTCGTACAGCAGATAGAGCATCAGGCGTCCCCTTCGGCCAGGGGGTCGAGCGCGGCCAGGGCGTCCGCCAGGGCCTTCGCGTTCGAGGACTTCGACCCCTTCACCAGCACCACGTCGCCGGGCCGCAGAGCGCCGACGATCTGCGGCTGAACCCCCGCCGCGTCTTCGGCGTAGCCGCCGCGGCGAGTCGGCGATAGCGCGTCCCAGAGGTTTTTCATCAGCGGTCCGGCGGCGAACACCAGGTCGACGTCGGCCGCCTCGATCGGGGCCTTCAGCTCTGCATGATAGCGCGGCGAGTGGTCGCCAAGCTCCAGCATGTCGGTCAGCACGGCGATGCGGCGGCCGGGCGCCTGGCGGGCGCCGAGGGTCTTCAGCGCCGCGCCGACGGACAGCGGATTGGCGTTGTAGCTGTCGTCCACCAGGGTGAAGGCGCCGCCGGCGATGCGCACCTGGCGCTCGGCGCCGCGGCCGGCCAGGGGCTCGAATTCGGACAGGGCCTGCAGCGCCGTGCGCATGTCGACGTCCAGCGCCAGCAGCATCAGGATCACGCAGAGGCTCATCGTCCCCCAGTGCGAACCGGTCTGCAGCAGCGGGAAGCTGATCTGCTGGCCGTCCACCACGGCCTCCACCCGCGCGCTGCTCTCGCCGGCGGTGAAGCGGATCAGGCGGGCGTCGGCGCCGGCCACCGAGCCGAAGCTGCGCACCACGGCGCCGGCCTTGCGCGCCTCGCCGGAGAGGTAGTCGAACCAGCGGTTGTCGGCGTTCAGCACGGCCACGCCGCCGGGCTCCAGGCCGTCGAAGATCTCGGCCTTGGCGCGGGCCACGCCGGCCTCGCCATCGGGGAAGGCCTCGACGTGCACGGCGCCGACGGTGGTGATCGCCACGGCGTGCGGGCGGACCATGCGGGTCAGCGGGGTGATCTCGTCGGCGTGGTTCATGCCGATCTCGAACACCGCGCGCTCGGTGTCGGCGGGCATGCGCGCCAGGGTCAGCGGCACGCCGATGTGGTTGTTGTACGACTTCACCGAGGCGTGCGCCCGGCCGGCGCGGGCGAGGCCCGCGCGGATCGCCTGGGTGACGCTGGTCTTGCCCACCGAGCCGGTGACCGCGCCGCGGCGCGCGGCGGGCGCGCGAACGCGGGCCGCTTCGCCCAGCCTTTCCAGAGCCTTGAGGGTGTCATCGACGACGATGCACGAACCCGGCAGGTCGCGGCTGACCAGCGCCCCGGCGGCCCCGCGGCCGAAGGCGCCGGCCACGAAGTCGTTGCCGTCGCGCTCGCCGGCCAGGGCGACGAACAGGTCGCCCGCCTCGACCTCGCGGCTGTCGGTGGTGACGCCGGTCACCTGGAAGGGCGCTCCGGTCAGGCGTCCGTGGGTGGCGGCGACGATCGCCTCGGCGGTCCACAGCGGCTCAGTCATGCGCCGCCTCCAGATCCAGCGCACGGCGGGTCTCCAGGACGTCGTCGAACGGATGCGTCACACCGGCGATGATCATGCCTTGCTCATGGCCCTTGCCGGCCACCAGCAGCACGTCGCCCGATTCCAGCAGCGCCGCGCCCGCGCGGATCGCCGCATCCCGGCCGCCGATGTCCTTCAGGCCCTCGACGCCGGCCATGATCTCGGCGCGGATCGCCGCCGGGTCCTCGGAGCGCGGATTGTCGTCGGTGACGATGGCGACGTCGGCCAGATCGGCCGCGATGGCGCCCATCTGCGGGCGCTTGCCGCGGTCGCGGTCGCCGCCGGCGCCGAACACCACGATCAGCTTGCCCTTCACGTGCGGCCGCAGGGCGCTCAGCACCGTGGCCAGACCGTCGGGCGTATGGGCGTAGTCGACGTAGGCCTCGCCGCCGCGCGGACCGGTCCCCACCCGCTGCAGGCGGCCCGGCGCGCCCTCGATGTGCTCCAGGGCCGCGAACACCACGTCCGGATGCAGCCCGGCGGCCACGCACAGGCCCGCGGCCACCAGGGCGTTGGACGCCTGGAAGGCGCCGGCGAGCGGCAGGCGCACGTCGTAGGCCTCGCCCCAGGCGGCGATCTTCAGGCGCTGGCCCTCGGGCAGCAGCTGGCGCTCGGTCAGGGTGATGCCCTGGCCCATCGCGCCGACGCTCATCAGCGTGTGACCGTTGGCCACCGCGGTGGAGGCGAAGGCCTGGAAGGCGTCGGAATCGGCGTTCAGCACCGCCGTGCCGCCGCGCGGCAGCAGGGTCTCGAACAGCCGCAGCTTGGCCGCCCGGTAGGCGCCCATGGTGCCGTGGTAGTCCAGGTGGTCCTGGGTCAGGTTCAGGAAGCCGGCCGCGGTCAGCTTCACGCCGTCCAGCCGGCGCTGGTCGATGCCGTGCGACGAGGCTTCCAGCGCCAGGTGGGTCACCCCCCTGTCGGCGAGGCTCGCCAGCAGCTCGGCCACGTCGCCGGCGTCGGGCGTGGTCAGGCCGGGCTCGGTGACCTGTTCGTCGCCGCCCGCCAGGCCGCTGATGCGGACCCCCAGCGTGCCTATGCTGGCCGAGACCTGGCCGGCCGCGGCGAATATCTGGCGGCAGAAGGTGGCGACCGAGGTCTTGCCGTTGGTGCCGGTCACGGCCACGGCGACCGCCGGCTGGCGGCCGTGGAAGGCGGCGGCGGCCAGGGCGTAGGCCCGGCGCGGGTCGGAGGCGCGCACCAGGGGCGCGGCGAGGCCGGGGATGTCGACCGCCGAGAGCACCGCCGCAGCGCCCGAGGCGATCGCCTGGCTGGCGAACGCCTTGCCGTCCGCCTTGGCGCCCGGCAGGGCGGCGAACAGGAAGCCGGGCTTGACCTTGCGGCTGTCGGCGGTGACGCCGCGGATCTCGGGATCCACGGCGAGGTCGCGATGCACCAGGTCGGAGAGGCGGTGAGCGGTCATCCTTCCTCTCCCGTCAGGGTCTTGGGATCCACCGGCGCCCTGGGCCCGGTGTCCTGCGGCATGATCACCCGCGGCACGCCCAGCAGCGGGGCGATGCGCTCGATGACCCGTCCGGCCGCCGGCGCCGCCGTCCAGCCGCCGGTGGCGAAGCCGAAGGTGTCCTTGGTGGCGTGGGGGGTGTCGAGCATGATCAGGACGAAATAGCGGTCGGCGTCCAGCGGCCCGTCGGTGGGGAACACCGCCGCGAAGGAGGACACCAGCTTGTTGCGGTCGTAGTGGCCGCCGTCGGGCTTCTCGGCCGAGCCGGTCTTGCCGCCCACCCGGTAGCCGGCGACGTTGGCCTTGCCGCCGGTGCCGTTGGTGACGTTCAGCCGCATCAGGTTCAGCATGGTGCGCGAGGTCGAAGCCTGGATCACCCGCCGCCCCGCCGCCGGAGCCTGGCCGGCCTCCAGCTTGCGGATGGTCAGCGGGCGATAGACCCCGCCGTTCAGCACCGCGCTCATGCCCGTGGCGATGGTCAGCGGGCTCAGCGAGATCGCGTGGCCGAAGCTCATCGAGGCGACCACGTTGTCGCTGAGGCGGCTGTTGACGATCGGCCGGGTGGATTCCGCCAGCTCGCTGGGCGCCGCGGCGAACAGGCCGAAGCTGCGGAAATAGCGGTCCATCCGGTCGGCGCCGCACATCAGCCCCAGCCGCGCCGAGCCGATGTTGGAGGAGTGGGTGAACACCTCCCACAGCGGCAGCATGGCGTTGTCCTTGTCGTAGTCGTGGATCGTCTGGCCGCCCAGCGCCAGCGGCGTGCGGGCGTCCAGCATGGTGTTCACGTTGGCGACGCCGGAATCGATGCCCATGGCCAGGGTGAACACCTTGAACACCGAGCCCGGCTCGTAGTCTGTGGCGGCCACGTGGTTGATCAGCCTGGCCGGATCGGTGGTCCCGGCGTCGTTGGGATCGAAGTCCGGATAGCTGGACATCCCCAGGATCTCGCCGGTGCGCACATTGACGACGATGCCGACCCCGCCGATGGCGCCGAACTTGGTCGCCGCCGCGTTCAGCTCGTCGTCCAGCGCGCCCTGCACCCGAAGGTCGATGGACAGCGGCACCGGACCGCGGCCGGCCGCGGCGCGCAGGTCGTTGTCCAGCGCCTTCTCGGCGCCGGCGAGCCCGTGGCCGTCCTTGCCGGAGAAGCCGATGATGTGCGACGCCGTTTCGCCCAGCGGATAGGCCCGGGCGCTCTCTTCCTCGAAGTCGATTCCCGGAAGCGCCAGGTCGTGCACCTTGGCCTTCATCTCCGGAGTGAGGCCGCCGATCACGAACTCGCGGCGGTCGCCGGCCAGGGTCTTCTCCAGGCGCGCGGGCACGATGCCGGGCAGCACCGCCATCAGCGCCGCCTCGGTGCCCTTGGGGTCGGACACGTCATGCGGGTCGAGATAGACGCCGTAGTGCACCAGGTCCATGGCCAGGATCTGCCCGTTGCGGTCCACCAGGTCGGCGCGCGCGCCGGGCGGCGGGGGCGACAGTTCCTCGCTGAAGTCGTGGCCGGAGAACAGGGCCGCCTTGCTGGCGCCCAGGGCCAGGGTGATGAAGCCGGCGCTGAACAGGGCCATGACGAAGAAGATGCGGATGCGCGCATCGTCCTCGACCTTGCCGGAGGCGCGGGCGCGTTCGAAGGCGTGCTCCATCCACCACAGGCGCGCCGAGAACCACCGCCAGAGCGGGATCAGCACGTTGGGGACGGGGCTCGCCGGGGTCATCGGCCGGACTCCACGGGCGTGGCGTCGGCGGGCGACAGCGCCGGGCTGGCGGCGGGCTGCGGCTTGTCGACCTGGCTGGCCACCTGCGGCAGGGCCTCGACGCTGGCCTCGTGCTTGGGATCGACCGGCTTGAAGCCCAGGTACTGGCTGGACAGGCGCTCGATGCGGCTGGGGTCTTCCAGATGCGCGATCTCGGCGCGCAGCAGCCGCACGCGCTTCTGCTCGGCGACGATCTGGGTCTGCACGTCGGCGATGTCGGCGCTCTCGCGACCGGCGAGGGTCTTGAAGGCGTAAACGCCCAGGGCCAGGGCCAGCAGCACGGAGAGGGCCAGAAGGTCGATCACGCGGAAGCCCCGGATCCGCTGGGTGAACACCTGGGAGACGCCCGACAGGATCATGCCGCCAACCTCCAGGCCGGGGCTTCGGTTCGCACCGCGGCGCGCAATTTCGCCGAACGGGCGCGCGGATTGGCGGCCACCTCGGCCTCGCCGGGGCCGCGCGCGCCGTTATGCAGCAGCTGGAAGCTGGGGGCCGGGCCGCCGACCTTCGGCGGGGCGTGGCGCGAGCCGCCGGCCTCGCGCCCGGCGCGGGCGGTCAGGAACGCCTTGACGATGCGGTCTTCCAGCGAATGGAAGGTGACCACGGCCAGCCGCCCGCCGGCCTTCAGCACGTGTTCGGCGGCCACCAGGCCGGCCTCGAGCTCGGTCAGCTCCTCGTTGACGGCGATGCGCAGCGCCTGGAACACGCGGGTGGCCGGATGCACCTTGGCCCCGCGCCGGCCGCCCAGGGCGCGCTCGACCACCTCGGCCAGGTCCAGCGTGCGCTCGAACGGCCGCTCGGCCCGGCGGCGGACCAGGAACGAGACCACGCGGCGCGCCTCGCGCTCCTCGCCGTAGTCGCGGAAGATGCGAGCCAGGTCGGCCGGATCACCCTCGTTGACCAGGTCCGCGGCGGTCATGCCGTCGGCGCCCATGCGCATGTCCAGGGGACCGTCGCGCATCAGGGAGAAGCCGCGCTCGGCCTCGTCCAGCTGCATGGACGACACGCCCAGGTCCAGCGCCACGCCGTCGACGGCGCCCTCGCCCAGCACCTCGGCCATGCGCGAGAACGTGGCCTCCACCAGGCGGAAGCGCCCGCTCTCGGCAAGGCCAGCGGCGAAGCGGGCCGCCGTCGGATCGCGGTCGAAGGCGATCACGCTCGCGCCGGCCGCCAGGATCGCGCGGCTGTAGCCGCCGGCGCCGAAGGTGCCGTCGACGATGGTCTGGCCGGGCGCCGGGGCGAGCGCCTCCAGCACCTCGGCCATCAGCACCGGGATGTGCGGGGCTTCGCTCATTCGGCGGCCCCCAGGCGCGCGGCGCGCTGCTGGGCGCGCAGTTCCGCCAGACCCTCGCGGGCGATGCGGCGCTGCTCGACCCGATGGGCTTCGAAGGCGGCCTTCGGCCAGATCTGGAAGCGGTCGCCCAGGCCCACCACCGACACCCAGTCGGAAGCGCCCAGGCCGAACATGTCGCAGAGGGTCTCGGGAAGGGTCACGCGGCCGGCGGTGTCGAAGGACAGCTGCGAGGCGCCGGCGAGCACGGAGGTCTCCAGTGCCGACCGCAGCGGGTCGCCGAACGGCAGCTCGTCGATCACGCCCATGTAACGGTCGAACAAGGCTTTTCCGCCACCCTCGATGCAGTCGGCCTCGATGGAGGGGAAGCAGAACACGCCGTCGAAGAAGCTCCCGACCGAGGCGCGGAATTCCTGCGGCACAACGATGCGCCGCTTGGCATCCAACTGCTTCTCGAAGGTCGAGAGAAACACGTGTCGCCCCAATCCCCTCGTTGCCGCCGCCGGATTCCGCCTCCGCCCTCCCCAAGGCGGACGCGCGCCATCGGGCGACGCAACGCAATTGGGTTAACATGGGCCGAACTGGGAGACAATGACACTTGGCGCCATTTCGGCGGCAAATCAAAGATGTCGCACACACCCAAACCCCTCAAATCCGAGTTATCCACAGAACATATCCAGAACTGTTAAGTATTTGCGCTTCGGAGGCATCCTGGCCCAACGACCGCGCGGCGGTCGGGACTCGACTCGAATCGCTTTTTCGGGGGTCGCGCGCGCCGGCGGCGAGGGGCGCAGGGATCAGACGGCCTGTAAGCCGGGTTCTGTGCCGTCCGCATTGCTGCGGGCGCGGCGGCCATTCCTCTGGACCGTCCGTTGCCGAACGGTTCTCGCGACCTACCCGGACGCCTCGGGCCTGCGACTGCCCTACCGGCGAACCGGCGCGACGTCCCTATTCGGTCTTGCTCCAGGCGGGGCTTGCCATGCCGTCCCGGTCACCCGGTCCGCGGTGGGCTCTTACCCCACCCTTTCACCCTTACCCGCGCCCGAGGGCGCAGGCGGTTTGCTTTCTGTGGCGCTATCCCTGGGGTCACCCCCGGCGGGCGTTACCCGCCGCCTTGTCGCCGTGGAGCCCGGACTTTCCTCCCCTCCCCTTGCGGGAAAGGGCGACCGCCCGGCCGTCTGATCGGGGCGACAGGTGGACGGTCAGGGGGCGGACGTCAAGGGAAGGCTCCTGGCAGCGGCCTTGCGCGGAACAAACCTCAGGCTCGCGCGGTGCGCGCGTACAGCAGCTGGTCCCAGAAGCGGTCCTTCCAGTAGCCGTAGTCGCGCAGCACGCCCTCGCAGGCGAAGCCGTGGCGTTCCAGCAGGCGGCACGACGGCTCGTTGCCCGGGGTGACGAAGGCTTCCAGGCGCTGCAGCCGCAGCCGTCCCAGGCCCAGGTCGACCAGGGCCGGCATGATCTCGGCCATCACCCCCTTGCCCTGCCAGGCGGCGGACAGGTCGTAGGCGATCTCGCCGCGGCAGCCACGCTCGAGCACCAGGGCGTTGAAGCCGCAGCTGCCGGCGAACCCGCCGTCGGCCTTGGCGCGGATGGCGAAGCGGGCGCCCTTGCCGGCCTGGCGCAGGTCCTCGGCCCACTCGACGATGCCCTCGGCCTGCTCGACGGTCTCCAGCGGGTCGATGTCCATGAAGGCGGTGACCGCCGGATCCGACAGGTGCCGGTAGAGGTCGGGCGCATCTTCTACGCCCAATGGCCGCATGACGAAGCGGCTGGTCTCGAAGCCCTTGAGTTCGGACGGCAGGATCATGGCGTCGGGATCACTCCGCAGCGAGCCTCAGCAGCGCCATCAGGCGCGAACGGGTGGCGCCGTCGGCGACGCCGTCGAAGCGGTCCTGCACCCAGTGCCGCTGGAAGGCTTGCACGACCGTCGCGGTGGCCTCGTCGAAGCGTCCCGACGGCGGACTGTCGTAGCCCAGCCGATGGAAGCCGGCCTGCAGGGCGAACACGCCCGGCCCCTCGTCGCCGAGGGTCAGCGGCGCGCCGGGCGCCGGCGCTGGCGTCGCCCACAGGCCATGGCCGGCCGCCGCCAGCCTGGCCCAGGGGAACAGCTCGCCCGGGTCTTCCTTGCGGTCCGGCGCCACGTCCGAATGGCCGATGATGCGGGCGTCGGGGATCTCCCAGCGACCGCGGACCTCGTCGATCAAGGCGATCAGGGCCTCGACCTGGGCGTCCGGGAACGGGCGATAGCCGAACTCGTGCCCGGGGTTGACGATCTCGATGCCGACGGACACCGCGTTCACGTCCCGCTCGCCCTTCCAGTACGAAACCCCGGCGTGCCAGGCGCGGCGCTCCTCGGCCACCAGGCTGAAGATGCGGCCGTCTTCCTCCACCATGTAGTGGGCCGAGACCTTGGCCGCCGGATCGCGCATCCGCGCCAGGGCGGCCTCACCGGTGGGCATGCCGGTATAGTGCAGCACCAGCATGTCGGGCGGCGCCGTGCGGGCGTCGAAGTTCGGCGACGGCGCGGGGATGATCTCCAGGGTCACGGCGCGCGGCTCCGCATCGCCAGCAGCAGCGGCATCACGTGGTTGGGCCGCAGCGCGATGATCAGCACCCCGCCAAGCGCGATCGCCGAGCCGAGGATCATCCGCCCGTCGAAGGCGTCGTGGGTGATGAGCACGCCCATGGCCACGGTGCCGAGCGGGGTCATCAGGGTAAGCGGCTGCAGCAGGTTCGCCTCGTAACGCTGGATCAGGCCGTAATAGGCGGTGTGACCCACCACCGATACCACGAGCCCGGTATAGAGCACCCCCGCCAGGAAGGCCCAGGGCGTCGCGTGCAGCACCGCGACCTGGCCGTGCTCGAACAGGGCCGAAGCCGCCGCCATCGGCCAGAACGAGGAGAAGCCGACCCAGGCCTGGAACTGCAGCGGCCGCACGCCATCCATGTACTTCAGCAGCACCGCGCCGAACGACCCCGACAGGGCCGAGGCGGCGACCATCAGCAGGCCGAACGACAGGGAGATGCCGCCGGGCTTCCACATCACGATCACCACCCCGATCAGGGTCAGCACGATGCCGAGCCCCCGCCGCCAGCGGATCCGCTCGCCCAGGAAAATCACCGACAGCAGGGTCGTGAGCGGCGCGCCGAGCTGGGCGACGATGGCCGCCGCCGAGGGCGTGGCGCTGCGCAGGCCGATGAACAGCAGGCCGAACGCTCCCGCCCCCATCAGCAGGCCTACCGCGATCAGGCGGCCGATCTTGCCCGGCGCAGGGAACAGGAACGGCGCCGTGGCCAGGGTCACCACGGCGAAACGCGCGGCGGCGACGAACAGCGGCGGCGCGCCCAGGCCCGAGATCAGCAGCTTGCCGACCACGTTGCTGGACGCCCAGACGATGCAGACGAACACCAGCAGGCCGAAATCGCGCAGGGACATGGGCCGGCTTTGGCCGATCGTCCCGGCCGAGGCAAGCCTCAGCGTCGGCGGGTGAAGCGCAGCGCCGTGCGACTGTCGGAAAAGCTGCAGACCTTGTTGTCGACCAGCCCCAGGGCCTTGGCGGCGGCCATCACCTCGACGTCCCTCAGCGTGGCGGCCCTGCCCTTGCGCGAGACGATCCACAATGCGCCGCGATCGGCCAGTCGAGCGATCAAATCCGGAAGGCGCTGCAGCTCGGCGGCGCTGTCGGCGCCATAGACCAGGATGTCGAGACCGGCCTCCCCGTCGCCCAGCGGCGGAACCCGGCCGGCGAGTTCGTCGGCGAACGCCGGGTCGTCGAGGTTGACGATGGCCGCCCGCTGGCCGGCCTTCACCCCCAGCTTGTCCAGCCGGCCGCGGGGGTTGCGGATGGCCTCGGCCCAACTTGCCGCCGCCCGTTCACCGAGGGCGAAGCGGGCGCCGTTGCCCAGCACAAGATCGGGCCCCTCGGCGCGGACCTGGGCCAGGGCCTCGCCTTCGAACACCCGGCGCGCGGCGCCGCGGAACACCAGCTTCGGCGCCTCGTACTGCAGCCGGCCGCGCTCGCGCGCGCCGTCCGGCCAGCAGGCCTCGACCTCAGTTTCCTTTCCCACGGACCGTCTCGATGGCGCGGCATACGTCCAGCAGCCCCTTGGTGACGCGAGCGTCGGGCGCGGCGAACACGCCCGTGGACTGGCCGCCGTAGCGAAGCTCGAAGGTCGGCGTACCCTCGATGGCGTCCAGCAGCCCCGCGGGCGTCGGCCCGAAAGCGGTGATCGCGTCGGCGGGGGCGCCCTGGCCGGCGGCGAGGGGCACGGCGTAGCTCCTGCCCGCCACCACCACCTCGATGACCTTGGCCTCCGGCCGTGGCTTCAGGCCGTAGGCGGCGACGTAGAACCCGGTCGGGATGCGGCAGGCCAGCATGCCGACGGCCGCATCGGCCTCGTCGGTCCGGCGAAGCCAGCGCAGGCCGACCCCGTCGCCCACCTCGTCGGAGGCCTGCACCAGCTGCCAGCGCGCCGTCTGGGTCTGCCCCGCCGCCGCCGCGGCGGCAGGCGCCGCGGGCGCGGGCCGGGCGGTTCTGGTCCGGGCCAGGCCGCCAGCGGCCGGCGCCGTCAGCAGAACCGCGATGATCCCCCCCGCGAGCGCGCGCCGCACCCTCAGGCCGCGCTGGCGAACGACAGGCCTTCGTAGCGGCGCAGGTGGTGGTCCACCGAGCCGAACAGGCCTTCGATCATGGTCGCACGCTTGAAGTAATGGCCGATGGCCATCTCGTCGGTCATGCCCATGCCGCCGTGCAGCTGAATGGCGTTCTGGCCGACGAACTTGCAGGCGCGGCCGATCTGCACCTTGGCCGCCGACACCGCCTTGGCCCGCTCGGCCGCGGCCTCGCCCAGCTTGATGTGCGCCATGTAGGTCATCGACACCGACTGCTCGACCTGGATGAACATGTCGACCATGCGGTGCTGCAGCACCTGGAACTGGGCGATCGGCTGGCCGAACTGCTTGCGCTGCTTGGTGTAGTCCAGCGTACCCTCGTGCAGCTTGCGCAGCACGCCGCAGGCTTCGGCGCAGGTGGCGGCGATGGCTTCGTCGATCACCGTCTCCACCAGCGGCAGGCCGTCGCCTTCCTGGCCGATCAGGGCGGAGGCCGGCAGGGCGACGTTCTCGAAGGTCACCTCCGAGGCGCGCTGGCCGTCGACGGTGGGATAGTCGCGGGTGGTCACGCCCTTGGCCGACTTCTCGACCAGGAACACCGACACGCCCGAGGCCTCGCGTTGCGAGCCGCCGGTGCGGGCGGTGACGATCAGGTGGCTGGCCCAGGGAGCGCCGACCACCACGGCCTTGGCGCCGTTCAGCACCCAGCCCGCGCCGTCCTTGCGCGCGGTGGTCTTCAGGTCGGCCCAGTTGTAGCGGGCCTGCGGCTCGGCGTAGGCGAAGGCGATCGTCGCCTCGCCGGCGATGATCTTGCCGGCCAGGTCGTCGCCGCCCGCGGGCTGGCCGTGACGGATGAAGCCGCCGCCGATCACCACCGTGCCGACATAGGGCTCGACCACCAGAGCTTTGCCGAACTCTTCCATGATCACCATGTTCTCGGTGGCGCCGCCGCCAAGGCCGCCCAGCTCTTCCGAGAACGCCGCGCCCAGGATGCCGAGCTCCTCGGCGAACGCCTTCCACACCTCCGGCCGCCAGCCCGTCGCGGACTTCACCGCCGCGCGGCGCTTCTCGAAGTCGTAGTGGTCGGCCAGATAGCTGGCGACGGTGTCGCGCAGCAGGGTCTGTTCCTCGGTGAAGCTGAAGTCCATGGCTATTCCTGGGTTCCTGCTTATTCCCCTCCCCCTTGCGGGGAGGGGTTAGGGGTGGGGGTGGCGACGCCGGCCTCGGCCACTATGACCGCAACCGCCGCCTCGATGTCGAGCGCCTGCTGATTGGTCAGGCGCAATACGCGGTATCCTCTACTGGCGAGCCAGGCTTCACGCTCGGCGTCGCGCTGCGCCACCGCATCCAGATTGTGGATGCCGCCATCGACCTCGACGATCAGTCTCGAGCGGTGGCAGACGAAGTCGACCACATAGGGGCCGAACGGCGTCTGGCGGCGGAAATGAAGTGTCTCGACCTTTCTCAGAGCCTTCCAGAGTTGTTTCTCGGCGAAGGTGGGCGCTTTGCGCAGGCGTCGCGCGAGCCGGTCTGACCGCTCGCTGGTGTGGATCGCGCCTGGCGTTCGTTCTGACACCCCCACCCCCGACCCCTCCCCGCAAGGGGGAGGGGAGCTTTTGGCCAGCCTCGCGTCAGAGCCCCAGCACCATCTTGGCGATGATGTTGCGCTGGATCTCGTTGGAGCCGCCGTAGATCGAGGTCTTGCGGGTGTTGAAGTACTCGCCCGCAACGCCGTCGGCGTATTCCGGCCCGATCGCCCCGCTGTTGGACGGCAGGTCGCGCAGGTAGGGCGCGCCGTAGTGTCCGGCCGCTTCCAGCGCCAGCTCAGTCAGGCGCTGCTGGATCTCGGTGCCCTTGATCTTCAGGATCGAGGATTCCGGCCCCGGCCCCGTGCCGGCGCTCTCGCCCGCCAGGGTGCGCAGCTCGGTGAACTCCAGAGCCGTCAGGTCGATCTCCAGTTCGGCCACCTTGCGGCGGAAGAACGGGTCGGCCAGCAGGGCGCCGCTGTCGTCGGAGCGCTCGGTGGAGGCCATCTCCCGCAGGCGTTCGAGGTTGCGCTTGGAGCGGGCGACGCCGGCGATGCCGGAGCGTTCGTGCTGCAGCAGGGCCTTGGCGCAGGTCCAGCCCTTGTTCTCCTCGTAGATGCGGTTCTCCACCGGCACCTTGACGTTGTCGAGGAACACGTCGTTGACCTCGTGCCCGCCCTCCAGGGTGATGATCGGGCGCACGGTGATGCCCGGGCTCTTCATGTCGATCAGCAGGAAGCTGATGCCGGCCTGCGGCTTCACATTCGGGTCGGTGCGGACCAGGAAGAAGCCCCAATCGGCGTGCTGCGCCAGGGTGGTCCAGGTCTTCTGGCCGTTGACCAGGTAGTATTCCTTGCCGTCGTCGCCGGTGATGCGCTCGGCGCGGGTCTTCAGCGAGGCCAGGTCGGAGCCGGAGCCCGGTTCGGAGTAGCCCTGGCACCACCACACCTGGCCATCGCGGATGCCCGGCAGGAAGCGCGCCTTCTGCTCCTCGGTGCCGAAGGTGTAGATCACCGGCGCCAGCATGGCGACGCCGAACGGCAGGATGCCGATGGTGTCGGCCTTCGCCTGTTCCTCGGACCAGATGTACTTCTGGGTGGGGGTCCAGTCCTGGCCGCCCCATTCCTTGGGCCAGGAGATCGCCGACCAGCCCTTCTTGGCCAGGATCCGGTGCCAGGACAGGTAGTCCTCGCGCGACAGGGCGTTCTCGTGCCGCTGCTTGTCGCGCAGCTCCGCCGGGTAGTTCTCGGCCAGGAAGGCCCGCACCTCCTCGCGGAAGGCGTTGTCTTCAGGGGAGAAATCGAGGTCCATGGCGGCTTCCCTTGCGCCCGTTGGCGGGCGCTCCTGCGGAGCCGGCGCGGCTCCGTTCGTGGCCGCGGACCATATTCAGGCGCCTCGCCCTTGCCAAGATGACGCTAACGTCAACGTCAACAGATCGAGGCGGACAGAAAAGCCCGCCCCGGGCTGAGGGACGGCCCGGGGCGGAAGTGGGGGCCGGGTGGATCGGTCAGTTGACCGAAGAGGCGGCGCCCGCCGCCGGGGCGTGGGCGACCGAGGTGGTGGCGGAATTGGGCGCCAGATTCTGGCAGACCCCGTCCCGCTCGGCGACCAGCTTGGCGCGGTAGTCGCCGGAAGCGTGCTGCGCTGCGGTGGCGGCGTCGTCGCGCATCTGGTCGGCGCGTTCCATGATGTAGGGGTCGCGGCCGCGGCTCTGCTCGCGGATCACGGCGTCCACCAGCTTGCCGTCGCCGCCGCCGAGCTGCTGCGAGGCGACCAGGCCGGCGCAGCGATTCAGCTGCAGGAACTGCACGTCGCTCATGCGGCTGGACGCGGGGGCGGCGACCGCCGCGCCGGCGGTGGCGAGCGCCGCGATCGCCATCAGGGTCTTGGAAATCAACATGATCAGCTCTCCCTTGATCTGATTAATGCTGATACCGCCCACTCCTTTTCTATCCCAGTTAAATCGCGTCCATGAGTTTTGACAAATGAGTACTTTCGTTATCGACACTAACGCGAACAGTGTTCAGATGAATTCTGTGTAAGACTCGACGTCGAGACGGGAGCCTCGCGGGTGGCGTTGTCATCGCCACGCGCTTGAGGCATGGCATGGACCATGGATACGCCGCCCCGCGCCATCGCCACCCCGTGCATCAAGGTCTGCGTCGTCGACGGCGAGAGCGGCCTGTGCCTCGGCTGCTACCGCAGCCTGCCCGAGGTGGCCGGCTGGCAGAAGCTGAGCGACGACGAGCGCACTGCGATCATGGCCGAACTGCCGACCCGACGCTCGCGCATCCGGCCCGAAAAGCTGTCCATGTTCTGAGGCTTGCGCCTCGCAGCGCGCCCATTCACGCGTTGCAAACCCATTGTCGCCTAAGCTGCCGATCAACGGCCGGAGAAGCTGGCCATAAGACGCGCCAAACATGGCGGGGATCGTGTGATGCTGAGGTTCGCCATCGTGGCCTTCGTGGCCGCCCTATCCGCCGTCGGCGTGGCCCAGGCCTTCGCCTCGCTGGATCTCGCCTACAGGGCGCCGCAACCGCAGGCCGCCGTGGCCATCGCGCCGCAGCGCATCGAGACGCCCGCCGGCGCTGCCCAGGTCTCCAAGTCGCCGGACGGCCACTATTGGGCCGAGGGCGAGGTCGACGGCCACACGGTGAAGTTCCTGGTCGACACCGGCGCCTCCGCCGTCGCCCTCACCGCCGAGGACGCCCGTCGCCTGGGCATCGACACCCAGGGCCTGAACTACAATTACACGGTCACCACCGCCAACGGTCAGGCGCGCGCCGCGCAGGTCAAGCTGGCCAGCGTCGCGGTCGGCCAGGCCCGCATCGACAACGTCGACGCCTTCGTGCTCGACCGCGGCCTTGAGACCTCGCTGCTCGGCATGAGCTACCTCGGCCGCCTGTCGCAGTTCGAGGCCACCCAGACCAGCCTGATCCTGCGGCCGTAACCGCCGCTGAAGGTTCGGAAGGGGAGCGCCGATGTCGGCGCTTGGGGAAGGCTGTCTGGCGACGCTCCCCCTCCCGGTCCGCGCCAGGCGCAGACCGAAGGCGCAGACACCTCAGATGTCGAACCTGACCCCCTGCGCCAGCGGCAGGGCCTCGCCGTAGTTCACGGTGTTCGTGGCGCGGCGCATGTAGGCCTTCCAGCTGTCTGAGCCGGCCTCGCGGCCGCCGCCGGTCTCCTTCTCGCCGCCGAACGCCCCGCCGATCTCGGCGCCCGAGGGGCCGATGTTGACGTTGGCGATGCCGCAGTCCGAGCCGGCCAGGAAGCGTTCGGCCTCGCGCACGTTCAAGGTGAAGATCGAGGACGACAGCCCCTGCGGCACGTCGTTGTTCAGGGCGATCGCCTGGTCCAGGTCGGCGTAGGGCATGACGTAGAGGATGGGGGCGAAGGTCTCGCGCCTGACCACCTCGGCCTGGCTGGCGAGTTCGACCAGCGCCGGGCGCACATAATGCCCCTGCCCCGGCCCTTTCACGCTCTCGCCGCCGGCGATCCGGCCGCCGGCCGATCTGGCGTCGTCCAGGGCGCGTTGCATGGCGTTCAGCGCCGCCTCGTCGATCAGCGGCCCGATCAGGGTGTCGGGATCGCGCGGATCGCCGATCCGCACCGAGCCGTAGGCGCTCTTCAGCTTGCCGACGAAGCCGTCGTAGACGCTCTCGTGCACGAACAGCCGCCGCAGGGTGGTGCAGCGCTGGCCCGCCGTGCCCATCGCCGCGAAGGCCACGGCGCGCAGAGTCAGGTCGAGATCGGCCGAGGGGGTGACGATGGCGGCGTTGTTGCCGCCGAGCTCCAGCAGGCTGCGGGCGAAGCGGGCCGCCAGCTTCGGCCCTACCGCGCGGCCCATGGCCGTCGAGCCGGTGGCCGAGACCAGCGGAACCCGGGGATGGTCCACCAGCGCCTCGCCGACCTCGCGCCCACCGATCAGCACCGTCGAGAGGGCCGCGGGCGCATCGCCGAAGCGGGCCGCGGCGCGCTCGAAGATCGCCTGCACGCCGAGCGCCGTCAGCGGCGTCTTCTCGGACGGCTTCCACACCACCGGATCGCCGCACACCAGGGCCAGGGCCGCGTTCCACGACCACACCGCCACCGGGAAGTTGAAGGCGCTGATCACGCCCACCACGCCCAGCGGATGCCAGGTCTCCATCATCCGGTGTTCCGGCCGCTCTGTGGCGATGGCCAGGCCGAACAGCTGGCGCGACAGGCCGACCGCGTAGTCGCAGATGTCGATCATCTCCTGCACTTCGCCCAGCCCCTCGGAGAGGGTCTTGCCGGCCTCCAGGGTGACCAGCATGCCGAGATCGGCCTTGGCCGCGCGCAGTTCCTCACCGAGCAGCCGCACCAGCTCCCCGCGGCGCGGGGCGGGAACCTTGCGCCAGGCCAGGAAGGCCGCGTGCGCGGCGTCGATCGCGGCCGCAGCCGCCGCCGGCGACACGTCATGCACCTTGGCGATGACCTCCCCGGTGATCGGCGATCGGACCGACCGGTCGCCGCCGGTGAAGGCGGATGGGCTTACGCCCAGTCGGGTCAGCAGGGCGGCGGCCTCGTCGGCGACGTTGGGGGCGAACAGCACCGTCATGCGGCGGACTCCACGAGTTGCGGGCGGGCCGCGTCGCGCGGCTCGGCGTCGGAGGCCGCGTACACCCGTCCGAAGCGATTGCCCAGGAAGTCGGCGAGGGCGATCTCTTCCTGACGCACGAAGCCGCCGGCCGGCAGCTGACCCTGCGCCAGCAGGTCCAGCACCGCGCACAGGCTGGCCGCGGTGGTGATCTGGATGGCGCTGAGCAGCCGCCCGCCGATGTGCTGGGCGTAGATCTTGTGGGCGTAGGTCTCCTGCACCAGGTGGCCGCCCTTCAGGCCGGAGACGGTGACGAACACGATCACCACGTCCTGCATGGTGGCCGGGACGGCGTTCTCCAGGATGTCCTTCAACAGGTCGCGACGGTCGCGCAGGCGCAGGTCGTTGAGCAGCGCCTTCATGATCGCCGCGTGGCCGGGATAGCGGATGGTGCGGTAGTTCAGGTTGCGCACCTTGCCGGCCAGGGTCTCGCACAGGGTGCCCAGGCCGCCGGAGGTGTTGAACGCCTCGTAGGTGACGCCGTCCAGCGAGAAGGCCTCGCACTCCTCCAGCGCCCGCGACTGCCGCGGCAGGCCGTCGACGATCGCCTCGCAGGGCTCGCAGTACTCGTTGATCACCCCGTCGGTGGACCAGGTCAGATTGTAGTTCAGGGCGTTCGACGGGTACTTCGGCAGGGCGCCCACCCGCAGACGCACATCGTGCAGAGTGTCGAAGCCCCGGATCAGGTCGGCGGCGACGATGGAAATGAACCCGGGGGCCAGGCCGCACTGCGGGATGAAGGCCGTCTGCGCGCCCTGCGCCAGGGCCTTGACCTTGCGCGTGGTGGCCACGTCCTCGGTGAGGTCCAGGTAGTGGCAGCCGGCCGCCTTGGCGGCCTGGGCGACGAAGAACGTCAGGTGATACGGCGCCGCGCTGAGCACGGCGAAGCGACCGCTCAGGGCGCCGGTCAGCGCCTTGACGTCGGTGACGTCGAGCACCAGGTGCTCCACCCGGGCGTCGGCCGGCAGCTCGGCCAGCTGGTCGGCGGACCGGTCGATCACCGTGACCCGGTAGTCGCCGGTGTCCGCCAGCAGGGCGGCGGCCGCGCCGCCGATATGGCCGGCGCCGATGATGGCGATGTCTTTCATGGCGTGTCGCTCCGCGAGAGGGTTTTCTGCGACTCAGACTGCGGCGCTTGCCTGCCAATCGCCATTGCCAGGACGACGGATCGCCGGGATGATTTCGGCGATCCGCCGACGAGGGCTGACAGATGGACGAAATCGACCAGAAACTCCTGGCCAAGCTGCGAGAGAACGCGCGCCTGCCGGCCGCCGAGCTGGCCCGCGACCTGGGCCTGTCGCGCACCACGGTGCAGAGCCGCATCGACCGGCTCGAGCGCTCCGGGGTCGTCACCGGCTACACGGTGCGCCTGTCCGAGGCCCATGAACGCGGCCTGATCCGCGCCTATGTGATGCTGACGGTCGGCCCCAAGCAGGCGGCTTCGGTGGTGGCGGCGGCGCGGCGCATGCCCGCCGTGCGGCGGCTGCAGTCGGTCAGCGGACCGTTCGACCTGATCGCCGAGGCGGCCACCGAGAGCGCCGCCGAGATGGACGCCCTGATCGACGCCCTGGGCGCGCTGGAAGGCGTGGAACGCACCACCTCCTCGATCGTGCTGTCGAGCAAGATCGACCGGTGAAGCTCGCACCCCCACAGGACGTTCTGACCGCGAACCCTTCCCCTTCACCTCATCCCGACGCAGGTCGGGACCCAGGCATGACTCGCCTCCGGCAGGATGTTGGCGCCGTCAGGCTGGACGCAGATCCAGTGAATTGAAGCTTTTGCCTGGGTCCTGACCTGCGTCGGGATGAGCGGGGGGCTTGTTCGTGTGGTTCGGGCGGGTTCGTGGTTCAGCTTATCGGCCCCGCTCCGCCCGCTGCAGGTCGCGCAGGGGCCGCCAGCCGATGCGCACCACGCCGGCGGCGTCCATGAACTGGGCCACCGCCGGGTCGGTCAGCACGATGGCGTCGTTGGCGCGGATATCCGGGTGATCGGGGTCGTAGGCGCGCAGCTCCGGACCGTCCTCGACCGGATGCGCGTAGATCTCCGAGACCCCCGGCTTCAGGTGCGGAATACGCTCGTCGATCACCTCGCGGGTGTCGCGCGGCCAGGGAGAGACGAAGTGGTCGTTGAACAGCAGCCCGCGGCTGCTCGCCCGTTCACGGCCCTGCAGCCCCAGCTGGACGTCCTGTTTCTCGCTGACCATGCGCAGGGGCAGGTCGAACGCCTCGGCGAGGCCGAGGTAGATGTCGAAGAACCGCGGGTCGATCTGCACCGTGCCCATGTGCGAATCCAGGTGGGTGGGCTGCAGGCCCCAGTCCATCGCCTGGACGATCTGCGCCTTGCACTCCTCGAAGGCTTCCGACGGGTCGGCGCGGGCATAGACCGCCTCCACCGTGGCCGGCATGAAGCCGTCATCGTCGTGCAGCGACTTCGCCCCGGTCAGCGAGCGCCAGCGATAGCCCGGGTACTCGCACGTCAGCGTCAGGTGCACCCCCACGTCGCGGCCCTCGGCCCGGCGCACGGCGTCCCGGGCCCAGGGACAGGGGACCATCAGCGTGGCGCTGGTGGCGACGCCATGGTCGAGGGCGCGCAGGATAGCGCTGTTGGCCGCATGGCTGGAGCCGAAGTCGTCGCAGTTGACGATCAGCAGCCGGGTGTCGGCGGCGTAGCCCAGGCGCTCCGCCAGGCTGGCCTCAATCTGCGGCATGGCCGCCCTCCCCTGTTCGCGCTCAGTCGCCGCCGACCAGGTCGCGGCGCGCCTTTTCCAGTTCCTCGGCGTAGCGCCGCGTGGCGTAGGCCTCCGACAGCAGGCCCAGCACGTCGCGCTTGTCGTCCAGCACCACCAGCTCGTCGCTCTCGGTCTGGTCGAACACCTTCATGATTTCCTTGATGTCCATCTGCGGCGTCAGCCAGTCGTCCTGATGGGTCATATTCTCGCCCACCAGCCCCTCGCCGTCCTCGTCGGCATACACCTTGGACACCGCCACAAGGCCGGCGTAGCGGCCTTCGGGATCCAGCGCCACCACCCGGCGGGTCGAGCCCAGCGGGAAGCGGCGGCGGAACTCCGACAGCGGCGCGTCCGCGGCGATGGTGGCCGGATCGCCGCGCATCATCCGCCCAGCCGTCAGGGTGCGCAGCCAGCCCACGTCGTGGGCGCTGCGGATGGTCTCGCCGCGCAGGTGCAGCCGCCAGGTCGAGAACGAATAGCCGAAGGTCTCGCGCACCAGCACGCTGGCCACCAGCGAGGCGGTCAGGGTGGCCGCCGTCAGGCCGAAGTCGTTGGTGGTCTCCAGCACCAGGAAGCTCATGGTGAAGGGCCCGCCGATCACCGCCACGGCCAGCGCCCCCATGCCCACCATCGCCCCGGCCAGGGGCTCGATGCCGGTGTGCAGTCCGGTCTGCGCCAGCCCCAGGGCGCACAGCCGGCCGATCAGCGAACCGAGGTACAGCGAGGCGAAGAACAGGCCGCCGCGAAAGCCGAACCCCAGCGACACCACCGAGGCGGCCGCCTTGGTGGCGACCAGGAACGCCAGGGCGCTGATCGCCAGGTCCTGACTGAGGTCCAGGTGCATGGCGCCGTGCCCGGCCGACAGGGTCTGGGGCGCGATCAGGGCCAGCGCCGCCAGCAGCACGCCGCCCACGGCCGGCCGCAGCAGCTTCGGTCCCGGGGTCAGGGAGGCGACCCGTTCGGTCCAGGCCACCAGCCGCATCAGGCCGACGGCGAACACCGCGCAGACCAGGCCAAGGGCGGCGAACAGGGCATAGTTGACGGCGGTGAGCGGCACGCTGGCGCGTGCGTGGATCACCAGCGGATCGACGCCCATCAGCTTGGTCATCAGCGAGCCGGCCAGGGCGGCGGCGGCCACCGGCGCGATGTTGGCCACGGTGTAGGAGCCGATCACCACCTCGAAGGCATAGAAGGCGCCCGTCAGCGGCGCGCCGAACGCCGCGGCGATCGCCGCGCCGGCGCCGGCGCCGACGAAGGTGCGCAGGTCGCTGCGGCGCAGGTTCAGGCGGATACCGGTGAGCGAGGCCAGCGCCCCGCCGATCTGGGCATAGCCCGCCTCCAGCCCCACCGAGGCGCCGAAACCGTTGGACAGGATGGTCTGCGCCACCACCGACAGGCTGTCGCGCAGCGACATGCGCCCGCCGTGCAGGGCGTTGGCCTCCACCGGGTCGACCGCCGGCGAGGGCCGGCGCCGGGACCACAGCCAGGTCGCCAAGCCCAGCAGCAGGCCGCCGACCGGCAGCCAGGCCGCGCGCGCCGGCGGGATCGAGGCCACCGCGCTCAGCCGCTCGTCGAAATCGATGCCGTAGAGCAGGGTCTGCATGCCGTGGGCCAGGGCGCCGATGCCCAGCGCCGCCAGCCCCGAGACTGCCCCGACCGCGGTGGCGATCACCACCAGCCACAGCTCGCTGGCGCGGATCTGCCCGCGCAAGGCCGCCAGGGCCGAAATCACCGGTCTGCGATGGTGTCCGATCCGATGCCCGGGCGCACGCGCCGGCGCCCCGTCGGGAACCGAGGGGGGTGTGGGATCGCCCGAAACGGTGTCTGGCGCGGCCGTCACCCGCCCGCTTTAGCGCAAGCCGGCCCTCGCCGTCCAACGGCGGCCGGACAGGGCGCCGTCAACGGCCGCTGGCGTCAGGGCGAAGGCGGCTCATCCTCGCCGTCGAGGTCGTCATCCTCGAGGGCTTCCCAGGCCGAGGGACTGGCGGTCAGTTCGGCCACGTCGATGACGTTGAACGCCTCCACGGCGCCCGGCGGCAGCGCTTCACCGGGCTTGTGCACGAAGCGCACCCTGGCCTTCAGCACCGGGTCGGGTTCGAACACCACCTCGTGGATGATGCGCTGGCCGTGCGCGACCGGTCGCGGATGCTTCTCGCCCATGGGAATGCCTCCTTGGCTCGAAGGAGGAACGCGCGAGGGAGCGATATCGGTCCGCGCCTATCCCGGCCCCTTACCCTGTCATCCCGGACGAAGCGCAGCGAAGATCCGGGACCGCCGGACACGCTGGCGCCAACCGCCGGCCCGCGCCGGTGCTCGCTGCGGTCCCGGATATCGGCTGCGCCGATTCCGGGATGACAGAAGAGGGGAGCGCTAGCAGGCCCTAGAACGTCACCACGCTGCGGATGCTCTCGCCGGCGTGCATCAGGTCGAAGGCCTTGTTGATGTCGCCCAGCGGCAGGGTGTGGGTGATCAGGCTGTCGATGTCGATCTTGCCCTCCATGTACCAGTCGACGATCTTCGGCACGTCGGTGCGCCCACGCGCGCCGCCGAAGGCCGAGCCCTTCCAGACCCGGCCGGTGACCAGCTGGAACGGGCGGGTGGAGATCTCCTGGCCGGCGCCGGCGACGCCGATGATGATGCTCTCGCCCCAGCCCCGATGGCAGCATTCCAGCGCCTGGCGCATGGTGTGCACCGAGCCGATGCATTCGAACGAGAAGTCGGCGCCGCCGCCGGTCAGGTCGACGATGGCCTGGACCACCTTGTCGCGACCGACCTCGTCCGGGTTGACGAAGTGGGTCATGCCGAACTTGCGGGCCATCTCGACCTTGGCCGGGTTGAGGTCCACGCCGATGATCTTGTCGGCGCCCGCCATGCGCGCGCCCTGGATCACGTTCAGGCCGATGCCGCCCAGGCCGAACACCACGACGTTGGCGCCCGGCCACACCTTCGCCGTCCAGATCACCGCGCCGATGCCGGTGGTCACCCCGCAGCCGATGTAGCAGATCTTGTCGAACGGCGCGTCCTCGCGGACCTTGGCCAGGGCGATCTCCGGCAGCACCGTGTGGTTGGCGAAGGTCGAGCAGCCCATGTAATGGAACACCTTCTCGCCGTTCAGCGAGAAGCGGCTGGTGCCGTCGGGCATCAGGCCCTGGCCCTGGGTGGCGCGGATCGCGGTGCACAGGTTGGTGCGCCGCGACAGGCACGACTTACATTGCCGGCACTCGGGCGTGTACAGCGGGATCACGTGATCGCCCGGCTTCAGGCTGGTGACGCCAGGACCCACCTCGACCACGACGCCGGCGCCCTCGTGGCCCAGGATCGCCGGGAACAGCCCCTCCGGATCGGCGCCCGAGAGGGTGAACTCGTCGGTGTGGCAGACGCCGGTGGCCCTGATCTCCACCAGCACCTCGCCGGCGCGGGGGCCTTCCAGGTCGACGGTCTCGATGGAGAGCGGCGCTCCGGCCTTCCAGGCGACGGCGGCTTTGGTCTGCATTGTGCTCTCCGGTGTGCGACTGTGCGGCCGGGCTTAGCTGGCGAGAGGCCTTGGCCGCAAGGCCCCGGTCTTTGCGCCGGACGCCCTTTCGGCTAAGGCGGCGCCATGAGCCGCCTGGAAACCCTCACCCCCGGAATGCCGATCGTCTACGGCGGCGACAAGGTCGTCCACGTGGACGACGCCCTGGCGGCGCGCTTCCGGGCCGGGGACCGACTGCTGGTGGTGGATGGGGCCCTGCTGCACGTGCCGGCGCAGGTCCAGGCCGTGGCTGAGGGCGCGGTCGGCCGCGCACACGCCGCCTTCGCCGCGCTGGCGCAGGTGAGCGACGACCAGATCACCGCCTTCTTCGACGCCTTCGCCCGCAACCTCGAGGACGAGGCCGCCTGGGCGGCGATCGCACAGGCCAACGCCGCCGACGTGCGCGAGGCCCAGGCGCGGGGGCGATCCACCACCCGCCTGGCGGCGACGGCGAAGATGCGCGCCGACATGGTCGCCGGCCTGCGCGAATGGCGCGACACGTCCGGGGGTCGCGAGCGACTGGTCGAGCGGGTGGAGCACGACGGCTGGTCGGTGGAGCAGGTCACCGCGCCGCTGGGGGTGGTCGGCTTCGTGTTCGAGGGCCGGCCCAATGTGTTCGCCGACGCCGCCGGCGTGATCCGCACCGGCAACACCGTGGTGTTCCGCATCGGCAGCGACGCGCTTGGCACCGCCCGCGCCATCGATCGCCACGCCCTGGCCCCGGCCCTGGCGCAGGCCGGCCTGCCGCCCGGCGCGGCGGTGCTGGTGGACAACGCCGAACGGTCAGCCGGCTGGGCCCTGTTCTCCGACCCGCGCCTGTCGCTGGCCGTGGCCCGCGGCTCGGGCCCCGCCGTGGCGCAGCTGGGCGGCGTGGCGCGCCAGAGCGGCGTGCCGGTCAGCCTGCACGGCACGGGGGGCGCGTGGCTGGTGGCCGACGCCGCGGCCGACGCCGACCGCTTCGCCGCGGTGGTGCGCAACTCCCTGGACCGCAAGGTCTGCAACACCCTGAACGTTTGCTGCATCTTGCGCGAGCGGGCCGGCGAGCTGGTCCCGCGCTTCCTGGAAGCCCTCGCCCAGGCCGGCGACCTGCGCGGCCATGGCTGCAAGCTGCACGTGGTCGACGGCGACTTCGACTGGCTGCCGGACGACTGGCGCTCGGGCCGCACCCTGGTGCGCCGCGCCGACGGCGACCACGACGAGCCGCTCGCCCAGGTGCTCCGCCTGGACGATCTGGGCGTGGAATGGGAGTGGGAGGAGACCCCCGAGGTCTCGCTGAAGATCGTCGACGACCTGGACGAGGCGATCGCCCTCTTCAACCGCTTCAGCCCGCAGTTCGTCGGTTCGCTGGTCTCGCAGGACCCGGCGGCGCACCAGCGGTTCTGGGCAGGGGCCAACGCCGGCTTCGTCGGCGACGGCTTCACCCGCTGGGTGGACGGCCAGTACGCTTTGAACCGCCCGGAGCTGGGCCTCTCCAACTGGCAGTTCGGCCGCCTGTTCGCCCGCGGCGGCGTGTTGTCGGGCGATGGCGTCTACACCATCCGCACGCGCATGCGGCAGACCTCGCCGGACGTGAAGCGCTAGCTCACTCGAACCCGCGCAGGACGGCGAATTCGCTCAGCGGCGCACGATCCGCGCGATAGCGGTTCACCGGCGCGGCCGTGTCCGCATAGCCCAGCGCGATGCCACAGTAGAGCATCAGCTCATCGGGCATCCCCACGTGCTCGCGCACCGTGCGATGGAACAGTGACCAGGACTCCAGCGCCGCCGTGTGCAGGCCGTGTTCGCGCGCCAGCAACACGATGGACTGCAGGAAGATGCCAAGATCGGCCCACTGGCCCTGCAGCATGGTCCGGTCGATGGCCAGCAGCAGCCCCACCGGCGCCCCGAAGAAACTGAAGTTGCGGGCGTACTGGGCCAACCGGCCCGGTCCGTCGTCGCGCGCCACGCCCAGCGCCTGGTACATCGCCTCGCCGTTGCTGAACCGCCGGGACGCGTAGGGCTCCTTGTCCGGCGGATAGATCATGTACTCGAGGTCGCCCTCAAGCAGCTGACCCTGGGCGATCTTGTCCGCAACAGCCGATTTGAGGGCCGCCAGATCCTCGCCGGCCAGCGCCCACAGCCACCAGGGCTGGAAGTTGCCGCCCGATGGCGCGCGGGCCGCGCCTTGCAGGATCGACTCGACGACCGCGCGCGGCACGGGATCGGGGCGAAAGGCGCGGCAGGTGTAACGGCTCGCCAGAGCCTCGGAAACGAACATGCGGCCTCCTGCGGAACGACGGATGGTCGTCGCCGACGGGGGACGGATGTGCATTGATCGCCGTCAAGCGCGGCGTGGGCCGCCGCGCCTGAGTGGCGCCTGCCGCCGGTCTAGAACGCGCCCTTCAGAGCCTCGACCAGGTCGGTCTTCTCCCACGAGAAGCCGCCATCGGCTTCGGCGGTGCGGCCGAAGTGGCCGTAGGCGGCGGTGCGGGCGTAGATCGGCCTGTTGAGGCCCAGGTGCTCGCGGATGGCGCGCGGCGTGCAGCCGCCGACCAGCTCGGGCAGCAGGGCTTCCAGCTTCTCGGGGTCGACCTGGGCGTTGGCGCCGAGGTTGACGTAGAAGCTCAGCGGCTTGGCCACGCCGATGGCGTAGCCGATCTGGATCACGCAGCTGTCGGCCAGGCCGGCGGCGACCACGTTCTTGGCCAGGTAGCGGCAGGCGTAGGCGGCCGAGCGGTCGACCTTGGTCGGGTCTTTGCCGGAGAAGGCCCCGCCGCCGTGCGGCGCCGCGCCGCCGTAGGTGTCGACGATGATCTTGCGACCTGTCAGGCCGGTGTCGCCGTCCGGGCCGCCGATGACGAAGTTGCCGGTGGGGTTGATGTGCCACTCGGTCTCGGCGGTGACGAAGCTCTCGGGCAGCACCTGCAGGATGTACGGCTTGACGATCTTGGCGATGTCCGCCGGCGTCAGGCCGTCGCGGTGCTGGGTGGAGAGCACGATCGAGGCGGCGCGCACCGGCTTGCCGTTCTCGTAGACCAGGGTCACCTGGCTCTTGGCGTCCGGCTCCAGTTCCGGCGCCGCGCCCGAGTGACGGGCGTCGGCCAGCACCTTCAGGATGTTGTGCGAGTACTGCAGGGTCGCCGGCATCAGCTCCGGCGTCTCGTTGGTGGCGTAGCCGAACATGATGCCCTGGTCGCCGGCGCCCTCGTCCTTGTTGCCCGCCGCATCGACGCCCATGGCGATGTCGGCCGACTGGGCGTGCAGGTAGCAATCGTAGCTGGCGTTGGCCCAGTGGAAGCCTTCCTGCTCGTAGCCGATGTCCTTGACCGCGGCGCGGACCTTGTCCTCCAGGCTGTCGATCACGCCTTCCGGCCCGCGCACCTCGCCGGCCAGGATGATGCGGTTGGTGGTCACCAGGGTCTCGCAGGCGACGCGGGCATAGGGGTCGGCGGCCAGGAAGGCGTCGACCACGGTGTCGGAGATGCGGTCCGCCACCTTGTCGGGATGGCCCTCGGAGACGCTTTCGCTGGTGAAGATGTAGGACGTGCGGCTCAAGACAGGCGCTCCGGCAGGACTGGGCGAACAGGACTGTGTGGACCACGCGGCGCGCGGCCAGGGTCGCGTTCATATAAAGCTTGCGTTATATCCGCAAGCCTTCGCCCCGATCCATCGGACCCGCCCTAGCGCGGCTGATACAGGATCGCCGGCCAGCCTCCGGGGGTCATGACCACGCAGCGCACCTCATGCGGCCCCTCCTGCGGCTCGCCCACATCCAGGCCCTGGCCCCTTGCCGCGCCAAGCGCCGCGGCCAGATCGCCGACCTTGATCATCACCCCGGCCTGGTCGCAGGCGCGGTCGGTTCCGGCCAGCGCCAGGCGGCGGCCAGCGACGTCGAACTGCGCCCATCGGTCGCCATCGACGAAGGTCGGCTTGGCCCCCAGCAGCGCCGACCACACGGCCACGGCCTGGTCCAGATCGTCCACCGGCAGCACGGGGTTGAGGCCCTGGATATCCATGGCGCGGCTCCTCTGGTTGTCGCCCGATCGCTGTACGGCGCCGCGATGACCGCCGTCAGCCTGCTTCGTGCGCCGTGGCGCGAGCCGGCCGCCGTCCTGGCGGCCTTCGCCGACGAACCGTTCGCCCTGGGACTGCTCTCGGACGGCTCACGCCCGCGGGGCCGCTGGTCCTACGTCGCCCGCGCGCCGCGGAGGACGCTGGTCTTGGCGGCCGACGACCCGACGGACCCCTTCACGGCCCTCGCCGACCTCATCGGCCCGCTCGAGCCGCAGCTGGCTGACGGCCCCCCGTTTCAGGGCGGCGTCGCTGGCCTTGCGGCCTATGACCTTGGCGACCGGATCGAAGACCTGGGTCTGGGGCGCCTGGCGGGCTGGCCCGACCTGGCGTGCGCGGCCTACCCGGCCGTGCTCGCCTTCGACCACTGGAACGCCGAGGTGCTGGCCATCGGCCGGGGCGCGGACCCGGACCTCAGGGCCCGACAGGCCCTCGCCTGGCTGGAAGCTCCCGCCCCCCGGGCCACACGCGGCGCGGCGCTTGCGGACGCCCTCGAGGCGGATGCCCCTGACGCCTATGAGCGCGCGGTGGCCCAGGTGGTCGCGCGAATCGCAGCGGGCGAGATCTTCCAGGCCAATATCGCCCGGCGCTGGCGGGGGGTTCTCGCATCCGGCGCGCGGCCGTTCGACCTGATGGCGCGCCTGGCCGCCGCCAGCCCCGCGCCCTTCGCGGCCTACCTGAACCTCGGCGACCGGGCGCTGGTCTCCAACTCGCCGGAGCGCTTCATCAGCCTGTCGCGGGATGCGACCTCGCTGATCGCCGAGACCCGGCCGATCAAGGGCACCGCCCCGCGCGCGGCGGATCCGGAAGAGGACGCCCGCCTCGCCGCCGCCCTGGCGACGTCCGCGAAGGACCGGGCGGAGAACCTGATGATCGTCGACCTGATGCGTAACGACCTCGCCCGGATCTCGCCGCCCGGAGGGGTGGTGACGCCAGAGCTGTTCACGGTCGAGAGCTTCGCCAACGTGCACCATCTGGTCTCTGCCGTGCGGGCGCGCCTGGCGCCCGGGGTCGCCGTCGCCGACCTGCTGCGGGCCACCTTCCCCCCCGGCTCGATCACCGGCGCGCCGAAGGTGCAGGCGATGAAGGTGATCGCCGGGCTGGAGCCCCCGCGGGGTCCCTTCTTCGGCAGCCTGTTCTTCGCCGGCGCCGATGGCGGCTTCGATTCCAGCGTGCTGATCCGCACGGTCGCCTTTCAACGCGAGGGCGAAGGGTGGTCGTTCGAGCTGCGGGCCGGGGCCGGGATCGTCGCCGACTCCGATCCCGCGGCCGAGCGCCTGGAGACGGAGACCAAGGCGTCGGCGATCCTGGCGGCGCTCGGCCCGCAGGCCTGACGGCGGCGACCCTGCCGCCCCGGCGAACGGCCTCCATGGCGTAATCTGCGCCCCCGGCCGCACCTGGACAGAGGCGCCGACGCGCAAATGGCGGTAGTCTGCCCGCGGACCCGCTGGGGAGCGTCGTCATGCCATCCAGGTTCCTGCGCCTTGGGCCGCTGGCCCTTGTCCTCTCCGCCCTCGCCGGCTGCGGCGGCAAGCCGAACACCGAGACCCTGGCGATCGACGCCGTCCCGGCGCGACAGGCCGCGCCCCTGACGCCGACCTCGATGGCCCTTGCCGTCGGCGGCGCCTTCGGTCCGCGCCAGAGCGCCTACGCCAACAACCTCTCCCCCCCTCTGGCCTGGGCCACCACGCCGGGCGCGCAGGCCTACGCCGTCGTCATCGAGGATCCGGACGCCGAAGGCGGGCGGCCCTTCGTCCACTGGCTGATCTGGAACATACCCGGCGACGCCGTGGGCCTGCCGGAAGGCGTGCCGCTGGGGCCGTCCACCGCCGTCCCGCCCGGCGCGAGCCAGGGCATGAGCGACGCCCGCACGCCCGGCTATTTCGGCCCGCATCCGCCCGCGGGCGCCGGCGTGCACCACTACCACGTCGAGCTGTTCGCCCTGGACCAGCGGCTGGACCTCAAGCCCACCGCCCAGCTGCCGCAGCTGAAAGCGGCCATGACGGAACATGTCCTGGCCAAGGGGGAGCTGGTGGCCACCTACGCCGCGCCAAAATAGGGCCACCCGGGGGCGTCGATTGACGCAAGGGCGCCGTAGGCCGGCCAGACTTTCCCCGCTATCGTCGCGGCAGACCTGACGGGAGGAAACCATGGACGACGCCGGCGCAACCCTCAGCGGATTCGATCCACAGGCCCTGGCCCGTGTCCCGGGCGCGCTCAGCGGCGTGATCGAAGCGGGCGACCTTTCCGGCGCCGTGACCCTGATCTGGCGCAAGGGCGAGATCGCCCAGGTCACCACCCAGGGCCAGCGCGACATCGCCGCCGGCAAGCCGATGCAGCGCGACACCCTGTTCCGCATCGCCTCGATGACCAAGCCGATCACCAGCGTCGCGGCGCTGATGCTGATGGAAGAGGGCAAGTTCAAGCTCGACGACCCGATCACCAAGTGGGCGCCCGAGTTCACCGGCATGAAGGTGCTGAAGGATGCGCAGGGGCCGGTGGAAGACGTCTACGACGCCCCGCGCGAGATCACCTTCGACGACCTATTCACCCACCGCGCGGGCCTGGCCTACGGCTTCACCTCGATCGGGCCGATCGCGCACGCCTACCAGAAGGCGCTGGGCGACGTGCTGTCGATCAACACCACGCCGGACGCCTGGATGGAGGCCATCGCCAGTCTGCCGCTGTCCTATCCGCCGGGCGAGCGCTTCCACTACAGCCACGCGACCGACGTACTCGGCTTCCTGGTCGGCCGCATCGCCGGCACGGGCTTCCGCGAGTTCCTGATGGAACGGATCTTCAAGCCTCTGGGGATGCACGACACCGACTTCTACGTGCCGCCCGAGAAGCGCGACCGCGCCGCGGTGGTCTATCGGATGGACGACAAGCTGGAGGCTCTGGAGCCGGTCCCGTTCGCGCAATACGACGCGCCGCCGGCCTTCTGCGGCGGGGGCGGCGGCCTGATCTCCACGGCCGACGACTATCTGAAGTTCGCCCGCCTGCTGCTCAACGACGGCGAGCTGGACGGCGTGCGGCTGCTGAAGGCCGAGACGGTGCAGCTGATGCGCGCCAACCGCCTGACCGAGGCCCAGCGGGAAATCCCGTTCATGGGCATTCCGTTCTGGCTGGGCCAGGGCTTCGGCCTGGGGGTTTCGGTGATCACCGACCCGGCGAAGGCCGAGTGGATGGGCGCGGGCTCGGAGGGCAGCTTCGGCTGGCCGGGCGCCTTCGGCACCTGGTGGCAGGCCGATCCGGTGGAGGACATGATCCTGATCTACCTGATCCAGAACTCCATGCCGCTCGGCCCCGAAGCCGCGGCCCAGCTGGCCACCGGCCAGCGGATGGGCGGGCGGGTGGCCCTGCCCATGTTCCAGAAGCTGGTGTACGCCGCCCTGAGCAAATAGCGCCCCTGGGCGGATCGCGAACCCAACAACAGGCGGGAGAGTCGGACGTGGGTCGAGACGGGGAACTGTCGGCCGCCAGTGACCTGGGCGCGCCGATGCGGCGCACGCGCGGCCGCTACGCCAGCTACACCCGCGATCGCGTCCGCCAGTTCGGCTCGCGGCTGCGGCGGGCGATATACCCGGAAAAGGTCGCCGTGCAGCGGATCGAGATCTGCGGCCCGGTGGGTCGCATCCCCCATGCCGAGGGGATCGCCCTGCCCTATCGCGACGCGGCGATCGGCGAGGTGCTGGGTCCGCTGTTCGCCACCTACTGGGTTCGGGTGACGGCGCATGTGCCCGAAGCCTGGGCCGGCCAACGGGTGGACCTGTGGTGGGATTCCCGCTCCGAGGGCCTGCTGTGGCTGGACGGCCGTTCGCACCAGGGGCTCAATCCCGGCCGCCACGCGGCCATCCTCCTGCCCAGGGCCGCCGGCGGCGAGACCCTGACCTTCCACGTCGAGGTGGCCTGCAACGGCATGTTCGGCCGCGGCGACGAAGCCGAGCGCAAGGGCCCCGATCCCTACCGCCTGATCGCCTGCGAACTGCGCCGCTTCGACCCCGAGGCCTGGAGCCTGTTTCACGACTTCGACGTGCTGCGCCAGCTCGAGGCCGACCGCGAACCGGCCCAGACCCTGCGCTCGACCGGCGGCGTCGGCGCCCGGATCGTCCGCCCGGCGCTGGACAACGCCTGGGCCGGCAAGCTGCTGAACGACCTCAACCGGGTCTGCAACCTGATCGAGCCGGAGGACCCCACCACCTGGGCCGCGGCCCGGCCGATCCTCTCCGGCCTGCTGGCCGCGCGCAACGGCTCGGTGACGCACGAGATGTCGGCCGTGGCGCACGCCCACCTCGACACCGCCTGGCTGTGGCCGATCGACGAGACGCGGCGCAAGGCGCAGCGCACCTTCTCCACCGCCGTCGGACTGATGGACCGCTATCCGGACTTCAAGTTCGCCGTCTCGCAGGCCTATCAGTACGCCACCATCGAGGCGGTCGACCCGGACCTCTTCGCACGCATCCGCGCCAAGGTGGAGACCGGCCAGTGGCTGCCGATCGGCGGCGCCTGGGTCGAGCCGGACTGCAACCTGCCCTGGGGCGAGAGCCTCTGTCGGCAGTTCCTCTACGGGCAGCGGTATTTCGAGACCACCTTCGGCCGCCGCTCGACGATCTTCTGGAACCCGGACGTGTTCGGCTACGACGGTCAGCTGCCGCAGCTGATGCGCGAGGCGGGGATGACCCGCTTCCTGACCCAGAAACTGTCGTGGAACCGCTTCACCGCGCCGCCGCACCACAGCTTCCACTGGAAGGGCATCGACGGCAGCGCCGTGCTGACCCACTTCCCGCCGGCCGACACCTACAACGGCGAGTGCGAGGTGCAGGAGCTGCGCTACCACGCGGCCAACTACAAGGACGCCGACCGCACGGCCGACGCCCTCTACCTGTTCGGCTTCGGCGACGGCGGCGGCGGGGCGAACGCCGACATGATCGAGACCTTGCGCCGTACGGCCGATCTGCAGGGAACCCCGCGCACCGCGATCCGCACGCCGGAAGCGTTCTTCGATCGCCTGGCGCTGGCGTCGGACGACCTGGCGGTGATCCAGGGCGAGCTCTATTTCGAGTACCACCGCGGCGTCTACACCAGCCAGTCGGAGACCAAGCGGCTCAACCGGCTGTGCGAGACCCGGCTGCAGGCGCTGGAATTCCTGGCCACCGCCTGCGCGGTTGCGGGCCTGCCGGCGCCGGCGCCGGGCGAGATCGAGGCCCTGTGGCGCGTGGTGCTGACCAACCAGTTCCACGACATCCTGCCCGGCAGCTCGATCACCGAGGTGTACCAGCGCACCGAGCGCGAGCTGACCGAGGTGGCCGAGGCGGCCGAGGCCATGGCCGGGACGCTGCTGGCGGCCCTGGCGAGCGGCGAGGGCCCGGCGACGCCGGTCAACACCCTGGGCCATGCCCGCGCCGAGGTGGCCCGCCGGCCGGACGGGGAGCTGGCCTATGTCACCGCGCCGCCGATGGCGGCCGGCCAGGTCGGCGCCGCGCCGGAAGCGGTGTCCCTCACCCGCGAAGGCGCGGCCATCGTGCTCGAGAACGGCCAGATCCGCGCCCGGCTCACCGCTGACGGCCTGGTCCGCTCGCTGCTGCACAAGGCCAGCGGCCGCGAGGCGCTGGCGGCGCCCGCCAACCGCATCCTGCTGCTGGACGACCGGCCCACCAACTACGAGGCCTGGGACATCGACCCGTTCGCCTGGGAAACCGCCGAGGACGGCCAGCTGGCCGACGCCGCCGAGGTGATCGCCGAGGGCCCGCTGCGGGCCGCGGTGCGCTTCAGCCGCCCGCTCGGCCGGCATAGCCGCCTGATCCAGACCGTCAGCCTGGACGCCGGCGGCCGCTGCCTGCGGGTCGAGAACGAACTCGACTGGAAGGACCGGCGCACCCTGGTCAAGGCGCTGTTCCCGCTCGCCGTCACCGCCCCGCGGGCCACCTACGAGACCATGTTCGGGGTCGCCGAGCGGCCGACGCACGCCAACACCGACGCGGACGCCGCGCAGTACGAGGTCCCCGGCCAGCGCTGGGCCGACCTGTCGGAACCGGGCTTCGGCGTCTCGCTGCTCAGCGACGCCCGCCACGGCTTCTCGTGCCTGGGCGGCGACATGACCCTGACCCTGGTGCGCGGCGCCATGTCGCCCGACCCCGGAGCGGACCTCACCGTGCATCGCTTCGCCTTCGCCCTCTATCCGCACAGCGACGACTGGCGCGCGGCGGCGACGGTGCGCGAGGCCGCGTGCTTCGCCCGGCCGATACTGTGGGCCGGCGGCCCGGTCGCCCCGGCGCTGGCGCAGCCGCTGGTCCGCGCGTCCGCCGCCAACGTCGTGGTCGACACCGTCAAGCCGGCCGAGGACGGCGACGGCTGGATCGTGCGCCTCTACGAGAGCGACGGCGTGCGCGGGCCGGTGCGCCTCGACTTCGGCCCGAAGGTCTCGACGGTGACGATCAGCAACACCCTAGAAGACCCCGGTGAGGCGCTGGCGGTGACGGACAACGCGGTGGCGCTGGACGTGCGCCCGTTCCAGATCACCACGCTGCGGGTGCGCTGAGGGGACACTATCCTCCCGTCACCCCGGACAAGCGCGAAGCGCGCCGATCCGGGGCCGGCGGTCGAGCAACCCAGGCAGATTCCAGATGCCGCTGCGACTGAAGCGGAGGTTCACCGTCTTCTAAGCGCCCGCACGGATGGCCCCGGGTCTTCGCTGCGCTCCGCCCGGGGTGACGGAAAGGGAAATGGCTAGTGATGCCTCCCCTACCCTCCCGTCCGCGCCTCATACACCTTCTGGAAGTTCTCCAGATCCGGCGCATCCACGTCGGACACCGCCCAGTAGACCAGGCCGCCGCGGCCCCAGCGGACCAGGGCGTAGCCCTTGCGGCGGATCAGCTGTGGCTCGGCCGGCGCCTGGCCTGGCCAGATGAACAGGTTGATGACGTGCGCCCGGCGGCGGAACACCAGCGCCGCGGCGGTCTTCTGGTCGACGTAGTCCAGCCTCCCGCCCACCAGCGGATAGCCGGCGTCGGCGAGGTCGGCGACCGGCGGGGCGAAGTCGATCTTGCCGTCGAACCAGGGCTTCACCGTGTGCCGGTCCGAGGTCTCGACGTCGACCAGGTGCTGGGCCTGCAGCGAACGGACGTGGCCGTCCACCAGCTCCATCGGCAGGTCGCCCCCCACGGGCCCGATGGCGGTGAACAGCGCAAGGCTGGCCGCCAGGGCGGTGACCGACCCGCCGGCGATCCAGGTCTCCACCGCGAAGCGCCGGCGGCGCGGGGTCGCCAGCACGGTCGGGGCCGGGGTCGCGGGCGCGGCGTCCGCCGCGGCCTGGGCGTACTCCGCCTCGAGCGCGGCGAACACCCGTCCGCGCAGGCCCTCCGGCGCCCGGTCCACAAGGCCCGGCGCCCTGAGCGCGGCCTTGACCTCGGCCAGCTCCGCCCAGGCGGCCGAACAGCCCGGGCAGGTCTTCATGTGCGCTTCCAGATCCAGCGCGTGACCGGCGTCCAGCTCGCCGTCCGCCAGGGCGTTCAGCAGCAACAGCTTGTCGTCGCAGGCGCTCATCGAACCGCCTCCTGCGCCAATCCCATGGCCTTGGCCAGCATCTGCCGCGCCCGCGCCAGGCGCGACATCACCGTGCCGATCGGCGCGCCGGTCGCCTCGGCGATCTCCTTGTAGCTGAGCTCCTCGAGGTCCTTCAGCACCAGCGCTTCGCGGAACGGCTCCGGCAGAGCCTCGATCGCGGCGCGCAGGGCGGCCGCGTCGCCGCGCCGGATCAGGGCGGCCTCGGCGCCCGCCTCGGGATCGTCGGCTACGGCTTCGGCGAGATCTGGATCGTTCACGGTGCGGGCGTCCCAGGTCTGGCGGGCGCGGGCCCAGTCGAAATAGGCGTTGCGCACGATCGACAGCAGCCAGGCCTTGGGCTCGCCGCCGCGATAGCCGTCCCAGGCGCGGTAGGCCTTGAGCATCGCCTCCTGGGCGATGTCCTCGGCGGCGGCCGGGTCGCGGCACAGATAGCGGGCGAAGCCGTAGGCGCTGTCGAGGTGGGGCAGGACAAGGCTGCGGAACCGCGCCGGTTGCGAGGGACTGGATGAGGCCGACGCGGTTCCGCCCGAACCGGCCGGATCGAGGCCCCGGCGGCTCGGAAGCGATCGCTCCGCCGGCACGTCAGCGCCCTCCCCGTCCCGGGCGGGACGGCGGCCGAGCGGGGCGAGCGGAGGGCGGATGGACACCACCCGGCCGCTGCCTGGACTGTGCTGGCGGGGCATATGCGGTCACGGACGCTTGACGATCACCTTTCCGACCATGCGCGGGTGCAGCGAACAGAAGTAGCTGTACACGCCGGGCTTGGTGAAGGTGAAGCTGAAGCGTTCCTCGGAGTCGATGGGGTGCGAGCGGAATGTCCCGTCGGTGGCGACCACCGTGTGCGGCACGTCGTCGTCGTTGACCCAGGTGACCTGGCCTCCGACCGGCACGGTCAGGGTCATCGGGCCGAAGGTGAAGTTGCCGATGGTGACCACCGGGGCGCTGGCCGTCGCCGGCGCCGGGGCCGCGGCGAGCGCGAGGCCGCCCCCGATGCAAACACCACCCATCAGGGCGAAGGCGATGAGCGCCGCACGCGCGGCGTTGGACTTGAACACTGAGAATCTCCTGGAAAGTCGAGCGCGGCGCTCAGGCCAGCGGGGTTTCGATGACGGCCAGCGGCTGGCCGGCGCGGACGAAGTCGACCTGGCGCACGCCCAGCACGCCGCGCAGCTGTTCGGCGGGCACCTTCATCGGGCCGGGCGACGGTCCCTGCCCTGGCGCGGGCTGCGGGAAGGCGGTGGAGCGGGCGGTGTGGAAGGCGACACGGCCCTCGACCTTCTGCAGCACCTGATGGATGTGGCCGTTGAGCACGGTCACCGAGCCGAACCGCGAGAGCAGCTTCAGCGCCTCGCCGGCGTCGTCGGTGCCCCACCCCCAGTCGGGATAGACCGACCACAGCGGGATGTGGGCCAGCACCACGATCGGCGTGGAAGCCGAGCGGCCGGCGAGATCCGCCCTGAGCCACGCCAGCTGCTCATGTCCCAGGCTGCCAAGGCCGCCCGCCTTGAGGTTCAGCACATTGATCAGGGCGACGAAGTGGACGCCGGAATGATCGAAGCTGTACCACCCGGCGCCCTGCGCCCTGCGGCCGTCCGGCAGCGCGCCATAGCGGGCGAGAAAGGCCTTGCCGGCGCCGTCATCCAGAACGTCGTGCTCGCCAGGAACGTGGAACACCGGCAGGCCGGCTTCCTTGAGGATCTGGTCGGCGTCGTCGAATTCCTGGTCCTTGGAGAGCTGGCTGACGTCGCCGGTGTGGACGATGAAGGCCGGGCTGTCCGGCAGGGCCCGGATCTTGGCCACCGCCTCGCGGAAGGTGGCGCGGGCGTCCGGGTTGGCCGGCTTGGCAAAGCCGATGTGGCTGTCGCTGACCTGCACGAAGGTGAAGGGCTTCGTCCCGGCGGTGCGCGTCGCCGCGTTGGCCGCCTCCAGGCCGAGGCCCATCGGCAGGCCGCCGGCCAGGCCCCAGACCACGCCGGTTCCGGCCCAGGCCATGCACTTCAGGGCGCCGCGGCGGCCGGCGTCGGGCAGGTCATCGCTTCGGTTGGCCATCGATCTCATCTCCATCGAGCGGGTGTCGGGAGATGAGACGCAGACGGGCGGCGGGATATTCCCGCCGCCCGCCATTTTCTTTCCGAAGGCGCCGCGGGGCCTGAGCCGCGCGGCGATCCCGGGGTCCTAGAACTTCTTGGTCAGCGACACCCCGTAGGTGCGCGGATCGAGCGTGAACACGTTGGTGAACAGGCCCGACGTGGCGTCGGTCACATAGGTGTCAGTGATCGGCTGGTTGTTGGTGAGGTTCTTCACCCACAGCTGCAGGTCGACGCCCTTGTCCACGTTGGAGAAGGTCAGGGTGGCGTTGAGGTTGTTCCACGCCTTCAGCTGATCGTTCACCGCGTTGTAGATGCGGGCGTAGCTGGAGGCCTGCCAGTAGTAGTCGCCGCGCAGGGTGGCCTTCCAGTCGCCGGGCAGCTCGAACACGTACTGGGCGCCGAAGTTGAGCGTCCAATGCGGCGAGTTCGGCAGCTCCTTGCCCTTCAGGTTCACCGAGACGCCGTCGATCGAGGCGTTGGAGCCGTAGTTGTAGAGCGCGCCGGTGAAGAAGTTGGCCGTCGCCGTGCTCAGGCCAGCGCCACCGGAAGCCACCGGCGTGGTCAGGAAGGCGCTGTAGGCCGTCGGACCGCCGCAGATCTTGGTCAGGGCGGCGCCGCCGAGCGCGTCGCTGGTCGCGGTCAGCAGCTGGGCGATGCCGGCCGAGTCCACGATGCAGTTGGCCCCGCTGCCCGTCTTCAGCAGCACATAGGTCGGATCGCTGCCCGTCAGGTTCAGGGTGTCGATCGAGTCGCCGCCCGTGATCTCCGTATGCAGATAGCCGACGTTGGCGTTCAGGGTGAGGTTGCGCACCGGCGACCAGACGCCCTCGAACTCGGCGCCGTAGATCTTGGCGTTGATGTTCTCGTTGACCGAGGACTCCGCCACGATCTTGGAGATCTGGTAGTTCTTGTAGTTGTAGTAGAAGAAGTCGGCGTTCAGCGTCAGCTGACCGTTCAGCAGGGTGTTCTTGGTGCCCAGTTCGAAGGCGTCGATGAACTCGGGGGAGAACTGCAGCGAGTAGCCGCAGGCGCCGCCACCCGCCTCGCCCAGGTTGCCCTGGCACGGGGTGTTGAAACCGCCGCCCTTATAGCCGCGGGAATAGGTGAAGTAGACCAGGGTCTTGTCGGTGAACGACAGGTGCGGCGTCCAGTCGACGTTGAAGCGACCGGTCAGCGCGTTCCAGACGTGGCGCTGGTTGATGTTGCAGGTGGCGCTGACGACGGTGGTGCAGTCGGTCGTCGGGAAGCCCGAGAAGCCCGGCACCAGCAGCAGGATCGGGTACTGTTCGTACTGCAGGTGGTCGCTGGTGTAGCGCAGGCCGGCGGTGATCTTGATGTCCGGCGTCGCCTGCCAATAGGCCTCGCCGAAGGCCGCATAGGACTGCAGCAGGCTGCCGCCGCGGCTGTCGTAGTAGTTGTGCCCGGTTCCGTCCGGCGGATAGCCGGCGCCGATGGTGACCGGGCCGCCCAGAAGACCGCCGCCCAGCAGGTTGTTCATCTGCGAGAAGGCGGTGAGCGAGCTGCTTTCGACGTAGTAGTTGGACGTGCCGTTCGGCGTGCGGTTGCTGGAATAGAACAGGCCGCCGGAGAAGTTCAGCGGGCCGGAGAACGACGACGACAGGCGGAACTCCTGCGTCCACTCGATGTCTTCCGACGTGCCGTAGTCGAAGCTGTTCAGCTTGTTGGAGGTGCCGGTCTGCGGGTCGGAGACCACGCCGCCCGGGAACAGCAGGCTGTAGAGGTAGGCGTAGGTGGCCTGGCCGCCCACGGCCCCGGCGATGCCGTTGTTCGGATCCGGCGTGGCGTTGAAGCCGATCAGCGGCACCAGACGGTTGTAGTCTTCCGCCGACGTGCCCCAGGCGTGGTTGTAGCCGGTCACCGAGCTGAGGGTCAGATTGTCGGTGATCCGCCATTCCATGTGGAAGTCGACGGTTTCCGATCGCGCCTTGTAGAGCGGATTAATGCTCGACTCGATGTCGTGCAGATTGCGGTTCTGCAGCGGATGGTTGGCGAACACGTCGCCGCTGGTCAGGCCGAGGATGTTGGCCAGCTCTCCGCCCAGGGTGCCCGAGCTGTTCAGGGTGCCATAGGACGCCGGACTATAGAGCGAGCCGGCCTGGCAGCCCTGGGTCATGAACTCCTTGTCGAGCGCGCTCGTCGTGTAGCCACCGACCGTGCTGGGGCCCGGATCCTTGATGCAGAGCTGCTTGCCCACGCGATTGCGCGTGTCGTTCTCCTCGAAGTGTTCGTACACGAGGTAGGCGTTGAACCGATCGTTGGGCTTGAACGACACCGTGGCGCGGATCGAGCCCACGTTCTCCCCATCGACGCGGTCACCCGTGTACGAATTCAGGCCGTAGCCGTCGTGGTCCTTCCAGAAGCCGGCGAGGCGGACCCTGAACTCGTCGTTCAGGCCGAAGTTGACGAAGCCCGTCAGCTTCTTCTCGCTGTAGTTCCCGTATTCGCCCGTGATGCTGCCGTTGAAGCCGTCGGTGGGCTGGTTGGTGATGATGTTCACCGCGCCGCCGGTGGCGTTGCGGCCATAGAGGGTGCCCTGCGGGCCACGCAGCACCTCCACGCGCGAGACGTCATAGAACTCTTCGTCGGCGAAGTGGTTGGCCGTGACGGGCAGTTCGTTGAGGTTGAAGCTGACCCCGGACGTGCCGCCGGCGCCAATCACCTTGGTGCCGACGCCGCGAATCTGGAAGTTGTAGCCGCCGAAGTTGCTGCGCGAGAAGTTCGCGTTCGGGATCGAGGTTTCCAGGTTCTCGCCGCCGTCGAGGCGCTTGGTCTTCAGCGTGTCGCCGGAGAAGGCGGACACCGCGATGGGCGTGTCCTGCAGGTTCTCGGCGTGGCGTTCTGCGGTGATCACAAGTTCGCCGATGGTGGTCGGCTGGTCCGAACTGCCGGCTCCGGCGCCGGCCGCTGCCGCGGCGGTCGCCGCGTGCGCGGTCGATCCCAGCGTCGCCATCGCCACCAGCGAGGCGCCCATGAGTAATCCGCTCCGCAGACGCAGAGTATTTGGCATCCGAACACCTCCCAACGGCCGCGTTAGTCGCGGCTCGTGCTGACGTTTTCCCTGCGCCCGGAACCGGCCACCTGTCTTGCGGGGCCATGCACAGCGCGGCCGAAGTAGTTCCGGCGGCCGGCGAGCATGTCAATACGCCTGTTTGAACCCTCAATGTTTCATGATGGCCATATTTGACGCATGGCGAGCCGATTTACGTCAGGGAAAGCTTCCCACCTCTGACACCAGACTGGAGCTTGGGCCCTGTCCCTCGAACCCAACAGGGATACGGGGCGAGCCAGGTAACGTGCAGGCTTTCCAATATCTTGCGCACAACCCTGACGGTTCGGCCCGCCGCGGCGGACCGAAGAGGATTTCGAAGTTATCAGCGATCAGAAAAGTGGCCCCTGCGTCAGCCGGAGGGGCCTCCTGGAATGTTGCGCGCGCGCCGCATTTTCGCCGGCACGGGAAAAAAGCGCGGCGGTGTTGCGCCGCGCCCTCACATTTCATGCAGCCGGCGCCCCGGACTGCCTCGTTTCTACGCGGACCGGCGGCGGACCGGGTCGGCCCGCCGCCGGCGCATCGACCCTAGAAACGCTTGGTCAGCGACACCCCGTAGGTGCGCGGATCGAGGGTGAACACGTTGGTGAACATCCCCGAGGTGGGGTCGGTCACGTAGGTGTCGGTCAGCGGCTGGTTGTTGGTCAGGTTCTTGACCCACAGCTGCAGGTCGATGCCCTTGTCTGCATTGGAGAAGGTCAGGGTGGCGTTGAGGTTGTTCCACGGCTTCAGCTGATCGTTCACCGCGTTGTAGATGCGGGCGTAGCTGGCGGCCTGCCAGTAGTAGTCGCCGCGCAGGGTGGCCTTCCATTCGCCGGGCAGCTCGAACACGTACTGGGCGCCAAAGCTCAGCGTCCAATGCGGCGAGTTGGGCAGTTGCTTGCCCTTGAGGTCCACCCCCACCCCGTCGATCGAAGCGCGGCCGGAGTAGGTGTAGAGCAGCCCACCGGGGCTCCCCGGCGCGCCGGTGAAGGCGTTGGCCTGGCCCTGGCTGAAGCCGGCGACGTTGACCAGGAACGCGTTGTAGTCCGCCGCGGAAACGGTCGCGTTGCCGCTGCACAGCTTGGTCAGGCCGGCCCCGCCCAGGGCGCCGCTGGTGGCGTTGAGCAGAGTGGCCAGGCCCGCGGTGTCGACGATGCAGTTGGCGCCGCTGCCGGTCTTCAGCAGGGTATAGGTCGGATCGCTCTGCGTCAGGTTCATGGTGTCGATGGAATCGCCACCGGTGATTTCCGTGTGCAGGTAGCCGACGTTGGCGTTCAGGGTCAGATTGCGCACCGGCGACCAGACGCCCTCGAACTCCACGCCGTAAATCTTGGCGTTGATGTTCTCGTTCACCGAAGACTCGGCGACGATCTTGGAGATCTGATAGTTCTTGTAATTGTAGTAGAAGAAGTCGCCGTTGAGCGTCAGCGCGCCGTTCATCAGGGTGTTCTTGGTGCCCAGTTCGACGGCGTCGATGAATTCGGGGCTGAACTGCAGCGCGTAGCCGCAGGCGCCGCCGCCGGCCTGGCCGAGGTTACCCTGGCAGGGCGTGTTGAAGCCGCCGCCCTTGTAGCCGCGCGAATAGGTGAAATAGACCAGGGTCTTGTCGGTGAACGACAGGTGCGGCGTCCAGTCGACGTTGAAGCGCCCGGTCAGGGCGTTCCAGGTGTGCCGCTGGTTGACGTTGCAGGTAGCGCTCACCACCGTGGTGCAGTTCACCGACGGGAAGCCGCTGAAGCCCGGCACCAGCAGCAGGATCGGGTACTGGGTGTTGTTCAGCTTGTCCGAGGTGTAGCGCAGGCCGGCGGTCACCTTGATGTCCGGCGTCGCCTGCCAGTAGGCCTCGCCGAACGCCGCGTATGACTGCAGGATGCCGCCGAAGCGGGCGTCATAGTAGTTGTGGCCGACGCCGTTCGGCGGATAGCCCTGGCCGACGGTCACCGGGCCGCCCAACACCCCGCCGCCGAGGGCGTTGTTCAGCATCGAGAAGGCCGTCAGCGAGCTGCTCTCGACGTAGTAGTTGACGGTGCCCTGCGGGTTGCGCTCGCTGGAGTAGAACAGGCCGCCCGAGAAGTTCAGCGGCCCCGAGAAAGACGACGACAGGCGGAACTCCTGCGTCCACTCGATGCCCTCGGTATTGCCGTAGTCGAAGCTGTTGAGCTTGTTCGAGGCGCCGGTCTGCGGGTCGTTGATCACCCCGCCGGGGAACAGCGACTGGTAGATGAAGGTGTACACCCCCTGCCCGCCCACGGCCGAGGCGAAGGCGTTGTTCGGGTCGGGCACAGTGTTGAACGGGATCGTCGGGACCAGTCGATTGTAGTCCTCGGCCGAGGCGCCCCAGTTGTGGTTGAAGCCGGTGATCGACGACAGCGTCAGGGTGTCGGTGATCCGGTACTCCATGTGCAGGTCCACCATCTCGGACCGCGCGTAGTAGTAGGGATCGATGGCCGACTCGATGTCATGCAGGTTGTGGTTCTGCAGCGGGTGGGTGGCGAACACGTCGCCGCTGGACAGGCCGATCAGGTTGGTCAGTTCGCCGCCCAGGGTCCCGGAGCTGTTAAGCGTGCCATAGGCCGCATTCTGATACAGCGTGCCGGGCACGCAGCCCTGGGTGGTGAACTCACGGTCCAGCGCGTTCGTGGTGTAGCTGCCGATGTGGCTCGGACCCGGGTCCTTGATGCACAGCTGCTTGCCGACGCGGTTGCGTGTGTCGTTCTCCTGGTAATGCTCGAACACGAGGTAGGCGCTGAACTTGTCGTTCGGCTTGAAGGACACGGTGGCGCGGATCGAGCCCAGGTCCAGGCCATCGACGTGGTGGCCGGTGAAGCTGTTGTGGCCGAAGCCGTCGGTCTTCTTCCAGAAGCCCGCGAGCCGGACCCGGAACTCGTCGTTGAGCCCGAAATTCAGGAAGCCGGTCAGCTTGCGCTCGTTGTAGGCGCCATACTCGCCGGTGATGCTGCCGCCGAAGCCTTCGGTCGGCTGGTTGGTGATGACGTTGACCGCGCCGCCCGTGGCGTTGCGCCCATAGAGGGTGCCCTGCGGGCCGCGCAGCACCTCGACGCGCTGCACGTCGTAGAAGTCGGTGTCGGCGAAGTGGTTGGCCGCGACCGGCAGTTCATTGATGTTGAAGCTGACGCCGGATGTGCCGCCGGACCCGACCACCTTGGTGCCCACGCCGCGGATCTGGAAGTTGTAGCCGCCGAAGTTGCCGCGCGAGAAGTTCGCGTTCGGGATCGAGACTTCGAGGTTCTGGCCGCCGTCAAGCCGCTGGGTCTTGAGCTTCTCCTCGGAGAAGGCGGACACCGCGATGGGCGTATCCTGCAGGTTTTCAGCGTGGCGCTCGGCGGTGATCACCAGCTCGCCCAGGGTTGTGGGCTGATCAGAACTGCTGCTCCCCGAGGCGGCTGCGGTGGCGGCCTGAGCGGTGGACCCCAGGGCGACGATTGCCGCCACTGACGCGCCCACGAGCAAAGCGCTCCGCGTTTGCAGAGTATTTGACATCCGAACACCTCCCAACGGCCGCGTTTGCCGCGGCTCGTGCTGACGTTTCCTCGCGCTTCTTGATTCCGGCCCCCTGCGCGAACGGGCAACCGGGGTTTGAAGCAAGTAGAGGTATCGGCTCGGCGATCTGTCAATACGGCTGTTTGGATGTCGAATATTGGCGTTGAATCTCGACAACACAGGCATGGCGTGTGTCATCGCGCGGATGCAGACATCCGGTAGGTGCAATCTTCCTCTGGATTGAGGCTTACAGGACGATCTCTCGGATCTCGGAGCCGTTGTCCTGCAAGGCATTGACGCGCCACGCCCTGACTTAGCGTCGATAACTTGAGAACGACTCGCGATTTCTGATTATCAATGATTACCCAGATGACACGAACGGGGTCCCCGTGCGTCACGCATGCAAACTATTTCACGTTTGCAACCAATCAATTGTACGCGATCATTCTGCCGCCGGCGGGTGTCCGGCCCGCCCATGGGCGGCGGCCGGGTCGCCGCGCCACGCCCCGAGTCGACCAGGCGACCGCCGAACGCCAATTGCGGCGCAGCAACCGCCGCCCCTGCTGGCGTCAGTCGACGCTGGCTTCAGTCGATGTTGGCGCTGTGGGTCGAGAACACGCCGGCCACGCGGCCGTTGCGGCCGAGGATGACGATGTTGTCGGCGCCGATGTCGCGGGCCCGCAGCATGGCGGCGGCCAGGACGGCGTCGATACCGGGGGCGGCGCTGGTCTCGCGCTTGAGCGGGAAGCGTCCCTTGCGGTGCTCGATGAAGTACATCAGAGCCTCCTTCCCCAACGCCTTTACCCTAACGCAGCGTCAGCCCTGACGGCAAACGCCGTTCGATCAAAGCTTCGGGATCAGACCCTTCGCTTTCCGTGATCCGGGCGCTGTGGCGGACAGAGCGCAGCAAAACGGGGAGGCCGTTTCCGACCTCCCCGCAAGGCTTGCCGACGGGCGGCAGGCGTCAGCTGTCGAGGAAGCTGCGCAGCTTGCGGCTGCGGCTGGGGTGCTTGAGCTTGCGCAGCGCCTTGGCCTCGATCTGACGGATGCGCTCGCGGGTCACCGAGAACTGCTGGCCGACCTCTTCCAGGGTGTGGTCGGTGTTCATGCCGATGCCGAAGCGCATGCGCAGCACGCGCTCCTCGCGCGGCGTCAGCGAAGCCAGCACGCGGGTGGTGGTCTCGCGCAGGTTCGACTGGATCGCCGCATCGATCGGCAGCACCGCGTTCTTATCCTCGATGAAGTCGCCCAGGTGGCTGTCTTCCTCGTCGCCGATCGGCGTTTCGAGGGAGATCGGCTCCTTGGCGATCTTCAGCACCTTGCGCACCTTCTCCAGCGGCATGGCCAGCTTCTCGGCCAGCTCCTCCGGGGTCGGCTCGCGGCCGATCTCGTGCAGCATCTGGCGGCTGGTGCGGACGATCTTGTTGATCGTCTCGATCATGTGCACCGGGATGCGGATGGTTCTTGCCTGGTCGGCAATGCTGCGGGTGATCGCCTGCCGGATCCACCAGGTGGCGTAGGTCGAGAACTTGTAGCCGCGGCGGTACTCGAACTTGTCCACCGCCTTCATCAGGCCGATGTTGCCTTCCTGGATCAGGTCCAGGAACTGCAGGCCGCGGTTGGTGTACTTCTTGGCGATCGAGATCACCAGGCGCAGGTTGGCCTCGACCATTTCCTTCTTGGCCTGACGCGCCTCGCGCTCGCCCTTCTGCACGGTCTGGACGATGCGGCGGTAGTCGTCGATCGGCACGCCGGACTCGGTGGCCAGGGTGGCGATCTCCTGGCGGATGTCGCTGATCTGGTGGGCGTCGTTCTCGACGAACTTGGTCCAGCGGATGCCCAGCTGCGGCACCTTCTGGGCCCAGGCCGGATCCATTTCCGAGCCGAAGTACGCCTTCAGGAATTCGCCGCGGCTGATGCCGTAGCTGTCGGCCAGGCGCAGCAGGCGCCCCTCCAGGCCCATCAGGCGCTTGTTGATCGCATACAGCTGCTCGACCAGCGCCTCGATGCGGTTGTTGTTCAGCTTCAGCGTCTTCAGGTGCTGCACGATGGCGCCCGTGGCGGCCTCGTAGGCCACACGCTCGCTGTCGGCCAGCTGCTCGCCCTTCAGCCGGTGCTCGACCAGCTTTTCCTGCAGGCGGCGGAAGCTTTCGAACTCGCCGGCGATGGCGTCCAGGGTGGCCATCACCCCTTCGCGCAGCTCGGCCTCCATCGCGCTGATGGTCGGGCCGGCGCCGTCGTCGAAGTCGTCGTCGTCGGATTCGGCCTTGGCCGCCGCGGCGCCGCCATCCTCGTCCTCGTCGTCCTCGCTGCGGACGGCCGCCTCGCTGTCGGAGGCCTCGCCGGCCACCGCCTCGTCGCTCAGGGCCTGGGCCACCTGGCCGCCGTAGGTCTGCTCGAGGTCGATGACCTCGCGCAGCAGGATGCGGCCCTGCGCCAGTTCCTCGCGCCACACCATGATGGCTTCGAAGGTCAGGGCGCTTTCGCACAGGCCGCGGATCATCGTGTCGCGGCCGGCCTCGATGCGTTTGGCGATGGCGATCTCGCCCTCGCGCGACAGCAGCTCCACGGAGCCCATCTCGCGCAGGTACATGCGCACGGGGTCGTCGGTGCGGTCGTAGGCGCTCTGCTTGTCCGCGGACTCGGCGACTGCGGTCTCTTCGCGCACGGCGACCTCGCCGCCTTCGCTCTCGGCCGCGTCCTCCTCGGCCTCGACCACGTTGACGCCCATCTCGGAGAGCATGGCCAGGGTGTCTTCGATGGCCTCGGACGTCACCTCTTCCGACGGCAGAACCTTGTTCAGCTCGTCCATGGTGACATAGCCGCGGGCCTTGGCCTGCTTGATGAACTTCTTGACCCCGGCGTCGGTGAGGTCGAGCAGCGGCCCATCCGGCGCGGCGGGCGCTTCGGGGGCGTCTGCGGTCGTGGTGGTGCTCATCTAGGTCTCCGGGGGCCGCCCTCGCTGGATGCAAGAACGGCGCCGCAAATGGTTAATGGCCGGGCGGAGTCAAGGCGTTCGCCTCAATCAGGACCCGTCTTCTATCCAAATCGTTCCCAGTCTTACCGCCCGCCTCAGTGCGTCGCGCTCGGTCTTCAACGTCATGAACACCGCTGTGCCGGACGCACCCGACGTCGCTCCGTCCCCCAAGTCGTGCTTGGCGGCCGTCAACGCCTGCTCCAGCGCAGCCAGCCGGTTCAGAACGGCGAAGGCATGCGACCACTGGGCTCTGGCGGTTGCGAGGGTGACATCCGATTGAATGAAGGGCGCGCCCGAATGCGGTGCGGCCCGGTCGATGTCAGTCAACAGCGCGCTAAAGCCTGTAGCCGCCAAATGGCGTTGCAGCGCCTCGGTGTCAAGATGTTCCGCCTCCAGCCGCAGGCGGATGATTTCCTTGGCCAATTGATCCAGGGCCGGATCACCGAAGCCGTACGCCTCCAGCGCCTCGAGATGCTCATCCAGTACATGCGGATCGGCGATCGCATGCTTGGCCAGCGCCGCTGGCGCCGCACCCAGGCTGCCGGCGAGGCGTTTCGCCGCAGCCACCCCCTGGGGCGTCGGATAGAGGCTGCCCTCGTCCTCGCGCCACGGTCCACGGCGCCCGCCATTGCGTCCCCGGCCGCCGCCGCGCGGCCCCCTCCCCTCGCCGCCGCCCCGCGACGGGGGGGCGAACAGGCCGTCGTAGCGCCGCAGCAGGTCGTCGCGATAGGCCTGGGCCAGGTCCTTGTCGGCGATCGACGCGGCGGCGGCGCGCAGGCGCTGCTTCAGGCCCGCGCGGCGCTCGGGCGTGTCCAGCGGCTCGGCGTCGCGCTCGCGGTTGAACAGCATCTCGGCGAACGGCGCGCCGGCGGCCAGCTGGCTCTTCAGCGCCGCCGCCCCCTGTTCGCGCAGCACGTCGTCGGGGTCCTTGCCGCCGACCACGGCGGCGAAGCGGAAACTGCGCCCCGGCTTCAGCAGCGGCAGGGCGCGGTCCATCGCCCGGCTGGCCGCCAGCTTGCCGGCCCGGTCGCCGTCGAAGCACAGCACCGGCTCCGGATGCAGCCGCCACAGCATCTCCATCTGCGCCTCGCCCAGCGCCGTGCCCATGGCCGCCACGCCCGCGATGCCGGATCGCTGGCAGGCGATCACGTCCATGTAGCCTTCCACCACCACCAGGATGGCGCCGTCCCCGCCGGCGTGCAGCAGCTTGCGCGCCTCCGGCAGGCCGTAGAGCACGTGCCCCTTGTCGAACAGGCTGGTGTCCGGGCCGTTCAGGTACTTGGCCCGCGCCTCCGGATCCATGGCCCGGCCGCCGAACGAGATGATCCGCCCGCGCCCGTCGGTGATCGGGAAGATGATGCGGTCGCGGAACCGGTCGTAGGGCGCGCCGCCGTCCTCCGGCGCGATCAGCAGCCCCGCCTCGACCAGTTCGCCCGGGCGGGCGCCCTTGGCCACCAGATAGTCCTTCAGCGCCGTGCGCCCGGCGGGCGAGAAGCCCAGACGGAAGCGGGCCCACTCGCTCTCCGGCAGGCCGCGGCGCTCCAGATACTCCCGGGCCGCCCGCCCCACCGGCCGGCGCAGTTCGGCCTCGAACCAGGCGGCCGCGGCGTCCAGCCAGTCGGCCAGGCCCTGGCGCTTCTTCTCCTGCGCCGCCGCCTGGGGATCGGGCTCGGGCAGGGCCATGCCGGCTTCCGCCGCCAGCTGCTCCACCGCCTCGACGAAGGTCAGCCGCTGGGTCTCCTGCAGGAAGCCGATCAGGTCGCCGTGCTTGCCGGACGAGAAGTCGTGGAAGAAGCCCTTGTCATCGTTGACGAAGAACGACGGCGACTTCTCCTTGGTGAACGGCGACAGGCCGACGTACTCGCGCCCCTGCCGCCGCAGCTTCACCGTCTTGCCGATCACGTCGGACAGGCGGAGCCGGTTCTTCAGCTCGTCGAGGAAGCGGTCGTCGAAGCGCACGGACGATGATAGGCGCGAAGGCGCTTTCAATTCCAGAACTGGAAGCTCTTCAGCCCGTCCAGGATCAGTTGCGGCGAGATGCCCAGCAGCGCGCAGAGCAGCTCGGCGACGCCGAACAGCACGACGCTGAGCGGCGGGAACCACAGCAGGGCGGCGATGAACAGCAGCGCGGCCACACGCTGCACCGGCAGCAGGGCCAGTTGCACCCGGGGCGGGATGTACGGCCGCAGGGCGCCGAAGCCGTCGAACCCGGGGATCGGCAGCAGATTCAGCACCAGGGCCGTGGCCTGCAGGAAGGCCAGCAGCGCCACCGCCGGCCCGGCCGCCCCGGAGAAGCCGGTCGCCTGCATGAGCGCCATGGCCGCCGAAAGACCCAGCAGCACCGCCAGGGTGCCGCCCGGCCCGGCCAGCGAGGCGGCTGAGCGCCACAGACGGCTGCGCATGAGGTCGGGCCGCAGGTAGACCGCGCCGCCGGGAAAGCCGATGCCGCCGATCGCCAGCACCAGCACCGGGATGACGATGCTCATGAACGGGTCGGCGTACTTCAGGGGATTGAGGGTCAGATAGCCGCGCCCCTCCACCGTCGTGTCGCCGCCACGGTCGGCGACCCAGGCGTGGCAGAACTCGTGCGCCGACAGCGCCAGGATCCAGCCGCTGATGACGAAGGCGAAGGTCAGCACCTTGGGGGGTTGCGGCATCAGGCCGAGCGCCGCCCAGGTGGCCGCCCAGACGGTGATCAGGCCCATGGCCAGCCCGCTGATCGAGCGGTTCGGGTTGGGCGACGGGTCCGGCCCGGTCTGCGGCGCGGCCGCTCCCCAGGGTCCGGGCGCGGGGCCCGGCGTATCTTGCGGAATCGACATCGAGGCCCCCGGCATCCCGCGCACGCCGCAGGTTGCGCTCCCCTTTTCGGCGATCCGGCCGCCGCCGTCCACGCCTGCTGCAGGCGGCTCGCGGCGGCCGTTGTCCGATTTGGCGGCGCCGGCGATCGATGTCGCCCAAAACCCAGGCGCCGCGCCGGAATGCGGCGCGGGTGACGCGCCCGTCACCAAAGGGCTCAACCTGCGGGCGGCAAGGTGGCGGCGGTCGGGGGATTCGCTCCAAGGAGCGTTGGGCGTAGTCATGGGGTCTGTGCGGGGGAGCGTGCCGAAGCGAGGCCTGTTGGGCCGGCTTGGCTCCGCCTTGTCCGGCGCCCTGTTCCCGCATCTGGCCGTCCGCCGGGCCGAGGCCGATGCGCGCCTCGCCGAGGAACGCCTCGCCGCCGCCCTCGACGCCCTGCCCGAAGGCATCGTGTTCCTCGACTCCGAGGGCCGGTACATCCTGTGGAACCAGCGCTACGCCGAGATCTACCACCGCTCGGCCGACCTGTTCGCCCCCGGCGCGAAGCTGGAGGACACCCTGCGCATCGGCGTCGCCCGCGGCGACTATCCCGAGGCGATCGGCAACGAGGACGAGTGGCTGGGGCGGCGGCTGGAGATGCTGCGCAACCCGGGTCAGCGGCACGAACAGCGCCTGAAGGACGGCCGCTGGGTGCTGATCGAGGAGCGCCGCACCAGCGATGGCGGGGTGATCGGCCTGCGCATCGACATCACCGCGATGAAAACCCAGGCCATCGCCCTCACCGACGCCCTGGCGAACGCCGCGGCGGCCAGCAAGGCCAAGTCCGAATTCCTCGCCAAGGTCAGCCACGAACTGCGCACGCCGCTGAACGGGGTGATGGGCCTGGCCGACGTGCTGTCGCGCACGGCGCTGTCCGACGAACAGCGCGAACTGGTGAGCGGCGTGCTGCAGTCGGCGGGGCGGCTCAACCGGCTGGTCTCGGACCTGCTGGACTACAACAGCCTGGGCGCCGGCAGCCTGGCCATCAACGCCGCGCCCTTCGACCTGCCGGCGCTGGTGCGCGACACGATCGAGGCCTACCGCCCGCGCGCCGAGGCGCAGAAGCTGGCGCTGAACCTGCGGCTGTCGGAAGGGGTGGCCGGGCAGGTGGTGGGCGACGCCGAGCGGGTGCGGCAGATCCTCGCCAACCTGCTCAGCAACGCCCTGAAGTTCACCCCCGAGGGCGGGGTTCAGGTCTCGGTCGCCCCGGTTTTCGAGGAGGGCCGCACCCGCTGGCGGCTGGAGGTCACCGACACCGGGGTGGGCTTCGAGGAGGCCGACGCCGAGCGGCTGTTCGGCCGCTTCGAGCAGGGCGACACCTCCGCCACCCGCCAGCATGGCGGCGTGGGGCTCGGCCTGGCCATCTGCCGTCAGCTGGCCGAGCTGATGGACGGCGAGATCACCGCCCGCAGCCGCCCGGGCGAGGGCTCGACCTTTTCCGTCATCCTGTCCCTGCCGCCCGCCGCCGCCGAGGCCAGTCTGGCCGACGCCCCGCCTCTGCGCGTGCTGCTGGCCGACGACAACCCCACCAACCGCAAGGTGGTGGAGCTGATGCTGGACGCCATCGGCGCCGAGGTGGTCAGCGTCGAGAACGGCCGCGAGGCGGTGGACGCCCTGAACGCCGGCGGCTTCGACATCGTGCTGATGGACCTGCAGATGCCGGTGATGGACGGGCTCGAGGCGATCCGCCTCATCCGCGGCGCCGAGGCCGACAGCGGCGCGGCGCGACTGCCGATCATCGTCCTGTCGGCGAACACCTCGCAAGACGACCTCGCCGCCTCCGAAGCGGCCGGCGCCGACGCGCACCTCGGCAAGCCGATCCGCGCCGAAGCCTTGCTGAGCGCCATGCTGGAGGCGACCGGCGGCTAGCGGTTGATGCGGCTGAGCTTTTCCGGATTGCGCACGATGTAGATCGCCGAGATGCGGCCGTCGCCGGAGGCTTCGAGCGAGAGCGTGGCCGGCCCGTCGTCCATCTGCAGCACAAGTCCGGGCAGGCCGTTGATGCGGACCACGCGGGCAGTCTCCAGGTCGGCCCAGCGTTCGTGCCGCCAGGCGAGTCCCCGCAGCAGGGTCAGTACGTCCTCGCGGCCGATCATCGGCCGCAGCGCCGCCTTGCGCTTGCCGCCGCCGTCGCTGATCAGCACGGCGTCCTCGGTCAGCAGGCTGGCGATGGCGCTCATGTCGTTGGACGCGGCGGCCTGCAGGAAGGCCCCGGCGAGCCGGCCGGCCTCCTCCTCGGACACCTGGAAGCGCGGCCGGGCGTCGCGCACGTGCTGGCGGGCGCGGGCGGCGAGCTGGCGGCAGGCCGGTTCGCTGCGGCCCAGGCTGTCGGCCACGGCGGCATAGTCCTGGTCGAACACGTCGTGCAGCAGGAACACCGCCCGCTCCAGCGGCGACAGCCGCTGCAGCGCCAGCAGGAAGGCGACCGAGATGTCCTCGGCGCGCTCCAGCGGATCGGCCGTGACCTCCTCCACCAGCGGCTCGGGCAGCCAGGGGCCGACATAGGTCTCGCGCCGGGCGCGGGCGCTCTTCAGCCGGTCCAGGCACAGGCGCGTGATCACGCGCACCAGCCAGGCCTGTGGCGCATCGATGCCGGCCGGATCGACCGCGCTCCAGCGCAGCCAGGCGTCCTGCACCGCGTCCTCGGCCTCGGCCAGGGAGCCCAGCATGCGGTAGGCGAGCCGGATCAGCCGCCGCCGCTCGCCTTCGAAGATGTCGGTGGGGGTCATGCGGCGACGGGCTCGGCGAGCGGCTTGTGGAAGGGCGCTGTCTCCCCCGCCACCAGCACGCGCGAGCAGGCCTTGCCGTGGCCCAGGCCGTATTTCAGCGTCGGGTACATCCGCGCCGTGGTCAGGGCCAGGCTGATGTCGACGAGCCCGGCCTTGCCCCACCGGGTCAGGATCTGATCGCGCAGGGGATCGGCCTCCTCCAGATCGCGGGCCAGCACCGCCTTGGCGAAACGATAGCCGAGCGCGGCGGTCTCGCCCATGGCCGCCAGATCGCCGGCCAGGATGGCGCGCAGGATCTGCGGCTTGATCCCGCCGCGCGCGGCGATGTCGACGCCGATCTGGGTGCAGGGGCCGCAGTCTTCCGCCAGGGTCCCGACGATCCCGGCCGCCGCCACCGCTTCTGCCGGCGCCGACTTGCCCCGGCCCAGGGCCGGCACGACCGAAAAGCGCAGGAACTTCCAGGAGCTGGCGTCCAGCAGGTCGCGCATGTAGCCGGCGTCGTAGTTGAAGTCGCGTTCGAAGGCGTCGATCTGGCGCCTGAAGATGGCTTTCAGCATGACAGGTCTCCTTCAGCTCTTGCGGGCCGGCCAGGCCAGCCAGACGGTGATCAGGGTCGGCAGGAAGATGGCGGGGGTGTCGCGCACCAGCGCCGCCACGGGGCTGCCGCACACGGCCGCGTCGGTCACGTGCACGAGGGCGTGCAACACCTGGAAGGCTGCGGCGGCCACCAGCGCGCCCTGCCCCGCCAGCGGTCGGGCGGCGCGCCATGCGAGCGCGGCGGCGCACACTAGGTAGATCGAGCCGATGTCCTTGACGAAGTGCGGGTTGTAGGGGCCGGTCGCCACCACGCCCGGAACCACGCCGTACCACCACAGCCCGGCGAAGATCATCACCAGGCCGTTGAGGCCGAAGACCAGGGCCAGCAGACCGGCCAGCGTACGTTTCATCGCCTTCCCCTTCATGTTTCGTGGGGAAGACGAGACCGACCTCAAGCCTGTGACATCAGGCGCGAACGATCAGGTGCGAATGATGAGGGCCGAATAGGGCTGAAAGACCCCGTCAAGCACCTCGCCGGTGATGCTGAGCAGCTCGCCGCCCGGGATCTCGGGCCAGCTGGCGGACTCGCCGCTCATGTTGAACATCGCCACCACCATCTCGCCGTCGGCCTCGCGGGCGAACGCCAGGATCGGCGCAGGCGCGTCGAGGAAGGTGATCTGGCCCCACTTCAGCGCCGGGGAGGCCTTGCGCAGGGCGATCACGTGGCGGGCGAAGTTCAGCGTCGAGCCGGCGTCGGCCTCCTGCACGTCCACGGTCAGGCCATCGTGCTCCGGCGCCGCGGGCAGCCAGGGGGCGCCGCGGGTGAAGCCATGCGCGGGCGCATCCGCCTGCCAGGGCATCGGCGTGCGGCAGCCGTCCCGCCCCTTGGCGACCGGATAGTAAAGATCGCCCACCGGATCGCGCAGCTGATGGCGCTTGAGGTCCGCCTCCGGCAGCCCCAGTTCCTCGCCCTGGTACATCAGGGTGGTGCCCTTCAGGGTCACCAGCAGGGCCAGCATCAGCCGCGCCAGGGCCGGGTTCGAGCCGCCGTCGCCGAACCGGCTGACCGTCCGGGTGACATCATGGTTGGAGAACGAGATGCACGGCCAGTGGCGCGGATGCCGCGCCAGGTTGGCGAAGTGCTTCAGGATGAAGTCCGGCGACAGGCGGTTGGCGATCAACAGCGGGAAGCTGTAGCCGGCGTGCAGCCCCTCGTCGGGTGCGGCGAAACCGCCGGCGCGCTCGGCCTCCTCCGAGAATTCGCCGAATACGAAGCGATCGTCAAAGGCGTCCACCCGGCGGCGGATCTCGTCCAGCACCGCGATGTTTTCCGGCAGATTGGCGTCGTAGCGCTGGTGCTGCAGGTTCGAGGCGTGGCTCCAGTTGTACGCCGTGCGCTCGGCGGGCGGCACCGACGGATTGGGGGTCAGGGCCTCGTCGTGCAGATAGGCGTTGGCGACATCCAGGCGAAAGCCGTCCGCCCCGCGCTCCAGCCAGGTCTCCAGCACCCGCAGCGCCGCCGCGCGCGCCTGCGGGTTGCGCCAATTCAACTTGGGCTGCTGGCGCAGGAACTTGTGGTGATAGTGCTGGCGCCGGTCGGGCTGGTACGACCAGGCCGGGCCACCGAACACCGACAGCCAGTTGTTGGGCGCCGTGCCGTCGATCTGCGGATCGGCCCAGACGTACCAGTCGGCCTTCTCCCCGCCCTTGCGGCTCTCCAGGAACCAGGCGTGCTCGTCGGAGGTATGGGCCAGCACCTCGTCCAGCAGCACGCGCAGGCCGCGCGCGTGCGCCGCGTCCAGCAGCGCCTTGAAGTCGTCCAGCGTGCCGTAGTCGCCCTGCACCCCGTCGAAGTCGGCGACGTCATAGCCCCAGTCCCGGTTCGGCGACGGGTGAATCGGCGACAGCCAGATGGCGTCCACGCCCAGGGCCTGGATGTAGTCGAGCTTGGCCAGCACCCCCGGCAGGTCGCCCTGCCCGTCCCCGTTGCTGTCGAAGAAGCTGCGCACATAGACCTGATAGATCACCGCGCCCTGCCACCAGGGCCGCCCGGCCACGTCCTGCGCCATCACTTGGCCTCCCCCTGCATCCGCTCCAGCCATGCCGGCAGTTCGGTGAACGCCGCAAGTTCCGCATAGCGGGGGTGATCCTCCGGCGCGTCGGCCAGTTCGTGCGCCCAGGTGACCACATAGGGGATGTAGGCGCCGAAGGCCCCCGCCTCGATCGCCGGCAGCACGTCCGACTTCATCGAGTTGCCGACCATCGCCGCCTCCGCGGCGCCGGTGCCGAACCGCTCGAACACCCGCTCGTAGGTGGCGCGGTCCTTCTCAGAGACGATCTCCACCGCCGAGAACAGGTCGCCCAGGCCCGAGGCGGCCAGCTTGTTCTCCTGGTGCAGCAGGTCGCCCTTGGTGATCAGCACCAGCCGGTAGCGTTCGGCCAGGATGGCCAGCGTCTCGGGCACCCCCGGCAGCGGCTCGACCGGGTGGGCCAGCATCTCGCGGCCCGCCGCGAGGATCTCGCGCACGGCGGCGGTGATGTCGGCGCCGTCCGCCAGCTCCATCGCCGTCTCGATCATCGACAGGGTGAAGCCCTTCACCCCATAGCCGTAGAGCCGCAGGTTGCGCCGCTCGACCGCAGCCAGATGCTCGCGCACCGAAGGCTCGTCGGCGTGCGGCGAGAGCAGGCCGACGAAGCGGTCCTGGGTCAGGCGGAAGATGGTCTCGTTGTGCCAGAGGGTGTCGTCGGCATCGAGACCGACCGTGGTGATGCTCATCCCCGTCCGCTACCACCTTCGCGGGCAGGCCGGAACCGGCGCCGCCGCGGATGTTTTGCCATGGTCATTCCCCACCGGCACGCTATGTTTCACCGTATATGGCTAGACCTCATGCCGGAGCGGTTTCTTGAAGCGCCTTCTGTCCCTGTTCGCCCTGATCATCGCCGTCGGCGCCGCCAGCCTCGCCGCGCCGGCCCGGGCGGACGCCCCGGTGACGGTGTTCGCCGCCGCCTCGCTGAAGAACGCCATGGACGAGGTGGGCAAGGCCTATGCGGCGCACGGCGCCGCGGCGCCGCGGATCTCCTACGGCGCCTCCTCGGCGCTGGCCCGGCAGATCGAACAGGGCGCGCCGGCCGATGTGTTCGTCTCCGCCGACGCCGACTGGATGACCTATCTGGACCAGAAGCGCCTGATCGTCGCCGCCACCCGCCGCGACGTGCTGACCAACCACCTGGCCCTGATCGCGCCGGCCGATTCTCACCTGATGCTGCGCATCGCCAGGGGCTTTCCCATCGCCCGCGCCCTGGGCGCCGGTCGCCTGGCCATGGCCGGTCCGGACGTGCCGGCCGGCAAGTACGGCCGCGCCTCGCTGACCGCGCTCGGCGTCTGGGACCAGGTGAAGGACAGGCTGGCGCCGGCCGACAACGTGCGCGCCGCCCTGGCCTTCGTGGCGCGCGGCGAGACGCCGCTGGGCGTGGTGTACGACACCGACGCCAAGGTCGAACCCAAGGTGCGCATCGTCGGCCTGTTCCCCGACGCCAGCCACCCGCCGATCGTCTATCCCGCGGCCCTGGTGCTGGCCTCGCACAACCCGGCCGCCGGCCGCTTCCTCGGCTTCCTGCAGGGGCCCGAGGCGTCCGCCATCTTCAGGAAGTACGGCTTCGTGATCCTGGCGCGGCCCGGCAGGTAGCCGTCCGGTGCGCGACTTCGGTCAGGCGGCCGTGCCGCACTGGGCATGGGCCTTGGTGAAGCGCTCGGCCTGGGCCGGATACTTCGCCAGCATCGCCGGCGGACGGATCGGCCGGGCGACCAGATCGCCACCGCAGTTGGGACAGACGCCGCCGAATCGGCTCTCCGCGCAGTCGGCGCAGAAGGTGCATTCGAAGGTGCAGATGCGCGCGTCCGCGGCCGCGGCCGGCAGATCCTTGTCGCAGCATTCGCAGTTCGGGCGTAAGGCCAGCATCGGCTCTCCTCCTGACGCGCCCTGACGGGTCCATCCGCCGCGGCGGGTGGCGCGTTGACCCGGCCGGCCAGAATCACTACCTACGCGGCCGTTTGCCCGCACGGAAGGAACTCCCGCGATGTCGCACGACCTGCTGCCCGGCGTCACCGGGGTCCTCGCCCTGGCGGACGGCACCATCATCCAGGGCCTCGGCGCCGGCGCGGAAGGCGACGCGGTGGGCGAGGTCTGCTTCAACACGGCGATGAGCGGCTACCAGGAGATCCTCACCGATCCCTCGTACATGGCCCAGATCGTCGCCTTCACCTTCCCCCACATCGGCAACGTCGGAACCAATTCCGACGACGTCGAGCAGGTGTCGGGCGCGGCCGAGACCGCCGCCCGCGGCGCGATCTTCCGCGACGTGCCCACCGACCCGGCCAACTGGCGGGCCAACTCCGATCTTGACGGGTGGCTGAAGCGCCGCGGCGTGATCGCGCTGGCCGGCATCGACACCCGGGCCCTGACCAAGGCGATCCGCGAGAAGGGCATGCCGCACGGCGTCATCGCCCACAGCCCCAAGGGCGAGTTCGACCTCGAGGCCCTGGTCGCCAAGGCCCGGGCGTGGTCCGGCCTGGAAGGCCTGGACCTGGCCAAGGACGCCACCTGCCTGCAGCCGTTCGAATGGGACGAGGGTCTCTACAGCTGGCCGGACGGCTATGCCTGGATGAACGGCGAGGACGCCCGGTACAACGTCGTGGTGGTCGACTACGGGGTGAAGCGCAACATCCTGCGCGCCCTGGCCTCGATCGGCGCGCGCATCAGCGTGGTGCCCGCCGACACCACCGCCGAAGACATCCTGGCGCGCGAGCCGGACGGGGTGCTGCTGTCCAACGGCCCGGGCGATCCCGCCGCCACCGGCAAGTACGCGGTGCCCGAGATTCGTCGCCTGGTCGCCAGCGGCACACCCGTGTTCGGCATCTGCCTGGGTCACCAGATGCTGGCCCTGGCGCTGGGCGCCCGGACGGTGAAGATGGAACAGGGCCACCACGGGGCGAACCACCCGGTCAAGGACCTGACCACCGGCAAGGTGGAGATCGTCTCCATGAACCACGGCTTCACCGTCGACCGCGACAGCCTGCCCGCCAACGTCGAGGAGACCCACGTCTCGCTGTTCGACGGCACCAACGCCGGCCTGGCGGTCAAGGACGCGCCGGTGTTCTCGGTGCAGCACCACCCGGAAGCCTCGCCGGGCCCGACCGACAGCCTGTACCTGTTCCAGCGCTTCGCCGCGCTGATGGACGGGCGCAAGTAAGCGCTCGCTTCACGCGATCGCTCCCCTCACCCAACCCTCTCCCCATTGGCATGGGGAGAGGGCTATTTTCGTGCAAGCCTTTGAACCTCAAAGCCCTCGCCCCCTTTGGGGGAGAGGGTTGGGTGAGGGGTGCGCGCCGGCCCTTCACACCCGCGGCTGCGTCTCGCCGAACCGCTTGACCAGGCCATCCACCATCGCTTCCGCCGCCGGCGAGACCTCGGCGACATAGGCCGCCGGGGTGGTACGGGCCTCGTAGCGCTTCACCGAGGTGGTGAAGGCGCCGACGCCGTTCATCGCCGAGAACACGCCGATGCCGGCCGAGATGGCGGCGGCGGCCTTGTCCCCGTTGGTGGTGGTGTTGGCGACCTCGAGCCCGTCGGACCCCAGCAGCACCGCGCGGTTGGCGCGCGCCACGGCGTTGCCGCCCCAGAAGCCGCGCTTCTTCTCGCTGGCCGGCGTCGCGCCGACGTAGCAGGCCTGGGGCATCAGGGCGATGGCGGCCGTGGAGTCGACCTTGGCCCAGTTCCCGCGCGTGCCGCGCCCGCCGAACAGCAGCTTGCGGTCGGAGGAATGCAGGCTGACGAAGTCGACGCCCAGTCGCCCCTCGACAAAGCGGGCGCCCAGCGCCGCGGCGATGTTGCCCTCCAGGGGTCCCAGCGAGTGCGGCAGGGCGCTGAAGAAGCCGGCGCGCTGGTCGTTCTGCTGCGCCAGCATCGGCAGGCCGCTGGCGCCGAAGATCTTGGAGTGCTGTTCGCCGACCTTCAGTTCCAGCGGCCCGCTGCGATCCCACCCCGGCAGCTTCATGAAGTCCGGGTCGGCCTTCATCTCGTCCAGGCTCAGCACCTCGAAGCCGGCGCCCCTCAGCCGGTCGACGTAGCGGCGATAGAGGGCGTCGGTGAGCGACTGCAGCAGGGCGTCGTCCTCCAGCGCCCCGGCCAGGGTCCAGACGACCACCTTCTGCGCCTGCCCCGAGTCGCCGATGTAGCCATGGGCGGTGGCCGAGGCGCGCGAGCGATGCACGAACTCGACCTGGAAACTGTAGGGCGCCAGCCGCGTCGTGCCGCTGGTCCCGCCGAACGATGGCTTGTTCAGGCTGGCGTCCACCGCCTCGCGGGCCAGGTCGTCGCCGGACATGGCCGGATCGAACGCCAGCGGCCCCGCGCCCCCGCCGCCACCCCGCAAGTTCAGCAGCGCCGCCGTCGCCGGCGGGGCCGCGCTCAGGGCGGCAAGGCCGACGGCGCTGGCGATCAGCTCACGGCGACTGGACGTGGTGGACATGGCAGGCTCCCCGGCTCCGGGCGCACCCCACGCGCCCGAGGGGAAGATCGGGGAAGGCGCGCGCGACCTCTTCCCCAAGAAGGGGGGCCGAGCGGGGTTGCGCCGGGCCGGCAGGGTCTCTAAACGGGCGCCTTAACCTGCAGTTTTGCTCCACCGAACGGCGCGCTCGGAAGCGCGGCCGTCCCTGCGCGCGAGAGACGATGCCCAAACGCACCGATATCAACTCCATCCTGATCATCGGCGCCGGCCCCATCGTCATCGGCCAGGCCTGCGAATTCGACTATTCGGGCGTGCAGGCGTGCAAGGCGCTGCGGGCCGAGGGCTACCGGATCATCCTGGTGAACTCGAACCCGGCGACGATCATGACCGACCCGGACGTGGCCGACGCGACCTACATCGAACCGATCACCCCGGAGATGGTGAAGAAGATCATCGCCATGGAGCGGCCGGACGCCCTGTTGCCGACCATGGGCGGCCAGACGGCGCTGAACACGGCGCTGGCCCTGGAAAGCGCCGGGGTGCTGAAGGAATACGGCGTCGAGATGATCGGCGCCCGGGCCGACGTGATCGACAAGGCCGAGGACCGCCAGAAGTTCCGCGACGCCATGGACGCCATCGGCCTGGAGAGCCCGCGCTCGCGCGTGGCGCATACCCTGGAGGAGGCGCTGGAGGCGCAGATCGACGTCGGCCTGCCGGCGATCATCCGCCCGTCCTTCACCCTGGCCGGGACCGGCGGCGGCATCGCCTACAACATGGAAGAGTTCCGCGAGATCGTCACCGGCGGCCTCGACCTGTCGCCGACGCACGAGGTGCTGATCGAGGAGAGCGTGCTGGGCTGGAAGGAGTACGAGATGGAGGTGGTCCGCGACAAGGCGGACAACTGCATCATCGTCTGCTCCATCGAGAACATCGACCCGATGGGGGTGCACACCGGCGACTCCATCACCGTCGCCCCGGCCCTGACGCTCACCGACAAGGAATACCAGCGCATGCGCGCCGCCTCGATCGCGGTGCTGCGCGAGATCGGCGTCGAGACCGGCGGCTCCAACGTGCAGTTCGCGGTGAACCCCGCGGACGGGCGCATGGTGGTGATCGAGATGAACCCGCGGGTGTCGCGCTCGTCGGCCCTGGCCTCCAAGGCCACCGGCTTTCCGATCGCCAAGGTCGCCGCGCGCCTGGCCGTCGGCTACACCCTGGACGAGCTGACCAACGACATCACCGGCGCGACGCCGGCCTCGTTCGAGCCCAGCATCGACTACGTCGTCACCAAGATCCCCCGCTTCGCCTTCGAGAAGTACCCGGGCTCCGAGCCCTACCTGACGACCCAGATGAAGTCGGTGGGCGAGGTGATGGCCATCGGCCGCACCTTCGCCGAGAGCCTGCAGAAGGCCCTGCGCGGCCTGGAAACCGGCCTGACCGGCCTGGACGAGATCGATATCCCCGGCGCCGACGATCCCGACACCGGCCGCGCCGCCGTGGTGCGGGCCCTGGGCATGGCCACGCCCGACCGGCTGCGGGTGATCGCCCAGGCCTTCCGCCACGGCCTGACCGTGGAGGAGATCAACGCCGCCTGCGCCTATGAACCCTGGTTCCTGCGCCAGATCGAGCATCTGGTGGCCGAGGAAAAGCGCCTGCGCGAGGGCGGGCTGCCGGCCGAGCCGGCCGCCCTGCGGCGCATCAAGGCGCTGGGCTTCTCCGACGCCCGGCTGGCCCACCTGACCGACCAGAGCGAGGCGCAGGTGCGCGGGGCGCGCCAGGCGCTGGGCGTGCGCCCAGTGTTCAAGCGCATCGACAGCTGCGCCGCCGAGTTCGCCGCGCTGACGCCGTACATGTACTCGACCTACGAGACCGGCTCCCTCGGCCAGCCGCCGGAGTGCGAGTCCGATCCGTCCGACAAGAAGAAGGCGATCATCCTCGGCGGCGGCCCCAACCGCATCGGCCAGGGCATCGAGTTCGACTACTGCTGCTGCCACGCGGCCTTCGCGCTGGACCAGATCGGCGTGGAGTCGATCATGGTCAACTGCAACCCGGAGACCGTCTCCACCGACTACGACACCTCCGACCGCCTGTACTTCGAGCCGCTGACGGCCGAGGACGTGCTGGAGCTGATCGCCGTGGAGCAGTCCAAGGGGACGCTGCTGGGCGTGATCGTGCAGTTCGGCGGCCAGACGCCGCTGAAGCTGGCGCATCCGCTGGAACAGGCCGGCATCCCGATCCTGGGCACCACGCCGGACGCCATCGACCTGGCCGAGGACCGCGAGCGCTTCCAGCAGCTGCTGCACCGGCTTGAGATCGCCCAGCCGATCAACGCTATTGCCCGCAGCGCCGAGGAGGCCTTCGACGGCGCCCGCCGCGTCGGCTTCCCGGTGGTGATCCGCCCGTCCTACGTGCTGGGCGGCCGGGCCATGGAGATCGTCCGCGACGAGGAACAGCTGGCCCGCTACATCCGCGACGCGGTGAAGGTCAGCGGCGACAGCCCCGTGCTGATCGACCAGTACCTGTCGCGCGCCACCGAGGTGGACGTCGACGCCCTGTGCGACGGCGAGGCGGTGTTCGTCGCCGGGGTGATGGAGCACATCGAGGAAGCCGGGGTGCACTCGGGCGACAGCGCCTGCTCCCTGCCGCCGTTCTCGCTGAAGGGCGAGACCATCGAGGAGCTGAAGCGGCAGACCGAGGCGATGGCCCGGGGCCTGAACGTGCGCGGCCTGATGAACGTGCAGTTCGCCATCGAGGAGCCGCACTCGGCCGCGCCGCGGATCTTCGTGCTGGAGGTCAATCCGCGCGCCAGCCGCACCGTGCCGTTCGTCGCCAAGACCATCGGCAAGCCGCTGGCCTCGATCGCCGCCAAGGTGATGGCCGGCGCCAAGCTCTCCGAGTTCGATCTGCAGGTGAACGAATACGACCATGTGGCGGTAAAGGAAGCGGTTTTCCCCTTCGCCCGCTTCCCCGGCGTCGACACCGTGCTGGGGCCGGAGATGCGCTCGACCGGCGAGATCATGGGCCTGGACTGGCGCCGGCCCGGCGAGGACGACATGGGGGCGGCCTTCGCGCGCGCCTTCGCCAAGAGCCAGCTGGGCGGCGGCACTGTCCTGCCGGCCTCCGGCGGCGTGTTCGTCTCGGTGAAGGACGCCGACAAGCCGTGGGTGCTGGAGCCGATCCGCATCCTGGTCGGCCGCGGCTTCCGCATCGTCGCCACCAGCGGCACGCACGGCTTCCTGGCCGAGAACGGCATCGAGGCGGAACTGGTCAAGAAGGTGCTGGAGGGCCGTCCACACATCGTCGACGCGATGAAGAACGGCGAGATCCAGCTGGTGTTCAACACCACCGAGGGCAAGCAGTCGCTGGAGGACAGCTTCTCCCTGCGTCGCAGCGCCCTGATGATGAAGATCCCCTACTACACCACCACCGCCGGGGCGCTGGCCGCCGCGCGCGCCATCGCCGCCCAGGCCGAGGGCACGCTGGAGGTGCGCTCGCTGCAGAGCTACGGCTGAGCGCGCAGCGCCGGCAGCACATGAAGCCTGAGGAGTGGGGCGAGGTCGTCCCGCTCCTCCTCCAGCGGCCGCCATTCGACGGCCTCTATTTCAGCGCGCGGCTGAGGCGTTTCGGATGAACCCCACTCGGCGGCGAACACGCTGGACAGCACCTTGCGCCCCGGCTCGTTGGCGGCCGGCGCGGTGAACTGGCCGAGCGGGCGCAGGCCCAGCGCGGCGACATCGACGCCCAGCTCCTCGTCCAGTTCCCGGCGCAGGCAATCCAGCGCGCCCTCCCCGCCCTCGAACTTGCCGCCCGGCAGCATGAACCGCGCCGTCCCGCGCTTGCGGACGACGAGCAAGGCGCCGGCCCGGACAAGGGCCAGGCCGGCGATGCGGATCGGCGGCGATTCCATCTGGGGATGAGAACGCGGCCGCGCGACGTCGGCAAGGCGCGTCCCCCACCTCGCACTTCCACTGTCATCCCGGACGGAGCGAAGCGGAGATCCGGGACCGCCGGAAACGGCGATTGGTGAGTTGTGACTAGCGCTGGCGCCTGCCGCGGTCCCGGATATCGGCTGCGCCGATTCCGGGATGACAGAAGGGAGGGGTCAGGGCTGCATTCAGCAGCCCAGCTTGTCCGCCAGCTCGGTGAAGCTGTCGGCCATCACGTCGTAGGCGTCAGGCGCCGGCCGGGCCCGGTCGGCCATGTGCGCGCCGAACTCCAGCGGCCGGTGCACATAGGCGGTGCGCAGGCCGCGGGTGGTCGCGGCGTCGAGGTCGTAGGTATGGCAGGCGGTCATCAGCACCTGGTCGGGCTTGAGGCGCAGCAGCGCCACCGCCCGGTCGTAGGCCTGCGGCTCGGGCTTGTAGGCGCCGGCGATCTCGGCGCCCAGGATCACGTCCCAGGGCAGGCCGGCGCGCCGGGCCATGTTCACCGTCAGGGCGACGTTGCCGTTCGACAGGGTGGCCAGGATGAACCTGCGCTTCAGCCGGGTGAGGCCCTCGACCACGTCCGGCCAGGGGTCCAGCCGATGCCAGGCGAAGTTCAGCTCATCGACCTCGTCGTCGCTCAGGCCGCCGACGCCCCGTTCCTGCAGCAGGCCGACCAGGTTCTCGCGGTGCAGGTCGTCGAGGATGGTCCAGGGCCGCTCGCCGCTGCGCACCTGGGCCATGGCCGGCGCGTAGCGGGCGCGCCAGCCGTCGGCGAAGTCGCCCCAGTCGAGGCTCACGCCCTTGGGCGCCAGCAGGGCCTCGGCCTCGCGGGCCACGCCGGAGCGCCAGTCCACCACGGTGCCGAACACGTCGAAGGTCAGGGCTTGGATGTCGGAAGGCATGCCCTCATTGACACCGCGCTCCGCCGGGGGGCAAGCCCATGGCGAGGCCTTAGGGCAGGGACTTTGGGGCAAGGACCTTGGGGCGGGGGCTCGTGGCGTCGATCAGCGTGGTCATCACCTGCAAGGGCCGCCTGGAGCACCTGCGCCAGACTCTGCCGCTGGTCGCCCGCCACCTGCCGGACGCCGAGCTGATCCTGGTCGACTACGACTGCCCGGACCGCTGCGGCGACTGGGCCGAGGCGAACGTCCCGGGCGCCCTGGTGGTGCGCGTTCGCAACCGGCCGACCTTCAACCTCGCCAAGGCGCGCAACCTCGGCATCGCCCGGGCGAGCGCGCCCTGGCTGCTGCTCGCCGACGCGGACGTGCTGTTCAACGCCCCCCTGCCCCCTGCCCTGGCGGCTTTGATGGGCGCGCCGGCCATCCTGCTGCCCGATCCCCGGCCGCCGGAGCTGTTCGGCACGATCCTGGTCCCCCGCGCCGACGCCCTGGCCATCGGTGGCTACGACGAGACGTTCGAGGGCTGGGGGGTCGAGGACGAGGACTTCCTGATGCGCCTGGAGCAGCGTGGGCTTGCCCGTCGGAGATTCCAGGGCGACGCCATCGCGGCGATCACCCACGACGACGCCCTGCGCAGCCGCTTTCACGACCGGGGGCGCGCCCTGTCCTGGACGCTGAACTGCCTCTATCTCGACGCCAAGCGCGACCTGATCCGGCTGGATCAGCGGCTGTCGGCCCGGGGGCGTCAGGCCCTGTACGAGGCGCTGCGCAACGAACTCGACCGGGCCGCCAGTCAGGGCGACGCGGTGCGACAGCAGATCCACTTTCGCCGCGAGCGGATCGGCGATCTGGAGGTGTCGAGCGCCCTGGCCTATGCCGCCGAGCTCGATCCGGCGCCGACGGCATGAGCGCCCCGGTCGTCAGCCTGATCGTCCAGGCCTCTGCCGCCGCACGGCTGGCGCTGCTGCTGCCGGGGCTCGCGGCGCAGCAGCCGGCGGCGCAGGTGGTGGTGGTGGTCGCCGGCGGCGATGCGGCGGGCGTCGCGGCCGTCCTCCAGGCGCAGGCTCCCGCCGCCGCCCTGATCGCGTGCGAGGCGGAGGTCGGCTTTTGCCGGGCGCGCAATCTCGGCGCGGCGGCGGCCAGCGCCCCCTGGCTGTTCTTCCTGGACGAGGGCGTCGGCCTGCAGCGGTCGCTGGCGATCCGGCCACAGGCGGGGATGTTCCTGTCGGCGCCCGGCCCCGAGGATTGCGCCCTGCTGGTCGCCGCCGACGACTTCCGAAGGGCGGACGGCTACGATGAGACGTTCGCCGACCCGGACGCCGCGCAGGCCGACCTACTGCAGCGTCTCACGCAGGCCGGCGTGAAGCCTGCCGTCCTGCCGATCCACGGCCTGGCGCGGCTGCACCGCGCCGGCGCGCCGCCGGCGCGCACGCCCGACGAGAGGCTCTACCAGCGGATCAAGGCGGACCTGGTGGGGCTGGGCGCGCCGCCGGACGCGGCCTCGCGGCAGGCGCTGCACGCGGAGATTTGCGCGACCCTGGTCCGGGCGGCGGAAAGCGGCGGTGTCGCCGACCTGCACGTCCACTTCCGCCACGCCCGCGCCGGGGCCAGCGCCGCGCGCACCAGCCTGACCTACAGCGTCCGGCCGGCGGGGTAACGCCTGTCGAACTGCCGCTAGGGAAGACTTGGCGCGGCGGCGCCGGCGTGTAGAAGCGATGGCGACAAGCAGAATTCGCCAGAGGGAGAACGACATGGGACGGGTAGCGGGCAAGGTCGCGCTGGTGACGGGCGGGGCGAGCGGCATCGGCCGCGGGTGCGCGGAGCTGCTGGCCCAGGAAGGCGCCAGCGTCGTCATCACCGACCTGCAGGACGACAAGGGCCAGGCCCTGGTGGCCGAGATCACGGCCGCCGGCGGCAAGGCGCGCTACCTGCACCAGGACACCACCAGCGAGGAAGGCTGGGTCTCGGTGATCGCCGACATCGCCGCCGCCGAGGGCCGCCTCGACATCCTGGTCAACAACGCCGGCATCGCCATCACCGCCCTGTCGATCACCGAGATGAGCCTGGCCGACTGGCGCAAGCAGCAGGCGGTCAACGTCGAGGGCGTGTTCCTGGGGATCAAGCATTCGCTGCCGCTGATGCGGAAGGCCGGCAACGGCGGCTCGATCATCAACATGTCGTCGGTGGCCGGGCTGAAGGGCTCGCCGACCCTGGCCGGGTACTGCGCCACCAAGGGGGCGGTGCGCCTGTTCACCAAGGCCATCGCCATGGAATGCGCCAACGCCAAGGATGGGGTGCGGGTCAACTCGGTCCACCCCGGCATCATCGAGACGCCGATCTGGGAAGCGATCATCCCGGCCGGCGGCGCCAACACCCCGCCGGACCTCGACGCCATGTCGACGATGGCCGTGCCGCTGGGGGTCAAGGGCGTGCCGCTGGACATCGCCAACGGCGTGCTGTGGCTGGCCTCGGACGACAGCCGCTATGTCACCGGCATGGAGATGGTGATCGACGGCGGGCTGTCCGTCCGCTGATCTGCGGCAGATGACCTGGCGGGTAATCGCCAGGCCGCCTGAAGCGGGCGAGGCTCCTTCCGGTCGGCGGCGCGCAGGGCGCCGTCCCAGCGTAGGAGCCTCCCTGATGAGCAACGCCCAGACTCTCGCCGAACAGTACATCGCCGCCTGGAACGAGACCGACGCCCAGCGGCGCCGGGCGATCGTCGCCGGCTCGTGGGCCGAGGACGCCGCCTATGTCGACCCCATGATGACCGGCGCCGGCCACGACGGCATCGCCGCCATGATCGGCGGGGCGCAGGCGCAGTTCCCCGGCTTCCGCTTCAGCCTGATCAGCAAGGTCGACACCTACGGCGACAGGATGCGCTTCAGCTGGGGCGCGGGGCCCGCCGGCGCCGCGCCGGTGGTGGAAGGCACCGACTTCATCGTCGTGGCGAACGACCGGCTGAAGTCGGTGACCGGCTTCCTGGACAAGATCCCGGGCTGACCGCGGATTCTCGTCCCTCCTCTCTGTCATCCCGGAATCCGCGCAGCGGATATCCGGGACCGCGGCAAGCGCCGGCGCCCGCTACGGCGGGCAAATCTCGGCGTTTCCGGCGATCCCGGATAAGGCGCTCGCGCGCCTTTCCGGGATGACAGCGGGGTTTGTGGCGGACCTACTGCTGGGTCATCTCCGCCCGCACCCGGGCCTTGACCTCGCCGGAGGGCATCTCGGTGGGGATCTGGAACACCACCTTGGCGATGGCGCCCGGATAGGTGAAGGGCGCGGCGTAGTCGTGGGTCACCGGCGACAGGCTGCGGCCGAGATCCATGCCGGTCGACGAGATCAGGAACAGCAGCCGCGGCACATGTCCGGACGCCGCCGCCTGGCCGTCGACCAGCAGCGCGATGTCGCCGCCGCCGTCCGGCCGGCGGTCCACCTGCACCGTCACCTCGTGCGCACCCGGCGCCAGCGGCGCTGGCGCCACCAGCCGGGTGTGGTCATGGAAGCTGTTGTAGTCGAACACCAGCCGCCCATCCTTGACCATCAGCACGAAGCCGCTGTTGGCGCTGCCCCGGGCGATCAGCGCCCCGTCGCCCCCGCCGGGCGGGTGCTCCAGGGTGGTGGTCATGGTCCAGCCGCGCGCCACCGGCGGGCAGGCGTCGCTGACCAGGTGCGAGAGCGGCGGATAGTAGACGAACCGCGTGCGCGAGGTCGGCAGGCCGGGCCGCATCGAAGCGCGGAACAGGGCGAAGGCGCCGCGGTCGTCCAGCGGCAGCACGCCGTGAGCCTCCGCCTCGGCCCACCACAGGTCGACCATCTCCTTCAGCTTCTCGGGATGGCTGGAGGCCAGGTCGTCGTACTCGGAGAAGTCGTCCGACAGCCGGTAGAGCTCCCAGCGATCCTCGTCGAAGGGCACGCCCGGCTCGTGGTGGGTGACGGCCTTCCAGCCGTCCTTCCAGATGCCGCGGTGGCCCAGCATCTCGAAGTACTGCGCGCCGCGCTCGAGGCTGGCGTCGCCGGCCTCGAAGGTCGGCGCCAGGCTGACCCCGTGCACCGGCATCTGCGGCACGCCGGCCACCACCTGCGGCGTCTCGATCCCAAGGGCGTCGAGGATGGTCGGGGCCACGTCGATGGCGTGGCAGAACTGGTCGCGCGTCTCGCCCGCGGCCTTGATCCCCGCCGGCCAGTGCATCACCAGCGGATCGCGCACGCCGCCGCCGTGGGTGTTCTGCTTGTACCACTTCAGCGGGGTGTTGCCGGCCTGGGCCCATCCCCAGGGGATGTTGCAGTGGCTGTCCGGGCCGCCGATGTCGTCCAGGCGCTTGACCGCCTCGTCGACGCTCTCGCGCATGCCGTTGAACCACTTCATCTCGTCGAGCACACCGGTGGCGCCGCCTTCCTGGCTGGCGCCGTTGTCCGACAGCACCAGGAACAGGGTGTTGTCCCATTGGCCGATCGATTTCAGGAACTCCGCCAGCCGGCCGATCTGGTGATCGGTGTGCTCCAGCATGGCGGCGAAGGCCTCCTGCAGGCGGGCGGCGAACTTCTGCTCGTTCTCGCTGAGATCGGCCCAGGGGCGGACGCCAGGGTTGTGCGGGGCCAGCCTGGTGTCCGGCGGGACGATGCCCATCGCCTTCTGCCGGGCGAACCATTCGTCGCGGGCCACGTCCCAGCCGGCGTCGAACTTGCCGCGATACTTGTCGAGATAGGCCTGCGGCGCCTGGTGCGGCGAGTGCATCGCCCCGAACGCCAGATACAGGAAGAACGGCCGCTCGGGCACCAGCGAGGTCAGGTCGCGCACCATGCCGCAGGACCGGTCCACTATGTCCTCCGACACGTGGTAGCCGTCCTGCGGCCCGGCGGGCGGGTCGACGAAGTGGTTGTCGTGCGTCAACTCCGGATAGAACTGGTCGGTCTCGCCCTGCAGGAAGCCGTAGTAGCGATCGAAGCCCTTCTGCAGCGGCCAGTTGGTGAAGGGTCCCGCGGCGGTGCACTCGCTCATCGGGGCCAGGTGCCACTTGCCGGCGGCGAAGGTGGCGTAGCCGTTGTCGCGCAGGATCTCCGCCAGGGTCGCCGAGGACCGCGGCACGGCGCCGCGCATGTTCGGAAAGCCGGTGTCGAAGTTGGAGATCGCCCGCATGCCCACCGCGTGGTGGTTGCGTCCGGTCAAGAGGCAGGCGCGGGTCGGCGAGCACAGGGCGGTGGTGTGGAAGCCGGTGTAGCGCAGGCCGCCCGCCGCCAGGGCGTCGATGTTCGGGGTGGCGATGGTCGAGCCGTAGCAGCCGAAGTGCGAGAAGCCGGTGTCGTCGAGCACGATCAGCACCACGTTGGGCGCGTCCTTGCGGAACTTCGGCCCCGGCCACCAGGGCTTGGAGTCGGCGAAGGTCCGGCCGATGACGCCTTGGAAGTCCTCTCCCGAGGGCGGCTTGATGCTCATGTCTGGGGTCCTCTCCCGATGGTCTTCTTGTCGACTGGGGGCTGATCAGGGGGCGCGGCGAGAAGGCCGGCGGCGCCGTAGGTGGCCAGGTCCTCGACCAGGGTCGCCATGCCCGCGGCCGTGCGCTGCGCCGGCGGCGTGTCACGCACCCAGCGGGCCATGGCGAACACCACGCTGTCGCGCATCCATTCCATGCGCCGGGCGATCAGCCTGGCCGGCAGGCGACCGGCGGCGGCCGCCGCCTCGATGCGCGCGCGCGCCAGCCGCAGGCCCGACAGGTTCTCGCCGCGCACCTGCCGCTCGCCCAGCAGCTGCGGATGGAAGGTGACCTGCGCCAGGATCGACAGGTAATCCGGCCCCCACGGCTCCTCGACCACGGTCTGGCCCAGGGCGGCGATGTCGGCGCGGACGATGGCCAGCACCCCGCCCTCGGCGTCGGCGGCGGCCAGCAGCGCGTGGCGGCGGGCGTTGATGGGGGCGAGGCGGCGGTCGAGCACCGCCTCCAGCACCCCGGCCCGCGATCCGAAATGATAATGCAGCGCCGAGCGGTTCTTCTGGCCGCTCTCGGCGACGATGGCGGTCAGGGCGACGTTCTCGACGCCTTGCTCGGCGAACAGCCGCTCGGCCGTCGCCAGCAGATCGTCGACCGTCCCGGCCGCATCCTGCCGCCTGGCTCGTGCGCTTGCCACGCCGGCGCCTCCCATTTAATACGTCGTATTAGATCGGCGTGGCGCACAGCGTCAAGACGCCGGGGGAGGGCCACGGGATGGCGCACACGGATACGGGCGCGGGCGCGCAGCCGATCATTCTCTACGCCATGCCGGGCTCGCTCTATTCGGCCAAGGCGCGCGCCTATCTGCGCAAGCAGCGGCTGGCGGTCGAGGAGCGGGTCCCCGGCGACCCGCGGTTCGAGGCCGTGGTCCAGGCGGTGGGCCGCTGGATCATTCCCGTGGCGCAGATGCCGGACGGCGCGATGGTGCAGGATTCCTCGGCGATCATCGACGCCGTCGAGGCCGCCGGCCTGGCGCGGCTATCGGCCTATCCGGCCGACCCCGTGGCCCGGGTGCTGGCGCTGATCTTCGAGCTGTTCGGCGGCGAGGGGATGGTGCGGCCGGCGATGCACTACCGCTGGAACTTCGACGCCGACAACCTGGCCTTCATCGGCCGCGACTTCGTCAATGGCCTGAAGCCGGGCGCCGGCCCGGAAGAGGCGGAAGCGGTGTTCGCCGCCTCGAGCGGGCGCATGCGCCGGGCGGCGGAAGCCTTCGGGGTGACGCCGCAGACCTTCGCCGCGGTGGAGGCCAGCTATCTGAAGCTGCTCGACCTGCTCAACGCCCACTTCGCCACCCGCCCCTACCTGCTGGGCGCGACGCCGAGCCTCGGTGACTATGGCCTGATCGCGCCGCTGCACGCCCACCTGTCGCGCGACCCGCACCCGGCGGCGATCATGAAGACCCGGGCGCTGCACGTCTGGCGCTGGGTCGAGCGGATGACGTCGCCGGACATCGACGCCGGCGAGTTCTGCGGCCGCACCGAATACGGCGAGCCGGCCAGCGACACGCTGAAGGCGCTGCTGGCCTTCGTCGCCGAGGACTATCTGCCGGAACTGCAGGCGATGACCGCCTGGATCGACGCCTGGCTGGACACCCAGGACCCGGCCGTGCTCGGGGCCGCCCCGATCCGGCGGGCCATCGGGCGGATGACCTTCACCTGGCGTGGCCAGGACATCACGGTGGGCGTGTTCCCCTACCGCCTCTACCTGCTGCAGCGGGTGCAGGACGCCGCTGACGCCCTCTCGCCGGCAGAGCACGGCGCGTTGTCGGCGTTGCTGTCCGGCGCCGGCCTGACGCCGCTGCTGCGCCTGCGGACCCGCCGACGAGTGGAGCGCCGCGACAACGCCGAGTGGTGGGCGCCCGTCTAGTTCAGTCCGCCCACTCCACATCCGCGCCCATGGCGATCAGGTTTTCCACGAAGTGCGGGTGGGCGCGGCGGATCGGGTCGGCGTTGAGGATGGTCGACTGGCCCTCGATCGAGGCGGCCACCATCATCAGGGCGATGGACACGCGGATGATATAGGGGCTTTCCACCTTGGCCGGGCCCAGCTGCTTGCCGCCGAAGGTGATCACCCGGTGCGGGTCGCACTGCAGGGCGTGGGCGCCGAACTTGGCCAGTTCCGAGGTCCAGCCCAGGGCCCCCTCGTAGACCTTGTTCCAGTACAGCATCTCGCCCTCGGCGCAGGCGCCCAGGGCGACGAAGATCGGCAGCAGGTCCACCGGCAGGTAGGGCCAGGGCGCCGCCTCGACCTTCTGCAGGATGTAGGACGTGAACGGCGGCTTGATGCGCAGCGGCCCGTCGGCCGTCGCGGTCGACCAGCCGTCCTCGTGCGTCACCGTCACCCCGAACTTGCCGAACGTGCGGTCGATCAGCGGAAACATCTCCGGCTGGGCGTTCTTCACCGTGATCTGGCCGCCGGTGATGGCCCCCAGCGCCAGGAAGGTGGCGATCTCGTGGAAGTCCTCGGCGAAGGTGTAGTCCGCCCCGCCCAGCTTCTCGACCCCGGTCACGGCCAGGCGGCTGGTCCCCTCGCCCTGGATCCGCGCCCCCATCAGCTTCAGGAAGCCGCAGAACTCCTGCACGTGCGGCTCCGAGGCGGCGTTCATCAGCAGCGACGAGCCGGCGGCCATGACGGCGCAGAGGGCGAAGTTCTCGGTGGTGGTGACGCTGGCGTAGTCCAGCCAGTGGCTGGCCGGCCGGAACAGGCCGTCGCGGAACAGGGCCAGCGCCCCCTCCTCACCCTCCACGCGCACGCCGAAGGTCTGGAACACCTCGATGTGCGGGTCGATCTCCCGCGCGCCCAGGGTGCAGCCCTTCACCTCGCCCTCCAGCCGCGCCTCGCCGAAGCGGGCGATCAGCGGCGGGATCAGCATGATCGACGAGCGCATGCCCTCCGGCAGGCGGGCGGCGGAGACGTTGGTCGCGCCGGCGTGGCAGACCTTCAGCACGCCGGTGGCGAAGTCCATCTCGACCCGGCTGCCCAGGGCCTCGAACAGCTCCAGGATCTTGCGCGCATCGGTGATGTCGGGAACCCCGCGCAGGATCACCTCCTCGTCCGTCAGCAGGGTCGCGCAGAGGATCGGCAGGACCGCGTTCTTGTTGGCCGAGGGCCGCACGCGGCCGGTGAGGCGGCGGCCGCCCCGAACGATCAGATTGCTCAAGGAAGGAGTGTCCGAAGCTGGGAGGGAGGCGGGAAGGCGGGAGGCGGTGAAGGACTGGGGCTGCGATCTAACATCATTTCAGGCGCTGGCGATGGCCTCGATCATCGGCCGCCATCCCGGGTCGGGACGAAGGCCGAAGTCCTCCACCAGTGATCGCTGCAGACCGTCGGCGTCGAGACGGCGCAGCTGCGTCGCCTGGCCCGGCCGGCGCACGGCCAGATGGTTGTCGGTCAGCACGTAGCGCGCGTCGATCAGCGTGCGGGCGACGACGATGTGCCGGCGGAAGGCGGAGCTGGGATGGGTGGAGATGAACCAGTTGGCGCACTCGATGTCGGCCATGGCCTGCGGCGCCGCGACGAGGTCGCACACCGGGCGCCAGGCGTCGCCGATCAGCACCTCCTGGCGCAGCTCACGGCCCCGCCCGACCAGGCGGCGCGGCTCGAACGCGGTCTGCTGCGGCCCCCGGGCATCCAGCCGCAGGGGCGCGGTCTGCATGCAGCCGCCGAAGCCCACGTCCGCCAGCCACCAGGCGCCGTCCGCCCGCACCCGCAGCGCCATGTGCGTGCGCGCCTGCACGTCGTCGGGCGACCGGTTCCAGCGCGAGCGGGCGATCAACGGCTCGGCCTCGAAGCCGATGGCGCGCAGCACGCGCAGGAACAGGCTGTTCTGCTCGAAACAGTAGCCGCCGCGGCGGCCGTGGATCAGCTTGGCGTCCACGGCGTGCGGCTCCAGACGGACCGGCCGCCCCAGCCAGACGTCCAGGGTCTCGAACGGGATCGCCGCGGGATGCAGCCGGTGCAGGGTCTGCAAGGTCTCCAGCATCGGCCGACCGGGACCCGCGTAGCCAACCCGCGCGAAATAGGCCTCCAGATCCAAGTCCCCCTCCAGCGGCAGCCAGCCATGAGCACAGTTCGCATGGCGGTCGTGACGCCGCTGCAGCGATCCCTTGTATTTGTTATGATCGCCAGTCTTGGCTGGCCTAGGCAAACGATGCTTTCTGGCACATCGCCATGAATTGGATTCGAGGCTCACGATGACGCCCGCTGCCCTGCCGCTGAACGCCCTGCGCGCCTTCGAGGCTGCGGCGAGGCATCTCAGCTTCACCCGCGCGGCCGACGAACTGTGCGTCACCCAGGGGGCGGTCAGCCACCAGGTCCGCGCGCTGGAGGCGCGGCTCGGCGTGACCCTGTTCCGCCGCATGGCCCGCGGCCTTGCCCTGACCGACGAGGCGGAGGCGCTGATTCCGGCGCTGTCGCAGGCGTTCGGCCGCATCGGCGACCTGCTGGACGAGGTGCAGGCGGGCAAGGCGCACCAGGCCCTCACGCTCGGGGTGGTCAACACCTTCGCGGTCGGCTGGCTTCTGCCCCGGCTGGACGCCTTCCGCGCCGCCTGGCCGTTCATCGACCTGCGCCTGCGCACGCACAACAACAAGGTGGACCTGCTGGCCGAGCGGCTGGACGGCGCCATCCAGTTCGGCGACGGGGTCTGGCCTGGACTTGAGGCGCAGCCGCTGATGCACGGCGCCCTGTCGCCGCTGTGCTCGCCCCGGCTGGCGCGGGGCCTCGGCGGCCCGGCGGACCTCGCCCAGCTCCCCCTGCTGCGCTCCTACCGCGCCGACGAGTGGCCGCGCTGGTTCCGCGCCGCCGGGATCGAGCCGCCGCCGATGAAGGGGCCGCAGTTCGATTCGTCGATCGCCATGGTCGCCGCGGCGCAGCAATCGGCGGGCGTCGCCCTGGCCCCGCCGGCCATGTTCGCCTACGACATCCGGGGCGGGCGGCTGGTGCAACCCTTCGACATCAGCGTTCAGACGGGGGCCTACTACCTCACCCGCGTCGCTGGCCGCCCGGCCTCCGAAGCGTTGCAGGCCTTTACCGCCTGGGTCCTGGCGCAGGGGGCCGAATGAGGGGCGCCCCGACCGGCGGCTTGTAAATTGTCGGCCCAGCCCCTATCCTCTTACCCCCCGGACGTCCGCGCCCGCGGCCGGATTTTGGATTCCTCCCAGGGGCGATTGAGCTAACAGCCGAATGGAAAAAGTGCCCATGACCGCCGAGGGCTATCAGGCTCTCGACGATGAACTGAGGCGTTTGAAGACGCAGGAGCGACCGGCGGTGATCGCCGCGATCGCCGAAGCGCGGTCGCATGGCGACCTTTCGGAAAACGCCGAGTACCACGCCGCCAAGGAGCGGCAGGGCTGGATCGAGGGGCGCATCGCCGAGATCGAGGACAAGATCGCGCGCGCCCAGGTGATCGACGTATCCAAGCTCTCCGGCACGCAGATCAAGTTCGGCGCCACGGTCAGCGTGGTCGACGAGGACACCGAGGAACAGGCCAAGTACCAGATCGTCGGCGAACACGAAGCCGACGTGCGGGCGGGCAAGGTGTCCATCGCCTCGCCGATCGCGCGCGCCATGATCGGCAAGGAATCCGGTGACGTCGTCGAGGTGAACACCCCCGGCGGCGTGAAGGCCTACGAGATCCTCAAGGTCGAGTGGGTCTAGGGGCGCAGGCCCCTTTCGCCGCGCCTCGCCGCCGCGCCCGCGCGGCCGTCCCGATATTCAGGAACCCGCGAGATGGCGTCGCGCGCGGCGGCGGAGCGCTGCGCCCGGCCAGCCCTACAGCGGCGATCGGCGTGCGCCCCTTAAGTCGTGGCCGCCGCGGCCCCATATGCACGCGCACGACCGGGGCGCCATACTGGCCCTCGATGAGCCGTACGAGTCCGCCCGCCGTGAACGCGCCCACCCCCAGACCGCAGGCATGACGGGCAGGCCGCTGATCATCTGGGCGGTGTCGGACGGCCGGGCCGGGATCGAGGCGCAGGCGCTGGGCCTCGCGGAGGCCGTCGCCCACCATGTGCCCGCCTTGCTCAGCGCCAAGCATGTCGCCTGGCGCGGGCCCGCCGCCTGGCTGCCGCCGCGCCTGCATCCCGCGTCGAAGGCCTGGCTCCAGGACCCTTCGCTTGTCGGGCCGCCCTGGCCGGATCTCTGGATCGCCGCCGGCCGCGCCAGCGTCCCTTTGTCGATGCATGTGCGCCGGCGCTCGGGCGGGCGCACCTTTGTCGTGCAGCTGCAGGATCCCAGGGCGCCGCTGGACCGCTTCGACCTGGTCGTGCCGCCCGAACACGACGGCCTCGCCGGCGCGAACGTCTTCCCGATCCTCGGCGCGCCGACCCGCATCACCCTGGAGAAGCTCGGCGGCAAGGCCCACGCCTTCGCCGAGGCCCTGGCCCCGCTGCCCCACCCCCGGGTCGCCGTGCTGATCGGCGGCAAGTCCAGGGCGCACGATCTGACGCCCGCCCGCGCGAGATCCATGACCACCGAGGTTGCCGAGGCCGTGTCGCACGCCGGAGGGTCGGTCATGGTCACCTTCTCGCGACGCACCCCGGCGCCGGCCCGCGCCATCCTGGCCGAGGCCTGGGCCCGCCTGCCCGGCATGATCTGGGACGGCCAGGGCCCCAACCCCTATCTCGCCTTCCTGGCCGCCGCAGACGCCTTGCTGGTCACCGAAGACTCCACCAACCTGGCCATCGACGCCGGGGCCACCGGCAAGCCGGTGCACGTGCTGACCATGGATGGACACTCGCCGAAGTTCGACCGCTTCCACGCCGCCCTGCGCGTCCGCGGCGTCGCGCGGCCGTTCGCCGGCCGGCTGGAAAGCTGGACCTACGAACCCCTCGACGAGACGGAACGGGCGGCGCGCGAGGTGCTGCGACGCATGGGCGCCGACGGATGATCCTCGCCATCCTGCAGGCCCGGATGACCTCGTCGCGCCTGCCCGGCAAGGTGCTCATGCCGCTGGCCGGCGCGCCGATGATCGTGCGCCAGATCGAGCGCGTGTCACGCGCCCGGCGCATCGACCGCCTGGTGGTCGCCACCAGCGTCGACGCCAGCGACGATCCCCTGGTCGAGGCCGTGCGCCGCGAAGGCGTCGCCGTGTTCCGCGGCCCCCTGGAGGACGTGCAGGCGCGGTTTCTGGGGGCGCTGGACGCCCATGGGCCCGCCGACTACGTCGTGCGCCTGACCGGCGACTGCCCGCTGGCCGACCCGCAGGTGATCGACGCCACCATCGACAAGGTGGTCAGCGCCGGGGCCGACTACGGCTCCAACACCCCGCCGCACCGCACCTATCCCAAGGGGCTGGACGTGGAGGTGATGACCGCTGCGGCCCTGCGCGCGGCGGCCGAGCGCGCCACCACGCCCGAGGAGCACGAGCACGTCACCTGGACCCTGCACCGCCGCCCCGACCTCTATCGCCACGCCTTCCTGAGCCAGGGGCCGGAGGAGGGCGACGTGCGCTGGACCGTGGATTTCCCGCACGACTACGCCTTCGTCGCGGCGGTGTACGACGCCCTCTATCCGGCGAACGCGGCCTTCACCTCCGACGACGTGCGCGCCCTGGTGCGCGGCCGCGAGGACCTGGCGCATTACGGCGGCGAGCGGCGGGTGTAGGCTGGCGGCATGGCCAACTCGCCGAAAGCCGCGCTGCGCGACCTCACCCCTGCCGACAAGGATCGTATCCTGGCCTGGCGCAACTCGCCGGAGGTGCGGGCGTACATGTACACCGACCACGTCATCGCCCCGGCGGAGCATGCCCGGTGGTGGGCCTCGATCCCCGGCGACCCCCGGCGTCAGTACTGGATCATCGAGGCGAACGGCGTCCCGGTGGGCCTGGCCAACCTCTACGACATCGACCGCAACCGCCGGCAATGCGCCTGGGCCTATTATCTGGCCGACCCCTCGGTGCGCGGCATGGGCCTGGGTTCCTACGTGGAGTTCTGGATGCTGCAGCGGGTGTTCGAGACCGAGGGCCTGCACAAGCTGTGGTGCGAAGTTCTGGCTTCCAACGAGCCGGTGTGGCGCCTGCACGAGACCTTCGGTTTCCGTCAGGAGGCGCGGTTCCGCGACTTCGTGCAGAAGGACGGCCTCTGGCAGGACGTGCTGGGCCTCGGCATCCTCGAGGCCGAATGGCGCGAACGCCGCCCGGCGATGGCCGACCGGCTGCGGAGCAAGGGATTCGAGGTTCCCTAGCAGACCGCGCCGCTCTGGCGCCGGGCGGCGCTCAAGCGCTACCCTGGCCTGGGAGTCATCGGGGGAACGCATGCTCTACGCCATCCTGGCCGCCGCCGCGATCGCCGCCGCCGCGCCGCCACCACCGGCCGCCGCCCCGCACTGGCTCTGTCAGGGCAAGGCGAAGGGGCTGAACGGCGCCGAGGTGACGGCGAACTGGACGGTGGACGACAGCAAGACGGTGCTCGAGCGCAGGCTGGTGTGGACCCCGCCGCAGACATCGCAGCACAGCCTGCCGGGCTACAGCGGCAACCCCTATCTCAGCGTGCTGTACGACACGCCGGACGGCCCGCCGGCGGCGGTGCGCGCGATCGTCATCGGCCGCGACGGTCCGGGGCCTCTGGCCGGCGCCAACGTCAGCCTGGCCCTGAAGGGCGGCCAGAGCTGGTCGGCCCGGGTGATCCCGCTTCCCGGCCCTGACCTGTCGGTCGGCGGCCTGACGCTTCGCAACGCCTGGCTGGCCAATACCCACTGGTCGGGCGCCGCGGCGCACCTGGATCTGCTGCAGGCGACGCCCGGCGCTCACGAGGTGACCGTGACGCTCGCCAGCGCGAACGGCGAATTCCTGGCCTGGATCACCAGCGACCTGTCGGCCGGCGGCGACCGCGACCGCCTGTTCCACGACGCCATCGCAGCCGCCGACGCCCTGGCGGCCAACCCCCAGAGCTGCCGCAAGGCGCCGGCCTGAGGCGCTCAGAGCGCCCCAAACCGTCTCAGCACGTTGAGAGTGATCGCCTTCAGATGCGGGTCGCCGGCCGCCAGGCCATAGGCCCATTCGGTGGTCCCGGCGTTGAACACCTCGCCCCGGCCGCGATGGAACGAGGCCATCACCGCGTGCCCGCGCAGCAGGCGCGACTGGGCCGCAGCACTGTCGTCGCCGAACGCCACCCGGGCCGCCTGGGTGAAGTCCTCCGGCGGCAGCACCGGCCGGTAGCCCTTGGTGCGGTCCTCGCCGAAGCTGACCGGGGCGATGGCGATGATCTGCAGAGCCTCGGGCACGCCCAGCCTGGGCACGGCCTTGGGCAGGCCGTCCTCGCCGAAGGTCATCAGGCAGCCGTCGTTCTCGTAGGCCAGCAGCGGCGTGGCCAGGCCCAGGGCGTCGCCGTACCAGACGTCCGCGCCGGCAAGCGCCCAGTGGCTGTCGTCATAGACCGTGTAGGCGCCCGAGCCATTGGCCGCGCACATGCCCAGGCGATGATAGCCGCCATAGAGGAAGGTCAGGCCGGTGAGCTGCGCCTCGGGGCGGGCGAAGTTGGGATGCGACCACATGTGCGTGCCGTTCGCGCCCGCGCCCGGCTCGGCCGTCTCGCCCTTCCACTTGTGCGCCACCAGCGTGCGGCCGCCATCCTCCCAGCGCACCTTCCAGTAGCAGGTGTTGCCCGAGAAGATCGCCAGCCGCCCGCCGCCGTCGACGAAGGCCTCCACCGCGTCGCGCTGCGGCGCCGACCAGTACTCGCTGTGCCCCACCGCCAGCATGCAGGCGTAGGGCGCCAGCACTTGGGGCCCGGCCTCCAGGTCGAAGTCGGTGAAATAGTCGAGCGCGATCCCCTCGCCTTCCGCCCAGGCGACGAACAGATGCTCCCACTTGTTGAGGAAGCCGGCAGCGCCGTCATAGGGCGACAGGCCGTGCTCGCGCCAGAACGCCGGCTTGTCGGTGCGCGGCCGCTCGCCGAACGCCCGCACGCCCTCGTTCATCAGCCGCGGGCCGCCGGGCGGCATGGCGACGATGTTCTGGGCGAACGGTCGCTGGGCGGAGAGCACGCCGATCGCGCCCTCCATGCACTCCGGCAGCGTCCCCTGCCGCGCCAGCAGCCGGGTGACGTCGCAATAGGAGTTGGCCCCGCCCCACCAGTTGTAGGCGTGGTAGGTGTTGGTCGACAGCACCAGCGCCGCCCTGGCGCGCGGCCCGTCCGGCTTCGGCTTCACCACCAGGACGTGGTGGGTGCTCTCGCCCGCGCCGTTGCGCAGCACCAGGTCGTAGTAGCCGGAGCGCCAGTCCGCCCCCACCGGGAAGGTCAGCGCCTCAGGCCAGCTGCAGCCATCGCGGTCGGCGTTCGGCGGGGTCGGCGCATCGATGACGCCCGGGACGGCCAGGTCGGCCACCACCTCGCGCGCCGCCCCCACGCGGGCGATCTCGAGCCGGCAGTCCGGGTCGGTCGAGCTGGCGAACAGCCGCACGGTCTCGCCCGGACAGGCGCTGAGGGCGTCGGTGTAGCAGGCGATCAAGGCGGGCTCCTCGTTTGGGACGCGATGGCGGCGTTCAGGCCAGGGCCAGGATGGCCACGGCTGCGCGCTCGGCGCCGCGACCGTCGCACAGCTCGCTGGACCTTGTCGTCAGGCTCCAGCGCAGATCGGGCTCGCCGGTGAGGCGCGACCAAGCGGCGACCAGGGCCGCCTCGAACCCGGGCGCCCGGGCGTCCAGCGCCAGGGTCAGGCCGGCCGCCGCCAGCGCCTGCGCCATCGGCGCCTGGTTCTCGGCCAAGACGACGGTGGCCGTGGGCAGTCCGACGGTCGCGCGCTCCCAGACGCTGGAGCCGCCGGCGCCGATGGCGAGGTCGGCGGTGGCCGTCAGGGCGGCCATGTCCGTGCTGTCCACGTGCAGCCGGATGCGGCGGTCCTGCCCGGCCAGCGCATTCAGCGCCTCCAGGCTGGGCGCGCCGGAGCCCAGCACCACGTCCAGCCGCACCTCCCCCAGGACCGGGGCCAAGGCCTCGACCACCCGCAACGTGACCCCGCCCACGTCGGTCAGCCCCAGCGCCACCAGCGCCCGCGCCGGAGGCTCGTGCCGCGCCCGGCGGCTGAGGCTGCGCGGCCGGGCCGCCGCGAACGCCGGGCGCACGAGGGCGAAGTCAGGGCCGGTCAGCACCTCGCAGCCCGCCGCGACCAGGCCGGCATAGTCCTCGCGCCGGCGCCCGAAGCCGGGGTCAAGCAGCAGGGCGCAGGCATGCGGCCGGTCCGCCAGGTCGTCGATCACCACCACCCGGCGCGCGCCCCCTCCGCTCAGCGCCGTCTCCTCGGCCGCGCCCGCGCGGTAGTGGTCGACCACCACCACGTCCGGCTGGAAGCTCGCGGCGAAGTCCTGGCCCCAGCGCACCAGGCCCGGCAGGTCCTCGGTGTTGGACATGGCCAGCACCGGCCCGGCTGGCCAGCCGAAGCGCCGCAGCACCCCCGCCGCCGCCCGGCTCTCCACGAAGGCGCATTCCGCCCCCCGCTCGCCCAGCGCGCGCGCCAGGGTCAGGCAACGCATGACGTGGCCGCCGCCGACCTGCGGCCCGGCGTCGGCGAAGAACAGGATACGGGGACCAGCGGGCATGGATACGGGTCGCACTCCACGGAATCTTCGCTACATACATACCCATGAGCCAAGACGCCTCCCAACCCGCAGAAACGTCCCCCGAAGGGGCCCGTTCGGTTCGCTGCCTGATCGTCGGCGCGGGCCCCGCCGGCTACACCGCCGCCATCTACGCCGCGCGCGCCCTGCTGCAGCCGGTGCTGATCGCCGGCCTGACCCCCGGCGGCCAGCTGACCATCACCACCGACGTGGAGAACTACCCGGGCTTCGCCGACGTCATCCAGGGTCCCTGGCTGATGGAGCAGATGAAGGCCCAGGCCGAACATGTGGGCACGCAAATCGTCGACGACATCGTCATGTCGGCCGACCTGTCGCAGCGGCCGTTCCGCCTGACCACCGACAGCGGACAGGTGTGGCTGGCCGAGACCCTGATCATCGCCACCGGCGCCCAGGCCAAGTGGCTGGGCCTCCCCAGCGAGCAGAAATTCCAGGGCTTCGGCGTCTCGGCCTGCGCCACCTGCGACGGCTTCTTCTACCGCGGCAAGGAGGTCGTGGTGGTGGGCGGCGGCAACACGGCGGTGGAGGAGGCGCTGTTCCTCACCAACTTCGCCTCCAAGGTCACCCTGGTGCACCGCCGCGACGAACTGCGCTCCGAGCGCATCCTGCAGGAGCGCCTGTTCGCCCATCCCAAGGTCGAGGTGGTGTGGAACACCGCCATCGCCGAGGTGGTCGGCCAGAGCGACCCGATGGGCGTCACCGGCGTCGTGCTGCAGGACGTCAAGAGCGGCGAGACCCGCACCCTGGCCTGCGACGGCGTGTTCGTCGCCATCGGCCACGCGCCCGCCTCGCAGCTATTCAAGGGTCAGCTGAAGATGGACGAGCACGGCTATCTGCACGTCCGCGCCGGAACGACCGCCACCGATATCGACGGCGTGTTCGCGGCCGGCGACGTCACCGACGACGTCTATCGCCAGGCGGTGACCGCGGCGGGCATGGGCTGCATGGCGGCGCTGGAGGCGGTGCGCTTCCTGGCCGAGCGCGACCACGAGGCGGCGCACAAGCCGATGACCCACCGCGACGCCGAGAAAATCGGCGTCTGGTGATCATCCGTCCCGCCACGCCCGGCGACTACGCCGCGATCCGGCCGCTGGTGCAGGCCGCCTTCGCCACCGCCGATCACGCCAGCGGGACGGAGGCCGACATCGTCGAGGGCGTGCGCGCCGAGGGCGCCGTGCTGGCCGAGCTGGTGGCCGAGGACGCGGGCGAGATCGTTGGCCACGCGCTGTTCTCGCGCATGACCTGCGATCCAAAGGAGCGGTTCTTCGCCGCCCTGGGCCCGATCGCCGCCGCGCCGGAGCGCCAGAAGGCCGGGATCGGCTCAGCCCTGCTGCGGGCCGGTGTCGAGATCTGCCGCGCGGCCGGCGCGGAGGCGGTCGTGCTGCTGGGTCACGTCAGCTACTACCCGCGGTTCGGCTTCTCGTCGGAAGCGGCGCGGGTGATCGCCTCGCCGTTCGCCGGCCTGGACGCCTTCATGGCCCTGGCGCTGACGCCCGGCGCGCTGGAGGCGCCGGTGAAGGCGGACTACCCCGCCGCCTTCGGCTAGCGCGGGCCTCCCCTCACTCGCCCTTCGGCGTCGCCGTGGGACTTCGCTCCGGCGACGCCTTCGCCTTCGCGTCCGCTGGCCTAGCTGCGGGCGGCGGCGGGGTGACCACCGGTGGCGCGGGCGTCGCGGCGCTGGTCGCGGGGGCGGCGTGCCCGGTCTCGTAGGCGGCCAGGGCGGCGTTGATCCGGGCGATCTCCTCCCGGGTCGGCAGACGGCGGCCGCCGACCATCTGCCCCGGAACGGCGTGCGGCGGCTCCGCGGCGGCGGTGGGGTCGATGGCGGGCCCGGCCGGCGCCAGTCCGGCCTCGGCGGCGGCCTTGGCGGCGGCGAGCGTCTCGGCGCTGGGTCCCTGCATCGACACCTCCAGTTCGCGCCCGGAGTACGGCCCGACGAACGCGCCCGGCCGGCCGAGGGGTCCGGGCAGGCGATAGAAGATGTGCGCCCCGATCTGGGTCAGCTTGACCAGCGTCGGCCCCCAGCGCGGGAAGACGTAGTCGGCGTGGTAGTGGGTCGCCGTCCCCACCAGGGGCATGACGAAGCCGGACACCGCCTGTTCGGCCACCGCATGCGCCCGCTTCCAGACGTCCGGCTCCGGCGCGCGGTCGCGCGACCCGTCGCAGGTGAACGAGAACTGGCAGCCGGTGATCTGCTGCGAGCCCTGGTAGACCACGCCGCAGATGGTCTTCGGGAAGGCCGGGTGGCGCATGCGGTTGAGGATCACCTGCGCCACGGCCTCCTGGCCCTCGGTCGGCTCAAGACCGGCCTCGTAGTAGATCGCCTGCGTCAGGCACAGGAGCGCGCGGTCGCGCTGCGGCCCCAGGGCCCTGAGGTAGAAGGGCTGCGCCGGCGTCGGCGTTTCCAGCTGGAACGGCATCAGGCTGTTCAGCCGCCGCGCGTCGTCCTGGGTGATCACCCCGAAGTCGAGGTGCGGCGGGGTGGCGATATCCAGGGCGGCCCAGGCGGGTGGCCGACCCCACAGATCGGCGTGGCGTCCGGGCTCTACCCTGTGGGCAAGGGCGATCATCGCCGGAGACATGTCCGCCTGCAGCCGTCGCTCGCCTGCCGGTGAAAGCTCTCCCGCGCGCGCCCAGAGCGCCCGCACCTGCGGCGAGACCTCGACGCCGGTGGTCAGGCACCCGGTCAGCAGCGTCGCCGCCAACAGGGCCGGGAGGGTGCGGGCGATACGGGGCAAGTCGGGCGTTCGGGTCCGGCGGGTTGGAGGAACGCGCCCGGACAGCGGGCGCGACGCAAGGCCGTTCTGGCCCGGCTTGGCCTGCCGCGTCCATGAAACTTCGGTCAGAAACCTTGACCATGCGGCGGCTGCTGAACGCGGAGCGGCCGGTTCCGTTGCGCTGGACCACGGCCGGCGGCTCCATCAGCCATGCCTGCGCCCGGCGGATCGCGAGGTTGAGTGCCGTGGCGGCAGGAGGCCGAGGCTCCGGGCAAGACCACAGGCATGTGGCGACGAGCACCAAGGGAGGCGCCCCCGTTGCGGGGCGAAGCGCATGGGCGTGATTTCCAGCGGCGAGCGCCGCCTGACCACCGCACAGCTGCTTGAGCGCGCCGCCCAGGCCGCCAGCGGCTTCATCGCCGAGGGCGTGGCGCCGGGCGACACCGTGGCGCTCTACCTGCGCAACGACCTGGCCTATTTCGAGGCCAGCTTCGGCGCCGGCCAGGCGGGCGCCTTTCCGGTGGCGGTCAACTGGCACTACACCGAGGACGAGGCGCGCTATCTGTTCAACGACTGCGGCGCCCGGGTGGTGGTGATCCACGCCGACCTGCTGACCGAGGCCATCCGCCGGGCGATCCCCGCCGGGGTAAAGGTGCTGGCGGTCCCGACGCCGCCGGAAGTGGCCGCCGCCTATGGCCTGGATCCCGCCGCCTGCGTCCTGCCCGCCGGAGCGACGGACTGGAACGCCTGGATCGAGGGCTTCGCGCCGCTGGACGAGGCGACGCCGCGCGCCCAGGGCTCGACGATCATCTACACCTCCGGCACCACCGGCCGGCCGAAGGGTGTGCGCCGCCCGCCGTCGAGCCCCGAGCAGATGGCGATCAGCGGCGGCATCCTGCGCCGCTGCTACGGCTTCGACCTCGCGCCGCCGGAAGAGATCACCACCGTCACGGTCGGACCCCTCTACCACGCCGCGCCCAACGCCCACGGCCAGATGGCGGCGCGCATGGGGGCCAACCTGGTCCTGATGCCGCGCTTCGACGCCGAGGAGCTGCTGCGGCTGATCGAGACCCGCACGGTCACCAACCTGAACATGGCGCCGATCATGTTCACCCGGCTGCTGAAGCTGCCGGAGGAGGTGAAGCGCCGCTACGACCTGTCGTCGCTGCGCTTCGTCGCCCACGCCGCCGCGCCCTGCCCGACGCCGGTCAAGCGGGCGATGATCGACTGGTGGGGCGACGTGATCAACGAGTACTACGGCTCCACGGAGATGGGGAACGTCACCTTCATCACCGCCCAGGAGTGGCTGGCGCATCCCGGCTCGGTCGGCCGTCCGTTCGCCGAGGCCGAGGTGCGGGTGATCGGTCCGGACCTCGAGGACGTCGCCGTGCGCGAGGTGGGCGAGGTGGTCTGCCGCATCCGTGGCCTGGTCGACTTCACCTACCACGGCGACGAGGAGAAGCGCCGACGCGCCGAGAAGCGCGGCCTGATCGCCCCGGGCGACATGGGCTATTTCGACGAGGATGGCTTTCTCTACCTGTGCGACCGGGCCAACGACATGATCATCTCCGGCGGGGTGAACATCTATCCGGCGGAGATCGAGGCGGAGCTGTCGCGGCTGGCCGGCGTGGCCGACTGCGCCGTGTTCGGCGTGCCGGACGACGAGTACGGCGAGGCGGTGCACGCGGTGGTCCAGCCGGAGGCCGGCGCCGACCTTTCCGAAGCCGCCGTCCGGGGCTTCCTGCGCGAGCGGATGGCCGGCTACAAGGTGCCCCGCAGCGTCGCCTTCCAGGGGGACCTGCCGCGCGAGGATTCCGGCAAGATCTTCAAACGCAAGCTGCGCGAGCCCTTCTGGGAGGGCCGCGAGCGGCGGATCTGAGGCGGGCCTTGCCCCTGCTGAGCACCGATCGGCTGATCCTCTCGCCGTGGGCGGAGCGGCATCGCGCGCCCTTCGCCGCCCTGCATGCCGACCCGGAGGTGATGGCCGACCTCGGCGGGCCGATCGACGGCGCGGCGGCCGGCGCCAAGCTGGATCGCTACGCGGCGGGCATGCGCGACCATGGCGTCTCGCGATGGGCGATCGAGGACCGCCAGGGCGGCTTTCTCGGCTACGCCGGCGTGATGTGGCGGGACGACGCGACCCACCCGCTCGGCCCACACTTCGAGATCGGCTGGCGGCTGGCCCGCCCCGCCTGGGGTCGCGGCTACGCCAGCGAGGCCGCCCGCGCCGCGCTCGACCACGCCCTGGCCCTGCCGCAGGTGAGGATCGTGTTCTCGTACACCGCGCCGGACAACGGCCGCTCGCAGGCGGTGATGGCTCGGCTGCCGCTGGTGCGCGCGCCTGAGCTGGACTTCGTCGCCGACTATCCCGACGCCGCGTCCTGGCAGGGGCTGGTCTGGCGAACCGCCGGCGCCCGGGGCGTGCAAGACGGGATCGGGCGCGTTTCCCTACCCTAGCGTCAGGCGATCACGATTTCGCTTTTCCGCGTTCGGAGGGGTTTTCCTGGACCGAACACGGGTCTATATCAACGACGTCGCTTTTGCTCACTCTCAGCATAAGTGACGACGCCGAAGGTCGACCAAGCCGGCCCGGCGTCTTTTTTAGGACCTAGAAATGCTCAACTTGAGCAAAAGGGTATCGACAGGAGGACCCCATGGCCGACGGTAATGTCGCCTTCCCCTTCACCCCCGAGGTGGAAGCCGCCACGGCGCCCGTGTGGAAAAAGGTCCGCACCCGGGTCACGCCCTTCGAGTGGCGCGCCCAGGCCCCTCTGATCGCCGAGATCAACCGCCTGAAAAAGCAGAAGAACGCGGTGATCCTGGCGCACAACTACATGACGCCCGAGATCTTCCACGGGGTCGGCGACTTCGTCGGCGACAGCCTGGGGCTGGCCCGCGAGGCGGCGCGCTCGGACGCGAAGATCATCGTCCAGGCCGGCGTGCACTTCATGGCCGAGACCTCCAAGGTGCTGTGCCCGGACAAGACCGTGCTGATCCCCGACCTGCGCGCCGGCTGTTCGCTGGCCGCCTCGATCACCGCCGCCGACGTGCGGCTGATCAAGGCGCGCTATCCGGGCCTGCCGGTGGTCACCTATGTGAACACCACCGCCGAGGTGAAGGCCGAGACCGACGTCTGCTGCACCAGCGCCAACGCGGTGCAGGTGGTGGAGGAAGTCGCCCGCCAGTACGGCGTCGACCGGGTGATCCTGCTGCCGGACGAGTTCCTGGCCCGCAACGTGGCGCGCCAGACCGACATCAAGATCATCGCCTGGCAGGGGCGCTGCGAGGTGCACGAGCAGTTCACCGCCACCGACATCGCCGAACTGCGCGAGGCCTGGCCGGACGCCGAGATCCTGGCCCACCCGGAGTGCCCGACCGAGGTGCTGGAGGCCTCGGACTTCGCCGGCTCGACCGCGGCGATGAGCGACTACGTCACCCAGCGCAAGCCCAAACGGGTGGTGCTGATCACCGAGTGCTCGATGGCCGACAATGTCGCCGGCGACGCCCCGGACACCGAGTTCGTGCGGCCCTGCAACCTGTGCCCGCACATGAAGCGCATCACCCTGGAGAACATCTACGAGGCCCTGCTGCACGGCCGGCATGAGGTGCTGGTCGACGCCGCCGTCGCCGAGCGCGCCCGCGCCGCGGTGCAGCGGATGATCGACCTGCCGCCGCCGGCCCAGCCGGCCCGCTACGACCTGGTCAAGGCGCGCCACCATGTTGACGTCGAGCTCATCTGACCGCCGCGCCGGCGTCGGCGACGTCGCGGTCCTGCCGCGCCTGGAGGTGATCGTCGCCGACATCACCACCCTGGCGGTGGACGCCGTCGTCAACGCCGCCAACTCCAGCCTGCTGGGCGGCGGCGGGGTCGCCGGGGCGATCCATCGCGCCGCCGGGCCGGAACTGGCGCTGGAGTGCCGGCGCCTCGGCGGCTGCAACACCGGCCAGGCGAAGATCACCGGCGCCTATCGCCTGCCGGCCGGCCACGTGATCCATACCGTCGGCCCGGTCTGGAACGGCGGCGGCGCCGGCGAGGCGCGGCTGCTGGCCGACTGCTACCGCAACAGCCTGGCGGTGGCGGCGCAGAACGACTGCCGCAGCGTCGCCTTCCCGGCCATTTCCACCGGCCGCTACCACTATCCGGCCTTCGCCGCCGCCGAGATCGCCGCCCGCGCGGTGCTCGACGCCGTTTCCGTAGACGACGCCTTCGACCGGATCGTCTTCTGCTGTTTCGATCCCACCTCGGCCGACCGGCATCGCCGGGCGCTGGCTGCGCTGGGCATCGCCGTACCCGGAGGTCAGCCATGACCGATCGCTTGAATTTCGACGGCGTGATCGTCGTCGGCGCCGGCCTGGCCGGCCTGTCGGCCGCCCTCGCCGCCGCGCCGCGCCGAGTGCTGCTGCTCAGCGCCGCGCCGCTGAACGAGGCCTGTTCCTCGGCCTGGGCCCAGGGCGGCCTCGCCGTGGCCATGGCCGCCGACGACAGCGCCGCGCTGCACGCCGCCGACACCCTGGCGGCCGGCGCCGGCCTTTGCGAGCCGGGCGCTGTGGACATCCTCACCCGCGAGGGGCCGGCCGCCCTGATCCGCCTGGCCGACCTCGGCGCGCCCTTCGACCGCCGGCCCGACGGCGGCTTCGTGCAGAGCCTGGAGGCGGCGCACACCCGCCCGCGCGTCGCCCGGGTGGGCGGCGACGGCGCCGGGCGCGCCATCATGCTGGCGGTCACCGCCAAGGCCCGCACCAGCGCGCACATCGAGATCCGCGAGCAGGTCCGGGTGCTGGCGCTGCTGCCCGACGCCGCCGGCCGCATCCGCGGCGTGCTGGCGCAGACCGCAGGCCGGCAGGTCGAGATCACCGGCGCCGCCGTGATCCTGGCCACCGGCGGCCTCGGCGGGCTCTACGCCGTCACCACCAACCCCACCGCGGTGCGCGGCGAGGGCCTGGCCCTGGCCGCCCTGGCCGGCGCCGAGATCGTCGACCCCGAGTTCGTGCAGTTCCACCCCACGGCCATCGACGTCGGCGCCGACCCCGCGCCGCTGGCCACCGAGGCGCTGCGCGGCGAAGGCGCGATCCTGGTCGACCGCGAGGGTCGGCCGTTCATGGCCGGCTATCATCCCGCCGCCGAGCTCGCGCCCCGCGACGTGGTGGCCCGGGCGATCGAGACCGAGCGGCGCGCCGGCCGCGGCGCCTTCCTCGACGCCCGCCAGGCCATCGGCGAGCATTTCCCGCAGGAGTTCCCGGCCGTATTCGCCGCCTGCATGGCCGCCGGCCTCGACCCGCGCCGCCAGCCGATCCCCGTCGCCGCCGCGGCCCACTACCACATGGGCGGGGTCGGGACCGACGCCGACGGCCGCGCCAGCCTGCCCGGCCTGTTCGCCGCCGGCGAATGCGCCTCCACCGGCGTGCACGGCGCCAACCGCCTGGCCTCCAACTCGCTGCTGGAGGCGGCGGTGTTCGGGACCCGCGCCGGCGCCGCGGCCCGCGACGAGGCCGCGCCCGCCACCGCGCCGCTGCGCGCCTGGGCCGCGCCGGACCTGCCGCCTGCCGCCCTCGCCGCCCTGCGCGCCGGCATGAGCCGCGATTGCGGGGTGGTGCGCGACGCCGCCGGCCTCGGCAACCTGATCGGCTGGCTGGACGCCCTGGACGCCGCCCATGGCCGCGCCCTGCCGCTGGTCGCCGCCCGCCTGGTGGCGGAAGCCGCCCTCGCCCGCCGGGAAAGCCGCGGCGGCCACTTCCGCGCCGACTTCCCGCAGACGGACGCCGAAGGCCGGCACACCCGCATCGTCCGCAAGGCCCGCCAGCTGCAGGAAGAGGCCGCATGAACGCCCCCACCGCCGGCCACGCCGTCGCCGACCTCGCCCCTCTGCCCGACACCCTGATCGAGCCGATCGTCCGCGCGGCCCTGGCCGAGGATCTCGGCCGGGCCGGCGACATCACGTCCGAGGCCTGCATTCCGGCCGACGCGCGCTTCGCCGCCCGGTTCGCCGCCCGCGCCGGCGGCGTGGTCGCCGGGACGGACTGCGCCCGCCTGGCCCTGGCCGCGCTGGATCCGACCGCCCGCCTCGAGGCCCTGATCGCCGACGGCTCCACGGTGCAGCCAGGGACGGTGATCGCCCGCGCCGAGGCCAACGCCCGCGCCTTCCTGTCGGCCGAGCGCGTGGCGCTGAACCTGATGGGCCGCATGAGCGGTATCGCCACCCTGACCGCCGCCTATGTCGCCGAGACCGCCGGGACGCGGGCGCGGATCATCGACACGCGCAAGACCACGCCCGGCCTGCGCGCGCTGGAGAAGTACGCCGTGCGCTGCGGCGGCGGGGCCAACCACCGCTTCGGCCTGGATGACGCCATCCTGATCAAGGACAACCATGTCGCCGCCTGCGGCGGCGTCGGCCCCGCCCTGGTGCGGGCCAAGGCGCGCGCCGGCCACATGGTCAAGATCGAGGTCGAGGTCGACAGCCTGGATCAGCTGGCCGAGGCGCTGGCGCACGCGCCCGACGTGATCATGCTGGACAACTTCGCCCTGGACGACCTGCGCCGCGCCGTGGACCTGGTCGCCGGCCGCGCGGTGCTGGAAGCCTCCGGCGGCGTCAGCCTCGCCACCGTCCGCGCCATCGCCGAGACCGGCGTCGACCTGATCAGCGTCGGCGCCCTCACCCACTCCGCGCCCAACTTCGACATCGGCCTGGACGCGGACTAGGGCGGCGGCCCGTGTCCCATTGCAAAGGCCAAACGAGCATTGCTGGCCATGGCCTGACCGGAGCTGGTGCTGAACATCGCGTATGGGGCGCACCGGCCCGCTTTCGGACGGTCCCGGCGTTCGGACGCAACCACCCCCGATAGGCTGAAGGCTTTGCGAATTCGCCGCGATGGCATGTGCTATATCAGCGGTCGCTTGACAGGGGACGCGCATGGGTTTCTGGGGGCGCTGGTTTGGGACGCGGCGGCCGGCGCCGGCAATTCGGCAGGAACCGCCCGCGCTCAGGAGCGCCGAGGACGTACGGGCGCTTGCCGTGCAGTGCGGCTTCGGTGAGGCGGCGGCGCTGATCGAGACCCTGGCGCGGCCTTGCGCCGACATGCTGTATGCCGGGCCTGGCGACGGCGCGCCCGTGGGCGCGAGCCGGCTGGGCGGGGCGCCGGATCTGCCCGCGGAAACGGTGTGGCCCGCCAGTCCCTCGGGACGTCCGCTGAGCTTCTATGGCCAGGTCGACTTGGCGACGCCGGAACTGGCCGGCCTGAGCCCTAACCTGCCCGACGCCGGACTGTTGTCGCTGTTCGTCGGCGCCGTCGAGGGCGGGATGCAGCCAGCGCCGGTCAGGGCGCTACTGATACCGGCCGGCGCAGCTCTCGCGCGCCGCCCGTGGCCGGCGCCGGCGGAGGCATTCGACGACGAGGGGACCGCCCGGTTGAACCCGGTCGCGGTGCGCTTCGAACGCCGGCTCAGCTTTCCCATGCTGGACGCCAGGGTCACCGACCCGATCGCAGCTGTGTGCCCCAGCGGTGATATCGACGCCCTGGTCGATGGGCTGCAGGCGTCCTCCGCGGCGGACGCGCAGGGGCTGGGCGAACTGCTGGGTCAGGTGCTGGGCCAACCATCAGCACCCTTCGACAACCTGCCGGAAGCGGTGCACTTCCACGAGATTGGGCGGCCCGGCCAGGAACGCCTGCGTTTGTGGTCCACTTGGGAGGACTGGGAGCAGGCCAAGACGATCGCCAGCCGCCTGCGCAATGGGACCATCTATAGGCCCTGGTCGGCCGATGACGATGGCAACGTCCGCTGGCTGCTGGCGCACAGGGCCGAAATCGATGCCGGCGTGGCGAGCTGGCGTGTGCTCATGGTCGTCGAGTCCAACAAGCCCATGCAGCTGTGGATCAACGATGCCGACCCGGTCTATGTCCTGATCCGGGCCTCAGATCTGGCGCGGGGCGATCTTTCGCAGGTGCGCGCGATGGCGACGCAGGGATAGGGAGGAAGCCGGGCCGACAGCTCCCTCCCCAAAGCCCGCAGCCGGACTCAAGCCTCGGCCATCAGCCGCGCCGCGGCGCGTTCCGCCGCCGCCTGACGTTCCGGCATCAGGCCGGCCATGCGTGCCTGGAAGCCTTCCAGCACTTCGGGCGGGGCAAGCTCGGGGCGGCCGGCGTCGAACGGCGGGGCGGGGGCGTATTCCAGGCCCAGCTGGATGGTCTGGGCCACCTGCGGGCCGGCGATCTCGGCGGCCAGGGTCAGGGCGAAGTCGATGCCCGCGGTGACGCCGCCGCCGGTCAGCACATTGCCGTCGCGCACCACGCGGCCCTCGTCCGGAATGGCGCCGAACATCGGCAGCAGCTGGCGCCAGGCCCAGTGGCAGGCGGCCCGCCGCCCCTTCAGCAATCCCGCCGCGCCGAGGATCAGCGAGCCGGTGCAGACCGAGGTGACGTAGCGGGCGCCGGCGGCCAGGCGACGGATCTCGCGCATGAACGTCTCGTCGTTCATGGCGTCGGTGCAGCCGAACCCGCCGGGCACGCACAGCACGTCGCAGGCGGGGATGTCCGCCAGCTTCGACAGGTTGGCGAAGGTCAGGTCGTCGGCGGTGATCGGCTCGCCCGCGGCGCTGGCGGTGATCACCCGGGCGCCGGGCAGTCGCGACAGGAACTGGTGGGGTCCGGTGAAGTCGAGGTGCGTCACCCCCGGATAGAGGGCGAAGACGATGGTAAGGGACGGGGCGGCCATGGCATCCTCCTGCGGCGCGGTTGACGCCGTAACCTCGCCCGGATACCCCTTGGCGGAAATGACATAGTTCCGGCAAATTCCGCCAGCCCTGTCCGCGCGGTGCGAGCATGACCAAGACCATCGGCTTCCTGATCTTCCCCGATCTGCAGGTGCTCGACTGCGCCGGCCCCCTGGCGGCGTTCGAGATCGCCGGCCGCTACCAGCCAGGGGCCTATGCCCTGAAGGTGATGGCGGTCGAGCCGGGGATGGTGTCGGCCACCTGCGGACTGGCCCTGGCCGCCGGCGCGCTGCAGCCGCCGCGGACCCTGGACACCCTGGTCGTCGCCGGGGGCGAGGGCACCCGCCCCGCCTGCGAGGATCCCAGGACCCTCGACTACGTGCGCCAGGCCGCCGTCCACGCGCGCCGCGTCGCCAGCGTCTGCTCGGGGGCCTATATCCTGGCCGCCGCCGGCCTGCTCGATGGGCGGCGCGCCACCACCCACTGGAACCGCAGCGGCGACTTCGCCCGCCGCTTTCCGGCCGTGCGGCTGGAGGCGGACCGGATCTTCGTCAAGGACGGGCCGGTGTGGACCTCAGCCGGGATCACCGCCGGCATCGATCTGGCCCTGGCGCTGATCGCCGACGACCTCGGCGAGGAGATCGCGCGGCGCACGGCCCAGCAGCTGGTGGTCTACCACCGGCGGCCCGGCGGCCAGTCGCAGTTCTCCGCGCTGCTGGAACTGGAGCGGCCGGAGAGCCGTTTCGGCCCGGTCCTGGAATGGGCGCGCGAGCACCTCACCCACCCCCTGACCGTAGAGCAGTTGGCCGATGTCGCCGCCATGAGCGCCCGTAACTTCGCCCGCGCCTTCGCCGCCGAGACCGGCGTCACCCCGGCCAAGGCGGTCGAACGCCTGCGGCTGGACGCGGCCCGCGCCCGGCTCGACGCCGGCGAGGCCCAGGTGGACCAGATCGCCCGGCAGGTGGGGTTCGGCGACCCGGACCGCATGCGCCGCGCCTTCCTGCGCGCCTTCGGCCAGCCGCCGCAGGCCTTCCGCCGCGCTTCCCGGCGGGCGGCGTGAGCCAGGCCCCCGCCCCGCCCCCCGCCGACGCCACGCCCCCCGGCCCGGCGCACGGCCTGCACGACCGCGCGGTCGAGGCCTTCAAGAGCCTCGGCCCCGGCCTGATCACCGGGGCGGCCGACGACGACCCCAGCGGCATTGCCACCTATTCCCAGGCCGGCGCCCAGTTCGGGACCGGCCTGCTGTGGACCGTGGTGATCACCTATCCGCTGATGGCCGGCTTCCAGCAGACCGTCGCCGAGATCGGCCGGGTCACCGGCGAGGGCCTGGCCGCCAACATGCGCAAGGTGTTCCCGCGCTGGCTGCTGACCCTGCTGCTGATCGCGCTGATGGCGGCCAACACCATCAACATCGCCGCCGACGTCGCCGCCATGGGCGAGGCCGCAGGCCTGCTGCTGCCCAAGGCCGGCATCACCGCCTACACCATCGGCTTCGGCCTGCTGTGCCTGGTGCTGGAGGTGTTCATCTCGTACCGCCGCTACGCCTCGATCCTGAAGTGGCTGACGCTCACGCTGCTGACCTATGTCGCCATCATCTTCACGGTGAAGGCGCCCTGGGCCGAGGTGGCGCGCGGGGCGCTGGTGCCCAACGTGGCCCTCAACCGGGACGCCCTGACCATGGTCGTCGCCGTGTTCGGCACCACCATCAGCCCCTACCTGTTCTTCTGGCAGAGCTCGCAGGAGGTCGAGGAGCTGGACGCCGACGACAGCGCCCACGCCCTGAAGACCGCGCCGGCCGAGGCGCCCGGTCAGCTGCGCCGCATCACCCTCGACACCTGGATCGGCATGGCGGTGTCGAACGTGGTCGCCTTCTTCATCATGCTGACCACCGCCCTGACCCTGCACGCCCACGGGATCACCGACATCGCCACCAGCGCCCAGGCGGCCTCGGCGCTGAAGCCGATCGCCGGCCCGTTCGCCTTCTTCCTGTTCGCCATGGGGGTGATCGGCACCGGCATGCTGGCCGTTCCGGTGCTGGCCGGGTCGGCCGCCTATGCGGTGGCGGAGGCGCGCGGCTGGCGCCACGGGCTGGACCGCAAGGTCAAGGAGGCGCGCGGCTTCTACGCGATCATCGCCCTGGCCACCCTCGGCGGGCTGGCGCTGGTGTTCATCGGCCTGGACCCGATCAAGGCCCTGGTCTGGGCGGCCGTGGTCAACGGCTTCGTCGCCGTGCCGATCATGGCGGTGACCATGCTGGTGGTCACCCGCAAGGAGATCATGGGCGAGTTCTGCGCGCCGTGGTGGCTGGTGATCCTCGGCTGGGCCGCGACGGGGCTGATGGCCGTGGCGGCCATCGGCATGGTCGTGATCTAGCCCGACCGCCGGGCCGGCGCCGGATCAGCTGGCGGCGCCGCTCGCCGCCAGCGCGGCCGGGGCCTTCGGTGTCGTCTCAGGCGCGGTCCGGGCGGGCGCGGGCGCGGGCCTGGCCGGCGCCGCCGCGGGCGCCGCGGCGGGCTGGCCGCCGAGGGACTGGGCCATCAGCACCGGGGCGGCGGTGATCACCGCCAGACGCCCCTCCCCACTCCCCGCCGACGCCTCGGCGTAGACCGGCCGGTCGGCCGGCGTGGCCGGAGCGCTCGGGGCCGGGACGCCGTCGGGCGCCTTGCGCTCCAGGGCGTAGACCCCGTTGTCGAAGCCGCTGCCGCCGTGGCCGAAGCGATAGAACACGTGCGCCCCGATCTGCCCGACCCGCTGCATCGAGGGCCACAGGCGGCCGAGGTAGGCCGCGTGAAAGCTCACCGCCTCGCCGGCCTCCGGCATCACGTAACCGCCCAGCGCCCGGGCGGCGACCTTGCGCGCGTTCTCCCACATCGCCGGCGACTTCGGCCGGCGCATCGCCCCGTCGCAGACGAAGCTGAACTGGCAGCGCCCGCTGGCGGCGCCCTGGAACACCACGCCGCAGACGCTCTTGGGGAAGGCCGGATGGCGCACCCGGTTCAGCACCACCTGCGCCACCGCCGCCTGGCCGGCGGCGACGTCGCTGCCCGTCTCGTAGTAGACGGCCGCGGTCAGGCAATCGAGATCGCGCGAGGACTCCAGCGCGCCGTCGCTGTGGAACGGCTCGGCGACCGGCCCGCGCAGCAGCATCAGGCGTGGACGCTCCGCGCCCGGCGGCGGGGCGGGCGGCGTTCCATCCACGCGCGCCACGGCCCGCGCCGCCAGCAGGGCGGCGGCCCGTTCCTGGACGGTGTGATCGGTGTCGGCCGCCGCCTCGGCCTGGCGCAGGACCGGGTCGCGCCGTTGGGCCGCGGCCAGGGCGCCCGGCCCCATGCCGCTCGTCGCCCGTTGCAGGGCGACGTCGGAGAACCCTGCGGCCGCAGCATCCGCCAGCCGGCGCACCCGCGCCTGGGTGAGCGACACCTCGGTGTGCGCGCCGGCCCAGTAGGCGCCCGCCAGGACGCCGCCAAGGCCGCCGGCGACCAAAGCGGCGCCGGCCAGCGCACGCGCCTGGGCGCGCGACTGCGGAAGCAAAGACAAGGGTTTCGTGTCCTATGCGACGAGGGCGAAGACGCCCCCCGACTTAAGCCCCTCAACCGGCCCCGATTGGCTCAGGGCGCAGCTCAAACAGCTCGGTCCGACCGGCACACGTTTGGTCGGACGACGACTCTACTAAGCGGGTTTGTGGCAGCAATGTGACCGGCAAACAAGCGTTACCGCACTGCAGCATCGCCACGGACGCGGTTAATTTCCGCCCGCCGCAGGCCGCGATCGGCGCCGCCGAAGCCTTGCCGCGTGCGGCGCCGACGGCGGCTGACCGCTGCCGTTCGTTAACAACACCTTGTTTGCGCTGCAAAATCCGACGCGCGGCCGGCGCCGCCCAAGCGGCGGGCGCCCGGGCGGCGCGCGTGACCCGTCGCGCCGGAATTGCACGTCCCCGCCGTGAACCCGACAGGCGGCATGGAACCAAAGGCCGCGCCCTCTATATTCCAGCCAGGACCCGCGTGGAGAGAACGGCATGGCGTTGACCTGGACGGCCCGGCTGCGCGCGGCAGGCTTGGCGGCGCTCCTCTCGGCGGCCAGCGCCGCGCCGCTCTGCGCCCGCGCCGACGTGGCGCCCGACACCGCCCACCACGCCAGCGCGCTGGAGACCCGGGCCGCCGACGGCATCACCCAGGTGATGCAGGATCGCTGCGACGCCGCGGTCGCCACTCTGCGGTCGGTGTATGGCGCAGCCGGGTTCGCCCGCATGGAGGCGCACATGCGCGCCGCGGTGCTGGAAGGCGCGGACCTGTGCGAGTCTCGCCTCGGCCACGCCCAGGCGGCCTACGAGCTGTCGCGGCGGGCCATCCTGGAGCCGGAAGCCTCGGCCATCGCCTGGGGCCTGCACATCGACCTGGCGATGAACCTGTCGCATCCGGGCGAGGCGCTGAACGCCCTGGTGACCCTGGCCGGCCGCTCCCCGGCGATCCTGTCGCAGATCAAGGAAACCACCATCCTGTCGACCTACGCCTACGCCGAGGTGCTGCCCGACGCCGACGCCAGGCGGCTGGAGCTGCTGGAGGCGCTGGACAAGGCGGCCTGGAAGCCGAAGGACCCGTTCGACGACCTGTCGGGGCTGAAGATCGACCAGGTGCGCCTGCTGCTGGCCGCGCACCGGGTGGATGAGGCGCGCACCCTGGCCGCCCAGGTCACCGACCCGGCGACCCGCGTGGCGATCGTCGTCGACGACCGCTTCGCCCCGGTCGCCGACACCGCCCGCGATCTCGACGTCGCCGCCGCCACCCGCAAGGAACTGGTCCGCGTGCTGCTGCTGGCGGAGGCGAACGGCGATCGCCTGTCGGGCGCCTACCGCGTGGCCTCCCTGCGCCTGCGCATCGGCGACAACGACGGCGCCCTGCGCATCCTGCAGACCGCCATCGACCGCTACAACGACTTCGGCGCCCAGACCTTCACCGACACCGACGACTACCTGGGCCGGGTGCTGGGCCTGAAGGCCGAGACCCTGGCGCGCATGGGAAAGCTGGACGAGGCCGACGGGGCCTTCGCCGAGGCCGCCGCCGACAACGGCCAGGACGGCCGCTTCGAGGAGAAGCTGTCCTATGCCAGCTACCTGATCGACACCGACCGCTCGCCTCTGGCGCTCGACCTGCTGCACGATGTGTCCGACGCCCCGCTCACCGACACCGGCAAGGCGTACCTGGCCGCCATGCGCGCCTGCGCCTATTCCGTGCTCGGCGACACCGCCGAGGTGCAGAAGCAGCTGAAGCTGGTCAAGGCCCCGGCCGCCCCGGACTACGGGGCGCTGCTCAACGGCCTGATCTGCGCCGGCGACCTCGACGGCGCGGCCAGGGCCTACGTCGAGCGGCTGGCCGATCCGGCCAAGCGCATGGACGCCCTTCTGGCCCTGCAGCACTACCGCCGCGCGCCGACCCACGGCAAGGAAGACGCCGCCTGGCTCGCCGACTACCTGAAGGTCCAGTCCCGCCCCGAAGTCCTGGCCGCCATCAAGGCCGCCGGCGGCCAGGTGAAGGACCTCGACATCTTCGATCCCGGCGCGATCTGAGGCGCGGGGCCCCCTCCACCGCCTTCGGCGGTCCCCCTCCCCCAACGGGGGAGGAGAACGGTTCTCTTCCCCCCGCGGGGGAAGTACCGGCGAAGCCGGGGATGGGGGCTCCAGCGAAGAACCGACTTTGCCCTCTGGAGCCCCCTCCACCCCCTTCGGGGGTCCCCCTCCCCCAACGGGGGAGGAGAACGGTTCTCTTCCCCCGTGGGGGAAGTACCGGCGAAGCCGGGGGATGGGGGCTCCAGCGGAGAGCCGCCCACGCCAGATATTTCCGCGGTTTACCGTCCTTCAACGCGACGCATTAACCGCGTGGCGGCAAGGTCGCGGCAGGCGGGGACTCCGCTGGCACGGATTGAACGAATGACGACCATCACCCCGGTGAGCGCGGCGGTCACCAGCGCCTTCTCCCGTTTCGACCAGGCCAGCGCCGACCTGGCGCGCTCGGCCAATCAGGGCCAGGAGCTGTCGGCCGCCATCGGCGCGCAGATCAGCGCCAAGGAGGTGGTCGGCGCCAGCATCGCGCTGCAGAAGACCCAGGACGAGATGACCCAGTCGCTGCTGGACATCACCGTCTAGCCGCCGCTGGCGCCGTTCAGGCGTCCCAGAGCTTGAAGCTCAGGTCCATGTTGGCCCGGGTCATCACCTGGCTGGCGCGGTCGTAGAATTCGTAGGCCGACGCGTTCAGCGCCCAGCGGCCCACGACCTCCACCTTCACCCGCCGGCCGTCGTAGTCCGGCCAGACCCCGCGGATCTGCCCGCTCTCGACGAAGGCGATCTGGGCGTTGAGCTTGTTGCGCAGCACGTCGAGGTGCGCCTCTTCGGCTTCCCCCCGCCAGCTGAGCGGATCGGAGACCACCAACACGGGCGTCTCCTCATCATCATCGAGGTAGATGTAATCGACGATATCGGTTTCCAGGACGGACATGCCATCTCTCCCGAATACTGAGCGATGGGAGAAGGCTGGACTGAATCGCTTCCGATTTCTTACCGACCTTTCGCCGCAGCGCGTGAATTTGGCGTGAAACCGGGCCGCCAGGACGGCGCGATGACCGCCGGCGCCCAGTAACCAGGCGGGTTTGCGGTGATCAGCGCCCGCCGCCAGGCCGATCGTGCGGCAAATCATCACCGCCGGACCTGCCGGCCGGCTCGCCGCCCAGTTCGGCGATCCGCCGACGGAAGAATCGCCGCTCCACCTCCAGCCCGGCCAGAGCCAGGGCCTGGGCATAGGCGGCCAGAGCCTCGTCACGCCGGCCGAGGCGGCGCAGCAGGTCGGCCCGCGCCGCGGGCAGCGGCGGATAGGCCGAAAAGCCCCCTTGCAGGGCCAGGGCGTCCACCAGCGGCAGCGCCGTCGCCGGTCCTTCCGCCATCGCCACCGCGGCCGCGTGGTTGAGCGCCACCACCGGCGAGGGCGAGAGGCGCATCAGCACCGCGTACAGGCCGACGATCTGGGGCCAGTCGGTCTCCTCGGCGGTCCCGGCCCGGGCGTGCAGCGCGGCGATGGCGGCCTGCACCGCATAGGGCGAGGCGCGACCGCCGGCGCGAAGCGCCTTCTCCACCAGCGGCAGCCCTTCGGCGATGGCCAGCCGGTTCCAGAGCCGGCGGTCCTGGTCCTCCAGCAGCACGAGCTCGCCGGCCGCATCCAGGCGCGCCGGCCGCCGCGCCTCGGTCAGCAGCATCAGGGCCAGCAGGCCCTCCACCCCGCCCTGTCCCGGCAGCAGCGCGTCCAGCCGCCGCGCCAGGCCGATCGCCTCGGCCGCCAGGCTGCGGTGCGGATCGCCGGCATAGGCCTCGGTGAACACCAGGTAGAGCACCGCCAGCACCCCCTCCAGCCGGTCGTGCAGCCGGGCGGCGTCGGGGACCTGGTAGGGGATGCCCGCCGCGCGGATCTTGCCCTTGGCCCGCACCAGCCGCTGGGCCATGGCGTCCTCGGCCACCAGGAAGGCGCGCGCCACCTGGGCGGTGCTCAGGCCGCACACGGTGCGCAGGGTCAGCGCCACCTGCGTCTCCAGCGCCAGGGCCGGGTGGCAGCAGGTGAAGATCAGGCGCAGCAGGTCGTCCTCGATCTGCGGGTCGTCGTCCGTCTCCGGCCCCGGCTGGGCGGCCAGCCGCGCCTCGGCCTCGATCGCCTCGCGCCGGGCGCGAAAGGCGATGCGCCGGCGCAGCTGGTCGATCGCCCGGTTGCGGCCGACGCGGATCAGCCAGGCGCGCGGATAGGCCGGCGCCCCCGCGACCCAGGCCTTCGCCGCCGCGGCGAAGGCCTCCTGCGCCGCCTCCTCGGCCAGGTCGAAGTCGCCCACGAGGCGGATCAGGGTGGCGAGCACCTCGGCCCCGTGGGCGCGGTAGACCGCGTCGACATTCGTCCGGCTCGCGCCGGGATCGGGGGTCCGGCTCACGTCGCGATCCGGGGTCCGGGTCACGCCGGGATCCTGAGGTCCGGTCAGGACATCGCCCAGACCGGCCGCACCTCGATGCTGCCGTACCGGGCGGTGGGGATCTTGGCGGCGATGGCAGTGGCCTCGTCCAGGTCCTTGGCCTCGACCAGGTAGTAGCCGCCCAGCGCCTCGCGGGTCTCGGCGAACGGGCCGTCGGTGACCAGCGCCTTGCCGTCGCGCACGCGCACGGTGGTGGCGTCGCTGGTGGGCCGCAGGCGATCGGCGCTGACCATGGCGCCGGACTCGACCAGCTCCTTGGTGAACACGCCATAGGCGGCCATGATCGAACCCAGTTCCGCTTCCGGCATCGCGTGCTCCTCGGCCTCGCTGGAATAGATCAGCAGCAGGTATTGCATCGGGTGTCTCCTGACTTGGCGTGCATCGCCGGCCTTCAGTCGAACGGCGCCGCCGCGGATCGACAGGCCGGCGAAATTTTTTCCCGCATCGCCGCCCGGCGCACAGGATTGCCCCCGCCGCCGGCCTCCGCCAAGGTCGGCGTGTCAGGAGTTCCGCCCATGCGTCTTGCCGCCCTCGCCGTGCTCATCGCCCTCGTGGCCGGCGGCGCCGACGCCCAGCCGGCCGGCCCGGCCGAGCAGCCCGTGCTGCGCCAGGTCGCCGGCGAGGTGCAGGCCGACGAACTGCACGCCACCATCGCGCGGCTGGTCGGCTTCGGCACCCGCCACACCCTGTCGGACACCACCTCCCCCACCCGCGGCATCGGCGCCGCGCGGCTCTGGGTGAAGGGTCGGTTCGGCGAGATCAGCCAGGCCTGCGGCGGCTGCCTGGAGGTCGTCACGCCCTCGCAGGTGGTCTCCGGCGAGCGGGTCCCCAAGCCCACCGAGGTCATGGACGTGATCGGCATCCAGCGCGGCAGCGGTGATCCGAACCGGGTGGTGGTGATCTCCGGCCACCTGGACAGCCGGGTCAGCGACCCGATGAACGCCACCAGCGACGCGCCCGGGGCCAACGACGACGCCTCCGGCGTGGCCGCGGTGCTGGAGGCCGCGCGCGTGCTGTCCAGGCACAGGTTCCAGGCCACCATCGTCTACGCCGTGCTGTCCGGCGAGGAGCAGAACCTCTACGGCGGCAAGCTGCTGGCCGACTACGCCACCGCCCAGGGCTGGCGGGTGGAGGCCGACCTCAACAACGACATCGTCGGCAACACCCGCGGCCAGGACGGTCATACCGACGACACCCACGTGCGGGTGTTCTCGGAGGGCACCAAGGCGGTGGAGACCCAGGCCCAGGCCGACCGCCGGCGCTACAACGGCGGCGAGGTGGACAGCCCCTCGCGCCAGGTTGCCCGCCACCTCGACGGCCTCGCCGACCAGTATCTGACCGGCCTCGACGTGGTGATGGTCTACCGCACCGACCGCTTCAGCCGCGGCGGCGACCAGGTGCGCATGCTCGAGGCCGGCTTCCCGGCCGTCCGCGTCACCGAGGCGGACGAGAACTACACCCGACAGCACCAGGACGTGCGCACCGAGAACGGCGTCGCCTACGGCGACGTGATCGCCGGCGTCGACTTCCCCTACCTGGCCCAGGTGACCCGGCTGAACGTGCTGGGGCTGGCCGCCATGGCCTCGGCCCCGGCCCCGCCGGAAGGGGTGAAGATCGAGGGCGCCGTCAGCCCGGACACCCGGGTCTCCTGGACCGCCACGCCGGGCGCGACCGGCTACCGCGTCTGGTGGCGCGACACGACCGCCGCCCAGTGGCGCTTCAGCCGCGACGCCGGCCCGGCCACGTCCCTGGTGCTCCCCGGCGTGAACATCGACGACTGGTTCTTCGGCGTGCAGGCCCTGGGCCCCGACGGCGCGGCCAGCCCGGTGGTGTTCCCGGGGCCGGCGGGGGACTTCGTGTCGGAACGGCCGGCGAAGTAGCGCCCTGCCCTCCCCCCACCCTCAACACTGTCATCCCGGAATCCGCGCAGCGGATATCCGGGACCGCGGCAGGCGCCCGCGCCCGCCGTCACGGCGCCCATCAGCGCTTCCGGCGGTCCCGGATGAGCCGCGTTGCGGCTCTCCGGGATGACAGAAGATAGGGTGCTAAGGACGAAGCTCCGCCCCGCAAGGATTCGCCCCCGCGCATGACCCTCCCCGACGATCCCCGCGACAGCCCCCTGGCGCAGGCCGCCATGCTGGCCGTGGGCCTCGTCCTGCTCGTGGTCTCCTGGCGGCTGTTCCTTACGCCGCACGCGATCGCCACCCTCTACGAGCGCGACCTGCCGGCCTACCAGGGGGCCATCGACGCCTTCGCCGCCGGGCGCGATCCCTACCTGCCGGCGCAGGTGAAGCGCGCGCACGGCCTGCCGTTCATCGCCCCGCCGTTCGTGTGGATGCTCTATCGGCTGGCGGCGCACGGGCCGATTCGCGCGGTGTTCGGCAACCTGCTGATGGTCGCCGACGTCATCGCCAGCGCCGCGATACCGGTCGCGCTGAGCCGCCTGCTGCTCGGCCCGGGCGCTGCGCGCATCGTGCTGGGAACGGGGTTTTTCGCCGCCGCCTTTCTCGGTTCGGGCGTATTCACCGTGCTGGTCGCGAACAACGGGACCGTGCTCTACGCCCTGATCGCCCTCGGCCTGATCCCCGCCGAGCGCGAGGGGCGCTGGCTGTGGTTCCACGCGGCGGTGGCCCTGGCGACGGCGTTCAAGCCGTTCTACGCCGCCTTCTGGCTGGTCCCGTTACTCGCTGACCGCGAGGCCCGGTCGCAGTGGCGGACCGCCGCGCTGGCGGTGGCCGCCGCCGCGGCGACCTATGCCGCGCCCCTGATCCTGGCGCCGCGGCTGATGCGCGAATGGCTGCAGACCCTGGTCACCCAGGTGGTCGGGCACGAGCGGCTGGGCGACAACCTGCTGGGCGCGGTGACCGCCGACCCGCGACACTTCCCGCTCTCGCCGCTCGCCGCCCACGCCGCGTTCTCGGCGGTGCTGCTGGGCGGATCGCTGATGCTCCCCCGCCTGGAGCGGCGCCAGCGCATCGCCGGCCTGCTGATGGTGGCGGTGTTCCTCAACCCGCGCGCCATGCGCTACGACCTGTCCATGGCCGCCGTGCCCCTGCTGGCGCTGGTCGCCGGCGCCGCGGCGCGGGACGTCCGCTCCAGCGGCCTGGCGCAGGCGGCCGTCGCCGCCGCGCTGGCCGCGGTGACCATCGTCTTCAGCCACGACGCCCCGGCCGACGGCTATCTCTACGCCGCGGTCGCCGTGGCGGCCCTGCTGGGCGCCGTCCTGGCCGCCCGAAGGCGACCGGCGCCGACGACGCCGCGGCCGGCCTGAGCCGCCTGACGCCTATTCCGCCGCCAGCGCCTGCGCGCCCGCGGCGACACCCAGGTGGCGCACGAAGAACCGCTCCCAGGAGGCGCTCTCGAAGGCGGGCATGTCCAGGTGGCCGCCGGGATTGATGTGCATGGTCTTCTCGGCCGAGCCGAAGGCGTTGAACAGCGCCAGGCCGTGTTCGCGCGACGCCACGGCGTCTTCCCACTGGAACACGAACTCCACCGGGATGGTGATCGCCCTGGCCGCCGCCTCGAACGCCGGCGCGTTGGGCCGCAGCCCGGCCAGGCCGAACAGGGCGCAGGTGATGCGCGGCTCGTCGGCGACGAACGGCACGCCGATCGCCGTGCCCATCGATACGCCCCAGTAGCCCACCGGCCCGTCCGGGCCGACGAAGTCCAGGGTCTGGACCGCATCCAGCGCCGCCTTCCATTCCGGGACGGCGCGGCGGGTGCGCTCGGCCATCAGCTGCAGCCGCTCCGGCGTCCAGGCCGAGGACGTCTGCCCCGTCACCCGCGCCCCGACCTCGCGCATGTTGGCCAGCGCTTCCTCGCGTCTGATGCGGTCGCCGTGGCCCGGGGCGTCGATCGCCAGGGTCGCGTAGCCGAACCTGCGGGCATAGGTCTTCGCGCGGCTGGCCAGGCCGCCGATCTTCTTGTGCTGCGAGCCGCCATGGCCCATCAGCACCAGCGGCCGCGGCCCGGCAGCGCCCTCCGGCGCCCAGATCACCGCGGGCACGCGTTCGCCGTCCACGGTCAGCTCGAACAGCCGCTCGACGACGCCGTCGACCGCCCGCTCCCGGGTGAACGCCACCATCGCTTCCTCCATCGCCTCGTTCGCTTTGGCGGAAGCGTACCGCGCCCGCCCCGGCGGGGGGAAGGCGCGGCGCGCCCGGTCAGTGCGCCGTCAGGTCAGTGCGCGGCCGGATCAGTGCGCCGTCGGGGCGGGCGCCGCGCCGACACCACCGCCGGCGCCGCCGGCCGCCCCGCCATTGGCCTTGGCGGCGCGCTTCTCGGCGATCCGCTCGGCCAGGGCCGACTTGCAGCCGGCCGACAGCTTCTCGCGGTTCTGCTTCAGGCACTGCATGATCCGGCCGCCGCCGGGCTGCACGCCGGCGCACAGGGTCTGCAGGTCGGCCTGGCAGGCGGCGCGGGTGGCGGCCATGCCGCCGGCGGCCTCAGCGGCCGTGACATCGGCGAGGGTCAGGGCGCCGGCGAGCGCCAGGGCGGCGGTGAGGGCGAACTTCATGGGGCTGGATACTCCGTTGGTCCCTTAGAAGCCTTGCACGCCGGCCGGCGGCGATTCCGTCACCGGCGCCGCAGCGCTAGGCCTTCGCAGGCGGCGGCCGCCGGAGATGCGGCCGGTGGCGGCGCCTCGGCTTCCTGGCCGGGCGGCGGGGCGGGAGCGCCGGCTTCGGCGGCTCGGGTTTCGGCTCGGCCGGGATCACCGCCGCGGCGAAGCGGGCGATCAGGCTCGACGGCGGCGGCGACAGTCGCAGGATCAGGTGCCGGCGCGCGCCCATCCGCCCTTCCAGCAGCAGCCGGTCGCCGTCCGGCTCGGTGATGGCGCAGGCAGGGCAGTCGGCCAGCGCCTGGATCGCCGCCCAGTCCGGCGGCAGCGGCGCGGCGTCCCAGAAGGTCTCCAGCCGGTCGACCACGTCCAGCAGGTTCAGCGCGCTCGGCCCGATGTAGTCGCGGCGCACGGTACGCGTGCGCTGGCCCGGCATGCCGGGGACGTCGCCGTAGCTGATCATCGCCGTGGCGCTCTGCCGGTTGGCGCCCCAGGTGACATGGGCGGTGACCGCCGGAGCCTTGGCGCTCAGCAGGGTCAGCCGGAACGCCGGGCCGCTGTCCGCCGCGTCCGCGGTCAGCATCGGCGCCTCGCCGAGGGTCTTCAGCGCCTTCACCCAGCCGGAGAAGTCACGCATGGCCGGCCCGCCGACGCCCTCCGCGCGCAGGGTCGAGGCGAAGCCGAAGGTGTCGTCCGGCGGCGGCGGCGGCGGCGGCGCGACCGTCGCGCCCGCGGCCAGGGCGCGCGGCGCGGCGGCAGGGGTCGCGGCCGCGGCGGTCAGGGCGAGCAGAAGCGTGCGCCGGTTCACAGCGTTCTCCGATCCAACCCCCAAGCTTGATCATGCCCCCTGACGGTTAAGCCGTCATTGCCGTCTTTCTTCACCCTCCCCTTCATCGGGAGGGACAGATCGCCCACCCTCCCCTTCATGGGGAGGGACAGATCGCCCACCCTCCCCTTCCTGGGGAGGGACAGATCGCGAGGCGATCAGGGTGGGGAAGTGAGATGGCGCGCATCGGCTCACGGGACCAGCCGGCGCCGCGGCGGGCAACCCCCACCCTGGCGGCTGCGCCGCCTGTCCCTCCCCACGAAGGGGGAGGGACGCAAGCTGCTGACAATCCCCTGTCAGGACACACCCTGGCCAACCTCCGCGCGCGCGCCTACCTTTCGCCTATGGCCAGTTCTCGCAGCAGCACCGGCGTCGCCGACGTGTCCGGCGCCTTCATCTATGACCAGGACGCCATGCCGGCGCTGTGGACCCCGCACCGCCCGGCGCGGCCGGAGAAGTCCGAGGGCGGGCGCCGCTTCACCCTGGCCAGCGCCTACCAGCCGGCCGGCGACCAGCCCACCGCCATCGCCGACCTGGTGGCCGGGCTTGAGGGACGCGAGCGCGACCAGGTGCTGCTGGGCGTCACCGGCTCGGGCAAGACCTTCACCATGGCCAAGGTCATCGAGGCGACCCAGCGCCCGGCGCTGATCCTGGCGCACAACAAGACCCTGGCCGCGCAGCTCTACAGCGAGTTCAAGTCGTTCTTCCCCGACAACGCCGTGGAGTACTTCGTCTCCTACTACGACTACTACCAGCCGGAGGCGTACGTCCCGCGCACGGACACCTATATCGAGAAGGACTCGTCGATCAACGAACAGATCGACCGCATGCGCCACTCGGCGACCCGGGCGATCCTGGAGCGCGACGACGTGATCGTGGTGGCCTCGGTCAGCTGCATCTACGGCATCGGCTCGGTGGAGACCTATACCGCCATGACCTTCAACCTGAAGGTCGGCGACCGGGTGGACGAGAAGCAGCTGATGGCCGACCTGGTGGCCCAGCAGTACAAGCGCAACGACCAGGCCTTCGAGCGCGGCGCCTTCCGCCGGCGCGGCGACACCATCGAGATCTTCCCTGCCCACTACGAGGACCGCGCCTGGCGCATCAGCCTGTTCGGCGACGAGGTGGAGGCGATCAGCGAGTTCGACCCGCTGACCGGGCGCAAGACCGCCGACCTGGAAAACGTCCGGGTCTACGCCAACAGCCACTACGTCACCCCGCGCCCGACGCTCAACCAGGCGACCATCGCCATCAAGGCGGAGCTGAAGGAACGCCTCGACTGGCTGGTGGCCAACGGCAAGCTGCTGGAGGCGCAGCGCCTGGAACAGCGCACCACCTTCGACCTGGAGATGATCCAGGCCACCGGCTCGTGCGCCGGGATCGAGAACTACAGCCGCTACCTGACCGGTCGCCGGCCGGGCGAGCCGCCGCCGACCTTCTTCGAGTACATCCCCGACAACGCCCTCTTGTTCGTCGACGAGAGCCACCAGACGGTGCCGCAGATCGGCGCCATGTACCGCGGCGACTACCGGCGCAAGTTCACCCTGGCGGAGTACGGCTTCCGCCTGCCCTCGTGCATGGACAACCGCCCGCTGAAGTTCGAGGAGTGGGAGGCGATGCGCCCGGACAGCGTGTTCGTCTCCGCCACCCCCGCCCAGTGGGAGCTGGAGAAGGCGGGCGGGGTGTTCACCGAGCAGGTGATCCGCCCCACCGGCCTGATCGACCCGCCGGTGATCATCCGCCCGGTGTCCAAGGCCGCCGACGGGACCTCGTTCAGCCAGGTCGACGACGTCATCGCCGAGTGCCGCGACACCGCCCTGAAGGGCTATCGCACCCTGGTCACCGTGCTGACCAAGAAGATGGCCGAGGACCTCACCGAGTACATGCACGAGCAGGGCCTGCGCGTGCGCTACATGCACTCCGACATCGACACCCTGGAGCGGATCGAGATCATCCGCGACCTGCGCCTCGGCGCGTTCGACGTGCTGGTGGGCATCAACCTGCTGCGCGAGGGCCTGGACATCCCCGAGTGCGGCCTGGTGGCGATCCTCGACGCCGACAAGGAAGGCTTCCTGCGCTCGGAGACCTCGCTGATCCAGACCATCGGCCGCGCCGCGCGCAACGTCGACGGCCGGGTGATCCTCTACGCCGACCAGATGACCGGCTCCATGGAGCGCGCCATCGCCGAGACCAACCGCCGCCGCGAGAAGCAGGAGGCCTACAACCTCGAGCACGGCATCACGCCGGAGAGCGTGCGCCGCGACATCAAGGACATCCTCGACAGCCCCTACGAGCGCGCCGACCGGGTCACGGTCAGCGCCGGCGTGGCCGAGAGCGGCGCCGCCCCGTTCCTGGGCGACAACTTCAAGGCCACCCTGCGCGACCTCGAAGCCCGCATGAAGACCGCCGCCGCCGACCTCGAATTCGAAACCGCCGCCCGCCTGCGCGACGAGATCAAGCGCCTGAAGCTGCTGGACCTGGAATTCGCCAACGATGCGCTGTCAGCGGATGGCGTGGCGCCGGATCGCGAGGCGGTGAAGCGCGTGAAGGCTGAGGTGAGGGCGGAGAAGGCCGAGGCGTTCCGGAAGCATGGGCGGGCGCGCAGGTAGGCGAAGCGGTCGCGCCCTACTCCACCTTGAGCCGGATATTTGAGCACTTGCCCACGTTCTTGAAGAGTGGGGCAAGGTATGCATCCGGATATTCTTCTGCAATGACCGCTTTCACCTTGCCGAATATTTCGGCCGCCGCGGCCTCGACAATATCATCGGAAATGGCAGCCGAGTCTTCCAAGTCCGCGACCTTGCCGATCTTTCTCAGGATGCAATGCGTGAGGAGGCGGTTACCGTGAACAACCACCCCCCTTTCGAACGCAGAGTCCGGGTCCTGAATGTTGCGGATAGCCACATCTATCCGTCGGGCCAGCCTTACTAAGCTCCAGAGCCTCCTGGACGAAGTGCCATTGTTAAACAGCGCCCGATAAGGGGCGGTGTTGATGTCAAGGTAGAGGCCGCCGACGTACCCTTTCGCAAGGGCCACGTAGGATATTTCGCCGCTGGCGCAGGCGAGGGTCGTTATCGCCTCAATGAATTCGAAAGACTCAGTGGCCGTCTCAGCAACCTCGCCCTCGCGATATTCGTATTCCACCTTCTCAATTAACAACTCAGTCCGAATCCGTTCTTGCTCTGGATCGAGTGCAACGAAGTTTCGAGCGTCAATTCGATTTTGCGTATTGGAGGCGCGCGTAATTTCTTTGCCGATGATTGATTCAGGATCTTCGACGACAATGATTCGCGCCTGGAGCGATGCTGGGGACTCCCTCTCGGTCAGCGTCCGCCCAATCGTTCCGACGGTCTGCGCGCCATTCACAATAGTGACGCCTTTACAGTCGAACAGGCCGACGGATCGGTCATTGCCACCGAAAGCTTGTTTCGCATAGCTTTGGACGATCATCGTAATTCCGTTGTTGAAATACCAAAAGTGCTTGGGGTTTTCGGCGATGGTCTTCGATATTCCGGAGTTAACATCGGACTTCAGACCAAGAAAATGCCGTATATTTCCCGCGAAGAGCTGGTTCCCATAGTTGCGGCACCACTCAGCAACGTCGGCGGCGGAGACTTGACCATACACCGCCTTAAGAGACTCCTCGACAAGTCCGAAGTGAGATAGCTTAACGGTAAGGTCTATTTGAGGTGGCGCGGCCTCTTGCACAAAATATTGAAAGAAGTCACGTTGAGTAAACGCCTGAAAGAAGAATAGCTCAGACGTATCATTGTTAGATTTGATGAAGTCGTCAATTTTGCTTTGTATATCGGCGTCGATGGCGCCCGATCCGGCATACGCAACGACGACGCGCACGCTCGTGAGGCGCTTCAGCGCGTCCTCGATGGTGGGCCAGCGCTGCTTAATTCGCTCGTTGAAGCGCTCCTTCTTCAAAGAAACGAGATCTTGCACCCCTTGTAGGAACTTGAGGACTTCTCCCGCAGCGATGGAGCTCGCGTGCGCTGCACTCCACTTGGATTGAACCAAAAACAGCGTTCGAGTCGCCGAGTCGTAATGGATAAGATCTAGGCCGTTGTCGTCGCCACCATCGACCAAGGATTTACTTAGGACATCGAGGTCGGCATCCGATGCCATCCTCGCGGCAGTCAGCGCCAGCGCGCGCGAGAGAGCGTGGGCCTCAAGCTGGGCAGGCGGATGGTTCTTAATGTCAGAGTTGTCGACGTGCGGAACAACTCCCTCCAGCAACTTGGCTCGGATCTGAGAATGCTGGAGCTCGGCCATGAGGTTACTCCGCCGCTATTGTCGAATTATACGAATACGTCTTCCACGTCGGCTCGTAGCTAGCGTCAGCCTGGTTCCCCCAACCCGCCCACTTCTTCCGCTCGCCTCGCGCGAACATTTCCAGATACGGCCCTGGCGAGCAAGCCTCGATCAGCTCGTACTGTTCGTCAGGCTTGCGGCTGTGCTCGCGCTTGCGCGTCTCCAGCATGTTCACCTGCCGTCTGCCCGGCGCCAATGTGCGGGCGTTCTTCCCGCGCACGCCGAACAGGATCATCTCGGTGACATTGCGGAAGTAGAACCCGACGCCTCGGCCGTCCGAACCGCCGTCCTTGCGGACCTTGTGCCAGATCAGGTTGGACTTGTAATCGAAGCCCCAGGCTTTCATCACCTCCAGCGCCTCGGGCAGCAGCGCGTTTGGCGTCCAGAGATAGAGGTGAGCGGTCTCGGCCGCGACGCCTTCCACCGGCAGGGCGCAGATATCCTCCAGGGTCATAGTCTCGTAGCGCGACAGCCGGCGATGCTCGGGCGCCATCTTCCCTGTGCGATTGGTGAACCGCCATGGCGGGTCGGCCAAGATGGTGGCAAACCGTCGCCCACGCGCAAACCCGGCGAGATCCTTGGCGGCTTCGAATCCAACCTCAGACATCGACATGGCATTCCCCTGCAGGCGCGATTCGCGCCTCGATAGTTTCTGGCTTTAAGGGATGCGACGCTAGCGCGTTCATCTTTTGTTCGAAAGACAAATTGGACATCAATCCACCACGCAGGCTGGCGTAATCCCGATGGCCAGCACCGGACACGCACCGTTGCGCCCGGCGTTGAGGCGATAAAGCAACTTCCCCATCCAGGTCGTGCTAGCCCCGTACTTTGAACTGGTCTGCCGCATCACCCCCTTCTTGTCGACCTCTGGGACGCCCCCCTTCGACAGTGATGGTCCGAGGCCTTTGATGAACGGAGTCATCGAGAAGCCGCGCGTGACCAGCACACCCACATCGACGACTCCACATTGGGCGAAGGCGCTGAAAGCATAGAGATCACGGTCAAAGGTCTGATCCTTGCTGTTCCATTCGAGATCGAAGGCCACCCTGCCCTTCACATAGTCGACCTTATGACCGTCGAGGTACTTCTCACGCTGGAGTTCGCGTACGGCCTTCTCGTATTTCGGCTTTCCGTTCCGGCTAACCCCAACTTGCTCCTTCGAAATCAGGCGGACGAGGAGGTCGCCCTGGATCACCGTCTCGTTCCAGTTCAGCGGCCGGAGGTAGCTCGAAAGCAATTTAGGAATATCGGACTCATTGCCGCCAGCGGTTCGAATAGTCTTCCGGCTAATCTCGAAGCGACGAAGGGCATCGCAAAGTTCAGCAAAGAGTTCGGCATGGCCTTCCGCGAGAATCACTGCGGCGCTGCGGTAGCTGTAAACCTCATATCGATCGCGAATGTCCTGTGGAATTTTGCTATCGACGAGCCAAGTTGGATCAGAGATTTCGCTCGGCGCCATCGCCGCGTCGCCGGCAGTCACCTCTTCGGTGAAGTCGTCTTCGCTATCCACATCTGCATCGGCATCAGCCATTTCGGCAGACTGGGCGGGATTCCACCTCCGGTGCAATGGTTGCGATCGCCCTTTTGCCTACCCTTGACCCGTCCGCATAACGCCGTTCGCATAGCGCCGCTGATTCGGGCGCCATGGTGGGCGTCGCTAGCGATTGGATCTCATGCACATGCGTAATCTGTTTCTTGGCGCGGCGGCGTCCGCCGCGCTGGTTTTGGTGTCTGCGGGGGCCGCTCAGGCCCAGGATGACGGCGGCGGCTTTGGCGGCGCCTATGTGGGGGCGACCATCGGGGCGGACTTCGGCCGCACGCATTTCGCGCTGCTGAACGACCCCAACGACACCCTGCAGAAGACCCAGGACAACCGCACCGGCCTCTCTGGCGGCGGGGTGTTCGGCTTCAACCTGCAGCGCGGCGATCTGGTCGTCGGGATCGAGGGCGACGTGAACAACGGCCGGGCCGACGCCAACGTCGACGCCTGCACGGCCTTCGGCGGCTGCTGGACCCCGGCGCACGACAGCTTCACCACCCACAACCACGTGGACTCCGGCGTCGCCGGGCGGGTGCGCCTGCGGCTGGGCTGGGTCCAGGGCCGCAACCTGTTCTACGTGGCCGGCGGCTACACCGCGCAGCGCACGACGCTGAACCTGGTGGGCGACTGCTACAACCCCGGCGCCCCCGCCACGCCGACGGTCTATACCTACAGCCGCGGCAAGACCGTGCAGGGCTTCAACATCGGGGCCGGGATCGAGCGCTCGCTGGGCCGCCACTGGGTGGGCCGGGCCGAGTACCTGTACGACGGCTTCGGCGGCCAGACCTACAAGGGCGACGGCGCCGAGTGGGCCGACCGCCGCGTGTCGCTGAGCGAGAACACCCTGCGCGCGGGGATCGCCTACCGCTTCTGACGATGAGGCTCCCGCCGGTCGGACGCACCCGTCCGGCGGGACGCCCTCCCCGAACGGCTTGCCGCTTTGAGTTGCAAGTCGACGCTTCCTCATGCTCAGACAGTCGAGGGGGGTGTGGCCATGAAGCGATTTCTCGCGGCTCTGCTGGCTGGCGTGGCGCTCGCCGGTGCGGGTCACGCCTTCGCCTCGGACCAGGACACCCAGTGGACCGCCGACGCCAAGGCCTTCGACGCCGCCGCCGCGCGCGGTGATTGCGACGCGGGCCTGCCCGCGGCGCGCCGGCTGATCGCCCTTCCTCGCTTCGGCAACGCTCCCGTCGCCGCCCAACTGGCGATCCTGAAACTCGGCGCGATATGCGCCTGGCGCACCGACGGCATGGAGCCCGAGGCCTTCGAGGACGCCCGGCGCGCCACGGACCTGCCCGACGCCGACGACGACCTCTGGCTCGAACGACTGGAACTCGGCGCCTATCTGCACCGGCCGGACGACGTCGCCTCGACAGTGGAGGCGCTCGCGAGCCAACGGCCACGAGCGCTGGACCGGGTCTCGACACGCCTGTTCGCGCGCGTGCTGGCCGCCGAGCATGCTGTTGAACGCAAGTCCTATGCCGAGCGGATATTGAACGCGCTCGAGATCGCCGACTATCGGCCGATGGCGCCCGGCGAACGCGCCGACAAGCTTTGGCTGCGCGCGGCCGCCTTCGCTGTGAGCGCCGGCGACACGGCGCACGCCACGGCCCTGCTGCGGCGGATCGACGGGGCGATGCTGATGCAGGTCCGGCTTGATGGCCGGTACACCGCGATCGTCAGGGCCGATCCCGGGCGTTTCGAGGTCGTGCCGGCGGTCGAGCGTGAGCTGGCGGCCGACCAGGCGGCGATGGCCGCCCACCCGGACAGACTCGCCCCTGTGCGCGAGGTCCTCAGCACTCTGCGCGGCTTGGGGCGCTATGACGAGGCGCTGGCCCTGGCGCAGTCGGCGCTCGATCGGATCGCGGCGTCGGCGAAGCCGGCCTTCGCCGACCAGTCGGATCAGTTGAACTGGATCCTCGACCAGAAGGCGGAGATCCTGATCCGGCTCGGCCGGGTCGACGAAGCGCTGGCAGCGGAACGCCGAGGCGCCAGCACGGAGGAGGAAGGCACGGGCGGCAACGTCAGCCAGACCATCAACCTGGCGGGCCTGTACGTTCTCGTCGACCGTCCCCACGAAGCCCTGACGCTTCTGCCGAGCGCCTGGTCCCTTCCTCATGCCAGCCTCTACGGCGTCGCCTGGGTTCACGCGATGCGCGCTTGCGCCCTGCAGACGTCCGGACGGCCGACGGAGCTGGAGGCGGAGCGCGCCTATCTGGCGGCGCACGCGGCGGACAACCCCGAAGCCGCCCTCTATGCGGCGCTGTGCGCGAACGATCTCGACAGCGCAGCAGCCATGGTGATCGCCCAGTTGCAGGACGACGAGGATCGTGGACAAGCCCTGGTGAACCTCTGTCCGTTCGCCCCCCTGCCGCATCCGTCGTCCTTCGAGGAAAGCATGGAGCGGCGGCGCCTCGCGCTCAGCCAACGGCCGGACGTCCGGGCCGCCATCGCCAAGGCCGGGCATGTCGAACCCTTGCCCCTCGCCGCCGACGTCTTCAACAACCTGTTCTGACGCCGGCCCGATTTCCTACAGCCACCCCATCTCCCGCAGCGCCCGCACGTACGCCCGGCTGACCGGGACCTCGCTGCCGTCGGTGAGGGTGAGGATGGCGCGGCGCTCCTCGCGGCGGGCGTCGGCGACGGCGGCGCGGGCGACCCACCAGGAGCGGTGCACCTGGGCGCCTTCCAGGCCCTCCAGCTCGGCGACGGCGTCGGAGAGGCGCATCAGGATCAGCTCGCGGCCGGCGTCGGTGTGGACCTGCAGGTAGTGGTCCTGGGCCTCCACGGCGAGGATCGCCGCCGCGCGCAGGCGGGGCGGCAGGCGCTCGGGGAAGCGCGGCGGGGCGTCGCCCTGGGCGGCGGCGTGGGTCTGGGCCGGGACCCGGCTGGCCAGCATGTTGAGCGCGGTCATCACCCAGGTGACGGTGAAGGTCGGCAGGGCGAACACCGGGATGCGGGCGAGGTCGTAGAGACCCTGGTGGAACACCGCGCCGGTCACCGCCCAGGCCACCAGGGTGAAGGGGATCGAGAAGGCCACCGAGGCGACCAGCCCCAGCATCAGCGGCCGCTCGGCCAGCCAGCGGACCCGCCAGGCGACGATCATCCCGCCCACCGACACCACGGTGCCGCTGACCAGCAGCCCCAGCCAGTAGCCGGCCCGCGGCAGCAGGCCGATGGCGTCGGTGCCGAGCGGGGCGAGGATGGTCAGCACCACGCCGGCGATCACCGCGATCAGCAGGGCGCGGCCGATGGCCAGGGGATTGGACGGGCCGTCCTGCGGCGGCGAGGCGGCGCGGGGCGCGGGCGGGGGCGCGGGGGTCGCCATCAGCGGCCGCCCGTTCGCGGTTCGTGAACGGGCCGGGCGGCCCGGCCGCGACGGGCGCCGGCCTGCCGGCGAAAGCGCCCGGGCGCCGGGCGGCAGGCCGTGCCAGATCCCGGGCCGTCGGACGCGCCGATCGCCGGCCGCCGCCGCTGCAGGATCCCGCCCATGACGCTCACCGTATCCTCCGCCCGATCCCCCGCCGACAGGACGCCTGCAGATGGGGCGCCCGCCGACGGGGCGCCCGCCAACCGGATCAAGCCGGCCCGCCCGCCGCTGTCAATCGCCGGCGCGGCCGGCCGCGTGACGCTGGCGGCGGGCGGCCTCGTCCTGGCCGCGGGCGCCGCGGCGATGCTGACCGGACATGCGCCGCACCTGGCGCGGCTGGCGGCCGCCTCGCCGGTGGTGCAGGCGCACCTCGCCGCGGCGGTGGCCGCGCTGGCGCTGGGCGCCGTGCTGATGGGTGGCGTCAAGGGCGTGCGCTGGCACAGGCGGCTGGGCTGGACCTGGGCGGCGCTGATGCTGGCGGTGGCCGGGACCTCTCTGTTCATCGGCGGCTTCGCCAACGGGCGGTTCGGGCCGATCCACGCCCTGTCCGGCCTGGTGCTGACCCTGACCCCGCTGGGCGTGGCCGCGGCGCGGCGCCATGCCGTCGCGCGCCACCGGCGAACGATGTCGGGCCTGTTCGTCGGCGGCCTGGTGATCGCCGGCCTGTTCGCCTTCGCGCCCGGACGGCTGCTGTGGCAGGTGTTCCTGGGCTGAGCTCCCTGCGCCGAGGGGCGCCCTGGGTTGCAAGCCCCGCGCGGTCATGCTGAGACGGCGCCGGGGGTGCGCATGCGACGACATCTGATGGTGCTGCTGGCGGGGCTCGCCCTGGCGCAGGGCGCGCCGGCCATGGCGGCCGAGGACGGCGGCAAGGCGCTGATGCGCGACGCCAAGGCGATCGACGTGGCGATCGCCAAGAACGACTGCGCCGCCGGGCTGCCGCTGGTCCGTCGGTTCCTGGCCTATCCGCAGTTTCCCCAGGTGTCCCAGGCCGCGCGGCTGGCCGTCTGGACTTTCGCCACCGACTGCGCCTCGCAGGATCCCCAGCTGGACGAGGAGGCGTTCGCGGACGTGCAGCAGGCCACCGCCCTGCCCGGCGCGAGCGACGAGATGTGGGAATACCGGGTCCGCATGGCCGGCCACCTGCGCCGTCCCGACGACGTCGCCGAGGCGGTGGAGACCCTGGCGGACAGCCGGCCGCGCACCCTGGATCAGGTCTCCGTGCGCGTGTTCTCTCAGGTGCTGCGGCGCGAGCGCGAGGCCGGTCGAACCACCTTCGCCCCGCGCATCCTCGCGGCGCTGGAGAAGGCCGACTACAAGCCGGCGAAGTTCGGCGAGCAGGCCGACGGCCTGTGGCTGGCGCAGGCCAGGCTCGTCGCCGACGCCGGCGACCAGGCCCACGCTGCGGCCCTGTTGCGCCGGATCGGCAACACCGGAGACCTGCTGTCGGCCAGCCTGGACATCCGCTTCGCCCCGACCGTGAGGGCCGATCCGCAGCGGTTCGACGCCCGGGCGGCGACCGAACGGATGCTGGCCGCGGACCAGGCGCTGCTGGCTACGCACCCGGCGTCGCTGACCACGACGCACGAGGTGATCGAGGAACTGCGCGCGCTGGAGCGCTACGAGGAAGCCCTCACCCTGGCGCAGGCGGCCCTGGACCGGATCGCCGCGGCGCCGAAGGACAAGCCCGCCTACGACGACCTGGCGGACGAGCTGAACTGGATCCACGACGACAAGGCCAGGGCGCTGCTTGAGCTAGGCCGGGTGGACGAGGGCCTGCAGGCCGAGCGCGACGGCGTCGCGGCCGGAGAGGACGGCGCCGCCAAGAACGTCAGCCAGACCATCAACCTGGCCGGCATGTACAACAGCGCCGGCCGGCCGCAGGACGCCCTGGCGACCCTCAAGGAGCTCGAATCCCTGTCGCAGGCGACCCCGTACGGGATCGCCTGGGTGCAGGCGGAGCGGGCCTGTGCGGACCGAAGCCTTGGACGACAGGCCGAGCTTGGCGCCGCGCTCGACTACCTGGCCGCCCACACCACCGACAACCCCAGCGCCCGGCTCAAGGGGCAACTGTGCGCCGGCGACCTGGACGGCGCGGCGGCGACGGTCATGGCCCAGCTGAGGGATGACGACAGCCGCGGAGACATGCTGACGACCCTGTGCGACTTCTCGGGGCCGGCCCGGCGCACGCCCTTCGACGCCCAGTTGCTGCGGGCCCTCGCGGCCGTGCGCCAGCGCCCCGACGTGCAGGCCGCGATCGCCAGGGTGGGACGCACCGAGGCCGTGCCGCTGAACGGCAACGTGTTCACCGACTTCTACTAACCACCTCAATGCCGGCCCACGGCGCCGGTTTGACCGTTCGGCGACCCGTGTTACGCCAGCGGCACGACAAACTGTGGGAAGAGTCACGCTCATGAACGGTCTTCGCCTGGCCGGCCTCGCCGCCGTCTCCGTTTCGCTCATCGCCCTGGGCGCCTGCTCCAAGGGCGGCGCCTCGTCCGGCGCCAGCCAGGCCGCCGGCGGCGGTTCCGGCGGTGGCGCGGCCTCGCCGGCCAGCGGCCCCGACACGGTGATCACCGAGGCCGACCTGCCGCGCCTGAAGGCCGGCAAGTGGCAGAAGGTGGAGACCGGCGACGACGGCAAGTCGAGCACCGACACCTATTGCGAATCCGGCCGCCAGCTGCAGATGAAGCGCGCCGACCTGAAGAGCTGCTCGCAGTTCGAGATCAAGCGCACCTTCCTGGGCGGCATCGTCATGAACATGACCTGCGGCAACCCGCAGTACACGATGACCGCCCACGCCACCGCCTCGGGCGACTTCAACTCGCACATGACCTCGGACGTGCAGATGACCATGGCCGTGCAGGGCAAGCCGCCGGTCGTCACCAAGGTGCACACCGAAGCGACCTACCTGGGGCCGTGCGACGCCGGGCAGAAGCCGGACGACGCGGGGTAGCTCCTCTTCTCTTCCCCCGCTCGCGGGGGAAGAAGAACCGCCCCCTCAGTTCAGGAACCAGTCGCGGGTTTCGGCGTCGGCCGGGAGCAGGGTCTCCAGCTTGAGGTCCTCCAGGCCGGGGTCGACGCTCATGCCGACGGTGGCGACCAGGGAGAACAGGCGAAGGTCGCGGCCGTCGAGGCGGAAGTGCAGGCTCATCACCGGGGCGCCGACGCCCAGGTCGGGCGCCTTGGCGCAGGCCTCGGCGACGCCCGGCAGGTCGAAGATCTCCAGCAGCAGCGCCCGGCCCTCGCCGTCGTCCAGCCGGCGGGCGACCTCGATCTCGATCAGCCCGACCAGGCGCGCGGCCGCCTCGCGCCAGTTGACCAGCGCCTGGCGCGGGCCGTCGGGGTGCAGCACGGCGGCGACCAGGTTGGCGCTGGCGGGCGTGCCGAACATCTCGAAGAAGCCGCGGGCGGCGGCGTTCAGACGCTGCACGTTCCACAGCCGGTCGACCACCATCGCCGGATAGGGATCGTGCCGCTCGAGGATGAAGGCCAGCGACTCGTCGATGGCGGCGCGGGCTTCCGGGGTCCAGGGCGACAGGCTGGCGGGCGACGTGAAGCCGGCGGCGGCGAACAGCCGGTCGCGCTCGCCGCGCGGGATGGTCAGGGCGTCGGCCAGCTTCTCGATCGAGGCGCGGGTCGGCTTGGAGCGGCCGCTCTCCAGGAACGAGACGTGGCGCTGCGACAGGTCGGCGTCGAGAGCCAGGTCGAGCTGGCTGACCCGGCGGCGGGCCCGCCAGGCCTTCAGCAGGGAGCCGAAGGCCGGGGTTTCAGGTGTGGTCTGGGCGGTGGACGACATGGGACGCTCCGGCGTGGAGCGTCCCTTCTACCGCGATGCGTAGGCCTGGCGATTACCCGAGGGGTAATCAGGCCGCCGCGGCGGCCGCCTGCGCCATCAGCTTGTCGGCCTCGGTGGCCTGGGCGGACGGGCGCGCGCGCATGCGTTCCAGCCAGGCGGCCAGACGGGGGGCGGCGGCCAGCAGGTCCCGGCCCTCCGGCGACTGCGGCAGGAAGTCGATATGCGGCAGAAGCATCAGGTCGGCGAGGCTCAGGCTCGGGCCGGCCATGAAGGTCTGGTCCCCAAGGATCGCCTCCAGCGCCGCCAAGCAGGTCTGCGAGGGCGCCACCGCGGCGGCCACCGCCGCTTCGTCGACGGGCAGGCCCAGTCGCGGACACATGATCCGGGCCCAGCCGATGCCGGCGGTCATGCTGGGCATGACATAGGCGTCGACGATGCCCATCACCTGGTTCATCCGCGCGCGGGCCTTCGGGTCCTTCGGCTGCAGGGGCGGACCGTCGAAGGCCTCGTCGACGTAGCGGATCACCGCGTCGGTCTCGTAGAGGCCGAAGTCGCCATGCTCCACCCAGGGGATGCGGCCGAACGGCTGGCCGGCGAGGTGCTCCGGCGTCTTGCCGGCGCCGATGGCCATGGCCGCCAGCCGGTGCGGCGCGCCCTTTTCCTCGCAGGTCAGCAGCACCTTGCGGACATAGGGGCTTCCGGGCACGCCATGGATGACGATTTCGGTCGGGGTCTCGGGCATGACGTTCGCTTCCTCTCGCAGGTTGTTGATTTCAGGCCGCTTCGACGACGGCCTTGTACTGATCCAGGATCTTGCCCCAGCCGTTGGGGCTCTCGAAGGTGGCGCGCGCCTGCTCGGCGCCCTCGCCCAGCCGCTCCAGATGGCGGTGTTCCAGGTCGACCCGGGTGCGGCCCTCGCCGACCGCGGTGAAGCGGACGTCGACCTCGGTGGTCAGGTCCGGGTCGTAGGTCCACTGGGTGGTGACCCGCCAGGCGATGACGATCTGGTCCGGCGGCGACCAGACCAGCACGTCGCCCCAGTGCGCCTGCGCCCCATCCTCGCCGATGCCGTAGCAGCGGCCGCCGACGCCCGGCTCGATCACGGAAGACGTCGCCGGGGTCGCGCCGATGGTGTGGGTCGGCGGCCACCACAGGCCGATGTCGGCGGTGAACACCTTGAAGGCGCGGGCCGGGTCGGCGGCCACGGTGACCGACTTGCGCACCGGCGCGGGGCGGATGATGGCCTGGCTCATCGCGGTTCGTCCTTCGCTTCGGGCTTCTCTTGCAGGTCTTTGTTCTGACGCTCGATTTCGGCCGCGAAGGCGTCCAGCGCCACGGTCCAGAATCGGTCCAGCCAGGCGCGCATGGCGCCCAGGCCCTGGGGGTCGATCTGGTAGACGCGGCGGGCGCCCTCGGCCCGGTCGGTGACCAGGCCGGCGGCCTTCAGCACCTTCAGATGCTGCGAAACGGCCGGACGACTGACCGGCAGGCCCTCGGCGAGGTCGCCCACCGCGCGCGGCCCGTCGGCCAGGCGCTCGAACACCGCCCGGCGGGTCGGGTCGGCAAGGGCGGCGAAGGCGGCACTGTTGTAAGCCATGACTTACCGTAAGTCATCACTTACCAGATAGTCAAGCGGGCGCGGCATGCATCCCGCCCACCGGCTCGCGCGTTTGGCCGGAAAGGTCGGGTGGGCGACCTGGAACAACGAGCCTTGGAGACTCTCATGCCCGCCCGGACCCTCAGCCTGCGCAAGCCGCAGACCAAGACCCTGACCATCGTGCTGGCCCTCGCCTGCGGCGCCGGCCTGGCGCTGACCGCGCCGCACGCCCGCGCCCAGGACCAGATCCCTGCCTCGGTCGCGCCGGGGGCCCCGTCGCCGGACGCCGTGCCGACCCAGGACCAGATCACCGAGCGCATGGACCGCGCCGAGCATCGCATCAACACCGGCGTCGACGACGGCTCGCTGACCCGGGCGGAGGCCCACCGGGTGCTCGAGCAGCTGGCCAACATCAAGACCCAGACCAACGAGCTGGTGACCCGCGACGGCAGCCTGACGCCCACCGACGCCCAGTTCATCAACGACCGGCTCAACACCCTCTCGCACCAGATCCACTGGGCGAAGAACAACGACAGCTATCGCTGGTGACACCGGCCGTGGCTCCGGACGCTTGCTCCGGAGCCGCAAATGGCGCCCTTTTGCGGACCTCCTCAGTCCCGCTTGAAGGCGCCTCGCTTGAAACTCCTCGCCAGCCTCATCCCCCTCGCCGCCGCCCCCCTGCTGATCGCCGCCGCGCCCGCCGCCGCCGCTCCGGGCGCCGACGCCCCCGGCCCCGTGCCGCCGCAGGACAACCAGGCGCTGGCGCACGACGTCCTGAGCGAGATGGTGGCGATCCGCTCGACGCATGAGGTCGGCACCGCCGCGGTGGCCGAGGTCGTGGTCAGGCATCTGAAGGCCGGCGGCTTCACCGACAAGGACATCGTCGTCGTCGCCGACCCCAAGTACCCGCACCAGGTCAACGTGGTCGTGCGGCTGAAGGGCAAGGGCAAGGCCCGCCCGATCCTGTGGAACGGCCACATGGACATCGTCGAGGCCAAGCCGGAGGACTGGTCGGTGCCGCCGTTCCAGCTGACCGAGAAGGACGGCTACTACTACGGCCGCGGAACCTCCGACATGAAGCAGGACGACGCCGCCATGCTGGCCTCGCTGGTGCGGCTGAAGCAGGAAGGCTTCGTCCCCGAGCGGGACATCATCATCGCCTTCACCGCCGACGAGGAGGTGGGTCTGGAACAGGACGGCCCGGCCTATCTGCTGCGCGACCACCGCGACCTGATCGACGCCGAATACGCCATCGACACCGACGGGGCCAACGGCGAGCTGCAGAACGGCAAGCGCGTGGCGCTGGACGTGGAGACCGCCGAGAAGACCTACGTCACCCTGAAGCTGGAGGTGACCAATCGCGGCGGCCATTCCTCGGAGCCGCGGCCGGACAACGCCATCTACACCCTGGCCGCGGGGCTCGGCCGGCTGGCCGCCTGGCAATACCCGTTCAAGACCAACGCCTCGACGCGGCTGTACTTCCAGCGCGAGGCGGCGCTGCAGACCGGCCAGATCAAGGACGACATGCTGGCGGTGTCCGGCCCCACGCCCGACCCGGCCGCCGCGGCCCGGCTGGCGCGCGATCCCGGGCTGAATTCCATCCTGCACTCCACCTGCGTGGCCACCATGCTCTCGGCCGGCCACCAGGAGAACGCCCTGGCCCAGCGCGCCGACGCCACCGTGCAGTGCCGGGTGATGCCGGACGAGACGCCCGAGCAGACCCGCCAGACCATCGAACAGGTGGTCGCCGATCCGCAGATCAAGGTCACCCTGCCGCAGGCGGTGGTGTCCGGGCCGGAGACGGTCCCCTCCCCGGCGGTGCTGGCCAAGGTGCAGAAGGTCACCGACAGCATGTGGCAGGGGGTGACGGTGATCCCGGCCATGGGCGCGGGCGCCAGCGACGGCCTGTTCTTCCGCGGCGGCGGCATCCCCACCTATTGCATCAACGGGGTGTTCGAGGACGAGAGCCGCATGCACGGCCGCGACGAACGCGTGGGCGTGCGGGCCTTCTACGAGAGCGTCGAGTTCACCTACCGGCTGATGAAGGAAACCAGCCGGGCCCAGTAGCGCCTCCCTCCCCCGAAGTGGGGAGGGACAGATCGCGCAGCGATCAGGGTGGGGAAGTGAGACGCTTCCGCCAAGGCCCGATGGTTATCGTTGTTCTGGCGGGCGTTCCCCACCCTGCCCGCTTCGCGGGCTGTCCCTCCCCACAAGGGGGAGGACAGATCGCGCTTCATCCGTACAAGCGCGGAGTCGAGGTCCGCATTAACTCTGGGCCTTCTCCTCCGGGACGGGGATTGTCCGGGAGGCGCGGCGAGTGCGAGACGCCGTTTCTGGCCCCCTTGCTTCGGCGAGGGGGCCTTTTTCGTGCGCCACGAGCTGGCGCCCGGCTTGCGAGGCGATCTGCGAACCCCTGGCGATCGTCCCGGATCGGGACACGCCGCTGATCGAGACGACCGGCCATGTCGACCCACGATTGGATGAAGTCAGAGTATCCCGCCACCGGCCGCAGCGCCGCCGCCCCGGCCGCGACGAAGCGCGCGCGCTCGCCCCTGGAGATGGGCCTGATCGCCGCCGGCGTCGTGGCCTGGGGCTGGTGCCTGTACGAAGTGGCGATGCTCGTCCTGAAGTAACGTCCTGCGGACGTCCCCGAACACACCCGACGTCCCGACTGCGGCCCGCACTCTCCCACCGGAGGCGGGCCGTTGTTTTTTCAGTAGTCCATCCCGCCAGGAGCGTATCCCCTCACCTTCCCACGCCCCTTGCTGTGCAAGGGCCGCGGGCCCCTCCCTCTCCCTCTGGGAGAGGGGGAAACAGGGAATTCACCTCTCCCGAAGGGAGAGGGAGGGGCCCGATCGCGCAGCGATCGGGAGGGTGAGGGGTTCAGGCGCCGCCGCGAGGCAAGCGGCTAGCCCGCCAGCACGTCCTTCGGATCGGCGAGGTTCTTCACCGGCTGGCCGGTGAGGTAGAGCTTCAGGTTCTCCAGGAACAGGGTCTCGTTGCGGGTGTTCTGGCCACCGGTGATGCCCGAAGCGTGCGGGGTGAGCGTCACCCGCGGGTGCTTCCAGAACGGGCTGTCGGCCGGCAGCGGCTCGACCTCGAACACGTCCAGCACCGCGTGCTCCGGCTTGCCGGCGTCGAGCGCGGCCAGCAGCGCCGGCTCGTCCACCAGCCCGCCGCGGCCGACGTTGACGAGCACCGAACGGTCCTTCATCGCCGCCAGGAAGGCCGCGTCGACCAGGTGACGAGTGTCGGCGGTGAGCGGCGTGCACAGCACCACCACATCGGCTTCAGGCAACAGCGCCGGCAGCTCGGACATCGGCGCGATGCGATCGGCCAGCGCATGCGGCGCCTGGTTGCGGCGAACCCCGGTGACCTTGGCGCCGAAGCCGCGGGCGCGCTGGGCCACGGCCTGGCCGATGGCGCCGAAGCCGATGATCAGCCACTGGCTGTCCAGCACCTCGCGGAAGGCGACACGGTCCCATTCGCCCGCCGCCTGGGCGGCGCGGCGCTGCGGGCCGTGCTGGAAATGGTCGATGACGCCCCACAGCACGTACTCCGCCATGCCCAGCGCCTGACCGTGGCTGGTGGAGAGCTGAGCGCCCTTCTGCACGATCTGGCCGAACACCGGGTTGTCGAAGCCGGCGGCGGCGCTCTGCACCCACTTCAGGGCCTGGGACTTCAGGGTGGCGACCATGAAGGCGCGGGCGGCGGGGCTGGAGAACACCTCGTGGTTGGCCCACACCGCCTCGGGCTGGGCGTCGTCCTGCGAGACGGGCTGGCCGTTCAGGGTGATCTCGCCGGCGTCGTTCACCAGCAGCCGGTCGAAGGCCACGCCGAGGGCGTCGAACCGCGGCTCCAGCCGCCGGTAGGTCTTCTCGTAGATCATCACGCGCGCCATCGGCCGCCGCTCCTCCAGCTGTCCCTTGCCGCAAGCTCTCTAGAGGCTGGATGCGGCGCGCGCGACCCGCTTTCGCGGCTCAGCGCACGACGACGCGACGTTCCATCGGCGCCAGCTTGGCCAGCAGGCGGTTCTGGTCGCGAAACGGCACGCCCTCGTGGTCCATGGCCCCTTGCAGGTCCTCGACCAGGGCGTTGAAGTCGGTCTGCTGCAGGCCGAGATCGGCGTGCGCGGTCTTCATGTCCCGCCCGCTGTAGTCGCAGCCGCCGTTGAGGATGAAGCAGAACTGTTCCTTCAGCGTCCGGCGCAGCCGTTCCAGGTCCTGACCCTTGAAGATGTCGGTGATGCGCGGGTCGGCGACCGCGCGGTCCACCAGGTCGTCGACCACCCGGTCGATGCCGTCGCGGCCATGGAAGGCCTTGAGCATGTGGTCGCCGGCGAACGGCGTCGCCTCGGCGTTGTCGTTGGACTGGGCGTAGGGCTTCACCGGCTCCTCCGCGGCCAGCGCCGGACCGACGGCGCCCAGCAGGGCGGCCAGGGAGAGAATGGCGAGCGGCTGGATGGTCATGGCTCAGAACCCCGCCTGGAGGGAGACATAGCCGCCGCGCTGGCGGCGGAAGGTGGCGATATCGCCGAGGTCGACATAGGCCGCGGTGATCGAGAGGTGCTTGTTCAGCGCATAGGCGACGAACACGTCGGCCCAGTCGCTCTCGTGGGCGAAGCCGAGATTGTCGGGCTTGGTGCGGTACTCCGCGCCCAGCGCCAGGTGGCGGTTCAGCAGCAGCGCCGCCGAGCCCTCCGCCTGCAGCGAATAGGCGTCGTTGCGGTCGCCGCCGAAGCCCAGCAGCCCCATCTGGTTGGCCTTGGTGGCGCGCAGCGTGGCGTCCAGCAGCAGGCTCTCGCCCAGCAGCAGCTTGGTGGCGGCCACGTAGTAGTCGACGCCGCTGTCGTGGCGGCCGCCCACGGCGCGGATGATCGCGCCCCGGTCGTTGTGCTTGTACTCAACGCCCACCGAGACCTGCGGCAGCAGGCGATCCTGGTCGTATACCGCGTCGCCCAGCAGCCGCAGCTTCGCGCCGACCACGTCCTGGTGGAAGGTGAAGCCGTCGCCGAGGCCGAGCCGGCCGCCCGCGGCGCCGGTGTCGAACGCCTGGCGCGCGTAGGACAGCTCCAGCCGGTCGTGCAGGCCCACCGCCACGCCCGCGCTGCGCAGGCTGAAGTCCTTCAGGCCCACGTAGGTCGCGTGTGCGTTGGCGCCCACGCCGTCGCGCGTCTCGTAGCCGGTGATCGTCGACCAGGCGGCAAGGCCCCCGCCGCCCTCGCCCTCCACGGCGCTGACGCCGCCGGTGAGCAGCAGCTTGCCCATGTACGCCGCCTCGCCCGCGCGCGCCGCCGCGGGGCACAGGGCGATCGCGGCGACAAGGGCGACCACGCCGTGTCGGAAAGCGCTGGACATCATCCATCGCTTCTCGCCGCAAATGGTTGACGGGCTGTTGGCCATGCGCGGCCTCACCCGGCGGCGCCCTTTCGGCCCCACCCGTTCCGGCGCTAAACCCGGCCGGCGCCGACCGGCGCGAGCGGCAGCTGGAGGCGGAGGCGGATCATGGGCGCGCCCACAGACGAGACGGTCGACCTGAAGGCCTGGATCGGGCGGACCGAGACGGCCGAAGACGTCGCCGCCGCGGGCCCGCTGCAGGGCCTGTCCGCGCTGTTGGACCACGAAACGCCGCCCTGGCGCGCCGGCGAGGCGCCGCCGCTGGCGCATTGGCTGTACTTCCTGCCCCGGGCGCGGCAGTCGCTGATCACCGAGGACGGGCACCCGGCGCGCGGCGGCTTCCTGCCGCCCACGCCCCTGCCCCGGCGGATGTGGGCCGGCAGCCGGCTGGTGTTCCACGCCCCGATCCACATCGGCGCACGGCTCGAGCGCCGCTCCGAGATCGCCGACGTCGCCGCCAAGACCGGCGCCAGCGGAAACATGCTGTTCGTCACCGTCCGCCACGCGGTCTACGCCGACGGCCAGCATGCGGTCAGCGAGGACCAGGACATCGTCTTCCGGGAAGCCTCGACCACGCCGACGCCGCCTCCCGGCCCCGCCGCGCCGCACGCCCCCTGCGATGTGGCGCGCACCGTCACCCCGGACGCCGCCAGCCTGTTCCGCTTCTCGGCCCTGACCTTCAACGCCCACCGCATCCACTACGACCGCGACTATGCGCGGGACGTGGAAGGCTATCCGGGCCTGGTGGTGCACGGGCCCTATCTGGCGACCCTGCTGATGGACCACTTCCTGCGCCAGCGGCCCGGGGCCCACGTGAAGACCTTCGCCTTCCGCGCCCGCCGGCCGGTGTTCGACCTGGCGCCCTTCACCGTCTGCCTCAAGGACGGCCCGCGCGAGGCCGAGCTGTGGGCCGCCGGCCCGGACGGCGAGGCCTGCATGACCGCCACCCTGGGGCTGACCGATGGCCTATGAGCTGCTGAAGGGCCTGAGGGTCGTCGAGGGCGCCTCGTTCATCGCCGCGCCCAGCTGCGGCCTGCACCTGCTGCAGATGGGGGCCGAGGTGATCCGCTTCGACCCGATCGGCGGCGGCCCCGACTTCGCCCGCTGGCCGCTCTCGCCGGGGGGCGACAGCCTCTACTGGGAGGGGCTGAACAAGGGCAAGAAGTCGATCGCCCTGGATCTCGGCCGGCCCGAGGGGCGCGAGCTGGCCCAGCGCCTGGCCGCGGCGCCCGGCGAAGGCGGCGGCCTGTTCCTGACCAACTATCCGGTGGACGGCTTTCTGGCCCACGCGCGCCTGGCGGCGCTGCGGCCGGACCTGATCTCGCTTCGGGTGATGGGCTGGGCCGACGGACGCACGGCGGTGGACTACACGGTCAACGCCGCCCTGGGCGTGCCGCTGATGACCGGGCCCGCCGACCTGCCGGACGAGCAGCCGGTGAACCACGTGCTGCCGGCCTGGGACCTGATGACCGGCGCCTACGCCGCCTTCGTCCTCCTGGCCGCCGAGCGCCGGCGCCAGGCCACCGGCCAGGGCCAGGAGATCCGCCTGCCGCTGGCCGACGTCGCCCTGGCCAGCCTCGGCCACATCGGCCAGATCGCCGAGGTGCTGGTGGGCGGCGCCGACCGTCCGCGCTACGGCAACGACCTGTTCGGCGCCTTCGGGCGCGACTTCCGCCTGGCCGGGGGCGAGCGGATCATGGTCGCCGCCATCACCCGCCGGCAATGGTCGGGGCTGCTGGAGGCGCTGGGCCTGACCGAGGCCGTGGCGGCGCTGGAGCGCGACCTGGGCGTCCGCTTCGACAAGGACGAGGGCGAGCGCTTCCGCCACCGCGAGCAGCTGCTGCCGCTGGTGGAGGCGGCCATGGCCGCGCGCACCCAGGCGCAGTTGGCGCCGCTGTTCGACAGGCTGGGCGTCTGCTGGGCGCCTTACCGCACCACGCTGCAGGCGCTGAACGACCCGCAGATCCTGCCGCCGGACTCGCCCCTGTTCAGCACCATCGAGCACCGCAGCGGCCACAGCTATCCGACCCCCGGCGCCGCCGCCGAGCTGCCCGGCCTGGTCCGACAGCCGCCTGGGACGGCCCCCCGCCTCGGCCAGCACACCGACGAGGTCCTGGCCGAGGTTCTGGGCCTGGCCTCCGGCGAGATCGGCCAGCTGCACGATGCGGGCGTCGTCGAACAGAGCTAGGCTCGAGAGTGCCATCTTTCCGTCACCCCGGGCGGAGCGCAGCGCAGACCCGGGGCCGGCCGGGCCACACCCGAGACGACCGAGCTTGGCCGCCGACAAGCTGCCGCCCGCTGGATATCGCCTGGGTCGCGGGGCGGCTGGCCCCGGATCGGCGGGCGCTCACGCGCCCTTGTCCGGGGTGACGGAGGATGAGGGTGCGCCTCCCCCTGCGACAAACGCGCACGGCCTGCGTTAACGGAATTTAGGCGTTCACGGCCCGACACTCGGACGAATCGGAGAACCCGGCTGTGCGGCCGGGAGGGGAGCTAACTCCAATGACGTCCACCGCCCTGCCCTCGTCGGGCGCCGAACTGGTCACCGTCGCCATCGGCGAGCAGCAGTTCGCCATCGACATCATGTCCGTCCGCGAGATCCGCGGCTGGACCGCCTCCACCCCCCTGCCCAACGCACCCAGCCACTTCCTGGGCATGATCAACCTGCGCGGCTCGATCCTGCCGGTGGTGGACCTGGGCGCCCGCCTGGGCCTCGGCGCCACGGCGGCCGACCGCTCGTCGGTGGTGATCGTGGTGCAGATCGGCACCCGGCAGGTCGGCCTGCTGGTGGACGCGGTGTGCGACATCCTCGCGCTCACCGACGGCATGCTGCAATCGCCGCCGGACATCGGCGCGCCGGAGGTCAACGAGTTCGTCGCCGGGGTGATGACCACCGACCACGGCATCGTCAGCCTGCTGTGCCTGGACAACATCCTGCCGGCGGAAGACCGCCAGGCGGCCTAGACCGCCCGCCAAGAGCCCTCGCCCCACATCGTGGGGAGAGGGCTTAGCAGGCGAAGTCCCGCGACTCCCCCGCCCCTTCAGCCGGCTCGCGCCATCTTCCACAGGGTCTTCAGGCCGCAGAGCACGGCGGCGTCGCCGTCCCAGACCTTGTGCGGGATGCGCAGGCGCTGCATCGCCGTGGCGTAGAGGCCGGTGAGCTTCGCGTCGCCGATCAGCTCCACCCGGCCGGCCTCGGCGCGCATCGCCGGCCACAGCGAATTGACCTCGGCGCCGATCAACAGGCCCGACAGATAGGACGGCGCGGCCTCGGCGGCGAACTGCCCGGCCAGCAGGCGCCCTCGCGCGGCGAACAGCCGCGTGGCGAAGGCCGAGCCGTCGCCTGCGGTGTCGATGCCCAGCAGGAAGGCGGCCGGATCGTAAGGCGCGGCCTCGGGCTCGACGGTCCGCAGGATGCTGTGCTCGCCCAGCAGGGCGTAGAGCTCGCCGGTCATGGCCGAGGCGAACTGCACCACCTGGCCGTCGGCCACCGCCAGCCACTTGGCGTGGGTTCCGGGCAGGCAGAGCAGCCGCGCCCCGCGCCGCCGCGCCGGATCGCCCTGCAGCCAGCCCAGCGCCTGGGTCTCCTCGCCGCGCAGCACGTCGGGGCCGCCCGGGCCGTAGCAGCGCAGGCCCGGGACGATCGCCACGTCCGCCGCCGGGCGGGCCAGCCGGCCGGCCACCGTCGCCGGCGAGGCGGGGCAGTCCACATAGCCGGCGTCGATCCAGCCGACGTTGGAGCCGATCGCGCCGCAGAGCAGCGCCGGCAGGCCGGCGGCGCCGAGGGCCGACCGCACGACACTGTCCAGCGCCTCGGCCGCGCCGCCGGGCGCCAGCCGCGAGACCCCCAGCGGGAAGCTCGCCTGCGCCGCCACCGCGCCGGCTCCATCCAGGCGCCAGGCCCGCAGGGTGCTGCTGCCCCAGTCGGCCAGCAGCACGCCGGCGTAGGTCGCGGAGGGCGCGGGCACGGCGCGGGTCAGCCCGCGAACGGCGGCAGGGCGAGGCCCGCGACGCCCGGCTCGAAGGCCAGCAGGCTTCCGGACAGCGGATAGCGGGCCAGCCCCTCGGGCGTCAGCGCCTGGCGGGCGCTGGTCACGTAGAGGGTCTGCAGGCCGGGCCCGCCGAAGGCGCAGCTGGTCGGGTTCTTCACCGGCAGGGCGACCGTGCGCTCCACCACCCCGTCCGGCGAGCGCCGTTCCAGCCGCGCCCCGCCCCAGATCGCGGTCCACAGATAGCCCTCGGCGTCCATCGCCGAGCCGTCCGGCCCGGTCCCGTCGCCGCCCACCAGGGCGAATTCGCGGCCTTCACCCAGCGTCCCGCCGGCCTGGTCGATCGGATAGGCGTCGATCCGGCCGTGGCCGGAGTCGGCGACGTACAGCCGCTCGCCGGCCGGATCGCAGACCAGGGTGTTGGTGATCGAGATGCCGTCCAGCACGCGCCGCCAGGTCCAGTCGGCGTCCAGGCTGTAGACCGCCCCCGCGGCGGACGGCTGGTCGTCGTCCATGGTGCCGAACCAGTAGCGGCCGTGGATGTCGACATTGCCGTCGTTGGCGCGGTTCTTCGGCCGCTCCGGCTCGGGATCGAAGCGCTTCTCATAGGCCCCCGTCGCCGGATCGAGGATGCCAACCCCGTCCTCGGTGGCCGCCAGCAGCCCCGGCCCGCCGGCGCGCGGCGCCACGGAGGTCACCTGCAGGCCCACGGCCACCGACCCGGGCGCGCCGGAGGCTGCGTCCAGCCAGTGCAGGCGCCGCCCCTTGATATCCACCCACCAAAGGCGCCCCAGCGCCGCATCCCACACCGGCCCCTCGCCCAGCTGGGCCTGGACCTGCGCCACACACCGAATCTCGCTCATGCGTCCTCCTGCCGGCGCAGAAAGACGGTGATCTCGCCCGCCCGCAAGACCGGCGAGGCCGGCGAGCGGCGCGGACGCCCTCACTTGGAGGGGGTCGAAATGGTGACCGCGTGGCTAGCGCTGTCGTAGCTGGACAGCGCGTGCGCCTTGCCGGCGAGGATGTCGTCGGTGAGGCGGGCGGCGTCGTCGAGGTCGGGCCGACCGTCGTAGAAGGCGAACACCCAGGTCTTCGGCCCGCGCCTCCAGCTCGCCGTCCATCGTGGCGGCCGGCCCAGCTCGGAATCAATCTGCGCTCCCGCCGGGTCGAGGGCGATGTCCAGCGCCGGCGGGTCATCCAGGGTCAGGGGGGTGATGCGCACGGCATTGCCGTCCGCGCCGGCGCCGTCCACCGCGCGCCAGGCGATGAAGCCATGCTGGCCGACCGCGATCGCCTTGGCGAAGCACCAGGTCGTCGCGGCCGCCGGCTTCGCCTTGCCATCCTCCGCCGCCAGCGCGGCGCTGGCCATGAGTATGCCGCTCATCGCAGCGTCCGTGGCGGCATCCTTGGTGTCGATCCGCTTGCCGACGCCCGGCTTCGCCTCGGACCTGGCGCAGAGGTCCAGGTGGGCGCCGGCAGATGCGCGGATCTGGTGGCTGAACACCGACAGATCCGCCTGGATGCTCGCGTCGTCATCGCCAGGGTAGGTAGCGCGGTACTGCACCAGCCAGCCGTCCAGCTCGCCCACCCAGAGACTGGAATGCAGGCCGCCGTCCTCGCCATAGAGGGCCATCCGCCAGCTGAAGCCTTCGTCCTGGCGCGGCCCCTCGGCCAGCAGCTGGGGATGCAGTTCGGCCCCGACCTTCACCAGCGACGTCTTGGCGTTGTCGTAGATGCGGCCGAGATCGGCGCCGTCGAGCCGGGTCAGATAGAGGGTGATGCGGCGCCCCTGGGCGACGTAGTTGCAGTCCACGTCCAGCCCCGCGCCGTCGTAGGCGTACACCCGGTCACGCCGGTACGCCCCCAGGCGCGCCGGGCACTGCAGTCCCGACTGCGGATTGATCTGCAGATCGTCGGCGCCCACGCCCCAGACGCTGCGCGGTATCCGCGCCGCCGCCCTGGCGGTCGCCGTAGGCGAGGTCGCGGGCTCCTGGACGCCGCCGGAGGGCGCGGTCGGCGCGGCGGCGGCGGCGCTCGCCGTCAGCAGAAGCAAAAGAAGCGCGATGCGCATGAGCCGTCCCCCCAGATCGATCCGGTCAGGCTACCGCGGCGCCCCGAGGACGATCAACGCGAGGTGGAGGCACGCGCCGCTCCGCCTCGCCCCCCGCTCAATAGTCGGCCTTGAGCGCGAAATAGACGTCGTACTGGCCTTCGTCGCGGGCGTTCTGCAGGCCGGGGCCGCCGGCCAGCAGCAGGGACCAGTGCGGGTTCAGCCGCCATTGTCCGCCCAGGTTCAGCCCGGTGAACGACCGCCCGTCCCGGCTGTCGGGGGTGTGATGATAGACCTCCGCGCCCAGCATCAGGCGCGTGTTCACCTGCCGGCTCAGCGCCACGCCGCTGGTCCAGAAGTTGCGGTTGTCCTGGCCGGGATTGATCTGGTAGCCGCCGCCGCCGAACAGCGACCAGCCGGCGAAGTCCTTTCCCGCCCACACCGGCAGCAGCAGCTGGGTATGGCCGGTGTCGAAGCCGCGGCTGGCGGTGGGCAGGAAGAAACGCGGGAACACCGCCACGTCGGGCGTCCAGCTCCCCTCGCGCTGGTGCAGCAGCTTGAACTTGGCCGCCGCCTCCACCACCCCCATGCCGGTGTGGTCCTGGTCGTAGGCCAGGGGGACCACCAGGGTCAGCTGCACGTCCCTGGCCGCGCCGTAGTTCAGGTCCAGCCCGGCCTCCCCGCCGCTCGCACCGGGGGTGTGGGCCAGGTTGGCGAAATTGTAGATCTCCCAGTGGCCGTCGTCGGTGGGCTGCGGGTCGTCGGTGACGAACGGCGGCCCCGCCAGCGCCGGCGCGGCGGGGGCAAGGACGATCAGGACGCCCGACAGGGCGGCGAAGATGCGGGCGGTGGCGGCCAGGCGGACGGATCGGCGCATGCCCGCGCTGTCTCACGGTCCCCGCCTGCCGCCAAGAGGCCGGGCCCGGCGATTGGGAAATCGTATACTGCGCTTCAGCTCCGGCCCCGCGGCGCCGGCCGCCCTTGTGGCGCCGGCGACCCGTTGCTAGACGGAACGCCGCTGCCCCAGTGGCGAAATGGTAGACGCGGTAGACTCAAAATCTATTGCCGAGAGGCGTGCTGGTTCGAGTCCGGCCTGGGGCACCAAATGGGGGCGCGATGGGCGGCTATCGCACCGTAACGCTGTGGGCGTTCATCGCACCGTAACGCCGCGCCCCACTGCCCCATCTGTCATCCCGGAAAAGCGCGCCAGCGCTTTATCCGGGAGCGCCGGAAGCGCTGAAGCTTGCAGGCCGTAGCGGACGCCGACGCCTGCTGCGGTCCCGGATATCCGCTGTGCGGATTCCGGGATGACAGTGTTGGGGGATGGGGGCTGAGGTTCGGGTAGGATTGCCCCGGCGCCGCTCACTCAGTGATGCGCGTGCCCATGCTCCGCGTTGCGCTTCCTCGTCGCCGCCGCCTTTTTCGCCGACGCCGAGCGGTCAGCGGCGGAGCGGTGGGCGGAGGCTTTGCCGCCGGCCTTGCCGCCCTTGTGCGCAGCGGGGTGGCCGGTGTGCTGGCCGCGGCCGGAGCCGCCTTCTTTCTTGCCGCCGCCGTCGTCCTTGTTGACCGTGGCCCAGGCGCGGCGCTCGGCCTCCTTTTCCGAGACGCCCCGGGCCTCGTAGCCCTCGGCGATGTGGTCGGCCTTGCGCTCCTGCTTGTCGGTGTACTTGGACTTGTCGCCGCGGGGCATGGTGGGCTCTCCGGATCTGAAGGGGATGCATTTTCAATGCCTTGCCCCCGGGCCCGGTTCCTTTGGCTCAGCTCGCCGGACTGTCGCCCGACAGGCGGATCGCCGCCGCTTCCAGGCGGCCCAGCAGCAGCTTGATCGCCGCCACCTCGCCCGGGGTCATGCCGGACAGCAGCGCCGCCTCGTAGGCCAGGGCCAGGGGGGCGATCTCGGCGTGCAGGCGGGCGCCCTCGTCGGTCAGCGCCAGGCGGTGGGAGCGGCCGTCGGCCTCGTGCGCCTCGCGCGCCAGAAGGCGGCGCCTGATCAGGCCCTGGGCGGCGCGGCTGATGGTGACCTTGTCCATGGCCGTGCGCGCCACCGCCGCGCCCGGGGTCATCGGCCCGTCCTCGGCCAGCACGGCGATCAGCCGCCACTGCGGGATGGTCAGGCCGAAGCGGTCCTCGTAGGCGCGGGCGATCAGCCGCGAGACGGCGTTGGAGGCGACCGAGAGCCGGTACGGAAGGTAGTCGTCGAGGACCAGATGGCCATCGGCGACCTTGGGTGCGCGCCGAAGCGCCGAGATTTCCGCCGACATGCCCTGACGCCTCCGCATCTCCTAGGGCGCCGCGACAACTTGCTGCTCTATGGCGCCGAAGATGGAGTGCCGGTCCGGCCCCTTCATCTCAATGCGCACCGTGTCGCCGGGGGTCAGGAAGGGCGTCTTCGCCTGTCCGTTGAGCAGGGTTTCGACCGTCCGCATTTCAGCGATGCAACAGTAGCCAAGTCCGCCGTCGGCGACGGGTTTGCCTGGACCGCCGTCGGAGTCCCGGTTCGACACCGTGCCCGAGCCGACGATCGAGCCCGCGCAGAGGGCGCGGGTGCGGGCCGCGTGGGCGATCAGGGTCCCGAAGTCGAAGGTCATGTCGACCCCGGCGTCGGGCCGGCCGAAGTCGGCGCCGTTCAGCTCCACCAGCATGGCGCCGGAAAGCTTGCCGCCCGTCCAGGCGTCGCCCAGCTCGTCCGGCGTGGCGGCGACCGGCGAGAAGGCGCTGGCCGGCTTGGACTGGAAGAAGCCGAACGACTTGGCCAGTTCCCCCGGGATCAGGTTCCTGAGGGAGACGTCGTTGACCAGCATCAGCAGGCGGATGGCGGCCAGGCCCTCCGCGCGGTCTACGCCTTGCGGCACGTCGCCGGTGACCACCGCCACCTCGGCCTCGAAGTCGCAGCCCCAGGCCACGTCGGCCAGGGGGATCGGATCGCGCGGCCCGAGGAAACCGTCGGAGCCGCCCTGATACATCAGCGGGTCGGTCCAGAAGCTGTCCGGCATCTCCGCCCCGCGGGCGCGGCGCACCAGCTGCACGTGGTTCACATAGGCCGAGCCGTCGGCCCACTGGTAGGCGCGCGGCAGCGGGCTCATCGCCTCGTGCTCGTGGAAGCGCTCGCGGGGGACCGAGCCATGCTCCAGACTCTCGGCCAGGCCTTTCAGCAGCGGCTCGCACCGCTCCCAGTCGTCCAGCGCCGCCTGCAGGGTGGGGGCGATGGCGTCGGCGCCGGAGCACCAGGCGAGATCGCGCGAGACCACCACCAGGCGGCCGTCGCGGGGCGACCCGGCGGACTTCAGCGACGCCAGCTTCATACGGAGCCTTCCCTGGAAATGGTGAGCGACAGGCGCACGCCTTCGTCGAACCGGGTCTGGCCGCCGAACACATTGACCTCGCAGAGGATGTCGCCGCCCGGCTCGGCGGCCCAGAGGTAGTGCCGCTCGACCGTCACGTTGCGGCCCGCCGGGGTGAAGCCGTCGAAGCTGTCGCCCCACGGCATGATCGGCGCGAGCTCGGCCCACGACAGGCCGGCGGCCCGCTCCATCTCGTCTTCGGCCATGGCGGCGAGGTCCGCCTCGAGGTCGGTCATGCGGTCTTCCAGCTGTCGACGTAGGCGGGATTCTCCACGCCCTTCGCCCCCTCCCCTACGTCCAGCGGGTCGCGGGTGTCGATCATCACCGCATATTCGTCGGTGGCCGGCTTGGGTTGCACCAGCATGTTCTTCAGGGCCTTGGGGTGCGGGCCGTGGGTGAAGCCCGAGGGATGGAAGGTCATCATCCCCGCATCGATGTTGTCGCGGCTGAAGAAGTCGCCGGCGTGGTAGAACAGCACCTCGTCGTAGTCGTCGTTGTTGTGGAAGAACGGCACCTTCAGCGCGCCCGGATCGGTCTCGAACGGCCGCGGGGCGAAGGTGCAGACCACGAACCGCTCCGAGGCGAAGGTGGTGTGGACCGACGGCGGCAGGTGGTAGCGATGGCTGGCCACCGGCCGGATCGACCTGACGTTCAGCCGCACCGGCGCGAGGTCGCCGTGCCAGCCCACGGCGTCCAGCGGGTTGTACGGATAGGTGACGGTGGAGACGGCGCCGCGCTTCTTGATCTCGACGCGCACCTCGCCGGGGGCGTCCTGGTGGGCGCGGAACGCCTCGTCCATCACCGGGGTGTCGAGCATGGCGGGGTCGAACACCGCGTGCGCGCCCAGCACGCCGCGCTCGGGCAGGGTGAAATGGCTGTTGGTCGCCTCGATGGTCAGCAGCGCCGCCGCCGCCTCGGGCGCCAGGCGCCACATGGTCCCGCGCGGCAGGTACAGGTAGTCGCCGGCCTCGAAGGCGATGCGGCCGTAGTCGCAGTGGAGGTCCCCCCGCCCCTGGTGCACGAACAGCAAGAGGTCGCCGTCGGCGTCGCGGGCCAGGGCCGGCATCGGCGCGGCCAGCTTCCAGAAGCGGATCTCGGTGGCCGCATTGCCCAGCACCTTCGGCGCCGTCCAGGGCGAGGCGTCCGCCTGGTTCAGCGCCGCCAGATCGAAGGCGCGCGGGCGCAACGGCCCCTCGAAGCTGGTCCAGCCGGTGGGCGGGCGGCGATGGTGGAAGAAGGCCGCCGGGCCGAAGAAGCCCTCCTTGGACACCTCCCGCTCATAGGTGCCCTCGGGCATGTCGGCGTGCGCCTGGCGCGAGTGCTGGCCCTGCGCGCCGCGGACCGGGATCCACTGGCCCTTGGCCATGTCAGTGTTCCTTCGCCGGCAGCACCCCACGGCGGATCTGGTCCAGCTCGATGCTCTCGAACAGGGCCTTGAAGTTGCCCTCGCCGAATCCTTCGTTGCCCTTGCGCTGGATCATCTCGAAGAAGATCGGCCCGATCATGTTCTCGGTGAAGATCTGCAGCAGCAGGCCCTGGCCCTCGGTGGGGGCGCCGTCCAGCAGGATGCGGTCGGCCTGCAGGCGCTGGGTGTTCTCGCCGTGGCCGGGCACGCGGGCGTCCAGCTGCTCGTAGTAGGTGTCGGGGCTGTCCTGGAACCTCACCCCGCGCTCGCGCATGGCCTCGACGGCGGCGAAGATGTCGCCGGTCCCCAGCGCGATGTGCTGGATGCCCTCGCCCTTGTAGTCCTTGAGGAACTCCTCGATCTGCGAGTGCTCGTCCTGGCTCTCGTTCAGCGGGATGCGGATCTTGCCGTCCGGGCTGGTCATCGCCTTGGAGAACAGGCCGGTCTGCTGGCCCTCGATGTCGAAATAGCGGATCTGGCGGAAGTTGAAGATGCGCTCGTAGAAGTCGGCCCAGCGGCCCATCTGGCCGCGGTTCACGTTGTGGGTCAGGTGGTCGAGATAGGTCAGGCCGAGGCCCTTGACCGTCTGCGGCGCGCCTGGGATCGGCACGAAGTCGACGTCGTAGATGGCCTGGGCCCCGTAGCGGTCGACCAGGTAGAGGTTGGAGCCGCCGATCCCCTCGATGGCGGGGATGTTCAGCTCCATCGGCCCGACGGGCCCCTGCACCGGCTTGGCGCCGCGCTCGACCGCCAGCCTGAAGGCCTTGGCCGCATCGCGCACGCGGAACGCCATGGCGTTGGCCGACGGCCCGTGGTCGCGCCGGAAGGCGGCGGGCTGGCCGGCCGGCTCCATGTTGAGGATGAAGTTGATGTCGCCCTGGGCGAAGCGCAGCACGTCCTTGGAACGGTGCTTCGAGACCGCCTGGAAGCCCATCTTCTCGAACAGGTCCTTCAGCCGCTCCGGCTCGGGCGAGGTGAACTCCACGAACTCGAAGCCGTCGGTGCCGAGCGGGTTGTCGAACAGGTCGTTCGGCGTGTCGGCGGGCTGGCGCATCTGGCTCATGAAGGCTCCTTGCAGGCGGCGTACGGGACTTGCGGATATAGTATCAATTGAAACGATCTCGCGAAAGGCCGTTGCGACACCAGCGCTTCAGAAAGCCGCTTCCCCTTTGCTCCGCGGCCCTCTAGCAGGGCCCCATGTTGCGGCGACTCTACGACTGGGTGATGCGTCTGGCGGGCTCGAAGCACGCCGAGGCCTGGCTGGCGACGCTGGCCTTCTGCGAGGGGATCTTCTTTCCCATCCCCCCGGACGTGCTGCTGATGCCGATCGTGCTGGCCAACCGCGACAAGGCCTGGCGCTACGCCGCGCTGACCGTGACCGCCTCGGTGCTCGGCGGCTGCGTCGGCTATTCGGTGGGCTTCTTCCTGCACCCGGTCGGGGAATGGATCCTGTCGCTGACCGGCAGCGCCGATGCGGCGGCCCAGTTCGAGGCCACCTATCGCAAGTACGGCGTGATCCTGCTGGCGGTGCCGATCCCCTACAAGATCACCGCCATCGCCTCGGGCATGTTCAGCCTGCCGCTGTTCACCTTCGTCGCCGCCTCGATCCTGATCCGCGGCCTCAGGTTCTTCCTGGTGGCGGGCCTGATCCGCCGCTACGGCCCGCCGATCCAGGCCTTCATCGAACAGCGCCTGGCCCTGGTGGTCAGCGGCGTGGCCCTGCTGCTGATCGCCGTGGTGCTCGCCTTGAAATTTGTTCACTGAGACGGACGGCCAAGCTCGGGCTATACCGCCGGACATGAGCGTTCTTTCCCCGATCCTCGCCCGCTGGCCCTGGTTCGCGTTCATCGCCGCCGCCGCCATGCTGGGCGCCGCCCACGGCTTCGAGACCTTCATGGGCCTCAAGCCCTGCGAACTGTGCCTGAAGCAGCGCGAGGCCTACTGGATCGCCGGCTCGGTGGCCCTGGCCGGCATCGTCCTGGGCTTCACGCCCCTGAAGGCGCGCGCCACGCGGCTGGTGAACCTGGTCCTGGTGGCCGCCTTTCTCTACAGCCTCGGCTGGGCCGGCTATCACGCCGGCGTCGAATGGCATTTCTGGCCAGGCCCGAAGGCCTGCAGCGGCGGAACCACGGTCAGCGCGGCGGACATTGACGCCATGCTGAAAGGGGCCAAGGTCAAGGCGGTGATGTGCGACCAGGTGGTCTGGTCGTGGCTGGGGCTGTCGATGGCCGGCTGGAACACCCTGATCTCGCTCGTCCTGGTGGCGCTGTCCGCCATGGCCGCCGCGCGCCGGAGCCCGGCGTGAGCGCCCGGCCGATCCCGCCGCGTCCGGGCCAGGGCGCCAGGGCGCGCCGTCTGGCGGAGATCCTGCGCGTGGACCACGCCGGTGAGCTGGCGGCGGTGCAGATCTACCGCGGACAGCGCGCCGTGCTGGACGGCGCGTCCGGCCGCGAACGGATCGCCGCGGACCTCGCCGAGATGGAAGGCCACGAGGCCGTTCACCTGGCGCGGTTCGACGCTCTGCTGACCGAGACCCGCACCCGCCCGACCCTGATGGCGCCCCTGTGGCGCGCGGCCGGCTTCGCCCTGGGCGCCGGCACCGCCCTGCTGGGCGAGAAGGCCGCCCACGCCTGCACCGAGGCGGTGGAGAGCGTGATCGAGGACCACTATGCCGGCCAGGTGGCCGAGCTGGCCGATCGTGAGCCGGCGCTGGCCGCCGAACTGGCCCAGTTCCGCGACGAGGAGCTGGCGCACCGCGAGCACGCCGTCGCCGAGGGCGCGCACGAGGCGCCCGGCTACGGCGTGCTGGCGGCGGTGATCCGCGCCGGATGCAAGGCGGCCATCAGGATCTCGGAGAAGATCTGAGGCGCAGGACTCAACCACGCGACGGGCACGAAGCGGGCAAGAAACGGGAGGACCAGGGGGGAATGGATATCGAGGCCATGCGCCGCAGCGCCGAGGCGCCGGTCGACGCCACCGCAGCCGATCTGGACGGCGTCGCCGCCGATCTGGCGGCCGCGTTCACCGACGACGCCATGTTCGACTGGTTCCTGCGCGCCGACGCGAAGAAGAGCGCCGCGCGGCTGAAGTTCTTTCAGTTCATCGTCCGCAACATGGGTTTCGGGGTCGGCAAGATCGAGCGCCCCACCACGGGTGGCGCCGCGGCGATCTGGATGCCGTTCGAATGGCTGGGTCCCCAGCCGCTGAGCGCCGAGCTGCGCGCCCTGCCGGTGCTGCTGGGCGCCACGGGCCTCGCCCGTTTCGGCCGGCTGGCCGCGATGCGCGAGGACATGGACAAGCACCATCCGATGGAGCGTCGCCACGCCTATCTGTGGTTCCTGGGGGTCGCTCCGGAAGCGCAGGGGCGCGGGGTCGGCTCGCGCCTGCTGAAGGTGGGCACCGATCGCTGCGACGCCGCCGGCCTGCCCGCCTATCTGGAGACCCAGACCGAGCGCAACGTCGCCCTCTATCGCCGTCACGGCTTCGAGGTGATCTCCGAACACCGCTGCCGCGCCGACGCGCCCCTCATGTGGTCGATGTGGCGCGAACCGCAGCCGGTGGAAGCGTAAGACGATCCAGCCTTCGCTGATTGCCTTCCCCTACCGTCACCCCGGGCGAAGCGCAGCGCAGACCCGGGGCCAGCCGTGCGGTCGCTGAGAAGGCGGCGATCGGGCGGTGCGCATGCGGCGCCCAGTCTGGCCTCGGGCTCGGTCGCTGAACCGCTGGCCCCGGCTCGGCGCGCTCCGCGCTTGGCCGGGGTGACGAGAAGAGGAGCGCACCCGACCGGCTTGGCTGCTGTCGACTAAGCTTCCCCTTGCGCCGCGGCGGCCGTGAGCGCCGCCGGGTCGCCGACGCGCTTGCGGGTGACCTTGATCAGGCCGCCGACGACCGCGTTGCGCTGGTCCTTGGTCATCGCCTCGCCATTGGCGCGCAGCATCTTCAGCGCCTCGATGTGCACTTCGACGGCCGGCCAGTCCCAGCGGCCGATCTCGCTGGACAGGTCCGCCAGGTCGCACAGCGCGCGCGAGGCGTCGTCCAGGCCGCTGTTGCGCACCACGATGCTGACGTCGATGATCCGCGTCGCCAGGACATAGAGGCTCTCGAAGTCCTCGCCGTCACGGCCGGGCGCGGCCGCGCCGAAGCGAGCGTCGATCTCCGCCAGGATCTCGTCGATCTGCGCCACGCAGGGCTCGCGCAGGGTGTCCACCGCCGCCTCCGAGCGCCGGATCGCCTCGCGGACGCTGAGGCCGCCGGCGGCGGCCATGGCGGCGCGCAACCGGTTCGGCGCGCGGATCATCTTCACGGGTTTCACAGCGCCACCTTCGTGGGTTTGAACAGGTTGTCGATGTTGGACTGGTCGAGGTTCGGCTCGCTGGCGTCGCCCAGCGCTTCGTCGGTGTCTTCGGCGCGCCGGCCCTTGACCCCGGGCGGCGGACCCAGGCGGCGGAAGCGGCGGTCGGGGCCGACATAGGACTCGCAGTCGATGAACAGGCGATCGTCCTTGGACACCCAGACGATCCGCTGCAGCAGCACGGCCGGGGTGATCGGCTTGGCGACGATGAAGTGGGCGCCGCATTCGCGCGCCTTCATCACCTGGGAGATGCGCGTGTGGCCGGTGACCACAACGGCGGCCACGTACTTGTTGTTGTCCGGCCCCTCGCGGCGCAGCCAGCGCAGGAAGGAATAGCCGTCCTCGTCCGGCATCTGCGCCTCGCAGAGGACGAAATCCAGCGGCGTGCGCGAGACGATGCCCTTGGCCTCGGCCACGGAGGCGGCCTTGGTGATGTTGCGCATGCCGAAGCCCAGCACCACCTGGCCCAGAATCTCCTGGGACTGGACGTTGCTGTCGACAATCAGGACGGCCAGCTTCTCAAGGTTGACCTTGTCGGCCGGCGACATCGCCGTGAAGCCTTGAGCGCCCCCGGCCACCTACCAGAACTCCGCCTCGCGCTCGGACGCTGAGATCTCGTCGGCGCCCATGAGGCGCCGGCTGACGTCGGTCAGGCGCATGTTGGCGAACATGTGCATCGGGATCGACCCGGCGCCCTCGAGGCGCTCGAGCCGCTTGAGCAGCATGGACAGCTCGTCCAGGCGCTGGCTCAGCAGGTCCAGGGCCTGCAGGCGCACGGCCAGCCGCTCGGTCAGGCCCTTCTCGACCACCTCGCCGAGCGCGCCCTGGCAGTCCTGGGCGACCTCGGAGGCGCTGTCGAGTTCCTCGGCCAGGCGGCGGGCGAGGTCGCGCAGGCTGACGCCATCGCCACCGTCGAGGGAAGACTGCCGGGCTGTTCTGCTCTGGGCCATCGTCGCTCCGCGCTTCAGAAGAGTTCGACGCCGCCGGCATCGGCGACGGGCGCGGGCGCGCGCTTGATGGTCGGCGTTTCCGGGTTCTGGTCCACCTCGCGCTGCCGGGCGCGCCCGGTAGCGGGATAGAACTCGACCCGACGCGCCCTGCGGCCGCCGAGGCTGGCCGCGGTGATCGGAATGCCTTCGTCCTCGAGGAAGCGCCGGGCGAACGAGGCATTGGCCGCGCCCACGTCGTTGAGGCCGTCGAACAGCTTGGCGCCGCCGAACAGCTTGGCTTCCAGGCGCTCGCGCCGGGCGCCGAGCTTCATCAGCCCGTTGATCAGCACTTCCATGGCGTAGGCGCCGTAGCGCATCTCCTCTTCCTTCACCCGCGCGCCATCGGCGGTCTCGGCGAGGAGGAAGTGGTTCATGCCGCCGACGCCGGCGACCGGGTCGTGGATGCAGGCGGCCACGCACGAGCCGAGCACGGTGGTCATCAGCGCGTTCGGGTCCGCGGAGACCGCGTGCTCGCCCTGGATGACGTGCAGCTTCTGAGGCGTGCCGGAAGGAGGAGAGCCGTAGCCCGAAGCTGTCATGTGAGCGCCCCGAACACCTGCTCGATTTTCTCGCGCAGGACCTGCACGGTAAACGGCTTGACCAGGTAGTTGTTGACCCCGAACTGCACCGCCCGCTGCACCAGTTCGCGGTCGGCGCGGCCGGTGAGCATGATGAAGGCGGTCTTGCGCGTCGGCTCGTGCGAGCGCACCGCCCGCAGCAGGCCAAGGCCATCCAGCTTGGGCATGTTGAAGTCGGAGATGATCAGGTGCGCCGGGCGGGCCAGCAGCGAGCGGAGCGCTTCCTCGCCGTCGGAGGCCTCGCGGCTGTTGGTGATGCCGAGCTGCTGCAGGCCGTTGCGCACCAGGGCGCGCATGGTCATCTGATCGTCGACGATGAGGGTCTGTATGGAGGCGGCTGCGGGCATGGCTAGCGCCTTCTTTCGCAAAGCGTGAGGATCGTGGGGCCGATGTCGGCAAGCGATGCCTGCCGCTCGACGGCTCCGGTTTCGAAGGCAGCCCGGGGCATGCCGTAGACTACGCAACTGGCTTCGTCCTGGCCCAGGGTGCGGGCGCCGGCGTCGCGCATCGCCTTCAGCCCGGCCGCGCCGTCCCGGCCCATGCCGGTCAGGATCACGCCGCAGGCGTTCGGCCCGGCGGCGTGGGCCACCGAGTTGAACAGGGCGTCCACCGACGGCCGGTGGCCGCTGATCAGGTCGCCCTGGCGCAGGCGGCAGCGCAGGCCGCCGGCGCGAACCACTTCCAGATGGGTCTCGCCGCCGGGGGCGAGATAGACCCGGCCGACTTCCAGCGGGGCGCCGTCGGTGGCCTCCTCCACCCGGCCCCCGCAGATACGGTCGAGACGGGCCGCGAAGCTCTTGGTGAAGGTCGCCGGCATGTGCTGGGTGATCACCGTCGGCGGACAGGTCTCGGGGAAGTTGGCCAGGATGGTCAGCAGCGCCTCGACGCCGCCGGTGGACGAGCCGATGGCCAGCACCGTGTCGGCGGGGGCGTAGCCGGTGCGCACCTTGGGCTGGGCGATGCGGCCGGCCGGACGCACGCTGGCGCGGGCGGCGACCTTGACCTTGGCCGCCAGCTCCGAGAGGCCTTCGCTGGCCTGGGCGCTGGTGGGCTTGGCGACACAGTCGACCGCGCCCAGCTCGAGGGCGCGCAGGGTGGCGTCGGCGCCCGCCTGGGTCAGGGTGGAGACCATCACCACCGGCATCGGCCGCAGGCGCATGATCCGTTCCAGGAACTCGAGGCCGTTCATGTTCGGCATCTCGATGTCCAGGGTGATGACGTCGGGATTGAGCTCCTTGATCATCTCCCGCGCTTCGAGCGGATCGCCGGCGGCGCCGACGACCTGCAGGTCGGGATCGCGCCGCAGGGTGGCGCTGATCAGGCCGCGCATGGTCGGAGAATCGTCGACGACGACGACACGGGCCGGGCTCATCGGGCGCCTCCCGCCTGGTGGCGATAGACCGTCAGGCCGTCGCTGATCCACTGGCCGGCGGCGCCGGCGACCCGCTCGGAGTGGCCGATGTACATGCGCCCCTCGGTCCCCAGCAGCGGGGCGAAGCGCGACCAGATCCGCTCCTGGGTCGGCTCGTCGAAATAGATCACCACGTTGCGGCAGAAGATGGCGTCGAACGGCCCCTTCACTGGCCACTGGCCGATCAGGTTCAGCTCCTTGAACGACACCAGCGAGCGCACCGCCGCGCTCATCCGCCAGTCGCCGGACGCGCGGTCCTTTTCCAGCCAGCGGTTGCGCGCCTCCGGCGGGATCGCCGAGATCAGCTCCTCGCTGTAGATCGCCTCACGGCCGGTCGCGAGCACCTTGGTGTCGATGTCGGTGGCCAGGATCTTGACGTCCAGGTTCGGCGCGTCCGGCAGCAGCGACAGCACCGTCATGGCGATGGAATAGGGCTCCTGCCCGGTCGAGCAGCCCGCCGACCACAGCCGCATGCGCGCCCGCCCGGCCTTCACCGCGGCGATGCGCGGGGCCAGCACCTGGTCGCGCAGGTGGTCGAAGTGGTGCGGCTCGCGGAAGAACCGGGTGACGTTGGTGGTCAGGGCGTTGAGCATCGCCCCGCGCTCGGTGTCGCCGGCGGGCGAACTGACGAGGGCGATGTATTCGGCGAAGCTGGCGAGCCCCAGTGCGCGCAGGCGCTTGGCCAGGCGCGAATAGACCAGCGTCGACTTCGAGTCCGAGAGAGTGATGCCCGCCTGTTCGTACAGAAGTTGAGCGATCTGGGCGAAGTCGTTGGCGGTGAAAGCGAATTCACCTTCCACCAGGGCTGGCGCGTCGGGTTTTCTGGCGAGCGCCTGGCTCATGCGGCGAGCGCCTCCAGTTCCGGCAGCAGGCGCTCGTTGGCGATCTCGCTGATCATCCGCCCCTCGACCGTGATCAGTCCACGGACGAAACTCTTAACCTTGTCGCAGGCCACGTCCGGCGTCGCCTGGATCATTTCCTGGGTCACCGACAGGATGTCCGACACCGCGTCGACCAGCAGGCCGATGGTGCGCTCGCCCATGCGGGTGACGATGATCACCGAGCGTTCGGAGGGCTCGCTGGATTCAAGGCCCAGCCGGGTGGCCAGGTCCATGATCGGCAGGACGGCGCCGCGCAGATTGATCACCCCGCGCATGTACTCCGGCGTCTGCGGCAGCGGGGTCGCGGGACTCCAGCCGCGGATCTCGCGGACAGACATGATGTCGACGCAGAATTCCTGCTCGCCGATGCAAAAGGCGATGAACTCGCGCCGGTCAAAGGTGCTTTGTTGAGCGATTTCGGCCATGGAACTATTCCGCAGCGTGTAGGACAGGTTCGGACGGGCGCGGGTCGCGGCGGCGCAGGGCCACCACGGCGTCGACGTCCAGGATGAGGGCGACGCGACCGTCGCCGAGGATGGTGGCGGCGGCGATGCCGTCCACCTGTCGGTAGTTGGACTCCAGCGACTTGATCACCACCTGGCGCTGGCCCTGGATGGCGTCGGCCACCAGGCCGGCGCGGCCGCCGTCCTCGTTCTCGACCAGCAGCACGACCCCTTCCGTCGCCGGCATCAGGTCGTTGCGGAAGCCGAGCACCGAGCCGACGTCGACCAGCGGCACGTAGCTGTCGCGCACCGCCAGCACCGCGCCCTGCGGGCCCAGCGGCTTGATCTCGTCGGGCTTGGGACGGAGGCTTTCGATGATCGCGGTCAGCGGCACCACCAGGGTGTGGCCGGCCACGTCGATCACCATGCCGTCCAGCACCGCCAGGGTCAGCGGCAGGCTGAGGGTGAAGATCGAGCCCTCGCCCGGGCGCGAGGAGATGGAGATGCGGCCGCCCAGGGCCTGCACGCTGCGGCGGACCACGTCCATGCCGACGCCGCGGCCGGAAATGTCCGACACCTTGGAGGCGGTGGAGAAGCCGGGCAGGAAGATCAGGTTGTCGGTCTCTTCGTCGCTCAGCACGGCGTCCGGATTGATCAGCCCCTTGTCGATGGCGATCTGGCGCACGCGGGGGCGGTTGATGCCCTTGCCGTCGTCCTGCACCTCGATGACGATCCGCCCGCCGCGGTGCAGCGCCGCCAGGCGCACGGTGCCCTCGGCGTTCTTGCCGGCGGCGACGCGCTCTTCCGGGCTTTCCAGGCCATGGTCGATGGCGTTGCGCAGCATGTGGGTGATCGGGTCGGAGAGACGTTCGATCACGGTCTTGTCGACCTCGGTGCCCTCCCCTTCCATCACCAGGCGGACCTGCTTGAGGGTCTGGTTGGCCACCTCGCGCACCAGGCGCGGCATGCGCTGGAACACGCTCTTCACGGGCTGGGCCCGGATGGCCATGACGCTGTCCTGGATGCCGCGGGTGAGCTGTTCCAGCTCGTCGAGGCCCATGGCGATGTCGGAGGACGGGGCGAAGCCATGCTCGGCCACGCGCTGGGCCAGCATCGCCTGATTGATCACCAGCTCGCCGACAAGGTCGATCAGCCGGTCGATGCGTTCCGGGTCGACCCGGATGGTGGCCTGCGGCGCGGCCGCCTCGTTGGCGGCGGGCTTGGCGGGGGCGGGAGCGGACGCCTTGGGCGCGGCCGGCGGCGGCGCGGCCGCGACGGGCGCGGCGACCGGGGCCACGGGCGCGGGCGGCGGGGCGGCGGCCGGGGCCAGCACTTCGTCCACGGCTGGCGCGGCGACCACCGGCTCGGCGTTGATCTGGGCGATCAGGGCGGCGACGTCGTCGGTAGCGGCGGCCTGGATGGCGGCCGGTTCAAGCTCGGCCTCGGCGCCCTCGCGCACGATGCTCAGCTCGCAGTCGTCGCTGACGAATTCGAACACGTCGCGGATCGCCTGCTCGTCGGCGTCGGTGGTGAGGCGGACGGTCCAGGAGAGGTAGGCCGACTCCGGCTCCAGATGCTCCAGCGGCACCAGCTCGCTGTCGTCGATCTGCACCTCGATCGGGCCCAGGCGGCCCAGTTCGCGCAGCAGCAGGGCCGTCTCGTTGGCCTTGGCGTAGAGGGCGGCGTGCGGGTGGAAGGTGATCACCCACGCCTGCGGGCCTTCCGGCTCGGCCGGGGCGGCGAAGTCGTCGAGATCCAGCGTCATCGGCGTGAAGCCGATGCCCAGCTCATCGGTCGGCGCGGCGGCGGCGGCCGGCTCGGTCGGGCTGTCGAAGTCGGCGAGGTCGAGGGTCATCGGCGTGAAGCCGATGCCGAGCTCGTCGGTGGCCGGCGCCGGCGCGGAGGGTGCGGCGGCGATGGCCGTGGTCGACGCCGCAGCGCCGCCCTGACCGTTGATCCAGCTTTCCAGCTCGGCGACCATGGCCACCGTGGCGGCCTCGTCCGGCACACCGTCGGTGCGTGCGGCGGTGACCTGATCGGCCAGGATGTCGGCGGCGCGCAGCAGCACCCGCACCAGCTCCGGGGTGGCCGCGATCTTGTTGGAGCGGACGTCGTCGAGCAGGGTTTCGAAGACGTGGGCGTAGCGCACCAGCGCCTCGAGGCCGAACGCGCCTGCGCCCCCCTTCACGGAATGCACCGCGCGGAACACGGCGTTCACCGTCTCGGAATCGCCTTCGCCGGCCTCCATGGCCAGCAGGCCGCTTTCCAGATCCGCCAGGAGTTCGTCGCACTCCTGGAAGAAGGTCAGCTTGATCTGCTCGAGTTCGTCCATGGACTCTAGGCCGCCACCCGCCGGATCGCTTCGACCAGCTTGTCGGGATGGAACGGCTTGACGATCCAGCCCGTGGCGCCGGCGCGGCGCGCGCGGTCCTTCTTGGCCGGGTCGCTTTCCGTGGTCAGCACCAGGATCGGCGTGGCCCGGTACGAGGCGTCCTCGCGGACCGCCTCGATGAAGCCGAAGCCGTCCAGCTTGGGCATGTTGATGTCGGTGATGATGACATCGGCGCCGTTGGCGCTGAGCACTTCCAGGCCGTGTTCGCCGTCGACGGCCTCCACGACGTTGAAACCGGCCTTCACCAGCGCCATGCGCAGCATGTCGCGCATCGTGCGGCTGTCATCGACAGTAAGGATCTTCATCAGAAAGCCCCTCCAGCTTCCAGGGTCTCGCCAAGGCGCCCTGCGGCGCCAAACAAGCGCGTCGACTCGCGGAATGCGTCCGACGGATTCGAAATGGAAAACGGCAGGCCGTCTTCGGCCCAGGCGCGCTGGGCGGACAGCAGAACCTGCAGACACAGCCCCCCAAGGCGCTCCACCGACGAAGCGTCGATGTCCATGGCCTCCCCCCGCTTCTCCAGCAGCGCCGCCTTCAGGGGCGCTGCTGCCCGAAGATCAAGTACAGGGCTGAGTGTTAAGGATAAGCTCATGCGCTAGAACTCCTGCCATCCGGCGTCACGGCTAGAAGCACCAAAGCTCGTTGCAACTTTCTGAACCATGGCGCGTGCGGGTGATGCGGTGGGGGTGTGACGTGCGGTCGCGGGCCTGGGCTGAGGCCGGCCCTGGGCGCCGCCGCCGATGTGGAAGCGGGCCATCAGCCGGCCGAGCTCCGACGACTCCGCCTTCAGCGCGTGCGACGCGGCCGTGGACTGCTCGACCATCGCCGCGTTCTGCTGGACCATCTGGTCCATCTGGTTAACCGCGATGTTGACCTGGCTGAGACCGGTGGACTGCTCCTCGGCGGAGGCGGCGATCTCGGCGACCAGCGCGTTGATCTCGGCGACCTTGCCGGAGATCGACTGCAGGGCCTTGCCGGCGGCGCCCACAAGCTCCACCCCCTGCCCGACGTGCTGCGACGAGGCGGAGATCAACGCCTTGATCTCCTTGGCCGCCTCCGCCGAGCGCTGGGCCAGGGCCCGCACCTCGGAGGCCACCACGGCGAAGCCGCGGCCCGCCTCGCCGGCCCGGGCGGCCTCGACGCCGGCGTTCAGCGCCAGAAGGTTGGTCTGGAAGGCGATCTCGTCGATCACCCCGATGATCTGGCTGATCTCGGACGAGGACTTCTCGATCTTGCCCATGGCGCCGACGGCGTCGGACACCACCACGCCGGACCGTTCGGCCTCGTCGCGGGTCAGGGCCACGGCCTGATTGGCCTGGCGCGCGCCGGCGGCGGTCTTCTTCACCGTGGCGGTGATCTGGTCGAGGGCGGCCGCGGTCTGTTCCAGGCTGGCGGCCTGCTGCTCGGTGCGCCGCGACAGGTCGTCGGCGGCGGCGGAGATCTGATCGGCGTTGGCGGTGATCCCGCCGGCTCCGACGGCCACCTGGCTCAGGGTGTCGGCGAGCTGCTCGGCCAGGGCGTTGAAGTGGCCGCGCAACGGCTCGTACTGGGTCGCGAAAGGCTGGCTGATGATGCAGTCGAGATCGCCCTGCGACAGGCGCGACAGGCCCGACCCCAGGGCGGACACCACGGCCTCCTGGTCGCCGCCGCCGGCGCGCGAGGCGATGTCGGCCGTCTGGGCCTCTGCCTCCGCACGGGCGAACTCGGCGGCGATCGCCTGCTGGGCGTCGGCGAAGGCGCCGCGCAGGGCGGCGTCCACCGCGTCGACGAGGCCGTCGGTGTCGACGCCGCCGCCGAACAGGCCGCGGGACCTCGCCCCCTTCTGGATCAGTTGCCGCGCGCGTGCGCGCACGTCGGCGTCGATGGCGGAAAGGCGGTCTGCGGCGGCCTTGCGGGGTTGCACGGGGTTCAAGCTCCTTGCGACGGTCAGGTCGTGTACGGTCTGGGTCATCGGCCCCTGGCGGCCGTCAGCGACCGCGCGGGACCAGGATTGCGAAGCGGGCGGGCCTGGGGCGGCGCCCAGGCCGCGGGGGGCTGGCCGAGCTCGAAGCGGTCGACCAGGCCTTCGAGGTCGTCGGCCTGCTCCTTGAGCGTGCGGGCGGCGGCGGTCGTCTGCTCGACCATGGCGGCGTTCTGTTGCACCACCCTGTCCATCTGTCCGACGGCGGCGTTCACCTGCTGCAGCGCGCTGGCCTGCTCCTGGGCGGCGCCGGCCATGCTGTCGACCAGGGTCTCGATCTCGCCGACCCTGGCGGCGATGGCCCCGAGCGCCGCACCGGCGGCGCCGACCAGGTCAACCCCTTCGCCCACCTGGCGGGTGGATGCAGAGACCAGGGCCTTGATTTCCTTGGCGGCGTCGGCCGAACGCTGGGCGAGCAACCGCACCTCGGAGGCCACCACGGCGAAGCCGCGGCCGGCGTCGCCCGCCCGCGCCGCCTCGACCCCGGCGTTCAGCGCCAGCAGATTGGTCTGGAAGGCGATCTCGTCGATCACGCCGATGATCTGGCCGATGCGGCTGGAGGAGTCCTCGATCTGTCCCATGGCGGCCTGCGCCTGGGTGACCACGCCGCCGGACTGGGCGGCTTCTCGGCCGGCGGCGGCCACGGCCTCATGCGCCTGGCGGGCGTCGCTGGCGGTGCGGCGGACGGTCGCGGTGATCTGGTCGAGGGCGGAGGCGGTTTCCTCGAGGTTCGCCGCCTGGGCCTCGGTGCGCTTCGCCAGGTCGCCGGAGGCGGCGGCGATCTCATCGGCGCCGGCCCGCAGGTCGCCCGAGGCGCCGGCGATGCGGCCGAGCGCGCCCTGCAGGGCCGTGACCGCGGCGTTGAAGTCCTGGCGCAGGGCCTCGTAGGCCTCCGGGAAGGGCTGATCCAGGCGCGAGGCGACGTCGCCGGCAGAGAGCCGGGCCAGCGCCATGCCCACCGCCGTCACCACCTCGGCCTGATGCCGGGCGGTCTCGTCGCGGGCGGCCTGGGCCAGGCGCTGGGCCTCTTCGCCGAGGGCGCGCTGGGCGTCGGCGTCGGCCTGGGCGGCGGCCTTGTCGAGAAGCGTGCGGCGGAAGTGGGTGAAGGCGCGGGCCAGGTCGCCCATCTCGTCGGGACGATCCTCGCCGGGGAGCTTCTGGCCGACGTCGCCGTCAGCCAGCGCCCGCAGGGCGGCGGTCGCCCGGGTGAGGGGCGCGAACACCCGTCCGCGCAGCAGCAGCAGCAGGCCGATCGTCGCCACGGCGCTGACCAGGGCGCACAGCAGCGCCACCCCCAGCGCGGCGTTCTGCAGGGCGTCATAGCGCCCCTCGGCCGCGGCGTGCGCGGCGTCCAGCGCCTGGGTCCGGGCCTCGAGCGCCAGCCGGCTGCCGGCCACGGCCTGGCGCAGGGCGTCGGACTTGCCATGGAAGTCGGCCATCAGGGCATTGCCGGCCGCTGGGCCGCCGGCGACGTAGGCATGCGCGGTCTTCTGGCCGAGGTCGTAGAAGGCGGTGAAGTCGTCGGCCACCCGGTCATAGGCGCCAGCGAGTTCGGGCGCCGAAAGCCGGCTAGCGGCGTCCTTGGCCTCGGCGATGTCCTGGCGCAGGGCGCTCGCATGCCGATCGGCCTCGGCGAACCCGCCGTCCAGACCCGCCTTGCCTTGCGTGGCGGCGACGTCGATGAGCCCGTCCTGCACCTGCAGGATGTCCAGCTCCGACTGTTTCTGCAGGGTGGTGAGCGCGCCAAGCGCGGCGGCAGCCTGCGCCTCGTGCGTCCGCTCGCTGACACGCATCGCCTTCAGCTTGAGACTCATGCCGAGGTTGGCGCCGGCGCCCCCGACGGCGATCACCACGATCGCGCCCAGCGCCATGGTCGCCATGCGGCGCAGACGGCTCGAAGCCCCGCTCATCCGCGGCGGCCCCTGCGCATGGCGGGTGTCCGACCGGCTTTGCCACCCCGCTCAGCCACGCGCCCTGCCCCCTCGTCCCGACGAACCGATTCCGTGACCCAGGATGGGTAGAGGAGCGTTAACGAAACCTATCTTCGCGCCGTGGAAACGCCGTCCTCGTCTGCGGCTCTTCTGTCGTTTCCCGCGACAACGCCCGGGACGGGTCCCTCCGCTGAGAAACAGGATGGCGCTTGCGAAGAGTTGCCGGCGTTAACGGAGCCGAACAAGCCACGCCGGATCATCGACCCGCGGTTGCTTGGCGGAATATTAACCACGCTATTCGCTGAATGACTGCGTATTCACTGAATTCCGCAGAGCATTTGAGGAGCTTTCGGTGACGACGATACTGATCCCCTCAGGTCGCCACGGGCGCCGCAGTCCGGACTCAATTGTCCAGCCGCGGCCGAGGATCGGGCGCCATCTGGCGCGCGACTAGAAGCCGATGGGGATCAGCGACGAGAGCGCGAGCGCGCAGGCGACCACCGCCGTCACCGCAAAGCCGGCCGCCGCGCAGGTCAGCCACAGAAGGTGGAGCTTGACCGGCACGCGGGACGGCTTGTCGGCCCGCTCAGAGCGCGGCGCGAAGATCATCGCGACCATCGTCGTCTTCCCGGCTGGTCGCGGACGGCAGCGCCGCGGCGGTGGAAACGAGCGCGTCCTCGAGCCGGCGCCGGACTTCGTCCTCGTGTTCGGCGCGAACCGCCGCAGCCAGGGTGAGGGCGGCGGCGAGGTCACGGATGCGCGAGATATCGACCACCACATCGCCGGCGCCGGAAGGCGCGGCCGGACCCGTGCGGCCGGCGGCGGAGGCGCCGATCAGGCGGCGCACTTCCTCTCGGGGGTGGGGGGCGAAGGCAGGCAAGAATCGCGGCTCCTGGGGGGTACTGGGGCAAGCGGAGCGGGGCTGATAGGGGCGGTCGTAACCGGTGTCAATTGGAAAGTGCATTTGCACCCTCTGCGAGGTCACATTTTGTAACTACACCCTGTGCACCAGTCGCCCAAACGTCTATAGGCGACGCCGCGACGCCCCCGCCCAGCCCAGTTTTCCCCGCCTGATGAACGCTCACACCCCAGACACCGCCGCCCTCGACGACTTCCCGCTCGGCGCCCGCGCCTACCTTTTCTATCTGATCTTCCAGATCGGCCAGCAGCGGCAGAGCGCCATAGAGGCGGACCTGGAGCCCCTGGGTCTGAACTTCGCCAAGTGGCGCTCGCTGGCCTTCATCCAGCGCCTGGGCAGCTGCAGCATGAAGAGCCTGGCCCGCCTGTCGGGCGTGCACCGCACGACCCTCACCCGCTCCATCGACCGGCTGGTCGAGGACGGCCTGGTGAGCCGCGCAGGGCTGGAGGCCGACCGGCGCAAGGTGATGCTCAGCCTGACCGAGGCCGGGGTTGAGGCGTTCCGCGCCGCCGAGGCGGTGCAGCGCCAGTTCACCGACCACGTGCTGCAGGACGTGCCGGAAAAGGTGCAGCGCGACCTCTGCCGGCGGCTGGCCCTGGTGCTGCGAGGCATGATCCCCGAACCGGACCTTGCGGACGACATCCTGGCGTTCGACGCGCCACGCCGCGATATCGGCTGAGCCCGGAGCGTGACGGGGGAGGTGGAAACGGCCTCCCGACCGCGCCCCGCTCCGGACCTCCAGGGGCGAACAGGTCTATCGCTCGGATGGCCACATCCGAGCCGCGCGATCTAGCGGATCAGCCGGCGCAGCGCCTGCAGGTTCTCGTGATTGCGGCCCATGGCGCGCTGGAAATCGTTGCGGGCGAAGATCTTCGCCGAGATTCTCAGCCCCTGCACGTCGCGGTCACACAGGCCCGATTCGACCAGGCGCTTCACGTGGCGGCGCACCGTCTCGTAGCTGAGCCCCAGATCCTTGGCCACGGCGTAGACCGTGACGGTCCCGCGGCGCCCGGCGCCCGGCTTCGCCGCGCGAGCCTTGAACATGCGGCTGACGATGGTGAGAAAGACGAGCGACGTCAGCGGGTCGCCGGGAACGAGGTCGCCGATCAACCGCGCTGTGGCGAGGTAGTAGTCGACGGCGACACGCGCGGCCATCCGGACCTGGGAGGGGGTCGCAATAGTTGCATTTCTACCGTTATGCACGAACCGCAGCGATCATTCTGACGAAGCCTGTGGGATCAATGGTTTGGCCTGAGCCCACGACGACAGTTGCTGCGCTTCGCCATGGTTGCCAACCCGATTGAACAGCGTTCGCTGTGTCAATACGCTCAAAACGAGTATGAATTGCGCGCCATAGGATAGGTCGCAGAACGACCCCACGGCCCGGTTGAGCCCGGCCTGACATTCACGTCGCGATGCCGCTACTAAGGCTCTGCTAGAATGGCGCGGACAGTTGACGCGGCAAGGATTGGAGCGTTCCAGAACCCGATGGATGAGGATGTCCGCAAGGCCGCGCTGGCCTATCACCGCCTGCCGCGACCCGGGAAGATCGCCGTCGAGCCGATCAAGCCCATGGCGACCCAGCGCGACCTGTCGCTGGCCTATTCCCCGGGCGTGGCCGCCGCCTGCGAGGCGATCGTCGCCGATCCGGGGCAGGCGCGGGAGCTCACCTCGCGCGGCAACCTCGTGGCGGTGATCACCAATGGCACGGCGGTCCTGGGGCTCGGCAACATCGGGCCGCTGGCCGGCAAGCCGGTGATGGAAGGCAAGTCGGCGCTGTTCAAGACCTTCGCCGGCATCGACGTGTTCGACCTGGAGGTGGACGCCACCGACGTCGACCTGTTCTGCGACGTGGTCGCGGCGCTGGAGCCGACCTTCGGCGGCATCAACCTGGAAGACATCAAGGCGCCGGAGTGCTTCGAGATCGAGCGTCGGCTGCGCGCGCGGATGAACATCCCGGTGTTCCACGACGACCAGCACGGCACGGCGATCGTCTGCGCCGCGGCGGTGCGCAACGGCCTATTGCTACAGGGCAAGGACCTGAGCCAGGTGCGCCTGGTCACCTCCGGCGCGGGCGCGGCCGCCATGGCCTGCGTCGACCTGCTGGTCTCCATGGGCCTGCCCCCGGCCAACGTCACCCTGACCGACATCAAGGGGGTGATCTACGAGGGCCGCGACGCCGACATGTCGCCGGAGCACGCCCGCTACGCCCGCAGGACCGACGCCCGCGCCCTGCCCGAGGTGCTGGCCGGCGCCGACGTGTTCCTCGGCCTGTCGGCCCCACGGGTGCTCAAGGCCGAGTGGCTGCCGCTGCTGGCGGACAAGCCGCTGATCCTGGCCCTGGCCAACCCCGAGCCGGAGATTCTGCCCGAGCTGGTGAGGGCGGCGCGGCCGGACGCCATCGTCGCCAGCGGCCGCTCGGACTATCCGAACCAGGTCAACAACGTGCTGTGCTTCCCGTTCGTGTTCCGCGGCGCGCTGGACGTGGACGCCGCCGAGATCGACGAGGCGATGAAGGTGGCCGCCGCCGAGGCGATCGCCGCCCTGGCCCGCGAGGAGGCCAGCGACGTCGTCGCCGCAGCCTATGGCGGCTCGGCGCCCGTGTTCGGTCCGGAATACATCATCCCCCGCCCGTTCGACCCGCGGCTGATCCTGCGCATCGCGCCGGCTGTGGCCAAGGCGGCGATGGACTCCGGCATCGCCGGCCGTCCGATCGCCGACCTTGAGGCCTACCGCCGCGACCTGGAGCGGTTCGTGTTCCGCTCCGGCCAGCTGATGCGGCCGGTGTTCGACATCGCCCGCCGCTCGCCCAAGCGCGTGGCCTTCGGCGAGGGCGAGGACGAGCGGGTGCTGCGCGCCGCCCAGACCATCGTCGACGAGGGCCTGGCCGAGCCGATCCTGATCGGCCGCCGCGCGGTGATCGAGGCCGAGGTCGCGCGCCTGGGCCTGCGGCTGGAGTGCGGACGGCAGGCCCGCATCATGGACCCGAACGAGGACGCCGAAGTGTTCGGGCCGCTGATCGCCCGCTACCAGGGCCTGGCCGACCGGCGCGGCGTGCCCCCCGCCGACGCCGCCCAGCGCGTGGCCGCCCGGCCGAGCGTCGCCGCCGCCCTGCTGCTGGCTTCGGGCCATGCCGACGCCGCCCTGTGCGGCGGATCGGGCGACTGGTGGGGGCACATGAGCGACGTCCTGCCGGTGATCCCGCGGCAGGAAGGCGTCAGCCGGATCTATTCGATCAGCTGCCTGGTGCTGCCCACCGGCCCGCTGTTCCTGGCCGACACCCACGTCAACGTCGACCCCACCAGCCAGCAGGTGGCGGAGATGACCCTGCTGGCGGCCGACGTGGTCCGCCGGTTCGGCCTGACGCCGAAGGCCGCTCTGCTGTCACACTCCAGCTTCGGGGCCAGCAACTCACCGACCGCCCGCAAGATGCGCGACGCCCTTCGCCTGGTGCGCGCGGCCGCGCCGGACCTGCAGGTGGACGGCGAGATGCACGCCGACGCCGCCCTGCGCCCGCTGATGCGCCAGCGGCTGGTGACCGACAGCCCGATCGACGGCGCCGCCAACCTGCTGATCATGCCGGGCCTGGACGCCGCCAACATCGCTCTGACCCTGCTGTCCTCCGCCACCGACGCCTTGCAGGTGGGCCCCCTGCTGCTGGGCGCCTCCAAGCCGCTGCACATCCTGGTGCCCGGCGTGACCGCCCGCGGCATCGTCAACATGACCGCCCTGGCGGTGGCGCAGGGAGCGGTGGCGGGATAGCGCGCCCCTCTCCTCCCCTTCGGGGGAGGGGGACCGCGAAGCGGTGGAGGGGGCTCCAGTTTAGCGCGGTGAGGCGGCTCTCCGCTGGAGCCCCCTTCCCCGGCTTCGCCGGTACTTCCCCCAACGGGGGAAGAGAACTTGGAGCTACTCCTTGGCGCGTTCCACGTAGGAGCCGTCCTCGGTCATCACCACCACCTTGGTGCCGGCGGTGATGTACGGCGGGACCATGGTGCGCGCGCCGTTCGAGAGGATGGCCGGCTTGTACGACGACGAGGCCGTCTGGCCCTTCACCGCCGGTTCGGTCTCGACGATCTCCAGCGTCACGCGCGCCGGCATCTCGATCGAGATCGGCACGTCGTTGTGCGTGGAGACGAACACCAGCATGCCGTCCTGCAGGTAAGAGGCGGAATCGCCGACGATGTCGCCCGGCACCACGATCTGGTCGAAGTTCTCAGGGTTCATGAAGTGGAAGCCCTCGCCGTCCTCGTACAGGAACGAGTATTCGCGCTCGTCGACGAAGGCGCGCTCGACCTGTTCGGTGGTGCGGTAGCGCTCAGAAACCTTCACCCCGTCGGAGATGCGGCGCATGTCCAGCTGGGTCACCGGCGTGCCCTTGCCGGGGTGGATGTTCTGGGCGACCAGGACGACGTAAAGCTTGCCGTCGATGTCGACGACGGAGCCTTTCCGGAGCGAGCTGGCCTGAACCTTGGGCATGGATATCCTCGAAGATGCTGGCGTCAGGGCCCGGCGGCCGGCCCCTGCGCGATTCTGCTGGAACGCAATGTTGGCGCGCACCTATAGCATCGCGGCTGATATCTCCAGCCGTCTTCGCCTGCGCCGCGAGGCCGAAAGGCCGCACCAGGGACCGAAATCACCGTGAATATCCCGGCCGTATCGCCCTGGTGGCGCCCCGAGAACCATCAGGACCGCCGTCCTTTCCTGATGCTCCGCGGCCGGATCAAGGCGGCGATCCGCGCCTGGTTCGAGGCGCGGGACTTCACCGAGATCGAGGCGGCCGCGCTGCAGGTGTCGCCCGGCAACGAGGCGCACCTGCACGCCTTCGCCACCGAGGCGATCGGCCACGACGGGCGGCGCACGGCCCTCTACCTGCACACCTCGCCGGAATTCGCGGCCAAGAAGCTGCTGGCCGCCGGCGAGCGGCGGATCTTCGACTTCGCGCGCGTGTGGCGCAACCGCGAGCGCGGGCCGCTGCACCACCCGGAATTCACCATGCTGGAGTGGTACCGGGCGGAGGCGCCCTACGAGACGCTGATGGACGACTGCGCCGCCCTGCTGGCGCTGGCGGCCGAGACCGCCGGCACGGACGCCTTCCGCTTTCGCGGCCTGGCCTGCTCGCCGTTCGCCGAGCCGGAGCGGCTGACCCTGGCCGATGCGTTCGACCGCCTGGCCGGCATCGACCTGCTGGCGACGGTGGAGGCCGGCGGCGGGACGGACCGCGACGGTCTGGCGGCGGCGGCGGCGGCCGCGGGGATCCGGGTCGCGGCGGACGACACCTGGGCGGACGTCTTCAGTCGCGTGCTGGTGCAGAAGGTCGAGCCTCACCTCGGCGTCGGCAGGCCGACCATCCTCTGCGAATATCCGGTGAGCGAGGCGGCGCTGGCGCGGCCGAAGCCGGCCGACCCGCGGGTTGCCGAGCGCTTCGAGCTCTATGCCTGCGGTGTCGAGCTGGCCAACGCCTTCGGCGAGTTGACCGACGCCGCCGAGCAGCGCCGCCGGTTCGAGGCGGAGATGGCCGAGAAGCAACGGGTCTACGGCGAGACCTACCCGATCGACGAAGACTTCCTGGACGCCCTGGCGATCATGCCGGCCGCCTCAGGCTCGGCGCTCGGCTTCGACCGGTTGGCGATGCTGGCCACCGGCGCCAGCCGCATCGACCAGGTGCTATGGACGCCCGTGGCGGGGGCCTGACCGGAGGGGGCCTCACCGCACGTGGACGGATTGTCCGATGGTCTTCGCGCCCGGGCCGGCGCCCGCTATAAGCGCGCCAGCGTACAATTTCCCCGGCTCCGTGTGCGGCCGGGCCTGACAAGGATCCGTTCCCCCGACATGGCTTCCAAGCTTAACCTCATCGCCGGCGCGGCCGCCGGCGTCGCGGCCGGTCTGTTCGCTGGCCAGGCCTTCGCCGACGAAGGCATGTGGACCTTCGACAACTTCCCGGCCGGCAAGGTGAAACAGGCCTATGGGGTCGACGTCACGCCCGCCTGGCTCGACCACGTTCGCGGCGCCGCGGTGCGCCTCTCCAGCGGTTGCTCCGCCTCGACGGTGACCGCCACGGGCCTGGTGCTGACCAACAACCATTGCGTCGCCGACTGCGCCCAAAACCTGTCGACCCCTGGTCACGACTTCTTCCAGGGCGGCTATCAGGCGGCCAACCGCCAGGACGAGCACACCTGCCCTGGCATGCAGGCCGAGGTGCTGACCGCGATCACCGACGTCACCCAGCGGGTGCAGGCGGCGGGTGTCGGCCTGACCGGCCAGGCCCTGGTCAAGGCGCGCACGGCGGTGACCAGCACCATCGAGGGCGAGGCCTGCGGCAAGGACGTCAAATTCCGCTGCCAAGTGGTTGATCTTTATCACGGTGGGCAGTTCAAGCTGTACCGTTACCGCAAGTACGCCGACGTGCGGCTGATCTTCTCGCCGGGCGTGCCTGCGGCCTTCTTCGGCGGCGATCCGGACAACTTCAACTTCCCCCGCTACGACCTGGATTCGGCGTTCGTGCGGCTCTACGAGGACGGCAAGCCGGCGCTGACCACCGACCACCTGCGCTGGAACGCCGCGCCGCCGACCGCCGGCGAGCCGGTGTTCGTCGCCGGCAACCCGGGCGGCACCGACCGCCAGCTGACGGTGTCGCAGCTGGAGACCCAGCGCGACCTGACCATCCCGGTCACCCTGCTGCAGATGTCGGAGCTGCGCGGCCGCGTGCTGCGCTTCGGCGAGGAGAGCCCCGAGCACAAGCGCATCGCCGCCGACCTGATCTTCGGCCTGGAGAACGGCTACAAGGTCTACTATGGCCGGCTGTTCGCGCTGAACGATCCCACCTTCATGGGCGCCAAGAGGATGGCCGAGGCCGATCTCCAGGCGCACGCCCGGACCGACGCCGCGAAGCTGGGGCCCGAGTTCGGCGATCCCTGGGCGTCCCTGGCGCTGGCGCAGCAGTCGGTGCACGCCCTCTACCTGCCCTACCGCGAGGTCGAGCGCGGGCCGATGGGCTCGGACCTGTTCGGCTACGCCAAGGATCTGGTCCGGGGCGCCGAAGAGCGCGAGAAGCCCTCCGCCGAACGCCTGCCCGGCTATGCCGACAGCCAGCTGGCGCTGCTGCAGAAGCAGCTGCTGGACTCCAGGCCGGTGTATCCGGAGCTCGAGCAGCTGACGCTGGAGTTCTGGCTGACCAAGGTGCGCGAGTACCTGACCGCTGACGATCCGAACACGAAGCTGCTGCTGGGCAAGGACAGCCCGGAGGCGCTCTCGGCGCGCCTGGCGCAGTCGAGACTGGGCGATCCGGCCTACCGCAAGGCGCTGTGGGACGGCGGCCTGAAGGCGGTGCTCGCCTCGGACGACCCGATGATCCGGTTCATGCTGAAGATCGACCCCGCCGCGCGGCAGATCCGCAGCCAGTATGACGAGCAGGTCACCGGTCCGACCGCCGCCGCCGCCGAGAAGATCGCCCGCGCCCGCTTCGTGGCCTACGGCGACAGCCTGTATCCGGACGCCACCTTCACCCTGCGGCTGAGCTACGGGAAGATCGACGGCTGGACCTACCGCGGAACCGCCGTACCGCCGTTCACCACCTTCAAGGGGCTGTACGAGCGCGCCACCGGCCAGGCGCCCTTCGACCTCGACCCCCGCTGGGCGGCGGCCGAGGGCAAGCTGAACCCGGACACCATCTTCGACATCTCGACCACCAACGACATCATCGGCGGCAACTCCGGCTCGCCGCTGATCAACGCCAGGGGCGAGGTGATCGGCGCCATGTTCGACGGCAACATCCACAGCCTGGGCGGCGACTACGGCTACGACGGAACCCTCAATCGCGGGGTCGCCGTCTCCACCGCCGCGATCACTGAGGCGCTGCGCAAGGTGTACGGCGCCAATGCCCTGGCCGACGAGCTGACGGCCGAGAAATAGGCCCCACCTCCCCTCGTCACCCCGGGCGAAGCGTAGCGCAGACCCGGGGCCAGCCGCGCCACCTCTCAAAGGCGGGAGAATGGCCGTTGGACGCCCAGCGGCTTGCTGGATGCTGTCTCGGTCGCGGCCCGGCCGGCCCCGGATCGGCGCGCTGCGCGCTTGTCCGGGGTGACGATGGAAGGGGGGCTATTTCGTCGGAGATGAACCCGCTCTAGGCTCGCGCCGGCTGTTCTCCGAGGGGTGGCGATGCGGGTTTCGACGGTGAGGATCAGCGCGCGGGCTGACCCATGAGCGGCGAGCCCCGCCCCCACGTGGTCATCGTCGGCGCCGGCTTCGGCGGCCTGACCGCGGCGAAGGCCCTGGCCAAGGCGCCGGTGGACATCACCGTGATCGACCGGCGCAACCACCATCTGTTCCAGCCGCTGCTCTACCAGGTGGCCACCGCCGGCCTGGCGCCCAACCAGATCGCCACGCCGATCCGTTCGATCCTGCGCGACCAGGAAAACGCGCGCGTGGTGCTGGCCGAGGTGTCCGCCGTCGACCCGGCGCGCAAGCGCCTGACCGTCGGCGCCCGGAGCCTGGCCTACGACACCTTGATCCTCGCCACCGGGGCCACCCACGCCTATTTCGGCCACGACGAATGGGCGCCGCTGGCGCCGGGCCTGAAGTCGCTGGAGGACGGGATCGAGCTGCGCCGACGGGTGCTGACCGCGTTCGAGGCGGCCGAGACCGCCTGCGACGCGGACGAGCGCCGCCGGCTGCTGACCTTCGCCGTGGTCGGGGCCGGGCCGACCGGCGTCGAGATGGCCGGCGCCATCGCCGAACTGGCGCACCGCGCGCTGACCCGCGACTTCCGCGCCGTGCGCGAAGCCATGGCCCGGGTGCTACTGATCGAGGCGGGCCCGCGCGTGCTGCCGACCTTCCGGCCGGAGCTGTCGGCCTATACCGGCCGGGCGCTGGAAAAGCTGGGCGTGGAGCTGCGCCTCGGCGAGGCGGTGACCGCGATGGACGAAGCCGGGCTGACCTTGGGCGGCCAGCGCATCGAGGCGGCGACGATCATCTGGGCCGCCGGCGTGCGCGCCTCCCCCGCCGCCGCCTGGCTGAACGCTCCCGCCGATCGCGCCGGCCGGGTCGAGGTCGCGCCGGACCTCTCCGTGCCTGGCGCGCCGGAGGTGTTCGTGATCGGCGACGCCGCGCACCTGACCGACGCGGCCGGCGTGCTGGTCCCCGGCGTCGCCCCGGCCGCCAAGCAGCAAGGCGAGTACGTCGCCCGCTTGATCAGGGCCCGGCTCGCCGGCCGCCCAGCCCCCGGCCCGTTCCGCTATGCCGACTTCGGGGCCCTGGCGACCATCGGCCGGGCCGCGGCAGTGGTGCAGCTGGGCCATGTCCAGCTGCGCGGCTTCGTCGCCTGGCTGTTCTGGTGCGTGGCGCACATCTATTTCCTGGTCGGCTTCCGCAACCGGGTTCAGGTCGGCCTGGACTGGCTGTGGTCGTACCTGACCTTCGAGCGCGGGGCCCGGCTGATCACCGGCGCCCTGCCGGCGAGCCTGAACAGCCACGTCGCCGGCGCGTGCGACTGTCCGCCATCCTGAGACGGCCTCCCCGGTCGCAGCGCCCGTCGTTGACGTCGTCACACGATCCGCATTATGTGATCACACATCACAATTGACGGCGACTTCCGATGCCCTCTGCCCCACTCGTCGACACCGCCCAGGGCCAGCTCAGCGGCCTTCACCTGCCCGGCGGCGTGCAGGCGTTTCTGGGCGTGCCGTTCGCCGGCTCGACGGCGCCGCCGCACCGCTTCCGCGCGCCGCGGCCGCCGCGCGCCTGGAACGGCGTGCGGGACGCCACGGCCCCGGGTCCGATCTGTCCGCAGAACGACGACGACGGGGTGGGCGCCTATGCCGGCCTGGCGCAGTCGGAAGACTGCCTGAACCTGAACATCTGGACGCCGGCCTGCGATGGCGGCGCGCGGGGCGTGTTCGTGTTCTTCCACGGCGGGGCGTTCGTCACCGGCGCCGGCAACCTGTCGCTGTACGACGGCGCGCGACTGGCGGCGGCCGAGGACATCGTCGTGGTCACCGCCAACTACCGGCTGGGGGTGCTGGGCTGGCCGCCGTTCGCCGCCTGGGGGCCGGCCGAGAGCCGCAACCTCGGCCTGCTGGACGCCGTCGCAGCGCTGCGCTGGATCGGCGAGAACATCGCCGTCTTCGGCGGCGACCCTGCCCGGGTGACCCATGGCGGCCAATCGGCCGGGGCGATGATCTCGGCGATGCTGACGCGCCTGCCCGAGGCTGAGGGCCTGTTCGCCAGGGCCGCGCCGATGAGCCTGCAGACCCTGGTCGGGCTGGAGCCGGACCGGCAGGACCGCTACGCCGCCGAGATCCTGACCGAGCTGGGCGCGGCCGACTTGGAGCCGCTGAAGACGGCGCCGGTGGCCACGCTGCTGCAGGCGCAGTGGACAGTGCGCCAGCGGGCGCTGCACGTGATCGACACGGTCGAGCAGTTGCGCTGGCCGTTCATGCCCAATCGTGACGGCCTGCTGATCGGCGAGGATCCGGCCGACTGGATCGCCCCGGGGTCCCGCCAGCGGGCCGCCCGGGCGCCGATCATGGCCGGCTACACCACCGAGGAGCTGGTGGTCACGCCGCTGCAGCTCAACGCCAATCCCACGGCGGCGACCCTGAGCACTCGCGCGGTCACCGTCGCCGGCCTGACCCGCCTGTTCGACGAGCGCGCGGCCCAACGTATCTGGGAGACCTATGCGAAGGCCTATCCCGCAGCCTCCGAGTCCGAGCTCTGCGGGCTGATCGCCACCGACAAGGACTACCGGATGCCGGCCGTCCGGCTGGCCGAAGCCGCGGCTGGCGGCGAGACGCATCTCTACGCCTTCGACTACCGCGGCCGCGGTCCTTACTTCCCCAACGCCCACCACGCCCTGGACCTGCCGTTCTGGTTCGGCGCCACGGCCGAGCCACGCTACGCCGGCTTCTTCCTGGGCGGCGAGGCGACCGAGGCGGAGCGCGCCCTGACCCGGGACATGCAGCGCGCGCTGGGCGGCTTCGTACGCGGCGAGGGGCCGGGGTGGGCGCCCTACGACCCTGTCCGGCGCGAGACCATGGTGTTCGGCCTGGTCTCCGGCGCGAAGGCCGATCCGGCGTCCGACACCCGCCGCGTCTGGGACGACCTGGTCCCGTGAGGAACCCCATGAGCCGCCAACCCGATCCGATCGCCGCGCCGCCGGTGGCGCTTCCCCACGTGCGCACGCCGGTCCCCACCGCCGACCTGCAGCAGATCCGGCGCGACGTGGCAGAGTGCGGCTACGGCGTGCTGCTGAACGCCCTGGCGCCCGAGGAGACCGCCCGGTTGAAGGACCGGGTGCTGGCCCAGGCCGCCGCGGAGGACCGCACCGGGATCGGCTTCTTCTTCGGCGACGACCAGACCGGCATGCCGTCCAACAAGGGCGGACGCGAGGCCGCGCCGAACCAGCGCCTCGGCCATCTGCTGAACAAGGGCCACGTCTTTCGCCGGTTGTTGAGCCACCCGCTGGCCACCACCGTCGTGCCGGACATCCTGGGCCGCGGCGCCACGCTCTCCAGCCTGACGGCGATGATCATGAGGAAGGGCGGCGTCGCCCAGGTGCTGCACTCCGACCAGCAGTTCGTGCCGTTTCCGACGCCGGTGGCGATGGTCTGCAACGTGGTCTGGATGCTGGTCGACTTCACCGCCGCCAATGGCGCCACCCGCCTGGTCCCCGGCACGCACACCCTGCCGCCGCCCACCATCCGCTTCACACGCGACGAGGCCGGCGAGCGCCGCCTGGTCCGCGCGGAGGCGCCCACCGTGGTCGCCGAGGCGCCGGCGGGTTCGGCCCTGGTGTTCGACGGCCGCCTCTGGCACGGCGCGGGCGCCAACACCACCGACACTCCGCGGCCGGCGATCTTCTCCTACTATTGCCAGCCCTACCTGCGACAGCAGGAGAACCTGCCGCTCTCGCTGCTGGACGAGGTCTATGCCGAGCTCACCGAGGCCGAGCGCGCCCTGGTCGGCTTCGAGGCCCCCAACCGCGCCATGGGCCGCATCGCCCCCGTGCTGGGCCGGGCGAACACCAACTGGCTGGACAGCGCGGTGGGGGAGCTGGGGTAGCAGCGCCCCCCAAACTCTGTCATCCCGGAATCCGCGCAGCGGATATCCGGGACCGCCACGGGGGTCGGCGCCCGCTACGGCAGGCAAGCTTCAGCGTTTCCGGCGGTCCCGGATAAGGCGCTGGCGCGCCTTTCCGGGATGACAGTGAGATAGAGGGAACGGTGGACCCCGCCCCCTCACACGGCCCCCAGCGCCGCGCCCACCTCCGCGACGACCTGGTCCACCAGCGCCTCGTCCATCGGCGTCGACAGGGTGAACACCAGCGACGGCGAGGTCAGGACGCCGCGGTTCATCAGCACGGCGTGGACCCGGCTTTGAGCCTCGGCGAACTGGGCGGCGTAGACCAGGTCGCGATAGGTGCGGATCGGCTGGTCGCTGAGCGACAGCATGGCGAAGGACTCGTCACCGGTGACCTGGCCGGGCAGGCCGCGGTCGCTGAGGGCGCGGCGCAGGCCCTCGCGCAGGCGCTCGCCGAGCACGGCGAGGCGGCTGAAGGCCTGCGGCGGCAGCAGCTGCATCGTCTTCAGACCGGCGGTCATGGTCACCGGATTGGCGTTGTAGGTGCCGCCGTGCGGCACGCGCGGGCGGCCTGTGTCGAAGCCGAACACGCTCATCACCTCGGCCCGGCCGCCCACCGCGCCGACCGGAAAGCCGCCGCCGATGATCTTGCCGAGCGTGGTCAGGTCCGGGACCACGCCGAACTTGCCCTGCGCGCCGTGGTAGCCCAGGCGCAGGTTGTAGACCTCGTCGAGGATCAGGAGGGCGCCGCTCCTGGCGCTGACCTCGCGGATCATCGCCAGATAGTCCGCCGCGATCGGCACGAACCCGACCCGCGAGGGCAAGGGATCGATCAGCACCGCCGCCAGCTCGCCGGCGTGCGCCTCCAGCAGGGCGCGAGCGGCGGCGACGTCGTTCCAGGGCAGCACCACCACGTCGTCCAGCACCCCCTTGGGCTGGCCCAAATAGGTGGGCGTCGGCGTCGGCGCGGCGGGATCGCCCCAGCCGTCCGGCAGGGCGGTCTGGCTGACCTCGGCATGGTCGTAGCCGCCGTGGTAGGCGCCCTCGACCTTGGCGATCTTCGGCCGGCCGGTGAAGGCGCGGGCGGCCTTGATGGCCATCATCACCGCCTCGGTGCCGGAGTTGGCGTAGCGCACCTGGTCCACACCGGCCAGGCGCTCGGCCAGCAGTTCGGCCAGGGCGATCTCGGATTCGGTGGGCAGGCCGACGGCCGTCAGCTTGCCGAGTTGTTCCGTCACCGCGGCCATGACCTGCGGCGGGCGGTGGCCATGGATCAGCGAGGAATAGTTGTTGATGAAGTCGGCGCGCCGCACGCCGTCGACGTCGGTGACGAAGGCCCCCTCGCCGCTCGCCGCATAGACGGGATAGGGTTTGAAGAAGATGGTCAGGCGCGACGAGCCCGACGGCATCACCGCCCGCGCCCGCTGGTACAGCGCCGCCGAGCGGGAGGCGTCGTCCGGCCAGGCGGGAGTGTTGGCAAGGCTGTGGGTGCTGGCGTCGGTCATGGCGGATCCCTCCCCGAGGCGACGGGCGAAGGCGCGCGGCCATCTTGCCCGGAACCATCAATTGTGATCACAGATATCGTTATATCCTGCCGGGGCGCGGCTCAAGTCCGATCCTCGGCGACGCGAGGCCAGACGGCAAAGGACGGCGACGATGCGGCTCTTCATGGCGATGCTGGCCACCGAGACCAACACCTTCTCGCCGCTGCCCACCGGGTGGGCGGCGTTCCGCGAGGGGGGCTATGCCCAGGGCGACGCCTCCAGCCGGCCTGACAGCACCATCGGCGTGCTGCTGGCCGAGTGGCGGCGGCTGGCCGAAGCCGACCAGGTCGAGGTGGCGGAAGGCTCGGCGGCGGCGGCCCAGCCCGCCGGCCGCACGCTGAAGGGGGTGTACGAGGGCCTGCGCGACGAGATCCTCGGCCAGTTGCAGGCGGCCCTGCCGGTGGACGTGGTGCTGCTGAACCTGCACGGCGCCATGGTGGCCGAGGGCTATGACGACTGCGAGGGCGACCTGCTCGCCCGCGTAAGGGCGATCGTTGGCCCAGGCGCGGTGATCGGCGCCGAACTCGACCTGCACTGCCATGTCACCGACGCCATGCTGGCCGCCGCCGACGTGGTGATCTGCTACAAGGAATATCCCCACACCGACGAGATTGCCCGTGGGCGCGAGCTCTATGCCCTCTGCCGCCGCGCGGCGCTGGGCGAGATCCGGCCGGTCACCGCCGCCTTCGACACGCGCATGGTCAGCATGTGGCGCACCACCGAGGGGCCGATGGCGGACTTCGTGGCGGCCATGCAGGCGGCCGAGGGCCATGACGGGGTGCTGTCGATCTCGTTCGGCCACGGCTTTCCCTGGGGCGACGTGGCCGAGGTCGGGGCCAAGGTCTGGGTGATCACCGACGGCGACGCAGACCTCGCCGCCCGTGAGGCAAAGGCCTGGGGGACACGCATCTACGGCCTGCGGGAGACCACCGCGGCCACGGTGCTGGGCCTGGAGGAGGCGCTGGACCGCGCCGCCGTGACCCCTGGCTGCGTGGTGCTGGCCGACGTCGCCGACAATCCCGGCGGCGGGGCGCCCTGCGACTCCACCTTCGTGCTGCGCGCCTGCCTGGACCGCGGTCTCGCCGACGTGGCGATCGGCGGCCTGTACGATCCGGGCGCAGTGGCGCTCTGCCGGGAGGCCGGCGTCGGCGCGGTGTTCACCCTGCGCGTCGGCGGCAAGCTCGGCCCCACCTCCGGCGCGCCCGTCGACCTGACCGCCGAGGTCATCGCCCTGGCCGAGGCGCACACCCAGACCGGCCTGTCCGGCGAGACCGTGCCGATGGGCCCGGCCGCCTGGATCCGCGCCGCCGGCATCGACATCGTGCTGGTCGGCAAGCGCGAGCAGGTGTTCGGCGTCGACCTGTTCAGCAACCTCGGCCTCGACCCCGCCCAGCGCCGCCTGGTGGTGGTGAAGTCGACGCAGCACTTCCACGCGGCGTTCGGCAGGATCGCCGATGCGGTGCTGTACGCCTCCACCCCGGGCGCCATCGCCCCGGACTTCGCGGCGATCCCGTACTCGAGGCGGGACGGCGACTACTGGCCGAAGGTGAGCGATCCGCTGGGGCTGGGGTGAAGCGTTCCGATCATCTCTGTCATCCCGGAATCCGCGCAGCGGATATCCGGGACCGCGGCAAACGCCGGCGTCCGCTGCGACCTGCAACCCTCCGCGCTTCCGGCGGTCACGGATATGGGCTGACGCCCGTTCCGGGATGACAGTGTGGATTTGCGCCCTACCGCAGCCGCCCCGGCGCCAGCATGGCCGCCGTCACCCCCAACGCCGCCACATCCGCCGGGATCGCCTCTCCCAGCGCCAGCGCCGCCGCCACGCGGCCGGCCGCCGGGGCGGTCTGCACGCCGTAACCGCCCTGCCCGGCCAGCCAGAAGAAGCCCGGCGCGGCCACGTCGTAGCCGATCACCGGCGAGCGGTCGGGGGCGAAGGTGCGCAGCCCCGCCCAGGATCTCAGCACCCGGCGCACCGGCAGCTCTGCGGCCTGCTGGATGCGGTCGACGCAGACGGCGATGTCCCACTCGTCGGGCTGGGCGTCGCAGGGCGCCGAGGGCGTTTCGTCGGCCGGAGAGGCCAGGATGCGGCCGGCCTCGGGCTTGAAATAGAACTGCTCGTCGGCGTCGATCACCGCCGGCCAGGGGCCGGGCTCGGTTCCTGGCGGCGCTTCGAGGATCAGGGCCGTGCGCCGCTTGGGGGCCAGGCCGATCTGTTGCACGCCGGCGAGGCCCGCGACGTGATCGGCCCACGCGCCGGCGGCGTCGATCACCGTGCCCGCCTCCACTGTGGTCCCGTCGCCCAAGGTCGCAACCCAGACGTCGCCGACCCGCGCCAGGCCGGTGACCTCGGCGTCCAGCCGCGCCTCGCCGCCGCGGGTCTTCAGGCCGCGCAGATAGCCGTGGTGCAGGGCCTGGACGTCGATGTCCATGGCGTCCGGCTCGTGCGTGGCGTCGACCAGGTAGGCGTCTTTCAGGATCGGGCAGATCTCGCGGGCCGCCGCCGCCCCCACCCGCCGCATGGTCACCCCGGAAGCCACCGCCTCCGCCTCGATCGCCGCCAGCGCCGCCTCCTGGCCCGCCGTGGCGATGTACAGGCAGCCGCGCGGGGTCAGCAGCGGATAGTCGGCGAAGCCCGGCGGCGGGGCGTCGTAGAACGGCCGGCTGGCCAGGGTCAGGGCGCGGATCGCCGCGTTGCCATAGGCGGCCGAGTACAGCGCCGCCGAGCGGCCGGTCGTGTGCACGCCGTGCGCCCCCTCGCGCTCGACCACCAGCACCTTCGCCTTCGCCGCCAGCTCGTAGGCGGCCGGGGCGCCGGCGATGCCGGACCCCACCACCAGGAAATCAACCCGTTCGACCATTCAGAACGCGACCTGGTCGGCCCCTTTCAGCTGCAGCATCTGGCGCGCCTCGTCCGGCGTGGCGATCTCGAAGGACAGTTCCTCGGCGATGCGCCGCACCTTGGCCACCTGCTCGGCGTTGGAGCGCGCCAGGCGACCCTTGCCCAGGTAGAGGCTGTCTTCAAGGCCCACCCGCACGTTGCCGCCCATGGCCAGGCTGACCGCCGCGATGTTCATCTGGTGGCGCCCCGCGCCGATCACCGACAGATAGTAGTCGTCGCCCAGCAGCCGGTCGGCGGTGGCGACCATGTGCGTCAGGTTGGCCACGTCCGGGCCGATGCCGCCCATGATGCCGAAGATGCACTGCACGAAGAACGGCGGCTTGACGACGCCCAGGTCGGCGAAGTGGGCCAGCATGTACAGGTGGCCGACGTCGTAGCACTCGAACTCGAAGCGCGTGCCGCAGCCCTGGCCCAGGACCTCGATCACCTTGCCGATGAAGGACGGGGTGTTGTGCGCGATGCGCTCGCCGGACGAGGCGACGTATTCGGCCTCCCAGGCGTGCTTCCAGTCGGCCACCCGCACGGCGGCCTGACCGTAGTCGAAGTTCATGGTGCCCATGTTCAGGGAGGCGACCTCCGGCGAGAACCGCCTGGCCGCCGCGATCCGCTCGTCGCCGGTCATGCCGTTCGAGCCGCCGGTGGTGATGTTCACCACGGCGCCGGTCTGTTGCTTGATGCGCGGCAGGAAGGCCTCGAACACAGCCGGGTCGCCCGTGGGGCTGCCGTCGCGCGGATCGCGGGCGTGCAGGTGGATGATCGAGGCCCCCGCCTGCGCCGCCGCCACCGACTCGGCGACGATCTCGTCCGGGGTCACCGGCAGGTGCGGCGACATCGACGGCGTATGCACCGAACCGGTCACCGCACAGGTGATGATGACTTTGCCGCCGCGCTTCATGCCATGCTCCGCTCGATAGGACTTGCGCTCACCGCGAGCGCAGTTATGTGATCTGTGATATCAGATTGCGAAATGCCGGACGGCGTCAAGCCCCGGTGTGCGATGGGGCGCGGAGGTGGGCGTGAGCGACGAGAGCGGCCGGCAGGCGGCGGCGTTCGAAAACTGGTCCGAATACGTCGCCATGCGCGATGGCGTGCGGCTGGCGATCTCGATGACGACGCCACCGAAAGTCTCGGGATGGGACCGTCTGCCGGCCGTGGTGATCTTCACCCGCTACGGGCGCGCGACCCGGGCGGCCATCGCGTCAGCGACTTTCAGCGAGAGCCTGGAGCTGACGCGGCACGGCTTCATCGTGGTGCAGGTCGACGTGCGCGGCACGGGCGCCTCGTTCGGCGCGCGCACCGTGGAGAAGGGCTGGGCCGAGGCGGACGACTACCGCGAGGTGCTGGACTGGATCGTCGCGCAGCCCTGGTCGGACGGGCGCGTGGTCGCCACCGGCATCTCGTACCCCGGCAACGCCTGCGACCTGCTGCAGGTCCACGACCATCCGGCCCTGGTCGCCGTGGCGCCGCGGTTCACCGACTTCGACATCTACGAGCACCTGCTGTTCCCGGGCGGCATGCCCGATATCGCCTTCTCGGTGGCCTGGAGCCAGTTCACCGCCGCCCTCGACCGTGGCGGCGAGGCCGGCCAGCCGCCCGCTGATGACATTCCGCCCCAGGCCGTCGACGGCGACGACGGCGCGCTCTACCGCGCCGCCCTGGCCGAGCACGGCGCCAACGCCGACCAGGCCGCCCGCTTCAAGGCGACGACCTTCCGTGGCCCCTCCACGCGACGACCGGACGATCCCGCCGCGCCCGACCGCGCCGTGAACCTGTGCGACGTCGCCGCCGAGCTGGCAGCCGGCGCACGCCCGGCCTTCCACTGGGCCAGCTGGATGGACGCCGGCACCGCCGCCGGGGCGCTGGCGCGCTTCCGGACCCTGTCGGGCGCGCCGATGCGGCTGAAGATCGGCGCCTGGACCCACGGCGCCATGCACGACGCCAACCCCTTCGGCCCCAGCCACGGCGCCCCCCCGGTCCCGGGCCGCGCCGAACAGGCGGCCGAGCTGGCCGGCTTCTTCCAGGCCGAGTTGGAAGGGCGCGGCCTGGATACGGCTGCGGGCGGCCCGGCCCGGCGGATCGACTACCTGCTGATGGCCCCCGACGTCCCCGGCGGCGGCGAATGGCGCACCAGCGGGACCTGGCCCCCGGCCGGCGTGCGCGACGGCGTCTGGCGCTTCTCCGCCGGAGGCGTCCTGGTCGCCGCAGACGTCGGCGCCACCCTGCCCGCCGGCGTCGACGCCCACGCCGTCGATCCCGAAGACACCACCGGCCCGTTCAACCGCTGGACCACCCAGCTGGGTCTGCACATCGCCTATCCCGACCGCGCCGAGGCGGACGCGGCGCTGCTGACCTACACCAGCGCCCCGCTGGCGGCGCCGCTGACGATCGTCGGCGAGGGCCTGGTCACCCTGCACGTGGAGACCGACGCCACCGACGGGCTGTTCATCGCCTACCTGGAAGCCGTCGGTCCGGACGGTCGGGTGATCTACCTCAGCGAAGGCGGCCTGCGCGGCCTCCATCGCCAGGTCTCGGCCGAGCCGCCGATCTACGTCCGCCCCGGCCCGAACCGCAGTTTCCGCGAGGCCGACGCCGCGCCGATGGTCCCCGGCGAGCTCACCGAGCTGACCTTCCCTTTGCTGCCCACCGCCGTGCGGCTGCCCGCCGGCTGGCGCCTGCGCCTCGCCCTCGCCGGCGCCGACAAGCACACCTTCGCCGCCATCCCGGATGGGACCGCGCCGACCTGGCGGCTGCACCGCGGCGGGACCCGGATGTCGGGGGTGGTGCTGCCGGTAATCTGGTGACAGCCATCGCTCAAGCGATGGCGGCGGCTGACGTTGAGGTCAAGCAAGCGCCCGACCGCTCGTCCAACCAATCGATTTTCTAGCCCTCTCCCCACGCGTGGGGAGAGGGTTGGGTGAGGGGTTCATCCGCGTGACGAGACATCACCGATAGGCTCTGCAGGTTGGAGCGCCCCCTCACCCAACCCTCTCCCCCTGAGGGGGCGAGGGCTGACGATCGGCAAGCCCGGGTCCAAGCCTGTCCGAGCCTTAATGCCCACCTGCCTTGACGCCTCATCGCGCGGATGCAACTGATATCACAGATCACAATATTCCTGGAGCCGCAGCCCCCATGATCGAAGCCGCCCCGTCCGCAAAGGCGAAGGTCGAACCTGGGTGGGGGCGGACGCTGGCCTATGCGGGGTACGCCCTGCCGGCCGGACTGATGGTCCCGCCGTTCAGCCTGCTGCTGCCGGCCTTCTACGCCCAGGTGATGGGGGTCTCGCTGGGGGTGGTCGGCACGGTGGTCGGGGCGCTGAAGATCTACGACCTGATCTTCAACCCGATCCTGGGGGTGGTGTCGGACCGCACCCGCACCCGTTTCGGACGGCGGCGGCCGTGGATGCTGGCGGGGGCGCCGCTGCTGGCGATCGGGCTGTGGCTGACCTTCGCCCCGCCGGTGGCGCACGCGGGCGCGGCCTATCTGACGATCGCCCTGCTGATCTATTACACCGGCTCCAGCCTGGTGATGATCCCGTACTACGCCCTGGGCGCCGAGACCCCGGCGACGCCCTATGGCCGGGCGCGGATGCTGGGGTTGCGCGAGACGGTGATGATGGCGGCGCTGATCTTCGCCGGCCTGTGTCCGCTGTTGGCCCAGGCGCTGCACTTCCCGGCCGCCAGCCGCCAGACGATGATGATCTTCCTGATCGCCCTGGCGGTGGTCACGCCCCCGGCGCTGGCCGGCCTGCTGCTGGGCGTGCCCGACCGGCCGACGCACGAGGCAAAGGCCCCGCCCCTCGACCCGCTCGATGTGTTCCGCGACTTCCGGGACGCCCTGGTGACCAACAAGGCGTTCGCCCGGCTGGTGTTCGCCTATGCGATCATCAACTTCGCCATCTTCACCGAGCAGTCGATCGCCCTGTTCTTCCTGTCCAAGGTGCTGCTGATCGAGAAGACCTTCAGCATCGCCCTGCTGGTGCAGGGGGCGGTGACGGTGCTGGCGGCGCCGGTGTGGGTGGTGCTGTCGCGGCGCTTCGAGCTGCACCGGCTGATCGCGGCCTCCGTGACCCTGGCCTGCCTGTTCCGCACCACCGCCTACAGCCTCCTGCCCCCGGGCCAGCCGGGCGCCTTCCTGGCGATCCAGGCGGTGGGCGCGGCGCTGTTCGCCGGCGCGCTGGTGCTGGCCTCGGCGATCCAGGCCAGCGCCATCGAGCACGGGACCCTGACCACCGGCCGCGAGCGGGCCGGCGTCTACACCGCCGCCAACACCCTGATCTCGCAGATCGCCGGCGCCCTGCCGTTCATGCTGGTGCTGCCGCTGGTGCAGTGGGCCGGGTTCTCGGCCACGGGACCGAGCACCGCCCGGGGCCTCGCGGTGCTGCGCTTCATCGCCATCTACGGCGCGGCGCCCTTCCAGCTGTTCGGCGCGTGGCTGCTCTGGCGCTTCCCGATCTCGCGGCGCGAGGCGGCGCAGACCGCGGCGGACCTGATGGCGCGGCGCAACGTCGAGATTGCAAACCCCGAGATTGAGCTGGGCGCCATCCCGGCCGATTGAACGAGCCTGAAGGACAGGAGCGCCGCCATGCAGCCCTTCCCGCCGATCGAGCCCCGCCGCGCCGGCAGGCTGCCGGTCGACCCGCGCCACACCCTGTACTGGGAGGAGCTGGGCAATCCCGACGGCGTGCCGCTGGTCTTCCTTCACGGCGGCCCTGGGGCGGGCACGCCGCTGGCCTATCGCCGGCATTTCGATCCCGGCTTCTGGCGGATCATCATGTTCGACCAGCGCGGCGCCGGCCGTTCGCGACCGCTCGGCCTGCTGGAGGACAACACCACCGCGCACCTGGTCGACGACATCGAGCGCCTGCGCGAGAGCCTGGGCATCGCGCGCTGGGCCGTCGCCGGCGCCTCCTGGGGCTCCACCCTGGCTCTCGCCTATGCGCAGGCGCACCCCGAGCGCTGCCTGGGCTTGCTGCTGCGCGGCGTGTTCCTGGGCCGGCCGTCCGAGATCGACTGGTTCATGCACGGCGTGCGCACCGTGTTTCCGGAAGCCTGGCGCGACTTCGCCGGCTTCGTGCCCGAGGCCGAGCGCGGCGACCTGCTGGGCGCCTATTGCCGGCGCCTCGCGGACGAGTCGGACCCGGCGGCGCGGCTCGCGGCGGCGCTCGCCTGGAGCCGATACGAGGGCGCCTGTTCGACCCTGCTGCCGGACGCGGACGCCCGCGCCGGCTTCGCCGAACCGGACACGGCGATCGGCCTGGCCGTGATCGAGTCGCACTATTTCCGCCAGCGCCTGTTCCTGCAGGACGACCAGCTGCTGCGGGGCCTGCCGCGCATCACCCACCTGCCGGCAGTGATCGTCCAGGGCCGCTACGACATGATCTGCCCGATCGTCACCGCCGATGAAGTCGCCCGCGCCTGGCCGGGCTGCGACTACCAGATCGAGCCGGCCGGCGGGCATTCCGGCGCCGATCCCGCCATGGCCGCCGCCCAGATCCGGGGCGGCGAGGCGCTGAAGCTTCGGCTGCAGACGCAGGGACCATCGCGATGACCGACCAGCCTCGCCGCACGGGCGTGATCCAGACGCGGTCCGGCGCGGTGCAGGGCGTCGTCGACCCCCTGTGGGGGGCCCAGGTCTATCGCGGCCTGCCGTACGCCCAGGCGGAGCGCTTCGCCGAGCCGAGGTCGCCGGAGCCGTGGATTGGCGTCCGCGACGCGGCCGGCAACGGCCCGGTCGCCCCGCAGAATGCGCCGGAGTTCAACCTCTCGGTCCTGCCGGCGATGGACGAGGCCTGCCTGAACCTGAACGTCTTCACCCCGGCGGCCGACGCGGCGCGCCGGCCGGTGCTGGTCTACATCCACGCCGGCGCCTTCGTCTCCGGCGCCGGCAGCGGCGCCACCCAGGACGGCGCCCGCCTGGCCGCCGAGGAAGACGTGGTCGTGGTGACGATCAACTATCGCCTGGGCATCCTCGGCTGGCCGCCGTTCAGCGCCCGCGGGGCCGGCGCCGGTCGCAACCTCGGCCTGTCCGACCAGGTCGCCGCGCTGGCCTGGATCGGCGACCACATCGCAGCCTTCGGCGGCGATCCCGGCAAGGTCACCCTGTTCGGCTATTCGGCCGGCGGCTGGTCGATCGTCGCCCTGCTGGCCCTGCCCGCCGCCAAGGGGCTGTTCCACAGGGCGGTGGTGCAGAGCGGCAGCGAATTTTCCGCCACCTCGCCCGGCGACCAGGACGCCCTCGCCGCCCGCGTCCTCGCCCTCACCGGCGCCGCCGACGCCAGCGAGCTGATCAGCGCCCCGCTGGACCGCCTGCTCGCGGCGCAGCAGGCCCTGCTGGAGGAACGCCAGAACGACCCGGCCCGGCGGGTGGACGAAGGCGTGGTGTTCGGCCCGCGCATCGATCCGGCGAGCCTGGCCGAGCCGCCGATGGCCACCGTCCTGGCGGGCCGCGAACACCCCCTGCCGCTGCTGATCGGCTCGACCGAGGACGAGCTGGGCTGGACCCCGTTCCGCGCCGGCCTGGACTGGCTGGCCGCCCTGCACACCCGCGACGCAAGCCTGGAGACCCCGACCCGGGCGTTCGGCGCGGCGCGCGCCCGGGCCATCTGGGACGCCTACGCGGCCGCCTATCCCGGCGCAGACGACGCCGCCCTCGCCGGCCGCATCCGCAGCGACCGCTACTACCGCCTGCCGGCGATCCACGCCGCCGAGGCCCATGCCGCGCGGGCGCCGACCTGGATGTACCGCTTCGAGCTGAAGGCGCCGTCAGAGGTCGCCGGCAACGTCAGCACCCACGCCACCGACCTCGCCTTCTGGCTCGGGACCATGGCCGCCTCGCCGCTGCAGCGCTTCCTGTTCGGCCGGGCGCCCACGGTCGACGAGGAGGCGCTCGCCCGCCGAATGCGCGCCGACCTGGCGATGTTCGCGCGCACCGGGCGATGCGCCTGGCCCCCCTACCGGGCCGGCGAGCGCCTCACCCGCCTGTACGATCTTCAGGACAGCCTCGCCGAGGATCCGGGCGGAGGCGTGCGCGACGTCTGGTGAAGGCTCGCCGGCGGCGGAGCGGTTTGACGGCCCTGGAAGGCGGTCTAAGAGTCGCCTGCCCGAGCGACGAGAACCGCCGCCGGGCACGGGATGGAGACCGCCGATGGCGCGCTTGCAGGCGCAGGCCGGAACCGCCGCGCCGATGGAGGCCGTCCGCCAGCTGCTGGACCAGGGCTGGTGCGTGGTCGCGGACGTGCTGACGCCGGCCGAGAGCGCCGAAGCCCTGGCCCGGCTGTGGACCGCCGCCGAGCGCTGGCGCGCCCGCGGCAACGACACCCACATGCCGGTGCTCGACCCCAACGCCGCCAATGTGCGGGTGTTCGACCTCATCGACCTCGATCCGCTGTTCCGCGACCTGATCCGGCGTCCGGTGGCGATGGCGCTGGTCCGCGCCCTGCTGGGGCCGGACGCGATGATCTCCAACTTCACGGCCAACATCGCCCGGCCCGGCTCGAGGTCGATGAGCCTGCACTCCGACCAGGCCCTGGTCGTGCCGGAGCCCTGGCTCGAGCCCTGGTCGATCAACATCATCTGGTGCCTGACCGACGTGACGCCTGCGAACGGCGCCACCCTGTTCATACCCGGCAGCCACCGGGTGACCCGGCGCGCCGACCTGGGCGCGGATCCCGGCGCGCGGCTGGTTCCGTTCGAGGCGAAGGCCGGCTCGATCATCGCCATGGACGGGCGCGTCTGGCACACCTCCGGCGCCAACGTCACCACCGACCAGGATCGCGCCCTGCTGTTCGGCTACTATTCGCGCGGCTTCCTGCGCCCGCAGGTGAACTGGAACGCCGTCTTGTCCGAGGCGACGCAAGGCGCCCTCGACCGCGAACTCCGCTGGCTGCTCGGCCTCGACGGCGCGGCGAACCTTTCCCTGGCGGGCGAATTGCTGGCGGCGGACCTGGCCGGAAGCCGCCGCGGGGGCTGAGCAGCGGCCGCACGGCAGACCCGCGCGACCGCGCCCAGGGGGCCAGGACGCAGAAGGCCAGGACTCAGACCGACGGCAGCGGGGCGTACAGACTGCCGTGGATCGTGCCGGTGTTGTTGTAGCCGTCCAGCGAGGCGTGCATGTCGGCCGCCGTCTTGTCGAGCGGGTTGACCACGCTGTTCCAGGCGGACGAGCTGGTGGCGATCGCCGCGGGGCCCGGCATGGTGTTGTGGCCGCTGCCGAGGCTCAGCAGGCCGCCGGTCCCCAAGGTCGTCTCCTTGGTCAGCCACTGGATGGCGTCGTCCATGTAGTGGCCTGGGCTGTTGGCGTCGTATCCCGGCGCGGCCGAGGTGAGCGGCACGCCGTGGGAGTCCACCGGACCCACGCCGTTGCCGGCCAGATAGTCCAGCCATGAAGCGACCAGGTCGCGGCCGAGCAACCAGCGGCCGTCGCCCTGCTGCTTCTGCGAAGCGTTGAGCAGCGCCAGGGCGTCCGTGCGGCTGATCAGGATGGTGTGTTCGCCGTTGTCGGTGATGCCGTCCCTGTTCCAGTCACCGATCAGCAGGTACTGGCCGGCGTTGCTGGTCTCGGCGCCGGTGAGCAGGTGGTCGCCGTTGATGTCGACGTTGTAGCCCCTCAGCAGGTCGCCGCCGGCCTTGACGATGTTCAGCGTGCCGCCGTTGGACATGGTCGCGCCATTGCCGTCCCACAGCGCCGAGCCGTTGTTCATCCAGAAGCCGGGGGTGCGCACGCCGGGGCCGGCCAGGGCCACCTGGACGTTGGCGCTGGAGGTGTCGGTGACGGTCCCGCCGCTGACGCCCGTGTCGTTGACCGTGGCGGTGTTGACGATGAAGCCGCCATTGCCCGCGGCGTTGATCTGCGCCTGGGTGACGCCCATCGAGCCGGTGAACAGCCAGGTCTCGCCCGGATTGATCAGCCCGTCGTGGTTGGTGTCGCCGACGTTGTAGGCGCCGCTCATCTTGCCCGCGATGTTCGAGATCAGCGGATCGGTCGGCGTGGTCCCCAGCAGGCTGACGTTGCCGGTGTTGGTGACGGCGAAGTTGTAGTCGACGATGTCGCCGGCGGTGTCGATCTTGCCGTCGCTGTCCAGGGAGTGATCGGCGTTCAGCACGTCGGCCACGGTCTTCTGCAGCTTGATGTGCGGGTCGTAGTCCAGCGGCGCGGTGGCGCTGGCGGTGGTCTGCACGGCGTCACCGAGGACGGTGGCGTGGTCGCTCACCGTGACGGTGTTGTGCAGCAGGCCGTCCGCGGGCAAGGCGTTGCCCTTGGCGTCCAGCTCCGCCTGGGTGACCGTATGCGAGCCCATGTACTGCCAGGTCTCGCCGACATCCAGCAGACCGTTCTGGTTGATGTCGCCGGCATTGAACCCGCTCGCCAGGATCGGCGTGACGTTGCTGACCAGCGGGTCGCTGAGCGTCGGGGCGTTGAGGGTGATGTTGCCGGTGTTGCTGACGGTGAAGTCGTAGAACACGATGTCGCCGGCCCAGTGCGCGGACGGCGTGCCGTTGCTGATGTGGTCGACCACCTTGGTCGCCGAGATCGCCGGGTTGTAGACCAGCGGCGTGCTGGCGCTGGACTGGTCCGTGGCGCCCTGGTCGGTGGTGGCTGAGGCGGTGTTGTGGAAGGCGCCGTCGGGGAGCGGCGTGGCGTTGCCCTTCCCGTCCAGGTCGGCCTGGGTGACGATGTGGGCGCCGGTGAAGGTCCAGGTCTCGCCGACGCTCAGCTTGCCGTTACCGTCGGTATCGCCGGACTGGTAGGTGAGAGTGACGTCCGGCACGCTGTCGGTCAGATTCAGGCCGGTCAGGGTGACGTTGCCGGTGTTCTGCACCGTGACCGTGTAGTCGATCTCGTCGCCGGCGTGGTCCGCCGTCCCGTCCTTCACCGACGCCAGCTTGACCACCTTCAGCGCCGGATCCTGGTCGATCAGGGTGGTGACCTGGTTGCTGTCGGTCGCGGCGTTCTGGTCGTCGGTTCCGTGCGCCGTGTTGTTGATCGGCGCCCCGTTGTCGATCTGGTCCTGGGTCGCCGCGATCGAGAAGGTCAGGTCCTGGCTCTGGCCAGGCGCCAGGCTGGCGATCGTCCCGACCACATTGCCCAGCGTCGGGTCCAGCGGGTCGGTCACCGTGACGTTGGTCAGGGTGACGTTGCCGGAGTTGGTGACGTGGATGGTGTAGTTGATCAGCTGGCCGGCGGTGTCGACTTCGCCGTTGCCGGCGCCGTCCAGGTCGGCGGGATCGCTCGGCGCGGTGGTGAAGCTCTTCACCAGGCTCAGCGCCGGATTGCGCACGATGTCGACCGTGGAGTCGGCGAAGGCGTTCACGCCCTCGGTGTCGGTCGCCAGGGCCTCGTTGAAGATGAAGCCCGAGTTCGCATCCGGATTGCCATTCAGGTCGATTTCGCCCTGGGTGACAGTGTGGCTGGCCGTGTAGACCCAGGTCTCCCCCGGATCGAGCGCGTTGTTGCTGTTGGTGTCGCCGACGTTGAAACCCGAGCCGTTGAGCGTCGGCGCGATGTCCGACGCCAGCGGGTCGGTGACGACGAGGTTGTGCAGCGCCCCCGTCCCGTCGTTGTTCACGTCGATGGTGTAGTGGATCACCTGGCCCGCCTGGTCGACCTGGGTGACGTCCGGAATCTTGGCCATGACGATGTCGCCCTGGCCGTTCACCGGCACGCCGGGATTGGTGAGCGCCCGGAATTCCTCGAAGCCCCCGTCCGAGCCGGTGAAGGCGGCGAACAGCGTCAGGTAGGCGCCGGTCGGGGCGTTGGCGAACAGCGACACGGGCACATAGATCGCGCCGTCGTCGGTGCCGCTGCCGTTGCTGATGTCGGTGAGGCCAAGCCCCGGGGTGAGCGAATAGACCTTGGCCAGGTTGGGATCGCTGGTCACGCCGGCGGCGGTGAAGTCGTTGGCCGTGGCGGCGGCGCCGACGTAGAGGTCGAACTGGCTGAGGTCGATCGCGGGACCGCCCTTGCTGTTCGTCTCGTTCAGGTCGATGCGGATCTCGTAGCAGTCCACGCCATTGTACGACACCACCTGCAGCGCGCTGAGCAGGATGCTGTGGGTCCAGACGCCGCCCTTGTCGTCCAAGGGCACGCCAGCACTGGTGTTGTAGCCGTCTTCGGTGGGACTGGCCTGGATGCGCAGAAACGAGTCGTAGTTGCCCGTGCCGGAATTGACGCTGGTGGAGTCGTAGAACGCGCCATCATTGAGATCGGTCGTGGACATGATTTCTATCCCAACATCGTTTGCCATTTCGCAGCCGAACGGCTCGGGTCTGCGGTGTGTTCGGTAGTTTTCCTTAGACCGAAGACAATTGAGTGGTAGAACTCAGGTCCAGACGACCATGCCACCAGTCTTTCGCGACGGATTCGTCGCATGTTGTCGCCGGCATTGCTTCAGGATCGTAGCGGATTCAATTCACAGGGGATTAACCCTATCGAATTGGAAATAGAATTGCGAGGCCGCGACACCCCGAAAAGGGGCCTTAGCGAACAAGGTTCGGTGATTGCGCCGGCCCCATCGAGGCCGCCGACGCTTCGCCCCCGCGCAAACGCCCGCGGCCGGGGCCGCGGGCGTGTAGTCGCCGACGATGTCTGGTCGGGCCTGGGTCTAGAACCGGCTGGTGACGCCCAGGCGCAGGGCGGCGCCGTTGCGGCCGGCGACGTTGCCGGCGTCGGAGCGGAGCGAGAGCTGGGCGGCGACTGTGGCGTCGGGGCCCAGGGGAGCGGCGTAGGCCAGGTCCAGGTCAGTCTCGTCGCCCGAGGGAACCAGGCTCACCGTCTCGAACGCCGTATGCGGCAGCCCCTGATCGTCGACCGTGGTGGTCGCCAAGCTGAGCTGGCCGCTGGTCACGCGCAACGGCTTGCGCACACCCAGGCTCAGCCGGTCCCCGGCGCGGAAGGCGTCGTCCTGGGCCAGGGCCAGGCCGAATGCCCGGGCGGTCAGCGGACTGACGTCGCGCACCAGGCCGCCGCCGGCCGTGGCCCCGCTGGTGGAGACCCAGGCCGCATCGGCGATGAGGCTGCGCCCGCCGCCAAGCCCCAGGGTGCTGGTCAGCGAGATCGCCCGGCTGTCGCGGTGGTCGCCGAGGGCCAGCAGACCCGCGCCGTCATAGGTGGCGCCCAGCAGGCCGTTGCTCTCCGACAGGCTGGACCAGGTCGCCCCCAGCCGCCAGCCGGAGGTCACGGCGACATTGGCGCCGATCGCCGTCGCGCGGGCTGTGGAGCGGGTGCGATCGCCGATCAGGCCGACGCCGTATTGCTGGTCGGTCTCGGTCCAGCCGGCGGCAAGGCGCACGCGGCCGCCGAGGTTCGCGCCGACGCTGGTGGCGTAGCCGCCCTGGGCCAGACCCATCAGGACGGTGGAGGCCTGCAGCCGCCCGGCCTGGTCCGCCGCGGCGCTGTCGGCGCCCCAGAAGGCTTCGGCGAAGGCGCTGGTCGACCCGCCGCCACGCGAAACGCTCATCACGTCGCCGCGCGCGTCCACCAGGGTCATGGCCGTCAGCCCCCGCTCGCGCTGGCCCATCAGCCGGGCGGCGAGGTCGCCCTCGCCTGGGCCGGCGGCCAGGCCGTCGCCCCAGACCCCCTCGGCGAAGTTCAGCGGCCGGGTCGTCGCCGCGGCCGCCCAGCCGCCGCCGGTGAAATAGGTCCGCGCGCTGGCGACCGGCCGCGTGGGCTCGCTGGGCAGGGCCATCAGGCTGTCCGACGAGACCGTCGCCACCAGGTGCGACAGGTCGGCGCTGAAGTTGCGGCTGAAGCTGTCGAATATGGTGTAGCCGGACAGGGCCTGGCGCAGCGGGGTCGCCTCGCCGATGGCGCTGGAGGTGACCATGACCCCGCCCGACAGCGTCAGGTTGGTCTGGGTCCCGGTGGCGGTGGTGACGGTGGTCGTGCCGATCGGCTGGAAGGCGGCGGCCAGGTTCAGCAGCCCCGAGCCGTAGGTGGCGTCCACGCCCTTGGCCCCAAGGTCGGTGGCGCTCTTCAGCAGCACGGTGGTCGCCGTGCCGTTGGTGCGCAGGATCGGCCAGGTCGCCTCCAGCAGCGCCACCGCGCCGGTCACCTCGGGCGCGGCCATGGACGTGCCGCTCCACGAGGCATAGACGCTCGAGCCGAACTGGATGCCCGGGGCGACGATGTTCTCGCCGTTGGCCATCAGCCACAGGTTGGCGTAGGTGGTCGACGTGGTCCCCGCCGAGACCTTGCCGGTTCCGGGCTTGTTGCTGAACGTCGAGACGGTGTTCGTCGCCCCCACCGAGCCGACGAACAGCAGGCGGGCGGCCGCCGCCGCGGTCAGGCCGCTGGTGGTGGCCCCACCGTTGAAGTTGGTCGCGCCATTGCCGCCCGCCCAGACCAGCACGACATTCTTCGAGGCCGCATAGTTGATGGCGTTGATCACCGCCGTGGTCGGGGTGAAGGTCAGGCTCAGGTTGATCACCTGGGCGCCGTTGTCGGCGGCCTTCCTGATGCCGTTGGCGATGTCGCTGTCGTAGCCGCTGCCCGAGGCGTTCAGCGACTTGTCAGACAGGATGGTCGCCGCCGGGGCGACGCCGGACATGCTGTTGTAGATGGTGGAGGTGTACTTGCCCGCCGCGATGGCGGCGACGGCCGTGCCGTGACCGTTGTCGTCATAGTAGCCGTTCGAGCAGGTGAAGGTCACCGCCGCACAGGCCGACCCGCCGGCCACCCGGCCGCTGACCTCGCTGTTGGTCGACACCAGGCCGGTGTCGATCACGGCGATCGTCACCCCCGCCCCACCCTTGGCCTGGGTCTGCACGCTGGCGGTGTCGCCGATCTGCGCCTGCCAGGTCGCCGACTTGTCGGCGGCGCTCGCCTGGCCTGCCAGGACCAGGGCCGCGAAGGAAATACCAGCTAGAAGTCTTGCGTGCATGATAGCGCCGTGGAAAGTCTTTTCTGTGTAGAAAAGACTGAGCGCGGTGCGTTTCAGTACTGTTTAAAAACTTGGTTCATTTCAGGTATTGAAGTTTGGTTACGGACTCGTATCGACCAATTAAGCGAACAGCATTCGCCTATCGTGAGTCCGCGAAATCTGGCCTCGCCCCGGGCTGATCAGTGCTCGTGGAACGAGCTCCAGATCGCGTCGGTCAGGGGCTCGAAAAGGTACTGCAGCGCCGTGCGCTTGCGCAGCGGCACCAGCACCTGCACCGGCATGCCGGCGCGCAGGGCGAAGCCTGGCCCCTTGACCTTCTGCAGGGCCGCCATCTGGTCCGGCGGCACGGTGACCTCGGCGGTATAGAACCTTGCGCCGGTGCGGTCGTCGGTGAAGCTGTCGGCGCTGAGCTTGGTCAGCCGCCCCTCGAGGATCGGCAAGCCCCGGTCGCGGATCGAGGTGAACTTGACCTCGGTCGCCTGGCCCACGTGCAGGTCGTCGGCGTCATTGGGCGAGATGCGCGCCTCGATCACCATGCCGACGTTGTCGGGCACGATGTCCATCAGCTTCTGCCCGGGGGTGACCACGCCGCCGACGGTGAACACCGACAGCCCCACCACCGCCCCGCTGGCCGGCGCGCGCACCTGGATACGCGCCAACTGGTCGCGCGCAGCGTTCAGCTTGGGGGTCAGGTCGTTCAGCTGGAAATCGATGTCGCGCAGCTGACCGGCGATTTCCTCGCCGCGCTGGCGGTCCAGCTGCAGCATCTGCATCTGCGCCTCGCCGGCCTGCTGTTCTGACTGCGCCACCTGCGCGGCATACTGCCCGCGCGCCCCGCCGAGCTCCGCCTGGGTCCGCTGCAGGGCGCGCACCCGGTTGACCGGGGCGAAGCCCTTGTCAGCCAGAGCCTGGGTGCCGGCCAGTTCGTCGGCGAGCAGCTTCTGCTGGCGGTCGGCGGCCTGGATCTGGCGTTGGAATCCCTCGGCCTGCTGGCCCAGCTCCGAGGCGCGCTGGCGCAGCACCGCCTTCTGCGCCGCCAGCGACGCGCCGCGCGCCTGGAACTGCACCTGCTGCACCTTCATGGCGCGCTGGGCCTCGACGAGGTCGTCGCCCGTCAGGGTGTCGAAGGCCTTGGGCCAGGTGATCTCGGGCGCCCCCAGCTGTTCGGCCTGCAGCCGCGCGCGCTGGGCCTGCAGGCCAAGGACCTGCGCGGCCAGCGAAGATTCCACCGCCTTGGCCTCGGCGCCGTTCAGCTCCACCAGCACGTCGCCGGCCTTCACCTTCTGACCTTCGCGGACGTTGATCGCCGAGACGATGCCGCCGTCCTTGTGCTGCACGCTCTGACGGTGACCCTCGACGCTGACCTGGCCGGTGGCGTAGGCGGCCGCGTCCAGCCGGGCGAAGGCGGCCCAGCCCAGCAGCATCACGAAGAAGGCCACGGCGACGATGGCCCCGAAGCGGATCTCGCCCTTCGGGTCGTCGTCCTGCGTATCGGCGGGCGGGCCGAGCCGGGCCAGGGCCGTGCGGGCTCGCAGCAGGGAGGGCGCCTGGAGGGTCATTGTCCGGTCACCGGAGATCTGCGGGTGAAGTCGGCGGCCGGGCGCTGCGGCGTCGAGCCGGCGCGGCGGGGCGGCGCCGGCGGGGCGGCGGCCTCGGCCGCCGGTGGCTGCGCCTCCAGCTGCGGCCGCGGGCCGTTGATGCGCACGATCACCTCGTCGCGCGGGCCATAGAGTTCGATGCGGCCGTCGCGCAGCATCATCAGCTTGTCGACGGCGCTGAGCACGCCGGTGCGGTGGGCGACGACGATCACCGTGCGCCCGCGCGCCTTCAGCGCCTGCAGAGTCGCCAGCAGCTGGGCCTCCCCTTCCAGGTCGAGGTGGGCGTTCGGCTCGTCCAGCAGCAGGATCGCCGGGTCGCCGAACAAGGCGCGCGCCAGGGCGATCTTCTGCGCCTGGCCGGCCGACAGCCCCGAACCGCCCCAGCCCAGCTGGGTGTCGTAGCCGTCGGCCAGGCGCAGGATCATCTCGTGCGCGCCGGCCGCCTGGGCGGCGGCGATGGCCATGGCGTCGATGGCCTTGGGATCGTCTCCGGTGCGGAAGCGGGCGATGTTGTCCTTCACCGTGCCGGCGAACAGCGAGGCGTCCTGCGGCATGTAGCCGATGTGGCTGGCCAGCCGCTCGGCCTCCCAGTCGGCCCGCTCGGCGCCGTCGAAGCGCACCGCGCCCTGATCGGCGTCGATGGCCCCGGCGATCACCCGCAGCAGGGTCGACTTGCCCGCGCCGGAAGGACCGATCACGCCGACAATCTCGCCGGCGTCCATATGCAGGGTGATCTGCTGCAGCACAGCCCCGTCACGGGCCGCGTTCAGCACCAGCACCCGCTCCAGGTCGACCACGCCGGTGGGATCCGGCAGATGGGTCAGGCCGATCTCGGCCGGCGCCCGCGCCAGCAGGTCGTTCAGCGTCCGCCAGGCGACCCGCGCCTGCACCCCCTGGCGCCAGGCGCCCAGCACCTGCTCGATCGGCGCCAGGGCCCGGCCGACCAGCAGCGAGGCGGCGAAGATCGATCCGGGCGAGATCTTCTGGTTGATCGCCAGCCAGGCGCCGATGCCCAGGGCCAGCGACTGCAGGAAGGTGCGGGCGAAGCGCGTGAGGGCCATGTAGCCGCCGCCGGCGAAGGCCGCCTCGGTCTGCAGCCGCATGGCGCTCTCGCGCTCGCCCATGTGGCGCCGGATCATGGCCTGGCGCATGCCGAGCGCACGCACCACCTCGTTGCCGGCCGCCGACTGTTCCTGGCTGACATAGGCGAGGTTGGCCGCGGCGCTCGACTGGGCCAGACGTTCGCGCGTCGCCCGTTCGTTGAGCCAGGCGAGACCCACCAGGCTTGCCGCCCCGAACAGGGCCACGGCGCCCAGCAGCGGGTGCAACAGGGCGCAGACGATCAGGTAGATCGGTGTCCATGGCGCATCGAACAGGGCCAGCACGCCGGCGCCCGACAGGGCCTGGCGCAGGGTGTCGAACTCCCGCATCGCCTGGCGCGAGATCACGTCCTTGCCCCCACGCGCGCGGGCGAGGGTGGCCGACAGAATTACCGGCGCCAGCAGCCGGTCCAGACGCTGGCCGGCGCGGGTCAGCAGCCGCGTGCGCACCATGTCGAGCAGCGACAGGGTCGCCAGGGCCGCCACGAGGGCGATGGTGATGAACACCAGGGTCATGCCGCCGCGCGAGGGCACCACCCGGTCGTACACCAGCAGCATGTACAGCGTCGGCGCCAGGTACAGCAGGTTCAGCAGCGCGCTGAACGCCGCCGCGCCCCAGAAATGCCGGCGACACGCCTGCAGCGCCTGGCGCAGCGGCGAGGTAAGCGAAGTGGCGGTTTGTTTGGCCAATGCCAGACCCCAATGAATTCGCTCTTGATAAAGCAAATCCAGCACCATGCGGTAGCCTTCGCGTCACGCGCGAGCCGGCGACCCTGCCGCATTGCCGGCGCGGCGCGCTTGGCCCATATGCGGCCGGATGTCCGTCCCCGCCCCCAAGACCCTGCGCAGCGCCGCCGACCTCGCGGCCGCTGGCCTGGTCGCGTCCGAGCGTCTGCCGGCCCTGGAGGCGGTGGCGGCGCGCTATGCGGTGGCGATCACCCCGGCGATGGCCGAGCTGATCGACGTGGCGGACGACGACGACCCCATCGCCCGCCAGTTCACGCCGCACGAGTCCGAGCTGGTCGCTCTGCCCGTCGAGGCCGCCGACCCGGTGGGCGACGACGCCTTCAGCCCCGTGCCGGGCATCGTCCACCGATACCCCGACCGGGCCCTGCTGAAGATCACCCATACCTGCGCGGTCTATTGCCGGTTCTGCTTCCGGCGGGAGATGGTCGGGCCCGGCGGGGTCAAGAGCCTGAGCGCCGAGGCGCTGGACGCCGCGATCGGCTACCTCGCCGACCATCCGCAGATCTGGGAGGTGATCGTCACCGGCGGCGACCCGCTGGTGCTGTCGCCGCGCCGGCTGCGCGACCTGATGGATCGCCTGGCCGGCATCGAGCATCTGAAGGTCGTTCGCTTCCACACCCGCATGCCGGTGGTGGACCCGGCCGCCGTCACCGAGGCCATGGTCGCGGCCCTGCGCAGCCCACGGCAGGCGGTGTACGTCGCCCTGCACGCCAACCACGCCCGCGAACTGACCCCCGCCGCGCGGGCGGCCTGCGCCCGCATCGTCGACGCCGGCATCCCCATGCTGGGCCAGACCGTGCTGTTGCGCGGGGTCAACGACGACGCCGAGACCCTGGGCGCGCTGATGCGGGCGATGGTCGAGAGCCGCATCAAGCCCTACTACCTGCACCAGGGCGATCTCGCCCCCGGCACCAGTCACCTGCGCGTGCCGATCGCCGAGGGCCAGGCGATCCTGAAGACCCTGCGCGGACGCTGGTCGGGCCTGTGCCAGCCCACCTACGTGCTCGACATCCCCGGCGGCCACGGCAAGTCGCCGATCGGACCGGGGTATCTGAGCGAGGACGCTGAAGGGCTGGTGATCGAGGACTACAACGGGCGCGAACACGCTTATCCGCCGAAGGGCGAGGCCTGAGCCTGCTAGCCGCTGCCGGCGCTCAGCGCGTCAGCACGACGTGGGTCGCCAGCGCCGTCGGGGTCACCTGCGCCACACGGTAGCCGAGGCCCGGCAGGTCGATGCCGGCGAACAGCGACTCACCGCGGCCGAGCAGCACGGGCGAGACGGCCAGGTGCAGCTCGTCGATGGCGCCCGCCAGCAGGTACTGGCGTACGGTCGAGACGCCGCCGCCGATCTTGACGTCCAGCGCCCCCGCCGCGGCCCGCGCCTGCTCCAGCGCCGCCTCGATCCCCTCGGTCACAAAGTGGAAGGTCGTCCCGCCCTGCATCTCGATCGGCGGCCGGGGGTGGTGGGTCAGGATGAAGGTCGGCGCGTGATAGGGCGGATCATCGCCCCACCAGCCCTTCCAGTCGGGCCCGCCCCAGTCGTCGCCGGCGGGTCCGAACATGTTGCGGCCGAGGATGAAGGCGCCGAAACCCTCGCCGGCGGCGCGGGCGAACGGGTCGTCGGTCCCGCCCTCCTGCCCGATCATCTCCCGGAAGGTCCGCGTCGGGTAGAACCATTCGTGCAGCGCCTGGCCGCCCTTGCCCATCGGCTGCTCCAGCCCCTGGTCGGGACCGGCGCCGAAGCCGTCGATGGAGACGGCGAAACCCCTCACGCAGACCTTGCCCATGCGGCTCTCCGTCCGTTCGGTCGAGATGGATTGGCGCCGCTCAAGCGCCGGCGGCCAGGACGCTCAGCAGGTCGTTCAGCTGGTCGAACTGTTCGGGATAGCCGCCTTCCATGCCGACATAGGAGGCGTCGAGTTCTTCCTTCGTGGGATAGAGCTCCGACAGCACCACACGCGTGCCGCCGTCGCGCGCTTCGAAGGTCACCGTGGTCACGGCGCCGTCGGCGTCGCCCTCGTCGTTGGTCCAGACCAGGCGCGAAGGGGGCGAGACCTCGATGTACTTGCCGTAGAACGCCATGGCGCTGGCGGCGTCATGGCCGAAGGCGATGCGATAGCCGCCGCCGGTGCGCACATCCATCTCGCACGACAGCATGGGCACGCCGCTGGACTTCGGCGCCCACCAGCGCTGGAAAAGCTCCGGACGGGTCCAGGCGTCCCACACCAGGCGGGGCGGGGCGTCGAAGGTGCGGGTGACCGTCAGTTCGCGATCCGACCGCCGTTCGACCGCGGTGCGGCCGTCATTCGCCGTGGCGCCCATCGGCTTCCTCCTGTTGTTTGAGCGTCTCGAGGACGCCTTCCAGCGCATCGAAGCGCGCATTCCAGACCCGGCGGCGCCCCTCGATCCAGGCGGCCGCCTCTTCCAGCCCAGGCCGGCCGAGGCGGCACGTCCGCACCCGCCCGACCTTCTCGCTCGTCACCAGCCCGGCCTGCTCCAGCACGCCGACGTGCTTCTTCATGCCCGTCAGGGTCATGTGGAACGTCTGCGCCAGCTCGGTGATCGAGGCGTCCGCCCGCCCGAGCCGTTCCAGCACGCCGCGCCGGGTCGCGTCCGAAAGGGCGGCGAACGAGGCGTCCAGGTGGGGGGCGGAATACTGAACCATTGAGTTCAGTGTTAGCCTACGGATCGCCGCCGGGCAAGCGACGACGATCGCCGCCGCGCGCCACGAACGCGTGAATGTCACTCGCGCCTTGCTCTCACCGCGAACCTGGGCACATTGCGGCTAACCGGCGCGCTGACCGCCGGACCCCTGGGCGACATCGGAGGATACGTGAAAGGGCCGGCCATTTTCCTGGCGCAGTTTGCTTCGGACGAAGCGCCGTTCAACAGCCTGAAGTCGATCGCGCACTGGGCCGCGTCCCTGGGCTACAAGGGCGTGCAGATCCCGACCTGGGACCGGCGGCTGTTCGACCTGAAGCTGGCCGCCGAGAGCGACGCCTATTGCGACGAGGTGCGCGGCGTGCTGGCCGACGCCGGGGTGGAGATCTCCGAGCTGTCGACGCATAGCCAGGGCCAGCTGGTGGCGGTGCATCCGGCCTATGACGAGATGTTCGACGGCGGTGTGCCCCGCCAGGTGCGCGGCAATCCGAAGGCGCGCCAGGAATGGGCGGTCGAGCAGGTGCTGATGGGCGCCAAGGCCTCGCGCCGGCTGGGACTGGACGTGCACGTGACGTTCTCGGGCTCGCTGGCCTGGCCGTACTTCTATCCCTATCCGCAGCGGCCGGCGGGACTGATCGAGGAGGCGTTCGACGAGCTGGGCCGGCGCTGGCGGCCGATCCTCGACGCCTTCGACGTGGTCGGCGTTGACCTCTGCTACGAGGTGCACCCCAGCGAGGACCTGTTCGACGGCACGACCGTGGAGATGTTCTGGGACCGGGTGGATCACCACCCACGGGCCAACCTGCTGTACGACCCCAGCCACTTCATGCTGCAGCAGCTGGACTACCTCGAGTACATCGATCTCTACCACGAGCGGATCAAGATGTTTCACGTCAAGGACGCCGAGTTCCGGCCGACCGGGCGGCAGGGCGTCTACAGCGGCTATGCGCCGTGGAAGGAGCGCGCCGGGCGGTTCCGCTCGCTGGGCGACGGCCAGATCGACTTCAAGGCCATCTTCTCCAAGTTCGCCCAGTACGGCTACCAGGGCTGGGCGGTGCTGGAGTGGGAGTGCGCGCTGAAGGACTCCGTGGACGGGGCCCGCGAGGGCGCGCCGTTCATCCGCGACCACATCATCCAGGTGACCGGCAAGAGCTTCGACGACTTCGTGGCGACGGGGACCGACGCGGCGGCCAACCGGCGGATGCTGGGCATCGATCGCTGAGCCCTCGCTAAGATGATGACCGGACAACGACTGAAACTGGGCATGGTCGGCGGCGGCGACGGCGCCTTCATCGGCGGCGTGCACCGCATGGCCGCACGACTGGACGACCGCTGGACCCTGGTCGCCGGGGCGTTCAGCAGTGACGCGGCGCGCTCGCAGGCGTTCGGCCGGTCGCTGGGGCTGGACGCGGCGCGCTGCTACGGCGACTGGCGGGCGATGGCGGAGGGCGAGGCGGCGCGGCCGGACCGGATCGACGCGGTGGCGATCGTCACCCCTAACCACCTGCACCACGGCCCAGCGCGGGCGTTCCTGGACGCCGGCATCGCGGTGATCTGCGACAAGCCGCTGACCACCACCCTGGCCGACGCGCTGGACCTGGCGAAGACCGTGGAGCGCACGGGCCTGCCGTTCGTGCTGACCCACAACTACAGCGGCTACGCCATGGTCCGGCAGATGCGCGCCATGGTGGCCGAGGGGACGCTGGGCGCCCTCCGCGTGGTGCAGGCCGAATATGCCCAGGATTGGCTCGCGACCGACCAGAGCGGCAACAAGCAGGCCGACTGGCGCGGCGACCCCGAACGCGCTGGCGGCGGCGGCGCCCTGGGCGACATCGCCACCCACGCCTATCACCTGGCCGCCTTCGTGACCGGGCAGACCGCGCAGGCGATCAGCGCCGAGACCTCGCGCTTCGTGCCCGGCCGGCGGCTGGACGACGACGTGCAGATCCGCCTGCGCTGGGCCGGCGGCGCGCGTGGCCAGCTGTGGGCCAGCCAGGTGGCGATCGGCGTCGCAAACGGCCTGCGGCTGCGCGTCTATGGCGACAAGGCCGCCCTGGAATGGGCCCAGGAGGAGCCGGACCTGCTGCGCTTCGCGCGGCTGGGCGAGGCCCCGCAGATCCTGCGGCGTGGCGGACCGGGGATGTCGGCGGCGGCGCAGGCGGCCAGCCGGATTCCCGCAGGCCATCCAGAGGGTTACCTTGAAGGCTTCGCCCAGATCTACGCCGACGCCGCCGACCTGATCGGCGCGCACAAGGCGGGCCTTCCCGCGCCGGCTTCGATGCTGCCGGACGTCCGCGACGGCGTGGACGGCATGCGCTTCATCCAGGCCGCCCTGGCAAGCGCGGCGGCGGACGGGCGCTGGGTGGCGCTGAACGAGGGGGCGGCGTGATGCGGCAGAGCTTTGCCTGGTGGTCCTTCACTATGGGACGGGACATCGAGCCGGCGGCGTTCCTGCGCGACGCCGTGGCGGCCGGCGCCCAGGGCGTCGAGATGCTGCCGCAGCCGCTGTGGCCCGTGGCGCACGACCTGGGCCTGACCATCGTCACCGAGACCGGCCACAAGCTGGAGGAAGGCTTCAACGATCCGGCCAGGCACGCAGCCCTGCAGGGCGAGATGCGCCGCAAGATCGACGCGGCCGCGGCGGGCGGGGTCGAGGCGGTGATCGTCTTCGCCGGCAACCGGTTCGGCGACGGCGCCGACGCGCCGGCCATCGCCGCCTGCGTGGAAGGTCTGGGACCCGTGGTCGCCCACGCGCAGGCCGCCGGCGTGCGCGTGCTGATGGAGCTGCTGAACAGCAAGGTCGACCACCCGGGCCAGCAGTGCGACCGCACCGCCTTCGGCGTGGCCGTGGCGCAGCAGTTGGCCGGTCTGAAGCTGCTCTACGACGGCTACCACATGCAGCTGATGGAGGGCGATCTCAGCCGCACCATCAAGGCGAACCTGGACCTGATCGGCCACGTGCACACCGCCGGCGCGCCCGGCCGCCGCGACCTGGACGACCGGCAGGAGATCAACTGGCGGGGCGTCGCCGCCCTCCTGAACCACCTGAAGTACGACCACTGGGTCGGCCACGAATTCATTCCGCGCGGCGAGCCCATCGCCGCGCTCAAGCAAGCCATCGCCCTGTTCGATTCCGTCGAGCGGGCGGCGTGAGGATCTGAGATGCAATTTGATGCGGTCATTGTGGGCTCGGGCATCAGCGGCGGCTGGGTCGCCAAGGAGCTGTGCGAACGCGGCCTGAAGGTGCTGATGCTTGAGCGGGGCCCGGACGTCGAGCATGGCGCCGACTACAGCCACGAGCTGGCCGGGCGGCTTCGCCGGCGCGACGACCAGATCCCTCAGGAAGAGCTGGACCTGCACTACCCCTACTACGTCGGCGTGACCTACGCGATGTTCAACTCGAACAAGAAGTTCTGGGCCAGCGACCACGACTATCCGTACGAGACGCCGCCCGACAAGCCGTACCGCTGGATCCGCGGCTACCAGCTGGGCGGCCGCTCGCTGACCTGGGGACGCCAGTCCTACCGCTGGTCGCCAAACGACTTCGAATCCAACCTCAGGGACGGGCACGGCGTCGACTGGCCGATCCGCTACGAGGACCTGGAGCCCTGGTACGACCACGTCGAAGCCTTCGCCGGGATCAGCGGCGACTACGACGGCCTGCCGCAGCTGCCGGACGGCGACTTCCTGCCGCCCTTCCAGTTCAACGACGTCGAGGTGGACGCCAAGGGGCGCATCGAGGCCGCCTTCCCGACCCGTAACCTGATCATGGGCCGCTGCGCCCATCTCAGCCGCGTCGCCAAGCCCCAGATGGACGTGGGCCGCCAGCGCTGCGAGCAGCACGTGCGCTGCGCCCACGGCTGTCCGCTGGGCAGCTATTTCTCGACCCAGGCGGCGACCCTGCCAGCGGCGCGCAGGACCGGCAACCTGACGGTGATCACCGACGCCATCGTCGACAGCGTCATCTACGACCCGGCGACCAAGCGCGCGACCGGCGTGCGGGCGATCAACCGCCTGACCAAGGAGGCCGTGACCTATGAGGCGCGGGTGGTGTTCCTGAACGCCTCGGCGATCAACACCGCCGCCCTGCTGCTGAACTCGCGCTCCGACGCCTTCCCGCGCGGCCTGGCCAATGGCTCCGACCAGGTCGGCCGCAACCTGATGGACCACGTCAGCACCCGGCCGATCCTCGGGGTCTATCCGGGCTTCGAGACCAGTCCCTTCCAGAACGATCGCCCTACCGGGCTCTACATGCCGCGCTACGCCAACGTTACCGAGACCGACAAGCCCTATCTGCGCGGCTTCGGCCTGCAGGGCGGCGCGGTTCGGCGGCGCATTCCGGGCGCCGAGCCCGACGCCTCCGGGGCGCCGAAGCGCGGCTGGATGTTCTCGCTGCTGCCGTTCGGCGAGGTGCTGCCGAACCCGGAGAACCGGGTGACCCTGACCACCTCGCGGGTGGACAACTGGGGCATCCCGCTGCCGGTGATCAGCGCCGAGCACGGCGAGAACGAGCGCAGGATGATGCTCGACGCGGCCAAGGACGCCGCCGCCATGCTGGCCGCCGCCGGCTGCACCGACATCACCCCCTGGGAAGAGGCCGGGTCGCATCTGACCCCGCCAGGCGACCGCATCCACGAGATGGGCACCGCGCGCATGGGCCGCGACCCGCGCACCTCGGTGTTCAACGGCTGGGGCCAGGCGCACGAGGTCGCCAACCTGTTCTGCTCGGATGGCGCGGTGATGGCCTCCAGCGCCTCGATGAACCCCTCCCTGACCTACATGGCGCTCTCGGCGCGAACGGCCAACCACGCGGCCGACCTGCTCGAACAAGGAGCCCTCTGATGAAGCCCGTCGGCCTGCAACTCTACACCCTGCGTCGCCCGTTCGCGGAGGATCCGATCGGCACGCTCGAGCAGATCAAGCGGGTGGGCTACGACTCCGTCGAGTTCGCCGCGCCGCTCGACACCGACTTCGCGCCGCTCAGCGCCCGGATGAAGGAGATCGAGCTCGACTGCCCGTCGGTGCACGTGGGCCTGGCCGACATCACCGGCCGACCGGAGCGGGTGCTGGCGATCGCCAAGGAGCTCGGCTGCCGGTTCATCGTCCTGCCGTTCGTCGACCCGAAGGACGCCGACTGGCACGCGGTGGTCAAACAGATCGACGCCTTCGCCAAGGTCGCCAAGGACGAGGGCTTCCGCTTCGCCTACCACCACCACCACTTCGAGTTCGACAACTCCCGCGGCTTCCGCCCCTTCGACGTGCTGGTCGGCGAGTCCGACCCGGCGCTGCTCAACTTCGAGCTCGACGTCTACTGGCTGAAGAAGGGCGGCGAGGAGCCGGTGGAGATGATCAACCGCCTGGGCGACCGCGTGAAGCTGCTGCACCTGAAGGACATGGCCCCCGACGGCGCCATGACCGACGTCGGCGCCGGCGTGCTGGACTTTCCGGCGATGATCGCCGCGGGCCGCGCGGTGGGGGTCGAGCACATGTTCGTCGAACACGACGTGCCGCCCAAGCCCTACTGGCCGAGCGTCGAGACCAGCGTGAACTACCTGCGCGAGCTGGCGTAAGAACCGCAAGGCCGGCGCGGCCCCTCACCTTCCCACGCTGCTTGCTCGCGCAAGCGCCGCGGGCCCCTTCCTCTCCCTCGAGGGAGAGGCGAAAGGCATGGCGGACTTCAGGAAACATCCCCCTCTCCCTGGAGGGAGAGAGAGGGGCCCGAGGCCGGCGCGACGGCGCCGGGCTTGGGAGGGTGAGGGGCCGCGCCGGCCGGTTCACACAGATTACGGCGATTTCAGTTTCCGCGGCGGGCGCCCCGGGAGGATAAGGCGTGCGGCGGCGCCCTCCCCCCTTTCCGCCGCCCGCACTCAAGGAGCGCTAGCGCTTGATCGCCCTCGCCGTCGCCCTGTCCCTCGGCGCGTCGCTGCCCGACCTGCCGAGCCTGCCCAGCCTGCCACCCATCCGGCGCGACCCTCAGATCACCTACGTCGACCGCGCCGGTGCGGTGATCGGCGTTCGGGGCGGCCGCTACGCGCCGCCGGCGGACCTGGCCAAGCTGCCGGCCTATGTGCCGGCGGCGTTCGTGGCGATCGAGGACCGGCGGTTCTACGAGCACGCCGGGGTCGATCCGATGGGCATCGCCCGGGCCATCGTCAGCGACCTGTCCAAGGGCCGCGCGGCCCAGGGCGCCTCGACCATCACCCAGCAACTGGCGCGCAACCTGTTCCTCAGCAACGAGCGCACCGTCGAGCGCAAGGCGACCGAGGCGGTCTACGCCGTCGAGCTGGAGCGCGCCTTCTCCAAGCAGCAGATCCTGGGGATGTATCTCTCCAGGGTCTATTTCGGCTCCGGCGCCTACGGCATCGAGGCGGCCGCCCGGCGCTATTACAACAAGCCCGCGGCGAAGCTGACCATCCGCGAGGCCGCCTCGCTGGCGGCGGTGATGAAGTCGCCGGTGGCCTATGATCCCGCCGACCAGCCGGCAGCCAACGCCGCGCGCACCCGGCTGGTGCTGGACGCCATGGTCGAGACCGGGGCGATCACCGCCGCCCAGCGCGCCAAGGCGTTGGCCCAGACGCCCAAGGTCTGGAAGGACGCCCCGGATGCGCCGACGCAGTACTTCGTCGACTGGGTGGACGGCCAGACCCGCAAGCTGCTGACCGGCCCGCTGCATCAGGACCTTGTAGTCGAGACCACGCTGGACTCGCAGCTGGAAGCCGCCGCCGCCCAGGCGGTCAGCGCCAGCGTCACCCGCCACAAGGGTCAGGGCGTGGAGCAGGCCGCGGCGGTGTCAGTGGACGCCGTGGGCCGCATCCGCGTGCTGGTGGGCGGGGTCGACTACGCCAAGAGCCAGTTCGACCGCGCGGTGGACGCCCATCGCCAGGCCGGGTCGTCCTGGAAGCCGTTCGTCTATCTGGCGGCGATGGAGAGCGGCCGCACGCCGGACACGCCGGTGGTCGACGAGCCGGTGACGATCAACGGCTGGTCGCCGCACAACTTTGAGCCGGAATTCATGGGCTCGATCACCCTGCAGACCGCCCTCGCCCACTCGGTCAACACGGTGGCGGCGAAGCTGGCCGACGACGTGGGCCGCGACAAGGTCGCCGCCGACGCCCACCGGGTGGGGATCGTCTCGCAGATCAACACCGACCCGGCCATGGCGCTGGGCACCACCCTGGTCACCCCGCTGGAGATGGCGCAGGCCTATACAGCGTTCTCCAACGGCGGCAACCGGGTCGCAGCCTATGGCCTGGAACGCATCCGCGTGGCCGGCGGCGCGGTGATCTTCCAGAACCGCCCAACCCCGCCGACCCCGGCGATCGCCAATCCGCCGCTGTCGGAGCTGAACCAGATGCTGCGCCAGGTGGTGGCCGTCGGCACCGGGACCAAGGCGGCGATCCCCGGCTACGACGTGGCCGGCAAGACCGGCACCACCTCGGACTTCAAGGACGCCTGGTTCTGCGGCTTCACCGGCGGCTTCGCCACGGTGGTGTGGATGGGCCGCGACGACAACACCGCGATGCGCGGGATCACCGGCGGCAGCGCCCCGGCCGAGGCCTGGCGCAGCTACATGGGCTACGCGGTCCGGCACGTCGCCGCGACCGCGATCCCCCCCGGCCCGCCGCCCCCGGCGCCGGCGGCGCCCGCGCCGACCGAGACCCAGCCGCCAATCCCGGGGCTGAACGATCTGTTGCCACCGAAGACGTGAGGGGTTGGGGGTTCCGATTTTTGAACCACGAACCCACACGAACCACACGAACGGGTTCACCCCAACACCTGCTCACCCCGGCGAAGGCCGGGGCCCAGGCAAAAGCCTCAGCCCACTGGACCTGAGCCTGGCCTGGCGCAGCAACCACCCTGCCGGAGGCGAGTCTTGCCTGGGTCCCGGCCTTCGCCGGGATGAGCTGGTTGGGGGTGAACTTGTTCGTGTGGTTCGTGTGGTTCGTGTGGTTCGTGGTTCAAAATGAGAACCGCCCCACCCCAGCGGCGCTCTCCAGCCAAATCAGAAACTCTTGCTGATGCCGCCGAAGAAGCCGCGGCGCGGGCCCCATTGCGGGGCGCCGACGCCGACGCCGGTGCCGTCGCGGATCTCGTACTTGTCGTCGTTGACGTTGATGATGTCGAAGCGCAGGTCCAGCGGCCCCACGCCGTTCATCGCCAGGTGGTAGGTGGCCGACAGGTTGAGCTGGGCGTAGGCCGGCACATGGTCGCCGTTGGGGACGGCGCCGTCCTTGCGCAGGCCGCTGCCGATGATCAGGTCGCCCGACAGCTTCAGCGCGCCGATGCTGTAGGATGCGCCGCCTGAGGCGGTGATCGACTGGTTGTGGTCCAGATAGATGTAATGGCTCTGGATATAGGCCAGGTCCGCCGGGTAGAAGTTGAACTGGCTGGAGACGATGTCGCGCCCCTGCGCCTTGGACAGGGCCAGGTTGCCGTAGGCCGAGAACGGTCCGTGCGAGTAGGTGGCCGAGACCTCGATGCCGCGGATGCGCCCGTCGCGATAGTTGAACGGGGTGAGGATGATCGGCGCGCCGAACTGGCCCTCGTCGATCAGGTTCTTCGCGTAGCGCAGGTAGCCGTCGATCCCGACGGTCAGCTCGCCGAACCGCTGCTGCACGCCCACGTCATAGTAGTTGTCGCGCTCGGAATAGGGGGTGGTGTCGGTCAGGTTCGGCGACTGCGCGGTGGTGCCGACGAACTTCGCCACCGTGGGCGCCGCGATCAGCTCGAACGACGGCGGGGTGAAGTAGCGGGCGTAGCCGGCGTGGACGGTCGTGGCGTCGGTGGGCTTCCACACCAGGTTCACCCGCGGGCTCAGCTGGCGCTCGTTGCGCAGGGCGTCGACCTCGTCGAATCGCAGGCCGTAGTTGAGGGTCAGGCTGTCGGCCAGCTTCCACTCGTCCTGCAGGAAGGCGCTGTACGTCCACGCCGTGCGCGCGCCGTTGTCGACGATGGTCTCGGGAACGTCGCTGGTCTGGACGCCGAAGGCGTCGGTGGGCAGCACCTGGGCGGTGGTGCGGCTGATCGAGCGGTCGCCCTCGATGATCACCCCGCCGCGGATCGTGTGCGCGTCGTTCAGCTTGTACACCGCCTCGGTCTGCAGGCCGGCGGCAAAGTCGCGCTTGGCCGCATACTGCGAGATGCCGTTGAACAGCAGCTCGCCCAGCGGGTCGGGCCGATAGGTCAGGGTGGAATAGCGCGTGAAGCCCGACAGCTGCAGGGTCAGCCTGTCGGTGGTGCGCAGATAGCTGGCGATGGCGTAGTCGGTGGTTTCGCGCTGGCTCTGGCGCAGAGCCTCGCTGGCGAAGCTGGTCTGGCCGTTGACAGTGAGCCCGAGGCCGCCCGGATCATCGGCGTTCAGGCCGCGCACGTCCGGAATCTGGAAGCGCTGGTTGGACGTGCCGGCGATCAGCGAGATGCGGCTGGTGTCGTCGATGATGTGGTCCAGATAGCCGAACAGCTGGATCTGGTCGGTGCGGTCGTGCAGCGGCGCGCCGCTGCCGTCGGGGCTCTCGATGCCGAGGTCGCTGCGCGTGTAGCTGCCGGAGACGAAGAAATTGTTGGCCCCGGACGAGCCGCCGTAGTCGAAGCTGGGCTCGAACTCGCCGTGGCTGCCACCGTAGACGCTGACGTCGCCGCCGTTGTGGTAGAGGCCGCTCTTGGTGGTGATGTTGACGATGCCGGCGGTGCGCAGGCCGTACTGCGCCGGCAAGGCGCCGGTGATCAGCTCGGTCGATCCCGCCAGCCGCGGGCTGAGCGTCTGGCCGAACACCGACAGCCCCTCGGGCAGGATCACATTGTTCAGCCGGTACTGGATGTTGGCGTGGTCGCCGCGGATGTGCAGCTGGCCGAAGCTGTCCTGGGTGACGCCGGGCGCCTGCAGGATCACCTGGTTGAGGCCCGTATTCTGGCCGCCGGGCAGGTTGTCGACGAACTTGGAGCTGATGGTGAAGCTGGACGCGCCCAGCGCCGGCTCGATGGTGGCGCGCGCGGCGTCAAGCTTCTGGGCGGTGACCACCAGTTCGGAAACGTCGGTGTTGGCCGCGTCGGCCTTGTCGGGCGCCGCCTCGGCGGCATGGCCGAGCGCTGACCCGGCCAGGGCCGCCAGCAAGGCGAACAACGAAACCTGTCTCGTCCAGCGTCGCGCCACGAGCCCACTCCAGCACCAGTTGTGATGCCGCTGGGATAGGGCGCGGCGCGGACACGGCCCAGGGTGCGGCTTCCCGTTCTGGTCGGGAATTTTTCCCGATTTGCGCGCAGGCGTGGCGCCGACGGCCCTTGCAGGGCTACGCTCGGGGCATGTCGTTACGCGCCCGCATCGTCTCCGCCATCGCCCTGGTGCTGCTGCTCAGCGCCGTGGCCGGGGCCGGGCTGGCGGCCTGGCGCACCCAGCAGGCGCTGCGCGAGGAGCTGTCGGCCGCCATGACCGGCGGGCGCCAGACCGTGGCCGGCGCCTTCGAGGACCTGCCGCGCTCCGACCACGCGCCGCGCGACCTGGCCCAGCTGATCGCCGCCTTCGACGGCAATCGCCACGTCCGCGCCACCCTGGTGGGTCCCGGCGGCGGGGCGATGGCGGTGTCCGCCATGCAGCCCGCCGATCCGGCGCCGGCGTGGTTCGCCGAGCTGGTGGGCACGGACCTGCCCCCCGCCACCCTGCCCGTGCCCGGGGGCGGCGGCGAGGCGGTGGTGCTGAGCGCCGTCCCGGCCAACGACGTCGGCGCGGCCTGGGCCCAGTTCCTGGACCTGATGCTGGTGCTGGGCGGCGCCTTCCTGCTGGGCTCGGCCCTGGTGTGGCTGACCGTCGGCCGGGCGCTGCGCCCGTTGGCGGACGTCTCGGCGGCGCTGCAGCGGATCGGCTCGGGCGACTACCGCGCCCGGGTGGCTGCGGACGGGCCGCAGGAGCTGGCCAGGCTCAGCCAGGGCGTCAACGAGATGGCCGAGCGCCTGGCCGCCGTGCACGCCCGCAACAGCGCCCTCGAACGTCAGCTGCTGACCCTGCAGGACGAGGAGCGCGCCGACATCGCCCGCGACCTGCACGACGAGATCGGTCCGCACCTGTTCGCGGTGAACATGGACGCCAGCCTGGTCTCCCAGCTGGTGGCCGCCGGCAAGGCCGACGAGGCCGCGGCCCAGGTGAAGGCGATCCAGGCCTCGGTCGGGCACATGCAGCGCCTGGTGCGCGACCTGCTGGCGCGGCTGCGGCCCGCCCAGCTGGTGGAGTTGGGCCTGGGCGCGGCGATCGACGACCTGGTGGTGTTCTGGCGCGCCCGCCACCCGGAGATCGCCTTCGAGGTGTCGATGGCCGCCGACGAGGACGCCATGGGCGAGACCGCGCGCGAGGCGGTCTATCGCGTGGTGCAGGAGGGCTTGAACAATGCGGTGCGCCACGGGCGACCCAGGCGCGTCGAGATCGCGGTCAGCCTGGACGGCGCGGGCGAGGTGATCGCCCGGGTCTCGGACGACGGCGCGGGCGCCGCGGCCGGCGGCGGCGAACGCGAGGGGGGCTTTGGCCTGCTGGGCATGCGCGAACGGGTCGCGGCGGCGCACGGGCGGCTGACCATCGAGCGCGGCGCCGCGGGCCAGGGCTGGACAGTGCTGGCGCGGCTGCCGGCGCTGGCGGAGGCCGGCGCATGAGCATCCTGCTGGTCGACGACCACGCGATCGTGCGCGACGGCCTCAAGCGCCTGCTGGCCACGCTCGACTTCGGCGAGGTGCTGGAGGCCGCCGACGGGCGCGAGGCCCTGGCCGTGGTCCGCGCGCGGCGACCCGACCTGGTGATCCTGGACCTGAACCTGCCGGGCCTCGGCGGTCTGGAGCTGCTGCGGCGGCTGATCCAGCTGGAGGCCCGCCGGGTGCTGGTGCTGTCGATGCACGCCGAGCCGCTCTACGCCAAGCGCGCGCTGGAGGCCGGGGCCGCCGGCTATGTGACCAAGAACGTCTCGCCGGACGAGCTGCTGATCGCCGTGCGGCGGGTGGCGGCCGGCGGCCGCTACGTCGAGGCGGAGATCGCCCAGGCCCTGGCGGTGCAGGGGGCCGAGGCGGCGCAGTCGTTCGACAACCTGACCCCGCGGGAGCTGGAGATCATGCGCCTGCTGGCCACCGGCGCCAGCCTGGCCGAGATCGCCGCCGCGGTAGGCGTGGGCTACAAGACCGTCGCCAACGCCTGCAGCCTGATCAAGTCCAAGCTGGGCGTGTCCCGCACGGCCGACCTCGTGCGCCTGGCCATCGAGACCGGGGTGAGCTGAGCCCCCAACATCCGCTCATCCCGGCGAAGGCCGGCACCCAGGAAGTAGCTTCAGCCTACTGGATCCGGGTCCAGCCTGGCCGAGCAAACGTCCTGCCAGCGGCGAGTCTTGCCTCGGTCCCGGCCTTCGCCGGGGTGAGCAGATATGGGGTTCAACCCCAACCTCGAGGACCGGACGTGATTGTCAGTGGGCCCCCTGGTCGGGGCGGCGATGATCGCGGGCTGTTCGAAGCCGGCCGACCGGATCAGCCGCCGAACCCTGACGTTCCCGCTCACGGCGGCGGTGGGGCGAGGTCGCGATAGCGGGCGATGGCCGGGTCGGCGGCGACCAGGGCGGTCAGCCAGTTGCGGAAGGCGGCGATCTTCGGCGAGCGGCGGCGCTCCGCCGGCCAGGTCAGCCAGATCCCCCGCGCGGCCGGGATCACGGTGTCGAACGGCTGCGCCAGGCGGCCGGCGGCAAGCTCGGCGGCGAAATAGATCGGCGAGGCCAGGGCGATCCCCTGCCCGGCCATGGCGGTGGCCACCTCCACGGTCTGCAGGTCGGCGGCGAAGCGCGGCCCGGCCCTCAGCGGGCCGCCGGCCACCCCGGCGGCGGCGAACCAGTCCGCCCAGTCGGCCTCCAGCCCGATCAGCGGCGCGGTCAGCAGCGCCTTCGGCTCGGGCAGTCCGCCCAGCTCGGCCACCAGCGCGGGCGCCGTGAGCGGGGTGACCAGCGACGGCATCAGGTAGCAGCTCTCGACCCCGGGCCATTCGCCGTGGCCAGAGCGGATCGCCACGTCGACCCCCTCGCGCGCCAGGTCGACCATCCGCGCTGAGGTATCGAGACGCACCGCGATCTTCGGGTGCGCCAGCTGGAAGGCGCCCAGCCGCGGCGCCAGCCAGGAGGTGGCCAGCGACTGCAGGGTGGTGATCGCCAGCACCCCCTCTTCCGTCTCGGTGAGGTCGGAGATCGCGGCCTGCAGCAGGCCGACCGCCTCGGTCGCGGCGCGCGACAACCGCTCGCCCGCCGGCGTCAGGGCGACCTCGCGCGCCAGGCGCCGGAACAGCGGCTGGCCCAGGCGCTGCTCCAGCGCCTTCACCTGCCAGCTGACGGCGGCCTGGGTGATGTTCAGCGCTTCGGCGGCCCGCGTGAAGCTCTTCAGCCGCGCGGCGGCCTCGAACACGCGCACGGCGCTGAGCGGCAGGGTGGCAAGCGGGTCTGACATAAGGCTGACTTATGCATACAGCAGGAGGACCGGTTTGTCACCGAGCCCCGTTCTTGCGATCTATCCCTCGACAAGGGCGCGATATTTCAAAGGACGAGCATGATGGAAGAGCTCAACAAGACCCATAAGGAAAAGGCCTTCGGCTGGGTGCTGACGGTGCAGGAGATGATGCGCGCCGTGAGCCACCGCCGGGTCGATGCGCGCATCGCCGATCAGCTCAGCCGGTCTCGCCCGGAAGCCGCCCCGCTCGACGACCTTCACAACCTGGCGGGCCCCCACTGACGGGGGAGCCTCTCCCCCACCGCCCGTCACCCTCGGGCGCAAGTCCCGAGGGTCCAGGCACACGTGAGAAAGAATGGCGCGCTTCGAAGGGCGCGCCACGACGGGTCGGCTGCCGCTCCAGCAACGCTCCGCTGCCGCTCGCGACGGCCCTTCACGCGATCATGGATCCTCGGGACTTACGCCCGAGGATGACGGCAAAGGAGGGGGAGACCCCGCAGCCCTAGCCGCCCCGCTTCAGCGTCTCGCGGGCAATGACCACCTGCTGGATCTGGCTGGTGCCCTCGTAGATGCGGAAGATGCGCACGTCGCGGTACAGGCGCTCGATGCCGTAGTCGGCGATGTAGCCGGCGCCGCCGAAGATCTGCACCGCCTTGTCGGCCACTCGGCCGACCATCTCCGAGGCGAAGTACTTGGCCGCAGCCGCCTCCAGGGTGACGCTCTCGCCGGCGTCGCGCTTGCGGGCGGTCTCCAGGGTCAGGGCCTTGGCGGCCATCGCCTCGGTCTTGCAGTCGGCGATCATGCCCTGCACCAGCTGGAAGTTGGACAGGGTCTGGCCGAACTGTTTGCGCTCGGACGCGTAGGCGACGCAGTCGGCGATCAGCCGCTCGGCCACGCCGACGCACACCGAGGAGATGTGCAGGCGTCCGCGGTCCAGCACCTGCATGGCCACCTTGAAGCCCTCGCCCTCGGCGCCCAGGCGGTTCTCGGCGGGCACGCGGACATTGTCGAAGATCACGTCGCAGATGTGCGCGCCCTGCTGGCCCATCTTCTTCTCGGGCTTGCCGATCGAGAGCCCCGGCAGGTCGCGCGGCACCACGAAGGCGGAGACGCCGCCGGCCCCCTTGATGTCCGGGTTGGTGCGGGTCATCACCGTGAACAGCGCCGCCTTGTTGGCGTTGGTGATGTAGCGCTTGGAGCCGTTCAGCACGTAGTGGTCGCCATCGCGCACCGCCCGGGTCTGCACCGCGGCGCTGTCTGAGCCGGCTTCCGGCTCGGTCAGGGCGAAGGAGGTCACCAGCTCGCCGGAGGCGATGCCGGGCAGCCATTTGGCTTTCTGCTCGGGGGTGCCGAACATCACCAGCCCCTGGCTGCCGATGCCGACGTTGGTGCCGAAGGCCGAGCGGAACGCCGGGCTGGTGCGACCGAGCTCGACGCCCACCAGGCACTCGTCCTCCATCGACAGGTCCAGGCCGCCGTATTCCTCGGGGATCGACAGGCCGTACAGGCCCAGCGCCTTCATCTCGGCGATGATGTCGTCCGGGATGGCGTCGTCCTCGGCCACCTGCGCCTCCAGCGGGCGCAACCGTTCGGTGACGAAGCGGCGGACGGTGTCGATCAGCTGGTCGCGGGTTTCGAGGTCCAGGGCCATAGGGTCGTCAGTCTCATAGGTTGGCGTCGGGCGCGGCGGCCGAGTTTGGCTGCCGCGGGGAGCGCGACACTAGTGGCCAAACGTGAGCGGGGCAAACGCCGCGCCGGTCAGGGCGCGACCTGCAGCCAACGCCCGCCGCGGCGCACATAGATCGCATCGGTGAGGGCGTCCGGCAGGCCCGCGGCGTCGAGCGCCGCGCGGTGCAATCCATCGATCAGCTCCGCGCCGTCGCCGTGCATCACCACCAGGCTGTCTCTAGCAAAGGGCGAGACCAGCGGTGGCCCGCCCCTCTGCATGTCGGGCGAATCCCAGAAGGCGTCGAAGGCCATGAGGCTGGGAGAGATCTGCAGGCCGGTCACCACCACCATCCCCTGGGTCGGCGACAGCGCCTTCGGCAAGCGCGCGCGGGTGTTGGCCAGCGCCGAGGCCCAGATCTCCGCGTCCGTGGCGTGCAGCTTAGCGCGCAGCTCGGTTATCGGTGGGATCATGAAGCTCTGCGGCTCGTCGACTGCGACATACAGCGACAGCCCCGGCGCCACCGGTCTGGCGAAGGGCACAGCGTTGGGATCCGACCCCGGAGGGGCGCGCGCCAGCACTTGCTGGCCGTAGCCGTTCGGCCTGACCAGCAGAACCAATTGCGCAGAGGTGTAGGCAGGCTCACTGGCCTGCACGGCCTCCACAGCCATCGTCGCGTATCGGCGGACGATCCGGTCGAGGTCCTCGGGGTTCTGCTGATAGGCGTGATAGGCGTTGTCGAGGAAGGCGGTGATCGTCTTGCCATGCAGGCCAATCTCGAGTTCGGCCTCGTCCTTGGCGACCACCGTGACCTCGGGATCGCGCTCGCGAACGGCCGCGACGTAGGCGTCGCGGAAGCCGACCTTGCCCAGCAGATCGGCCGCCCAGACCGGCGCCGTGTGCCACATGGCAGTGACCGCTACGACCGCGGCCAATACGCCTCGCCACTTTCCCACACATGCCCCCTCGTGCTTATGAGCGGCCGGACAGTAGGCGACTTGAACCCAAGGTTGAAAGCATGGACGGCACGGTCGAGGAATTTGCCTGGTCGCGCGAGGTGATCCAGGACGGCGAGTGGGCCGGCTGGCGGATCTTCAGCGGCGACCCGTTCGAGCTGCACTCGGGGCCGTTCTACGCCCGCACCCTGGAGAGCGGCGAGAACGTCTGCGCCTTCCGCGCCGAGCGCAAGCACATGAACGGCGGCGGCTTCATGCACGGCGGCTGCCTGATGACCTTCGCCGACTACGCCATCTTCGCCATCGGCGGCGACGCCATCGCCGGATCCGGCTCGGTGACCGCCTCGATGAACTGCGAGTTCATCGACAGCGCCCGCGAGGGCGAGATCGTCGAGGCCCGCGGCGAGGTGGTGCGCAACGGCGGCTCGCTGGTGTTCGTGCGCGGCCAGATCACCACCGGCGAGCGCACGCTGCTGACCTTCTCGGCCATCATCAAGAAGATCCGCCGCAAGCCGGTGGAATAGGCGGCGCCTTGGGGGTTACGGCGCGCGTGGCGCGGCCCATATTGCGCCCATGACCAGGCTGTCCGTGCTCGATCTGTCGCCCCTGTCCGGCGAGGGGACCCAGGCGCAGGGGGTGCGCGACAGCCTGGAGGTGGCCGTGGCCGCCGAGCGGCTGGGCTATCACCGCATCTGGTTCGCCGAGCACCACTCGATCGCCACCCTCTCCAGCGCCACGCCTGAGGTGCTGATCGCCGCGGCCAGCCAGCGCACCAGCCACATCCGGCTGGGCTCAGGCGGGGTGATGCTGCCCAACTATTCGCCGCTGAAGGTGGCCGAGACCTTCATGGCGCTGGAGGCCCTGGCCCCCGGGCGCATCGACCTTGGCGTCGGCCGGGCCCTGGGCGCCGATGCGCGCACCGGCGCAGCGCTGCGGGCGCAGAGCTCCGAGGTGTTCCCGCAATATTTCGCCCTGCTGAACGCCTGGCTGCTGGATTCCGCCGGCAAGGAGCCGTTCCCACCGCACCATCCGGCCGCGGGCGTACGCGCCAGCCCCACCGGGCCCGGCCACCCGGCGCTGTTCATGCTGACCTCGTCGGTGGAGAGCGCGATCTTCGCCGGGCGGGCCGGGGTAGGCATGGTGTTCTCGGAGTTCATCGCCCGCACCGACGGCGGGCCGGCGATCCGCGCCTATCGCGAAGCGTTCGAGCCGTCGCCCTTCGCCGCCGAGCCTTTCGCGGGCGTCGGCCTGATCGCCTTTGCCGCCGACACCGAGGCAGAGGCGGTGAGGCTGGACGCCCCGCGAAGGGCGGCGAGCTTTTCCATGCTCACGGGCGAGCGGCGGCGATTCACCTCGATCGAGGGCGCCCAGGCCTTCCTCGACGAATTCAAGGGCGATCCGCGCCTGGAGGCGGTGATCGCGCGCAGCCTGACCGGCGAAGGGGCGGCGGTGCGCGGGATGCTCGCGGAAAAGGCGGCGCAGGCGGGGGCCGACGAACTGTTCGTCATGTCGGTAGGCCCGACCCTGTCCGACCGTCTAAGGTCGCTGGAGTTGATCGCCGGCGACACGCCCGGCGCAGCGCGGCTGCCGCAACTGGCCGCCGCCGTCTGAGCGGACTTGGGAGGGGATGTGGACGACGCCGGGCTGGACGACCTTGTCGCCTTGCTGCCGCCCCTGCTGCAGTCGCTGGAGAGCCTGATCTTCGTCTCGCGCCACCTCGACCCGCCCCGACTGCCCGAGGTGATGGCCGCGGTCGGTGCGCCCGAGGCGGCGTTGCCCGCCCTGCGCGCCCGGCTGGCGGCCTGGCCCGAACGGCTGGGCGGCGTGCGCGGCCGCCTGGAGCTGGCCCTGGACGAGACGGTGGCGGCCTTCGAGGCCCTGCGCACCGGACCGGACGACCCGGACGGCCTGCGCGGCGCCTTTCGCGCCCTGCGCAGCCTGCCGCGGGCGATGGAGGCGCTCTATCCTCTGGCCGCCGGCCTGCCGCCGCTCAGCCGCTTCTTCCTGGAGCCAGGGGCCCGCGCTGACGCCGACCTGCTGCTGAAGCTGGTGCAGGCGCCGCCGCGCGAGGATGTGGGCGTGCTGCACGGCGGCGGCGAGCCGGGCGACCGCGGCGGATTCTCCCTCTATGTCCCGGAGTACTACAGCGACGACCGCGACTGGCCGGTGGTCTTCGCCCTGCACGGCGGCAGCGGCAACGGCCGCAGCTTTCTGTGGACCTGGCTGCGCGAGGCGCGCAGCCGCGGCGTGATCGTCGTCTCCCCGACGGCCATCGGCGACACCTGGGCGCTGAGCGGGCCGGATATCGACAGCCCGAACCTGGCGGCGATCCTGGACCAGGTGCAGGCGCGCTGGCGGATCGATGCGTCCCGCGTACTGCTCGGCGGCATGAGCGACGGCGGCACCTTCACCTACGTCAGCGGACTGGAGCCGGACTCGCGCTTCACCCACCTGGCCCCGACCTCGGCAGCCTTCCATCCGTTCCTGGCGGAAATGGCCGATCCGGAGCGCCTGCGCGGCCTGCCGATCTTCATCACCCACGGCGCGCGCGACTGGATGTTCCCCGTCGACATGGCCCGTGACGCCCACATCGCCCTGGACCAGGCGGGGGCGGCGGTGTGCTACCGCGAGATCGCCGACCTCAGCCACACCTACCCGCGCGAGATCAACGTCGAGCTGCTGGACTGGATGGGGGTGGGGTAGAGCCTCGCCCATCCCCGTCTGTCATCCCGGAAAGGCGCGCAGCGGCTTATCCGGGACCGCCGGAAGCGCTGGTCGTTCAATTGCGGCCAGCGCCGGCGTCTGCCGCGGTCCCGGATACTCGCTGTGCGAATTCGGGGATGACAGAGGGAGGAGCGACGAGCCCCCCTACGGCAGCACCTTCACCTCGATGCGGGTCACCGCGTAGACGCTGCGCGAGGGCTTCCTGTCGCCGTCGACGACCAGGCGGTACGGCGCGTCGTGGGCCGTGAGCGGGGCGCCGTCCATGCGGTCGGCGAGGATCACCGGGTGGGCCTGCACGCTGCCGTCGGTCTCGGCCAGGGACAGCACGGCGCGGAAGCCGTCGCCGCCGGTGACCACCAGGTAGTCCTTCACCGCCTCGGCGTGCACCCGCGCGGCCGTGGGGGCGTCGACCAGGCGCAGCAGCTCGGTCAGGCGCACGCCCTCGTAGGTGTGCGGCTGGCTGTGGTTGGTCATCACCGCCTGCTCGCGGTCGAGACCGGCCAGGGTCGCGGCGGTGATCTTCAGCGTCTTGCCGGTCGGACCGACGAGTACGGTCTCGGCGGGCGGGGCCGTGGGTGCGGGCGGGGGCGCAGCCGTCCCGGCGGCGGGCGCCTTGGGCGCCGGCTGGGCCAGGGCGGCGCCAAGCATGGCCAGCGCAAAGCCGCCGGCGGTGACGAGGCCGCGCACCGCGCTCATGCGCCGGCCGTAGCGGACGGCCGGGCGCGGATCGCCTCCAGCCAGCGGGCGATGTTGGCGTGCTCCGGCTTGAGCTGGAACTTCACCATCCGCGCGAAGTCCATGCCGATGAACAGCACCCCGTCGGCCAGGGTGATGCGGTCGCCCGCCAGCCATTCGCTCTCGCCGAGCCGCCGGTTGAAGAAGCTCATCGCCCGCTCGGCGCTCTGGCGGTTGTTGTCGGCCACCTCCGGCACCTGGGTCTCCAGCGCTGCCAGGGCGGGATGGCCGTGGCGCACGGCCAGCATCAGCGGCGTGGCCGCCATCATCTCGGCCCGGCGGGTCCACATCTCGATCTGCGCCGTCTCGCGCGCATCGCGACCGAACATGTTCGGCTCGGGATACAGGCTCTCGAGATAGCGGCAGATGGCCACCGACTCGGTGATCGTCGCGCCGCACGGCATGGTCAGGGCCGGCGCCTGGGGCAGGCCGGCGCGGGCGACGTATTCCGGCGTCTTGTGCTCGCCGGCGAAGAAGTCGACCGGCACGATCTCGATCGGGCCGTCCTCGCCGTCGATGCCCTTCTCGGCCATGAACCAGCGCACGCGGCGGGGGTTGGGCGCGCGGCGCGCGTCGTACAGCTTCATGGATGTCTCCGCTTCGACCCGCCTTCGAGTCTAGCGCCCGAACAGCTGGGACGGCAGAAGGCCCACGACCGAGGCCGTCATGCAAGTGGCCAGGAAGCCGGCCATCATCGCCTTCCACACCATGCCCATGACCTCCTTGCGCCGCTCCGGCGCCAGCACGGTATAGCCGGCGACGTTGATGCCGACGGAGGCGATGTTGGCGAAGCCGCACAGGGCGTAGGTCATGATCACCCGGGTGCGGTCGGAGATCACCGTGGCCGGCATCTTCGACAGGTCGATGAAGGCGGTGAACTCGGTGAGCACCAGCTTGACCCCCAGCAGCGAGCCGGCCGCGGGCGCCTCCTTCCAGCTGATCCCCAGCGACCAGGCTAGGGGGGCGAAGATCACGCCCAGGATCCGCTCCACGCTGAGCGGGGCGCCGCCGACGTTGGGGGCCAGGCCCATCAGCCCATCGACCATGGCGATCAGGGCGACGAACACGATCAGCGTGGCGCCGACGTTGAGCACGATCTGCAGGCCGTCGCTGGTGCCCTTGATCAGGGCGTCGATCGAGCTTTCGTAGGCCTTGGCCGCGCCGGTATCGAGGGCCTGGGGCTTCTCCGCCTCGGCGTCGCGCGGCACCAGGATGCGCGCCAGCAGCACCCCGGCGGGCGCCGAGATCAGCGAGGCGGTCAGCACGTGGGCGGCGGCGTTGGGCAGCACCGACTTCAGGATGGTGGCGTAGGCGACCATGGTCGAGCCCGACACGCAGCTCATACCGACCGCGATCAGCATGAACAGCTCGGAGCGCGACAGGCTGGCCAGGTACGAGCGGATGAAGATCGGGCCCTCCACCTGGCCCATGAACACCGTGGCGGCGGTGGCCAGGGCGGGCGCCCCGCGCAAGCCCATGGTGCGTTCGAAGACGATGCCGAAGGCCTGGGTGATCCAGCGCAGGATGCGCCAGTGCCACAGCAGCGCCGAGGTGGCGCAGACCACCAGGATCACCGGCAGCACCCGGAAGGCGAACACGAACAGGCTGCCCGGGTCGGTCACCGTGTAGGGCTGGGAATCGCCGCCGGCCAGGAAGCCGAACACGAACCGCACCCCGGCCTGGGTGCTGGCCGACAGGCCGTCCACCGCCTGGCCGATGCCCAGCAGCGCCCCGCGCGAGGCCGGCAGGCCGAACAGCAGCGCCACCAGGCCCGCCTGAACGGCGATGGCGCCGATGGCCAGCTTCCAGGGGAAACGGTCGCGCCGCTCCGACAGCAGCCAGCAAAGGCCGATGGTGAAGACGATGCCCACCAGGCTCTGGGCATTCTGCAGTTCGAACATGCGTCCCCCGACTCCGCCCCTGATCGCGGGACGAACGACGATTGATCCCCAAGCGGGGCGCCGGCGCAAGGGCAAGCACCCGCGGCCCGTCCGTCAGGCGGTCCGGCGCCCTAGCCTCGCCACCTTCCTCGTGCCAGGAGGGCGCATGACAGCGCGACGACTCCTGGCCGGCCTTGCGGCGATCCTGCTGATGCTGCCGCCCCTGGCCCACGCCAACGATCCGGGCGCCGACGGCCTGATCGGCCGGGACGTGCGGGCGGGCGTCGCCGCCGGCGGCAAGGTGTGGGTGTCGAGCTTCGGCGCCCTGGTGGCGATCGAGGAGGCCACCAACGTCCGCAAGGTGGAGATCCCCAACGGCCTGATCGACGTCGCCAAGTGGAAGGGCGAGGTCTGGGCGCTGCGCCGCCGCGCCGACCTTCCGGCGCCCCGGCCCGACCAGAGCCGCTACAGCATCTACGTGGTCAAGGCGGGGCGGATGTTCGAGCTGCCGCCGCTGCTGACCGGCACGGCCGACGGACCGCAGGGCCTGGCGATGTCCGCCTCCGGACCGCGGCTGGTCGGGCGCACGCACCTGTGGACCCTGGACCGTAACGCCTCGCGCTGGCGCGAGACCCGGGTGACCCGCCCCGCCGACCCGGCGGGCGCGGTGATGAGCCTGGCGGCCAGCGCCGACGGCCAGACCATCTACGTCGGCTGGAACGCCGGCCGCGACGGCGGGCGGCTGGAGCGGATCGCCACCGGCCCCGGCTCGGTCACCGTGCGGACCACCCTGCCCGTCACCGGCCTGGCCCCCGATCCGCAGCATTCCGCCTGCGTTCTGGCCGCCTACGGCCTGACGCAGGCGACCAGCAGCGGCAAGGTGGTGCGCGTGTGCGGCGACGCCGAGACCGTGGTGCTGGAACACAAGACGGCCGGCGCCGCCGAGCCGTTCTATGGCATCGCCGCGGACGGCGACACGGTGTGGGCCGCCACGGGTTCGACCCTGTTCCGCCTGACCCCGAAGGGCCAGGACCAGTTCCCGATCGGCGACTACGTCTGGCTCAGCGACCTGAAGGTCACCCGCCCGGCGCCGGGCGCGCTGCTGGTGCTCACCGACCTCAACCGCCACTTCTCCGCGGCGGGCTCGACGCCCCTGGTGATCGCCAATCCCTAAGGGCCTGCCTTCCCCCTCTCCCCGTCATCCTCGGGCGACAGTCCCGAGGATCCATGAACACGCGAGACGAAGTCGCGAGCGGCAGCGGAGCGACGCAGGAGGCTTCCGCGAACACGAACGCGCAACCGCTGTGCCGTGACGCGCCCTTTGAAGCGCGCCAATCGTTCGCCCGCGTTCATGGATCCTCGGCACAAGGCCGAGGATGACGGTGGGGAGAGGAACAGCCCCCCTACGGTGTGGCCCCGTTCATCCGCTTGAGGATCAGCACCGACACTTCCTGGCGCGGGGTGAAGTCCCTGTAGCGGACCTCGAACTGGGTGGGGCCGATCTTGCGCACGCCCTGACCGCAGAAGCTGACCAGGGAATCGGCGTCGCCCTTGTCGATGACCATGTGGAAGTCGCCGATCGGCGCCTTCCAGTTGGCCCCGGTCGAGAGGATGTATTCGATGCGCTGCTCGGTATAGGGCGCGAACTCGACGTCGGCGCGATGCGGGGTCGCGGCGATCGCCTTCAGGAAGCCGTCGTCGACGCAATAGTGGGCCCGCAGCCGCACGTACTGCGGGTCCTTGCGGAAATAGTCCGCGCCCCAGGACGTGCCGGCGGTCTCGCCCACCGAGGGTCGGTAGCGGTGCTCGACGACGATCTCGCGGCCGGCGGGGAAGGTCTGGCGCCAGAAGTACGTCGTCTTCAGGGTCCAGGTCGCATAGAGGTGGCGCTCCCAGCCCTTGCCGGCGTCGTATTCCATGATCTGGCCGAGGCCGAGGCGGATGATCTCGTCGCGCTTGGCCTTCGGCAGGGCGTCCAGCACCGTGTTGGTGGCCTGCAGATGCGGCGCGAGGGGCACGCCCAGCGCCCGCAGATAGGCCGTGCGGTCGACGCCGCGGGCGAACACCTTCTGCTCCACCTGCGCCGCCACGGCGCGGCCATCCACGGTGGTGTGGAAGTCCAGGAAGTTCACCGGATCCTGGGTCGGCACCGAGATGTTGTCGTCCTCGCCCTCGATGGTGATGTCGGGCATCGGAAAGGCGACGAGGATGGTGACGGGCCGCGGCGAGGTGTTGGCGAACCGGTAGCGCACGCGCACCGCCTTCGCCGAGATGAACAGGTCCTCGGACCGCATCTCCACGGCCGGGTCGCGCGTCAGCACCAGGCCGCCCGACTTCAGCTCGGCGCTGGAATCGTTGGCGCGCAGGGCGACGGGCGACAGCAGGGCCAGGGCCAGTCCGGCGGCGGCGATCGTGTGGCGGGCGGCAGGTCGGATCATCGGGCGCCTCCGTGGAAGCGCCACCTTGCCAGTTCCTGGCGGCAAGGAACATCGGGCCGGAGGCGAACCCCCGGCCCGAAGGACGCTAAGCCGTGACCGCGGCGGTCGCCGTGGTCGTACTGGCGGTGGTCGAGGCGCCGGACTGCGACTTCAGGGCCGAGATCAGATCGGACATGAGGCCGCCGACCAGGTCGGAGACCGCCTGGTACTGCGCCACCCCCTGCTCGGCCTTCTGCTGCTGTGACGACAGATAGCTGCTGAGCTCGGCGGTGGAGAGGGAACCATCGCCATTGCTGTCGGCGGCGGCGAAGTCGCTATCGGCCTGCGACGACGAGCTGGTCGTCGATGCGCTGGCCGAGGACGATCCGTCGGACGCCTCCACGTGGTGGTGATGGTGGTGGTGGCGCCCGCCCACGGAGCCGGACTGATCCGAGCTCTGCAGGCCTTGGTAGGCGCTCTCGAACTGGCTCTTGCTCATGGAGCCGTCGGTTCCGTAGGCGCTCTCCAGATTCGAGGCCGCCGAAGCGGGATCGAAGCTGCTGAGGGCGTCCTGGCCCTGCGGGTTCAGGAACGGGTCCTGGCCGAGGGATGAGCTGGAATCCGTCTGCAGCGACAGCAGGGACTGCAGGATTGCATCACTGAAACCCTGCGGGGCCATCGACAGAGACGTCGCCTGGGTCGTGGTCGTACTCGTCGACGACGATGACCCAGCACTATTTGCCGACGCGGGAACATTCTGCCCGATCGACTGAAACTCACTCTGAGAGAGAACGCCGTCCGCGTTCTTGTCCAAAGAGTTGAACAGCGACTGCTGCAGCTGCTGCAGCAAGGTCGATGTGTTGACTGAGGAGATGGTCATTGTGGTTTTTCCTCAAGTGACCGCGGCGTCACCGACCACCGCGGGCGCCGGGACAAGGGCGGCGCAGGCTCGAGGCGTGCGAAAATCGGTCCAGACGCGCTGGCGCCGTGGACCGGCGTCAGGGATTGCGGCGCGATTGTGGCGGGGCGGTTGCGGGGGTGAAGAGGTGGGAACCTTCCGAATGATCACCTCACCCCACCCACCGTCATCCTCGGGCGTCAGTCCCGAGGATCCATGAACACGGGAGGCGCATTCGCGAGCGGCAGCGGAGCGTCGCAAGGGCGGCAACCGCCCCGTCGTGGCGCGCCCTTCGAAGCGCGCCAATCGTTCTCACGCGCGCATGGACCCTCGGGACTTACGCCCGAGGGTGACGGCAATATCGGGGTCGATGGCACCCCCTATCTGCCCATCAGCTCCTTCACCAGCGCGGTGCGGCCGTAGACCTTGCTGAGCGCCTCGGTGATGGCGTCGGTGGATAGGGCGACCGTGCGGTTCAGGGCGCCGTCGTAGACGAAGTCGCCGGCGATGGAGTGGATGTTGCCGTCGAAGGCGTCGCCGATGATCTGGCCCTTGGCGTCCACCACCGGCGAGCCGGAGTTGCCGCCGAGGATGTCGTTGGTGGTAGCGAAGTTGAACACGATGGCCGGGTCCAGCTTGCCGCGCGCCGCCTCCCAGCGCGGCGACAGCCGGAAGGGGTCGGCCCCGGTGGCGCGGTCGTAGAGGCCGGCGAAGGTGGTGAAGGGGGCCACCTGATCGCCCTTGTAGGTCCAGCCGGCGACCTTGCCGTAGCTGAGGCGCAGCGAGAAGGTCGCGTCCGGATAGATGTTCGGCCCGTTGAAGGCGAAGCGCACCCGGGCGATGCGCTCGCTGGCGCGGTCCGTGGGCCCGGCCACCTCCTCCTCCCACAGCTGGCGCGCGGCGCGCGACACAGGGTCGGTGCGCAGCACGAACTGGATCATCGGATCGCTGGAGGCGGTGATGGCCGGCAGGCCGCCAGACCACAGGGCCCGGCGCACCGCCGGATCGGCCAGTTTCGAACCGTCGACCAGCCGGCGGGCCATGTCCTCGGGGCTCTCGCGGCCCAGCACCATCACCGTCGCCGGACTGTCGGCGCCCAGGTACTCGCGGGTCTTGGAGAGCCAGAACTCCAGGTACAGCACCTCGAGCCCCGGCTCGACGGCGGCCTTGTCGAACAGGGTCTTCTCGACCAGCGGCAGCCGCGAGTCGGCGAACTCGGGCAGGCGCTGGGTGGTCGGCTTGGCGCGTTCCAGCGCCCCGCGCACCAGGGTGCGGGCGTAGCGGTAGAGCTCCGAGCCGCCGCCGGCCGCGCCCTCGAGCTGGCGCCAGACGATGTATTGTTCGGCGTAGGCGTGCTGCAGCCGCTCGATCTCGGCCCAGGGGTCGCCGACCTCGGCCGACAGCTTGGGATCGGCCGCCAGACGGGCGCGCAGATCGGCCTCCTCCTTGCGGCGCTGGGCCATGAACTCGGGGTCGAGCAGCGCCAGCTGGCGACCGTAGAACACCTTGAAGGCGTTCTCCTGGCCGAACAGCTGGTCGGTGGTGATGCGGCGGTTCTCCGCGCTCTGTTCGGAGAACTGGATCAGCCGGCCGCGCAGCTCGGAGCGCTGCAACTCGGTGATCGGCAGGTTGACGTCGCGAAGGCTCTCCAGCTGGGCCACGGTGAACTGGCGCTCGCTGGCGCCCGGATTGCCGGAGACGAACACCGGCTCACCCGCCTGCGGCGCGCCCGAGGCCCAGGTCAGGTAGTCGGGCGTCGTGGCCGGCTTGCCGTCCTCGTACAGCCGCAGGAAGGCGCAGTCGAAGGCGAAGCGCGGGAAGTTGAAGTTGTCCGGGTCGCCGCCGAAGAAGGCGGCCGAGAACTCCGGCGCGAACACCAGCCGCACGTCGGCGTACTTGTGGTACTTGTAGACCTTGAACTGGCCGCCGCGGAAGAAGCTGATCACCTGGCAGCGCAGGTGCGGATCGCCGCCGCAGGCCGCCCGCTCGGCGCCGGACATCGCCCCCTCACGCGCCACCACATAGTCCTCGCCGAACTTGCCCGTCGAGGCGGCGAACACCTGGGCGGTGACGTCGGTGATGCCGATCAGCACCTCGGCCTGCACGCCGGGACACTTGCGCTCGTCGGTGCGCGCCTCGGTCAGGAACCCGTCGCGCACATAGTCCGCGCCGGGCGGCGACAGGTCGTGGGCGCACTCCATGATGCAATGCTGGTTGCTGAGCGCCAGGCCGTCGGCCGACACCACGGCCGCCGAACAGCCGCTGGTCAGGCGCACCGAGGCGGCGCGGACGTGGTCCAGCCAGGGGCGGTCCAGGCGCACGCCCAGGGATTGTTCCACCTGCACCGCGGGGAAGTCGTCGAAGGTCCACATGCCTTCGTCGGCGCGTGCGGAAGATGCGAACGGCAGCGCCAGCAGGGCGGCGACGGCCGCCAAAGCGAACTTGAACATCTTGGCCGTTGACGGACCTTCGGGTGTTTCCTCTGAAGATCGATTGTGCGCCATCGATCGGCCAAGGCCAAGCCCGCCTTACCGCGATTTAACTGGGTGCGGCGCGAGGGCGCGGATATCCCGCAGCCTGGGGTCGCAAACGGGGGTGGCTCATGTCGCTGGCCCTGGCGACGCTCATCTACGAATGGCGACGCTACCTGGCGGCGGTGATCGCCCTGGCCTGCGCCGGCCTGCTGGTGCTGGCGTTCGTCGGCCTGTTCGCCGGCATCATCAAGGCAGCGACGGCCAACATCGAGCGCGCCCGCGCCGAGATCATGATCTTGGCCCCCAAATCCGAGAGCCTGGTCAATTCCTCGAACGGCCTGCCGGTGCGCATCAAGCCGCTGATCTACATGAACCCGGAGGTGGTCGAGGTCGGCGTGCTGGAAGGCAATGGCGGCCAATGGGTCAACATCCCCAAGCCGGGCCAGAAGCAAGTGTCCAGCTTCGTCGCCATCCGCGTAGTCGACACCCGGCCGGGCGCGGTGACCCTGCCGGTGGACTATCCAGAGTCCATCCGCCTGGCGCTGACCGAGCCGGGCGCCGTGGTGGTCGATAAGACCGCCCTTTCGCGCCTGGGCGTCAAGGTCGGCGACAAGGCTTCGCTGAACGGACACACAGTCTATCTGCGCGGCGTGCTGACCGGCTACGCCAACGTCAACAACGTTGACGTGGTGATGAGCCGCGACACCCTGCGGCGGCTGGGCATGGGCGATTCCGGGCCCCGGTCCGGCCCGCTGATGGTGCGCATCCGCAACCCCGCCCGCGCTGAGCTCGTGCGCGACCAACTCAACGCCGTGGCGCACGGCGCCTACCGGGCCTGGACGCGCGACGAACTGGCCAAGGCGAACGAGGGCGCGCTGCTGAAGGAACAGATCATCGGCCTGATCCTGGCGTTCGCGGTGGTCATGGGCGGCGGGATCGGCATCGCCATCACCTCGATGACGCTGCGCGGCGCGATCCTGGCCAACATCAAGGAGTTCGCTTCCCTGCGCGCGCTGGGCGTGTCGATGGGTTCGCTCAGGCTGATCGTCGTGGAGCTGTCGCTATGGGTTGGCATCGCCGGCATCGTCGCCACCGCGATCCTGACCTCCCTGATAAGCCTGCTGGCCGCGTCTATCGGCCTCCCCATGGTGTTCCGCCCGCCGATGGTGATCGGGGTCAGCATCATGCTGATTGTCGTCGCCGCCCTGTCGGGCCTGATCAGCCTGGGGGTGCTGAAGCGCAGCCAGCCGGCGGATCTGCTGCGATGAACGCCGCCGTCCTCAAACCCCCGCCCACCGCCCTCGTCGCCAAGGGCCTGGTCAAGCGCTTCAAGACCGGCCGCACCCACATCGAGGTGCTGAAGGCGGTGGATTTCGACGCCCGGCACGGCGACGTGACCATGGTCATGGGTCCCTCCGGCTCGGGCAAGTCGACCCTGGTGGCGGCGCTGTCGGGCCTGCTCAAGCCCGACCAGGGCGAGGTGCAGGCGCTGGGCGAGAGCCTCTGGGACCTGCCGTCAGGTCGGCTGGACAAGTTCCGTCTGGATCACTGCGGCTTCATCTTCCAGGGCTTCAACCTGTTCAGCGCCCTGACCGCCCTGCAGCAGGTGACCACGGTGCTGAAATACCAGGGCCACGCCCCCGCGGTGGCGCGCCGGATGGCGGTGGACGCGCTGACGGAGGTGGGCCTGGCGGGGCGCATGCACCAGCGCCCGGCCGAACTGTCCGGCGGCGAGAAGCAGCGGATCGCCATCGCCCGCGCCCTGGCCAAGCAGCCGAAGCTGCTGTTCGCCGACGAGCCGACCTCGGCCCTCGACGGCGAGAACGGCCAGATCGTCATCCGCCTGCTGCGGCGGGCGGCCAAGCAGCACGGGGCCGCGGTGATCTGCGTGACCCACGACCCGCGGCTGGAAGCCTACGCCGACCGGGTCATCCACATCGAGGATGGCCGCATCCTGGACGACCAGCGCCGCGAGCCCAGCATCGCCGCCGACCAGCCCCCCATCGGAGCCGACTGATGCCCGCCTTCCTCAGACGCCGCGCCTTCTGGATCGTGCTGGTCGCGATCCTGCTCGCCGGGGCGGCCGGCTTTGCCATGCTGCGCCAGGCCAGGGCGCATCAGCAGGCGGTGTCCGTCGCCGCCGCAAAGCCGGTGGACAGCCCCTATGCCGCCATCGCCGCCGGCAAGGCCGACGTCGAGGGCGGGGTGATCCAGGTGGCGGCCCGCACCCAGGGCGTCGTGCGCGAGGTCTATGTGCAGGAGGGCGACAAGGTCGCCAAGGGCCAGATCCTGGCGCGCCAGGAAGACGACGTGCCGCGCCTCGCCGCGCAGACCGCGGCGGCCGACGTCCAGTCCGCCCAGGCGCAGATCGCCGCCACCGAGGTGCAGGTGCGCACGGCCAAGCGTGAGTACGACCGCCTGGCGCGCCTGGCCGCCGGCAACTGGATCGCCGGCCAGCAACTGGACCAGGCCCGCGACGCCATCGCCGCCGCGCAGGCGCAGCTGCAGGCCCAGCACGCTGCGGTGGCCGCAGCCCAGGCCCGGCTGTCGCAGGCCCGCTACAGCGAGGAGCTGACCATCGTCCGCGCCCCGGCGGACGGCCGCATCGCCCGCCGCTACGCCAACCCCGGCCTCGGCGCCTCGACCCTGAACGTCTCCACCATGTTCGACCTGGAGCCGGCCACGCGGCGCATCGTGCGCGCCGAGCTGACGGATGCGGCGGTGCCGTTCGTGACCATCGGCCAGAGTGTCGAGATCCTGTCGGAATCCGACCCCACGCACGTGTTCAAGGGAACGGTGCTGCGCCGGGCGGCTGTGTTCGGCGCCCGCAAGCTGCAGTCCGACGATCCGTCAGAACGCAGCGACGACCGGGTGGTCGAGGTGGTGGTCAGCGCCGACGGTTCGCCCTTCCTGATCGGCCAGCGGGTGCTGGTGAAATTCCTGAAGCCTGGCGCAAGGCCGGCCGGCTGACGACCGGATCTCAGAAGCCGGCGAGCACGGCGACGGGCCGCCGCCGGGCGGGCGGGTCATTGTCGTTCGCCGCGCCCAGCCGGCTCAGGTCCGACCGGCAACGCGCGCCCAGGATCCGGAGCACGGCCGCCACGTGCCGTTCCACCGTCGTGCGATGCAGGTTGAGGTAGGCGGCGATCTCGGCGTTGCTGTCGCCTGCGAGGATGCAAAGGGCGACCTCGTGCTGCCGCGTGGACAGGGTCTGCAGGAGGGCGTCGATGTCTGACACTGGAAACTCGGCCTTTCGGGAGGGCTGAAGAAACGTCCTGCAGCCTAGGCGTCCGGGCGCCCCGCCATCCATTGGGCGCTGGTAGCGGCGGATGCCAAGTGCGGATAGCGAAGCTATACCTTGGTATAGGCCTCAGGTTCTCCGCCGCCCCGAATGGCCCTGGCGGCGGATAGCAGACGGAGGAGGTCGGCGGGCTGGAACGGCTTGGCCAGGCATTCCAGCGCGCCAGCCGCCATCGCCCGCTCGCGGAAGGCCGGGTCCAGGCGCGAGGTGATGAACACCACCGGCATGCGCCAGGGCTGGGTCTGCAGGGCCGCCAGCAGCGCCAGCCCGTCCATGCCCGGCATCTGCATGTCCAGCAGCAGGCAGAAGACCGCCTCGTGCGGACCGGCAGCCATGAAGGCCTCGGCCGAGGGGAAGGCCAGCACCTCCATCCCCATGGCCGCCAGCAGGCCGCCGAGGGCGTCCCGGAAGGACGCATCGTCGTCGACGATGGCGACGCAGGGGGAGCGTGCCGCGGGCATGGATCCGGTTCCTGGCGGAAAAGGGACCGGCGACGGAACGGACCGCCGCCGAGGCGCCCGCAGCCTCGCGCCGGTAGCCGGGAAATTGAAGCCGTGCTTTGGCCTCGCGCGACTATACCAAGGTATCGGCAGGCTTGCGGCCGATCGTCAGGGACCGGCGGCGCGCAGGCCCAGACGATCGGCCATGCGCACCAGCTCGGGCAGGGACGCGGCCTGCATCTTGCGCATCAGCTGGCTGCGGTGGACCTTCACGGTGACCTCGCTGAGACCCAGGTCACCGGCGATCTGCTTGTTCAGCCGCCCCGCCGTCACCTGGATAAACACCTCCCGCTCGCGCTGCGACAGCGCGGCGTAGCGGGCGCGCAAGTCGGCCAGGCCGGCCTGCTGGGCCGCGTGGCTGGCATCGCGTTCCAGGCCCACCTGGATCGCGTCGAGCAGGTCCTGTTCGCGGAACGGCTTGGTCAGGAATTCCACGGCGCCGGCCTTCATTGCCCGCACCGACATCGGGATGTCGCCGTGGCCGGTGACAAACACCACCGGCAGCGGCCGGCCCCTGGCCGCAAGCTCGTCCTGCAGGTCGAGGCCGCTGCGTCCGGGAAGGCGGACGTCCAGCACCAGACAGGCGGGGCTGGGCGGGGGCTCCGCAGCCAGGAACTCCGTCACGGAACCGAACAGCCGCACCTGAAAGCCCACCGAGCGCAACAGCCCGTCCAGGGCCTCGCGGACGGCGGCGTCGTCGTCGACCACGAGCACAGTCCCGGCGGACGGGGTCATCGGCCCGGCCCTCGCCTGCCCGCCGCGACGGGGAGGGTGAAGCAGAAGCAGGCCCCGCCCCCCTCGGCGGGCTGGGCCCACAGCCTGCCGCCGTGCGCCTCGATGATGTTGCGCGAGATCGCCAGTCCCAGACCGACGCCGCCGGGCTTGGTGGTGAAGAAGGGATCGAACAGCCGCGCCGTGGCCTCGGCGTCCAGTCCGGGACCCTGGTCGCTCACCTCCACCCGCACGGCGTCGGCTCCGTCGGCCGCAGCGCTGACGCGCAGCGTTCCACCGCCGCCGGCGCGCATGGCCTCCAGGCCGTTGACCACCAGATTGAGCACGACCTGCTGCAGCTGCACCCGGTCCCCGAACACCCTGGGCAACCGGCGCGGAACCGCCCATTCGATGGCCGAGCCGGACCGGCGCTGCTCCGGCTCGACGAACAGCTTGAGATCCAGCAGCGCCTCGGCGAGGTCCACCGGCGCGAAATGCGTTTCCTGCCGCGCCAGCAGGGCCCGCGTGCGCTGCACCACCTCCGCGGCGCGGTGGGCGTCGCGCAGGCCGCGGCGCAGGGCCTGGCGCGCCTGGGCCAGGTCCGGCGGATCGCGATCCAGCCAGCGCAGGCCCGCCTCGCAGTTGGTGGCCGCCGCCGCGATCGGCTGGTTGATCTCGTGGGCGATGGTCGCGGCGAACTCGCCGACAAGACTCAGCCGGGTCGCGCGGGCGAGGTCCGACTGGGCGTCGCGCGCCGCCGCCTCGGCCGACAGGCGCGCCGCCTCCGCGGCCTTGAGCTGCTCGCGCGCCTCGATGGCGGCCATGGCGAAGGCCAGTTCGCCGCCCAGTTCGTCGAACACCGCCACTTCCTCGGGCCCGAAGGCGTCCGGCGTCTGGGCGTAGATCATCAGCACGCCGGCGACACGGCCCTCGCGCCGGAACGGCACGGTGGCGCTGGAGCGGATGCCGAAGCGCGCCGCCTCTTCGCGCCAGGGGCCGAAGATCGGATCGGTCGCGGCGTCGCGCATGAACAGCGGATGGCCCGAGCGGATCGAGCGGCCGGCCGGCCCGTCCCCGCCTGGCTCGCCGGAAATGGCGCTGATCCGCAGGTTGTCGAAATAGGCGCGGGCGGGACCGGCGCCGGCGACCAGGCGAACCGGGCCGACCCCAGGGGTCACCAGGCCCACGCCGGCCAGCACATACTCGCCCTCGCCGACGATCGCCGCGCAGAAGCCGGCGACCAGGTCTTCCAGCGTCTCCGAGTGGATGAGGGCGGACGCCGACCGCGCGTAGGCGCGCAGCGCCCAGTTCATGCGCCTCAACTCGGCTTGCGACGGCGCGGTCGCTTCCTGCCTCACGTCGCTTGCCATGCGGTCCGCACGCCGCGCCCCTCCGCTCACCCCGGCTCTATAGGCAATTGCCGCCCCCGTCGCCGTTGACATGGCGCAAGCTTGGCCGGCGAGGCTGCGACCGCTTGACGCTCCGCGGCGCCGGCGCGCAAAAGGCGCCCACCAGAAACCCCTCTTCAACGGGAGACTATGCGATGGCGGACGTCCGCTTCGACGGCAAGGTGGCGATCGTGACGGGCGCCGGCGGGGGCCTCGGCCGCCAGCACGCGCTGGAACTGGCGCGGCGCGGCGCCAAGGTGGTGGTGAACGACCTGGGCGGCTCGGTGGACGGCTCCGGCGGCTCCTCCGAGGCCGCGCTGAAGGTGGTCGAGGAGATCAAGGCGCTGGGCGGCGAGGCGATCGCCAACGGCTCGTCGGTGACCGACGACGCCGGCGTGGCGCGCATGGCCAAGGACGCCATGGACCACTGGGGCCGGATCGACATCCTGATCGCCAACGCCGGGGTGCTGCGCGACAAGTCCTTCTCCAAGATGGAGATGAGCGACTTCGACTTCGTGCTCGACGTGCACCTGATGGGCACGGTGAAGTGCGCCAAGGCGGTGTGGGAGATCATGCGCACCCAGAACTATGGGCGCATCGTGGTGACCACCTCGTCGTCGGGCCTGTACGGCAACTTCGGCCAGACCAACTACGGCGCGGCCAAGCTGGGCATCATCGGCTTCATGAACACGCTGAAGCTCGAGGGCCAGAAGAACAACATCCACGTCAACGCCATCGCGCCGGTGGCGGCCACGCGGATGACCGAGAACCTGATGCCGCCGGAGATCCTCAAGCGGCTGGCGCCGGAATATGTGACGCCGGGCGTGGTCTACCTCTGCTCGGAAGAGGCCCCCACGGGCACGATCCTCACCGCCGGCGCGGGCGCCTTCGCGGTGGCCCGCATCTATGAGACCGAGGGCGTCTACCTCGGCGAAGGCGGGCTGTCGGTCGAGGAAGTGCGCGACAACTGGAGCAAGATCGCCGACGAGGCCGGCCAGAAGGCCTATTTCGCCGGCGGCGAGCAGAGCCAGAAGTTCTTCCGCAAGATGTCCGGCGGCTGACCCGACGGAAAGTTACCCCCCGATCACGGCGTCTTTGGCTGGAATCATCCAAAGCCGTGATCGATTCCAGACTTTTGGAGCGGGTCGCGGGCGGAACACCGGGGCCACTTTTCCTCGACCCGCTCTGGCGCCGCGCAGGCTTTCTGATCACCGGTCAGGAAAGCGCTTGCGCGGCGCAGCCCGGGCCGCCATGTGGAGGTCAAGCGTCCGAAGAGACGTGCTTTTTTTGACCCAATTGCCCAGGAATCTCCCGTGACGACGGCGCCCTCCGCCTCCCTGGCGACCCCTCGCCTCAACTTCTTCAATGTGTTGGCGTTCTGCTCGCCGGGCCTCGCCCTGGGCAGCTACGCGGTCGCCTTCTCGGTGTTCCTGCCGCAGTACTACGCCAGCCACATCGGCATCTCGACGGCGATGGTCGGCAACGCCTTCGCCATCGTGCGCCTGATCGACATCTGGCTGGATCCGTTCCTGGGCCTCGGCATGGACCGGACCCGCACGGTGATCGGCCGCTATCGGCCCTGGCTGCTGATCGGCGGACCGGTGCTGGCCTTCGCCTCGTACATGGTCTTCATGGCCAAGCCGGGCATCAGCGTGAACTACGTCATCCTCTGGGTGCTGGTGTTCTACCTCGGCACCTCGCTGATGAGCCTGGCGCAGACGTCCTGGGCCGCCAACATCGCCCCCACCTATGACGCCCGCTCGCGCCTGTTCGGCGCCCTGTCCGCCGTCGGCGTGGTGGGCGCGGCCATCATCCTGCTGATGCCCAAGGTCATGCACGTGGCCAAGTCGAGCGACCCGTCCCTGATCCAGACCATGGGCTGGTTCATGATCATCGCGGCCCCCGCCGGCTGCTTGCTCGCCAGCGTGGTGACGCGCGAGCCGATCGTGCAGACGGCCCATCACCAACAGGTGCGCCTGAGCGAGTACTGGGCGCTGATCAAGCGCCCCGAGGTCGCCCGCATCCTGGCCGCCGACTTCTGCCTGGCGCTCGGCCCGGGCTGGATGGCGGCGCTGTACCTGTTCTTCTTCCGAGATTCCCGCCACTTCACGACGGCCGACGCCAGCCTGCTGCTGTTCGTCTACACCATGGCCGGCCTGATCGGGGCGATCGTGCTGGGGCGCCTGGCCACCCGCTTCGCCAAGCACCGCACCCTCATCGGAGCCAGCACCCTGTATTCGCTGGGCCTTATCCTGCTCTACGTCATGCCCAAGGGCCAGTTCATCATCGACGGCCCGTTCATGTTCGGCATGGGCTTCCTGGCCACGGGCTTCACGCTCCTGGTGCGGGCCATGGTGGCCGACGTCGGCGACGTGGTGCGCCTGGAGACCGGCCAGAACCGGGTCGGCCTGCTCTACGCCCTTGTCACCGGCACCCAGAAGGCCGCCGGCGCCCTGTCGATCTTCTTCACCTTCAATGCGCTGCAGTTCGTCGGCTATCAAACCAAGGAAAACCTGCACAACACGGCGGCCGCGATCTCGGGCATGGAGATGACCTACCTGATCGGGCCGATCGGCTTCGTGATGCTGGGGGGCGCCTGTTTCCTGGGCTACAAGCTCGACGCGGCGCGGCACGCCGACGTCCGACGGCAGCTCGAGGAACGCGACGCCATGGTGCCGGAGTCGCCGGTGCTGGAAGGCCTGAGCAGCGACGTCGCCCTGCCGGGGAACGTGCCGGGAGCCTCCTGAGCCCTTCCCCTGAGCGGGCGAAAAATACCGCTTGCGCTCGGCCTTGCGGGACCGTCACATCTGAGCCGACCTTTTGCCGTGACGGCCGAAGGGACGTCTGGGCCGTCGCCGCATTTTCGGCCGGCCGCCACGTCCCCGGCGCCGTCCGGAGCATGATCGATATTTCCGTCTGAGCGCCCGAAGAGACGCCGGACACAATTTGGGAGACGCCGCGTGACCACGACCAGCCCGGATTCCGCCAAGAGCGTGCCGCTACCGAACATCCTGGCCTTCGGGACCCTCGGCATGCCGCTGGCGGCCTTGCTGCTGGTCTACGGCCTGTATCTTCCCCGCTTCTATGCCGGCCTCGGCCTGAGCTTCATCGCGGTCAGCGGCGCCGTCGCGTCGGTGCGGTTCGTCGACATGGCGTTCGACCCGATCATCGCCCTGGTGATGGACCGGACCAGGACGCCGCTCGGCCGCTATCGACCCTGGCTGATCCTGGGCGCGCCGATCGCCATGCTGGGCGCCTGGAAGCTGCTGATTCCCGCCGAGCATCCCACGGTCGGCTATCTGATCACCTGGCTGATCGTCACCTATGCCGGCACGTCCATGCTGACCCTGGGCGTCGCCGCCTGGTCGGCGATCCTCGCCCGGGGCTATCATGATCGCTCGCGGGTGTACGGCTGGACCCAGGGCATGGGGGTGGTCGGCTCGGTCGCCTTCCTGCTGCTGCCCGTGTTCACCCACGGCAAGGTGGTGGCCGGCAAGGCGGCGAGCATGCCGGCGATCTGCATGATCCTGCTGGTCGCCCTGCCCATCGGCGCGCTGATCACCGCGCTGTTCACGCCGGAGAAGATCCTGCAGCCGGCCGATCGGCCGCGGTTCAAGCTCAGCGACTACTGGGGCGCCATCTCGCGGCCGACCCTGCTGCGCGTGATCCTCGCCGACCTGGTGCTGACCCTCGGCCCCGGCACCACGGCGCCGCTCTACGTCTACTTCTTCCACGACGCCAAGGGCTTCTCGATCGCCGACGTGGGCTTCCTGCTGATCTTCTATATCGGCGCCGGAATCATCGGCGCGCCGGTGTGGGCGCGGGTCGCCCGCCGGTTCGGCAAGCACCGCACGATCCAGATCGCCTGCGTGTTCTACGCCATCTTCCAGACCATCCTGATGGCCCTGCCCCGGGTGCACGAGCCCTATGCGCGGCCGGACACCCTGCCCACCGCCGCCGGCATGTTCTGCGTCGGCTTCTGCGCCAGCGCCTTCCTGCTGCTGATCCGCGCCATGGTCGCCGACATCGTCGACGAGGTGAAGCTGGAGCAGAAGCAGGACCTGACCAGCCTGCTGTTCTCGATGGTCACAACCACCACCAAGATCGGCAGCACGATCACCGTGCTGATCGTTTTCCCGATCCTGCAGTTCGTCGGCTACAACGGCAAGGAAGGCGCGGTGAACACGCCGCACGCCATCTTCGGCCTGGAGATGTGCTACCTGTTCGCGCCAATCATCCTGGTGTTCTTCGGCGGCGCCATGCTGTTCGGCTACAAGCTGGACGCCAAGCGGCATGCCGAGATCCAGGCCGCGCTCGAGCAGGAGGCCGCCTCGGCGCACCTCGCGGCGTCGGAGGAATCGCTGATCGGGCCGACCGCCGGCGCGCCGGCGGAATAGCTCAGCCCAGCGCTCTGGCCGCCTGCAGGAAGGCCTGGGAGACCGGGCTTTCCGGGTGGGCGGCGGTGAGCGGCCGCCCCTCGTCGCCGCCGGCGCGCAGGGCCATGTCGATGGGGATCTCGGCCAGCACCGGCACGCCCAGCTTCGCCGCTTCGGCCTTGGCCCCACCCTCGCCGAAGATCGGGATCCGCGCGCCGGTCGCCGGGTCGGGGAAGAAGGCCATGTTCTCCACCATGCCCAGCACCGGCGTGCGCAGCTTCTCCAGCATCGCCACCGCCCGGCGCGCGTCGATCAGGGCGATCTCCTGCGGCGTGGAGACCACCACCGCGCCGTCGACCTTGAAGTCCTGGAACAGGGTCAGCTGGATGTCGCCGGTCCCCGGCGGCATGTCGATGATCAGCACGTCCAGCGGGTCGTCCGGCGTGCCCCAGCGCACGTCGTTGATCATCTGCCGCACCGCCGAGGAGACCATCGGCCCGCGCCAGATCATCGCCCGGCCCTCGTCGACGATGAAGCCGATCGACATCAGCTTCAGCCCCCAGGCCTGCAGCGGCACGATCTGCTCGTCGGCCCGCTCCAGTTCCTGGTCGGTCCCCAGCATGCGCGGGATCGACGGGCCGTAGACGTCGCAGTCCAGCAGGCCGGTCTTGTGGCCCAAGGCGGCGAAGGCGCAGGCCAGGTTCACCGCCACGGTGGACTTGCCAACCCCGCCCTTGCCGCTGACCACGGCGATCACCCGCTTGACGTTGGGCACGGCCGTCAGGGGCTTGGCCTGCGGCGCCGTGCGCGGATCGTCGTTGACCTGCACGCCCTTGCGCACCCGCGTGGTCCCCGGCGCCGGCGCGCGCGACGAGGCGGTCATCACCACCTGCGCCTTCTCCACCCCGGGCAGCCCGGCCAGCGCCTTCTCGGCGGCGTCGCGGATATAGGCGTAGCGGGCCGCGTCGGCGGAGGCGACCTCCATCATGAAGCCCACCCGGCCCGGCCCGACGACCAGCGCCTGGACGAGGCCGGACGCATGCAGCCCCAGGCCCGTCGCCGGGTCGCGGATGGCGTCGAGGGTGGCGATTACGCGGTCGCGGTCGGGGGTGGGCGCGGCGGACTGGGTCATGGAGACTTGATGCTTCGTTCGTGGAGGCGCCTCATATCCGTTCGTGACGGGCGCAATACAAGCGCCGCGCGCCGGGGAGAGGCTTTTCATATGTACCACGACGGCCAACGCGCGCTGCAGGACTGGGCCGGCAGCCGCGCCCTTGCCGACCGGCTGGACGAGACCCTTCGCCGCGAGCGGTTCAACGACGCCGACAGAGCCTTCGTCGAAGGGGTCCCGTTCTTCTTCCTGGCCACCGCCGACGCCGACGGCCGGCCGGACTGCTCGTTCAAGGGCGGCGAGCCCGGCTTCGTGCGCATCGCCGCCCCCGACCGGCTGGAATTCCCCGACTACGACGGCAACGGCATGTTCCGCAGCCTGGGCAACATCCGGGTCAACCCCCACGTCGGCCTGCTGTTCATCAAGACCGGCGAGCGGCCCGCCCGCCTGCGGATCAACGGCCGCGCCGACCTGGTGTTCGACCCAGACGCCCTGGCGGCGATCCCCGGCGCCCAGGCGCTGGTGCGGGTGACGCCGAGCGACATCTTTCCCAACTGCCCGCGCTATATCCCGCAGCTGCAGATGACAGAGCCTTCCGCCGATGCGCCGAGGCCCGATGCGCCGCCGGTCGAGCCGGCCTGGAAGAGCTTCGACCTGTTCAGGGACGTGGTCCCGCCGCGGCTGAGGTAGCCGCGAGGCGTTCGAAGCCGGCGATCAGGGCGTCCAGGCCGAACCGGAACTGTTCGTCCAGGGCGCCGGGCTCGGTGAAGGCGTCGAAGGCGGCGGCGACGTTGGGCGCGCAGGGCCTGGCCCATCTGCCGCATGTCCTCGCGCCAGTCGTCGCCCTTGGGCGCGAACACCAGCCCCTCCTGAAGGTGGTCGAACAGGGCCAGTTCCAGCGCCTGCTTGTCCTTCACGTACCAGTAGATCGCCGGCGCCTGGACGCCGAGCTCGGCGGCCACGGCGCGCATGGTCAAGCCGGCGTGTTCGTGGCGCTCCAGCACGGCGGCGGCGGCGTCCAGCACCTGGGTCAGACTGAGATTGGGACGCTGGGTGCGAGGCGTGCGGCTTGGTGGGGGAGGCCACGTCGTCGACCTGCCGCATCGCATCACCATGCGCCCGGCGGGCGGCCTGCCGATGTTCGTCGAGCGGCGGTGAGCCCGGCTCCGGAGCCCCCTTCCCCGGCTTCGCCGGTACTTCCCCCAGAGGGGGAAGAGAACGGTGCAGCGGGCTTTGGCGCTGTCTCTCTTCCCCCCGTGGGGGAAGTACGGCCGAAGGCCGGGATGGGGGCTCCAGCGAAGAGCCGGCCTCAGGCGCCGGCCTGGTGCGCCTTCACCAGGTCCAGCACGTGGTGCAGGCTGTCGGCGATGGCGACGGCGAGGTCGCGCATTTCGTCGGTGGGGGCCAGCAGGTCGGGGACCATCACCGTCATCATCCCTGCCGCGTGGGCGGCGCGCACGCCGTTGTAGGAATCCTCCAGCGCCAGGCAGTGTTCCGGCGATACGCCCAGCGCCCTGGCGGCGGTAAGGAAGGGGTCCGGCGCCGGCTTGCCCTTCTCGTAGTCGCCGCGGGCGATGACCGCGTCGAACCGCGCCAGCACCCCGTTCGGCTCGAGATGGCGGCGCACGGACTCGTGGCCCGACGAGGTGGCGATGGCGCGCGGGATGTTCATCTCCTCCAGGTGCGCGATCAGCTCGCGCACGCCCGCCTTCAGCAGGTCCTCGCCGTGGGTCATGACCTTGAAGCGTTCGGTGGCGTCCTCGAACAGCGCCTCGCCGTCGTAGTCCGGGCCATAGAACTCGGCCAGCACCTGAAGACTGTGGCTCAGCGGCGTGCCGATCATCCGGTTGAACACCTCGACCGGCAGCGGCGCGCCCCGTTCGGCGGCGGCCGCCAGGATCACGTCCTTGTAGCGGACCTCGGTGTCGAGCAGCAGGCCGTCCATGTCGAACACGACGGCGCGAATCGGATTTTGGAAAACCATGGGGGGACCTATCGGCTCAGGGCCGGGCTGCGAAGTCACGATCGGTGTCAGTCGGTGACGAAGGCGTCCTGGCCGTAGCCCTGGAAGTACAGCAGGGTGCGCAGGTCCGTGTGATCGACCTTGGCGTCCGCCTGGCCGGCGACGATCGGCTTGGCGCGGTAGGCGACGCCGAGGCCCGCGGCCTCGATCATCGCCAGATCGTTGGCCCCATCGCCCACGGCCAGGGTCTCGTGCAGGCCGAGGCCGGCTTTGGCCGCCTCCTCCTGCAACGCCGCGAGCTTGGCCTCGCGGCCGAGGATCGGCTCGGCGACGTGGCCGGTCAGGGCGCGGCCGTCGTCCAGCAGGCGGTTGGCGCGCTGGGCGGCGAAGCCCGCGGCCTCGGCGACGCGGGTGGTGAAGAACTCAAAGCCGCCCGACACCAGCACGCAGCGGGCGCCGTTGGCGGCCATGGTGCGCACCAGGGTCCTGGCCCCCGGGTTCAGCCGCACGCGCTCGTCGTAGGCCCGCTGCAGGGCGTCGAGGCCGAGGCCGTTGAGCATCCACACGCGCTCGCGCAGGGCGGCCTCGAACTCCAGCTCGCCGCGCATGGCCCGCTCCGTGATGGCGGCGATCTCAGCCTTCAGCCCGGCGAAGTCGGCCAGTTCATCCAGGCACTCGCAGCCGATGATGGTGGAATCCATGTCGGCGATCAGCAGCCGCTTCTTGCGCCCCTCGACCATCTGGGCGCAGACGTCGACCTTGAGGTGGCCGAGGTGGCTCTCGGCATGGGCGCGCAGGATGGTCGGGTCGCCGCCCTCGACCAGGATGTCGGCGGCGCCGTCGCCGAGGATCTCGGTGTCCTCCACGGGCCGGCCGGCCATGGCCACGGCTTCCAGGGCCATGGGCAGGGCGTGCTGCAGGGTGTCGAAGTCGGGCGTGACGAGGGTGAGCGCGAGCAGCATGGGTCCGAGGGATGACAGCGGCAGGGAAGCGCCCCGCATCTGGCTGATCGCCGGCCCCACGGCAAGCGGCAAGTCGGCCCTGGCCCTGCGTCTGGCGCAGGCGGTGGGCGGCGAGGTGATCAACGCCGACTCCATGCAGCTCTACCGCGACCTTTGCGTGCTGACCGCCCGGCCGCCGCGCGAAGAGACGCTGCTGGCGCCGCATCACCTGTTCGGGGTAGCCGACGCCGCCGACGGCTGGTCGGTGGGCCGCTGGCTGGAGGCCGCCCGGCGCGAGCTGGACGACATCGCCCGCTGGCGACGGGTGGCGATCGTGGTGGGCGGCACGGGCCTCTATTTCCGCGCCCTGACCCAGGGCCTGGCCGAGATCCCGCCGGTGCCGCGCGAGGCGGTCGACGCGCTGGCGGCCGAAGTCGGCGCGGCCGGCGAACTGGCGCTGCGCCCCCGGCTCGCCCGCCTGGACCCCGAGGCGGAGCTGAGGATCGCCCCGGGCGACATCCAGCGCCTGCTGCGCGCGGTCTCGGTGGCCGAGCACACCGGACGCTCGCTCACCGCCTGGCAGGCGGACACCCGGCCCACGCTCGCCCCCGGCAGCTGGGGCTCGGTCGTGCTCGAGCCGCCGCGCGAGGCGCTCTACGCCCGCTGCGACGCCCGGCTCGAGCGGATGGTCGCGGCTGGCGCCCTGGACGAAGTGCGGGCGCTGATGGCGCGGAATCTCGATCCCGCCCTCCCCGCTCTGAAGTCGGTCGGCTATCGCGAACTCGCCGCGCACCTGGCCACCAGCCTGGAGACGGCCATCGCCCTGGCGCAGCAGGAGACGCGGCGCTACGCCAAGCGGCAGATGACCTGGTTCCGCAACCAGACGGGCGACTGGCCGCGCCTCACCGCCGTGGCGCCGGAGGACCAGTGGCGGCAATTCCTTGCCCTGAACCCTGCCTTGACGGGTCTGCGCTAGGATGGCATGAGCGTTCCGAACGATTTGGAGCAAGGCGCATGCGCGCGATCGTACTTATCCGGCGGCCGTCCTCGACGGGGGTATGACGCCCCTCGCCGTTGTCGGTCGCGTATGCCCAGGCCCCTAGCGGGCCTTTTTTCTTGCCCCAAGCATCCCCCGGATCAAAGTTCACCGCCATGACCGCCCACCCCGCCATCGAAGCCTCCGAAACCGACGCCGCCGCCGAGATCATGACCGGCGCCGAGATCGTGGTCCGCGCCCTGGTCGACCAGGGGGTGACCGACCTGTTCGGCTATCCGGGCGGCGCGGTGCTGCCGATCTACGACGCCCTGTTCCACGAGCCGCGGCTGAAGCACGTGCTGGTCCGCCACGAACAGGGCGCGACCCACGCCGCCGAGGGCTACGCCCGCTCCACCGGCAAGCCCGGCGTGGTCCTGGTCACTTCCGGGCCCGGCGCCACCAACGCCATCACCGGCATCGTCGACGCCCTGATGGACTCCATTCCCCTGGTGGTGATCACCGGCCAGGTCCCGACCCACCTGATCGGCACCGACGCCTTCCAGGAATGCGATACGGTCGGCATCACCCGCTCGTGCACCAAGCACAACTACCTGGTGAAGGACGCGCGCGACCTGCCGCACGTGCTGCACGAGGCGTTTAAGATCGCCACCACCGGCCGCCCCGGCCCGGTGGTGATCGACATCCCCAAGGACGTGCAGTTCGCCAGCGCCCCCTATGTCGGGCCGGACAAGGCGCGCTCCAGCCACAACTATCATCCGCGCACCCAGGGCGACGCCGGCCGCATCGCCGACGCCATCGCCCTGATCGCCGGCGCCAAGCGGCCGATCCTCTACACAGGCGGGGGGGTGATCAACGCCGGCCCGAAGGCCAGCGCCCTGCTGCGCGAGTTCGCCAGGCTGACCGGCGCGCCGGTGACCTCGACCCTGATGGGCCTGGGCGCCTTCCCCGCCGACCAGCCGGCCTGGCTGGGCATGGTGGGCATGCACGGCGCCTTCGAGGCCAACCACGCGATGCACGACTGCGACGTGATGGTGGCCATCGGCGCGCGCTTCGACGACCGGGTCACCGGGCGGCTGGACGCCTTCTCGCCCGGCTCGAAGAAGATCCACATCGACATCGACCCCTCGTCGATCAACAAGGTGGTGCGCGTGGACATCGGCATCCTGGGCGACGCCGGCCAGGTGCTGGAGCAGATGATCGGCGCCTGGAAGAAGCTGAAGACGCCTCCGGCCGCCGCGCGGCTGGACGGCTGGTGGGAGCAGATCGACCGCTGGCGCGCGCGCAACGGCTTCGCCTACCGGCCCAGCGCCAGCATCATCAAGCCGCAGTACGCCATCGAACGGCTGTACGAACTGACCAAGGACCGCGACACCTACATCACCACCGAGGTGGGCCAGCACCAGATGTGGGCGGCCCAGTTCTTCAAGTTCAACGAGCCGAACCGCTGGATGACCTCGGGCGGCCTCGGCACCATGGGCTACGGCCTGCCGGCCGCGGTGGGCGTGCAGATGGCGCACCCGGACAGCCTGGTCATCGACATCGGCGGCGACGCCAGCGTGCAGATGACGATGCAGGAGATGTCGACGGCCATTCAGTACGAGCTGCCGATCAAGATCTTCATCCTGAACAACGAATGGATGGGCATGGTGCGCCAGTGGCAGCAGCTGCTGCACGGCGAGCGCTATAGCCATTCCTATTCCGAGAGCCTGCCCGATTTCGTCAAGCTGGCCGAGGCGTTCGGCGCCGTCGGCCTGCGCGCCGAGCATCCCGACGAACTGGACGGCAAGATCCTGGAGATGATCAACACCCCGCGGCCGGTGCTGTTCGACTGCCGCGTGGAGCGGGCGGAGAACTGCTTCCCGATGATCCCGTCTGGCAAGGCGCACAACGAGATGATCCTCGGCGAGGAGGTCACCGATATCGGGCGGGTGATCGACGACGCCGGCCGCCGGCTGGTGTAGGTCCCGCCAGAGCAACCCCCTTCCGGAGCACGCATGAGCATCGAACCCCCGGCTTCGGCCTACGACATGGGCCACGCGGTCGAGGCCGAGGCGCTGGCGACCTTCGCCGTGCTGGTGGACAACGAGCCGGGGGTGCTGCACCGGGTCGTGGGGCTGTTCGCGGCGCGCGGCTACAACATCGAGAGCCTGACGGTCGCCGAGACCGACCCCAGCGCCCACACCAGCCGCATCACCATCGTCACCCGCGGCACGCCGCACGTGCTGGCGCAGATCGAGGCCCAGCTGCAGAAGATGGTCTCGACCCGCCACGTGCAGAACGTGACCAAGGACCCCAACGGGGTGGAACGCGAGCTGGCCCTGATCAAGGTGCGCGGCGTCGGTGTGGAGCGCGTGGAAGCCCTGCGCATCGCCGACATCTTTCGCGCCCGGGTGATCGACACCACCATCGAGAGCTTCATCTTCGAGCTCACCGGCGCGCCCTCCAAGATCGCCAAGTTCGTCGACCTGATGCGCCCGCTGGGCCTGGTCGAGGTGTCGCGCACCGGCGTGCTGTCCATCGACCGCGGCGTCGAGACGCTCTGAGGGAATTCCTGCTGGATCAGGCGGGATTTCTCCCCTCGCCGTTAGAATTCCTGGGGTTCAAATCCTACTGAGTTTATAGGCTATCTTTCGAGGCCAGCGCCCCGGAGATCGCCATGAACGCCTTCAGTCCAAAGCCCGTCGCCGCCTCGCCCGCGCTCGGCGAATACGATTTCGCCGGCCTGGGCCTGGAGCCGCTCGGGCCGGTGCTGGGCGCCGAGGTGTCCGGCGTCGACCTGCGCGAGCCGCTGGACGGCGAGGTGGTGGCGGCGATCCACGCCGCGCTGCTGAAGCACAAGGTGCTGGTGTTCCGCGACCAGGACATCACCTACGACCAGCACATCGCCTTCGGGCGATGTTTCGGCGAACTGGAAAGCCATCCGGTGATGGCGCACGTGCCGGGGCATCCGGAGATCCTGCAGATCGAGCCCGGCGACACCGAACCGGTGACCGCGGCCACCCACTCGCAGCGCCGCGCCGAGAACAAGTGGCACGCGGACGTCACCTTCCGCGAGCAGCCGTCGATGGCTGGGGTGCTGCGCGCGCGCAAGCTGCCGCCGCTGGGCGGCGACACCCTGTTCGCCGACACCGAGGCCGCGCTGGCCGACCTGCCGAAGGAAATGCGCACCCGCCTGGCGCACCTGAAGGCCGAGCACGACATCCTGCGCACCTACGGCCACCGGGTCAGCGACACCCGTCGCGCCGAGCTGCGCCGCCGGTTCCCGCCGCAGGCCCACCCGGTGGTGCGCACCCATCCGGAAACCGGGGCCAAGTCGCTGTTCGTCAATCACGAGTTCACCACCCGCATCCTCGGCATCGATGAGCGCGAGAGCACCGAACTGCTGGCCTGGCTGGCCGACCGGGTGAAGGCGCCGGAATACCAGCTGCGCCTGAAGTGGACCCCGAACGCCGTGGTCTTCTGGGACAACCGCTGCACCCAGCACTATCCGATCCTGGACTACTGGCCGTCCGAGCGGCTGATGGAGCGGGTCACCGTGCGCGGCGACCGCCCGTTCTGATGTGCCCAAAAATGCGGCGATAGAAATCCTTGCCCCGGAAAATCAAAAAGTGGGTATGCCGGACGGGTCGAATTGGCTAGTAAGTCGCGTCGTCCCTTCTGGGGGCGTTCCTCCCAAAATGACTGGGCCGCGCCACATGGCGTGGCCCGTTTCTTTTCAGCCCCGGCAAGGAATTGCCGTGAGCGGATCATTCCTCGGCGGCGACGCCCCGGCTCACCGGCGCCGTCCACCCCGGCTCCAGGCTCTTGAGCGGATGCGATGCGGTGACCTGGCCCATGAACGGCGGGTACAGGCCGTAGCCCAGCAGGGTCTGCAGCTCCGGCGCCATCGTCGCCACCCGCTCGCGGGGAACGGCGAGATAGAAGTTCTCCTGCGTCCGGGCCCAGGGCTCGCAGTACTGGTTGGTGAACGCCAGGCGTGGCGCATCGCTGCGATTGGCGCCCGCGCCATGCACCAGGGTGCCCAGGAACAGGGCGATGGCCCCGGGCGGCATCTCAAGGGCGAACATGCCCTCCATCAGCGGATGCTCGCGGCCGGCCGCCAGGGCGTCGCGCACCGCCTGCCCCTGCTCCGCCGTCCAGCGGTGGCTGCCGGGGAACATCACCGTGCCGCCGTTCTCGGACGTGAAGGCGTCGATGGCGCCGATCACGCTGAGGCCGATCGCCGGGCGCGGCCGGGGGATCGGATAGAAGCTGTCGTCGGTGTGCAGGCTTTGCGCCGCCTCGCCGGGGTAGATGCAGATCGCATGGCTGGCGCTCAGCAGGTAGCCGGGCCGCAGGAAGGCGTCGAGCAGCGCCATCAGCCGCGGGTCGCAGGCGATGTCCTCGAACACCCGCCCCCGCGCCACCAGGGTGTAGACCCGCTCGGTCTTCAGCCCTTCGAACGGGTTGCGGCCGCGGTAACGGCCCAGCAGCGGCTCGATCCCGGCGCGGAAGGCGCCCAGGCGCGCCGCGTCCAGGAAGTCCTCAACGATGGTGTAGCCGTCGCGGTGCAGGCGTTCTACATGGCCAGCGGCGTCGAAGCCGGCAGGCAGGGTCCGGCCCGGGGGCGCATTGCCGTCCATGTCGAGTCCTCCTTCGAGTCGCCTGTCCTGAACGTTGAGCCGGTTGTCGGCGCGGATGCCGGTCTTGTCCGCGTCCGAGCCCAGCCGCTCGATCAACTGCGCATCATTATACACCTGCCCCGTGAAGCTGTCGGGCGTCTGCAGCGCCTGCAGGATCGCGGGCTCGACGTACGAATCCGGCGCGGAATGACCGGGAGCGTACGCGCAGGGCCTATGGCCCGCCAGCACGAGAAAGGGCCCGACCCCGGTGGGATCAGGCCCTTAGGTGAAGAGACAGACTGGCGACGCCCGTCAGGCCGGGACCCCCTCGGCGGCCATGGCGGCCGCCTGGGCGCGCCGTCGGCGCACGCCGATCAGGCGCATGGTGGTGAACTGGACGCCGAACAGGGTCAGCTTGCTGAAGGTCCCCCAGCCCGACATGAACAGGCCCCAGGTCACAGCGCTGTAGTGCACGGCGACGTAGACGTTGAGCGCGGCGGACAGGAACATCAGCCCGGCCCAGACGAAGCCGAAGATCACGGCGACGTCGGGCACCACCTCCATCGCCACCTCGGGCAGATACCGGTTCATCCAGCCGGGCTTCAGCATCACCGAGCCGACGATGGCGTAGATCAGGCTGGCCTTGACCATCATGTAGCGCGGGTCGTTGGTCAGCAGGCTGGCCGTGCCGCCGGCGATCACCAGGAAGAGGCTCAGCCACTGCATGGTGTCGATCTTCTGCTTCCTCCAGATCTGCCAGCCGAACTGGCCCAGACCGAAGGCGACGCCGGTGGCGACCGCCAGCGGCACGCTGTGCGTGGGCATGTAGGTGATCAGGAAAACGATCGTCGACGCCATGTCGAGCAGCAGGAACTTGCCGCTGTGGAACAGTTGCTTCATGTCACGCGCCCCTCCTTGCCGGGCGAGGCGAACCTAGGGCCGGCGGGCGGCAAACGCCGAGGCCGTCCACGAAGCGAGGGGCGCCGTTCGCGAAATTCCGGGCCGCCATCCGCGCTTCGCGAACGGTCCTTCTTCATTCCGCAACGCAAACACCCTATATGAGGCCTGTCCGGATCCGTCCGGACTATGGAGATAAACGCGCACGTCATAAGCGGACTGGACCCGGGTGCGATTCCCGGCGGCTCCACCAACATCCTTCCGGGTTATCGCCGGATCGCATGGGGCCGATCAGCATCGACAGACGTCTAAAGGTGTTGCTTTCTCTCGGCCTGACCCACCGTTTCGGGTCTTAAACTAACTGCGAACGATAACTTCGCTGAAGAATACGCCCTCGCCGCGTAATGCGGTGCGGTCGAATTCGACCTTAAAGCCCTAGTGTCTTAGCAGCGCTAGGCGGGGCCCGGGAGGCGCCTGTCAACAGAAGCCTCCCACTTTCCTTCGATCTTGCCGGCGCCTCCCATCCTTTCGCGATGAAGAATGGAGGCGCCTGTCAACAGAAGCCTCCCACTTCGCTCCCCGTCTCTCCCGGGCCCAGCGCGAATTCCTCGTCACGGGATCATCAAATTTCAGAACCTCCCCTTGTGCCAAATCACCCGGGCGCTACGCTTGGCGCATGGCCAAGGATGACAAGCTGAAGGACCTGATGCGCTACGATGCGCTGCAGCAGGAGGCGCTGCGCGGCGTGGTCAAGGCGGCGCTGAAGCGGGCGGCCTCTCCGGAGGGCCTGCCGGGCGACCATCACTTCTACATCAGCTTCCGCACCGACGCCCCCGGCGTCTCCGGCCCCAAGGACCTGCTCGCCAAGTACACCGACGAGATGACCATCGTCCTGCAGAACCAGTTCTGGGACCTGGCCCCCGGCGAGACCTTCTTCTCCGTCACCCTGAAGTTCGGCGGGCAGCCCAAGAGCCTGGCGATCCCGTATACGGCGGTGACACGGTTCTACGATCCTTCGGTGCAGTACCTGCTGCAGTTCACTCCCGCCGAGGAGCCCGACGCCGCCCCGGCGCCGGCCGCCACCGCGGTGCTGCCGCCGAAGGCCGAGCGGGCCGCCAAGGCGCCGCCGCCGGCGGGCGCGCCGGAGGAGCCGAAGGTGGTTTCCCTGGATCAATTTCGAAAGAAGTGATTGCCGTGACAGACGTTGCCTCGGATGCGCCCGAGACTTTGACAGACGACGCCATCCTGCAGCGTTTCCTGCGGACCAAGAACCAGCCCACCGGCTCCCAGACGCTCGGCTTTCGCATGGTCAGCGTCAGTCAGGAGAAGATGGAGGTCGAGGTCGCCTTCGAGGCGAAGGCGGACCTCGTCGCCAATCCGATGAAGCAGGTCCAGGGCGGCTATCTGTGCGCCATGCTGGACGAGTGCATGTCCGTGGCCTGCATGGTGGCTTCGAAGATGACCGCGGTGGCCCCTACCGCCGAGATGAAGACCAGCTTCTTCCGCCCGGCGAAGTTCGGGACTATCCGCGGCGTCGGCCGCGTGGCGCGCTGGGGCAAGACCATCGCCTTCACCGAGGGCGAACTCTACGACGAAGACGGCCGGCTGCTGGCCAAGGCCACCGGCACCGCCGTGCCGACGCCGTTCAAGAACTACAAATAGGCGTCCGCCGTTGAAGCCCTGGGCCCTGATCGTCGGCCTGGTCTTCAGCCTCCTGGCGCTCGCCGGCGGTCCGGCGCGGGCTGCGGAGTCGCCCGGCCGCGGGCCGTTCGCCAACTGGGCGGCGGTGGTGATCGCCGGCGACTATCATGCGGCGCACAGCGAGACCCAGACCGAGGCCTTCGACAACGCCCGGCGCGACGTCTCCAAGGCGCTGGAGAAACTCGGCTTCGATCCGGCCAACCTGCGCGAATTCTCCGTCCGGCCCGAGCGCTACCCGGACACCCGGCCGCTGAAATCCGACCTGCAGACCATCTACGACACGCTGAAGGATCTCAGCGCCAAGGCGCCCGGGGGGTGCCTGATCTACTATTCGTCGCACGGGGCGCCCCAGGGCGTGGTGCTGGGCGACAACCTGCTGCCGCCCGGGCTGATGGACCAGCTGATCACGCAGAGCTGCGGGCGAAAGCCCACGGTGGTGGTGATCTCGGCCTGCTTCTCCGGCGTGTTCGTGCCCGTGCTGGCCGACGGCAACCGCATGATCATCACCGCCGCCCGCCCCGACCGCTCGTCGTTCGGCTGCAGCGAGAGCGACAAGTACCCGTATTTCGACACCTGTTTCCTGAAGGTGCTGCCCACGGTGCAGGACTTCGTGGCGCTGGGGTCCGCGGTGCAGGCCTGCGTCGCCGAACGCGAGCACGAGACCGGCATGTCCCCGGCCTCCGAGCCCCAGGTCTCGGTCGGCGCGCAGTTGCGCCCAACCCTGCAGCTCTATCTCTTCCCAACCGGCTAGAGCCCTCGAGGGTCAGATGAATTCATCTGCCCCGTCAAGAAGGGCTCTATTTCAAACATTTAGAGCGTGTCCGGGCGGCGAAGCCGGATCCACTTTCGCCTGACATGCTCTAGCGGGCGGCAGCTTGTCGCACTAGAACGGGGATGTTCGCGACGACGGGGGCTGCGTCCATGACGAACGGGTGGCGCTCCCTTCGCGGGCGCGGCGGAGTTTTGCGCCTGCTGGCCGCAGCCCTGTTGCTGGCGGCGCCCGCGAGCCGTGCTCAGCCGGTCCCGCCGCCTGCCGGCCCGGTGGCGACGGCGCCCGCCGCCTCCCCGCCCGCGCCCCACCCGGTCGCCGCCCATCCGCCGGCTCCGGCCGCCGCCGCCGCCGCCGCCCCTCAGGCGCCGGCACGTCCCGGCGCCCGTCTCGCGCCCGGGCAGGACATGCCGCCGGCCGAACTGGAGGCGTTTGTCGACGGCGTCGTTCGCCAGGCGATGACGCGAGATCACATCGCCGGCGCCGCGGTGGCGGTGGTGCAGCACGGCCAGGTGCTGCTGAAGAAGGGGTATGGCGCGGCGGACTTCGCGCCGTACCGGCCCGTGGATCCGGACAGGACCCTGTTCCGCCTGGGTCCCGTCTCCAACGCCTTCACCTGGATCCTGGTCCTGCGCCAGGCCGAGGCCGGGCGCATGCGGCTGGACGCGCGGGTGAACCAGTACCTGCCCGACGCCCTGCGCATCCGTGACCAGGGCTACTCGCGGCCGATCACCCTGCTGGAGCTGATGAACCATACGGCCGGGTTCGAGGATCGCGCCCTGGGCCAGCTGGTCGAGCGCGACGAGGGGCGCGTCCGGCCGCTGGCCACCTATCTGCGGCAGGAGCGACCACGCCGGGTGCGCGAGCCCGGGGCGGCCGTCAGCTATTCCAACTACGGCGTCGCACTGGCCGGCGAGGCGGTGTCGGAGGTGAGCGGCAAGCCCTTCGAAACCCTGGTGGAGGACCAGATCACCGGCCCGCTCGGCCTGGCCCACACCAGCTTCCGCGAGCCGCACGGCCCGGCGACAGGCCTGCCCGCGCCGCTGGCGCCCGCCCTGGCGGGGGATCTGTCGCGGGGCTTCCGCTGGACCACGGCAGGCTACCGCCTACGCAGCGCCGAATACTGGGAGCAGGTCGGCCCCGCCACCGGGGGCTCGGCCAGCGTCGGCGACATGTCGCGCTTCATGCTGGCCTTGCTGGGCAACGGCAGCCTGGACGGCGTGACCATCTACGGCGAGCCCACCGCCATCGCCTTCTCAAGCCCGCAGCCGACGCCCGCCCGCGGCCTGCCGGCCTGGCGCCACGGCCTGCTGGAGACCGCGCTGCCGGGCGACTTCGGCGGGGTCGGCCTGGGCGGCGCGACCCTGTCCTTTCACACCAACATGGTGCTGGTTCCGGAACTGGGACTGGGCGTCTTTGTGACCGGCAACACCGACAGCGCAGGCGCCCTGGTCAGCGCCTTGCCGGCCCATCTGGTGCAGCGGTTCTACGCCGGCCCGCCGCCGGCCCTGCTGCCCGGCTCGAACGCCCTGATCGCCGACCGCCAGGCCTTCGAGGGCGTCTACCTGAACGACCGGCGCGCCTGGGGCGGCCTCGAGGGGTTCGTGACCCGGCTGCTGGCGACGGAGACCGTGCGCATCAGCGACAATGGCAAGCTGCTGGTGCGCGGCGCCGACGTGGGTGGGGTCTGGTCGCTGGACGGCGCGCCGGCGCGCGGCTGGTTCGCCAGCGACGACGGCCCCCAGCGCCTGGTGTTCGACCGCCGGGACGGTGGCCGGGCGGGTCGCTTCTTCGCACCCTGGGGCGGCCTCACGTTCGAGCGCGTCGGATTCCTCGGCCAGGCCGCAGCGCTGGCCTGGATGACGACCCTGGCCCTCGTGGCCTCGCTGGCCACCCTCGGCGGGGTGGTGATGCGGGCCAGGCGGGACTTCCGCGAGACCTCCGGCCAGCGTCGGGCCAGCCTGCTGCAGTCCAGCCAGGCGATCCTGTGGATCGTCGCCGCGGGCCTGTTCGGCGGCTGGGCCATGAACGTGAGGGACCCGGCGCAGATGATGTACGACTGGCCGGGCTGGAACCTGCTGCTGGCCTCGGCCTGCGCCCTGGTCGCGGCGATCATGGCGGTGGTCAGCCTGGTGTTCATTCCCCTGGTGTGGCGCGGCGGCGGCCGCCGGCTGGACAGCTGGACCGCCGGGCGCAAGGCGCGCTTCACCGTCACCGCCCTGATCTTCGCCGGCTACGCGGTGCTGCTGGGATTCTGGGGCGCTCTGGAGCCCTGGACGGGCTGAGCCGACCTCAAGGATCCCGGGTGACCTGGATGGTGATCCGCTCGCGCTCGCCGGCGCGGCGCTCCACCAGCAGCCGGCGCACCTGGGCGTCGTCGTGGAAGGCGTAGCCCTTGATGGCGTCCAGCAGCGCCTTGGCCAGGTTGTCGAGATCCATCCACGGCGGATCGCCGGTGTATTCCATCTGGATCTCGACCGCGAACTCGCCCCAGGCCGGCCGAGAACCGCGCCATTCCTTGCGGAAGAACTCGTAGACCAGGGGCTTGTAGTACTTGGCCTGCGTGGTCAGGCCATCGATCATCACCGTCAGCGCCCCGCCCGCCTCGCGCGCACGGACCTTGCCGCGGCCGGTCCAGCCGTCGGCGGAGGGGATGTCGTTCTGGCCCAGGGTCACGCCTCCCTATAGGCGTTGACGGGCCGGGCGCGAAGGGCGCGTTCCGGCTTGCCAGGGCGGCGTATCCGGCTAAACCCCCGCCATAGCTTCTTGCCTGGGACGACCATGACCGCCACGCGCATCGAAACCGACACCTTCGGCCCCATCGAGGTCCCCGCCGACCGCTACTGGGGCGCGCAGACCCAGCGTTCGCTGCAGAACTTCAAGATCGGCTGGGAGAAGCAGCCGCGGCCGGTGATCAAGGCCCTGGGCGTCGTCAAGCGCGCCGCGGCCGAGGCCAACATGGCGCTGGGCAAGCTGGACAACAATTTCGGCGACGCCATCGTGGCGGCGGCCCAGGAAGTGATCGACGGCAAGCTCGACGACCACTTCCCGCTGGTGGTCTGGCAGACCGGCTCGGGCACCCAGTCGAACATGAACGCCAACGAGGTGATCTCGAACCGCGCCATCGAGATGCTGGGCGGGGTGATGGGCTCCAAGAGCCCGATCCACCCCAACGACCACGTCAACATGAGCCAGTCGTCCAACGACACCTATCCGACGGCCATGCACATCGCCTGCGCCGAGGAAGTGGCGCGCAGCCTGATGCCGGCGCTGGAGCACCTGCACGCGGCCCTGAAGGTCAAGACCAACGCCTTCGCCCACATCATCAAGATCGGCCGCACCCACACCCAGGACGCCACCCCCCTGACCCTGGGCCAGGAGTTCGGCGGCTACTCGCACCAGACGGCGATGGCCGTGCGGCGCATCAAGGACACCCTCTACGGCCTCTATGAGCTGGCCCAGGGCGGCACCGCGGTGGGCACCGGCCTCAATGCCCCAATCGGCTTCGCCGAAAAGGTGGCCGAACGCATCGCCGCCATCACCCACCTGCCGTTCATCACCGCGCCGAACAAGTTCGAGGCCCTGGCCGCGCACGACGCGATGGTATTCAGCCACGGCGCGATCAACAGCGCCGCCGCCGCCCTCTTCAAGATCGCCAACGACATCCGCTTCCTGGGGTCCGGCCCGCGGTCCGGCCTGGGCGAGCTGTCGCTGCCGGAGAACGAGCCGGGGTCATCGATCATGCCGGGCAAGGTCAATCCCACCCAGTGCGAGGCGCTGACCATGGTCTGCGCCCACGTGATGGGCAACAACACCGCCATCAGCTTCGCCGGCGCCTCCGGCCATTTCGAGCTGAACGTGTTCAACCCGGTGATGGCCTACAACTTCCTGCAGTCCTGCCGTCTGCTGAGCGACGCGGCGATCAGCTTCACCGACAACTGCGTGGTGGGCATCGAGGCCCGCGAGGACAACATCAAGAGCTCGCTGGAGCGCTCGCTGATGCTGGTCACCGCCCTGGCGCCCAAGATCGGCTACGACAACGCCGCCAAGATCGCCAAGACCGCGCACAAGAACGGCACCACCCTGCGCGAGGAAGCGGTGGGCGGCGGCTATGTCACCGACGCCGAGTTCGACGAATACGTCCGCCCGGAGAAGATGATCAGCCCGGGCTGAGGTTGCGAAAGCCCCTCACCCCCTCTTCTGTCATCCCGGAATTCGCGAAGCGAATATCCGGGACCGCGGCAAACGCTGACGCTCGCCACGAGGCCAGGTGTCGGCGCTTCCGGCGGTCCCGGATATCTGCTGCGCAGATTCCGGGATGACAGTGAATGAGGTCGCAGTGGCGGCCGGCCCCTCAGCTTCTAGGCCCGCCGGCTCACCGCGAAATCCGCCAGTGCGGAGAGCGCCTCGCGCCAGTCGCTGGCCGGGAAGTGTTCCAGGGCCGCCTTGGCGGTCTCGGCGTAGTCGGCGGCCAGGTCCAGGGTGGCTTCCAGGGCGCCGGTGCCGATGATCAGTTCGCGCGCGCGGCGGAAGTCGGCGTCGGTCTGGTCACGGCGGTTGATGGCGCGTTCCCAGAAGTCGGCCTCGCGCGGGCCGGAGCGGGCGATGGCCAGGAGCAGCGGCAGAGTGGCCTTGCCCTCGCGGAAGTCGTCGCCGGCGTTCTTGCCCAGGGTCTCGGTGGCGCCGCCGTAGTCCAGGGCGTCGTCGGCCAGCTGGAACGCCAGCCCCAGGTTCATGCCGTAGGCGCGCAGGGCGGCCGAAAGGACGTCGTCGGCGCCGGCGGCCACCGCGCCCGCCTCGGCCGCGGCGGCGAACAGCTCGGCGGTCTTGGCCGAGATGATCTCCAGATACATCGCCTGCGACAGGTTGAGGTCGTGCGCGCGGGTCAGCTGCAGCACCTCGCCCTCGGCGATCACGCGCGAGGCCCGGGCCAGGATGTCCAGCGCCTTCATGGCGCCCGTCTCGACCATCAGCTCGAACGCGCGGGCGAACAGGAAGTCGCCGACGAGGACGCTGGAGGGGGCGCCCCAGATCAGGTGCGCGGCCACCTTGCCACGGCGCAATTGCGAGGAATCCACCACGTCGTCGTGCAGCAGGGTGGCGGTGTGGATGAACTCCACCGCGGCCGCCAGCTTCCAGGCCGCATCGCCGCGCCCGCCGCACAGGCGCGAGGCGGCGACGGTGAGCAACGGCCGCAGGCGCTTGCCGCCCGCCTCGATCAGATGGTCCGCCAGCGCCGGGATCACGCTCACCGGACTTTGCATGCGCGCCACAATAAGGGCGTCAACGCTCGCCATATCGGCGGCGGCGAGCTTGGCCAGGCGCTCGACGGAGCCGGCTGGCCGGGCGACGGCGGCTTTGGCTGCGTCCAAGTCCTTCTGCTCCTGTTCGCCGCCCGCCCACGCGGCGTTGCGGAAGATAGTCAAAGGCGGGATAGGTCAGGCCAGAGACAAGCACAAGGCTTGAAGCGACGCACCCCATGGAAGTGACCGAGGATCGTCTGCTGGGCGGGCGGATTGTACTACGCCAGCCGGCGCGCGGTTATCGGGCGGGAATGGACGCGGCGCTGCTGGCGGCGGCCTGCGACGCCAGCGACGGCCAGGCCGTGCTGGAGGCCGGGTGCGGCGCGGGCGCGGCGCTGCTGGCGGCCGCCGCCAGGCGTCCGGGGGCGAGGTTCCTGGGCCTGGAAAGCGATCCCGAGGCGGTGGCCCTGGCGCAGCAGAACATCGTGCTCAATGCTCTTGGCGATCGCGTCGAGGCGCGCCGCGCCGATGTGGGACAGCCGTTCTCGAAGCTCGGCCTGCCCCCATTCGACATGGCCATGGCCAATCCGCCGTTCTTCGACGACGAGGGCGCCCTGCGCGCGCCCGATCCCGCCAAGCGCGCCGCCTGGATCGCCGTGGAGGGCCTCGCCGCCTGGTGCGCCTTCCTGCTCAAGGCGGTACGCGAGAGGGGGGCGATCGTGATGATCCACCGCGCCGACCGGCTGGCCGACATCATGGCCCATCTCGCCCCCAAGGCGGGCTCGTTCACCGTGCGCCCGGTGCATCCGTTCGCCGACGTCCCGGCCAAGCGGGTGATCGTGCGGGCGGTGAAGACCGGAAAGGCGCCCCTGCGCATCCTGCCGCCCCTGGTGCTGCACGACCGGGCCGGCGGCAAGCACACCCTGCAGGCCGAAGCGATCCTCAGGGGTGAGGCGGCGCTGGGCTGGGACTAGCGAGACACGAAAAAGGGGACGCCCAGCGGACGTCCCCTCCCCGATCCCGTCGATGCGGGATGATCAGTTCTTCGCCTGGTCGACCAGCTTGTTCTTGGTGATCCAGGGCATCATCGCGCGTAGACGACCACCGACCTCTTCGATCTGGTGCTCGGCGCCGCGGCGACGGGTGGCCTTGAAGCTGGGCTGGCCGGCGGCGCATTCCAGCATCCAGTCGCGCACGAAACGGCCCGACTGGATGTCGTCGAGGATCCGCTTCATCTCCGCCTTGGTCTCAGGCGTGACCACGCGGGGGCCGGACACGTACTGGCCGTACTCGGCGGTGTTGGACACCGAGTAGTCCATGTTGGCGATGCCGCCTTCGTAGATCAGGTCGACGATCAGCTTCACCTCGTGCAGGCACTCGAAATAGGCCATCTCCGGCGCGTAGCCGGCTTCCACCAGGGTCTCGAAGCCGGCGCGGATCAGCTCCACCAGGCCGCCGCAGAGCACGGCCTGCTCGCCGAACAGGTCGGTCTCGCATTCCTCGCGGAAGTTGGTCTCGATGATCCCAGAGCGGCCGCCGCCGATCGCCGAGGCGTAGGCCAGGCCGAGGTCCAGGGCGTTGCCGGTGGCGTTCTGGTCGACGGCGATCAGGCACGGCACACCGCCGCCCTTCTGGTATTCGCCGCGCACCGTGTGGCCGGGGCCCTTGGGCGCCACCATCAGCACGTCGATGGAGGCCTTGGGCTCGATCAGCTTGAAGTGCACGTTCAGGCCGTGGGCGAACAGCAGCGCGGCGCCGTCGCGGATGTTGGGGGCGATCTCGTCGCGGTAGATCGAGCCCTGCAGTTCGTCGGGGGCCAGGATCATGATCATGTCGGCCCAGGCCGCGGCCTCGGCGACGGTCATCACCTTCAGCCCTTCGCCTTGCGCCTTCTTGGCGGTGGGCGAGCCGGCGCGGAGCGCGACCGCTACATTCGCTACGCCGGAGTCCCGCAGGTTGAGCGCATGGGCGTGGCCTTGCGAGCCGTAGCCCACAATGGCGATCTTCTTGTCCAGGATGCGGGCGAGATCGGCGTCGCGGTCGTAGTAGACGCGCATGATATTTTCTCCGGATAGGCTTGGAACCGAGGAACCGCGCAAAAGGCGGCCCTGACAACGGGCGCGATTGATAGGTTTTTTCGCCGCACGTCAACGCCGGATGCGCATGCAAAAGGGCCACCGCAGCGCTTTCCGCCACGATGGCCCCGGCATTGCCTGTGCGAGGGGCGCCCCTGCGGGCGCCCGCTCACGCCTCAGTAGAAGGCGTCGTAGTAAACCGACAGCACCTCGCCGGTGTAGATGTCCACCAGCAGGGCGTCGTCGCCCTGGCGCACCCATTCGCAGCCGATCGGCGGCGCCGGCAGGTCATAGGCGCCCCAGTTCAGGTAGAAGGACGGGCCGAACCAGCCGAAGGGCAGGAACTCGCCGTAGCTCCAGCGCTGATAGTACCAGCCGTTCGGCCGGTAGAACGGCGCGCGGTAGCGGTGATGGGCCTGGAAGCTCTCGGGGAAGCGTCCCGACTGGAACCAGGAGCGGCCGCGGTCGCGATCGCGGGGCGCATGGCCGCCGGGCAGGTAGCCGGGGGCGCCATGGCCGTTGTTCCAGCCATGGTTGTTGTTGTTCCACTGGCCGTTCTGACCGCCCGGGCCGCCGTGCCAGCCCTGGCCGTTGTTGTAGCCGTTGTTGTAGCCGTTGTTCTGGCCGCCATGGCCATTGTAGCCATTGTAGCCGTTGTTCTGGCCGCCGTTCGGATTGTGCCAGGCCGGCTGGCCGTTGTTGTTCTGGTAGCCCGGATTGTGCCACGCCGGCTGGCCGCCGTTGTTGTTCTGATTGCCCGGATTGTGCCAGGCCGGCTGGCCGTTGTTGTTGTTCTGGTAGCCGGGGTTGTGCCAGGCGGGCTGCTGTCCGCCGCCCTGCCCCTGACCTTGGCCCTGGCCCTGCCAGGAGTGATGGTAGTTCGGGCCGCCGCCCGCGCCCTGCGGCGCCTGGGGCTGAACGCTCTGGCCCTGGACACCCTGAGGCGCACCGCCGCCACCCTGACCGCCATGCCAGCCGCCGGGGCCGCCGTGCTGACCGCCACCACCGCCGGGGCCGCCGCCGCCCTGGGCGCCGCCTTGGCCGCCGCCGTGCTGGCCGCCGCCACCCTGGCCGCCTTGACCATGCTGGCCGCCACCCTGGCCCTGATGCTGGCCGCCCTGGCCGTTGTTGTTGTCGTTCGGTTCGGCCATCGCGGCGCCGGCGACAAACGCCAGGGCCAGGGCCGCGGTCATCGTGCGTTTCATGGATCTCTGCTCCTGCGGCGACGCCGCGCGCCACCGATCATTTCCTGTCCCGGCCTTGATGAGCCTTCTGCGATGAACCCCGCTTGAACGACGTCGCGCATTGCGGTTCATCATGGAACGCCGTCATTCGAGATATAAATGCCTGCCCACCCCGGTGATATAGTTGGTTTTTGGCGCAACGCCGGACCGCGGCGATGGTTCGCCAAGAGTACAGCCTTCGACGAGGCGATCCGGCTGAAGTTCGAACCGACGCACTTCGCCGCCGCGCGCGGCGAGTATGACGCCTGGATGGCCAGCGCCGAGGGCGCCCTGGCCCTGCTGATCCTGCTGGACCAGTTCCCGCGCAACCTCTGGCGCGGCTCGGCGCATGCCTTCGCCACCGACCCGCTGGCGCGCCACGTCGCCGCCCAGGCCATCGACGCCGGCCACGACCTGCGGGTCGAGCCCGACCTGCGGCCGTTCTTCTATCTGCCGTTCGAACACTCGGAGGCCATGGTCGACCAGGACCGCTCAGTGGCGCTGCACGAAGCGCTGGCGGCGGAGGTGGGCGATCCGGAGGTCGCCAAATGGGCGCGCGGCCACCGCGACATCATCGTCCGCTTCGGCCGCTTCCCGCACCGCAACCGAGCCATGGGCCGGATCACTACGGCGGAGGAGGAGGCCTTTCTCGATGAAGGCGGGTTCGCCGGCTAGGACTGTCCACACCTTCGCCGACTTGCCCACAAGCTCTGGCGGGAAATTTACCCCTGGCCACAGGGTTTAGGGTGACACTCGCAAGAGCCACCGAGTGATTCGCCGCCGTGAACGCCCTCTCACCCATCGTCGTGAAGTCCGAGTCCGCCGCATCGGGCGACCATCCGGAGCGACAGTACCTCGGCCTGCTGGCCGACATCATGACCTCGGGCGTCGAGCGGAGCGATCGCACGGGCACCGGCACGCGCAGCGTGTTCGGCCGGCAGATGCGGTTCGACCTGGCCGCCGGCTTCCCGCTGCTGACCACCAAGCGGGTGCACCTGAAGTCGATCATCCTGGAGCTGCTGTGGTTCCTGCGCGGCGACACCAATGTGCGCTGGCTGCAGGAGCGCGGCTGCAGCATCTGGGACGAGTGGGCCGACGAGCGCGGCGAACTCGGGCCGGTCTACGGCCGTCAGTGGCGCTCGTGGGCGGCGCCGGATGGGCGGGTGATCGACCAGATCGCGGCCGTCACGCAGTCGCTGAAGACCAATCCCGACAGCCGCCGGCACATCGTCTCGGCCTGGAACCCCGCCGACGTCGACGACATGGCCCTGCCGCCCTGCCACTGCCTGTTCCAGTTCTACGTGGCCAACGGCCGCCTCTCCTGCCAGCTCTACCAACGGTCGGCGGACGTGTTCCTGGGCGTGCCGTTCAACATCGCCAGCTATGCCCTGCTGACCCTGATGATGGCCCAGGTGACCGGGCTGCAGCCGGGTGAGTTCGTGCACACCCTGGGCGACGCGCACCTCTATCTGAACCACATGGACCAGGCGACCCGGCAGCTGGCGCGCGACCCGCACCCGTTCCCGACGATGCGGCTGGCGCCCAAGGCCGACCTGCTGGCCTTCGAGCTCGAGGATTTCACGCTGGAAGGCTACCGCTCGCACGGCGTCATCAAGGCGCCGATCGCGGTCTGACGCGGCCCCGGCCCTCAGATCTCGGAAATCTCGGGCGCCGTCATCTTCATCCCGCCCAGCGCGGCCTTCACGGGAGCCAGATCGGGCATCGGCGCGATCTGGATGCTGTTCTGCAGCATGCCCATCGAAAGGGTCAGGCGGAAGGCGTAGACGCCGCCGGCCTCGGCGGTGAACGGCTCGCTGGCCACCTTGTTCTGCGCCCCAGCCAGGCCGCCGAACCCTGCGGTGAGGGTGTGGGCGCCCGGCGCCACGCTGACGACGGTGAACCGCGGACTGGTAAGCTGGGCCACCGTCCTGCCGTCGACGCTGACGTTGAGGCCGGCCGCCATGCCGACGAAGCCTTGCCGATAGACATAAACGAGCGCCTTGTCCGCCGGCGCGGTCATCGTCAGCGCCTGGGCCTGCTGGCCGGCGTCGGCGGTGGCCACCTTCCGGTTGCCCGCCAGGTTCGCCAGGATGTAGGCCGTGAAGCCACCGAAGAAGATGGCGAAATACAGCGACAGGCCGGGGCTCGGAATGTGCAGCGCGTTGAACAGCGCCGACACGCCGAAGCCGACGACGAACGCCACGACGAAGCCGATCACGATCGGTCGGATATACTTGTTCACGGAATCCCCCTTGCCGGACGCGGAGCGCAACCTTGCCGATCCTTACCCTAGGCCCAGTCGCGCGCGGACGGAACGGCGTTATCGGAGTCGGCGGCGACCTGCCCTGGCGTCTGAAGTCCGACATGGCCCTGTTCAAGGCCCTGACCCTGGGCAAGCCGGTGATCATGGGCCGCAAGACCTGGGACAGTCTCTCCGTACGGCCATTGCCCAAGCGCACCAACATCGTCCTGTCGCGCGACGGCTCGTTCGAGCCGAAGAAGGCCATCGTTTGCGAAGAGTTCGGCGAGGCGGTGCAGATCGCCCGCGAGCAGGCGGAGGAGGACGGGGTCGAGGAGTTCTGCGTGATCGGCGGGGCGGCGCTGTTCGCCCTGGCCCTGCCCAAGGCGCGCCGCATCTATCTCACCGAGGTGGATGCCGAGCCGGAAGGTGACGTCCACCTGCCGCCGATCGACGAGACCGGCTGGCATGAGGTGCGTCGCGAGGCGCACGCGGCGGGCCCCGACGACGACCACGCCTTCGTGTTCCGGGTTCTGGAGCGCCGTTGACCCGACGTCGGGCTGGACGCCTTCCGGCCCCGGCGGCATGGTTCGCGCAAGCAAGAAAACGTTGGCAAGAACACGCTGGGAGCACCGCCTTGGAAATCCACCTCGTCACCGACGGCCTGCAGTTTCCGGAAGGGCCGATCGCCATGGCCGACGGCTCGATCATCCTGGTGGAGATCGAGGGTCAGCGCCTGACCCGGGTGACGCCCGACGGGCAAAAGACGGTGGTGGCCGAGACCGGCGGCGGGCCGAACGGCGCGGCCATCGGCCCGGACGGAAAGATCTACGTCACCAACAACGGCGGCTCGTTCCACTGGCTCAAGCAGAACGGCCTGACCATCCCCGGCCCCACCCCGCCGGAGCACAAGGGCGGCTACATCCAGCGCGTCGACATCGCCTCCGGCAAGGTGGAGACCGTCTACGACGCCTGCGACGGCGAGCCGCTGAACGGCCCCAACGACCTGGTGTTCGACAAGCAAGGCGGCTTCTGGTTCACCGACCACGGCTGCGGCACGCCCGACGGGCGCAAGCACGGGGCCCTGCTCTACGCCAAGCCTGACGGCTCGCACATCAGCCGCCCGCGCGGCCACTTCGTCTCGCCCAATGGGGTCGGCCTGTCGCCGGACGAGACGGTGGTCTACATGGCCGACACCCAGCTCGGCCGGCTGTGGGCCTTCGACATCGAGCGCCCCGGCGTGCTGAAGGCGCAGGAAGGCTTCGGCCCTGGGCGGGTGATCTGCAACCTGCAGGGCTACCAGCTGCTGGACAGCCTGGCGGTGGAGGCCTCGGGCAAGGTCTGCGTGGCGACGATCATCAACGGCGGCATCACCGCCTTCGATCCGAACGGCTCGACCGAGCACTTCCCGTTCCCGGACCTGATCACCACCAACATCTGCTTCGGCGGGCCGGACATGCACGACGCCTGGATCACCTGCTCGTCCACCGGCAAGCTGTTCAAGTGCCGCTGGCCGCGGCCGGGCCTGAAGCTGAACTTCAACGCCTAGGGACGGGCGTCGACTCGTCCTCCCTCACTGTCATCCCGGAAAGCCGCGCCAGCGGCTTATCCGGGACCGCCGGAAACGCCGATGGTGGTCCGCGATGGCGGGCGACGGCGCCTGCCGCGGTCCCGGATATCCGCTTCGCGAATTCCGGGATGACAGTCTGGGGGATGACTGGCGCTCGCAACACCTCGCGCCCGTCAAGCCGTCTCTGAAGACGCCGCCTCCACCGCCGGCCCGTCCCCCGTGGCCGCCTTGGGTTCCGGCAGCCTGGCCCTCTGGCGGTCGGCCTCCAGCAGGCTGGCCAGTTCCTCGGCGGCGTTGCGGGTGCTCTGGATCAGCGCCTTCTCGTCGTCGCGGATCGCCCGCTGGTCCAGCAGCAGCTGCTCGTCGTAGTCACGGAACAGGCCGACCTCGCGCCGGGCGCGGTCTGGCGGATGACCCAGCGCCTTCAGCGCCTCCTCCGCCATGCGCAGGCTGGAGTGGTAGGTCTCGCGGGTGATGTTGTTGACGCCCAGCTCCAGCAGCCGGTGCGCGTGGAAGCGGTCGCGGGCGCGGGCGATGATCTTCAGGTTGGGAAAGTTGCGGCTGGCCGTCTCGACGATGCCGAGGCTCTCCTGGGCGTCGGAGGTGGCCAGGATCAGCAGCCGCGCCTTGTCGGCGCCCGCAGCGCGCAGCACGTCAAGCCGCGCGGGATCGCCGAAGAACACCTTGTTGCCGAAACGGCGAACCTGCTCGACCTGTTCGGAGTCCTTCTCCAGGGCGGTGAAGGCGATGCCCTGCATGCGCAGCACCCGGGCGATGATCTGCCCCACGCGGCCCAGGCCGGCGATGATCACCGGCGCCTCCTGGGTGTCGAAGGCGTCGAACGGCGGCGGGGGCGCGGCCTTGGGCGTCACCCGCGGGATCAGCAGCGCCTCGGAGGCGGCGAACAGCATCGGGCTGAGCAGCATCGACAGGGCGATCACCAGCGTCGCCTGGCCGGCGGCGGCCTTGGGCAGCACCCCCACCGCCAGGGCGGCCGGAAACAGCACGAAGGCGAACTCGCTGCCCTGCGGCAGGGCCAGGGCCATGCGCGCGGCGGTGCGCAGCGGCTGGCGGCGCAGCAGCTCTATGGCCAGCAGCACGGCGATCTTCACGGCCATCATCGCCAGGGCGCCCAGCAGGATCAGCGCCGGGTCGGCCAGCAGCAGCCGCACGTCCGCCGACATGCCCACCGAGATGAAGAAGAAGCCCAGCAGCAGACCTTCGAACGGCTCGACGTCGGCCTGCAGCTCGTGGCGGTACTCCGACTCCGACAGCAGGACGCCCGCGGCGAAGGCCCCCAGCGAGGCCGGCAGGCCGACCGCCTGGGAGATGCCGGCCGCGCCCGCCACCAGCAGCAGGGCCGTGGCGGTGAATACCTCGCGGGTGTTGGCGCGGGCCATCAGGCGGAACAGCGGCCGCATCAGGAGGCGCCCGCCGATCAGGATCACCACCGCCCCGCCGGCCGCCTTGGCGATCGACAGCCAGGGCGTCGCCGCCTCCGTGTGCCCCGCCGCCAGGAACGGCACGGCGGCCACCATCGGCACCGAGGCCAGGTCCTGGAACAGCAGCACGGCGAAGGCGTCGCGCCCCGAGGCGGCGCCCAGCAGGTCGCGCTCGGCCAGCATCGGCAGCACGATCGCGGTCGACGACAGGGCCAGGCCCGCGCCCAGCACGACGGCCGCCGGCCACGCGGCGCCCGCCAGGTGCGCCAGGCCAGCCAGCACCGCGCCGGTGACCAGCACCTGCGCCGAGCCGACCCCCAGCACCGCCTTGCGCATCAGCCAGATGCGGCGCGGGCGCAGCTCCAGCCCGATCAGGAACAGCAGCATCAGCACGCCGAGCTCGGAGACCTCGGTGATCTGGTCGATGTCGGTGACCAGACGCAGCACCGAGGGGCCGATCACCACGCCAGCGACCAGATAGCCCAGCACGCTGCCCAGCCCCAGCCGCCGGCTGATCGGCACGAACAGCACCGAGGCGGTGAGCAGGACGACGAGGGTCTGGATCATGCGCTGGTTCTAGCCTGCCCGCGCAGGTGCGGCCATCGGGCGTGGCCCGGCGCGCGCCGGTTGGCTTGAACGAAGGCGCCCTTGCCGGCTCCTCCAGGCGAGAAGCCGGCGTGGGACGTGGTCTACGACAGGGTGGCCATCGCCGAGCGGTCGAAGTCCAGCAGTTCGGCCGTGCGGCCCTGGTGCACCTTCACCGCCCAGTTCGGGTCCTGCAGCAGCGCGCGGCCGACCGCGACCAGGTCGAAGTCGCCGCGGTCGAGGCGGCGCAGCAGCTCGTCCAGCGACGCCGGCTTGGACGCCTCGCCGGCATAGGCGGCGATGAACTCGCCCGACAGGCCCACCGAGCCGACCGTGATGGTCGGCACGCCGGTCAGCTTCTTGGCCCAGCCGGCGAAGTTCAGGTCGGATCCCTCGAACTCCGGCTCCCAGAAGCGGCGCTGCGAGCAGTGCAGGATGTCGGCCCCCGCGTCGACCAGCGGCTGCAGCCAGGCTTCCAGCAGGGCCGGCGTCTCGGCCAGCTTGACGTTGAAATCCTGCTGCTTCCATTGCGACAGGCGGATGATCACCGGGTAGTCCTTGCTGACCGCGGCGCGGACGGCCTTGAGGATCTCGGCGGCGAAGCGGCCGCGGTCGCCGATCGACGGACCGCCGAAGGCGTCGTCGCGCTCGTTGGTGCCCTGCCAGAAGAACTGATCGATCAGGTAGCCGTGGGCGCCGTGCAGCTCGATGGCGTCGAAGCCCAGGCGCTCGGCGTCGGCGGCTGCGCGCGCGAAGGCGGCGATGGCGTCGGCCACCTCCGCGTCGGTCATCCCCTCGCCGAACTTGTGCCCCGGGCTGGAGAGACCCGACGGGCTGTCATAGGGACCGGCCGGGGCCCAGTCCTCGCGGCGGCTTCGCACCGCGCCGACGTGCCAGAGCTGCGGCGCCATCAGGCCGCCGACGGCGTGGACGTCGTCGATGACCTTCTTCCACGCGGCCAGTTCCCTTTCGCCGTGGAAGCGGGGGATGTTCGGATCGTTCAGCGAGGCCGGCCGGTCGACGCCGGTGCCCTCGGAGATGATCAGCCCCACCTCGGCCGCCGCGCGCCGGGCGTAGTAGGCCGCGACATCATCGGTCGCCACGCCGCCCGGGGAGAAGGATCGGGTCATCGGCGCCATCACGACGCGATTGGGCAGGTTCAGCCCCTTGAAGGTGAAGGGCTTGAAGAGGGCGTCGGCGGCCACGGAGATCTCCCGGCGGGTTGCGATTGGAGACGGAGACTTAAACAGCTGTTCGGAATGCGCCAGTTAGAAAAACTATGCGCCGGGCGAGGCTGCCGCCCGATCGGGCCCATGGACGTTCGCCGAACGGCGTGCTGCAATGTTTCCGGGGCGACACCATACGGTTCGACTAATGTCGAATTCGTCATGTTCAGCGATCGGATAGCGTGGGGGCCAAACTCGAACCATCCTTGCCGCAGGCGCTGCGCCAGCGGCTGGCCGAAGGTCAGCCCTCGCAGGCCTTCCTAGACGGCTGGCCGGGGCTGGAGGTCAGCGCCAGCCGGGAGCCCGAGGCGCTGGCCGCGGCCCTGGCGGACGCCGCGCGTCTGGACGAGGCCGCCGGCGGGTCGGCGCGGGCGCCGGCCTCGGCCCTGTGCGGCGCGGTGTTCACGCCCGGCGGGCGACAGATCTTCGCCGATCCAGGCTTCGAGGGCCTGTTCGGTCGCCCTACCGACAGCCAGGCCTTCGCCCGCCTCACCCGCCAGGCGGCGCGGGACGGGGTCGCCACGGGCCTCGCGGAGGCGCACGACGGCCAGGTGATCGCGGTCTGTGTGGGCGCCCCGGGGTCCGTCCAGTCCTGGCCGTTGTCGCCGGCCTGCCGCGAGCAGCTCGGCGCCGGGGCCGGCGCGCGGCTGGCGGTCCTGGCCTTCGCCCCCTCCCGCGCCAGCCACCTGGCGATGCGGGCGGCGGACGCCTTCGGCCTGACGCCCCTGGAGGCCCGGCTGGCCGAGGCCCTGCTCGATTCGCCCAACCTGGTGGCCGCCGCCGACCGGATCGGCGTCGGCCGCGAGACCGCCCGAGACGCCCTGCGCGCGGCCATGCGCAAGACCGGCGCCAAGCGCTCGCCGGACCTGGTGCGGCGCATGATGGACCTGATGTGCGGCGACCATCCCCCGGCTGCCGACCTGGAGGCCACCCTGCGCGCCGCCTTCGGCGCCACGCCGGCCGAGGCCCGCGCCGCGGCCCGGTTCGCCGAGGGCCTGACCGCGCGGCAGGTGGCCGAGGCGCTGGCGGTCAAGGAAGCCACCGTGCGCGGCCAGCTCAAGGCGGTGTTCGGCAAGACCGGCGTCAACAAGGCCAAGGACTTGGTGCGGCTGTGCGTCGAGGCCGGCGCCCTGGCCACCCTGACACGCATGAGCGAGACCCTGCTGGACACCGCCGACCCGGCGGGGCGGCTGAGGATCATCCCGGCGGCCGACGAGCGGCGCGTCGCCTTCATCGACTATGGCCCCCGGTCCGGCCGGGCGATCCTGGTGCTGCACGGCTCCAGCACGGGCCGCACCCTGCCTCCCGCGTTCGTCACCCTGCTGCAGGAGGCCGGCTGGCGGCCGATCGTGCCGCAGCGGCCCGGTTTCGGCCTCACCGACCGGGCGACCCGGGAGCACATGGCCTGCTGCGCCGACGACATGGCGGCGATCCTCGACGCCCTGAAGCTGCCCGCCGTGGACATGATGGCGCGCGACGCCTCGGTGGCGCCGGCGCTAGCCTTCGCCGAGCGCCATGCGCACCGGCTGCGCCGCGCGATCCTGGTCAACGCTCACGCGCCGCAGGTGTGGGACGAGGGGTTCAGCCTGCGCACCGCCGTGCTGCGCACCTTCATCTCGCGCCCGCATCTCATCGAGACCTTCGCCGAGATGATGCGGCGCCAGACGCGGACGGACACCCTGCGCGCGATGATCCTGGGCACGCTGGAGGACGTCGAGGACGACCGGCGCACCGCCGACAACCCGGCCGTCCTGGCGCAGCTGGTGCGGGACGCCCAGGCGCTCTCGTCGCGGACCAGCGCGGGCTTCGCCGCCGAGCACGCCTATTACGCCCGCGGCTGGGGGCCACCGGCCGAGGTCGGCGGCGAACGATGGGACGTGTTCTACGGCCTGGGCCTGCGCTGGACGGGCCGCCAGCAGGTGTGGCGCCACCTGCCCAACGTTCGCTTCCACGAGCACCCCCACGCCGGCCTGCTGGTCTACTTCAGCGCCCCCGAGGCGATCCTCGAGGTGCTCGGCCCCGCCTGAGGCCGGGTCGATGGCCGTCCTGTCACATTTTGTCAGGAAACGGCGCCATCGGAACCCCACCCCCTGGCGGCGCGTCTTCTCAATCCCATCTATGGCCGCGCAAAGGAGCTTTCGTCACCATGACGGCCAATCAGGTTCTATACGTCGCCCTCAGTCTGTTCGTGCTGGGCGGCGTCTTCATCATCGCCGTGACCACCCACGCCTGAGGCGCGCGCCGGCTTCTAGTGCGCCTGCGCGCCGGACTGCAGCTGGTGGCTGGCGGCCGACCCACGGGCCGCCGCCACGATCGCCGGGGTCACCGGCCCGGCCTTGTTCCCCCAAGCTGAGCGTACATAGGTCAGGATCGAGGCGATGGTCTCGTCCGACAGCGAGGCCTTGAACGCCGGCATCCCGCCGCGCCCGTTCAGCACGCGCGAGGCGGCCGCCTTGGCGTCGCCCGTGGCGATCGGGTCGGCCACCAGGGCCGGGAACGCGCCCTTCACCCCGACGCCGTTGGGCCGGTGGCAGGCCGAACAGTTGTCGAGAAACAGCTGCTGGCCGCTGGGCGCGGCGTGGGCGGCGGCGGCAAGGCCGAGGGCGGCGGCAAAGACGGCGGGGCTGAACGCTTTGGCGGTCACGGTCTGATCCTGCGAAGATGTGGCGGTGAACGGCGGTGGCGGCGGCGTCAGGCCGCCATCGCCCGCTTGTGCAGCTTGGCGATCTGGCCCCAGGCGCTCTCGATGGCGCCCGCCTGCCAGCCGGTGAGATAGCTCATGTGCTCGCCAGCCAGGTAGATGCGCCCCTCCGGCTCGCAGAGGATCGGATAGGCGTCGCGCCGGCCGTCCTCGTCCCACTCCGCCCAGCCGCCGAGGTTGTACTTGACCAGGTGCCAGGCCACCGAAAACGACTTCTCGTAGCTGTCGGCGTACTGCGGAAACACCTTGCGGCCGAAATCCACGGCGAACTTGGCGCGATCCTCGGGCGACAGGGCGCTAATCTTCGCGGCGTTGGCCCCGAACTGGTAGTAGCCCAGGATCACCCCCTTCTCGCCCAGCCAGCCGGTGGAGGGGAACGAGAAGCTGTTGATGTCCGGGTTGTCGGTATAGACGTGGCCGCCGTAGATGAAGTCGTCCTCCTCCCAGAAGCGGCGCTTCATCTGCAGGCCGATCTTGCCCACCGGGGCATAGGCGACGCTGGCCACCGCATCCTGGAACTTCGGCGAGAACGGCATCTCGATCGAGCGCAGCACCGACAGCGGGATGGCGCAGATGCAGTAGTCGGCGTGGAAGGTGGAGCGCTGGCCCTTGTCGTCCACGGCCAGCACGGTCACGCCCTTGGCGTCCTGAGTCACCTTCTCGACCACCGTCGAATAGTGGATCAGATTGCCGATCCGCTTCTCGAAGGCCTTCGGAATCTGGTCCATGCCGCCCACCGGCTGGAACATGGTCCGCTGCTGCTCCCAGGGCGCCACCGAAGTCAGGGTGCGCCACATGTTGGAGCTGAGCACGTCGGTCATGGCATAGGGTTTGGACGGCTTGCCCGGGCCCGGATCCATCAGCGCGCCGGGGGGGACGTCCCAGCCGCGGCCTTCCGTGCCGGCGTAGGTCAGGTCCTTCTTGGACAGATAGCCCTCGTTCACCAGGTAGGCGATGAACGCCTCCTTGTCGCCGGCGCCGATCTGGTCGTCGAGGCCGGTCTTGCTGGCCAGCTTGGCCAGGATCTCGGCGGCGTGGCCGCGTGCGTCGGCGGCGACCTGGCCCTTGCGAACCGGCTTGCCGGCCAGCAGGCCTTTGCCGTTCTCGAAGTACAGATACGAGGCGTCGTTGTCGTTGACGAACACCTCCACCGGCACGCCGAAGGTCTTCACGTAGTGCAGGGTCGAACGGTGATGGTAGGGGATCCGCCACGGCCCGTGGTTGATATAGAGCCCCTCGTCGAAGTCGCAGGTCTGGGTGACCCCGGTCAGGTCCGTCATGGTCACGCCCTTGCGGGCGGTCTGGCTGCGGCCGCCGGCGAAGCTTCGGGCCTCCAGGATGGTGCAGTCGTAGCCGGCCTTGGACAGCTCGTAGGCCGAGGTCAGCCCCGCCAGGCCGCCGCCCAGGATGATCACCTTCTTGCCGCCGCCCGAACCGGGCAAGGCGGGGGGGGCGGCGCTCGCCGAGGCGATGCCGAAGCCGAACGCCTCCATGCCGGCGAGCATCAGCCCCATGCCGCCGACCATCCCCAGGCGTTCGATCAGGCCCCGCCGCGTGAGCCCCCCAAGCATCGGCTTCGACAAGATATCGCGCATATCAGGACCCTATCCCCAATCCGACCGACCACAAGCGCGCCGTTGAGGCTACGCCGACGCCACTCAGACCAGACGGCGGCGCCGGCGCAATTCGAAATGTCAGCGTCGGGCGGGGAAGCGCCGGTCTGCCCGGATCGCGGCGCCGGCGCCTGTTCGGCGCCCGCGGTGACGCGTGCGGGGGCGATCCGGCGCCCTGGCCTGGCCTGCCGCCACCGGGCGTGATTCCCGCGCGCGGTCTTTCGGCTACAATCCCGCCACATGGCTTGCAGCCCGGCAAAATGGAGACATTCGGCCGATCGGACCGAGGGTTAGACGGAACCCGGCGTGTCGGCGCGTATTGGGGTGGGGCCGCTGCCCTGGCCGATCGGGCCGCGGCGGCGCACAGCAGTTCGGAGATCAAGGCATGGCGTTCGAGACCAGGGGCGTACCCCACGACCAGACGCTGTTCCTGTGCATTCAGCAGTCACGCGCCGTGGTGCTGCGCTGCGCCGTCTGTTCGGCCGAGCACGTGCTGGCCCCCGATCGCCTGCTGGCCGCCTTCGGCGACGACCTGGACGCAACGCTGGAGGATCTCGCCGCCGCGGCCGAATGCGGCCACTGCCATTCGCTGAACGGCGTGGTCAGCCTGCAGGCCTGAGGCCGGCGCGCCTTCGCGAGGACGACGTCGGGCGGGCGAAGGCCGGGTCCGGCCCTCCCCGCCCCGGTCCGTCAGGCCGTCACCTGCAGCCGGCGGGCGTCGCGTTCGATCACCGACTCCGCCTGGGTCATGATGTTGCGGACGATGTCCTTGCACGTCGGGATGTCGTGGATCAGGCCCTGGCTCTGACCCACGGTCCAGATGCCGCCGTCGGTGTCGCCCTGGCCCATGACATTGGTCCGCCCGCGCACGCCCGCCACCAGGTGGCGAACGTCGTCGATGGTCTTGGTGGGATCCTGCTGGATCGCGACCACTTCTTCCGACACCGCATTGCGCGCCACGCGGCTGGTGTTGCGCAGGGTGCGGTTGGTGAGCAGCGTGTCGCGCTCGGTGTTCTCGACGATCTTCTTCTTCACGTTCTCATGGATGGCGCATTCCTGCGACGCCATGAACCGGGTGCCCATGTTGACGCCCTCGGCGCCCAGCGCCAGGGCCGCCGCCAGGCTGCGGCCGTCGGCCATGCCGCCGGAGGCGATCACCGGCACGTTGCCGATGGCGTCCACGGTGGCGGGCAGCAGCACGATCAGGCCGATGTCGTCCTCGCCCGGGTGACCGGCGCATTCGAAGCCGTCGATCGAGATCACGTCCACGCCGTGCTTCACCGCCGAGACCGAGTGGCGGACCGAGGTGCATTTGTGGATCACCTTGACCCCTGCCGCCTTGAAGGCCGGCAGGTGGTCCACCGGCGCGCGGCCGGCGGTCTCGACGATCTTGATGCCGCTCTCGATGATCGCCTGCCGGTACTCGTCGTAGGGGATCGGGTTCAGCGACGGCAGCAGGGTCAGGTTCACGCCGAACGGCTTGTCCGTCAGGTCGCGGCAGCGCTGGATTTCCTTGTGCAGCTCTTCGGCCGACTGCGAGTGGTGGGCGGTGATGAAGCCCAGCGCGCCGGCGTTGGCCACGGCGGCCACCAGCGGCGCATAGCCCACGCCGGTCATGCCCCCCATGACGATAGGGGTCTCCACACCGAACATCTCGGTGATGCGGGTCTTGATCATGTTTCCTGTCCCTGTCTCGCCTCGTTGCGGCGGATGCGGTCTTTTCGCCCTTCTGACGCAAGGTTCCGCAAGAGGCTTCCGTACGCAATCCGCCAGTTTTTGCGGCGGCGCGGCGCCGGCGGGACGAATCCCGCGGCAATCGCCTGTCCTGCAACGCCTTGCGCCCCGGCGCGCTGTAGGCGAGGAGCATGGCCCCCGAGAGGAGAATCCCGATGGACGACAATGGCGACGCCCGCCCGATGACCACGGACGACCTGCCGAGCCACGCCGATCACGGCCTGGTCACCTCCAGCCGGGTGATCGACGCGCCGGTGTTCGACAAGACGGGCCAGCGCATCGGCCGGATCGACGACCTCTCGATCGACAAGAAGACCGGCCAGGTCCGCTATGTGATGGTGGCCTTCGGCGGCTTCCTGGGCATCGGCGAGCGCCTGCATCCGACGCCGTGGGGCGTGCTCGACTACGACACCGCCCTGGATGGCTATGTCACGCCGCTGGACAAGGCCGCGCTGAACGCCGCCCCCCACTACACCCACGACGAACTGGCCGCCTTCGGGGCCGGCGACTCCAGCTATCGTGACCGGCTGTTCGCCTACTACGGACCCTACGGCGCCGCGCCCTTCTGACCGTGCACGGGTCGGGCCGCGCGTCTGCGGGGCTTCGGACAATCGTTTTGCCCGTCTCGCGCGTTAGCCTCTCGTCCAGGTGGCGAGAGGAGGGCGAAGTTGTCCAGCGAGAGGGTCGACCGCCGGCGGTTTCTGGTCGGCGGCGCACTGGCCGGGGCCGCGGCCGGCGCGGTGGTCGAGGCGCATGGCGCGGCGATCCACGACGGCGAGCTCGGCGCCCCGCCGCAGACCATCGCCGGCGAGGTCCCCTGGCAGGAAGGCGCCGCCGACGTCCCCCCAGGCGCCGAGGGAACCGACTTCCGGTTCTTCACCGGGCCTGAGCGCGCCTTCATCGAGGCGGCGGTCGACCGGCTGATCCCGAAGAGCCCGGAAGGTCCAAGCGGGACCGAGGCCAACGTGCCGTTCTTCCTGGACCGCCAGCTGGCCGGCCCCTTCGGTCGCGGCGACCATTTCTTTCTCGGCGGGCCGTGGAAGGCCGGGACCCCGGAACAGGGCTATCAGCTGCGCTTCGCCCCCGCGCAGCTGTATCGCGCCGCGATCGCCGCGGTGGACCGCTACGTCGGCGGCCAGTTCAGCGGCGCCGTGTTCGCCAGGCTCGCCGATCCCGACCAGGACAAGGTGCTCAAGGGGCTGGAGGCCGGGACCATCCAGCTCGACGGCGGCGTGCCGGCCAAGGCCTTCTTCGCCATGCTGCTGCAGAACACCAAGGAGGGCTATTTCTCTGACCCGATCTACGGCGGCAACAAGGACATGGGCGGCTGGAAGATGATCGGCTTCCCGGGGGCCCACTACGACTACTCCAACTGGATCTCCCGGCACGGCGAGCGGGTCCCCTACCCGCCCGTCGGCTTCAAGGGCCGTCCCGGCTGGCGGGAGTCCTGAGCATGGTCACCACCCTCAAGCCCGTGGACGCGGTGATGGTCGGCTTCGGCTGGACCGGCGCGATCATGAGCCAGCAGCTGGCCGACGCCGGCCTGTCGGTGCTGGCGCTGGAGCGCGGCCCCTGGCGCGACACGGCCACCGACTTCGCCACCGGCTTCGCCCAGGACGAGCTGCGCTACATGTGGCGCCACCACCTGTTCCAGAACCTGTCGGACGACACCCTGACGATCCGCAACAATGTCGGCCAGGAAGCGCTGCCGATGCGCCGGCTGGGCTCGTTCCTGCTGGGCACCGGGGTCGGCTCCGGCGGCGTGCACTGGAACGGCCAGATCTGGCGCTTCCTGCCCTCCGACTTCCAGGCCAGGACCCACAACCAGCAGCGCTACGGCGCCAAGTCGGTCACCGACTACGACCTGACGGTGCAGGACTGGGGCGTCACCTATGACGAGCTGGAGCCGCACTACGACGCCTTCGACAAGCTGTGCGGGACCAGCGGCAAGGCCGGCAACCTGAAGGGCCAGGTCCAGGCGGGCGGCAACCCGTTCGAGGGCGCGCGCTCGGCCGAATATCCCACCCCGCCGATGGCGCAGGGCTATGGCCCGACCCTGTTCGGCCAGGCGGCCGCGTCGCTGGGACGCCATCCCTTCCCGCATCCCACCGGCAACCTGTCGCAGGCCTACACCAACCCGCTGGGCTGCCAGCTGGGCAAGTGCACCTATTGCGGCTTCTGCGAGAAGTTCGGCTGCGGCAACTATTCCAAGGCCAGCCCGCAGACCACGGTGCTGCCCTACCTGATGCGCAAGTCGAACTTCGAGCTGCGCACCGAGTGCGAGGTGCTGAAGGTCGAGCTGACCGCCGACCGCAAGCGCGCCACGGGGGTCACCTACGTCAATTCCGCCGGCGAGACCTTCTTCCAGCCGGCCGAGATGGTGTTCCTGGGGGCCTACATCCTGCAGAACGTGCGGCTGCTGCTGCTGTCGGGGATCGGCCAGCCGTACGACCCCGCCACCGGCGAGGGCGTCGTCGGCAAGAACTACGCCTACCAGACCATGTCGTCGGTCAACGTGTTCTTCGACGACAAGATCCTGAACCCGTTCATCGGCGCCGGGGCGCACGCCACCGTCGTCGACGACTTCAACGGCGACAACTTCGACCACGGCGGCCTGGGCTTCATCGGCGGGGCCTATATCGCCGGCATGGTCACCGGCGGGCGGCCGATCGAGATGATCTACACGCCTAAGGGGACGCCCGCGTGGGGCCTCGCCTGGAAGCAGGCCGCCGCCCGCGACTACCTGCGCTCGTTCAGCCTGTCGATCCACGGCTCGTGCATGAGCCACCGCGGCAACTACCTGGATCTGGACCCAACCTATCGCGACATCCACGGCCGGCCGATGCTGCGCATGACGTTCGACTTCACCGACAACGAGCTGAAGATGTCGAACTATCTGACGGATCGGGCTGTGGAAATCGCCAAGGCGATGGGTCCGCGCGAGTACAAGGACAACCGTCGCACCGGCTCGTGGAGCGTGGTTCCGTACCAGACCACGCACAATACCGGCGGGGCGATCATGGGCGACAACCCCAGGGACAGCGTGGTCAACAAGTACCTGCAGGTCTGGGACGTGCCGAACGTGTTCTCCATGGGCGCCGGGGCGTTCCCGCAGAACGCCGGCTACAACCCCACCGGCACGGTGGCGGCGCTGACCTATCATGCGGCCCAGGCGATCATCGCCCAGTACCTCAAGGCGCCTGGCGCCCTGGTGGCGGCATGAGCGGCCGGCGCCGGGTGGCGCTCGCCGCCGGCGCGCTGGGGCTGACCCTGGCGGCGCTGGGCGGCTTCGCCGGCGCGCAGATGGCCCTGCCGCACCACCCGCTCGGCGGGCCGACGCCGGCGGAGATGCTGACCCAGCCGATCCCGGACTCGGCCCCCAACGCCGCGCAGCTAAGGCAGGGCCAGTACCTGGTGCGCGCGGGCGACTGCGTGTCGTGCCACATGCGGCCGGGCGGGGCGCCGCTGGCCGGGGGGCTGGGCCTTAAGACCCCGTTCGGGGTGATCTTCTCCTCCAACATCACCCCGGACGCCGAGACCGGCATCGGGCGCTGGACCCCGGACCAGTTCTACGCCGCCATGCACGACGGCCACGGCGCGCGCGGCGAGAACCTGTATCCGGCCTTCCCCTATCCGTGGTTCCGACGCATGAGCCGCGCGGACGACGACGCGGTGCTGGCCTATCTGAAGAGCACGCCGCCGGTGCGCTATTCCCCGCCCGGCAACCGCCTGCCCTTCCCGCTGAACCTGCGGTTCATGGTCAAGGGCTGGAACCTGCTGTTCCTCAAGAGCCACGACTTCCAGCCCGACCCCGGACAGTCGGCCGAGTGGAACCGGGGCGCCTATCTGGTGAACGGGCCCGGCCACTGCGGCGGCTGCCATACGCCCAAGAACCTGTTGGGCGCCGACAAGGGGGGCCAGGACTTCCGCGGCGGGGTGCTCGACAACTGGACCGCCCCGGACCTCACCGCCAATCCGCGGACCGGCCTGGGCGCCTGGAGCGTCGACGACGTGGCCCACTTCCTGAAGACCGGGCGCAACGCCCATGCCAACGCCGGCGGCGCCATGGCCGACGTGGTCAGCTGGTCGACCTCGCTGATGGACGACGCCGACCTGCGCGCCATCGCCGTCTATCTGAAGAGCCGGCCCGCAGCCCCCGAAGGCGCCGCCGGCCAGGCCGACCCCGCCGCCCTGAAGCGTGGCGCGCAGATCTATTCCGACGCCTGCGCCAGCTGCCACCTGGAGAACGGCGTCGGCCAGCCCGGATACATCCCGCCCCTGGGCCGCAACGCCGTCGTCCAGCAGGGCGACGCCACCGGCCTGACGCACCTGATCCTGGCCGGCAGCCGCACGGCGCCCACGCCGACCTACCCCTCGCCGCTGACCATGCCGGCGTTCGCCTGGAAGCTGTCGGACCGCGAGATCGCCGACGTCGCCACCTATGTGCGCCAGAGCTGGGGCAATGGCGCCGCGCCCGTGCCGGCCGGGAAGGTCGGCAAGCTGCGCCGCGCCCTGGGGCTGGACAAGCCGCAGCTGACCGAGAACTCCGGCGACCAGAACCGGGATGGAGGCGGACGATGATGACGGCCCGACAGGGACCTTGGGCCGCCGCCGCGGCCGGGGTGATCGCGGCGACGATGGCGGCGAGCGTCGCGCTGGCCGCCGCCCCGGCCGACCCGGTGCACAAGACCACGCTGCAGACCCTGGCGTTCCCCGCCGCGCCGCTGCACTCGGTGACCGTGCGCACGGTGATCGACCCCGGCGGGATGGTGAAGCCGCACACCCATCCGGGCGCCGAGATGGCCTATGTGGTCTCCGGCCGCGGCGAGGTCGCCATCACCGGCCGCGCGCCCCAGCCGCTGGCCGCCGGCTCCAGCTTCGCCGTGCCGCCGGACACCGTGCACAGCGTGCGCAACCTGGGCCGCGCACCGCTGGTGCTGGTCTCCACCTACGTGGTCGACCAGACCCGGCCGATCGCCTCCCCGGCGCCCTGAGCGTGACGGCGGGCCTCAGGCCTCCAGCTCGATGTCCCAGTAGAGGTAGTCCAGCCAGCTTTCGTGCAGGTGGTTGGGCGGGAAGCGGCGGCCGTGTTCCTGCAGCTCGTACATGCTGGGCCGGCGGGGGGCGCGGTGCGGGTGCATGGCCGCCTCGCGCGGCGTGCGGCCGCCCTTGGTCAGGTTGCAGCGTGCGCAGGCCGTGACGATGTTCTCCCACGTGGTGCGCCCGCCGCGCGAGCGCGGGGTCACGTGGTCGAAGGTGAGCTCCTCCATCGACCCGCAGTACTGGCAGGTGAAGGCGTCGCGCAGGAACAGGTTGAACCGGGTGAACGCCGGCGGCCGGTCCTGGGCGACGTAGTGCTTGAGCGAGACCACGCTGGGCAGGGCCATCTCGAAGCTGGGGGAATGGATGCGCTTGTCGTAGGTCGAGACCACGTCCACCCGGTCGAGGAAGACGGCCTTGATCGTCTCCTGCCAGGGCCACAGCGACAGCGGGTAGTAGGACAGCGGCCGGAAGTCGGCGTTCAGCACCAGGGCGGGCCAGCCGGACGGCGGACGATTAAGCACCTGCATGGTCGCCTCCGTCGCTCTGGGCCCCTGCGGTGAGGGCCCCTGCGGTGAGGGTCAGCGGGCTAGCGGGGGGTGTCTGAGCGTCGAAACTGAAGACCAGCCTCCTTCAGAGCCTTGCGCCCGAAGGTCCCCGGCCAGAATCGGCGGGGATCCAGACGCAGGCTGAAGATAGGAGGTTTTGCACGACATCTCCATGACGCGGAGCGCGCAAATCACCCGGGTTATCGACGCCGTAACGGCTTTGCCTTACGGGGGTGGCGAGAAAGACACGGTTCGGTTGAGGTTTCCCATGACGGCCCCCGCCCTCTCCGCCCAGGTCCAGCGCCTGACCGCCGCCGGGACGATCACGCCCGCGGACGTGGTCGGCCTGCGCCAGGCGATCTATCCGGACATGACGGTGGGGCCGGACGAGGCGGAGGCGCTGGTCGACCTCGACCGCGCGCTCGCCACCCGCTGCCGCGAATGGAACGACCTGTTCATCGAGGCGCTGACCGACTTCGTGGTGCGTCAGCAGGCGCCGGTCGACTACATCGACGAGGCCAAGGCGGACTGGCTGATGAGCCGTCTGGCCGGCAATGGCCGGCTGAACAGCGACAGCGCCCTGGAGGCGGTGGTGCACATCCTGGAGGCGGCGACCTCGGCCCCGCCGCGACTGGCCCAGTTCGCCATGGCCCAGGTCAAGGCCGCCGTGCTGGATGGCGACGGCCCGCTGCTGCAGGGCAAGCTGGAGAAGGGACGGGTGTGCGCGGCCGAGGCGGCGCTGCTGCAGCGCCTGCTGTACGCGGCCGGGGGCGACGGCAACGTGGCGATCACGCGGGCCGAGGCGGAGCTGCTGTTCGACATCAACGACGCCTGCCGCGGCGCCGACAACGACGCCGCCTGGACGGGCCTGTTCGCCAAGGCGCTGGCCGCCTCGGTGATGACGGTGTCGGGTTTCACCCCGGTGGCGCGCGACGACGAGGCGCGGCGCGAGGCGTGGCTGGCGCACACCGACCCCTATGGCTATTGCGGCATCGGCGGCTTCTTCAACCGCATGTTCGTCCCCCGTCCGGCGGACGCCGGCAGCCTGTGGGGCGATGGCCTGGACAGCTGGCGCGCACACAACGCCGAGGTCGAGCGGGCGCAGTCGGCGGCCGAGAGCGTCACCGACGAGGAAGCCAACTGGCTGATGTACCGGATCGGCCGGGACGGCGTTCTGGACGAGGCCGAGCGGGCGCTGGTGGCGTTCCTGAAGGCGGAGTCGCCGGACATCCATCCGGTGCTCCGGCCGCTGCTCGACCAGGTCTGAGCGGGCGGCTCAGTCGCCGTCGTAGACCCCGCCCTTGCCGCGGCAGCGCGCCGCCCAGGCGGCGTCGCTCTCCGGCGCCCCGCGGTTGATGAAGCCGACGTTCAGGCCGCCGTCGCCCGAGCCGGCCGGTTCGGCGTGGCCGTCGGCGTAGATGTACAGCTGCGGGCGGACGCACAGCCAGACGATGCGCACCGGTTCCTGCCGGCACGGGTTCTCGATCTCGGTGTAGTCGCAGGGGGCCGCCGCCGCGCGATGCGCCGCGCCGCCGGCCGTCGGCAGGGGCGGCAGGTCCTGGCCGCGGGCGAACTGCAGCCCGCCCGCCCAGCAGACCGCGCGATTGACCTTGCCGGCCGGCGCGTCCGGCAGCGCCACGTCCGCGCGCCAGACCCGGCCCCAGCGGGGGCTGTCGCTGGTCTGCGCCCGCTCCACATGGCCGCCCGCGCGCTGCACCTGGCCGACCAGGCGGGCGATGCAGTCGGGCGAGGGGCTGGGCCCACCGCGGTCGGCCGCCTCGCCCTGCGGCGACAGCGGCGGCGCGTCGGCCACCGGCGCCGCGCCCATCACGAGCACGGCGAGGAACGGAAGTGCGGCGGTCTTGCCCGGACTCATCACGGAACCTCAGACGGAGGCGGACCGTCACTGTCGGACGAAGCGAGGCGATGGAAAAGGGGAAGCGTTGCGAAGGCCGCGGGCATTCTGCCCTGCACGGGGCGGATCTCGGCGGCGGCGCTATCGTGAAAGCCCGGCGCGGTTGCGGGCGTTACAAGGTCTTGCTAGCGGATCGTAACTGTGTCGGATGCGTTTGAGGGGAGCCGATCGACTCCCCTCAAACCTTCGACACCCGGTCGGTCATCGTGGGCGCGGCTTAGACGCCGACGATGGCGGTGGCGCCACCGACCGCCAGGCCGATGAAGACCAGCAGCACGGCCGCGGTGCGGTCGAAGAGACGTTCAAACGCGGAGAAATTTGCGAGAGACATAACCATATTCCTTGTTTCGATCTGGCCTTCCGGGGGAGCGGAAGGCCTCCCTTGAAACCCCTGGGGGAGCAGGGGTTGTCCGATCTGGACGGTGCTTAGATAGCATCGATCTGAACGGTGTCAACATAAATCTTTACAGCGATCAGATTCAGAATTACGGTGCCGGTAATGAGAGAAACTGCAAGCCTGGCCGCAAAGCCCTACCACCATGGCGACCTGTCACGGGCGCTGGTCATGGCGGCGCGTCGGATCCTCGAAACCGAAGGCCCGGCGGCGCTTTCCCTCCGGGCGGTGGCGCGTGAGGCCGGGGTCAGCCCCGCCGCCCCCTACCACCACTTCAAGGACAAGAACGAACTCCTGGAGGCCGTGGCCCACGAAGGCTGGATGCAGCTGGGGGCCGAGGTGGCCCGCGCCCGCGCCGAGGCCGACAGCGAGCGCTCGGCCCTGACCAACATCGGCGTGGCCTACGTGATCTTCGCCCGCCAGAACCCGGCGCTGTACCGCGTGATGTACGACGGCATGCGCGACCGCACGGAAATGCCGGAGCACGCCAAGGACGCCGAGAGCGGCTGGACCCAGGTGGAATGCGCCATCATCGCCGCCGGCGGCGATCCCAACCCGGCGGAGCTGCAGCTGGCCACCATCGCCGCCTGGTGCGCGGCGCACGGCCTGGCGGAGATGTCCACCTTCCGCGAATTCGACGGCCTGAAGGAAAGCCTGGGCGGCGAGGAAGCGTTCATCCGCGCGATCCTCGACCACATCGGCGTCTTCATCCGGCCCGGGCGACACACGTCCGACCACTGAGCGGCGGGCCCGCTGAGCCAGTTCACCACCCGCTTCGCCCCCTCCCCCACGGGCCTGCTGCACCGCGGGCACGCCTTCTCGGCGTTGACCGCGCACGAAGCCGCCCGCGCGGCCGGGGGACGGTTCCTGCTGCGCATCGAGGACATCGACGCGACCCGCTGCCGGCCGCAGTTCGAGGCGGCGATCCTGGAGGACCTGGCCTGGCTGGAGCTGACCTGGGAGACGCCGGTGCGCCGCCAGTCCGAGCATCTGGCCGACTACCACGACGCCCTGGATCGGCTGCGCGCGCGTGGCCTGACCTACCGCTGCTTCAAGACCCGCAAGGAGATCCTCGACGACATCGGCCGCGCCCCGCACGACCCGGCGGAGGCCTATGTCGGCGCGCCGCTGTCCGCCGCGGAGGAAGCGCAGCTGTTGGCCGAGGGCCGGCCCTATGCCTGGCGGCTATCGTTGGCGGCGGCGCGCGTGGCGCTGGGCGGGTTCGAGGGGCTGGACTTCGTCGAGGACGGCCGTGGCCGCATCCAGGCCCGGCCCGAGACGGCCGGCGACGTGGTGCTGGCGCGCAAGGACGTGGGCGTGGCCTACCACCTGGCGGTCGTGGTGGACGACGCCCTGCAGCAGGTGACCCACGTGATCCGGGGGGAGGATCTGGCCGAGGCGACCCACATCCAGCGGCTGCTGCAGGCGCTGCTGGACCTGCCGACGCCGGTCTACCGCCACCACCCGCTGCTGCGGGGTCCTCACGGCAGGCGCTACGCCAAGCGCGACCAGGCCGAGACCTTGCGCGACCTGCGCTGGCGCGGCGTCACGCCCGAGGCGCTGCGCGCCGAACTCGGCGTCTGACAGGGCCCCGGATCAAGCCTCGATCAGGCCGGCGTCCAGTAGCAATAGCGGTAGGCCTCGGCGAACCCGGCGCGGGCATAGAGGGCGAGCGCCGGATCGTTGCCGGCCTCCACCTGCAGGTAGCCGTGGCGGGCGCCCTGCGCCGCCGCATGCGCCAGCAAGGCCTGGAACACCCGCCAGGCGAGGCCGAGACGGCGGTGCGCCGGATCGGTGCGCATGGCGAAGATTCCCGCCCAGGGCCCCTCGACGGCGACCGCGCCGATGGCGACCGGGGCGCCGTCGCGATCGAGCCGGGCGAGGCCCCGCGGATGCGGCATACGCTCCAGGGTCTGCAGGCGCTCCCGCGCGTCGGCGGGATCGCCGTTGCCGGCCGCGGCGAACACCGCCGCGAACGCCGGGTCCAGGTCGGCGACGATGCGCACCAGCGGATCGGCTTCGCCCAGCACCGGTCCGGTCATCACCACGGTGTCGGTGTAGGCGCGGTAGCCGCGTGCGGCGAGCCGGTCGGCCAGGTCGCGCGGGCGCGTGGCGTCCCCCGCCAGCTTGAACACCGGGCGGCCCTGGTCGCGGTACCAGGCCTCCACCGCGGCGATCGCCTGGTCCAGCGGCCGGTCCGGCTCACCCAAGGGCCAGCAGGCGTTCACCCGGCCCGAGAAGCCGTCAGTGGCGGTCAGCCGCCAGCCGCCGAGCGCGGCTTCCTGCGCGGGACGCCAGGCCCGGCCGGTGACCGGCTCCAGCTCTGCCGCGGACCCCGGCGTTGATGCCGGCGCCGCCCTGCCGTCCGCCGCGCTCACCCCTTGAGCAGGCCGTCGATCACCGCGCGGGCGTCCGCCCCGGACCAGTCGGCGCCGCCGGCCAGCCGGCCGCGCTCGACCCCGGCCTTGTCGTAGATGATGGTGGTGGGCATGTCGGTGACGATCGGCTTCATGGCGTAGGGCAGCTTGAACGTCGGCTCCGAATAGTAGGCCAGGGGCGCATTCTTGGCGATGAAGCGCTTGGCCGGGTCGATGTCCTCGCCCTTGTCGACGTCGATCGTCACCACCGCCACCGGCTGGCCGGCGTAGGCCGCCTGCAGCTTGGCGAGGCTGGGGATCTCGGTGACGCAGGGGGCGCACCACTTGGCCCAGATGTTCACCACCGTCACCTTGCCCTTGAACTCGGCCAGGGTGTGCGACTTGCCGTCGGCGTCGACAAAGGGCGTGTCCGGCGCGGGCGCCGGGTGGGACGTGGCCAGCAGCTTGGCCATCTGACCCTTGCCGAGCGCCGTTCCCGCCGCCTGGCCGGCGCTGTCGCCGGCCGGCGCCGGCGGCTTGGAACACCCGGCGATGCCGTATAGAAGCGCCGCGACGCCGAGCCAGGCAGCGGCGCGCCTTTGCCAATCACGGGAATACGCCGCGCCCGCGGCGCCAGGGACGTCTTGCATATGACAGGGGACTCCAAGACCAGCGGCCATTCTCTATGGGGCGGGCGCTTTTCCGCCAAGCCCGACGCGCTGATGCAGGCGATCAACGTGTCGATCGGCTTCGACAAGCGCCTGGCCGGCGAGGACATCGCCGGCTCGCGCGCCCACGCGGCGATGCTGGCCAAGGCCGGCATCCTGTCCGCCGCGGACGCGGCGGCGATCGCCGGGGGCCTGGACAAGATCGAGCACGAGATCGCCGCGGGCAGCTTCCCGTTCCGCGACGAGTTCGAGGACATCCACATGAACGTCGAGGCGCGCCTCGGCGAGATCATCGGCGCGGCGTCGGGCCGGCTGCACACCGCCCGCTCGCGCAATGACCAGGTGGCGCTGGACTTCCGCCTGTGGGTGCGCAGCGCCTGCGATCGCACCGTCGAGCAGCTGATCGCCCTGCAGCGGGCGCTGGTCGCCAAGGCGGCGGACAATGCCGACACCCTGATGCCGGGCTTCACCCACCTGCAGGCGGCCCAGCCGGTGACCTTCGGCCACCACCTGATGGCCTATGTCGAGATGTTCGGCCGTGACGCCGGCCGCTTCGCCGACGCCCGGGCGCGCATGAACGAGAGTCCGCTGGGCTCGGCCGCCCTGGCCGGGACCTCGTTCCCGATCGACCGGCACATGAGCGCCCAGGCGCTCGGCTTCGACGGGCCGATGGCCAACTCGCTGGACGGGGTCTCCGATCGCGACTTCGCGCTAGAGGCGCTGTCGGCGGCCAATCTGTGCGCCATCCACCTGTCGAGGCTGGCCGAAGAGATCGTGCTCTGGACCACCCCGCAGTTCAACTTCATCCGGCTGTCGGACGCCTTCACCACCGGCTCGTCGATCATGCCGCAGAAGAAGAACCCCGACGCCGCCGAGCTGATCCGCGCCAAGATCGGCCGGATCATGGGCGGGCTGACCAGCCTGACCCTGGTGATGAAGGGCCTGCCGCTGGCCTACGGCAAGGACATGCAGGAGGACAAGGTCCCCACCTTCGAGGCGTTCGACGCCCTGGAGCTGGCGCTGCTGGCGATGACCGGCATGATCGAGGATCTGCAGCCGAACAAGCCCGCCATGGCCGCCGCGGCCGGCGCCGGCTTCGCCACCGCCACCGACCTGGCGGACTGGCTGGTGCGCACCCTGAACATCCCGTTCCGCGAGGCGCATCACCTGACCGGCGCGGCGGTGAAGCGGGCGGAGGCCCTGGGCCTGGACCTGGCGGATCTGCCGATCGCAGAGCTGAAGGCGCTGGACGGGCGCATCACCGAGGATGTCTATGGGGTGCTGACCCCCGCCGCCTCGGCCGCCAGCCGCACCAGCTACGGCGGCACGGCGCCGGACCAGGTGCGCGCCCAGGTCGCCCGCTGGCAGGAGATCCTTCGATGACGCCCCGTTTCGCCGCGCAGCGCCTCGCCCTCACCCTGATCGCCCTGGCGGCGGCCGGCCTGACCCTGGCGGCCTGCGGCAAGGTCGGTGAGCTCGACCGGCCGGGTCCGATGTGGGGCGCCAAGGCCAAGGCCGACTGGGCGGCGCAGCAGAAGGCCGCCGCGGACGCCGAGGCGCGCAAGGACGCCCACGACCAGTCCCAGCGCGGCCACCCGGAGCCCCTGCCCTCGCCCGACAGCGCCCCGTCCGACGGGCCGAGCGCGCCGCAGCGGCCGCAATGAACCACTTCGAACTGAACGACGGCGAGCTGTGGTGCGAGGGCGTGCCGCTGGCGCGCATCGCCGCCGAGATCGGCACCCCGGTCTACGTCTATTCCAGCGCCACGCTGGAGCGGCACTATCAGGTGCTGCACGACGCCATCGCCTCGCGCCCGGACCTGGGCGAGCCGCTGATCGCCTTCGCCGTGAAGGCCAACTCCAACGTTTCGGTGCTGCGCACCCTGGGCCGGATGGGCGCAGGGGCCGACACCGTTTCCGAGGGCGAGATCCGCCGGGCGCTGGCCGCGGGCATCCCCGCCGACCGCATCGTCTTCTCCGGCGTCGGCAAGAGCGCGCGGGAGCTGGCCTTCGCCCTGGATGTGGGCGTGGCCGAGATCAACGTCGAGTCCGAGCCGGAGATCGCGCTGCTGTCGCAGATCGCCCGGCAGAAGGGCGTGCGCGCCGTGATGGCGATCCGGGTCAACCCGGACGTCGGCGCCGGGGGCCACGCCAAGATCGCCACCGGCAAGGCCGAGAACAAGTTCGGCGTCTCGATCGGCGAGGCCGAGCGGCTGTACGCCCAGGCGTCCAACAATGCCGGGCTCAAGCCCGTCGGCGTGGCCTGCCACATCGGCAGCCAGATCACCGACCTGGCGCCCATGGAAGCGGCCTTCGGCCTGATGCGGCGGCTGGTGGAACGCCTGCGCGGCGAGGGCCTCTCCGTCGAGCGGCTGGATCTGGGCGGCGGCCTGGGCGTCCCGTACTTCCACCAGCCGGCGCCGCCGTCGCCCGAAGACTATGCGGCGATGCTGTCGCGCAGCGTCGGTGGTCTCGGCGTCCAGCTCGCCTTCGAGCCGGGGCGGATGATCGCCGCCAACGCCGGCGTGCTGCTGGCGCAGGTGCTGCACGTCAACGCGCGCCCCGACGGGCGGCAGTTCCTGGTGCTGGACGCGGCGATGAACGACCTGATCCGGCCAGCTATGTACGACGCCTATCACGACATCCGGCCGGTGCGGCCGCGCGATGGTTCACCGATGAACTATGACGTGGTCGGGCCGGTCTGCGAGACGGGCGACACCTTCACCCGCGACCGCGCCCTGGCGCCGCTGGCGGCCGGCGACCTGGTCGCCTTCATGACGGCCGGAGCCTATGGGGCGGTGATGGCCAGCGAATACAACACCCGGCCGCTGGTCCCGGAGGTGCTGGTCCGCGGCGGGGACTATGCGGTGATCCGCCCCCGGCCGACCTATGAGGACATCCTGGCCAGGGAACCCATGGCGCCCTGGCTCTAGACTTCCAGGGAGCCCGTGAGCCCTTCCCGATCCATCGGAATCGGAAAGGGCTCCGGGAGGCCCGTGGCCGACGCTCGTCGAGAGCCGGTCAGAACGCTTACGCAACGGCGACGCCACCGGGTGGCGACGTCGCTTACTGAAATCGAAGCTTACTTGCTGGCGACGGTCGCCGCGGCGTCGTGGCCCTGGGCCACGGCCGACTGGGCCTGCAGCTGGGACTCGGCGCGGGCCACGGTGGCGGTCACGCAGGCGTTCTTCATGAAGTAGTTGTCGAACACGCCGGTGTATTCATCGTCGCAGACGCGACGGGCGGCCAGGCGGATGTCGTGATGGATGGCTTCGGCGGTCTTGCCGCTGGTCTTGACGACAACGCCCTCGGCGTTGGCGGCGCTGGCGAAGGCAAAGGCGGCGATGGCGGCGGCGGCGAGAATGCGGGTCATATCAGGCTCTCCAAGAAAAATGGCGCTTTGCCATTCCCCGGACGCGTTCCCCGAAACGCGCGGCGGCGTGCTCGCCGTCCGCTTACTTGATGATTGAAGGATGAACTGCCGACTCGCGGCGTTCAAGAGTTTTATTTTGAACGAGACGTCAAAGTTTAAGGCTATACTTTTGTCAACCCCTCACATTATCAACGATCACATTCGTCCGAGGCGCCGAAACCCGCGCAATTTTGCCGGAAGAGTCAAAAATCAACTCAAACGCGACGGCGCCTCAGCGGTGCGCGCTCAAGCCCTTGTATAGCCTCGACAATGCGCCTCAGTCCGCGGCGCCGACGAAGGGCAGGCCGCGCATCTTGCCGCCCACATCCATGCCATATCCGACCAGGAAGCGGGCCGGCGCGGTCCAGGCGACGAAATCCGGCTCAATGGCGCGCGGGGTGGGCCACGGCTTGCTGGCGAAGACCGCGGTGAGCACTTCTGCCGCACCGGCGTCGCGCACCAGGCGGGCCGCCTCGCTGAGCGACAGGCCGGTGTCGAACACGTCGTCCACCACCAGCGCCCGTCGCCCGGCCAGCGGACGCTGCAGGTCGGCGCGCACCTCGCAGCGGCCGCGGCTGGCGCGCTCGTCGCCGTACGAGGCCAGCCACAGGGCGTCGAACGCCACGTGCCGGCCCAGCCGGGCGAGGGCGCGCGTGAGGTCGGCGGCGAACCACAGCCCGCCCGTCAGCAGGCAGACCGCGACCGTGTCGTCGTCGACGCGCGGCGCGATCTTCTCGGCAAGCGCCGCGACGCAGGCGGCCACCCCGGCCTCGTCCAGCAGGACCTCGAGACCAGCGGGAACGTCGGCCATGGGGGGGCTCCGAACTCAGGGCTTGGCGGGAGCGGCGGGTTTAGCGGGGGCCGGCGCAGCCGTCGAGGCGCCCGCCGCTGCGGCGGGCGAAATCGGAACCACGGCGGCGCTGTCGCCGCCGGCCGCCGGCTCTTCCGGCGAGGCCGCCCCGCGCAGGGCGGGCGCCGGCGCGAGCGCGGGCGTCGCGGCGGACACGGGATGGGCGACCGGGCGCGCCGTCGGCGTGCGGCCGATGGCGTCCATGGCGAAGGTCACCTCCAGGTCGTGCGCCGTCAGCGGCGGATCGAGGATGGCGACGGTGAAGTACTTCTGCTCCCCGGGCGCGATGCGCGGATTGGCGGGATGCACGATCTGGCCCCCCACCCGCTTTCCCTGGGCGTTGAGCAGCACGATGCTGAGCGGCGGCGAGTCGATCGGATGATCCTCGACGTTGCGCACCGTCATCGACACCGACAGCGCCGCGTGGCCGTCCTGCAGCGCCGGCTCGGCGTGCACGCCTTCGATGGTCAGGCCCACCCGGTTCACCGGCATGCCGATGGCCTTGTAGGCCGCGGCGGTGGAGGGCACGGCGCGCACGATCGCCTCGCGGAACACCACCAGGCAGACCACGACGACGACCACCAGCAGGGCCACGCCCCCCCAGACCAGGCCGGCCAGCCTCGCCTGGCGCATCTTCTCCTGTTCGCTGGCGCGTTCGCGGAACACCTTGGGCAGGTCGTCGCCGGTCAGTTCCGACGGTTCCAGGTCGGCCGGCGACGGCTCCTTCGCCACCGCGCCCTCGGACTCGCTGCTGGTGAGCTCAAGCGGGGTGTCGGGCTGCGCCAGCCAGCGCGCGCCGCACGAGGCGCACCGGACCATCCGGCCGCCCGGCTTGATCTGGGCGTCGTCGACGAAATAGCCGGTGGCGCACTCAGGACAGGTCAGTATCATGCCGAAGAATCGGTTACCCGGGCCAGGATCACTTCGAGGTCGCCGATTTCGGGTCTTATGTCCAGAAACGCCGATCACTCAACGGCAGAAGACGCCGCCCAATCCGCAGAAAACGCGCCGGTCGTCGCCTTCGAGGGCGTGTCCATGCGCTATGGGCGCGAACCGGAAGTCCTGCGCGACGTAGGGTTTTCCCTGCCCCGCGGCTCGTTCCACTTCCTCACCGGGACCTCGGGGTCGGGCAAATCGACGCTGCTGAAGCTGATCTACCTGGCCGAGCACGCCTCGCGCGGTCGCATCGAGCTGTTCGGGCGCGACGTCGCCGAGGTGAAGGCCAAGGACCGGCCGTTCGTCCGGCGTCGGATCGGCGTGGTGTTCCAGGAGTTCCGCCTGCTGGACCACCTGTCGGCGTTCGACAACGCCGCCCTGGCGCTGCGCGTGCTGGGCCGCAAGCCGACCACCTATCGCCAGGACGTGGCCGAGCTGCTGTCGTGGGTCGGGCTGTCGCACCGCATGCACGCCATGCCGCAGGCGCTGTCGGGCGGCGAGAAGCAGCGTCTTGCCATCGCCCGGGCGGTGATCCACCGCCCCGACCTGCTGCTGGCCGACGAACCCACGGGCAATGTCGATCCGGCCATGAGCCTGAGGATCCTGCGGCTGTTCACCGAGCTGAACCGCATGGGCGCCACGGTGCTGATCGCCAGCCACGACGAGGAGCTGGTGGCGCGCTCGGGCAAGCCGGTGCTGCACCTGGAGAACGGTCGCCTGACCCGCTACGACGGCGTCTCGCGCGCGCCCTACCCGCCGCCGGGGGCGGCCCCCGAGGCAACGCAGGACTTCGCGGCCGGGAGCGAGGAGGCATGACCAGCGAAGCGCCCCTCGCCGCCACCCTGGACGTCAAGCGCTGGTGGCCCGCGCCCATGCTCCCCGAAAGCGACGGGCGTCAGCTCACCCTCCTGTTCGTTCTGGTCGTGCTGTGCTGCCTGGCCAGCCTGTCGGTGATCGGCGCCCTGGCGGCCAGCCGCGCGGCCGACGGCTGGCGCTCGCAGCTGGTGGGTTCGGCGACCGTGGTGGTTCGCGCCAGCGAGCGTGAAAGCGCCGACGCGGCCGCCGCACGGGCGACCGAGGCGCTGGCCGGGGTCAAGGGCGTCACCGAGGCGCGCGCCCTGGAGCGGGACAAGGCCGAGGCGCTGATCAAACCCTATCTCGGGCCCGATCCGCTGCCGGCGGACCTGCCGGTGCCGCGACTGGTGGCAGTCGAACTGGACCGCAAGGCGCCGGCCGATGCGGCGGCGCTGCAGGCGGCGCTGAAGACCGCCGGGGTGGACGCCACGGTGGATGACCATAGCCTGTGGACCCGGCAGATCACGGCTGCCGGCGCCGTGGCGCGCTGGGCGGCCAGCGGCCTCTTCGTGATGATCCTGGCCGCGGCCGCGGCGCTGATCGCCTTCGCCACACGCCAGGGGCTGGCCACCGGTCACGAGCTGGTCACGGTGCTGCACCTGGCCGGCGCCACCGACGCCTTCGTCGCCCGGCAGTTCCAGGCGCGCTTCGGCCGCATGGCCTTCTTCGCCGGCCTCTGGGGCGGCGTGCTGGCCGCCGCCGCGGCCGCCGCCCTGAAGCTCTCGTCGGGGGGACAGACCATCGCCGCCCTGCTGCCGGTGGCGTGGACCGATCTGCTGGCCCCGTTGCCCTGCCCGTTCATTGCCGCCCTGATCGCCGCCGTCACCGCGCGCCTGACCGCCCAGGGCGTGCTTGGACGCATGCCGTGAACCGGGACGCCTGCCATGCCGCCGCTCGCGTGAGGGGCCGGCCGTGAGAGGGCTGGCGGGGATCCTGGTGGCCCTGGCCATCTGGGCGGCCGGTCTGCTGGCCTTCGCCGACCGGGTCGCGCGGCTGACTCCCGCGGAGGAGCCCGCCGCGGCCGACGGCATCGTCGCCCTGACCGGCGCCTCGGACAAACGTCTGGAAGCGGCCACCCGCCTGCTGGAGGCGGGCAAGGGCCAGCGCCTGCTGGTGAGCGGCGTCAACCGCAAGACCACGCGCAAGGACATGCTGGGCGTCACCGGCGCGGCCAAGCCGGTATTCGATTGCTGCGTGGATCTGGGCTTCGCCGCCGCCGACACCATCGGCAACGGCAGCGAGACGGCCGAATGGACCCGGGCCATGGGCTACAAGCGGCTGATCCTGGTCACCGCCGACTTCCACATGCCGCGGGCGCTGCTGGAGCTGAAGTCGTCGATGCCGGAGGTGGAAATCGTCCCCTATCCGGTGGCCACGCCCGCCTACGACGCCCACCACTGGGCGTCTTCGACCGACGGCGCCAGGCGGATCACCCTCGAATATGTGAAGTACCTGGCGGTGCTGGTGCGCGAGGCGATCTTGAGCGCCGGCGCGAAAGCCCATACCCCAGTCGCTCAGACCGCGGCGCGATAGGGCGGCGTTGCTGGGGGAAGCTGCTTGATCCTGCTCCGTTCGATCCTGTGGATGATCGTCTTCTACGCCTGGTCGGTGGTGATCGGCCTGCTGATGATCCCCCTGCTGCTGGCCCCTCGGCGCTGGATGATCTGGGCGATGTCGTTCTGGGCCCGGGGCGTCAACGCGATGATCCGGCCGATCTGCGGCATCAGCGTGGAGTTCCGCGGCCTGCAGCACCTGCCCAAGGGCCGCGTGCTGGTCGCGGCCAAGCACCAGTGCATGTACGACACCATGGGGCCCTTCGCCGTCTTCGACGACTTCAGCTACGTGATGAAGAAGGAGCTGATGGCGATCCCGTTCTACGGCTGGTACTCGCTGAAGGCGGGCATGATCGTGCTGGACCGCGACGGCCACGCCAAGGCGCTGCGCAAGCTGGTGGCGGACGCCAAGGACCGCATGAAGGAGGAGCGCCAGGTGGTGATCTTCCCCGAAGGCCATCGCCATGACCCCGGCGCGGCCCCGGACTACAAGCCGGGCGTGGCGGCGCTCTATCGCGAACTCGGCGTGCCCTGCGTGCCGATGGCCACCAACTCCGGCGTCCACTGGCCGGCGCACGGCATCCGCCGGATCCCCGGCAAGATCGTCTACGAGTTCCTCGAGCCGATCCCGGCCGGCCTGCCGCGCAAGGAGTTCATGCGCCTGCTGGAAGAGCGCACCGAGACGGCGTCGCGCGCGCTACTGACGGAATAGGCCGCCGGCCGCCCGATTTCCGGTTTGGCGATTTGAGGATTATCGAAGTCGGCCATGGCTGATTTCGATCTCAACAAGATCCGCCGGCTGGACGGGACCCTGCTGCTGGTGCTGCGCGAGCTGCTGCGCCGTCGCCAGGCGCAGGCGGTCGCCCAGCGGTTAGGGCTCAGCGCCTCGGCGATCAGCCACGCGCTCGGCCGGCTGCGCGAGCTGTTCGAAGACCCGCTGTTCATCCGCCGACCGCATGGCCTGGAGCCCACCCGCCGCGCGCTGGAACTGGCCCCCCGCATCGAGGCGCTGCTGCAGCTGGCCGACAGCGCCCTGTCGCCGGAGGGCGGATTCGAGCCGGCGCGTTCCGACCGCTGGTTCGCCATCGGGGCCTCGGAATATGTCGCGGTGCTGGTCGGCGGGCCGCTGCTGCAGATGCTGCGCGCCGAGGCGCCGGGCGTGGCCTTCACCCTGACCACCCATTCGCACAGCCGCACCCTGGACGCCCTGCGCCGGGGCGAGCTGGACCTGGCCCTGGGCCGTTTCGGTCCGCCGCCGCCCGGCGTCGTAGCCGAGCCCCTGTTCGAGGACGAATACGCCGTGGTCGCCCGGCGCGGCCATCCGCGCATCCAGGGAACGATGGACCTCGACGCCTATGTCGCCACCGGGCACATCTTCTCGGCCGCCTCCGGCGAAAACTCGACCGAGGAGCCGGTGCCCGACCGGAGAGCGATCGCCACCCTGGCCGTCGTGCCGCGCTGGCTCACCGCGCTGTCAATGGCCGCCGTCTCGGACGCCCTGGTCACCTGCCCCCGCCGCCTGGCCGAGCGCCAGGCCCCGCTGCTGGGGCTGCAGGTGCTGACCCCGCCGTTCGCCCAGAAGCCGTTCACGGTGCACGCGATGCGCCGCGAGGGGCCCGATCCGGCGGTGGACTGGCTGCTGGAGAAGATCCGGACGGCGGTCTCCGACTAGACCCCGGCGGCCTCGCGCTCGCGCACCAGGGCCAGCAGAGCCTCCATGGACCGGTCGCGAATGCCTTCCTCGCGCAGGTGTCCGACAAGGTCGGCGAGATAGTCTTCGTTGCGTCCGGACAGGCCCACCGCGCCCGTGATCAGCTCGGCCTGGCGGTCCAGGGTCAGGGCGCCGGCCCACTGCGGGTGGCTCACGTCGGAGAGGAAGGTCAGGGCCTCCAGCCGCCGCCCGTCGGCCAGCCGGATGGCCACCCGGGCTTCGACATAGGTCTCCGTCGGCTGCTCGCGCTCGCGCAGATAGGCGTAGGTCTCTTCCCAGGCCGCGTCCGCCACGCGGTAGGCCATGCCGCGCACCGCGCCGCCGGGCGCCAGGCCCAGCACCAGGCCCGGCCGCTCGTAGGTGCCGCGGTGATGCACCGAATAGATGCAGAAGGCGCGCCGGCGCCCATGGAGCGTCGCCGGCTGCCGGTCTAAGAAGGCGAACCCCGGCCGCCACATCAGCGAGCCGTAACCGAACACCCACCGCGCGTCCGCCGCGCTCTCACTCATCGCCGACCCGTTGTCCGCCAAGCCTTTTCATGACCCTGCCCGATCCTTCCAGCCCGCGTAAAGTCCGACGTACGGGTCTATATGTTCCCTATGCCATCGCCGTGGTGCTGGCGGTCGGCTGGTGCGGGGCCTGGTTCTGGATCGAGCGCCAGGCCGAACAGCAGATGGATGCGGCGCGCGCCCGGCTGACGGCCGGCGGCTATCCGATCAGCTGGACGAGCCGGCGGATCGACGGCTTCCCCTTCCGCCTGGACCTGCACCTGACCGGGGTGCGCATCGGCGAGCCCTCCGGCTGGGGCCTCGAGCTGCCGCGGCTGGAGGCGGAGGCCAACGCCTATGATCCCGGCCACTGGATCCTGGCGGCTCCGCAGGGCGCGACCTTCACCCGGCCGCGGGACGGCGGCGTCGCGGTGCAGGCCAAGGTGCTGCGGGCCAGCGTCTCCCACTTCGGCGAATACCCGCCGCGCCTGTCGGTGCAGGGCGAGGACCTGACGTTCGCCGCCGCGCCAGGGGCGAGACCATACTTCGTCAGCGCGGCCAAGGGCTTCGACCTGCACCTCAGGGCCGGACCGGGCGACCAGGGGGCGGTCTATGTCGGCCTCGACCAGGCGCAGGCCAACCTCACCGGCCTGATGGCCCGCATCGCCCAGGGCAAGCCGGTCGGCATCACCGCCGACGCCATCTTCTCCAACGCCGCCGAGTTCCGGGGCGGCAGCTGGCCGACGGCCGTGGACAGCTGGCGACGCGCCGGCGGCCGCTTCCAGGTGCGCCAGCTGACCATCGCCGCGGGCGAGTCGATCCTCGACGCCCGCAGCGGCGTGCTCAGCGTCTCGGACGTCGGCCGGGTGTCCGGCTCCTTGAACGCCAGCCTGCGCCAGGCGCCGCAGGCGCTGGGCGCGATGGGCGAGGCCGGCCGGATCACGCCGGCCGCCGCCAGCCAGGGGGCGCAGGCGGCCCGCGCCGCCCAGCAGGGCGACGTGGCGCACATGGTGCTCGACTTCCAGGACGGCCAGACGAAGCTGGGCCCGGTGGTCATCGGCCCGGCGCCGAGGGTGTTCTGACGTGACCGCGACCGAGATCGAGACTGAGGACGACCTTGACCTGGCGCTGCTGCGCCGGCTCGCCCAGCGGGTGGCGGCCGCGTCGGCGGCGATCGCCGCGGCAGGCCCGCGCAGCCTGGTCTCGGCCGACGAGGAGCACACCCTGCGCCGACTGATCCGGGTGCGCGCGGGCGGCCTGCGGGCGCCGGCGCTGGTGCGCATCTGGCGCGAGTTGGTGGCCGAGGCCCGCGCGGCCCAGGCGCCCGTCACCCTGGCCCTCTGCGCCGGCGCCGATCCCGGCCGGGCTGTCGACCACGCCCGCCTCAGCTTCGGCAGCGCGCGCCTGGCCCTGCAGCCGCAGCCGGAGGCGGCCCTGGCCGCGGCCCGGGCCGGCGCCGTGGCGATCCTGCCGCTGGACGCGGGCAAGCCGTGGTGGGGCCGGCTGCTGGCCGAGCCGGCGCTGCAGGTGTTCGCCGCCCTGCCCTGCCTGGCGCAGCTGGGCGACACCACCGCCCTGGCCGTGGCCCAGACGGCGCCGGAGCCCACCGGCGCGGACCAGACCTTCTGGGTCACCGACGCCCCCGGTCCGGCGTCGGGCGTGCTGGCCGCCCTCGCCCGCGACGGCGTGGCCGGGGAGCCGCTGGCGGAAGCCGGCGGGCTGAAGCTGTTCGCCCTGGTCGGCTTCTACCAGGCGCACGATCCGCGGCTGGCGCGCGCCCCGGGGCGCCTTTCCGGCGTGATCGGGGCTGCGCCGACGCCGCTCGACGTGTAAGAGCGCGCCATGAACGCCCAGACCTCCGCCGACCGCTTCCCCCCTGGCGATCGCTTCAAGGCCGCGACGCCGCAGCCCAAGCCCGGCATCCTCGACATCAGCCCCTATGTCCCCGGCAAGGCCAGGGCCGACGGGGTCGCCGAACCGGTCAAGCTGTCGGCCAACGAGAACATCCTCGGCTGCAGCCCCCTGGCCCAGGCCGCCTTCGGCGAGGTGGCCGGCAAGCTGAACCTCTATCCGGACGGCCGCGGGACCCTGCTGCGCGACGCCGTGGCCGCCCGCTACGGCCTGGAGCCGGAGCGGATCATCCTCGGCTGCGGCACGGACGAGATCTTCGCCCTGCTGAACCAGGTCTACATCGCCCCCGGCGACAACATCGTGCAGGGCGAGTTCGGCTTCGGCGCCTACGCCATCGGCGCGCGGGGGGCCGGGGGGACGGTGAAGTTCGCCGCCGAGCCCGACTACCGCATCGACGTCGACGCCCTGATCGCGCAGGTGGACGAGCACACCCGCATCGTCTTCGTCGCCAACCCCGGCAATCCGACCGGCACCATCATCCGCGCCGAGGAGATCGCCCGGCTGCACGCCGAGCTGCCGCCCAGCGTGCTGCTGGTGCTGGACGGCGCCTATGCCGAGTTCGCCAGCGCCCCGGACTACACCGACGGCCTGGAGCTGGCGCGGGGCGCCGCGAACGTGGTCGTCACCCACACCTTCTCGAAGATCCATGGCCTGGCCGCCCTGCGCGTAGGCTGGGCCTACGCCCCGGCGGCGGTGGCCGACGCCGTGGAGCGCGTGCGCCTGCCGTTCAACACCTCGATCCCCGCCCAGGCGGCCGCCGTCGCGGCGCTGGGCGACGAGGAATTCCAGGCCCGCTCGCGAGCCCACGTCGAGCACTGGCGGCCCTGGCTGGTGCAGCAGCTGGGCGGCCTCGGGCTGGAGGTGGTGCCGTCCTCCGCCAACTTCATCCTGGTCGGCCTGCCCGACGCGGACGGCCGGCGGGCGCCGGACGCGGAGGCCTTCCTGGCCAGCCGCGGGCTGCTGGTGCGCGGCGTCGCCGGCTACGGCCTGCCCAATCACCTGCGCATCACGCTCGGTCTCGAAGAGCACAACCGCGCCCTGGTCGACGCCCTGGCCGCGTTTCTGAAGGGCTGAGGACGTGACGGGGGTGCTGTACCAGAAGCTGGCGGTGATCGGTTGCGGCCTGATCGGGTCTTCCGTCATCCGCGCGGCGCGCACCGCCGGGGTAGTGGGCGAGGTGTCGGTCTACGACGCCAGCCCCGCCGCGCGCGCCAAGATCGCCGAGCTGGGGTTCGCCGACACGGTGGCCGACGATCCCGTCCAGGCGGTGGAGGGCGCCGACCTGGTGATCTTCGCCGCGCCGCCGCTGGCGATCGGCACGGCGGCGGAGCAGGTCGCCGGCGCGCTCAAGCCCGGCTGCACGGTCAGCGACGTGGGCTCGGTCAAGGCCGCGGTCAGCGAGGCCTTCGCCAAGGTGGTGCCGCCCACCTGCTTCGCGATCCCGGGCCACCCGATCGCCGGCTCCGAGCAGTCCGGCCCGGAGGCGGGCTTCGGCGAGATGTTCCAGGGCCGCTGGTGCATCCTCACCCCGCAGGCCCGCACCGACGCCGCCTATGCCGAGGCGGTCGAGCGGCTGACCGACTTCTGGTTGGCCCTGGGCAGCCAGGTGGAGATCATGGACGACAAGCACCACGACCTGGTGCTGGCCGTCACCTCGCACCTGCCGCACCTGATCGCCTACAACATCGTCGGCACCGCCGCCGACCTGGAGGAGGTCACCCGCGGCGAGGTGATCAAGTACTCCGCCGGCGGCTTTCGCGACTTCACCCGCATCGCCGCCTCCGACCCGATCATGTGGCGCGACGTGTTCCTGGCCAACAAGGACGCGGTGCTGGAGATGCTGGGCCGCTTCACCGAGGACCTGCAGGCGCTGTCGCGGGCGATCCGCTGGGGCGAGGGCGACAAGCTGCAGGAGCTGTTCACCCGCACCCGCGACATCCGCCGCAGCATCATCACCGCCGGCCAGGAAAGCGCCGAACCCAACTTCGGGCGCAACCGCAAGGGGTGACGCCGGCTCTGCGCCAGGGGCCCCCATCCCCGCCTTCGGCGGTACTTCCCCCAGTGGGGGAAGAGATTCACGGCTTCGGCTTCCGTTCTCTTTCCCCTCAGGGGGAAGTACCCGCGAAGCGGGGGATGGGGGCTGCAGCCAGGCCCTGGCCTTTCAGCTGTCCGCCATCTGCGCCGCCACCGCGCGTTCGGCCAAGCCGATCAGCCAGCCCGCGGCCTCCGCCAGCGCCGGCGAGGCGATGGCGTAGAGCCTCTGCTGGGCGCGGCTGCGCACGGTGACCAGGCCCGCGTCGCGCAGCACCTTCAGATGCTGGGAGATCGCCGCCAGGGAGACGTTGAACTGATCGGCGATCTCGCCGACCGGGGCCTCGCCGGCCGCCAGATAGGCCATGATCTGCCGGCGGTTGGCGTCGCCAAGGGCTTCGAAGGTGACGGCGATCGACATCGGCGGTCCGCTCTGCGGGGTCTGGCGACGATCCTAGCGCGGCGGTGGCCCGACCCGGTCTGGAAATCGCCACGGCGCGGTCATTTGCCCACGCCGTGACCACGCCGGCCCCCGCGCGGGGACTATTTCGGCGTCACCCGCCAGATCGCGCCGCCGACGTCGTCGGCCACCAGCAGCGCCCCGGCCTTGTCGAAGGTCACCCCCACCGGCCGGCCCATGGCCTGGCCCTTGTCGTCCAGGAAGCCGGACAGCACGTCGCGCGGATAGCCTACCGGCTTGCCGTCCTTGAAGGCGACGAAGATCACCTTGTAGCCGGACGGTTGCGAGCGGTTCCACGACCCGTGCTGGCCGACGAACACCCCGCCCTTGTAGCTGGCCGGCAGCAGGTCGCCGCGGTCGAAGGCCAGGCCCAGCGAGGCGGTGTGAGCGCCCAGGGCGTAGTCGGGCGCGATCGCCCTGGCCACCAGGTCGGGTCGCTTGTCCTTGGGCCGGGTGTCGAGGTGCTGGCCGTAGTAGCTGTAGGGCCAGCCGTAGAAGGCGCCCTCCTTCACCGAGGTCATGTAGTCGGGGACCAGGTTGTCGCCCAGCTCGTCGCGCTCGTTGACGGCGGTCCACAAGGTCCCGGTGACCGGCTCGAAGTCGAGGCCGTTGGGGTTGCGGATGCCGGAGGCGTAGACCCGCCACTTGCCCGTGGCGCGGTCGACCTCGAGGATCGCCGCCCGGTTCTGCTCGGCGGCCGGACCATTGTCGCCGACGTTGCTGTTGGAGCCGACCGTGACGAAGAACTTCGTCCCGTCGGGAGTCAGCAGGATGTTCTTGGTCCAGTGGTGGTCGATCGGGCCGCCCGGCAGGTCGGTCAGCTTGGCGGGGGCGGCGGCGATCTTCGTCTCGCCCGGGGTGAACGGGAAGCTGACGATGGAGTCGGTGTTGGCGACGTAGAGCCGGCCGTCGATGAAGGCCATGCCGAACGGCGAGTTCAGGCCGCCGACCAGCTCGGTCTTCAGGTCGGCGACGCCGTCGCCGTTGGTGTCGCGCAGCAGGATGATCTTGTTGGGGCTGGCGGTGGCCGCGCCGGCGTCCTTCATCAGCACCTTCTCGGCGGCGCCGCGGATGCCGGTGGGCTTCTCATAGCCGGGCCCGTCGCTCTCGGCGACCAGCACGTCGCCATTGGGCAGCACCAGCATCCAGCGCGGATGGCTGAGGCCGGTGGCGAAGGCCGCCACCTTCAGGTCGGGCGCGGCCACCGGGGTGCGGCCGGCGGGCCAGCCCACCACCTTGGCGATGTTCACCACCGGGATCATGCCGTGCGCCTGATCCACCAGCGTCGGGTGCGGGCCATAGGTGGCGTTGGGTCCGACCTTCGGGCCAGGAGAGCACGACGCCAGCAGCGCCGCCGCTGACACGGTCATGGCAAACCCGGCGGCCGCCTTCACATACATACGCACTGTTGTTCCTCCCGAACGCCCTTGGCCGGATTCGCCGGCGCCCGGAGACTACTCCGCCAGCCGGTAGAGGGCGCGCACTTCCTTGGCCGCGGCCTTCTCGGTCTGCAGGCGCGAGGCGGCGACCCAGACCTCCGCCACCTTGCCCGACCGGCTGCGCACCAGCCGCGCCGTCTCGCCGTGGCTGGCGAAGCCGCTGGCCTTGGCGATCAGGGCCTCATCGCCCTTGCCGACCGTCAGCTCGGCCGCGTCCGCGAAGGGGTTCCAGAGCGCCGGCGAGGCGACCAGCACCTTGTCGCCCAGCGGCACCAGGTCCAGCGCGCCCCACGGCCCGCCCCACCAGCGGCCCGACCAGTCCGCCAGCTTCTTGGGCGCCGGGCCGGCGGCGGCGAAGGCCTGCAGGATGCGCACGATCCCCTCGAGGAAGAAGCCGGGCGTGCCGTCCATGGCGTTGGTCAGCACGCTCACCGTCAGCCCCTGGCCGCGCAGCACCGCCGTCTGGGTGAGGAAGCCCTGGAAGCCGCCGGAGTGACCCACCGTCTCCCAGGGGCCGATGCGGCCCTGGATGGTCCCCAGGCCGTAGTGCTGCTCGATGGAGAGATCCGGCACCTTCCAGTGCGGCCGGGTCATCTCCCGCCGGCTCTCGATGTGCAGCAGGCTCTTCTTCGCCTGCGGATCGATCTGGCTGAAGAACCGCGCCAGTTCGGCCGCGGTGCTGACGAAGCCGGTGGCGGCCGCCAGGGCGTTGGTCGGGTTGTCGCCAGGGATGATCGCCCGCCGCCCCAGCAGCAGCTTGGTCCCGTGGCCCCTGGCCAGGCGGTCCATCTCCAGCGTCGGGGTGTCGGGCCAAGTGTGCTTCAGCCCCGCTCTGGCCACCACCTCGCGGGCCATCCACTGGCCGTAGGGCTCGCCGGTAACCGCCTCGATCATCAGCCCGGCCAGGCCGAAGCCGTGGTTGGAGTACTTCATGCGCGTGTTGGCCGGCAGCACCGGGGCCACGGCGAGCTCGGCGCGAAGCTCGGACTCGTCCAGGAACGGCCGGCGGTCGGCCCACTGGCCGCCGTCGGCGCCGTCGCGGATCACCCCCGCGCTGTGGCTGAGCAGCTGTCCGACCGTGGCGCGGGCGAGGGACTTGTGCAGCCCCTTGACGTGCTGGCCCACGCGGTCGTCCAGGCGCAGGCGCCCAGCCTCCACCAGCTTCAGCACGCCCACGGCGGTGAAGGACTTGGAGTGCGAGGCGACGCGGAACTGGTGGTCTGGGGTCAGCTTCACGCCCTCGCCCAGGTCGGCGTGGCCGTAGGCGGCGGTGAGCACCGGCTTGCCGTCCTGCAGCACGGCCAGGGAGACGCCCGGCAACTCGTGCAGGCGCACCTTGTAGGCCGCCCACTGCGAGGCGTAGTCGAGCGCGGCGGGCAGCCACTTGGCCATGGGTCGGTCCTTCATCGAACGAAGCTTGGCCGACGATAGGCCCGATCGCGCCGCAGCTGGAAGAGCGGCGCCTGACAGGCCTGCCGAATTCGTCTATGCAGCGCGGATGGTCATCACGATCCGCATCGGCGCCTCGAATTGCTCCGCCCCCACCCCGGGGTCTGTTGCCGACGTCTGACCGGACGCTGACGACCACGGACCCCGCCGTTGCGGCAGGGTCCACCATCCTTCCCGGCGGCGCTTGAACCCAGGAAGGACACCATGAAGAAACCCGTTGCAACCCCGCGCGGCCCGGGCCGCCGAAGACCCACCGTCCCGCGCTGGCTGCCGCTGGAGACGGAGCGCCTGATCCTGCGCGACGTGCGCGAGGACGATTTCGACGACGTCCACGAATACGCCACCGACCTGGAGGTGGTGCGCTACATGAACTGGGGGCCGAACACGCCCGAGATCACCCGCCAGGTGCTGGACGGCTGGCTGAAGGACCAGCGCCGCTGGCCGCGCCCGGTCGTCAACATGGCGGCGCACCACAAGACCGACGGGCGGATGATCGGCGCGGTCCGCTTCGCCATCCTCGATGCGGAGAGCGGAACCGGCGACTTCGGCTATTCCTTCAACCGCGCCTACTGGAACCAGGGGCTCGGCGCCGAGGCGGCCGGCGCTGTCGTGCGCAACGCCTTCGAGACCCTGGGCCTGCGCCGGATGATCGCCACCTGCGATGCGCGCAACATCGGCTCGTGGCGGGTGATGGAGAAGCTGGGCATGCGGCGCGAGGCGCTGTTCCGCCAGGATGCCAAGGCCCACGACGGCTGGCGCGACAGCTATCTGTACGCGATCCTGGCGGACGAATGGGCCGCCGCGCGGGCGGAGAATCAGCCTTAGCCGTACACGGAGGAAATGTGGCGCCGCAGTCACGCGGCGTCACAACCGTCAGTATTGCGCACATGCAGCATTGACGCCGCGCTGCAAAATCGCGCCTGCATGGCGACACTTCCGCAACGAGTCGATGACGACGGCATGACAGCGTTTCTGTCGGCCGCGCCATGGGGATGAGCCTGATGTCCAACACGATCCGCACCTGGGGCCGCACCGCCGGCGCCCTCTCCGCCCTGCTGTTCGCCGGCTGCGCCAGCCAGGCGTTCGCCGCCACCGCGGCCGCACAGGCCAGCACCGACGCCAACGCCGACACCGCCGTCGCCCCCGTCACCGTGACGGCGACGCGCGAAGCCGCCGACATGCAGAGCGTGCCGCTGGCCATGTCCGCGATCAACAAGCAGAACCTGGAAGTGATCGCCTCCGGGGGCGACGACATCCGCATGCTGTCCTCGCGGGTGCCCAGCCTGACGCTGGAATCCAGCTTCGGCCGCACCTTCCCGCGGCCGTACATCCGCGGCCTCGGCAACACCGACTTCGACCTCAACGCCTCCCAGCCGGTGTCGTTCGTCTACGACGACGTGGTGCTGGAGAACCCGATCCTGAAGGGCATTCCGCTGTTCGACATCGACCAGGTGGAAGTGCTGCGCGGGCCGCAGGGCACCCTGTTCGGCCGCAACACTCCCGCCGGCGTGCTCAAGTTCGACAGCGTCAAGCCGGGCAAGGACTTCGGCGGCTACGCCAGCGCCTCCTACGCCTCGCTGGGCACGGTCAACGCCGAGGGCGCCGTGGGCGGCCCGATCACCGACGGCGTGCTGTACGGCCGCCTGTCGGGCCTCTACCAGCACCGCAACGACTGGATCACCAACGACTTCGACGGCAAGAAGGAAGCCGGCGGCTATGACGAGTACGCCGTGCGCGGCCAGCTGCTGTGGACCCCGACCTCGAACTTAAGCGCCCTGCTGAACTTCCACCACATGCATCTGAACGGCTCGCCGCAGATCTTCCGGGCCAACATCATCCAGTCCGGCACCGACCAGATCGTCGCCGGCTTCCAGCGCGACCACATCGCCCAGGACGCCGCATCGCGCTCGTTCCAGCACGTCAACGCCACCGGCGGTTCGGTCAACCTGAACTACGACTTCGGCAACGGCATGAAGCTGACGTCGATCACCGCCTATGAGCACGCCCACACGCTGAGCCACGGCGACATCGACGGCGGCTTTGGCGCCGTGTTCGCCCCGCCGTCCGGCCCCGGCCTGATCCCGTTCCCCTCGGAGAGCGCCGACGGCCTGCCCAAGCACCACCAGATCACCGAGGAAATCCGCCTGGCCGGCGACGCCACGCCGCAGATCCACTACCAGGTGGGCGCGTTCTATTTCTATGAATCCGTCAACATCAACAGCTTCGACTACAACACCCTGGCGGGCGGCGCGCTCGACGGCTTCGCCTGGCAGCACCAGACGACCAAGTCCTGGGCCCTGTTCGGCACCGCCAACTACAAGCCTACCGACAACCTGACCCTGACGGCCGGCCTGCGCTACACCAACGACCAGAAGAACTTCGAGGCGGCCCAGACCCTCTCGCCGATCGGCGCGCCGCCCACCGGCATCCTGCGCGCCAACCCGAAGAGCGACGACGTGTCCTTCAACGTCAGCGCCGACTACCAGATCACCGGCGACATCAGCGCCTACGCCCGCATCGCCAAGGGCTATCGCGCGCCGTCGATCCAGGGCCGGCTGCTGTTCGGCAGCACGATCAGCGTGGCCAACAAGGAGACCCTGTACTCCTACGAGCTGGGGCTGAAGTCCTACCTGTTCGACCACCGCCTGCGGGCCAACATCGCCGCGTTCGATTACGAGGTCGACAACCTGCAGGTCACCGCGGTCGGCGGCGGCGCCAACTTCAACCGCCTGCTGAACGCCAAGCACGCCCAGGGCTACGGCTTCGAGGCGGACCTGGAAGCCAAGCCGATCGAGCACCTCGTGCTGACCAGCGGCATCAGCTACAACCACACCGAGCTGCAGGACCCGAACCTGACCACGCAGATCTGCAACATCTGCCACGTCACGGACCCGGTGTCGGGCGGCCTGGCCTCGCTGAACGGCAACCCGCTGCCGAACGCGCCGCAATGGATCGCCTCGATCACCGCGCGCTACGGCGTGCCCTACGGCGACGGCGAGTTCTTCGCCTTCACCGACTGGTCCTACCGCAGCCGGGTGAGCTTCTTCCTCTACCAGTCGCAGGAGTTCCAGTCGCCGAACCGCGTCGAGGGCGGCATCCGCGTCGGCTACTCCTACAAGGGCGGCAAGTGGGAAGCGGCGTTCTTCGGCCGCAACATCACCAACGATGTCTCGCTGGAAGGCGCCATCGACTTCGACAACCTGACCGGCTTCGTCAACGATCCCCGCACCTGGGGCGTCGAGCTGCGGACCAAGTTCTAACCAACGCCAGGTTCCGAGGGATCGCCAGATCCGAAGGACGGGGGGAGGCTGCGGCCTCCCCTTTTTCTTGCGCGGCGCTCAGAAGACGATGGCGATCAGCTCCTCGTCGTAGTCCACGCCGTCCAGGCGCTGGCCGCGCGGCTCGATGCCGTAGGGGGTGAAGCCGTGCCGGAAATACAGCCGCCGCGCCGCCTCGTTGGTCGGGGCGACCACCGCGCGGAGCACGGCGCAGTGCTGGCGGGCATGGGCGACGATGGCCGCGATCAGGGCGTCGGCCGCGCCCGTGCCGCGCACGGCCGGGCGGAGATAGACCGCGCCCATCAGCGCCTTGTGCCGCATCTTGGCCGCCGTATCGAGGGTGAAGGCGGCCGTGCCCTGCAGCGCATCGCCGACGAAGACGCCGAGCACCACGTCGGGCCCCGGCGCCGCCAGCCGCGCCTTCAGCTCCGCGATCGGCCGCGCCGCGGCTTCCTCATAGCTGTCGCCGAAGGCCCGCGGATGCGCCAGAAGCGCCTCCAGGCGCATCGCCATCCAGGCCTCGGCCTCATCCGGCCGCACCGGCCGGATCTCGAACTGCGCCATCTGCGCCCCCCAACTTGAGGGGCGCAGCTTAGCCGGCGTCACCGATCAGGCGTAGACGAACTCGGGGCCGTCGAGGTCGATCTTCGGGAATTCGTCCTTTTCCGCCCAGTAGTCCTGGGTGTGCTGCCACTGGCGCTTGCTGCCGCGCTGGGGCAGCAGGTGCATGCCACGCATCAGGTAGCCCGGATTGAAGTTCTCCGGGTCGATCCAGTCGGAGAGCTCCATGTCGGCGTCCTCCGGCGGGATCTCGACGCTGATCCGCTTGGCCTGCTTTTCCTCCATGTGCGCCAGCAGGCGGCAGACGAAGTCGCCGATCAGGTCGGCGCGCAGGGTCCAGCTGGCCCGGAAGTAGCCGAACACCCAGACCATGTTGGGCACGCCGGTGAACATCATGCCGCGGTAGGTGACGGTCTTGTGGAAGTCGAGCGGCTTGCCGTCGATGGCGAAGTCGATGTCGCCCAGGACGTTCAGGTTGAAGCCGGTGGCGGTGATGATCACGTCGGCTTCCAGCTCGTCGCCGGACTTCAGCCTGATGCCCTTTTCGGTGAAGCGGTCGATCTCGTCGGTGACCACCGAGGCCTTGCCCGAGGCCACGCCCTGGAAGATGTCGCCGTCCGGCACGAAGGCGATCCGCTGGCGCCAGGGGCGATAGGTCGGGGTGAAGTGCTTCTCCACCACGTCCGGCGGCAGGAACATCGACACGCCGGCCAGCAGCTCCTGGCGCACGGTCTCGGTGTCCTCGATGGCGCGCTTGGTGAAGGCGTCCTGGTTGAACAGGATCTGGCGGCGGACGATCTCGTGGATCCAGTTTTCGTCCACCTGCAGCTGGCGCAGGGTGTCGGCCAGGTCGTTGGCGTTGCGGCCGGGAATGAACCAGGTCGGCGAGCGCTGCAGCATGGTGACGTGCGCCACGTCACCGGCGATCGCCGGGATCAGGGTGGCAGCCGTGGCCCCCGAGCCGATCACCACCACCCGCTTGCCCTTGAGGTCGAGGTCTTCCGGCCAGGTCTGCGGATGGACGATGCGGCCCTTGAAGTCGCTCATGCCCGCCCACTCCGGCGTGTAGCCCTCCGAGTGGCGGTAGTAGCCCTGGCACATCCACAGGAAGCCGGCGGTGATGCGCACGGTCTCGCCGGTGTCCTTGCGCACCGCCTCGATGGTCCAGAGGTTGTCGGTGGTGGACCACGAAGCCGACTTGATCGCGTGGCCGTAGCGGATGTGGCGACCGATGTCGTTCTCGTCGATCACCTCGTTCATGTACTTGAGGATCTCGTCGGCGCTGGCGATCGGCGCGCTGGTCCACGGCTTGAAGCGATAGCCGAAGGTATAGAGGTCGCTGTCGGAGCGGATGCCGGGATACTTGTGCGTCAGCCAGGTGCCGCCGAAGCTCTCCTGGCTCTCCAGGATCACGTAGCTGGTTCCGGGGCGCTGGGTCTGCAGGTGATAGGCCGAGCCGACGCCGGAGATGCCGGCGCCGACGATCAGCACGTCGAAGTGTTCGGCGGCCTGGGCCTTGGTCGGGCGTTCCAGCGTGGCGGTGTCGGTCATGGCGGTTCCTGTTTCCTCTTTCCTGGCGCGCCAGCCTTCGGCGCGCGGCGTCCCCATCCTGGGCCGGACCGGAAATACCCGGTCCGTAAGCTCCGCCGTTTGAGGCAGATCAAGATGACTGAACACCGATCACATATTTCGATCCTCGCCGTCCGCCAAGCGGCATTCGCCTGACGATCATCGAACCTGCGCCAACGGCTCAAGGCCAGAGTCAACGGCCCGTCCGCCGGCCGCGCCTAGGCCTCCGGTTCCTGGTCCAGGGATGGCCCCTGCGCCAGCCAGGTGGCCAGGTCCCAGGCATTGCGCGTCGCCACCAGCAGCAAGGCCAGGATGGTCAGCGCCAGTCCCAGGGCGGCATGGGGCAAGCGCAGGACGACACCGCCGCAGGCCAGCGCCAGGGCCGCGTGCGCCGCCAGCGGGCCCAGGCCGTACCAGCCGATGTCCGACCAGTGTGCGTGGTTCGGCAGCCGCAGGATGCCCACCGTGACATGCAGCGCGCAGGCAAGGCCCGCCAACGACCACGCCAGCATGAGGGCGGCCGGCCAGGGCCCCTCGCCGGCCGGCGCCAGGGCCATGGCGCTGATCGCCAGCACCGTGGCGAAGTGAAACACGGTCGGCGTGGTGTAGAAGCGCGAGCCGATCTGCATGCCCCGCGGCCGCGGGCGCCCCGCGGTCAGGGTGACGACGATGAACAGCAGGCCGGTCAGCGTCGCCGCCGCCTCGCCGGTCATCTGGAACAAGCTCTGCCAGCCGCTGAACATCGACGCAGCTTAGCCAGACTCGCCGCCGGACGGGAGCCGCCGCGCGGCCGGATTGAGCGACTCGCCGCGCGGGCGTAGCCATGGATCTTCTTTCCCAGGAGGACCGCATGGCCATCGACCGCGCCTGGCAGGACGTCCGGGCCTTCCACCACGCCTTCAGCCATCCCGCGCCAGAAGCGCCGACAATGCTGTCCGCCGAGATGGCCGGGCGACGGGCGGCGTGGATCGAGGAAGAGGCGCAGGAGCTGCGCGAGGCCACCACCATCGAGGCCCAGGCCGACGCCTTCATCGATGTGATCTATTTCGCGGTCGGCGGCCTGGTGAACCTGGGCGTGCAGCCGGGCCCGCTGTGGGACATCGTCCAGGCCGCCAACATGGCCAAGCTCTGGCCGGACGGAAAGCCCCGGCACCGCGAGGGCGATGGCAAGGTGCTGAAGCCGGAAGGCTGGCAGGATCCCGGGCCGAAGCTGGCGGCGGAAGTGCGCCGGCAGATGGGGCTCTGACCCGCGGTCAGGCGATGAACGCCGCCTGGTGGGCGGAGTCGAAGTACTCGTCCAGGCGGGTGATGCGCCCGTCCTTCACCTGACAGATCACGCAGGCCGGCAGGCTGCGCTCGGCGCCGTCGGACCGGCGGGCGCGCAGCACATGCTGCTGCACGAAGCCGCCGGGAAAGGCGGTCAGGCGGCGCTCGGCATAGCGCCGCTCGGGGTAGTAGCGGATCAGGCCGGAGAGCACCTTCAAGTTCTCGTCCCGGCCCTGGGTCAGGCCGTCGGTGTTGTGCCAGATCGCCACGTCCTCGGCGTAGCAGGCGGCCACCGCGGCGGCGTCGCCGCGTTCGATGGCGTCGAAGAAACGGACGGCGAGGTCGTGCTCTGCGGCGACGGTCATGGCGCGCTCCAAGGGTCTGCGGCGAGTTCAGTCCTGCTTACCCGCGGTAACGCAAGACTTGCGGAACGCGGCGCGCGGCCTAGCCGGGGCCCCCATGATCGGCTAGAAGCCGCGCATGGCCAGCAGCGTTACAGCGGTTCTTCCCGCGTTCGGGCGACTTACCGGCGGCCGCCGGACCTAAGACGGCTGCTCCGGCGGCGACGCATCAGCCGCGCCTCACAGTTCCACGTCCGCGTTCACGCCTTCGCCAAAAGAGCCGCCCCATGATGCTGCGCGACCCCTCGGTCAAATACCGCCCCTTCCCGCAGGTGAATCTGCCCGACCGCCAGTGGCCGTCGCGGGTGATCACCGCCCCGCCCCGCTGGCTGTCCACCGACCTTCGCGACGGCAACCAGGCGCTGGCGGACCCGATGAACGCCGAGAAGAAGCAGCGCTTCTTCGAGCTGCTGGTGAAGATCGGGGTCAAGGAGATCGAGGTCGGCTTCCCCTCGGCCGGCCAGACCGAGTTCGACTTCATCCACGGCCTGGTGCGCGACGGGCGCATCCCGGACGACGTGATGGTCCAGGTGCTGACCCAGTCGCGCCGCGACCTGATCGAGCGCACCTTCGAGAGCCTGGAGGGCGCCCGCGCGGCGACCATCCACCTGTACAACGCCGTCTCCCCCGCCTGGCGCGAGGTGGTGTTCGGCCTTGACCGCGCCGGGGTGAAGGCGCTGGCGGTGGAAGGCGCGAAGATCCTGCGCGAACAGGCCGAAAAGCGCCCCGGCACCGACTGGCGCTTCGAATACAGCCCCGAGACCTTCTCCACCGCCGAGCTGGATTTCAGCCTGGAGGTCTGCGAGGCGGTGATGGACGTGATCCAGCCGACGCCGGACAAGCCGCTGATCCTCAACCTGCCGGCCACCGTCGAGGCCGCCTCGCCCAACATCTACGCCGACCAGGTGGAGTGGATGGGCCGGCATCTGTCGCGCCGCGCGTCGGTGGTGATCTCGGTGCACCCGCACAACGACCGCGGCACCGGCGTGGCGGCGGCGGAGCTGGCGGTGATGGCCGGCGCCGACCGGGTCGAGGGCTGCCTGTTCGGCAACGGCGAGCGCACCGGCAACGTCGACCTGGTGACCCTGGCGCTGAACCTCTACACCCAGGGCGTCAGCCCCGGCCTCGACTTCTCCGACATGGAGACGATCGTGAAGACCGTGGAGTACTGCAACCAGCTGCCGGTGCACCCGCGCCATCCGTACGCGGGCGAGCTGGTGTTCACCGCCTTTTCCGGCAGCCACCAGGACGCCATCAAGAAGGGCTTCGACGCCCAGTCCCGTCGCAACGATCAGCTGTGGAACGTGCCCTATCTGCCGATCGATCCGGCCGACCTGGGCGGCGCCTACGAGGCGGTGATCCGGGTCAACTCGCAGTCCGGGAAGGGCGGCGTCGCCTGGGTGCTGCAGCAGGACAAGGGGCTGAAGCTGCCCAAGCCGATGCAGGTGGACTTCAGCCGCGTCGTGCAGAGGCTGGCCGACGAAACCAGCCGCGAGCTGACCACGGCCGACATCTGGGCGGCGTTCGAGCGCGCCTACCATCTGACGCCCGGCCAGCACTTCGAGCTGGTGGGCTTCGAGGAGACCGGCGCCTCGCGCGCGGACCAGCAGCGGGTGTTCGTCGGCGAGCTGCGCCTGGACGGCAAGGCGGCGACCATCCGCGGCCGCGGCAACGGGCTGATCTCCAGCCTGCTGGCCGCCCTGCGCGACGACTGCGGCCTGACCATCGAGGTCGCCGACTACCAGGAGCACGCCATCGGCGCCGGGACCGACGCCCAGGCCGCCGCCTACGTGCAGTGCCGCACCGCCGACGGCCGCACGGTGTTCGGCGCCGGCGTCGACAGCGACGTCGCCACCGCCTCGGTCAGGGCGGTGCTCAGCGCCGCCAACGGGGCGCTGTCGGGCGGCTGAGAGGCCGCGGAACCCCTCACCCTCCCACGCCGCCTGCTGTCGCAGGCGACGCGGGCCCCTCCCTCTCCCTGTGGGAGAGGTGAACCAAAGCATTGCTGCGACGAGAAAAAACACCTCTCCCATAGGGAGAGGGAGGGGCCCAAGGTCGGCGCGACAGCGCTGAGCTTGGGAGGGTGAGGGGTTCAGACCCCTCCATCTCCGCCAGTCCCCAGGTGCTCGGCCACCGCCTCGATCGCCTCCACCAGCCCCATGCGCTCCACCTGCACGCCCTCCGGCAGGCCGGAGAACAGGCGGGTGGGCGTGGCGGCGTCGAGCATGACGAACACGCCGCGGTCGTCGGCCCGGCGGATCAGGCGGCCGAAGGCCTGGGCAATGCGGGCGCGCGCCAGGCCGTCGTCGTAGCTCTTGCCGCCGAAGCGCTGGCGGCGGGCCTTGTGCAGGATGTCCGGCCTGGGCCAGGGCGCGCGGTCGAACACCAGCAGGCGCAGCGAGCGGCCGGGGACATCGACCCCGTCGCGCACGGCGTCGGTGCCCAGCAGGCAGGCGTCCTCCTCCGCGCGGAAGATGTCGACCAGCGCGCCTACCTCCAGAGGATCGACATGCTGGGCGTAGAGGGCCAGGCCCTTGTCGGCCAGCGGCGCGGCGATCCGCTCGTGCACGGCGCGTAAGCGGCGGATGGCGGTGAACAGGCCCAGCCCCCCGCCGCCCGCGGCCAGGAACAGCTCGCGCAGCGCGGCCGCCACCTGGCGCGGGTCGTCGCGGCCGACATCGTTGACCACCAGGCAGCGGGCGTTGGCGGCATAGTCGAAGGGCGAGGCCAGGCGGATGGTCTTGGGCCGGTCCGGCAGCCGCGCGGCGCCGGTGCGCATCTCGGCCAGGGCGAACGGATCGTCCAGCGTCTGGTCGGCCAGGGTGGCGCTGGTCACCAGCACCCCGTGCGCCGGCGCGATCACCGCCGCGGTCAGCGGCTCGGTGGGGTCGACCCAGTGCCGGCGACAGGCGGCGTCGACCACCCGGCCATAGAGGAAGGTGGCGTCGAACCAGTCGACGAAGTCGGGATCGTCCTCGGCGTCCTCATCGATCGCCCGCAGCATCGAGCGCCAGGCCGGCAGCATCATCCGCGCCCGCCGGTCGAGGCCGCGCAGCGCCCCCTCGATGCGGGCCCGCTCGGCGCCGTTCAGGGTGTCGGCGTCCTCGTCGAGCACGTCCTCCAGGTGGCGGGCCAGGGCCAGCAGCGGGGCCTCGACGGCGCCGAGGGCGGCGGCGGCGGCGCGGGCGGTGTCGCGCACGAGGTCGATGGCCGGCCGGGCCTGGCATTCCATGCCCAGTTCCGAGGACGCGGCGCGGGCGCGCAGCTGTTCCAGCACCGCCACCAGGAAGCCCTCGACCGGCCCCATCGGGCTGACCTCGCCGGTGGCCGGCGCGATGCGGCCCGACCAGCCTTCGCCCGGCAGGGCGGCGGCGGCGCGCACGGCGTCCAGCAGGGCGCGGCGGCTTTCCTCGCGCTCGCCCAGCACCTCCATCAGCCGGGCTTCCAGCCCCCGCCCGCGGCGCCCGCGGCCCTCGGGTCCGCGGATCCAGCGGCGCAGCTCGGCGGCCTCGGCGCCCGAAAGGGCCGCGGCGAAGGCGCTGTCGGCGGCATCGAACAGGTGGTGGCCCTCGTCGAACACGATGCGCTTCAGCGCCGTGGTCTCCCCGTCGCCCTTGGAGCCGCGGGCGGCGCGGGCCCCGTCGAACGCCGCCTGGGTCATCACCAGGGCATGGTTGGCGATCACGAGGTCCGCCCGCCGCGAGGCGCGCACCGCCTTCTCGATGAAGCAGGCCCGGTAGTGCGGACAGCCGGCGTGCACGCACTCGCCGCGCCGGTCGACCAGGTTGCCGGCCCCGGCCTGCAGCGCCGGCGCCGTGGCGAACAGGGTCGGCAGCCAGGCGGGAAAGTCGCCGCCCGTCATGTCGCCGTCGCGGGTCACCCGCGCCCAGCGGGCGACCAGGGCCAGGCCGATGGAATCGCCGTTGCCCAGCGCCGCGCCGTTCACCGCCTCCTGATAGTTCAGCAGGCAAAGGTAGTTCTCGCGCCCCTTGCGCACCACGGCCTTGCGGGCGCGCACCGCGGGGTCCGGAAACACCGCGTGGCTCTCGCGCTCGATCTGCCGCTGCAGGGCGCGGGTGTAGGTCGAGACCCACACCGCCGGGCCGTTGGCCTCGGCCCACAGCGACGCCGGCGCGAGATAGCCCATGGTCTTGCCGACGCCGGTGCCGGCCTCGGCCAGCACCATGCGCGGCTCGCCCTCGCGCAGCCGCGGCTGGAAGGCCTCGGCGGTCTCGGCGGCGAAGGTCCGCTGTGTCGGCCGCGCCTCGTCCAGCCCGGCGCGGGCCAGCAGCTCGCCCAGCCGGCCGGCCGCCGCCTCGGGATCGATCGGCTTGGACCCGGCCTCGCCCGGCGGGGCCTGATCCTCCCATTCGGTGATCCGGCTCCAGACGTCGAGCCCGCCGCCGCGCCAGGCCCGATCGATGGGCGCCGCGCGCAGGGCGCCGATCAACGGCGCCGCCCAGGCCCAGCCGGACCGGCCCATGGTCTCGGCCTGCGCCAGGGCCTCCGCGCGCTGGTTGGCGTTCCAGACCACCACCTCGGCCAGCAGCGCCTGGGCGCAGTCGCGGATCGCCGCCGCCTGCTCGGCCGCGCCGCGCGGCTCGGGGCGTCCGAGCGCAAGCGCCACCCCCGCCGCCGAGGGCGCGCAGAACTGCGCCGGCCGCACGAAGGCCCAGAGCTCCAGCACGTCGAAGATGCGCGGCGAGCGCGGCGGCGCATTCAGCCCCAGCCGACGGGCGGTCATCGCCGCATGCGCCAGCATCACCGGCCCGCCCTCGAGCAGGTCCCGCGCGTGCGGCGGGCGGATCGCCCGCCCCTCGCCGCCGCCGTCGGCCACCGCGGCGCGCGGCCCGGGCAACACCACCAGGGCCGGCGCTAGATCGAGACTCGAGCCCGGCGCGTTCACCCCGCCGGGATAGCCCCTTTCAGCCGAAACAAAAAGGCAACTTCAGCGCTCTGCGACACGACAACCGGGACGCGAACGAACCTTTTCGAAACCACGCCCTGCGACAATCCGTCTGCTCAACGGTCAGAAGGACCTGACATGCAGCCAGCGCAGCCCTTCGGCCGACGCGGTGTCGTCGCCGCGTCGCAGCCCCGGTTCGTTCACCGCCAGGCCGCCGCCCCGCAACCGGCCCAACGCCCCGAGCCCAGCCTCGCGTCGCTGGGCCTTGAACGCCTGGGGTCCGCCGCCGCTCCGGCGGATCACCGGGTGCTGTGGATGCTGTTCAGCGTCCAGGGCCGACTGGCCCAGGGCAGCTATCGTCTGGTCCGCTTCGGCCTGAACGCCTTCGCCATCATCCTGTTCTGGAGCCTGGCCCGATGGGCGATGGAACAGCGTAGCCACGCCGATCTCGGGGTGCTGCTGTTCATCCTCCTGGCGGAACTGACCGCCATCCCGCTGTGGATCTGGACGACCATCGCCATGCAGGTCAAACGCTGGCACGACCGCGACAAGTCGGGAGTCTGGATGTTCATCGGCTTCATTCCGTTCGTCGGCCCCCTGTGGACCTTCGTCGAGCTGATGTTCCTGCCGGGGACACCCGGCCCCAACCGCTTCGGCCCCGCGCCCGGCGGCGACACGGCGGCCGTCTTCGACTAGCGACGGGCGTCTAAGAGCGCCGGTCGATCCGGCGCTGGACGAAACGGAACGGGAACATGCTATAGACGCCGGCATGGACGCTGGCGCTCTGCAGCTGCTCCCGCCGCGGTTCGCGGACTGGTTCGACCGCCGGGGCTGGGCGCCGCGGCCGCACCAGCTGGCCATGGTGGAAAAGGGCCTGGCCGGCCGCCACAGCCTGCTGATCGCCCCCACGGGGGGCGGCAAGACCCTGTCCGGCTTCCTGCCCAGCCTGATCGAGCTGGCGCAGCGACCGCCCGCCAACACCCCGCGCGGCATCCACACCCTGTACATCTCGCCGCTCAAGGCCCTGGCGGTGGACGTCGAGCGCAACCTGCTGAAGCCGATCCTGGAGATGGGCCTGCCGGTGGTGGCGGAATCCCGCACCGGCGACACCGGGATCTCGCGGCGCAACCGCCAGCGGGTCAAGCCGCCCGACATCCTGCTGACCACGCCCGAACAGCTGGCCCTGTTCTGCGCCTGGGAGGGTGCAAGGCTCTATTTCGAGGACCTGCGCTGCGTGATCCTCGACGAGGTGCACGCCATCTGGCCGTCCAAGCGCGGCGACCTGCTGAACGTGCAGCTCGCCCGCCTGCAGACCTTCGCCCCGGCGATGCGCCGCGTGGGCCTGTCGGCGACGGTGGACGATCCCGACGTGATCCGCCGCTGGATGACCCCCACCACGGTGGAGGACGTCGACCTGGTCCGCGGCGTCGGCGGCGCCGCGCCGGTGGTGGATCTGCTGCTGTCCGAAGGCCGCGTGCCCTGGGCCGGCCACACCGCGCAGCACGCCATGCCCGAGGTCTACGAGGCGATCCGGCGCGCCAGGACCGCGCTGATCTTCGTCAACACCCGCTTCCAGGCCGAGTTCGCCTTCCAGGAGCTGTGGAAGCTGAACGAGGACAACCTGCCCATCGCCCTGCACCATGGGTCGCTCTCGGCCGAACAGCGGCGCAAAGTCGAGGCGGCGATGGCGCGCGGCGCCCTTCGCGCCGTGGTCTGCACCTCGACCCTGGATCTCGGCATCGACTGGGGCGACGTGGACCTGGTGATCCAGCTGGCCTCGCCGAAGGGCGCCTCGCGCATGGTGCAGCGGATCGGCCGCGCCAACCACCGGCTGGACGAGCCCAGCCACGCCCTGTTCGTGCCGGCCAACCGCTTCGAGATGCTGGAGTGCCAGGCCGCGCGCGAGGCGATCGCCGAAAACGCCTTCGACGCCGAGCCCTGGCGCGAGGGGGCGCTGGACGTGCTGGCCCAGCACATCATGGGCTGCGCCTGTTCCGAACCCTTCGACCTGGTCGGGCTGTACGACGAGGTCACCACCGCCGGCGCCTATCGCGACCTCTCGTGGGAGGACTACGAACAGGTGGTCGATTTCGTCTCCACCGGCGGCTACGCGCTGAAGGCGTACGACAAGTACCGCCGCATCGTGAAAGGCCAGGACGGCCTTTGGCGGGCGCGCAACGAGGAGACCGTGCGCCGCCACCGGATGAACGTCGGGGCGATCGTCTCGCCGGGCATGCTGGCGGTGCGCATCGGCAACGGCAAGGGCCGCAATCCCGGACGCAAGATCGGCGAGGTCGAGGAAGGCTATCTGGAGGTGCTGGAGGTGGGCGACACCTTCGTGTTCGCCGGCCAGGTCTGGCGGCTGATGGCGGTGACGGGGCTGGACGTGCACGTGATGCCGGCCCCGGGCGAGGACGCCAAGATGCCGTCCTGGGGCGGCTCGAAGTTCGCCCTCTCCACCTTCCTGGCGGCGCGCGTGCGCCAGCTGATGTCCGACGGCGAGCACTGGAAGGTGCTGCCCGCTGACGTGCGCGAATGGCTGGAGATCCAGAAGGACCGCTCGGCGATCCCCGCCGAGGACGAGATGCTGCTGGAGACCTTCCCCAAGGGGCCCCGGCATTTCATGGTCTGCTACCCCTTCGAGGGGCGCCTGGCGCACACCACCCTGGCGATGCTGCTGACCCGGCGGCTGGAGCGCCTGGGCGTGGGGCCGATGGGCTTCGTCTGCAACGACTACGCCCTGACCATCTGGTCGGTGAAGCCGATGGACGGCCTGAACTTCGGCGAGCTGTTCGACGAGGACATGCTGGGCGACGACCTGGAATCCTGGCTGGCCGAAAGCACCATGATGAAGGCGGCGTTCAAGGCCTGCGCCCTGATCGGCGGGCTGATCGAGCGGCGGTTTCCCGGCGAGCAGAAGTCGGGCCGGCAGATCACCTTCTCCACCGACCTGGTCTACGACGTGCTGCGCCGGCACCAGCCGGATCACCTGCTGCTGCGCTGCGCGCGGACGGACGCCGCGCGGGGCATGGTGGACGTGGCGCGGCTGGGCCAGATGCTGGCGCGGGTGAAGGGCCAGATCCGGCATGCGGCGTTGGACCATCTTTCGCCCTTCGCCGTGCCCATGATCCTGGAGATCGGCCGCCAGCAGTCGCCGGGCGCCTATGGCGACCTGATCCTCACCGAGGCCGCCGAGGACCTGATCGCCGAGGCCGTCTCTCCCCAGCGCCTGCCCGGCGAACCCATGGCATAGTTCCCCGATGAGTCTCGCCGAACAGATCTTCAGCTACGCCTTCGCCCGGCGCCCGGACGGATCCCTGGCGGTGATGGTGGCCGAGACCGAGGTGGTGCTGCGCGCCTCAGGGGCCCTGTGGCTGGAGCGCGAGCGCGCGCTGGTGGTGGCCGATCTGCACCTGGAGAAGGGCTCGTCGTTCGCCCGCCGCGGCCAGATGCTGCCGCCCTACGACACGCGCGAGACCCTGGACCGTCTGGAGGCCGAGGTGCGCAGCCTGGCGCCCCGGGCCGTGGTGCTGCTGGGCGACACCTTCCACGACCGCGACGCCGAGACCCGGCTGGCCGGCGACGACGCCGGGCGGCTGGCGGCGCTGGCGGCGGGGCGCGCCCTGGTGTGGGTGGTCGGCAACCACGACGAGGACGGCCCCGCCGTCCTGCCGGGCGAGGTGCTGGCCGACCTCAGCCTGGCGGGCCTGGCGCTGATCCACCAGCCGACGGGCGGCCCGGCGCGGGCCGAGGTCGCCGGCCATTTGCACCCCTGCGCGCGGGTGGCGGGCAAGAGCGCCAGCGTGCGGCGGCGGTGTTTCGTCACCGACGGCGAGCGGCTGGTGCTGCCGGCCTTCGGCGCCTATGCCGGCGGGCTGAACGTCCTCGATCCCGCCTTCCGCCCGCTGCTGGCGCGGCCGCCCCTGGCGGTCGCCCTGGGCCGTGGCCAGGCGCACCCGGTCGGCTGGCGCTCGCTGCGGCCGGACTGAGCCCATGCGAAATCCGTGTCGGCGGGGCGACACGCCTTGTCCGCGCCACAGCTTTCGGTCCAATGGGCGCATGGCCCTCGCGAAGTACCTTGCCCCCGCGCTGCTGCTGATCCCGGGGCTCGCCGCCGCCCAGCCGGCCCCGGCGCCGCCCCCGTCGGCCGCCCACGGCAACGAGGTGGCCGGCGTCACCGTGCCCGGCGGTCCGCCACCGAACGTGACGGCGACCTATCCGGCCGAGGGCGCCAGCGCGCCGCCGGGCGTGATGGTGCTGAAGTTCACCTTCGACCAGGCCATGGACCCGCGCGCCTGGGCCTTCGGCCAGGTGGCCGACGCGGCGTTTCCGCACTGCCTCGGCAAGCCCCGGCTGCTGCACGACAAGAAGAGCTTCGCCCTCCTGTGCACGGTCGCCGGCAAGCAGGCCTACGCCATCCAGCTCAATCCGGACCCGCGCTTCGCGGCGGATGGCGGCCGCTCGGCCAGGCCCTTCGTGCTCCACTTCGCCACCAGCGAACTCGGCGAGACCCGCGACCTGCACACCGCCCTGGACCGGGCCGGGCTGAAGGACGAGGACGAGCCGATCATGGACTGGGACGATGCGGGCAAGGGCGTCTCGGAGAGCCCGCCGGCCCCGGCGGGGTAGGCGACTGGGCATGGTCGACGCCGAGACCGCCGTCCGCGCCCGCCGGCGCCTCAGCAACAAGCTCATCGCCGCGCACGAGGCCGCGCGGCTGAAGCCGTTCTTCCTGCCGGACGCGCGGGTGATCGCCGGCGACGGGACACTGATCGCTGGCGCGGCGGCCATCCTCGACGCCTTCGCCAGCCAGTTCGTCGAGCCCGGATTCATCGCCTACGAGCGGACGACGAGCCGCGTGGCGCTGGACGCCTCGCAGCGCCGCGCCGCCGAGCATGGAACCTGGATCGGCCGCTGGCGCGGCCGGCCGGCCCTGAGCGGCGAGTACCTGGCCGTCTGGCGCAAGGTCACCGGACAGTGGGCTATCGAGTCCGAGCTCTACGTGACGCTCGCCGAGGCGCCTGAGGGCGCCGCTTAGCGCACGTAGGCCGACAGCCGCGCCACGGTGGCCGGGTCCGCCTGGCCCGAAGCCGGCAGGCCCTGGTCGTGCTGATAGGCCGACAGCGCCAGGCGGATGGCCGGCGACGAAGAGCCATCGGTCGGGCCCTGGTAGTAGCCGAGCGCCGAGAGGGCGCGCTGGGCGGTGACCATGTCGTTGCCCACCGGCGCCGCCGGTGCGGGCGCCGCGGCCGGGAGCGAGGCCTGGATGGACGGCAGCGTCGAGGCGTTCGGCGCGGACGACCGGAAGGCCGCGGCCGCGCGTTCGGCGGTCAGGCGGGCGTCGGCCGACAGGCCGTCGCGCACCCGGGTGGCGCTGGTGCGGGACTCCGCATCGCCGCTCTTGGCCGCGATCAGGTACCACTTGTAGGCCTCGGCCGCGTTCTGAGGCACGCCGAAGCCGCCTTCGTAGATCCGCGCCAGATTCACCTGGCTGTCGATCACGCCCAGTTCGGCGGCCTTCTGGAACCACTGTACGGCGATGGCGCGGTTGGTGGGGCCGCCCGTGCCTTCGAAATAGGCCAGGCCGATGTTGTGCATGGCCTTGCGGTCGCCGCCCTCGGCGGCGCGCTCGGTCCAGCGACGGGCTTCGGCCGGATCCTTCTTCAGGCCGGCGAGGCCGCCATCGTACAGCTTGCCCAGGTAGAACTGCGCCGGGGCGTAGCCCATGTTGGCCGCCTTGCGCAGGTCGGCCAGGCCGGTGTTGTCCTTGGCCTCGATCCGCGCGACCGCCGAGGAATAGGCCTGGGCGAGGTTGTCCTGCGCGGGGGCCGTGGCCGGGGGCATGCCGGCGCCCTGCTGGTCGAGGGGGCGCGGCGCCAGGGCGACGGCCAGCTGCGGTCCGGCGGCGGGCGCCGCAGCGGGTCCGCCCGCCTTGCCGCCCACCGTCTGGCGGACGTTGTCGAGCGCGTCGGCGAGGCTCTTGCCCAACCCCTTGTTCGGCTCGCTCTGCAGCAGGGTGTAGCCCCCTGCGGCGGCGACCACGAAGCCTGCGGCGAGGCCGAGCCCCACGACCTGCCCCGCGCCGAAGCGGGGACGGGCGCGCTTGCCGAACGGCGCGCCGGTGAACAGGGTGTCGTCGTCCTGGGCGACCGGAGCCGCGGGCGCCGGCCTGGCCGGGCCGATCGCCGCGCGGGCGGCGGCGCGGGCGCGCTCGACGGCTTCACGGGTGCTGATCGCCGGCTCGGCCTCGGCGGCGAGCGGCGCCGGCTCGGCGAACAGGTCCTCGTCCGTGGCGGCGACAACCGCCGGGGCCGGCTCGGGCGCTTCCAGGAGGGGCTCGGCGACAGCTTCGGCGGCGACCGGCGCCACGGGCGCGGGCTCGACGAACTGCGGCTCGACCGGCGCCGCGGCCTGGACCGGCTCGTCCTCGGAGAAGTCGAAGGGCGCGAGCGGTTCCTCGGCGGGGGCGAGCAGCAGCTCGGCCACCGGCTCGGCAACCGGCGCGGCGGCGACCACGGGCGCGGCGACGGCGGCAACCGGCGGCTCGGGCGCGACGTGCGCAGCGACCGGGGCGGCCTCGACCGTCTCGATTGGCGCAAAGTCGGCTTCGCTGATCGCGGCGGGAAGCTCCGCGACAGGCGCCTCGGCGATCAGCCGGGCGGCCTCAGCGGCCCTCAGGTCGGCGTCCGGTTCGGCGAAGACGGCGTCGGCGGCGACGAAATCCTCGTCGCTGAAGGCGGCGGCCGGTTCGGGCGACTGGGTCCAGGCGTCCGAGATCGCCGCAGTCGCGGCGGCCGGGCTGTAGGACACCTGGCTGGAGACGGTCTGCCGGTAGGTCGGCGCCGCGTAGGCCCCCTCAGCGGGAGGGGGTGGCTGGAAAGGGGGGAAGTCTTCCTCGAAGAGGCTCTCATCCTCTTCATAGGCGTTGCGCCGCACGTCCGGCGCGCGGCGCTGGCTGTCGGCGGCCAGCTTCTCGAGCTTCTCGCGCGCTTCCTCCAGCAGCTTGGCGGTGCGCTCCTCGCTCTGACGGATGCGGTCGGCCAGTTCGGAGTGGGTGCGCTCGTGGCGCTGGCTGATGCGCTCGGTGACCCGGGCCACCTGTTCGCCGACGTCGTCGATCGCCTGGGCGGAACGGCGCTCGGAGTTGGAGATGCGTTCGGCCAGCCGCTCGGAAATCCGGGCGATCTCGCCGCCCAGCTTCTCCAGCGCCTGGGCCTGCACGGTGTCGGCCCGGTTCAGCTTGGCCTCGACGGCGTGCGCGATCCTGGCGACCTCCCCGCCCACCTGCTCGATGGCGTCGGCGCTGCGATGTTCCACAGACTCCACACGACGGCCCAGCTTCTCAGCCATGTCAATGACTTCGCGGCCCATCTTCTCGATGGCCTGGGCGGAGCGCTGCTCGGCGGCGCGCACGTGCTCGGACATCTCCGCCAGGGTGCGGTCCATGCGGTCGAAGCGGGTGTCGGCGGTGACCCGCAGGCGCTCGGCCATCTCGGCGCGGGCGGCTTCCATGCGGGTGGTGAGGTTGGCGGCCAGCGTCTCCAGCCGCGCCTCCATGGCGGCGGTGGCCGGCGCGGCGCCCTGCCCTTCCACGGAGCTCAGGCGGTCGTCCAGGGCGGCGAACGACGCGCGCAGATCGTTGAGCGCGCCGGAGGTCTTGGCCTCGGCCTGTTCCAGACGCTGACCCAGGCGGCTGACCACCGCCTCGACCACGCCTTCGCCACGGTCGGCCTCGAAGCGGTCGACGCGCTGGCGCATCTCGGCCAGGGCTTCGCGGGTGCGGCCCTCGCCGTCGTAGAGGTGGCCGGCCACCTTGCCGAGCGCGCTTTCCAGCGAGCGCAGGGCTTCGGCCGAGCGCGGACCGGCGGCTTCGGCCTCGATGCGGCGCATGCGGTCGGCGGCCCTGGCCTGCTCGAACTGCACTTCCTGAACCGCGCCCTCGAAGCGGGCGGCGACGGCGTTCTGTTCGCGCTCGGCGGCGTCCAGGCGCTGCAGCATGCCGCGAACGGTCTGGTCGACGCCGCTGATGGCCAGGGTGGAGCGGTGCTCGGCCGCCTCGATGCGGGCCGACAGGCGATCAAGGGCGGCGGTGACGCGCCCGACCTCGTCGGCCGGATGCTGCGGGATTTCCATGCGCGACGGCGCGGCGCGATCGGCGCGCGGCGTTTCCAGATAGGTGTCCGCGCTGGCGAAATAGTCCTGGGAGATGGCGTCCTCCGGTCCCTCATCGGCCAGCAGACGGTCCACCCACTCCGACAGGGACAGCCCGGACCGGCGCGCAAGGTCAGCAGCGACCTCTCGCGACCTGGGATCCAGTCCCTTGAAATGCCTGGGCGCCCCCGCGCTCATCCGAATCGCTCCGCATACCCCTCCATCGAGACGGTACCGGCCGAGCCCTAGTGTGTAAACGCGACGGGACCGCTAAATATAGCGTTGCCGCGGTAACAGGGTCTGAGGTACGCCGTCCCTTGTGGAGACAGGTATTTTTGTCGGACCGGCATGGTTAACGATGTCTTACCGCGACGGCGGGGACTGTTAACGCCATGCCCGCGGAGTGGGCAGGCGCGGCCCTGGCGGCATGCCTCGGCGCGGCGGTCCTGTTCGGCTGGCTGGGCGCGCGGCCGGCGCGGCCGATGAGCCCGCCAAGGCTTGTGCCCTATAGGGTTCTGATGCTCGCCAGCTTCACGGCGGCGGTGTTCCTGGCCACCTACCTCGTCGCGCTTCTGCGCCAGGATCCGGTGCCATAGAGGCTCGCGGAGGCCGACAGGCCGGCCGTTAAGACTTGTCAGCCGCCGCCGCTGCTGCGGCGACCCGTCGCGGCGCCGGACGGCGTCTTCCGCCCCCGCCCGAGCGCGCGGCGGCACTCGGCGCCTGGGGAAACCGATTCCAGACTCGGTTTGCGGTCAGGCGGCGGCCTTGGGGGTGTCCGCGGGCCGGTCCGCGGGCTTGGGGCTGCGCCGGGTCAGGCCGGCCACGCCGCCGGACGACAGCAGGCCGACGTCCGCCAGCAGGATCGGGATCGCCCACTTGTGCGGGGCGGCCAGGTAGCGCGGCTGCCAGACCGGGTCGTACTTGTCCTTGTACCGGCGCACGCCGCGGAAGTTGTAGATTTCCTCGCCCCGCTCGAACAGCAGGTTGCCGACCCGGGACATGATCGGCGCCAGCGGCCGGTCGTCCAGGCCGGCCAGCGGCGCCATGCCGAACTCGAAGGCCTCGTAGCCCTGCTCGCGGCCCCACTGCAGCAGCTCGACGAACAGGAAATCCATCACGTTCTTCGGCGCGTCGTTGGAATAGCGCATCAGGTCCATGGAGAAGCTGCCGCGCTTGGGCGCCAGCCACAGGGTGGCGAAGGCGACGATGCGCCCCTCGACACGCACCAGGGCGATCGGGAACTCGGCGACATAGGCCGGCGTGAAGCCGCCCATGGAAAAGCCCTTCTCGCCGCCCGCGTGGTGGCCCAGCCACTGGTCGGAGATCGACTGCAGCTCGGCCATCAGCTCGGGGGACGGCCCCGGCGGGATCACCTCGAACTCGCCGCCGCCCTCGCCCGTCTTGCGCCAGTTGCGCCGAAGGGTCTCGCGCCGGCGCCCCTCCAGCGAGAAGCTGTCCAGCGGCACGGCGGCGCTCTCGCCGGTCTTCTGGATCGAGAAGCCCAGCTCCACCAGGTCGGGCAGATCCTCGGGCCCGACGCCGTAGATGCCGGGCCGCGCGGCGTGGGCGTCGGCCATCTCGCGGAACCGCCAGAGCAGCTCCAGCCGCTCGTCGCGACGCCCCACGGGCGCGCCGAGGGCGACCCAGGAGCGCCCGCGCACCCCGAACATCAGGAAGCTCTTGCCGCTCTCCGAGAAGATGAACCGCTTGTCGCCCAGCAGCGCCAGGTTCGACGCCGGCTCGGCGCAGTCGGCGCTGGCCAGGATCGCCCGCACGCGCGAGAAGTCGGGATCGGCGTCGCCCACCACGCGCGGCGTCGCCGGCGTCGCCAGCAGCCGCCACACCCCCACCGCCAGCAGCACGATGGCCACCCCGGCGAAGGCGCGGATCGCCCGCTCGACGTCGGCGTCGGCCATCATCGGCGCCCAGGAGACGTTGGCGTAGTCGGCGTGGCGGAACGACCAGTAGCCCAGCAGCCCCGCCCCCAGCACCGCGGCCACGGTGGAGGCCAGCCAGCCGGGGGTGATCTCCATGCGGCTCAGGGCCGCCGTGCGGGGGAAGGCCTCGTGGCACGGCAGCAGCAGGCCCTGTATGGCCAGCAGCGCCACGGACTCCTCCCAGTTGAAGCCCTTGAACAGCGCCAGCGCCGCGGCCAGCGGCAGCACTACCGCCGCCGCCATCCAGGCCGCGTCCAGCCGCCGCGACAGGCCGAAGGCCAGCAGCACCAGCACCAGCCCCAGGATCGAGGACAGGAAGTGGCTGATCTCGATCAGGATCAGCGGCGCCCATTGCACCAGCCACAGGAAGCGCATCGGGTCGGAGGGCGTCGCCCCCGAGGCCATCAGCATCACCCCGGCCACGGCGGTCAGCAGCGCCAGCAGCTTGGGGGCGACGGCGAGGACGGCGGGGCGGAACTCACTCAGCCAGCGCATCGGGCTTCCTTGAGCGGTTTCCAGGGCGGCGATCTTTCGGGAGGCGGTGTTTGGGCAAGCGTCGCCACTTGAGACATCATCGCCAGCTTATAGCGGCTTTGGCGCCGACTGACGACCACGCGCGTGCCCAGCGTGTTCCCGCTTGCCCGCCGAGCGCCCCGCGCTAAGGTGCCGGCAAATTCGAACGGGTGTTTGGAGGATCCTCCCATGGCGGACTTCGGCGGCGATCTGGACGCCTTCCGCACCGAGCTGCGCGCGTGGCTCGAGGCGAACTATCCGGCCGAACTGAAGGATCCCAATGCCGCGACCGACCCCGAGGCCACCTGGGGCGGCCGCGCCTTCGAGGGCAGCGACGACCCGCAGATCCGCTGGATGCGCGCCGCGGCGGACCGGGGCCTGACCGCCCCGACCTGGCCCAAGGAATACGGCGGCGGCGGCCTGAGCGCCGACCAGGCCCGCGTCGTGGACCAGGAGCTGAGCCGCGGACGTTACCGTCCGCCACTGGCCTCGTTCGGCGTGTGGATGCTGGGTCCGGTGCTCCTGGAATACGGCAACGAGGCGCAGAAGGCCGAACACCTGCCGAAGATCACCAAGGGGCAGATCCGCTGGTGTCAGGGCTATTCGGAGCCGGGCGCGGGCTCGGACCTGGCCGGCCTGCAGACCCGCTGCGAGGACAAGGGCGACCACTGGCTGATCAACGGCCAGAAGATCTGGACCAGCTACGCCAACAAGGCCGACTGGTGCTTCTGCCTGGTGCGCACCGACACCACCAAGAAGCACGAGGGCATCAGCTTCGTGCTGATCGACATGAAGACGCCCGGCGTCGAGACCCGGCCGATCCAGCTGATCAGCGGCGAGAGCCCGTTCTGCGAGACCTTCTTCACCGACGTGAAGATCCCCAAGGCGAACATGGTCGGCAAGCTGAACGGCGGCTGGGAGATCGCCAAGCGGCTGCTGCAGTACGAGCGGCAGAACATCTCCGGCGGCTTCGGCGGCGGCGGCGGCGCCGGCGGCGCGGCGGGTGACCTGGCGGAGATCGCCAAGGGCTATGTGGGCGTCGACGAGACCGGGGCCCTGGCGGACGGCGACCTGCGCCACCGCATCACCAAGAACAAGATGGACTTCCAGACCTTCTACCAGACCCTGGCCCGGGTGGCCGCGGAGTCCAAGGCCTCGAACGGCCCCAGCGCCGCCACCTCGATCATCAAGTACGCCGCCGCCAGCCTGGCGCAGGAGCGCTCGGAGCTGATGGTCGAGGCGATGGGCGCGCAGGGGCTGGGCTGGGAGGGCGAGGCCTTCACCCCGGCCGAGCTGACCGCCACCCACGGCTGGCTGCGGTCAAAGGGCAATTCCATCGAGGGCGGCACCTCGGAGGTGAACCTGAACGTGGTGTCGAAGCGGGTGCTGGGCCTGCCCGACCCGAAGTAACGGGCGGCTTCAAGCGCTTGTGCTTGCGCGCAATTTCGGCGCGGTCGTAAGGTTTTTGCATAGTCGAAGATTTTTGAAAGTCGGAGCGGATTGAGATGGCGGATTTTGGCGGCGCGGACGCCGAGGCCTTCCGGGCCGAGGCGCGGACTTGGCTTGAAGAGAACTTCCCGGCGGCCCTGAGGGCCGACCCGGCGCAGCAGATGGCCCAGGCCATGGGGGCCAAGGAAGGCCCGGACGCGAAGCTGTGGCGCGAGCGCATGGGCGCCAAGGGCTGGGGCACCCCCACCTGGCCGAAGGAATACGGCGGCGGCGGCCTGTCACGCGCCGAGGCGCGGGTGCTGGCCGAGGAAATGGCCAGGATCGGCGCGCGCAACCCGATCGGCGGCATGGGCGTGATGATGTTCGGCCCCACCCTGCTGGAGGTCGGCACCGAGGCGCAGAAGCGCCAGCACATCCCGCCGATCTGCCGCGGCGAAGTGCGCTGGTGCCAGGGCTATTCCGAGCCCGGCTCCGGCTCCGACCTGGCCTCGCTGCAGACCAAGTGCGAGGACAAGGGCGACCACTGGCTGATCAACGGCCAGAAGATCTGGACCTCCGGGGCCAACCTGGCCGACTGGTGCTTCTGCCTGGTGCGCACCGACCCCAAGGCCAAGAAGCACGAGGGCATCAGCTTCGTGCTGATCAACATGCACCAGCCGGGCGTCGAGACCCGACCGATCCTGCTGATCAACGGCACCAGCCCGTTCTGCGAGACCTTCTTCACCGACGCCAAGGCCGACAAGGACCAGATGATGGGTCCGCTGAACGGCGGCTGGACCATCGCCAAGCGGCTGCTGCAGTTCGAGCGCGACAACATCTCCACCAGCCTGGGCGCGGGCGGCGTCGGCTCGGCGATTCCGCTGACCGTGGAACAGGTGGCCAAGGCCTATGTCGGGCTGGACGATGACGGCCGTCTCGACGACGCGGACCTGCGCCGCCGGGTGATCGAGCACCGCATGGAGAACCAGGCGTTCCAGCTGACGGTCCGCCGCGCCGCCCTGGAGGCCAAGTCCAACCAGGGTCCCAGCGCGGCCACCTCGATCATGAAGTACGCGGGCGCCAAGATCGCCCAGGACCGCACAGAACTGATGGTCGAGGCCATGGGCCACCAGGGCCTCGGCTGGGATGGCGACGGCTTCGAGAAGGACGAACTGGCGACGGTGCGCTCGTGGCTGCGCGCCAAGGCCAACTCCATCGAGGGCGGCACGTCGGAAGTGAACCTGAACGTGGTCGCCAAGCGCGTGCTGCACTTGCCGGACCCCAAGTAACCGGCGCTAATAGGCTGAAAAACAAGATCAAGAGGCGCCCGTCCGGTTGCGGACGGGACGCCCGATTTAAGACGATTTCTCAGGGAGTGATTTCAAATGGCTGATTTTGGAAGCGAATTGGAAGCTTTCCGCGTCGAGGCCCGCGACTGGCTCGAGGCGAATTTCCCGACGTCGCTACGCCGCAACCGCGAGGCCGCCGAAGCCGCCATGGGCCCCGACCGTCCGAAGGGCGACATGGCCCTGTGGAAGGAGCGCATGGGCGCCAAGGGCTGGGGTACGCCGACCTGGCCGAAGGAATACGGCGGCGGCGGCCTGACCCCGCAACAGAACCGCGTGCTGCAGCAGGAGATGGACCGCATCGGCGCCTACAACCCGATCGTCGGCATGGGCACCTCGATGTTCGGTCCGACGCTGCTGGAATACGGCACCGAGGAACAGAAGCAGCGACACATCCCGCCGATCGTGCGCGGCGAGCTGCGCTGGTGCCAGGGCTACAGCGAACCGGGCGCCGGCTCGGACCTCGCCTCGCTGCAGACCAAGGCCGAGGACAAGGGCGACCACTTCCTGATCAACGGGCAGAAGATCTGGACCTCCGGCGCCCAGTACGCCGACTGGTGCTTCTGCCTGGTGCGCACCGATCCCAAGGCCAAGAAGCACGAGGGTATCAGCTTCGTGCTGATCGACATGCATCAGCCGGGCGTCGAGACCCGGCCCATCAAGCTGATCGCCGGATCCTCGCCGTTCTGCGAGACCTTCTTCACCGACGCCATCGCCAGGAAGGAAGATCTCGTCGGGCCATTGAACGGCGGCTGGACGGTGGGCAAGCGCCTGCTGCAGCACGAGCGCTCCGGCCAGGGCGGCGCGCGGATGATGGGCGCGGGAACCTCGATCCCCGACCTCGCCAGGAAGTACGTTGGCCTCGACGAAACCGGCCGCATCGCCGACATCGACCTGCGCAGCCGCATCATCAGCCACATGATCAACGCCAAGGCGCACGTGCTGACCCTGCAGCGCGCCCAGGCGGAGGCCAAGGGCAACCTGAACCCCAGCGCCACCACCTCGGTGATGAAGAACTCAGGCACCTGGGTCGGCCAGGAGCGCGCCGAACTGACGCTGGAGATCATGGGCCACCAGGGGCTGGGCTGGGAGGGCGAGGACTTCAGCCACGACGAGCTGCAGGCTGTGCGCGGCTGGCTCTCGGGCAAGGCCACCACCATCTTCGGCGGCTCGCAGGAGATCCAGAGCAACATCGTCTCCAAGCGGATCCTCGGCCTGCCGGACCCGCTGAACGCGGGGGCCTGAGCCCGGCCAATCCATCGGGAGGCCGGGCCCGCCTGGCCTCTCCCCCTTCCCCGGCTTGACCAGAAGAAGAGGCGTTTTCCATGCCCGACTTTGGTTCTTCCGATCTCGACGCCTTCCGCCAGACCGCCCGCCAGTGGCTGGAGGAGAACCTGCCCGCGTCCCTGCGCCGGGATCCCGACGCCGCCGCCGAGGCGTTCGCCGGGCACGAAGAGCTGGAGGGCGACCTTGCCCTCTGGAAGCAGCGCATGGGCGAAAAGGGCTGGGGCGTGCCGACCTGGCCGAAGCGCTATGGCGGCGGCGACCTGACGCCGGCCGAGGCGCGGGTGCTGGCCGAGGAAATGGCCAGGATCGGCGCGCGCAATCCCATCGGCGGCATGGGCGTGATGATGTTCGGCCCGACGCTGCTGGAGTACGGCGCCGAAGAGCAGCTGGCCCGCCACATCCCCCCGATCGCCCGCGGCGAGCTGCGCTGGTGCCAGGGCTTCTCCGAGCCCGGCTCCGGCTCGGACCTCGCTTCGCTGCAGACCAAGGCCGAGGACAAGGGCGACCACTTCCTGGTCAACGGCCAGAAGATCTGGACCTCCGGCGCCCAGTACGCCGACTGGTGCTTCTGCCTGGTGCGCACCGACCCCAAGGCCAAGAAGCATGAGGGCATCAGCTTCCTGCTGATCGACATGAAGACCCCGGGGGTCGAGCCCCGGCCGATCCTGCTGATCAACGGCACCAGCCCGTTCTGCGAGACCTTCTTCACCGACGTGAAGGTGCCCAAGGAGAACCTGGTGGGGCCGCTGAACGGCGGCTGGACCATCGCCAAGCGCCTGCTGCAGCATGAGCGCCAGGGGATCAGCGGCGCCAACGCCGCCGGCGCCCCGGGGGTCACGCCCGGCCCGGCGCTGAGCGAGCTGGCCACCACCTATGTCGGCAAGGACGACGCCGGCCGGCTGGCCGACGCCGATCTGCGCGGGCGGATCACCCAGCACCTGATGGAGGCGCAGGCCTTCGCCCTCACCGGCCGCCGCGCGGCGCTGGAGAACCGCAACAACCGCGGCCCGAGCGCGGTGTCGTCGATCCTCAAGAACGTCGGCTCCAAGGTCCGCCAGGACCGCGCGGAGCTGTCGGTGGAGGTGATGGGCCACCAGGGTCTGGGCTGGGCCGGCGAGGCCTTCAACGACGACGAACTGGGCACGGTGCGGGCCTGGCTGCGCGGCAAGTCGGGCACGATCGCCGGCGGCTCGTACGAGATTCAGAACAACATCATCGCCAAGCGCATCCTGGGTCTTCCCGATCCGACGCGTTCCACCTAAACCCTTCCCGGAATGACCTAGAGCATTCTTCGAGGAGACATTTGAGATGCCTGATTTTGGAGGCGACACGGACGCCTTCCGCAACGAGGCCAAGGCCTGGCTGGAGGCGAATTTCCCGCCTTCGCTGAAGGGCCGGGCAAGCCTCAGCGCCGGCGAAGGCCCCGCGGTGGTCAACGCCGACCTGGACGCCTGGACCAAGGCCATGGGCGAGAAGGGCTGGGGCGTTCCGACCTGGCCGAAGAAGTACGGCGGCGGCGGGCTGACCCCGGCCGAGGCGCGCGTGCTGCAGCAGGAAATGAACAAGATCGGGGCCTGGAACCCGATCGGCGGCATGGGCACGATGATGTTCGGCCCGACCCTGCTGGAGTTCGGCACCGAAGAGCAGAAGATGGAGCACATCCCGGCCATCGCCACCCAGAAGGTGCGCTGGTGCCAGGGCTTCTCCGAGCCGGGCGCGGGCTCCGACCTGGCCTCGCTGTCGACCAAGGCCGAGGACAAGGGCGACCACTTCCTGATCAACGGCCAGAAGATCTGGACCTCCGGGGGCCAGTGGGCGGACATGTGCTTCTGCCTGGTGCGCACCGACACGACGAAGAAGCACGAGGGCATTTCCTTCCTGCTGATCGACATGCATCAGCCGGGCGTGGAAGTGCGCCCGATCAAGCTGATCGCCGGCGCCAGCCCGTTCTGCGAAACCTTCTTCACCGACGCTGTGGCGCCGAAGAAGAACCTGGTCGGCCCGCTGAACGGCGGCTGGAACATCGCCAAGCGCCTGCTGCAGCACGAGCGCTCGGGCATTTCCGGCGGCGGCGGCGCGGGTTCGCGCGGCGGCGGCATGTTCGGCGTCGGCGGCTCGCCGGCCGAGATCGCCAAGGAATACGTGGGCGTCGACGGGGCCGGCCGCATCGCCGACTCCGACCTGCGCTCGCGCGTGGTGTCGCACGAGATGGACGCCAAGGCGTTCCAGCTCACCGCGATCCGCACCATGGTGGAATCCAAGTCCAACCAGGGTCCCAGCGCGGCGACCTCGATCATGAAGAACGCCGGCACCAAGGTCGGTCAGGATCGGGCCGAGCTGATCATCGAGATCATGGGCCACCAGGGCCTGGGCTGGGAGGGCGAAGGCTTCTCCGCCGAGGAGCTGAGCTTCGTGCGCGGCTGGCTGGGCGGCAAGGCCACCACCATCTTCGGCGGCTCCCAGGAAATTCAAAGCAACATCATTTCCAAGCGGATCCTCGGCCTGCCCGACCCGCTCAACAATTCGAACTAAAGGGAAGAGACCAAAATGGCCGTTCTGACTGAAGAACAAAGCATGCTGCGCGACGCCGCGCGCACCTGGACCCAGGAAAAGTCGCCGGTGACGGCGTTCCGCAAGGTCCGTGACGCCGGCCTGCCGCTGGCCTACGACCCGGCCGCCTTCGCCGAGATGGCGGAGATGGGCTGGACGGGCGTCATCATCCCCGAGGAATACGGCGGCTCCGACTTCGGCTACCTGAGCCTGGGCCTGGTGCTGGAAGAAACCGGCCGCACCCTGACCGCCTCGCCGCTGCTGTCGTCCGCCCTGGCCGCCGCCAGCGCCCTGATCCTGGGCGGCTCCGGCGCGCAGAAGGAAGCCTGGCTGCCGAAGATCGCCTCGGGCGAAGCCGTCGGCACGCTGGCGATCGACGAAGGCGCGCACCACAACCCGTCCAAGGTGGCCGTGAAGGCGACCAAGAGCGGGTCGGGCTACACGATCTCCGGCGCCAAGTCGTTCGTGCTGGAAGGCATGGCGGCGAACGTGCTGGTGGTTTCCGCCCGCACCTCCGGCGCCGAAGGCGACAAGGACGGCATCAGCCTGTTCCTGGTCGACACCTCCGCCTCCGGCGTCAACCGCAAGGCGCTGAAGCTGGCCGACAGCCGCGGCGCGGCCAACATCAGCTTCGACAACGCCCCCGCCGAGCTGCTCGGCGAAGAGGGCAAGGGCTACCCGCTGCTGGAAAAGGTGCTCGACCGCGCCCGCGCCGGCCTCTCGGCGGAAATGCTGGGCGCCGCCCTGCAGGCCTTTGAGACCACCCTCGACTACCTCAAGGTCCGCGTGCAGTTCGGCCAGGTGATCGGCTCCTTCCAGGCGCTGCAGCACCGCGCGGCCAAGATGTTCACCGACCTGGAACTGTCGCGCTCGTGCGTCGAGGCGGCCCTGGCGGCCATCGACGCCGACAGCCCGGACGTGCCGGAACTGGTGTCCCTGGCCAAGGCCAAGATGGGCGACACCCTGCACCTGGTGTCCAACGAGATGGTCCAGATGCACGGCGGCATCGGCATGACCGACGCCCACGACGCCGGCCTCTACCTGAAGCGCGCCCGCGCCGCGGAAGCCACCTACGGCAACCAGGCGTTCCACCGCGACCGCTACGCCCGCATCCAGGGCTACTAGGCCACGGCCCGCCCAGCACTTCCTTGTGAAGGCGCTGGGCGGATTTTCCCACAAGCCTTTGAATTTACGAAATGAAGCCCCGATCGGCGCCGCCGGTCGGGGCTTTTTTCAAGCGGAACCAAGGACCCCGTGCCGGGTTGAGGGACTGAACCCGAAATCCCGGAGACCCGCACCATGCAGATCGACCTGAGCAAGCCCGCCGATGTGGAGATGCATCTTTGGGAATGCATAGAGGGGCACAAGGTCGGCATGCTGAGCCTTGGCGGCGGCTACCTGCCCCACGCCCAGCCGATGACCGCCTTTCCCGAACGTTCGCGCCGCCAGCTGTGGTTCTTCACCCGCAGCGACACCGACCTGGCCCGCCAGGCGCAGAGCGGCCGGCCGGCTTTGTTCAGCTTCCAGCACAAGGACCTGCACGCCTCGCTCTCCGGCGAGCTCAGCCTGCAGCACGATCCGATCCGCATCGAGCGCTACTGGAACGCCATCGTCTCGGCCTGGTATCCGGGCGGCCGCAGTGATCCTGCGCTGACCATGCTGTGCTTCGAGTGCGAGGATGCGCAGGTCTGGCTCTCGGAGGCCCGCCCCGTGCGCTTCGCCTGGGAAATCGCCAAGGCCAACGCCACCCGCCAGCCGCCGGACGTCGGCGCGCGGGTGCATCTGGACTTCCACTAGGGCGACGAGCACGCGCTCCTTCCCCCCTCCACCGTCATCCTCGGGCGTTAGTCCCGAGGATCCATGAACACAGGAGAGGCCGTTGCGAGCGGCAGCGGAGCGACGCACGGCGACCGCCACGTCGTGGCGCGCCCTTCGTAGCGCGCCATTCGTTCTCACGTGTGCATGGACCCTCGGCACAAGGCCGAGGGTGACGGCAAGAGTTGGGATGAAGCGCCTGCGCCCCCTACCCCTTCCGCACGAACGGCCTGGGCGTGCGGTTGGCGCCCTGGCGCTGGAACATCCAGCCCGGGTATTCCGACGGCAGCTCGGACACCGCGTCCAGCGCCTTGACCTCGTCGGCCGTCAGCTCCAGGTCGGCGGCGGCCAGGTTGTCGTCGAGCTGCTCCTCGGTCTTGGCGCCGATGATCACGCTGGTGACGAAGGGCTTGGCCAGCACCCAGGCCAGGGCCACGCGGGCCACGGAGACGCCGTGGGCGTCCCCGATCTGGCGCATCGCCTCGACTACCGGCCAGGCGCGCTCGGTGTTCACCGGCGGGAAGTCGAACACCGTGCGGCGCGCGCCCTCCGGCCCGTTGCTGCCCGGCCCGAACTTGCCCGACAGCAGCCCGCCCGCCAGCGGCGACCAGACCAGCAGTCCCACGCCTTCGCTCTGCATCATCGGCACGATCTCGCGCTCCAGGTCGCGGCCGGCGATGGAATAGTAGGCCTGGACGGTGGCGAAGCGGCTGAGGCCCCGGTGGTCGCTGATCCCCACCGCCTTGGCGATCTTCCACGCCGCCCAGTTGGAGCAGCCGACGTAGCGGACCAGCCCCTGGCTGACCATGTCGTCGAGCGCCCGCAGGGTCTCGTCCAGCGGCGTGACCGGGTCGTTGCCGTGGATCTGGTAGAGGTCGATGTGGTCGACGCCGAGCCGATCCAGGCTGGCCTTCACCGCATCCATCAGGTGCCCGCGCGAGGCGCCGCGGTCGTTGGGTCCCGGCCCCATCTCGCCGAACGCCTTGGTGGCGATCACCACGTCCGAGCGCTTGACGCCCAGGTCCTTCAGCGACTGGCCGACCAGCCGCTCGGACAGGCCCTGCGAATAGACGTCGGCGGTGTCGATGAAATTGACGCCGCTCTCCAGCGCCTTGCCCATCACGCCGTTGACCTGCTTCTGGTCGAGATCGCCGATGGCGGCCCAGATGCCGCCGGCGGCGCCGCCGAAAGTCATGGTTCCAAGGCAGATTTCCGAGACGAACAGGCCGCTGCGGCCAAGTTGGCGATATCGCATAGTTGCTTCCGATGTTCCGAGGTTGTGGACAAGAGCCTGGTCCGGCGAATGTCGGCTAGCCGACAGCCGTTGATCTTCTAGAACTGCCTTCTGCGCATTCGCTCACAAGTGGTTGCCTGATCTGGATTTTCCTTGGACCGCGAAAGGTCGGGTTCCAGACAGTCTCAAGCGGAGCCGATCGATACCTTGCAACCGTCGCCGCAAGACGACGTTCGATTCGCCATGACGAGACCGTTGCACCCCTTGACGAACCGCCTGTTGAACGCGCTTTCCCCAGAGGACCATGGTCTGCTGACCCCTCACCTGACGCTCGTGGAGCTGGAGAAGGGGCGGCTGCTGTACGATCCCGGGGACGAGATCGACACCATATACTTCCCGCACAACACCGTCATTTCCCTGATGACGCTGATGCGCAACGGGGCGGCGATCGAGAGCGCCACCATCGGCCGCGAGGGCGCGCTGGGCCTGATGGCCGCCGCCGCGCCGCGCCAGTCGCTGAGCCGGGCGATCATCCAGGTCGGCGGCCGCGCCTCACGGATCAGCGCCGCGCACCTGCACGAGGCCTGGGCCAAGAGCGCCCACCTGCGCGACCTGGTGGATCGCCACACCGACGCCCTCTACGGCCACGCCATCCAGTCGGTGGCCTGCAACGCCCTGCACTCGGTGGAGGCGCGGTTCTGCCGCTGGCTGCTGTCGTGCCGCGACCGCATCGACATCGACACCGTCAGCCTGACCCAGGAGTTCCTGGCCGACATGCTGGGGGTGCAGCGTACGACGGTGACCGCGGTCGCCGGGGCGCTGCAGGCCAGGGGCCTGATCCGCTATCGCCGCGGCGTGGTGGACATCCTCGATCGCGCCGGGCTCGAGGCGATGACCTGCGAATGCTACGGCGCGGTGCGGCGCACCTACGAGCGCCTGCTGCCGGTCTCGTTCGACTGAAATAGTTCGTTCGACCAAGAAAGCGCCCCCTCCCCAGAACCTTCGCAGGAAGGCAGACGGGAAGGGGGCAGTCGGTCCGGCGTCGCCGGGGAGGCTCGGGGCGGGATCAGACCCGACGTTCGACCATCATCCGCATGCCGTACTTGGGCCGCAGGGTGACGTTGGCCAGGGGCACGATGTCCTGCCCCGGCGAGAGGCTGAGCCGATAGCGCTGCGCCAGGCCGGCCAGGATCAGGGTCGCCTCGTTCATCGCCAGCACCTGGCCGATGCAGACCCGCGGCCCCGCGCCGAATGGCATGTACGCCAGACGCGGCCGGCCGGCGCTGCGCTCGGGCAGGAAGCGGTCCGGATCGAACCGCGCCGGGTCGTCCCACAAGGTCTTGTGGTGGTGCAGCAGCCAGGGGGCGATGGCGATCGCCTGGCCCTTGCGCACCTTCACCCCGCAGATTTCGTCGTCGGCGACGGCCACGCGGGCCGAGATGCCGGGCGCGGTCGGATAGATGCGCATGGATTCCTCGACCACTCGGCGGGTGAAGGCGAGGTTCGGCAGGTCCTCCTGGGTCGGCGTGCGCCCGCCCAGCACCCGGTCCAGCTCCTCGTGCAGCCGCGCCTCCTCGGCCGGATGCTGCGACAGCAGATACCAGGTCCAGGTCATCGCCTGGGCGGTGGTCTCGTGGCCGGCGATGAAGATGGTGATCACCTGGTCGCGGATCTCGCGCGAGGTCAGGGCCGCGTCGCCGCCCTCGTCGTGCGCGCCGACCAGCCGGCCGAGCAGGTCGGCGGCGGAACCCTGCGGGTCCTTCTGCCGGGCGTCGATCATGCGGTTGATGGCGGCGTCCAGTGGCCGGAAACGCTCGGCCATCTGCTGCACGCGCCGGTCCATGCGCATGCGCCCGATCACCGGCAGCACGTCCAGGATGCTGAACGGCCCGATGCCGATCCCGTCCTTCATGCTCTCCGCCACCAGGCCGATGACGTCGTCGCTGTCGGCGGAGAACATGGTGCCGGCGATGATGCGCAGGGTCAGCCGGCTCATCTCGGCGCCGATGTCGACCTCGCCGCCCGGCGGCAGCTGGTCCCAGTGGCCGTAGAAGCCGTCGCAGGCGCGGCTGATCGCCGGGCCGTAGCCGGCGACGCTGCGCGGATCGAACGCCGGGGCCATGATCCGCCGGTGGCGACGCCAGAGCTCGCCGTCCGTGCCCAGCAGGCCGTTGCCGAACAGGGCGCGGAAGATCCGCTGCTCCATCTCGGTCTTGGGATAGTTGGCGACGTTGTCGATCAGCACCCGCTTGACGCCGGCCGGGTCGCTGACGATCAGCGCCGAGCCGCCCAGGGCGCGCAGCAGATAGATCGGCTGCTCGAAGGCGATCTGCGGGATGTTGCCGAACACCCGCTCCTTGCGCGCCTTGCGCGCGGCCGCTCCCTTCAGGGTGCGCGGATCGGCAAGGCCGGGCAGGACGGGCCGCTTGCCGGCGGTGGGGGCGGCAGGCGCGAGCCCGTCGGCGAGGGTCATCGACATGGGCCGGTCTCCTATTCGCAGAACACGCGGACCTTGGCGTTGTCCGCATCGACGTCGACCGTGAGGTCGCTGAGCTGTTCGATCAGGTCTTCGAGGTTCTCCGGCTTCAGCTGGTTGAGGTCGAAGGCGATGCCCTGGCGCGCCATGGCGGCGTTGACCTGCTCGCGCGCCTGCGGCGGGATCAGCGCGCTGAGACGCACCCCGGCGCGCAGCAGCTGCATCGGCACCCGCACGTTCACCTTGGCCGGGCCCTGCGGATCGTTGGCGTCAACCACCACCCGCAGGTACTTGGCGCGGGCGGGCCGGGCGACCGGGGCGGGGTCGGCATAGGGCGGTTGCGAAGGCTGGCCAAGGGCGGCGATCAGCCGGTCGGCCTCGTCGGCGGTGATCTTGCCCTCCGCCAGCATGCCCAGGATCGCGCGACGGTCATCGCTCATGGAAGAGCTCCTTCAGGTGATGTGCAGGAAGACGGAGGCGTCGGGCGCCTCGACTTCCACATGCGTCCCCGAGAGGGCGCAGAAGACGGCGAAAAAGCTGCCGACGGCGGCGAACGGGTTCATCCCGGCGATCGCGCCCAGGATCATCACCGCCGGCACGATCAGCACCAGCAGGGGCGCCAGCAGGATCCAGATCAGCACCAGCGGCAGCCAGATGCGGATCGGCCGCTGGTGCACGGTCCGCACGCTGACGGACAGGAACAGCGGGATCATTTCAGCGCCTCCAGCGCCTTGACCGCCTCGTCGGCGCTCAGCTCGCCGCGGCGCAGGCGGTCCAGCACCTCGGCGCGGGACGGCTGCGGCGCCAGGTCGACGAACTCCAGCTTCTCGGCGATGCGGTTCAGCCGGGCCTTCACCGTCGGGTAGCTGACGCCGAACACCTGCTCCATCTCCTTGATCGAGCCGTGGCTGCGCAGGAAGGCGGCGACGAACACCTGGTCCTCGCCGGAGAGGCGGGCAAGTTCGGGGATCGCCCAGCGCCCCTCGATGGCCACGTCCTTGGCCGTCAGCCGCACCCGCTCGACGACGAACGGCTGGTCCCGGGTCAGATCGGTCAGCTCCTGCCAGTCCGCGGTATCGCCCTGCGCCATCGCATCCTCATCATTCTTGATTTGGCACTTAATATTTTTAATTTCAACGCGCAAGAAGTTTGATTTTCCGTGGATCAGCCTTGAGAAACGGGCTGCGGCGGCCAAGCCTCACGGCAGCGCTTGCATCGACGCGCGCAACAGGCTTCATCGAACCGTCGCGCGAAGGCGCCAGAACCGTCCGCACCCTACGGAGGATATCCATGAACAAGCGGAAGCTGCTTCTCACCGGCCTGGCCCTGACGGCCGGCGTGGCCCTCGCGGCCTGCGGCAACAACGGCGGCTCGAGCGCCGGGGGCGGCGGCGGTGGCGGCGGCATCTCCGGCGCGGGCGCGACCTTCCCGGCCCCGCTCTACGCCAAGTGGGCCGAGACCTATAAGGCCTCCACCAACCTGACCCTGAACTACCAGGCGATCGGTTCGGGCGGCGGCATCAAGCAGATCGAGGCCAACACCGTCGACTTCGGCGCCTCCGACAAGCCGCTGAAGCCCGAGGAACTGGACAAGCAAGGCCTGATCCAGTTCCCCACCGTGATGGGCGGCGTCGCGCCGATCGTGAATCTGCCGAACATTCAGCCCGGCCAGATCAAGCTGACCGGCGCGGTGTTGGGCGACATCTTCCTGGGCGCCATCAAGACCTGGAACGCGCCGCAGATCGCCGCCCTCAACCCGGGCGTGGCCCTGCCGAACCTGCCGATCACCGTGGTGCACCGCGCCGACGGCTCGGGCACCAGCTTCCTTTTCACCTCCTACCTCGCCGGACAGAACCCGACCTGGTCGTCCAAGGTCGGCGCCAGCGACTCGGTGAACTGGCCCACCGGCCAGGGCGGCAAGGGCAACGACGGCGTCTCGGCCTTCGTGAAGACCACGCCGGGCGCCATCGGCTACGTGGAATACGCCTACGCCAAGCAGAACAAGATGACCTACGTGGACCTGAAGAACCACGACGGCCAGTTCGTCGCCCCCGAGGCGAGCGCCTTCGCCGCCGCGGCGGCCGGCGCCGACTGGACCAAGGCGCCGGGCAACTACCTGCTGCTGCTCGACCAGCCGGGCGCCAAGTCGTGGCCGATCACCGGCGCGACCTTCATCCTGATGCACAAGGCCCAGACCGACGCGGCCAAGGCCAAGGCGGTGCTGAGCTTCTTCGACTGGGCCTACAAGAACGGCGACGCCACCGCCGCCTCGCTCGACTACATCAGCCTGCCGGACACGGTGAAGGACATGGTCCGCAAGCAGTGGACGGACGGGCTTAAGGGCCCCGACGGCAAGCCGGTGTATCCGTAGGCCGGATCACCACCTAGCGCCGGCGCGCGCCAGCGGTTAGGCCTTGGCCTCCATCGGAGGATCATGCCTTGTCCGCTTCGCCGCCGGCCGCTTCCGCCCGTGAGGCGGGCCGCCTGACGCCGTTCCGCATCACCGGCGCGCGGGTGATCGTCACCTGCCCCGGCCGCAACTTCGTCACCCTGAAGATCGAGACCGACCAGGGTGTCCACGGTATCGGCGACGCCACCCTGAACGGCCGCGAGAAGGCCGTGGTCGCCTATCTGGAAGACCACGTCATCCCGGTGCTGATCGGCCGCGACGCCCGGGCCATCGAGGACATCTGGCAATACCTGTACCGCGGCGCCTACTGGCGGCGCGGGCCGGTGACCATGCGCGCCATCGCCGCCGTCGACGTGGCGTTGTGGGATATCAAGGCCAAGGCCCTGGGCGCGCCGCTCTACGACCTGCTGGGCGGACCCAGCCGCCACGGGGTGATGGTGTACGGCCACGCCAACGGCGGCGACATCATCGAGACGGTGGACGAGGTCGAGCGCTATATCGGCCTCGGCTACAAGGCGGTCCGCGCCCAGAGCGGCATCCCCGGCGTCGACAAGGCCTACGGCGTCGGCCGCGGGCAGATGTTCTACGAGCCGGCGGACGCGACCCTGCCCACCGAGACGGTGTGGTCGACGCCGAAGTACCTGACCCATACGCCCAAGCTGTTCGAGGCGATCCGCGACCGCGTCGGCTTCGACACCCACCTGCTGCACGACGCCCACCACCGCCTGACCCCGCTGGAGGCCGCGCAGCTTGGCAAGGCGCTGGAGCCCAGCCGCCTGTTCTGGCTGGAGGACGTGACCCCGGCCGAGAACCAGGAGGTATTCCGCCTGATCCGCCAGCACACCACCACGCCGCTGGCGGTGGGCGAGGTGTTCAACACCCTCTGGGACGCCAAGGACCTGATCCAGAACCAGCTGATCGACTACATCCGCGCCACCATCGTCGGCGCGGGCGGGGTCACGCATCTGCGCCGAATCGCCGACTTCGCCTCGGTCTGGCAGGTGCGCACTGGCTGTCACGGCGCCACGGACCTGTCGCCCGTCACCATGGGCGCGGCCCTGCACTTCGACACCTGGGTTCCGAACTTCGGGGTGCAGGAATACATGCGCCACACCCCCGAGACCGACGCGGTGTTTCCGCACGCCTATCATTTCGAAGACGGCCTGCTGTTCCCTGGCGACGCGCCCGGCCACGGCGTCGACATCGACGAGGCGCTGGCGGCGAACTATCCCTACGAGCCCAAGCAGCTGCCGGTGGCGCGGCTGGAAGACGGGACGATGTGGAACTGGTGAAGGGCTACAGGTCCCCCGGCGCCGGCGCCTCGTCCGCCGCGGCATCGAGATAGGGCAGCAGGTCGAGCGGCCGGGCCTCACCCGCCCGACGCCTCAGGAAGTCGGCGGCCGTCTCCACCGCGCCGACCTTCTCAGCCACCGCGACGGCGATCCATTGATTGAGCGACACGCCATCTTCCTTGGCGAGCCGCTGGGCGGCAGCCTTCACCGAAGCCGGCAGCTTCAGGGGATAGGACGATCGGGCCATACTAGAGCTCTCTCAACACATCGCCGGGCCGCAGGACGGGAACCGCGAACCGGGTCGCGGCCGGCAGAGATATGCAGGCTAGCGTCTTGGGGCTAGAGGCGCACCGCGCTACGAAGCTTGCGTGCGCACCCCACCCTTGCCGCCCCGCCGATCTTCCGTCTCGCCGGCCGCGACGGGCCGCGGCTGGACCTCGCCTCCGACACGGCGGCCACGGCCCATATCTTCGTGCTGGCCGACGACATCATGCGGGTGCTGGTGCTGCCGGAGGGGCGGCTGAAGGGGCCGAACAGTTGGGCGATCGCGCCTTGGCAGGACGACTGCCCCGCGGAAGGCCGCAGCCGGTTCGACGTCTCAGGCTTCCATCCGCCGGACATCCTGCTCGAGGAAGCCGACCGCCGACTGACGATCACCACGTCACGCCTCAGCCTGTCGGTCAGGCTGGATGGCCTGTTCCTGAGCTGGCGCCAGCGCGGGACGGACGGCGAATGGCAGGCCATCGCTCAGGACCGCCCGACCCAGGCCTACGACTTCGGCTGGTGGGATGGGCGGGCGCACCACTACCTCGCGCGCAAGCCCGGCGAGCGCTATTTCGGCCTGGGGGAGCGGGCGGGGCCGACCGATCGCGCGGGCGGGCGCTACAGGCTCTCCAACCTCGACGCAATGGGCTACGACGCGGCTTCGACGGACCCGCTGTACAAGCACATCCCGTTCTACATCACCCATCGCGACGGGCCCGCGGGGGCGTTCGGCCTATTCTACGACACCCTCGCCGACTGCACCTTCGACTTCGGGCGCGAGTTGGACAACTACCACGGCCACTACCGCGGCTTCGTCGCCGAGCATGGCGATCTCGACTACTGGCTGATCGCCGGCCCCCGCGTGGTCGACGTGGTGCGGCGCTTCACCCGGCTGACCGGGCGACCGGCGCTGCCGCCGCGCTGGGCCCTGGGCTATTCCGGGTCGACCATGAGCTACACCGACGCGCCGGACGCCCAGGCGCAGATGGAGGGCTTCCTGGAAGGGTGCGAGGCGCACGACATCCTCTGCGACAGCTTCCACCTGTCCAGCGGCTACACCTCGATCGGGCCCAAGCGGTACGTGTTCCATTGGAACCGCGACAAGTTCCCCGATCCCGCCGGCTTCGTCGCCCGCTACGCCGCCGCGGGCGTGCGGCTGGTTCCCAACATCAAGCCGGCCCTGCTGCGCGACCACCCGCGGTTCGAGGAAGCCCACGCCAGGGGCCTCCTGATCGCCGATCCGGACGGCGAGCCGGCGTGGATCCAGTTCTGGGACGAGGTCGGCGCCTATCTCGACTTCACCAATCCGGCCGCCGCCGACTGGTGGAAGGCCCGGGTCACCGAGAGTCTGCTGGACGTCGGCATGGCGGCCACCTGGAACGACAACAACGAGTTCGAGGTGATCTCGCCGCGCGCCACCGCCCACGGCTTCGGCCGCCCGCACCCGGCCCGCGAGACGAAGCCGCTGCAGACCCTGGCGATGATCCGCGCATCGCGCGACGCCCAGCTGGCGCACGCGCCCGACCGGCGCCCGTTCCTGGTCTCCCGCTCGGGGGCGGTGGGCATGCACCGCTATGTGCAGACCTGGTCGGGCGACAACTACACCCGCTGGGAGACCCTGCGCTTCAACCTGAAGATGGGGCTGGGCCTGGCGCTCAGCGGCGTGTCCAACACGGGCCACGACGTCGGCGGCTTCTCCGGCCCGGCGCCGGACGCCGAGCTGCTGGTGCGCTGGGTGCAGTTCGGCCTGCTGATGCCGCGGTTCTCGATCCACTCCTGGAACGACGACGCCACGGCCAACGAGCCGTGGATGCATCCGCGGGCGACACCGTACGTGCGCGACCTGATCAAGCTGCGCTACCGCTTCCTGCCGCAGATCTACCGCCTGCTGTTCACCTATGCCGAGCTCTGCGATCCGGTGATGCGGCCGACCTTTCTGGATTTCCCGGACGACCCGGCCTGCCTTTCCGATGACGATAGCTGGATGCTGGGCCCGGACCTGCTGGTCGCGCCGGTGGTGGAGCCGGGCCAGGCGGAGCGCAGCGTCTGGCTGCCGGCGGGCGCTGACTGGCTGGACTACTGGAGCGGCCAGCGCCACGCCGGCAGCCGGCGCATCACCCTTTCCGCTCCGTGGGACAAGCCGATCCTGCTGCAGCGCGCCGGCAGCGGCCTTGCCCTCAACATCGCGCCGCAGACCTTCGCCCATCGCGCCGACACCCGCGCGATGCTGATCGCGCCGCTGGACGAGGGCGCCTTCCAGGCGATCAGCATCGAGGACGACGGCGAGAGCCAGGCCTGGCGCCGCGGCGGGACCGCGCTCTGGCGACTGAGGGTCATATGCTCCGCCGAGACGATCACGGTGGCCCCGAGCCTGGAGGGCCACTATCCCGCCGCGCGGCGGCTGGTGCTGCTCCTGCCGGCGGGAGAGACGCGACCGCTGACGGTGGAGGGCGCGCACGCCGAGCCGGAGACGACGTTCGAGGGGTGGCGGGCCGTGGCGGTGCGGGTGTGAGGGCGGCGCTTCGCTGGAGCCCCCTCCACCCCCTTCGGGGGTCCCCCTCCCCCAACGGGGGAGGAGAAGCGCCGCTACCGTTATCTTCCCCCACTGGGGGAAGTCCGGCCGAAGGCCGGGATGGGGGCTCCGGCGGAGCGGCGGCCAGCCCATGATCGTCCTGATCGGCATCGCCATCGTCGTCGCCGGCTTCCTGCTGCGGTTCAATCCGCTGCTGGTGGTGGTCGCGGCGGCGATCGCCACCGGGTTGGCGGCGGGGATGGGTCCGGTGGTGGTAGTCTCCGCCTTCGGCAAGGCGTTCAACGACGCCCGCTACGTCAGCGTGCTGTGGCTGGTGCTGCCGGTGATCGGGCTGCTGGAACGCTACGGCCTGCAGGAGCGGGCGCGCCAGCTGGTGGGGCGCCTGAGGGCGGCCACGGTCGGCCGGCTGCTGCTGATCTATTTCGTGGTGCGCCAGCTGACCATCGCGCTGGGGCTGCCCGGCCTCGGCGGCCATGCCGCGATGGTCCGGCCGCTGGTGGCGCCGATGGCCGAGGCGGCGGCCGAAGCGCAGGATCCGGCGCTGGACGACGCCGGCCGGGCGCAGATCCGCGCCCACGCCGCGGCGGTGGACAACATCGCCGCCGTGTTCGGCGAGGACATCTTCATCGCCGTCGGCTCGATCCTGCTGATCAAGGGCTTCATGGCCGCCAGCGGGGTCGACGTCTCGCCGCTGAAGCTGTCGCAGTGGGCCATCCCCACCGCCGTGATTGCCCTAGCGGTCCACGCGGTGAGGCTGCTGCGCCTCGATCGGCGGCTCAAGCGGCAGGTCGGGGGCCGGCGATGATCACCCTGGAGTGGGTCTACATCGTCGTCGGCGCCCTGATGGCGGTCGTGGCGGCGCTCAGCTTCAGGGACCGCTCCAATCCGCGGCGCCTGCGCACCAGCCTGTTCTGGAGCCTGTTCGCCCTCAGCTTCCTGGGCGGCAGCCACATCGGCGACTTCGCCAACGGCCTGCTGGTGCTGGCCATCGCCGGGGTCGCCGCCTGGGGGCCAGGCCACAGCCGGGCGCAGACCACCAGCGCCGCAGAGCGCCAGGCCTCAGCCGGGCGCTGGAAGGAGGCGCTGTTCGCCATCGCCCTGGTGATCCCCGCGGTCGCAGTCACAGGAGCCCTGGCGGTCAAAGCGCCCGGCGTCGACTGGACCAGGGTCCTGGACGTCAAGCAGGCCACCGTCATCTCCCTCACCCTGGGCGCCCTGGCGGCGCTGGCCATCGGCATGCTGGTGCTGCGCCCGCCCCTCGTCGCGCCCTTCCAGGAGGCGCGCCGGCTGATGGACGCCATCGGCTGGGCGGCGATCCTGCCTCAGGCGCTGGCCGCCCTGGGCGCGGTGTTCGCCCTGGCCGGGGTCGGCAAGGTGATCGGGCATCTGGCCGCCGGGGCCATCCCGGCCGACAGCCGGCTGGCGGTGGTGGTCGCCTACTGCGTCGGCATGGCGCTGTTCACGATGATCATTGGCAACGCCTTCGCCGCCTTCCCGGTGATGACCGCCGGCATCGGCCTGCCGCTGATCGTCGGCAAGTTCGGCGGCGACCCGGCGGTGATGGCGGCGATCGGCATGCTGTCCGGCTTCTGCGGCACCCTGGTCACCCCGATGGCGGCCAACTTCAACATCGTGCCGGCGGCCCTGCTGGACCTGCCCGACCGCTACGCGGTGATCCGGGCCCAGGCGCCGACGGCCCTGGCCATGCTGGTCGCCAACACCGCCCTGATGGATCTGCTGGTGTTCCACCATTGGAGCTGACGTTCGCATGTCCCGCCTGACCCCGGCCCTCGCCGAAGATTTCGCCCGCATGGCCCTGGGCCATGTGACCCGCGAGTATCCCAACAAGCTGGACCAGGTGCTGACCGGCGAGGCCGACCTGGCCGGCCCTCGCGCCCTGCACCCGATCTTCTACGGCAGTTTCGACTGGCACTCGGCGGTGCACAGCCACTGGCTGCTGGCGCGCCTCCTGCGGCTCCAACCGCAGGGCGCCGCGGCCCCGGCGATCCGCGCGCGACTGGACGAGGCCTTCACCCTGGAGAACGTCGCCGGCGAGCTGAACTTCCTGGCCCGCCCGGCGGCCCGCGGCTTCGAGCGACCCTACGGCTGGGCCTGGCTGCTGGCGCTGCAGGCGGAGCTGGAGCGCGCCGGCACCAACGACGGCCGCCGCTGGGCCGCAACCCTCCGTCCCCTGGCCGGCGCCTTCGTGCAGCGTTTTCAGGGCTGGCTGCCCAAGGCGTCCTATCCGGTGCGTTCGGGGGTGCATTCGTCCAGCGCCTTCGCCTTCATCCTGGCTCTCGACTACGCCGAGGCGGTGCGCGACGGCGCCCTGCTGGAAGCGCTGAAGACCACCGCCGCCGGCTGGTTCGCCGGCGACGCCGACGCTCAAGCCTGGGAGCCCAGCGGCGCCGACTTCCTCTCCGCCACCCTGGTCGAGGCCGAATGCATGCGCCGGGTGCTGCCGGCAGCGCGGTTCGCCGCCTGGTTCGCGCGCTTCCTGCCCCGGCTCGCCGAGGGCCAGCCGCAAAGCCTGTTCGAGCCGGCCCGGGTCAGCGACCGCAGCGACGGCCAGATCGCCCATCTCGACGGCCTCAACCTCAGCCGCGCCTGGTGCTGGCGCGCCCTGGCCCCCTTCGCCCCGGAAGCAGCGCAGGACCGCGTGCTTCAGGCCGCCGAGCGCCACCTGGAGGCCGGCCTGCCGCACCTCGACGCCGACTACATGGGCGAGCACTGGCTGGCGACCTACGCCCTGCTGGCGCTGGAGGGGCTGGGGGGATAGGGGCCCACACCGTACCCCCTCACCTTCCCTCTCCCTATGGGAGAGGTGATTTCCCAGTGCGATCCGCGGCTTACCTCACCTCTCCCATAGGGAGAGGAAGGGGCCCGATCGCGCCAGCGATCGGGAAGGTGAGGGGTTGCGCCCTCCCCGCCCTGCCCCCTACCCGATCCGGCTGGACATGCCGCCGTCCACCGGCAGCACGACCCCGGTGATGAAGCGGGCCTCGTCCGAGGCGAGGAACAGGGTCGCCCAGGCCGTGTCCCAGGCGGTCCCCATCTTCCCGCCCAGCGGCACGCGGGCGTTGCGGGCCTGGCGGACGGCCTCCTGGTCCTCGCCGCGGGCCTGGGCGATGCCGGCGACGGCCATCGGCGTGTCCATCAGCCCGGGGGCCACGGCGTTGCAGCGCACGCCCTTGCCGGCGTTGGCCTGGGCGATCGAGGTGGTCAGCCGGTTCACCCCCGCCTTGGAGACCTCGTAGGCGACCTGGTTTCCGCCGGCGATACCCGCCAGCGACGAGGTGAAGACGATCGCGCCCGAACCCTGCTCGCGCATGCCCGGCAGCACCGCGCGCGACATCAGCCAGGCGCCCTTGAGGTTCACCGCCAGGATGCGGTCGAACGCCTCCTCGGTCAGGCGGTGCGCCGGCCCGTCGCCACCGCCGCCGATGCCGACGTTCTGCACCAGGATGTCCAGGCCGCCCAGCTGCTCGCGGCAGGCCGCGGCCACCGCCTCGCAGGCCTGCGCCTTGCGGATGTCGGCGGCGAAGGCCGACGCCTCCCCGCCCTCCTCGCCGATCATCGCCGCGGTTTCCGCCGCCCGCGCCTCGTCGCGGTCGACGCACAGCACCCGCGCGCCCTCGCGGGCGAACAGCAGGGCGATGGCGCGGCCGTTGCCGATGGTCTCGCCCGGGGTCTGGCCGGCGCCCACCACCACGGCGGCCTTGCCCGCCAGCCGCCCGGCCACCTCAGAAGCCCTTCAGGTCGGGATCGAGGGTCTGGCCCTCGTCCAGCTGCACCCCGAAGCTGTTCAGGATCATCGACACCTGGGTGTACTGGCCGGCGGTGAACACCACGTCCATGCACTGCTTGTCGCTGAAGTGGGCCTTCAGCGCCGCCCAGGTCGTGTCGGTGATGAACTGGTCGTGGTGCAGCTCGTCAGAGGCGCGCAGCAGCGCCGCGTCGGCCGCGCTCCAGCCGGGCGCGTCGGCGCCCAGCTTGATGCGGGCGATCTCGTCCCTCGACAGGCCCGAACGCTCGCCGATGGCGTAGTGCTGGGTCCACTCGTAGCCGGACTTGCACAGATAGCCGATGCGCAGGATGACGATCTCGCGCTCGCGCGCCGGCAGGTCGTTGCGCCGGCTGAGCACATAGTTGCCCCAGGCCAGGAAGCCGCGCGCCGCCTTGGGCGCGTTGACCATGGTGCGGAAGATGTTCAGCACGCGGCCGGTATCGGCCATCGGCTTGAGGATCTCGGCCTGGTCGGCGTTCAGGTCGGCGTCGGCCACCGGCGCGATGCGGGGCTTGGTCAGTCGCATGCAGATCCTCCCGGGACCCGGTTGCTCCGGGCGCTTGGTTTCCCAACGATAGCGGGCGAGGCGTCTGCGCGCGAGCGCTTCAGTAGTGGATCGGTCCCTTCACCCCGCCGCCGCAGGCGATGGCGTCGCCGTTGATCGCCACGCTGCGCGGCGAGGCCAGGAAGGCGACGATGTCGGCCACCTCGGCGGCGTCGACGATGCGGCCGATCAGGACGTTGCCCGCCATGCGGCTCTCGACCTCCGCCGCCGTGTGCCCGGTGGCCGCGGCGCGGGCCTCCACCAGCGGGCCGGTCTTCTCCGTGCGGGTGAGGCCGGGGTGCACCACGGTGACGTTGATCCCCTGCGGTCCCAGCTCGTCGGCCAGGTTCTTGGTAAGGGCCGCCACCGCCACGTTGCGGATCGAGCCGATGGTCGAGCCGGTGGAGCGCGCGGCCAGGCCGCTGACGTTGATGATCCGGCCCCAGCCGGCGGCGGCCATGTGCGGCGCGGCCTCGCGGGCCACGCGCAGATAGCCCATCACCTTGACGTTCACGTCGTCCCAGAACAGCTGGTCGGTGATCTCGGCCAGCTTCGGCGGGGGCGCCTGGCCTCCCGGCTTGGCGGCCGCGTTGACCAGGATGTCGAGGCCGCCGAGTTCGCGCGCGGCCGCCGAGACCCCGGCCCTCACCGAGGCGTCGTCGCCCGTGTCCATCGCCACGCCGATGGCCGAACCGCCGGTCTGGGCCTTCAGCGCCGCCACGGCCGCCGACAGCGCCTCGCGGTCGCGCCCGGCGATCGCCACCGCCGCCCCTTCCAGCGCCAGCTGCCGGGCGATGGCCAGGCCAATGCCGCGGCTGCCGCCGGTGATCAGGGCGCGTTTGCCGGCCAGCTGCAGGTCCATGTCGTCCTCCCAGTCGCTCCCTGGAGCAGAGGGACGGCTCAGAGGATCTGGCAAGCCTCTTCGAAGTCGAGGCGCGGGCTGCGGGCGAACAGGTTCTCGTCCGTGCCGTAGCCGATGTTGACCAGGAAGTTCGACTTCACCGACGTGCCGGCGAAGAATTCCTGGTCGACGCCGGCGTTGTCGAAGCCCGACATCGGCCCGCAATCCAGGCCCAGCAGGCGCGCGGCGATGATCAGGTAGGCGCCCTGCAGGGTGCCGTTGCGAAACGCCGTGGTCTCCGCCACCTGCGGGTGGGCGAACCAGGTCTTGGCCGTCTGGTCATGGGGAAACAGGCGCGGCAGGTGCTCGGCGAAGGCGACATCGTAGCCGACGATGCAGCACACCGGGGCGGCCATGGTCTTGACCTTGTTGCCGGCCGACAGGAAGGGCGCCAGCCGCTGCTTGGCCGCGTCGCTGGTGACGAACACGAACCGCGCCGGCGAGGCGTTGGCCGAGGTCGGTCCCCACTTGGCCAGGTCGTAGACCTCGCGCAGCAGCGCCTCGGACACCGCCTGCGGGCTCCAGCCGTTGCGCGTGCGCGCCTCGCGGAAGGCCTGGTCGAGGGTGGCGGGCGGCGCGGCGGGCATGGGCGGCTCCTGTTGGGCGCGGGCAGGTGAGCCGCGCTTACGGGAACTTGGCGGCCAGGGCCAGGGGTCGCCGCGCCGAATTCGCAGGCGTCGTCAGCGCGCTCAAAGCCGCAGCAGATAGCCCTGGCCCCATGCAATGGGGAGAGGACTGCTGCACCGCCCTCTTCTCAGCGCATGAACGCCGGTTCGTGGTGGCCGTCGACGCGGGCGCGGACCATGCGGTCGTATTCCTCGGCCTGCGGCAGCAGGTCGGGGCGCACCTTGCTCAGCTGCTCTTCCAGGTTGGCGCAGGCCTTGTGCAGGATGTCGAGGGCGGCGCCGATGTCCTCGCGCTGCTGTTCCAGGGCGATGATCCGCTCCTTGAACTTGCGCAGCGCCTTGGCGTTCTGAGCCGCCTCGCCGTCGCCCTTGCCGTACAGCTCCAGGATCTCGCGGATCTCGGCCAGGGCGAGGCCGACGCGCTTGCCCTGCAGCACCAGCTTCAGCCGGGCGCGGTCCTTGTACGAGTAGACCCGGTTCATGCCCTGCCGCGACGGCGAGAGCAGCCCCTTGTCCTCGTAGAAGCGCAGCGCGCGCGGGGTCGTCTGGAACTCGCGGCAGAGCTGGCGGATGGTGAAGGTCCGCGCGGGGCGGCGAAGGTCGCTGGTCATCTCTCTTCCCTGGCAGGTCCGAAGGGGTCTTGCGCCCCGGCCTCGGATTCAAACGCTAGTTCGATATTACGTTGACGTCAACGTAAAGCAAGCCGCCCAGCGGAAGAATATCGAAACGCGTTCCGGAAATTTTTTGCAAGCCGGGGTGACGCTGGGTCACCCGGGGACATCAGCCGGCGCGGGCTTCGCGATCGGGCTCACCGTCATCCGCCCCGAGGCCGATGCTGAGCTTCTCGAGGGTCGCGCGCAGGGCCACGACCTCGTCCACCGGCAGGGGCAGTTGGCCCAGCACGGTCAGCGGGATATGGGCGGCGCGGGCGCGCAGGGCGATCCCGGCGTCGGTCAGGTCGACGAGCACTCGCCGCTCGTCCCCCGGGTCGCGCTGGCGGGTCACTAGGCCCAGCTTCTCGAGCCGCTTGAACAGGGGCGTCAGGGTGCCGGAGTCCAGGTTCAGGCGCCGGCCCAGCGCGCCCACCGACTGCGGCGCCTGCTCCCAAAGCGCGATCATCGCCAGATACTGCGAATAGGTCAGCCCCAGCGGCTCCAGCAGCGGCCGGTAGAGACGCGTGACCAGGTTGGTCGCCGTATAGAGCGCAAAGCACAGCTGAACGTCCAGGCGCAGGTAGTCTTCGGGCGCTGTCCCGTCGACCACCGTCAGTCCCGTCGTAACCGGCTTGTTCATCGCGCGCCCGAGTCTCCTCGCTGGAACGCGTCTCCTCGCTGGAACACGTTCCAGTATCGGGCTTACGGCGCCCGGCCGCAAATATCGAGCCCAAAAGCGGCCGCACTCGACCGGATGCGGAAGAGATCGCGCGAAGAAGACCGCGTTGGGGGGCGCGGTCTCGCACGGTCGGCGATCTCTACAGCGAGGGATCCACGACGATCTTGCACTGACGCTCGGGGTCCGCCAGGGCGGCGAATGCGCCGGCCACGCCCTCAAGACCGACGGTGTCGGTGATCGCCGGAAGCACATCTATGCGTCCGTCGGCGATATTGCGCAGGGTGTCGGAGAATTCCTGCGGCGAGTAGCCGAGGACGAAGCGGAAATCGAGCTGCTTGTTGATGCACAGCGAGGGCTCGATGCTGTCGGTGGCCATGCACACCCCGGCGACGATGATCTGCGAGCCGCCCGGGGCCCCCTCGATGACCTTCTGCAGCAGCCCTGGCACGCCGACGCATTCGAAGATCACCGCGCGCTTGCCCTGCCCGGTCATCTGCGCCATCGCCCGCTCGGCGAAGGTGGTGGGCACCCCGCGCGCCGACCAGTTCTCGTAAGGAGACTGCTGGGCCGGATCGATCACCTCGTCGGCGCCCATCACCTCGGCCAGGGCCCGGCGCGCCGGGGAGAAGTCGGCGGCCACGATCGGGCCGACGCCGCGGGTCTTCAGGGCGGCGATCACCGCCAGGCCCACGGGGCCGCAGCCGATCACCAGCGGCGCGGCCGCCGCCCCCGACCCGTCGCCCAGCACCGAGGCCGCCACCGCGTGCTCGCCGACCGCGAAAGGCTCCGTCATGGCCGCCTGCACCGACGACAGGCCGTTGGGCACCTCCAGCAGCATCTGCTCGGCCAGCAGCATCCGCTCGGCATAGCCGCCCGGAAAACGGTTGGAATAGCCGATCGATTCGAACCCCTCAGCGCTGATCATCACCGGCATGGTGACCACCCGGGTTCCCGCCTTCAGCGTCCTGGCCGAGCCGGGACCGTGGTCGAGGATCTCGGCGCAGAACTCGTGGCCGAAGACGATGTCGGCGCTGGGGTCCAGCCCGCCGCCCACCCCGCCGCCGCCCGACCGGCGGCCGAGCTCCAGCATGTGCTCCAGCGAGTGCAGGGCGTGCAGGTCGGAGCCGCAGATGCCGCAGCACAGGGTGCGGGCCAGCACCTGGCCGGGCCCCGGCGTCAGATCGTCGATGTCCGTGCAGACCAGCTGCTTGTTCCGCCGCACCACCGCCCGCATCGCGCACGCCCCTGTTTCTTTCGATTGGTTGCGCGGACCTTGGCGGCGGCGTAGCGAACCGTAAAGACGCAAAAATTAGAATGCGTTCGAAAATTTTCTGTGCAACCGCCGGGCGCTTCGCTAGCTTCCGGCGCACCGCGTGACACAAGGCAGGACCATGACCCACGACAGCGAGGCGGCGCGCGAACAGGTGCTGGTGATCGGCGCCGGCATCGCCGGCCTGTGCACGGCCCTGGCCCTGGCCCCGACCGGACGGGCGGTCACCCTGGTCGAGCGCGACGACCCGCCGCCGACGGGGGACACCCACGAGGCGTTCCGCGACTGGAACCGCCGCGGCGTGGGCCACCTGCGGCAGAGTCACGCCTTCCTGGCCAGGCTGCGCTCGCTGATCAAGGCCGAGCATCCGGGCCTGCTGAAGGACCTGGTCGACGCCGGCTGCCGCGAGATCGGCTTTGTCGACATGCTCAGCGACAGCCTGCGCAAGGGCTACGCCCCGGCGGACGGGGACGCCGACATGGCCGTGCTCACCAGCCGCCGCACGACCCTGGAACTGGTGATGCGCCGGTATGTGGAGCGACTGGCGGGGGTGCGGATCGTCTCCGGCTTCTTCGTCGAAGGCCTGGTCACCGGCCGCGACGATGCCGGGGCGCTGGTAGTGCGGGGGTTGCGCGGTGAGGACGCCGACGGCCCGCGCGAGCTGCTCGCCGACCTGGTGGTCGACGCCGCCGGCCGGACCAGCGGTGTGGTCGAACAACTGGCCGCCGAGGGCGCGCCGGTTCCCGAGACCTCCGAGACCTGCGGCATCCTCTATTTCACCCGTCACTACCGTCTGCTGGAAGGCCAGACCGAGCCGCCGCGGGGCAAGCTGCCCGGCACCGGCGACCTGGGCTTCCTGAAGTTCGGCGTGTTTCCCGGCGACAACGGCTGCTTCTCGATCACCCTGTGCGTGCCCGAGATCGAAGAGGAGCTGCGCAAGGCCGTGGTCCGGCCCGAGGCGTTCGAGGCCATCCTGAACCAGCTGCCGGGCATGCAGCCCTGGGTCGATCCCGCGCGCGCCGAGCCGGTCAGCCGGGTGTTCGGCATGGGCGACCTGGCCAGCCGCTGGCGGGACTTCGCGCCGGAAGGCCGGCCGGTGGCGCTGGGGCTGTTTCCGGTGGGCGACAGCCTGGTGCGCACCAACCCGCTCTACGGTCGCGGCTGCTCGTTCGCGGCGGTGGAGGCCTATCTGCTGCGTGACGTGCTGGCCGCGCGATCCGACGCGGCCGGGCGGGCGGTGGCCTATGCCGGCAAGGTCGCCGAGGTGCTGCGACCCTACTACGACAACATGCAGACCCAGGACCGCGCGGCGATCCGCCGGGCGCGGCACATCCTGACGCCGGGCTATCGCCCGAACCTGTCGTCCCGCGTGCTGAAGAGCTTCTTCGAGGACGGCGTGGCGGTCGCCACCCGGGCGGACGTGGCCCTGCTGCGCGAGGCCCTGCGCGGCTTCCACATGCTGGAGCACCCCGAAGCCTGGCTGAAGCGGCCGGCCAACCTGGCCAAGATCGTCGGCTTCTGGGCGCGCGGCCGCAGGGCCAACGCCGCCCTCTACCCGCCGAAGGTCGGCCCTGAGCGGGCCGCGATGTTCGAGGCCCTGGGCCTGTCGCCCCAGCTCGACATCGACCGGCTGGCGGCCGCGGCGGCCTGAAGCGCGCCTACGATCACGATCTCTCGCCGGCCGGATCGTTGGCGCGGCGCCCGAGTTATCCGTTTCAGGGACGAAATGTCGGCGCCGCGGCGCCGTCCTGAACGGAGCTCTTTCGCATGCCAAAACGGACCCTCGGCATGGCTGCGGCCATGACGGCCGCCGTCACCGTACCCGCCGGCGCGCAGGCCGCCTCGCCGCCACAGCCGGCGATCCCGCCCGCGCAATCCTTCAACGACCTGCTGGACCCGATCCCCGACGCCGTCGAGCGGCTGAGGGTGGTCGAGGCGGCCGAGCGCGACGCCGCGGCGCGGCCCGCCACGGGCGGCGAGGTGATCAAGGCCCAGTACTGGGTCTATCACCATCATCACCACCACCATCATCACCATCACCACTACCGCCGCAGCTACTGGTACGCGCCGCCGGCCTACCGCTACTACTACTATGGCCGCGGGTGGCGGCCGTATCATCACCACCACCATCACCATCATCACCACCACCACCATCATCACAGCCACGGCTACTACGGCCCGTTCTAGGGCCGCAGCCGGGTGCGGGGCGCGCCGCCTCGCACCCGGGACCGCGCCGCGATCTAGCCCGCGGCGGTGGCGGCGTTCAGGGTCTGGAACAGCGAGCCGCCGGCCATGCCGTCGCGCGTCTGTTCGGGCGCCAGGGTGGCGGCCTTGTCCAGCTCGTAGATCTCCTCGGGCACGTACCAGTGCAGGCGATCCTCGTGGTAGGCGCGCCAGACCACCTTGGCCACTTCCACCGGCGGAATGGCGCGGAACATGCCGTCCTTCGGCGCATTGGCGGCGGCGCCCGGCGGCAGGATCGGGGTGTCGATCAGGCCCGGCAGCACGTCCGCCACCTTCACGCCGTAGGCCTTGAACTCCACCGCCAGAGCCTCGGTCAGGCCCTTCACCGCATGCTTGGTGGCCGAATAGACCGCGATCCCCGGCATGCCGTAGGTGGCCGAAGAGGACGAGGTGGTAAAGCACATCGAGCCGGGCGTCGCCTTGAGCAGGCCCACACCCTCGTGGATGCCGATCAGCACGCCCACCAGGTTGACGTTGACCACCGCCATCACGTCGTCCCACGGCTGGTCGGCGAACGGTCCGCCGCGGCCGATCCCGGCGTTGTTGAACAGCACGTCCATCGTCCCGCCGGTGGCGGCGGCGAAGTCGGCCAGGGCGGCGCGGTAGTCCTCGCGGTCGGTGACGTCCAGCCGTCGGACCAGGCAGTTCTCGGCGCCGAGCTCCGCCTCCAGGGCCTTCAGGCCGGCGTCGTTGACGTCGTAGCCGCCGACGAACCAGCCCTCGGCATGGAACACCCGGGCCGTCTCCAGGCCCATGCCGGAGGCCGCGCCGGTGATGAAGATCGCCTTGCGGCCGTTTGCCTGGCCCATGCGGACCTCCCTTTTGAGTACGGTTCTGTTTGGTCCTCGTCTTAAGAACGTGTTCCAAGTTTGATCAAGGGCCGATATTCGAGGACCTCAGGGCTTTTCGAGGACCGGGATGCGGATGACCAGACGCGAAGAGGGCAAGGCCGACCGGCGCCGGCGGATCACCGCGGCGGCGCGCGACCTGATCCGCGAGACCGGCGACACCGGCCTGTCCATGCGCGCCATCGCCGCCCGCGCCGAGGTCAGCCTGTCGACGCCCTACAACCTGTTCGGCTCCAAGCGCGCCATCGTGCTGGCGGTGCTCGACGACATCGACGACTTCCAGGCGCGGTTCGCGCGCATGCAGGGGGTGGACGCGATCGAGCGCATCTTCCAGGCCGTGTCGATCACCATCGGCTACTACGCGGCCGACCCGGAGTTCTACAAGACGCTGTGGACCGCCCTGTTGGACTCCAGCGGCAAGGACGAACGGACCGCCCTGCTGACCCCCGAGCGCAAGGCCTTCTGGATGGCGCTGGTGGCCGAGGCGGTGCGGGCCGGCGCCCTGGGCGCCGAGGTGGATGTGGAGCTGATGACCCGCAACCTCGACCTCACCTTCGCCGCCACCATGCTGACCTGGGTGTTCGAGGCCACCGGCGCCGAGGCGCTGGAGCCGTCCGTGGGCTATGGCTACGCCCTGGCCCTGGCCGGCGCGGCCACCGACGCCTGGCGCCCCCGGCTGCTGGCCAAGGCCCTGGAATACCAGGACCAGCTCGCCGAACTGCAGCGGATGGCGGCGGCGGCCTAGGGACCTTCATCCGCGATCGCAGGCCCCCTCCACCATCGGGCTTCGCCCGACGGTCCCCCTCCCCCGCTACGCTGCGCTCCGCATGGGAGGAGAAGACGGTGCGACCGCCCTCCTCCCATGCGAAGCCGAAGGCGTAGCGGGGGAGGTGGATCGACGCCCGATAGGGCGGCGAGACGGAGGGGGCCACAGCCGCGCGCCACGCTCACCACTTCTCCGGCTCGTCGAGCGCCGCTTTGAACCCGGCTTCCAGCTGCGCCAGGGTGAAGTGCGGGATCGGGCCGCGCTGTGGCGTCGTGTCTTCGCCCAGGTCCAGCATCACGTCGTCGACGAAGCACCAGCCCCAGCCCTCCGGCGGGTCGTAGCCCTCGATCACCGGGTGGCCGGTGGCGTGGAAGTGCTTGCTGGCGTGGCGGTTCGGCGAGTCGTCGCAGCAGCCGACGTGGCCGCACTGGCGGCAGAGCCGCAGATGCAGCCAGGGGGCGCCGGTCTTCAGGCATTCCTCGCAGCCGAGGGCGCTGGGCGTCACCTTGCGGATGGCGTCGCCGTGGGAGCAGTAGGCGGGCATGGCGATGGTCTCCGTTCAGGTATGAGGCGGCTGCGCCGCCATCGGGTCGCGTGACGCCAGGAAGGCGTGCACCGCGGCCACCACCTGCGCCCCCTCGCCGACCGCGGCGGCCACGCGCTTGACCGAGCCGGCGCGCACGTCGCCGATGGCGAACACCCCCTCGCGGCTGGTCTCCAGCACGCCGCGCCCGGCGCCGGCCTCGGCGCCGGTGCGCACGAAGCCCTTGGCGTCGACGCCCACCGCGCAGTCGCTCAGCCAGTCGGTGTTCGGCTGGGCGCCGATGAACAGGAACAGGTGGCGGATGTCGCGGCGGGCCGCCTCGCCGGTGCGCCGGTGACGCCAGGCGACGGTGGCGAGATTGCCGTCCTCGCCGTCCAGCGCGGTGACCTCGGTCTCGGTCAGCACCTCGACGTTGGGCAGGCCCCGGATGCGGTCCACCAGATAGCGGGACATGCTGTCGGCGATGTCCCGGCCGCGGCACAGCAGCCAGACCTTGGCTACGTGGCTGGCAAGGTAGACCACCGCCTGACCGGCGGAATTGCCGGCGCCCACCAGGGCCACCTCCTGGTCCTTGCACAGCTGCGCTTCCAGCGGCGAGGCCCAGTAGTGCACGCTGGAGCCTTCGAAGGCGTCGAGATTGGGCAGGTTCAGGCGCCGGTAGCGCGCGCCGCTGGCGATCACCACCGAGCGGGCCTGCACCGCTTCGCCGGTGTCCAGCACCAGGCTGTAAGGCCCCTGCGCGCCGGGTGCGGCATCGCTGAGGCGGGCCACGGTATCGGGGATCGCGGTCTCGGCGCCGAACTTGTGCGCCTGGTTGTAGGCCCGGCCCATCAGCGCCATGCCGCGGATGCCGGTGGGAAAGCCGAGATAGTTCTCGATCCGCGCCGAGGCCCCGGCCTGGCCGCCGAACGCGCGGGCGTCGAACATCAGCACCGACAGCCCCTCGGAAGCGGCGTAGACCGCCGCCGCCAGGCCGGCCGGACCCGCGCCGACGATGGCCACGTCGTACAGCCGGTCCGGATCCACCGGCCCGACCATGCCCAGGCAGCGGGCCAGCTGGCTCTCCGACGGATTGCGCAGCAGCTCGCCCCCGGGACAGAGCACGATCGGCAGTTCGGCGGCGTCGACATGCAGGCGCTGGATCAGGGTCTGGGCGTCGGCGTCGACGTTGGGGTCCATCAGGTGACGCGGCACGCCGTTGCGGTCGAGGAAGCTGAGCAGCCGGATCACGTCGCCGCTGCCGTCATGGCCGATGATCACCGGCCCGCCAGACCCGCTCTCCAGCAGGGCCACGCGGCGCAGGATCAGGGCGCGCATGATCCGCTCGCCCAGCTCCGCCTCGGCGATCAGCACGGCGCGCAGCCGGTCGGGCGCCAGCAGCAGCGCCTCCACCGGGCCCACGGCGTGGGCGTCCACCAGCGACGGGGCGCCCGAGAGCTGCGCCACCTCGCCCATGAAGGCGCCGGCCTCGTGGGTGACGATCTCCAGCCGGTGGCCCATCTGGTCCTGCTGGGTGACCCGCACCGCGCCCGACAGGATCACCACGAAGCGGCTGGCCGGACGGCCGTTGACCAGCAGGGCCTCGCCGTCCTCGAACCGGGTCACCTCGCCGAACCGCCGCAGGCGGTCGACCTCCGCCGGCTCCAGGGTGGGGAACATCTGGTCGCGCCGGGTCTCGATGGTCGGGCGGGCGTTGGCCACGGGAGTCAAATCTCCTTGCACAATGGGGTCAGGGATCGCGGCGCCGTTTCCCCGTCACGGTCGCCCTGGCCATCATGGCCTTGCCCAGGATGGCGGCGATTGCGCGAAACCGCCCTGCCCCAGGTTAAATATCGGCAATGTGGCGCCGGCTGACATTCAAGCGCGGCGGTTGACCTGATAGGCAGCAGACAAACGATGCTGTCCAGGAGTTCAACCTTGCGCAAACTGCTGTTCACCGCGCTCTCCGTCCTCACCCTCGCCGCCACGATCGCCACAGGCCTGCCCGCGCTCGCCGACGACCCGGCCGACGGCGCCGCCGGCAAGACCCAGTCCGTCGAGGACCGGCACAAGGACGCCACCGCCGCCGAGGTCGAGACCGGCTGGGCCCGCGCCCCGGTCAAGGAGACCGCCACCGCCACCAGCCACCAGATCACCGTGGCCGGCAAGGTGCTGCACTATACCGCCACCGCCGGCACGCTGACCCTGCGCGACGACGAGGGCAAGCCCACCGGCAGCATGTTCTATGTCGCCTATACCCTGGACGGCGCCGACGCCGGCGGCGCGGCGCGGCCGGTGACCTTCTTCTACAACGGCGGGCCCGGCTCCTCGAGCATCTGGCTGCACATGGGCTCGTTCGCGCCGATGCGGGTGCGCACTTCGAACCCCGAGACCATCCGCCCGGCGCCCTTCGCCTTCGGGCCCAACGAGCAGACCCTGCTCGACAAGACCGACCTGGTGTTCCTCGACGCCATGGGCACCGGCTTCTCGCGCCCGCTCGGCGCCACCGAGAACAAGGCGTTCTGGGGCGTGGACCAGGACGCCGACGCCTTCGCCCGCGGCATCATCCGCTACGTGACCCGCAACAGCCGCTGGAACAGCCCGAAATTCCTGTTCGGCGAATCCTACGGCACCACCCGCTCGGCGGCGCTGGCCTACCAGCTGCAGGACCGCGGCATGGCCCTGAACGGCGTCGTGCTGCTGTCCTCGATCCTCAACTTCGGCGTCGAGACCCCCGGCTACGACGAGGTCTATATCGGCTATCTGCCGAGCTACGCCGCCACCGCCTGGTACCACAACAAGGTCCCGAACCGTCCGGCGGACGTGGCGACCTTCGTCGAGCAGGCCCGCCAGTTCGCGCTGGGTCCCTATGCCGCCGCCCTGGCCAAGGGCCACAACATCAGCCCCGCCGAGCGCGACGCCATCGCCCAGCAGATGAGCGCCTTCACCGGCCTGTCGCCGGACTTCATCAAGCGCGCCAACCTGCGCGTCGACCTCGACCGCTTCCAGAAGGAGCTGCTGCGCGACCAGCGCCTGACCGTCGGCCGCTTCGACAGCCGCTATACCGGCGTCGACACCGACGCCGCCGGCTCCAGCCCCGACTACGATCCGTCGGACACGGCGATCAGCGGCGCCTTCATCAGCACGTTCAGCGACTATCTGACCAAGGAGCTGAAGTACCAGACCGACATGCCCTACCGGGTCGCCGCCTATGGCCTGAAGGAGTTCGACTGGGACTGGAAGCACAAGCCGCCGACCGGGGGCGACGCGGAGACCACGCCGGACGTGGCTCTGGACCTGGCCGCCGCCATGCGCACCAACCCGTACCTGCACGTGATGTCGGCCAACGGCTACTACGACATGGCCACGCCGTTCACCTCCACCGAGTACGACCTGTCGCACATGATGCTGGAGCCGCAGCAGCAGAAGAACCTGGAGTTCCGGTACTATCCGTCCGGCCACATGGTCTACCTGAACCCGGAGGCCCTGCGGCAGCTGCACGCCGACGTCGCCGACTTCATCGACCGCTCCGTGGCCAGCGCCGAACGCGGCGGCCTGGACCGCGCCTCCCCCGTCCCGGCCGGCAAGCCGCACGGGCCGGCGGCCACGCCGTAGGGTTAGCCGCCCCGTCGCCCCATCGTTCCACCGTCATCCCCGGGCGTAAGTCCCGGGGATCCATGAACACGGGAGAGGCCGTCGCGAGCGGCAGCGGAGCGTCGCTGGAGCGGCCCGTCGTGGCGCGCCCTTCGAAGCGCGCCAATCCATCTCACGCGTGCATGGACCCTCGGGACTGACGCCCGAGGGTGACGGTCGAGAGACCGGGGGAGCGCCGCACTCGCCCGCCCTCAGAACCGCTTGCGCACCCCGACCGAGAACACCACGGCGTTGCCGGTGACCTCGCCGTCGAGGCTGATCGGGGTGACCAGCGGGGTGCCGGCGTAGGCGGTGGCGTCGGCGCCGACGTGGGTGTTGTCGAAGTGGATGTACGAGACGCCCGCGTCCAGCGACATCGAGCGGCTGCGCTCGTAGGTGAAGCCGACGGCGTAGAGCATCCGGTCCCCGTCCGGCACCCGCGCCGAGCGGCCCACGTCGGGCGTCGGCGTCGGATCGTGCTGGATGCCGGCGCGGACGGTGATCTTCGGATTGACGACGTACTCGGCGCCGAACGCCTCGCTGGTGGTGTCGTGATAGCGTTCCGGCGTCGTCAGGGTCTGGCCGGCGTAGGCGACATCGATGGCGCTGAACTCGCTCCAGCCGAAGCGCTGCACCTGCGCCAGCAGGGTCAGGCGGTCGGTGGCCTTGTAGCGGGCGCCGAAGGTGGCGATCCACGGCGTCGAGAAGCGCGCCTCGCCGCCGGTGTCGACGTTGGCGACGGCCAGCGGTCCCTGCAGGCCGGAGACGGTGACGTGGCCGCCGAGGTCGTGGCGGATCGCCGACCGGTAGCTGGCGGCGAGGGTCAGGCGGCTGCTCGGCCGCGCCTGGGCGCCGATGTTCCAGCCCACGTTCCAGCCGTCGCCCTTCAGCTCGGAATTGCCGTCGGGCAGCAGCGGCGAGAGGTTGGGCAGGGCGTTGGTCAGCCGGGCGTGGGTGTATTCCACGTCCAGGCCCACGCCGACATCCAGCCAGGGCGTCGCCTGGAAGGCCAGGGTCGGCTGGAAGTCCAGGGTCAGCAGGCGCGAGGTCAGGGCCTCGTAGCGGGTCCAGCTGTCGCGCCCGTACTTGGTGGTGAAGTCGTAGGGCGCGGTGATGGCGAAGCCGGCCACGAAGCGGTCGTTGAGCCGCTTGGCCACCGCCAGGTTCGGCACATAGCCGGTCTCCACCGGATCGCGTTCCAGGCCGGCGCCGCCGACGCCGGTCACGCCCTGCAGCGGGCGGGTGATGGTCGAGCCCTGGTCGACGACGTCGGCGTGGGCCGAGACCACGTGGAAGCCGGAATAGACCTCGCCGTTCTCGACGCTGGCGATCGCCGCCGGGTTCCACCACAGCGCCGCCGCGCCGGTGTCGGTGGCCTCGCCCGAATAGGCCCGTCCCAGGCCCTTGGCCGACTGCTCCTGGACATAGAACCCGGCCGCGGCGGCGGAGGTTGACAGGGAGACCAGGCCCACGGCCGTCGCCGCGAGCAGGAGGGACTTGGACGTCGACATGGGCATCGCCTTCTTGAGCCGCGCCGTCTCGTGGCGGCGCCTTGGCCGTCACATGGGCGGCCGACGCGGGCGCGCCAGGGCGCCCGGCGCAGGAAGGCCAGACCGGCCGCGCTTTACGGCCGTTGCGTACAAAATTCCGTGGGTTAGGCGCATTTCCGCCCTCCCCTTCATGGGGAGGGACAGATCGCGCAGCGATCAGGGTGGGGAAGTGAGGAGCCGTGCGCCGCCCTGCGAGAAGAGCCCGTGCGTCGGCAGGCAACCCCCACCCTGCCCGCTTCGCGGGCTGTCCCTCCCCACAAGGGGGAGGGAAGAGGCTAGGCGGCTTTGGCCAGCGCCTGGCGGGCCCAGCCGACGATCTGGCTGGCGGGCATGGCGCCGGCGGTGCGGGCGATCACCTGGCCGTCGCGGATCAGGAACAGGGCCGGGATGCCCTGGACGCCCAGCGCGCTGGCGGCGGCCGGCTCGTTGTCCGAGTTCAGCTTCAGCAGCCGCACGTCCGGCTCCAGGTCCTTGGCCGCGGCGGCGAACTGCGGGGCCATCGAGCGGCACGGGCCACACCACGGAGCCCAGACGTCCAGCAGGATGGCGGCGCCCTTGGTGGATTTCTGGTGCGCCGCGAGCTGGGCGCCGGTGACCTCGACCGGCGCGCCGGTCAGCAGGGCCTGGTGGCACTTGCCGCACTTGGCCTGGCGCGCGTCGCGGCCTTCGGGGGCGCGGTTCACGGCGCCGCAGGACGGGCAGACGAACTGTTTCATCGGACGGACTTTCGCAAGCGATCGGGGCCGGCCGAGCCGGCGTTCGAGGCTGATATAGGAAAGCCTAGGCCTCGACCGAAGAGGGCGCGGGCCGACCGGTCCAGCGGTCGATCAGGGCGGTGACGCCGACGTCGGCGGCGACGTTGCCGATGGTGCGCGACAGATCCGGCAGGGTCTCCACCGCCAGCAGCAGCGGCAGCAGCTCCATCGGCAGGCCCATGGCCATGAAGATCGGCCCCAGGGTGGTGAAGAAGGTCACCGCGCTGGCGATGCCCACCGCCGCCAGGCTGACCAGCGCCGCCACCACCACCCCGGCGACGACGTGCAGCGGGTCGAGGGGAATGCCGTAGACGTGGGCGACGTAGACCGCCACGGCGATGTTCCCGGCCGGGCTGGTCATCCGGAAGAGGGCGACGGCCATCGGCATCACCAGGTCGCGCACCGTGGTGCGCACGCCGATCTTCTCGCAGGCCTCCAGCATGGTCGGCAGCGAGGCCAGCGAGGACTGGGTGGAGATCGCCACGGCGTTCACCGGGATCAGCGACGCCATCATGCGGCCCACCGGCACGCGGCCGCCGACGATGCCGAGCACCAGGGCGATCAGCCCGGCCAGCAGGCACATCAGCGAGACCACCACCACGTACTGCACCAGCACGCCCAGGCCGGCCACGCCGGTGCGCGCGCCGAACACCAGGCCCAGCGCGAACACGCCCGCCGGCGCGACCCAGAGGACCCAGCGCACGATCACCATCATCGCCGCCTGGATGGCGTCGAAGAAGCCGAACAGCCGCTCGCGCCGGTCCGTCTCGATCTGGGTCACCGCCAGGCCGAACACCAGGGCGAAGAACACCAGCGGCGCCATCGCGCCGTCGGCGGCGGCCTTGATCGCGTTGTTCGGCACGAAGCTGCGCAGCCACTCGGCGAAGGGCGGGGTTGGCGGCACGGCGCCGGCGGTCTTCAGCGAGGCGCGCAGGGCGGCCGTGGCGCTGGGCGACGGCGGCCAGACGTCCAGCAGGGCCCCGGCGGTCACCACCGAGACCGCGGCCGAGACCAGCAGCAGCACGCCGAACACCAGCAGGGCCCGTCCGGCGATGCCGCCGGCGGCCAGGGTCCCGGCCGCCTGGGCGACGCCGGTGACCAGCAGGGCGAACACCAGCGGCACGATGGTCATGCGCAGGGCGTCCAGCCAGACGCCGCCCAGGGCGTCGAGTACGGCGATGGCGCCGTCCCGCCAGCCGGGGCTCCAGGCGGCGAGGACGATGCCGAGGCCAAGGCCCAGGACGAGACCGGTCATGATGCGGAGGGTCGGCGACATCCGCCCACCGTTCCCGAGACGGCGAGGCTTGACCAGGGGAAACTTCCCCGGCGTGGGCGAGATCGCCCGTCAGCCCGCCCCAACGCCGCCTATTTGGCCGCCGCCTATTCGGCCGCCGCCTGCTGCGCGCCCTCGAAGAAGCGGTTGGGCGGCCGGCGAAGGCCGAGGTGCTCGCGCAGGGTGGTTCCCTCGTACTCGCGGCGGAACCGGCCCCGGGCCTGCAGCTCGGGGATCACCTGCTCGACGAAGTCGTCCAGGCCCTCGGGCAGGAACGGGAACATGATGTTGAAGCCGTCGCAGGCGTCCTGGTCGATCCAGCGCTCCATCTCGTCGGCGATGGTCTTGGCCGTGCCGACGAAGGCCGTGCCGCCGTAGCTGCCGGCGCGGGCGGCCAGCTGGCGGATGGTCAGGTTCTCGCGCCGGGCGGTGGCGACGATGCGCTCGCGCGCGCTCTGGCTGGCGTTGGTCTCCGGAATCTCCGGCAGCGGCCCGTCCGGATCGAAGCCGGAGACGTCGTAGCCCAGCATGCCGTTCAGCGAGGCGATGCCGCTGTCGTAGTGCACCAGGCTGTCGAGGTGGGCGCGCTTGGCGCGGGCCTCGTCGTCGGTGTCGCCCACCACCACCAGGGCGCCGGGCAGGATCTTCAGACTGTCCGGATCGCGGCCCAGCGCGGCCATGCGCCGATGGATGTCGGCGTAGAAGGCCTTGGAGGCTTCCAGGTTGCCGCCCGCCGCGAACACCACCTCGGCGGTCTCCGCCGCCAGCTGCCGGCCGGCCTCCGAGGCGCCGGCCTGGATGATCACCGGCCAGCCCTGCACCGGACGGGCGATGTTCAGCGGCCCGCGCACGGACAGGTGCTCGCCCTTGTGGTCCAGCACGTGCATCCGCTCGGGGTCGAAATAGATGCCCGCCTCGACGTCGCGCACGAAGGCGTCGTCGGCGAAGGAGTCCCACAGGCCGGTCACCACGTCGTAGAACTCCCGCGCCCGGCGGTAGCGCTCGTCGTGGTCCATGTCCTCGTCGAGGTTGAAGTTCAGCGCCGCGTCGGGGTTGGCGGTGGTGACGATGTTCCACGCCGCGCGCCCGCCGCTGATGTGGTCCAGCGAGGCGAACCGGCGGGCGATGTGATAGGGCGCGTCGTAGGTGGTCGAAGCGGTCGCCGCCAGGCCGATCCGCTCGGTCACGGCCGCCAGCGCCGACAGCAGGGTGAAGGGCTCGAACGAGGTCACCGTGTGGCTGCGCTTCAGCGCCTTGACCGGCATGTTCAGCACCGCCAGGTGGTCGGCCATGAAGAAGGCGTCGAACTTGCCGGCCTCCAGCTTCTGGATGAAGCGCTTCAGGTGCTGGAAGTTGAAGTTGGCGTCGGGAAAGGCGCCCGGATAGCGCCAGGCGCCGGTGTGGATGCTGACGGGGCGCATGAAGGCGCCCAGCTTGATCTGCTTCTTCGCGGTCGCGGCGATCATCGGCGCCCCTCTGGGATGTCCGGCCGGGTGCAGCCGCGGCCCTTCAGGATGTGGGAACACCCCGCCGACAAGTCGAGATTGCCGCCGGCCCGGGCGGGCGCCGAAAATCTGCACGCGCCGCCAGGACTTCTGCCTTGGCGCCGGGGGATCCGAGGTCCGCGCCGATTAGGCCCATTTCGGCAACAATCTGATGCAGGCCAGGTAGATTATCGGCGGGGCTGTGGCCGACTATCTGCTCCCTCACGCTCAAGCTGGAGTGAGGGACATGCAGACCAACCGCGCGGAAGCCCAGCGCTTCGCCACCGCCCCGTCCGACGCCGCCCGCCCGATCGGCGGCCTCGGCCAGGCGATCATCCCGCCGCCGCCCGCCAATGACGTGGACGCCGGCCCGAACCTCTACGCCAAGGGCGGCCTGGCGCCCTGGCAGATCCGCAAGGTCACCGCCCACGTCGACAGCCACCTGGACGACGCCGTCGGCGTGCCCGAACTGGCGGCGCTGGCGCGGCTGAGCGTCAGCCAGTTCAGCCGGGCCTTCAAGCACAGCTTCGGCCTGTCGCCGCACGCCTATGTCATGGGGCGTCGCATCGCCCAGGCGCAGGCCCTGATGCTGCGCGCCCGCGAGCCCCTGAGCCAGATCGCCATCGCCGTCGGCCTGGCCGACCAGGCGCACCTGTCGAAACTGTTCCGCCGCCTGACCGGCGAGACTCCGAACGCCTGGCGCCGCGCCCACTGGGACGACGCCGCCCTGCCGAGCGCGCCCTTGCAATGACCCCCGCCCCGGCCAGCGGCCCCGGCGCCGCCTTCGCCGGGATTGTTGCGGAATCCGGCGGAACAGGCATGGTGCCCCCAGCCTCAACCGCCGGACCGCCCATGCCGCACCTGCCCGACTTCGAAGCCTGGGCGATCTTCGCCAAGGTGGCGGAGCGTGGCTCCTTCTCGGTGGCGGCCGAGGACCTCGGCCTGTCGAAGACCACCGTCTCCAAGGCGATCACCCGGCTGGAACAGCGGATGCGCACCACCCTGCTGCACCGCACCACCCGGCGCCTGTCGCTGACCGAGAACGGCCGCCTGGCGCTGGAGCGCGCCGCGCGCATCCTGGCCGACGGCGCCGCGGTCGAGGCCGAGGTGTTCGAGACCGCCGCCCTCCCCCGCGGCCACATCAAGCTGGCCTCCAGCGTGCTGTTCGGCCTGGAGATCCTGACGCCGATCCTGCCCGACTTCATGGCCCGCTATCCGGACATCGAGATCGACCTGCACCTGACCGACGAACCGATCGACATGGTCGGCGACGCCTTCGACCTGGCGCTTCGGGTCGGGCCGTTCGTGGATTCCTCGCTGCGGATCAGCCGCCTGGCCTCGTTCCGCCGCCCGGCCGTGGCCGCGCCGGCCTACCTGGAACGGATGGGACGGCCGCAGCATCCGCGCGAGCTGGTCGGCCACCAGGCGATCATCTATTCGCACATCGGCCTCGGCAACCACTGGCGCTTCACCCGCGACGACGGCGAGGAGGAGTGCGAGGTGGTGGTCGCCGGGCGCTACCACGTCAACAATTCCGGGGCCGCCGTGCCCGCGCTTCTGGCGGGCCTGGGCATCGCCCTGCAGCCGGAATTCTTCATCTGGCGCGAGCTGCAGGAGGGCCGGCTGGAGGAGGTGTTCCCCGGCTGGAACACCGATCCGGGCCCGCTTTACATCGTCTCGCCTCCCGGCCACGGCAATCCGGCCCGGGTGCGGGCGCTGATCGCCTTCCTGCGCGACTATTTCGCCACGCAGCCCTGGGCGCACGGGGTGGAGGTGTAAGAGCGGCTGAACTGCCACGCCACTTTCACTGTCATCCCGGAAAGCCGCATCGCGGCTTATCCGGGACCGCCGGAAACGCTGGACGTCCGGCTGCCGTATCAGGCGCCCGCGCTTGCCGCGGTCCCGGATATCCGCTGCGCGGATTCCGGGATGACAGAAGGGGGCCTGCGCGGACCTAGGCCGCCCTGAACTTCAGGGGCATGGCCCGCGGGCCGGAGATGAAGTTGCTGGCCAGCCATTCCGGCGGCGCGGCCAGTTCGAAGTCGGTCATCCGGCTCAGCACCTCGACCAGCATGGCGTCGATCTCGACCCGGGCGATGTGCTGGCCCAGGCACGCGTGGGCGCCGGCGCCGAAGGCGTTGTGCGCGTTGACGGCCCGCGACAGGTCGAACCGCTCCGGATGGTCGAAGTGGGCCGGGTCGCGGTTGGCCGAGCCGAAGTACATCACCACCTTCTGGCCCGCGCGGATGGTCTTTCCGGCCAGCTCGACGTCGTGCTTGGCCGTCCGGCGCATGTAGATCACCGGGCTGGTCCAGCGCAGCATCTCCTCGCGCGCGGTGGCCAGGCGCCCCGGCAGGTCGGCCTTCAGCCAGGCCATCTGGTCCGGATGCTGCATCAGCGCCAGCAGCCCCCCGGACAGCAGGTTGCGGGTCGTGTCGCCGCCGGCGTCCACCAGCAAGAGGAAGAACAGCAGGAACTCCATGTCGTCGAGCCGCCGCCCGTCGACCTCGCAGGCCAGCAGGCGCGAGGCCAGATCGTCGCCCGGCCGCGCGCGCTTCTCGTCGATCACCCCGCGGCCGTACTCGAACATCTTCATCACCGCCGCGCCGCCCGCGCCGGGCGCCTGGGCCTCCGGCGCGGTGTGGATCGCCTCGGTCAGCTTGTAGAGCTCGCGCCCGTCGTCCAGCGGCAGGCCCATCAGTTCGGCGATGACGAACGAGGGCATCTCGCCGGCGACGTCGGAGACGAAGTCGCATTCGCCCTTGTCGATCACCGCGTCGACGATCTGCTTGGCCAGGGCCTTGATGCGCGCCTCGCGCAGCTTGGCGGACGGCAGGGTGAACTCCGAGCGGATCAGCTTGCGGAACGCCGTGTGATCCGGCGGATCCATCATCAGCATCATCTTGTACGGGCCGAACCCGCCGCCGGCCTCGGCCAGGGGGTCGTGGATCATGATGGTCGGCTCGGACGAATAGGCCTGGAAGTCGCGGTCGACCGCCCACACGTCCTCGAAGCGGGTCACGGCCCAGAAGCCGGGGCCGCCCGGCTCCTCGTGCCAGTGCACGGGATCGTTCTCGCGCAGCCAGGCGAACTGGGCGTGCGGCTGGCCGTCCGCGAACGAGGCGGTGTCCAGGAGGTCGATCTTCATGGAGCGTTTCCCTGAGCCTTTTGCGGCTCAGGGACGCCGCCTCACCCTACGACAATCAAGCGCCTCAGCGGTCGCGCAGCGCGTGCAGCGAGGACACCTCGTGGCCCAGGCCCATGCGGCCCAGGTCGCGCACCCGCCCCTGCACGGTCTCGCAGTGGCCGCGATAGTCGTCGTCCTCGCAGATCACCCACGGTCCATCGAAGTAGCCGCTCATGGCGCGGTCCTCGAAGCCGGTCGAGCCGAGGCCCGCGTTCTCGCCATAGACCGTGTACGACTGGCCGCGGAAGTCCGGGTATTCGAACAGGGTCGCGGTGCGGCCGCGCGGACGACCGTAGTCGCCGTAGGGGCCGGCGCCGCCCCCACGCCAGCCTTCGCCGCGCCAATCCCCGCCTCGCCCGTCGCCGCCGCGCCAGTCCTCGCCGCCCCCGCGCACGGCGTGCAGGGACGAAATCTCGTGGCCCAGTCCCAGGCGGTCGAAGTTGCCGACGTCGCCGGAGACGGTCTCGCAGTGGCCCTGGAAGTCGTCATCCTCGCACACCGTCCACGGCCCGTCGAAGCGGCCGCTCATCGCCCGGTCCTCGAACCCGGTGGGGCCGAGGCCGCGGTTGCCGCCGTAGACCACATAGGAGCGGCCCTGGAAGTGCGGGTACTCGTAGAGGATGGCGCGGCGCTCGCGCGGCTGCGAGGTGGCCGATCCGGCCAGGAAGGCGGCGCAGAGGCCGGCCAGGGCAAGGGCGGTGAGGCGCTTCATGATGATCCCTTCCAACATCACGTCAGCCTAGAGCCAAAGCTCAAGGTCGGACCAGGGCTTACATACCCATGTTACCGCAAAAAAGGCGCCCGGCGAGCGCCTCACAGCACCTCGAACAGGCTGTAGACCGGTCCTTCCGGAAGGCGATGGCCGGTCCCCACCGCCACCACCCCGTTCAGCCAGGCATAGGGCTCGGCGGTGGTCTCGAAGCCGCCGTGGATGCGGAAATAGTATTCCGTGGGGTCCACGGCCTCCCCCTTCGCCAGGCGCGCCAGCACGGCCGGCGGACCATGGCGGCGGCCCTGGTAGGTCATGGCGATCAGGGCCCCGTCGTGGGTCTTGAGCACCAGGCGCACGTCGAGGCCGGTGACCGCGTCGGCGGAGACGGTCTGCCAGTCCACGCCGCTGTCCAGCACCTCGCCGCGCAGCCGCTCGCCGTCAAAGGTCCCGCCCGGCACCACCCCGATCCGCCGCTGCGGACCGACCACCTGCAGCGGCTTGACCTGCAGGCGCATGACGAACAGCGGCCGGGTCTGAAGGGTCCGCAGGGCGGGCGGCAGGGCGTCGAAGGCGGCGTCGGGCATGGCGGGGACTCTCGGGTTGGACCAGCCAGCCCTAGCTGCGGTGGAGCGGCCTCGCTTGCAAGATCGCGGGGGCGCAACGCGTTCCCCCCCAATTCAGCTCATCCCGGCGAAGGCCGGGACCCAGGCAAAAGCTTCAGCCCACTGGATTTGCGTCCAGCGACGGCGGGCATACATCCTGCCGGTGGAGACTTGTGCCTGGGTCCCGGCCTTCGCCGGGATGAGCAGGATAGTAAGGGTGATGCGCGCCCTTCCCCCTCACGTCAGCCGCCGCTTCTCCAGCTTGCGGGCCAGGGTGCGGCGGTGCATGCCCAGGCGGCGGGCGGTCTCGGAAATGTTGAAGTCCGTCTCCACCAGGGTCTCGTGGATCTTCTCCCACTCCAGGGTCTTGATCGAGGTAGGGCGGTGGCCGATCGGGATCGAGGTGTCGCCCGCGCCCCGGGCGAAGGCGGCCTCGATGTCGTCGCTGTTGGAGGGCTTGGCCAGGTAGTGGCTGGCGCCCAGCTTGATGGCCTCCACGGCGGTGGCGATGCTGGCGAAGCCGGTCAGCACGACGATCAGGGTCTGGGGATCGCGCCGGTGCAGCGCCTCGACGCAGGCCAGCCCCGACTCCCCGGCCAGCTTCAGGTCGACCACGGCGTAGCCGGGCGCGAAGCCCTCGGCGATCTGCAGCATGTCGGCCAGGTGGGCGGCGCGGCGCACGTCGTAGCCCTTGCGCTCGAACGAACGCTGCAGGGCGGCGGCGAAGTTGGGGTCGTCCTCGACGATCAGTAGCCGGCGGGGGGTGTTCATCGGACGGCCTCGATCGCCAGGGCGCTCAGCGGGGCGGTGACCGTCACCGAGGCGCCGCCGCCCTCGCGGTTGCGCGCCTCGACCTGGCCGCCCAGCTTGCGCAGCACATTGACCACCAGGAACAGGCCCAGACCGCCACCCTGCCGGCCCTTGGTGGAAGAATAGGGCTTGCCGAGCGAGGCCAGCATCTGCGGCGTGAAGCCCGGCCCTTCGTCTTCCACGGTGACCACCAGCTGGTCTTGTTCGATCCGCGCAGACATGCGCACCGCCTCCGGCGAGGCCTCGATGGCGTTGTCCAGCAGGTTGGTCAGGGCCTGCTTCAGGGCGGAGTCGGCGACGATGCGGGGGTTGCTCCTCAGGGCGTCGTCGTAGCGGGCGACCCAGGGGGCGCGGCGCAGCTTCCACTCGGTGAACAGGTCCGACAGCCAGGTCCGCAGGCGCTCGGCCCCGGCTGCCTCCGGCCGCGCCTCGCCGGCCGACAGCAGCACGCCGGTGACGATCGCCTTGCAGCGGGCGATCTCGGACCGCATCTCCTCGATCTCCTGGGCCAGTTCGGGATCGTCGGTCAGCTTCGGCATCCGCCGCCAGTCGCCCAGGATCACGTCGACCGTGGACAGCGGCGTGCCCAGCTCGTGCGCCGCACCGGAGGCCAGCAGGCCCATGCGCACGATGTGGTCCTCTTCGGCGGCCCGCTGGCGCAGGGCGGCCAGGCGGGCGTCGCGATGGCGCAGGTTGGCGTTGATCCGGCTCATGAAGAACACCAGCAGCACCGCGTCCAGGGCGAAGCCGATCAGGGCGCCGACGATGTACAGGCGAAACAGCCCAGGCCCGCCCGGCGGCAGGGCCAGCGGCCGGTAGTCGAGGGTCAGGCCCAGGTAGCAGACGATCGCCACCCCCACCATCACCCAGGTCGCCCAGGCCTCCAGCAGCACCGCGCCCAGGATCACCTGCAGCAGGTAGAGGGCGGCGAAGGGGTTGGTCGCGCCGCCGCTGAGGTACAGCTGCACGGTCAGGATGATGGCGTCGAAGATCAGGCTGAACAGCAGTTCCTGGTTGGTCACCGGCGTGGGCAGGCCCAGGCGCAGCAGGCTGAGGAGATTGCCGATCGCCAGGATGCCCAGGGCCAGGCCCATCTCGGCCACCGGCAGGCGGATGTGCAGCCAGGCCTCCACCACCAGGATGGTCACCAGCTGGCCGGCGGCGGCGATCCAGCGCAGCTGCGAGAGCAGCATCAGGTTGGAGCGGGCGGTAGCCAGCGCCAGCGGCGTCTGTTCAGCCCGCGGGATCGGCGGTTCGGCGCTAGCGGACATCGGCCCCCGCCAGGCGCGCGGGCCCGCGGCGGCGGCGTAGCGCGCCTTCGATCGCCGGCCAGAAGCTCCATCCCAGGGACATGGCCGCCAGGGTGAACCAGGTGGCGGCATAGACAAGATGGCTGTTGCGGAAGCGGATCACGGTCAGGCCGCCGCGCGGCCAGCCGCCCGGGTTCGGCGTGGCGTCGGCGTCGATGAAATAGGGCGCGGCGCCAGCCAGCCCCCTGGCCGCGGCGATGGCGGCGACATCGCGCGAGTACCAGCGGCCCGCCTCGGGCCGGTTGGCCCGCAGGAAGCCGCCGTGCGGCTCGCTGATCCGCAGCAGGCCGGTGACGATGACGGGACCGACGATCTGGCCGGATGCCCGGCTGGCGGGCGCGGCGCGATCCGCCGGCACGAAGCCGCGATTGACCAGCACCGTGAAGCCGGCGCCGGCGCGCAGCGGGGTGACGACCCAGAAGCCGGGGCCGGCGTCGGTGACCGCCTGGACCAGGGTCTCGCGGCCGTTGTCGAACTCGCCCCGCACCGTCACATGCCGGTAGGCGTCGTGCCTGTCGTCAATTGCTGGCCAGGCTTCCGGGGCGGGCGTCGGCGCCGGCGCGGCGGCCACGCGGGCGTCGACCGCGGCGATCAGGGCCCGCTTCCAGGCCAGCCGCTCCACCTGCCAGACGCCCAGGGCGATGAACACAGCCGCCAGCGCCAGGCCCAGGGCCACCAGCCCTCGGCCCCGCGCCCCGCCGGTCAACGCGAGGGGATCGGTCACGGCGCCTGCCGCATGGCCTCGGCGGACATCGGCATCATGTTCACGTCCAGATGATGCATCACCCACATCGAGCCCGACAGCACGATGCCCACCAGCAGCAGGGTGAACAGCAGCGCCATCAGCGTCCATCCGCCCTCGGCCTTTCGGTTCATGTGCAGGAAGAACACCATGTGCGCCACCACCTGCACGGCGGCCAGCCCCATCACCAGGGCGCCGGTCACGGCCGCGTTCTCCAGCAAGTGGCTCATCACCAGCCAGAACGGAATCACGGTCAGGGCGGCGGCCAGCAGGAAGCCGACGACGTAGTCCCTGCGGGTGGCGTGCGGGGCGCCGTGACCGTGCTCCTCGTGGGCGCCATGCGCCGCGGCGTCGGTCATCACATCGCTCCCAGCAGGTAGACGAACGAGAAGACGCCGATCCAGACGACGTCGAGGAAGTGCCAGAACAGGCTGAGGCACATCAGGCGCCGCCGGCTGGCCTCTGTCAGGCCCCAGCGGCCGACCTGGACCATCAGCGTCACCAGCCAGATCACCCCGCAGGTGACGTGCAGGCCGTGCGTTCCCACCAGGGTGAAGAAGCTGGAGAGGAAGGCGCTGCGGCCAGGCCCCGCGCCCTCGGCGATCAGGTGGGCGAACTCGTTCAGCTCCAGGCCCAGAAAGGCGCAGCCGAACAGACCCGTGACGCCCAGCCACGCCAGCACGGCGCGCGTGCGGCCCTCCTGGGCGGCGATCATGGCCATGCCGTAGGTGATCGACGAGAACAGCAGCATGGCCGTGTTCACCGCCACCGTCGGCAGCTCGAACAGGTCCTTGCCGGTGGGACCGCCGGCATAGCTGCGGCCCAACACCCCGTAGCAGGCGAAGAGCACCGCGAAGATCAGGCAGTCGCTCATCAGATAGACCCAGAAGCCCAGCGCGGTGGCGTTCTGCGCGTGCGGCTCCTCGGCCAGGTGATAGCGGGGGTCCAGGGCCTCGCCCGGGAAGTCGACGTTGGAAACGGCGCTCATGCGGAGGCTCCCTTAAGCGGCTCGGCCGAGGGTCTGGGTGCGGTAGTCTTCCTCGGCCACCACCGTCTCGGCGGGGATGTGGAAGTCGCGCTGGCGGTTGAAGCTGTGGACGATGGCGCCCACCACCACGGCCGCCAGGGCGCCCACGCCCAGCCACCACATGTGCCAGATCAGGCCGAAGCCGGCGGCGACGCTGAGCGCCGCCAGGATCACCCCGGCGCCGGTGTTGCGCGGCATGTGGATCGGCCGGAAGCCGCTCAGCGGGCGGCGATAGCCGTTGCGCTTCATGTCCCACCAGGCGTCGCGGGCGCGGGCCACCGGGGTGAAGGCGAAGTTGTAGGCCGGCGGCGGCGAGGCGGTGGACCATTCCAGGGTGCGGCCGTCCCACGGGTCGCCGGTCAGGTCGGCCAGGGCCTCGCGGTTGCGGAAGCTGACCACCAGCTGCACCAGGAAGGCGGCGATGCCGAGCATGATCACCCCGGCGCCGATCGCGGCGATCACGAACCAGATCTGCAGCGACGGGTCGTCGAAGTGGCTCAGGCGGCGGGTGACCCCCATCAGGCCCAGCACGTACAGCGGCGTGAAGGCCAGCCAGAAGCCCACCAGCCAGCACCAGAACGAGACCTTGCCCCAGAAGGGGTCGAGCCGGAAGCCGAACGCCTTGGGGAACCAGTAGGCGATGCCGGCGAACATGCCGAACACCACCCCGCCGATGATCACGTTGTGGAAGTGCGCCACCAGGAACAGGCTGTTGTGCAGCACGAAGTCCGCCGGCGGCACCGCCAGCAGCACCCCGGTCATGCCGCCGATCACGAAGGTGACCATGAAGCCCAGGGTCCACAGCATCGGCAGCTCGAAGCGGATGCGGCCGCGGTACATCGTGAACAGCCAGTTGAAGATCTTCGCCCCGGTGGGGATCGAGATGATCATCGTGGTGACGCCGAAGAAGGCGTTCACGTCGGCGCCCGCGCCCATGGTGAAGAAGTGGTGCAGCCACACCAGGTACGAGGCCACGGTGATCGCCGCGGTGGCGTAGACCATCGAGGTGTAGCCGAAGAGGGGCTTGCCGCTGAACGTCGCCACCACCTCGGAGAACACTCCGAAGGCCGGCAGGATCAGGATGTAGACCTCGGGGTGTCCCCAGATCCAGATCAGGTTCACGTACATCATCGGGTCGCCCCCGAGATCGGCCGTGAAGAAGTGCGTGCCGACGTAGCGGTCGAGCGACAGCAGCGCCAGCACCGCCGTCAGCACCGGGAAGGTGGCGACGATCAGCACGTTGGTGCACAGCGCCGTCCAGGTGAACACCGGCATGCGCATCAGGCTCATGCCCGGCGCGCGCAGCTTCAGGATGGTGGCCACCAGGTTGACCCCGGACAGCAGGGTCCCCACCCCGGCCACCTGCAGCGCCCAGATGTAGTAGTCGACGCCCACGTCGGGGCTCTCGGCCAGGCCGGACAGCGGCGGGTAGGCCAGCCAGCCGGTGCGGGCGAACTCGCCGACGAACAGCGAGGCCATCACCAGCACCGCGCCGCCGACCGTCATCCAGAAGCTGAAGTTGTTGAGGAACGGGAAGGCCACGTCCCGCGCGCCGATCTGCAGCGGGGCGACGAAGTTCATCAGCCCGGTGACCAGCGGCATGGCCACGAAGAAGATCATGATCACGCCGTGGGCGGTGAAGATCTGGTCGTAGTGCTGCGGCGGCAGATAGCCGTGGTTGGCGCCGAACGCCACCGCCTGCTGGGCGCGCATCATCATCGCGTCGGCAAAACCGCGCAGCAGCATCACCACCGCCAGCACGATGTACATCACGCCGATCTTCTTGTGGTCGACGCTGGTGAACCACTCGCGCCACAGGTAGCCCCACAGGCGATGGCGGGTGATCAGGCCCAGCACCGCCAGGCCGGCGACGGCGACGCCGGCGAAGGTCGCCAGCAGGATCGGCTCGTGCAGCGGCAGGGCGTCCCAGGTCAGCCGGCCGAACAGGAACGACCAGGGCTGGGCGACGGACAGGGGCAGATCAGGCAGGGGCAGGTCGGGCTGGGTCATGGCGGGGCTCACGACGGGATTTGCGATCGGGGCCGCTGGGACGGCGGGCCCCGATCCTTTGGCGCGCAGATCGCGCGGGTGGCGGCGGCGAGCGCCTCCGAGGCGAAGGCCATGCGGTAGTCCGAACGGTCCTTGCAGCCGCTGCCGTCCGCCGCGCAGCGGTTGACGATGTCGGTGAACAGGGCGGGGTCGACGCCGGCGAAGCGGCGGACCGGCTGGTCGGCGCTGGGCCGGGCGAGCGACGCATAGGCCGCCCGCGTCAGGGCGCCCTGCCCCGGCGCCCCGCCCTGCCGCGCCTGGGCGACCCAGGCGTCGAAGCCGGCCGGGGTCAGGCCGCGCACCTTGAAGCGCATGCCCGAGAAGCCCGCGCCGCTGTAGTTGGCCGAGAAGCCCTCGCTGTCGCGGACCCTGTTCAGCACGCCGTGCAGCTGGGTTTGCATGCCGGGCATGGCGTAGACTTGGCCGGCAAGATCGGGGGCGTAGAACGAGTTCATCACCGAGGCGGCGGTGATCTTGAACGCCAGCGGCCGGTCCACCGGCACGGCCAGCTCGTTGACCGTCGCGACGCCCTGTTCCGGGTAGATGAACAGCCATTTCCAGTCGAGGGCGACCACGTCGACCTCCAGCGGCTTCACCCCCGCCGGGACGGGCCGGCCGGCGGCGATGCGGCCGATCGGACGATAGGGATCCAGAGTGTGGCAGGTGACCCAGGTCACCGCGCCCAGCACCAGGATGATCGCCATCGGCGCGCCCCAGATCAGCACCTCCAGCCGCGTGGAGTGGCTCCAGTCCGGCGCGTAGGTCGCGGTGGTGTTGGAGGCGCGGTAGCGCCAGGCGAACACCAGGGTGGCGACGATCACCGGCACGATGATCAGCAGCATCAGCCCGGTCGCCAGCAGGATCAGGTTGCGCTGCTGCATCGCAACATCGCCGGCGGGATCCATGACCACCATCTTGCAGCCGCCCAGCAACGCGAGCGCGGAAACCGCAAGGACGGGCTTGAGTTTTGTCAGGGGACCCAAGACCCTTTTGAGAACGCAACGCATGTTGCGTCGCAATAAAGCCCTCTCGCGCGTGGACGCCATTGGACGGTTTGTCCAAGGGGGCGGCGGTTTTCGGTTGCGCCCGGCGCCCGCTCGGTCATGCTGCCGTCAAGACCGCGAAACGCGGCGCCCCCGAACCGGGGCGACCCCAAGCCGGGGAAACAGGGAAGACCAGGGCCAGGAACAGGGCATGAGCCACAGCTACGCTTGGCCTTCGCAACAGGGCGCCGCCGGCGCGCCCGCCCCGGACGGCCCGCAGGACATCGCCACGGCCGATCTGGGCGCGGCCCTGGCCCTGGCCGCCCTGCCCCAGGCCTTCGACCTGGCCGTCACCGGCCTTGCCGCCCTCGCCGTGTTCCCGGCCGCCTTCTTCAGCGGCCTGCCCCCTGGCGCGGCCCTCGCCGCCGCGCTGGCGCTCTGGGGCCTGGCCTATGCGGTCGCCGCCGTCGTCGCGCGCTGGCCCGCGGACCGCCGCCGTCCGTGGACGGGCAAGGCGGCCGCCCGCGCGGGGCTGACCGTCGCCACCGTCGCCATCTCCCTGCTGCCCGCCGTCGGGCACGCGGCCTGGGCCCCGGCGGGCCTGGTGGTCGCCCGGCTGGTCCAGGGCCTGGCCATCGGCCGCCTGGGCGCCGGCCTGCCGGCGCACGCCGGGCCGGGGCTGCGGGCGCTGGCCTGGCGGACCTGGGGTCTGGCCCTGCTGGCGGGCGGCGGACTGGCGGCCGCCCTGGCCGGCGGTCTCGCCCTCAGCCTCGGCCGCGCCGACCTGCTGGACTGGGGCTGGCGCTTCGCCTTCTTCATCGCCCTGGCGCTGAACCTGGCCGCCTTCGCCGCCGACCTGGCGCTGCGGCGGGCCAGCGAGGGCCGGCCCGCCACGCCGAGCCAGCGCCCGCGCCTGGCGACCGTCGACGGGGTGCGCGTGGCCTGAGGCGTGCGCTCGGCCTGAGGGCCGCCGCCCACCTTCGCCCCGGCGCCTCCGCCCAGGGATTCAATCCCAGGGCGATTTCGCCACGACGCTAAGATGCGTCGATGATTCGCTCGGCCAGACAGCCGACAGCCCCACGATGTCCGCAAGCCACGCCATGCCGCCTGCCGATGACCGCCCCACCCCGGACACCCCCGTCGCCGAAGGCCTGACGGCGGACGAGTCCGGCGGCCGCTACCTGATCTACCTGCTGTCTGTGTTCGAGGCGCTGCGCCTGCGCGAGCTGGAGACCGAGCTTCGTCCCCTGTCGATGAGCGTCTCGCGCAACCGCGTGCTGGGCTGGCTGTCGGTGAACGCCGAGGCCACCATGACCCAGCTGTCGCGTGGCTCGATGATCGAGCGCACCACCCTCACCCGGCTCCTGGACCCGATGGTGCGCGATGGCCTGGTGGAGCGGGTGCGTTCCGACGCCGATCGCCGCGAGATCTTCGTGCGCATCACCGCCACGGGCCTGGAACACCTGCGCCGCTCGGTGCTCGCCGCCAACGGCGTCAACGACCGCTATCGCGGCGTGCTGACCGCCGACGAGATCCGCGCCGCCACCGCCGTCCTGCTGAAACTGCTCAGCCAGACGCGCCTGGACGACCAGACCTTCGCCATGCTCACCCGTCGCGAACGCCGCCGCCCCGGACAGACCGAAGGCAAGTAGCCCCCCGACCGTCCGGTTTCTGGCGCCGGTTCACGCCGGTCCACGGCGTCCCGCCATTGCGCGCGCCGGCCGGCTCGGCCCCGGCAAGGCCGCGCGCCGCCTCCGCCAGGCGCCGCCTTCTTAGCGGTGGACAGCCCGCCTCACGCCTCTACCGTGGCGTGATCCACGGGGGGACCGCAGTCATGACTGGAAGAGAAGCCTTCGCCCTGGCGATCCGCATCGGCGGCGCCTGGAAGGTGCTGGAATCGTTCAGCGACATCTATTTTATGGTGGTCAAGGTGCTGGGCCTGCCGACCACCTCGACACTGCCCCTGGCGGTCGATGTCGAGACCTTTCTCTACCGGTTCGGGCTGGGCCTGGTGTTGATCCTCCTGGCCGATCCCCTGGCCCGCGTGTTCTATCGCGCGAAGGAAAAGCCGGTCGAGGAGTCGTTCTCCTGATGCGCCACGCGCCCGGCGGTGAAGCCGACAACCGGTGAACTGAGGGAGGGTTGGAGCGGGCGGGGGGAATCGAACCCCCGACATTCAGCTTGGGAAGCTGACGTTCTACCTCTGAACTACGCCCGCGCGGCCGTCGGCCGGGCGCGCAACATAGCCAAAACCGCCGTCCGGGCAAGACGCCGGTCGGCGCGCCGTGCGGATTGACCGCGCGCGGGCCGCGTCCCACCATGGCGCGGCAAGAGGAGGACCGTGATCATGGCCGACGGCGAAGCGCACCCGCAGGCGAAGTTCCACGCCATGACCCAGGGCACCCCCGAGGACTGGGCCGCCATCGGCCTGGCCGGCCAGCCCTACCGCAAGGCGCTGCCCGACCGCATGCTGGCGCACCTGCGCATGCTGGAAGCCGACTCCGGCGGCTTCGCGGTGACCCGGCTGGAACACTCGCTGCAGACCGCCACCCGGGCGTTCCGCGACGGGCGCGACGAGGAATATGTGATCTGCGCCCTGATGCACGACATCGGCGACATCCTGGGCCCGTCAAACCACGCCGAGATCGGCGCGGTGGTGATGAAGCCCTACGTCTCCGAGGCCAACCACTGGATGCTCGACAAGCACGGCGTGTTCCAGGGCTACTATTTCTTCCACTACCTGGGCCTGGACCGCGACATGCGCGAGCAGTACCGCGGCCATCCGCACTTCGAGCACTGCGCCCAGTTCTGCCACCTGTACGACCAGAACAGCTTCGACCCGGCCTACGACTCCATGCCCCTGGAAGCCTTCGAGCCGATGCTGCGGCGGGTGGTCGAGCGGCCCAAGCAGTCGATCTACCTGCGGGCCAGCTGAGGCGGCTCACTCGGCCTCGAAGATCGCCTCGATCGGCGCCTCGAACAGCCGGGCGATGCGGAAGGCCAGCGGCAGGCTGGGGTCGTACTTGCCGGTCTCGATGGCGTTGACGCTCTGGCGCGAGACGCCCAGGCGCTCGGCCAGGTCCTGCTGGCTCCAGTTCCGCTCGGCGCGCAACACCTTCAGGCGGTTCCTCACCGGTACCTCCGGAACAGGAGCGCCTGGGAGACGCCCATGCCGGCGCAGAAGATCGGGAACACCAGGAACAGCTGCAGGCGCGGGGCGCCGGCGAACAGCTCGAGGAACCCCCAGACGGTGGTGATCGTCAGGAGCGCCGCCAGGCCCCACAGCATCGATTGCACCAGCAGCATGCGGCGAAACTCGTCGGCCTCCTCCACCAGGTAGCGGCCGATGGCGACGATCACCCCGACCAGCGGCAGGGCCGGCGCCACCGCCAGCGCATAGCGCGCCGGACTGCCCGCCGGCACGACGCGCAGCAGCTCGATGGCCGCCACCAGGGCGGCCGCGTAGAGGCCCATGGCGACGCCGAAACGCAGATAGTAGCGGCGCACCGCGGCGTTGACGGGTTGAGGCATGGCTCGTCCAGTTCCCTTGTCCAAATGACAAGGATACTTGTCATACGGGCGTCCATGGATGTCAATGCCCCTTTACACTCGACCGCCCCTGCACCGTCATCCCCGGGCGTCAGTCCCGGGGATCCATGGACACGTGCAGCGACGTCGCGAGCGGCAGCGGCGCGTTGCTGGAGCGGCAGCCGACCCGTCGTGGCGCGCCCTTCGAAGCGCGCCAACCGGTCTCACGTGTGCATTGACCCTCGGAACTGACGCCCGAGGGTGACGGCTGAGAGAGGGGGGCCGCCCTAGGTCCAGGCCTTGAAGTGCTTGGAGAGCTTCAGGCCCTGGCGCTGGTAGTGCGAGCCGTCTTCGCCGTAGAGGCGGGTCGGGCGGGCGGTGAGGGGTTCGAACACCAGGCGCGCGACGGTCTGGCCGTCCTCCAGCAGGAACGGGGTCTCGTGGCTGCGCACCTCCAGCACGCCGCGGGCGCCGACGCTGTCGGTCTCCGCGGTGCCGAAGCCGGGGTCGAAGAAGCCGGCGTAGTGCACGCGGAACTCGCCCACGGACGGGTCGATCGGGGTCATCTCGGCGGCTTCCAGCACCGGGATCTGCACGGCGTCCTTGGAGGCGAGGATGTAGAACTCGCCGGGGTCGAGCAGCAGCTCGCCGTGGCGCGGCTCCAGCGGCTCCCAGTAGTCGTGCGGGTCGTGGCCGTCCTCCTTGTCGAGGTCGACGACGCCGGCGTGGCGGCGGCCGCGGAAGCCGGCGACGGCCTGGGTCAGGTCGACGCCGACGCTGCGCACCGACAGCAGCGGCGGGGTCCCGCGCTTGAGGCGCAGCTGCGCCAGGCGGGTGCCGGAGCGCACCAGCACCGAGAAGGTCTGCGGCGCGATCTCAAGGTACAGCGGCCCCTCGTAGCCCTCGGCGACATTGTCGAACGCCGGCTGGCCGTCGGTGAGCAGGCGCACGAACACGTCGACCCGGCCGGTGGAGCTCTTGGGGTTGCCGCGCGCCGAGACGCCCGGCGGCAGGGCCAGACGCTCCTGCAGCTCGGCGATGTAGACGCAACCCTTCTCCAGCACCACGCCCTTGGTCAGGTCGAGCTCGTGCATGGAGACGTCGGCCAGGCGCTCCAGCACGCGGCGGCCCACGCGCGGCAGGAACGAGGCGCGCACGCGCCAGACCCGGGCGCCGAGGCGCAGGTCGAGGCTGGCGGGCTGCACCTGATCGGCGTCCCAGGGGGTCTGGGTGGAGATGGCCGCCTGGGCCACCAGATCCTCGATCGACTGGCACGGCAGGATGCCGGCGCCGGCGGCGGCCGAGGATTGCGGATGCGATTGCGGGGAGGTGTCACTCATCGGACCAGCAAGCCTTAGCTTAGATCGCGCGCTTGGCAAGGCCCCGGGCCGCCGGGCCTTGACCACCCCCGCCCCGGCGCCTTCTATGCCGGCCCTTTCGCCGCAAAGCCGGGAGGCCGCCATGGCCGATGACACCGCCGAAGATCCCCGCAACTGGGATGTCGCCACGCGTCTGATCCGCGGCGGGCTGATGCGGTCGCCGATCGGCGAGACGGCGGAGGCGCTCTACCTCACCCAGTCGTTCGTCTACGACAGCGCCGAGGGGGCCGACGCGCGCTTCGCCGGGACCGATCCGGGCTTCATCTATTCGCGCTACGGCAACCCCACCGTCAGCATGTTCGAACAGCGCCTGGCGCTGCTGGAGGGCGCCGAGGGCTGCCGCGGCACGGCGTCGGGCATGGCGGCGGTGCACCTGGCGCTGACGGGCCTGCTGCGCGCCGGCGACCACGTGGTGGCGGGCCGCGCCCTGTTCGGCTCGTGCCGCTGGATCCTGAACAACTGGGGACCGCGCTACGGCATCGAGGCGACCTTCGTCGACGGCCCGGACCTGGACGCCTGGAAGGCGGCGGTGCGGCCCAACACCAAGGTGTTCTTCCTGGAGACCCCGGCCAACCCGCTGCTGGAGATCTGCGACATCGCCGCGATCAGCGCCATCGCCCGCGAGGCCGGGGCCAAGGTGGTGGTGGACAACGTCTTCGCCACGCCGATCTTCCAGAAGCCGCTGCAGCTGGGCGCCGACGTGGTGGTGTATTCCGCCACCAAGCACATCGACGGCCAGGGCCGGGTGATGGGCGGGGCGGTGCTGGGCGCCAACGCCCTGCTGGACGAGTTCTACCGCGACTTCATCCGCCACACCGGCCCGTCGCTGTCGCCGTTCAACGCCTGGGTGCTGCTGAAGGGCCTGGAGACGCTGGACCTGCGGGTGCGCCGCCAGAGCGACACCGCGGCCGAGCTGGCCGACCTGATCGCCGCCCACGCCAAGGTCAAGCAGGTGCGCTACCCCGGCCGCAAGGACCACCCGCAGCACGCCATCGCCCAGCGGCAGATGACCGGCGGCGGCAACGCCATGGCCGGCGGCGGCAGCCTGGTGGCGTTCGATCTGGGAACCCAGGCGGCCGCGTTCCGCTTCCTCAATCGTCTGGAACTGTTGGACATCTCGAACAATCTCGGCGACGCCAAGTCCATGGCCACCCATCCCAGCACCACCACCCACCGGGCCATGACCGAGGAACAGCGGCTGGAAATCGGCCTGACCGCCGGCTGGGTGCGGGTGTCGTTCGGCCTGGAAAGCCCCCGCGACCTGGCGCGGGACATCCAGCGGGCGCTGGACGCGGCGTGAGGCCAAGGATGAACCTGGGCGCGAGGATCGGGCGATGAGGCGCGACAGATGAGTCGAGGTCCGCCCCGCGACGTCTACGAGGCTCGCACCCGGGACATCCTGGTGCGCGCGGCGCCGATCTATCAGCCCAGCCAGTCCGACCCGGCCAACAACCGCTTCTCGTGGACCTACACCATCGAGATCGAGAACCACGGGACCGAGACCGTGCAGCTGGTCTCGCGCCACTGGATCATCACCGACGCCCTGAACCGGGTGGAGGAGGTCAAGGGTCCCGGGGTGGTCGGCGAGCAGCCGACCCTGAAGCCGCGCGAGGCCTACCGCTACATCTCGGCCTGTCCGCTCGCCACCTCGTCGGGCGCCATGCGCGGCAGCTACCAGATGGTCACCGACGGCGGCGAGGTGTTCGACGCCGAGATCCCGGAGTTCTCGCTGCACATGCCCGAGGCGGTGAAGCGGATGAACTGAGGGGGTAGCTCTCCGCTGGAGCCCCCTTCCCCCGCTTCGCGGGTACTTCCCCCAGAGGGGGAAGAGAGAGATCGTCGCAGCGCGCTCATCCGTTCTCTTCCCCCATTGGGGGAAGTACGGCCGAAGGCCGGGATGGGGGCTGCCGTGCGCGGACCTACGCCACCTCGTCCGCCGTCAGCGCATACACCCGCGAACAGTATTCGCACGTCACGCGGATGCGACCGTCCGCCTCGACCATGCCGGCGACGTCCTCCTCGGGGAAGGATTTCAGCACGCCGACGATGCGCTCGGGCGAGCAGCGGCAGAAGGCCTGCAGCGGCTTGGGTTCGAACATGCGCACGCCGTCCTCGTGGAACAGGCGCCACAGCAGGGTCTGGCTGTTGATGGTCGGGTCGATCAGCTCGTCCTCGCCCACCGTCTCGAACAGGGCCTGGGCGGTGATCCAGGCCTCTTCCGTCGAGCCGCGCGCGTCGTCCTCGGCGATGTTCTGGATGAACAGGCCGCCGGCGCGCCAGTGCGGCCCGGCGCCGGCGTCGGCCTGGCCGACCGCCAGGCGTACGCGGGTGGGCGTCTGTTCCGACTGGGCGAAGTACTGCTCGGCGCACAGCGCCAGGGTCTCGCCCTCGATCGGGGTGACGCCCTGGTAGCGGTCCATGTCCGGGCCCTGGTCCACGGTCATGATGAACACGCCCTTGCCCAGCAGGGTGCGCGCGCCCGGCCGGACAAAGCCTTCGGAGACCCGCGCCACCTCGGCCTCGTCGTAGCGGCAGTAGCCGCGCAGCGAGCCCTCGGTGTCGTAGTCGACCACCACGTAGCGCACCGGTCCGTCGCCCTGGGCCTGGACGATCAGCCGGCCGTCGAACTTCAGCGACGCGCCGACCACGGCGGCCAGGGCGCAGGCCTCGCCCAGCAGGTTGGCCACCGCCTCAGGATAGGCGTGGCGGGTCAGGATCTCGTCCACGGCCGGGCCCAGGCGCACGATGCGCCCTCGCACGGGCTGGTTCTCGATCTGGAAGGCGGCGACGAGGTCGTCGGCCACGGGGGGAGCAATGATGTCAGGCACGGCGCGGATATAGGCTCTTGCCGGGCGAATGCGAGACCGGCCCGGCGGGTCGAAGGGCAAGCGGGCCGCGGCGTGTCACCGCGCCCCGCCAGAGCTGAAGACTAGGCGACCCCGCCGAAGCACCAGGCCAGGATCGACTTCTGCACGTGGATGCGGTTTTCGGCCTCGTCCCAGACCAGCGACTGCGGCCCGTCCATCACCTCGTCCGTCACCTCCTCGCCGCGGTGCGCGGGCAGGCAGTGCAGGAACACGGCGCGCGGATCGGCCAGGTCCATCAGCGACTGGTCGACCTGGTAGGGCTCCAGGGCCTCCAGCCGCTCGTCATGGTCCAGGTCGCCCATCGACACCCAGGTGTCGGCGACCACGCAGTCGGCGCCGCGGACGGCGGCGTGCGGGTCGTCGGTGACCTCCACCCGGCCCTGTTCCTCCGCCGCCCGCGCCAGGTCGCGCAGGTCGGGGTGGTACTTGGGCGGGCAGGCCACCACCAGCCTGAAGCCCAGCTTGGCGGTGGCGTGGATGAAGCTGGCGCAGACGTTGTTGCCGTCGCCGACCCAGGCGATCGTCTTGCCCGCCACCGGGCCGCGATGCTCCTCGAAGGTCATCAGGTCGGCCAGGATCTGGCACGGGTGGCTGCGGTCGGTCAGGCCGTTGATCACCGGGATGGTGGAGGCCAGGGCGAAGCGCTCGACGTCCTCGTGCCGGTCGGCGCGGATCATCACCGCATCGACCATGCGCGAGAGCACCTTGGCGGTGTCCTCGATGGTCTCGCCGCGGCCCAGCTGCATGTCGGTGGACGAGGAGATGATCCCCTGCCCGCCCAGCTGGCGGATGGCGGCGTCGAACGAGAAGCGGGTGCGCGTGGAATTCTTCTGGAAGATCATCGCCAGCACGCGGTCGCGACCCGGCGCATCGGCGTCCACACGCCCCTGCGGCCAGCCCTTGCGGGCCGCCTTGCGGGCCTTGGCGTCCTCGAGGATGGCGCGCAGGGTCCCGCCCTCCATCCTCCACAGATCGAGGAAGTGGCGGGGGGCCGTCATGCCGCCGCCTTCTTCCGCACCGCCTCGCACGCGCGTTCCAGCTTTTCGATCGCCTCGCGGGCCTCGTCCTGGGTCAGCAGCAGCGAGGGCAGCAGGCGCACGCAGTTGTCGCCGCCGCCGGCCACCAGCAGCTTCTCGTCGCGGGCGAGCTGCATGAAGTCGCGGTTGTTGGGGATCAGCTTCACGCCGATCAGCAGCCCCTTGCCGCGGATGTCGGCGATGACGTCGGGATAGCGGTCCTGCAGACCCTTGAGCCCTTGCGTGAAATAGCCGGCGATGGTGCGCACGTTCTCGAGCGTCTCGGGCTTGGAGAGCTCGTCGAACGCCGCCAGGCCCACCGCCATGGCCAGCGGGTTGCCGCCGTAGGTCGAGCCGTGCGAGCCGACGGTCATGCCCTTGGCCGCCTCGGCGGTGGCGAGGCACGCGCCCACAGGGAAGCCGTCGCCCAGCGCCTTGGCCACGCACATGATGTCGGGCGCCGCGCCCTCCGCCCATTCGTGGGCGAACAGCTTGCCGGTGCGGCCGAGGCCGCACTGGATCTCGTCGTAGATCACCAGCACGCCGTGTTCGGTGCAGTGGTCGCGCATCGCCTTCAGCGTCTCGGGCGTCAGGGCGCGGGCCCCGCCCTCGCCCTGCACCGGCTCGACGATGATGGCGCAGGTGTCCGGGCCGACGGCGGCCTTGAAGGCGTCCAGGTCGCCGAACGGCAGGGTCTTGTAGCCGGGCAGCGCCGGGCCGAAGCCCTCGACGTAGGACGGGTTGCCGGCGGCGAACACCGCCGCGTAGCTGCGCCCGTGGAAGGCGCCGTCGAAGCCGAAGATGTCGATCCGCTCGGGCTGGCCGTTGGCCCAGTGATACTTGCGCGCCGTCTTCAGCGCGCACTCCACCGCCTCGGTGCCCGAGTTGGTGAAGAACACCACGTCGGCGAAGGTGGCGTCGGTGAGCTTCCTGGCCAGGGCCTCCTGGCCCGGGATGCGGAAGATGTTGGACACGTGCCACAGCTTCTCGGCCTGGTCCTTCAGCGCCTGCACCACCTTGGGGTGGGCGTGGCCCAGGCCCGTCGTGGCGATGCCGGCCAGGCAGTCCAGGTATTCCTCGCCGTCGACGGTATAGAGGCGCGCGCCTCGGCCTCGTTCGAACGCCAGCGGGGCGCGGTTGTAGACGCGCAGGATGTGGTCGGTCGGAACGGTCGGCGAGGGTGCTTGCGCCATTGGATAAGCCTCCCAGAAGCGCGAAAATCCCCGCACCAGGGGCGCAGGGACGGGAAGCGTCGCGTTTTCGTCTCAAGGGGCCCCGCTGTCAATCGCGGGTATGTGACAGGGGGGCGGGGCGAGGCGGTGAAATTGCTGACGTTTCTTCACCCCCTCCCCTTCCCTCTGTCATCCCGGAATCCGCGCAGCGGATATCCGGGACCGCCGGAAACGCCGGGCCTTCGGCCGTGCGGCCTAGCCTCGTCGAACCAGAGCCGCGCAGAAACCCCCTCCGGATCCTGTCCCAGTTCATCTTCCCACGGATAGCGTCCACCGCCAGCGAGCCCTTCCCAAAGATCCGCCCAATCGGGATTGAGCGCCTCAACGAGTTGGAACTTCCACGCCCGGGGCCAGCGCTTGATCGCCTTCTCTCGCGCGATCGCCTGCGCTACATCCCCATGAAGTTCGAACCAGGCCAGCCGCTTGCAGCCCCAGTCAAGGGTGAAGCCGGGAACCTCACCGAAGCGGTGCTGACGCGCCCGGCCGACGAGGTCACCAGTCACGCCGACGTACAGCACGCCGCGCCGGACGTTGGTCACGATGTAGACGGCGTAGATGCGCTCTTCTCGCATTGCGGTTGCAACGCTAGCGCTTCCCGCGGTCCCGGATAAGCCGCTTCGCGGCTTTCCGGGATGACAGAGAGAGTGTGTGAGCGGCGCTCCGCGCCGCCCCGCCTCAGGTCTTCAGCTTGTAGCCCGTGGCGAACATTCGCCAGCAGACGGCGGTGAGGATCAGCACCAGGCCCGCGGTCAGGGCCGCGCCGATGGCGACCGAGCCGTCGGCGGCGCCGATGAAGCCGTAGCGGAAGCCGTCGATCAGGTAGAAGAACGGGTTGAAGTGCGAGATCGTGCGGAACGGCTCGGGCAGCCCTTCCACGAGGTAGAAGGTGCCGGACAGGAACGTCATCGGCATGATCACGAAGTTGGTCACCGCGGCGATGTGGTCGAACTTCTCGCTCCAGATCGCCGCGACGATGCCCAGCAGCCCCATCACCAGCGAGGCGCCGAGGCCGAAATAGAGCACCGCCCAGGGGTGGGCGATGCGCAGGCCGTGGGCGAAGGGGATCACCGCCAGGCCGGCGATGGCGCCCACCATGATGCCGCGGGTCGCGGCGCCGGCGGCAAAGCCGATCACCTGCTCCGAAGGCGACAGCGGCGGCATCAGGAAGTCGCCGATCAGGCCGTTCATCTTGGCCTGCAGCAGCGATGACGAGGAGTTGGAGAAGGCGTTGGAGAGGATCTGCATCATCACCAGGCCGGGGATGATGAACAGGCTGAAGTCCACCCCCTCGATCACCCGCCGGCGGCCGACCGCCACCACGAACACCAGCATGTACAGCAGCGCCGTGACCACCGGGGCGGTCAGGGTCTGCATTCCCACCTTCCAGAATCGGCGAACCTCGCGGAGGTAGAGGGTGCGCAGCCCCTCCCAGTTGACCCCGTTGTAGACGCGGGGCGGCGGCGGAACGACGGCGGCGGCGGGCATGTCCTTCATGGCGCCTGATGTGCGCCCGCGAAGGCCCGCGCGCAAGTCGCACGACGTTCGATCAACATATTGATCCTGTGGACAGATGGAGGGGCGCCTATTGTGTCCCTTAAGAGTTTGTGCACGATATCTAGTAGGCCATCGGTAACGACGGCCCTCGGGGACACAAGATGTGGGGCCGGGCGTTTATGGGGAGCGCCTCGTCCTCCTTGCAGCAGGGGTTGGAGGGTTTCAGTCATGGGTTGGACCGACGAACGCGTTGAAATGCTGAAGAAACTCTGGCTCGACGGCCTGTCCGCCAGCCAGATCGCCAAGCAGCTGGGCGGCGTCACCCGCAATGCGGTGATCGGCAAGGTGCACCGTCTGGGCCTGTCCGGCCGTGCGGCGCCCTCGCAACCCGCCCGCCCGGCGTTCAAGCCGGCCCGCCCGGCGCGGCCGGTTGTCGCGGCCCAGCCCGCCGCCCGCCGTCCGGCCGCAGCCGCCGCCGCGCCGGTGGAGGCCGCTCAGGTCCCGGCCCCGCGTCCGGCGAACTTCGTCGAGGCGCCCGGCACGGCCACCGTGCTGACGCTCGGCGCGCACATGTGCAAGTGGCCGATCGGCGATCCGGCGACCGACGGGTTCACCTTCTGCGGCCGCCGCTCCGGGGGCGAGGGCCCGTACTGCAACGAGCATGCGCGGATCGCCTACCAGCCGCAGCAGACCAAGAAGAAGTCCGGCGCCAACGAGCTGGCCCGCTCCCTGCGCCGCTACATCTAGCGGTCACAACTGACAGCCCTCCCTCCCCCCACCCGGGAGGGAGGCGCTATAGAGGCGCGCATGACCGATCTCGCGCCCGAGTCCGGGACCGCCGCCCCCGGCAACGCCCAGCCAGGGGGCGGCAACGCCCAGGCCTATTCCGTCTCGGAACTGGCCTTCGCGCTGAAGCGCACCATCGAGGACGCCTACGGCTTCGTGCGCCTGCGCGGCGAGTTGTCCAAGGTCACCTTCCACGGCAACGGCCACGTCTACCTGGACATCAAGGACGAGCGGGCCTCGATTTCCGGCGTGATCTGGAAGGGCAATGTCCGCCAGCTGAACGTGCGGCCGGAGACCGGGCTGGAAGTGATCGTCACCGGCAAGGTCACCACCTTTCCCGGCCGCAGCCAGTACCAGATCATCATCGAGACCATGGAGCCGGCGGGCATGGGCGCCCTGCTGGCCCAGCTGGAGCGGCTGAAGGCGCGACTGGCCGCCGAGGGCCTGTTCGCCGCGGACCGCAAGCGGCCGCTGCCGGCCATGCCCCGGGTGATCGGCGTGGTCACCAGCCCCACCGGGGCGGTGATCCGCGACATCCTGCACCGCATCCGCGACCGCTGGCCCTGCCGGGTGATCGTCTGGCCGGTGGTGGTGCAGGGCGACCAGGCTGCCGCCCAGGTGCGCGCCGCCATCCAGGGCTTCGACGCCCTGCCGCCGGGCGGCCCGATCCCGCGCCCCGACCTGCTGATCGTGGCCCGCGGCGGGGGGTCGGTGGAGGACCTGTGGCCGTTCAACGACGAGGCCCTGGCCCGGGCGGTGGCCGCGACCACGATCCCGCTGATCTCCGCGGTGGGGCACGAGACCGACACCACCCTGATCGACTTCGTCTCGGACCGCCGCGCGCCCACGCCGACCGCGGCGGCGGAGATGGCCACGCCGGTGTTCGCCGAGCTGGCGGCCCAGGTGGCCGACTACAGCCGGCGCATGACCCAGTGCGGCGAGCGCACCCTGGAACACCGCCGCACGCGCCTGTCGGCCGCGGCGCGCGGCCTGCCCCGCCCCACCGACCTGATGGCCATCGCCACCCAGCGCCTGGACCTGGTTGCCGGTCGGCTGGGCGCGGCGCTGGAGAAGAACGTCGCGGCTCACCGCCAGGACCACGTGCGGGTCGCCTCGCGCCTGCGCCCGGGGCTGCTGGAGCGGCCGATCCAGGTGGGCCGCCAGCGCCTGGGCGCCAGCGCCGAGCGCCTGGCGCCGGCGGTCCGCCGCCGGCTCGAGCGGTCGGCCGACCGGATGGCGGGGGTCGAGAAGCTGGGCCTGCTGCTCGAACGGCCCATCCAGAACGGCGCCCAGCGGCTGGCCGCCAGCGCGGACCGGCTGGCCCCGGCCGTGCACCGGCGCCTGGAGCGGTCGGTGGAGCGGCTGGTCGCGCTGGAGAAGCTGCGGCTGTCGCTGAACCCGGACGGGCCCCTGAGCCGCGGCTTCGCCCGTATCCACGACGCCGAGGGCCGGCTGATCCGCTCGGCCGGAGCGATGAGCGCCGGCGAGGCCGTGCGCATGCACTTCGCCGACGGAGACCGGCAGGCCGTGGTGGATGGCGCGGCGTCCCTGCCACCCGGCGTCGCGGCCCCGCCCGCCCCGCGCCCGGCGCCGCCAAGGCCGGCGCGGCCCAAGCCCGGCGACCCTGGCCAAGGTGACCTCTTCTAGGGGCGACCTCTTCTAAGCGGCGGCTGCGCTCCCTATTTGGAACCGGCCCCGATCGCGGTATCCTTGAGCTCATGAACGCGCACGACCGAGACTTCACCGGCAAGGCCAACGAGATCGCCATGGTCCACTATGGCGACGGCGAACTGGCGATCCTGAAGCCGGGCCGCTACGTGATCTGCGCCGTCAGCGGCAAGCGCATCCCGCTGGAGGCCCTGCGCTACTGGAGCCCGCAGCTGCAGGAAGCCTACGCCGGCCCGGCCGAGGCTCTCGCCCGCTGGCAGGAACTGAACCCCAAGGGCTGAGCCCTCAGAGCCCCCTGGCCTCCAGCTCGGCGTAGTCGCGCGCCGGCCAGCGCCGGTGCACCCAGAACCATCCCTCCGGACGCTCGCGCACCCGATCCTCGATGAAGCCGGTGATCGCGGCGACGCCGGCGGCGATATCCGCGGCGCGATCGCCGGTGTCGGGCATCACCAACGGCGCGTGCAGCACGCAGCGGAACCGCGCCCCGGCCAGGCGCTGCAGCGAGATCGGCTGCACCAGAGCCCCGAACCGGATCGCCAGGCGCGCCGCCGCCGGCAGGGTGTCCACCGGCCGGCCGAAGAACGGGGCCGGCACGCCGCCGTCGTACTTCTGGTCGTTCATCATCGCCACCGAGACCCCGCGCTGCAGCGCCTCCAGCAGTTCGCGCGCGCCGTCCGCGCCCTTCGGGGCGAACAGGCGCACGCCGTAGCGGCGGCGACTGCGCTTGATGCGCGCGTCGACGTAGGGGTTGTTGGCCGCGCGGTAGGTGATGTCGCACGACACGCCCGCTCCCACGATCACCGCCGCCATCACCTCCCAGTTGGCGAAGTGGCCGGTGACGAACACCGCCGGCGGACCGCCCGCCGCGATCGCCGCCAGCCGCTCGGCCCCGACCACCTCGACCCGCCCGCTGGCCGGGGTCAGCCGGTCGACCACGGGGAATTCGAAGAAGGTGCGGCCCACGTTCCGCCACTGGGCGTCGAGCAGCCGCGCCCGCTCGGCCTCGCCCATGTCCGGGAACGCCAGCCTGAGGTTGCGCGCCGCCACCCGGTGCTGCCGGGTCAGCGGGCCGATCCAGCGCGCCAGCCGCGCGCCCAGGGCCGAGGCGACGTCCACCGGCAGGGCGCGGATCAGCAGGGTGAACAGGTCGAACCCGGCGGCCTCCAGCCGCCACCTCACGTCCCGCCACATACGCCCGCCCCGTCCAGGGTTCCGGCCCGCCGGGCCGCGCATCCTCGCCATGGCCCCAATAGGCCACAGCCCTGCGACCGTGCAACGCACCCTCGTCCTGGGCTGGCGCCGGCGCCCGGCACACGCCTTGCGGAAGATCAGGCCAGACGTGCCGTTTCGGCACAGGGGCATTGACTGAGAGAGCAGGCGTTCACCATGGGCGATGACATCGACCTCCACCTCGGCAAGCGGCTTCGTCGTCGGCGTCGGCTGCTGGGCCTGACCCAGCAGCAGCTGGCCGGCGCCTGCGGCGTGCGCTTCCAGCAGATCCAGAAGTACGAGTGCGGCGCCAACCGCATCTCGGCCGCCCGCCTGTGGCAGCTGTCCGAGGCGCTGGAGGTGCCGGTGGGCTACTTCTTCGACGGCCTGTCGGAGACCAACCAGCGCCTGCGCGAGCGCGACTCCGAGCGCGCGGGCAACATCGCCGGACCGGGCGAACTGGTGGCCCGCAAGGAAACCCTCGACCTGATCCGCGCGTATTACCAGCTGGGTGAGCGGCCGCGGCGGCGGCTGCTCGATCTGGCCAAGTCGCTCAACGGCGCAGACTCCGACGCCGCCTGAAGTTCCAGGTCCGGCGACGCTGTCGCGCCGGACCGACGAGTTGGAGCGTGCAGCTTTGACGCAGGGCCTGACCTTCCTGCCGAGCACGCTCCTGGCCCGCCGTCGTGGTTCGATGGCGCCGTCTCCGTTCAACTTGGGGGTTAGGACGGACGGCCCCGCGGCTTTGGCCGCGGGGGGCCGCCTTTATTGCGGCGGCGGCCTCGGCTAAAGCTTGCCGATGCTCACCGCCGACCAGTTCGACACCCTCGACCGCTTCCTGCTGGACCTCAACGCCGCCGCAGGAGACGTGATCCTGCCGCTGTTCCGCACCGAGCAGGACGGCATGGAGGACAAGGGGCCGGCGGGCGCCTTCGACCCCGTCACCGCTGCGGACAAGGGCGCGGAGGCGGCGATCCGCAAGCTGATCGGCGAACGGTTCCCCGAGCACGGGGTGATCGGCGAGGAATATGGCGAGGACCGGCCGGACGCCGAGTTCGTCTGGGTGCTGGACCCGGTGGACGGCACCCGCGCCTTCATCGCCGGCCTGCCGGTCTGGACCACGCTGATCGGCCTGCGCTTCCAGGGCCGGCCCGTGCTGGGATCGATCGGCCAGGCCTATACCGGCGAGATCTACATCGGACACGCGGGCGGCTCGCGCCTGATCAGCCGCGAGGGGACGCGCCCGCTGAAGGTGCGCAAGGGCATTCCGCTCACCCAGGCGATCATCGCCACCACCGATCCGCACGCCTGCTTCAACGGCGCCGAGCTGGGCGCCTGGCGACAGGTGCGCTCGGCCGCCCGCCTGGCGCGCACCGGCTGCGACGCCTATGCCTACGCCCAGGTGGCCGCCGGCCGCATCGACCTGGTGGTCGAGGCCGGCCTGAAAAGCTGGGACATCGATGCGGCGATCCCGGTTCTGGAAGGCGCCGGCGGCTATGTCACCGACTGGACCGGCGCGCCGGTGGGCGCCTTCGGCGGCCAGGTGGCGATCGCCGGCGAAAAGGCCGTGCTGGACGAAGCGCTCGTAGCGCTGAAGCGGGCGGCGACGGTCTAGGCGCGGCGCGCGCCCCTCACCCAACCCTCTCCACACTGCGTGGGCGAGGGCTTTTGAATTCGGACCCCACAAGAACTTAGCCCTCGCCCCGTTTACGGGGAGAGGGTGGGGTGAGGGGTCTCACGGCGCCCTCAGGCGCGCGGGGCGACCTGGTCGGCCAGGGCGTCGAACTCGCCCCAGAACACCGTCCGGATGTCGTCGGTCTCCTGCAGGATCTCGTGGTAGGCGCCGGGAATCTCGACGAATCTGCCCTTGGCGATGCGGGCGGTGACGAGGCGCTGGCCGGTGATGTCCACCAGCTTGTCCTGCCCCGCCGCGACCACGGTCACCGGGATGTCCAGGCGGGTGACGCCGGTCCCCGAGCGCAGCTCGGCGATGGCGCGGAAGGCGAAGTCCAGCCAGCCCCAGGTCGGCCCGCCCAGGGCGAGATCCGGACAGGCCTCGACCTGCGCCTGGTTGCGGTCGTAGCGGGCCCTGTCGTGGGTCAGCACGTTGGTCTCGAACGGTGAGGTGATCGGGCTGTCGGCCCGCCCCTGCACCATATTGGCGGCCGCGCCGAGGGCGGAGAGCCCGCCCGACAGCAGCACCGCGATCGGCCTGGGTATGCCGCCCGTCAACAGGGCCAGCATCGGCGCGGAGAGCACCGCGCCGGAAAAGCCCTTCTGCCCCAGCGCCAGGCACAGCAGCGTCAGGCACCCGCCCATGGAGTGGCCCATGGCGATCCAGGGCTTCGGCAGCCGGTCCTGGTAGGCCGTGATCAGGGCGGTGAAATCGGCGACGAAGGCGCGGTAGCCGGCGGCGTGGCCCTTCAGCCGCTGGGGCAGCAGGCGCTGTGACAGCCCCTGCCCGCGCCAGTCGTGGGCCAGCACCGTGAAGCCGCGCGCGCGCAGCTCGGCGATGACCTCGAAGTATTTCTCGATCGGCTCGGTGCGCCCGCCGCTCAACACCACGGACCCGCGCGGGGTCCCGACCGCCGGAAACAGGGCCGCCCGCAGCCGAAAGCCGCCGGCGCCCTCGAACCAGGCCGCCTCGCCGCCCGGCGGAACCGGGGCGGCGGGGGTGTCGATCAGGGGCGCAGCCTCGCCCACCTCGGATCAGCGCATCTTGTTGAACAGGGTCTGCATCTTGCCTTGCAGGCCCATGGCGACGCCCATGTCCGACAGCTGCAGGCGGCCGGTCATCACCGCGGTCATCGGGTCCAGCTTGCCTTCGCCCATGGCGACCAGGTCGTCCAGCGCGATGGTCATGGTCAGGTCGGCGGGCTTGTCCTCGTTGGAGACTTCCGCACCGTTGATGTAGACGACGCCGTCGCCCTTCAGATTGAATTTCAGGCTCTTGCCCAGACCGGAGTCGTCGCCCACGGCCGTCTTGACGCGGTCGGTGAGCTCTTGAAGCGTAGCCATGGACGAAGGTCTCCCTCGGGGGTTTGAGTTCCAGGTTCGCCCCTAGCCCGCCCCCGGGCCGGGCGCAAGTGAACAGTGTTCAGACCGCCAAGTTCGTCGGCGCCGCGCCCCCCCTTGAACGGCGATCTGCGGCGCCTAACTAGATCGCTGGAGGCGCTGGTTCCCGGGCCTCCCGGATCCCGCGAGGCCAGTTGGCTCGCGCCCGGTCCGCACATCATTGCAACCTTGCTTGTCCAAGAAGGATGTACCGTATGCGCACGATCGACTTCTCGCCCCTCTACCGCTCCGTCGTGGGTTTCGACCGCCTGGCCGACCTGCTCGACGCCGCCACCAGCGAAGCGGCCACGGGCTATCCCCCGTACAACATCGAACGCACCGCCGATAACGCCTACCGCATCGAGATCGCGGTGGCCGGCTTCAAGCCGGAAGACTTGAACATCGAGGTCAAGGAGAACCTCCTGACCGTGCAGGGCCGCAAGGTCGCCAACGACGAGGCCAAGCGCTACCTGCACCGCGGTCTGGCCGAGCGCAACTTCGAGCGCCGCTTCCAGCTGGCGGACTATGTCGTGGTCACCGACGCCAACCTGGCCGATGGCCTGCTGTCCATCAGCCTGAAGCGCGAACTGCCGGAAGCGCTGAAGCCGCGCCGCATCGAGATCGGCGCCGCCAAGCCGGCCGAGACCCTGATCGAAGGCGAAAAGGCCGCCTAAGTCCGGCCTCGCAGGAGTATCGCGAGACGAACGGGGCGGCGCCGCGAGGCGCCGCCCTTTTTCGTGGGGTCAGATGTCGACGCCGAGGTCCAGGCCGACCACGGTGGTGACGTTGGCCCCGCGCAGGGTGACGCCCAGCATCAGGGCGCCGGTGAAATCGGCGCCGCCGAGGTCGGTCTCGTCCATCACCGCGTCGCTGAAGTCGGCGGCCTGGGCCTGGGCGTAGCGCAGGCGGCAGCGGGCGAGGTTGGCCGGCGATCCGCGGTCCGGACCGAGCGGCAGGGCGCAGACCTGGGCCCCGCGCAGGTCGGCCTTCGTGAGGTTGGCGCCTGCCAGCCGCGCGCCGCGCAGGTCGGCGCCCTTGAGCACGGCGCCGCGCAGGTCGGCGCCTTCCAGATTCGCCCCCTGCAGGTGCGCCCCGGTCAGGTCCATGCCCACCATGCACGCGCCCTTGGCGCTGAGCGCGGTCAGCCGCATGCCCTTCAGGGCGTCGCCCAGGGTGCGCATGTCCTCGCCGTCGAGCTTGCCCGGCTGGCCGCCCTTGCCGCCGGTGGCGACCCAGACGTGGTGGCCCTTGGCGGTCTGGGCCAGGAACGGCGCGCGCAGCAGCGCCTCGTGCGTCGGCTGGGTCAGGCAGCCGGTCATGTTGGCGCCGGAGGTGCGGGCCCGGCCGACCTCGACGCCCGAGAGCACGGCGCCTTCGAGATTGGCGCCCTCCAGGTTGGCGCCGCCGACATCGGCCCCTTCCAGGATCGCACCGGAGAGGTTGGCTTCCTTCAGATTGGCGCCGGTCAGGTTCGCGCCGCGCAGCGAACAGTCGGAAAAGTCGGTGGCGAAGGCCGAGGCCTCCGACAATTGCGCCCCGTCCAGGCTGGCCCCCGCCAGGATGGCGTGGTCGATGTCGCCGCTGCGCGCCTCGTGGCGCATGGAATCCAGCCCCTTGCGGGGGTGCGGCACGGAGATCTGGCCCACGCGAAAGTCCGCCTGGCGCAGGTTGGCGTTGGTCAGGTTCGCGCCGCGCAGGCAGGCGCCCCTGAGGTCCGCGCGCGCGAGGTTGGCCTTGCGCAGGTCCGCCGTGCGCAGGTCGCAGCCGAACAGCGTCGCCCGCTCGAACTGCGTTCCGATCAGCCGCGCGCCGTCGAACAGCGAGCCGGTGAAGTCGGCGTCGGACAGGTTGCGGGCCGAGAGGTTGAGCCCGGACATGTCCACGAAGTGCATGACCAGGCGCTTGCCGCCGGGACGCCCCGACTGCAGCCGTTCGTGCGCCTCGACCATCATGTCGAGTTCACCCTGGGTAAGGCGTCGACGTCCGGATACGGCAAGGGCGGCGGTCATGGGTGGGGCCGGCTTCGAAGAACAATGATTTTTGCACTTACCACGCCAATATCGCCGATTGGTTAACGGCGCGGTGACGGTTGCCCACGATGGGGAAGTTTCAGAACACGCCGTCCAGGCCGCGGGCGCCGTCGCGCAGGCAGTCGGCGACGTCGATCCCCTTGAGGAAGGCGCCGGTGAAGTTGGCCCGCGACAGGTCCGCGCCGGCCAGCACCGCCTGGCGCATGTCGGCCCGGGCGAAGTCCACGTTCTTGAGGATCGCACGGCTCATGTCGCACGGCAGGGTGCGGTTCGGACCGATGACCAGCGGCCCCAGCTGGGCGTCGCGCAGGTCGGACCCCGACAGCTTGGCGCCGATCAGCCGGGCGCCGCGCAGGTCGGCCTGGCGCAGGTTGCAGGCCCGCAGGTCCGCGCCCTCGAGGTGGGCCCCCTGCAGCTGCACGCCGCTCATGTCGAGGCCGTAGAAGGTGGCGCCCTTGGCCGACAGGGCGGTCAGGTTGAAGCCGGTGATCGACTTCAGCGAGCGCAGGTCGGCGTTGTCGAACACCGAGGGCGAGCCTTCGCGCCCCCCGGTCTCGCACCACAGGGCGTGCGCGCGCAGCATCTCGTCATAGGGCAGCTCGGCGATGTCCTGGCCGACGGTCTTGTCGGTCAGGGCGCCGGCCATGTCGGCGTTGCTGACGTTCCAGCTGTAGGTCTTGGCGCCCACCAGGATGGCGTCGCGCAGGTCCGCGCCGGCGAGATCCGCGCCCGACAGGTCGGCGCCGGCGAGGTTGGCGCCGTTCATGTTGGCCTGCTTCAGGTTCGCCCGCACCAGCTTGGCGTCCTTGAGGATGGCGTCGGAGAAGTCGGCCTTGACCGCCATCACCCCGGACAGGCGCGAGCGTTCCAGGTTGGCCCCCGCCAGGATCACGCCCTGGGCCTGGGTGGCGCGGTCGACGTGCTCGAGCACGCGCAGGCCACGCTCGCGATCGGCGGCGGCGATGGCCCCCTCGCGCAGGTCGGCCTCGAACAGGTCCGCGCCGGTGAGGTTGGCGCCCCGCAGGCAGGCCCCGCGCAGGTCGGTGCGCCGCAGCGACGCCTCGGTGAGGTCAGCGTTCTGCAGGTCGGCGCCGAACAGGTTGGCGTTGTCCAGGCGGGCGCCGTGCATCTTGCACTCCACCAGGATCGCCCCCGTGAAGTCGGCGTCGCACAGGTTGCGACCCGACAGATCGAGGCCGGTCAGGTCCTTCCAGGTGAACACCGCCCGGGCGCCGCCCATGCGCGACGACCACAGGCGGTCGTGCCGCAGGCAGATCACATCCACCTCCGCCTGGGTGAGCTTGCGATGTTGCACGCTCTGGGCGGCGGCTTCCGACATGAGTTCCCCGAGGACGAAAAGAGACTCAGGGACTCTAGGGCGACGTGATTAACGCAATGCTTCCAACCGCTTCCGGCAATGCCCTCGAATCGGCGCCCCTCAGGGTCACGGCGTCGCAGGCAGGGCTTCGGCCCGGTCGGCGTCCAGATAGCGCGCCGAGGTCGGCCGCAGGTCGGCCGCCAGCTCGATCAGCAGCGGGTTGCCAGTGGGGATTTCCACCCCGACGATGCGGTCGTCCGGCACCGCGAACAGCAGCTTGACGATGGCCCGCAGCGAGTTGCCGTGCGCCGCGACCAGGATCGTCTCGCCGGCGGCGAGTTTCGGCGCGATCACCCCGCTCCAGTACGGCAGCACCCGCTCCAGGGTGGTCTTCAGGCTCTCGGTGTCGGGCAGGCGCGCCCCGGCGTAGCGGCGATCCCGGGTGAAGTCGTAAGGACCGCCGGGCGCCAGCGGCGGCGGCGGGACGTCGTACGACCGGCGCCAGACCTTGACCTGTTCCTCGCCGTGCTTCTCGGCGGTCTCGGCCTTGTTGAGCCCGGTCAGGCCGCCGTAGTGGCGCTCGTTCAGCCGCCAGTCCTTATCCATGGGGATCCACAACTGGCCGGCCTCGGTCAGGGCCAGCACGCCGGTGCGGATCGCCCGGGTCAGCACGCTGGCGTAGGCCCGGTCGAACTCGATCCCCTCGGCCTTGATCAGCGCCCCGCCCCGCTTGGCCTGCGCCTCGCCCTCGGCGGTCAGGTCCACATCCACCCAGCCGGTGAAGCGGTTCTCCAGGTTCCACTGGCTCTGGCCGTGACGGAGAAGGACGAGACGCGGCATGGGGCCTCCGGCGCTGCCAGATCGAGGGTCTGGTGGGCGGGGCTAGGGCTCCGGGCTGGCCGCGTCAAGCGCCGGAGGGCTATAAGCCCCTCCATGTCCGACCGCATCGCCCTGCCGCTGCTGGCGCTCCTGGCCCTGGGGCTTGTCGGCCTCGCCCTGGCCTGGCCGCAAGGGCTGGGACGTCGCTCGCCGGCGCCGTTCGGCCACGCGCCGGCGCCCAGCGCCGCGAGGCCGGCAATGCCGCGCGGGGCGCAGCCGCCCGCAGGACCATGAACCTTGGGCTTCGACAACCGTTTGAGCCCCGCCCCCGACACATGCCAAAGAGGCGCCATGCTGCCCGCCCCCCGAGCCGACCTCGTCGCCAACACCGCCGCCTACGAGAGTACGCCGCTGGTCAAGGCGACGGGCTTTCGCGAATACGACGCCCGCTGGCTGCTGGGGTCCGAGATCAACCTGCTGGGCATCCAGGCGCTGGGCCTGGGCCTGGGGACCTATATCCATGAACTCGGCCAGCGGCGCATCGTGGTCGGCCACGATTTCCGCTCCTATTCCCTGTCGGTGAAGCAGGCGCTGACCCTGGGCCTGCTGGAGGCCGGCTGCGAGGTGCTGGATATCGGCCTGGCCCTGTCGCCGGTGGCCTACTTCGCCCAGTTCGACCTGGAAGCGCCGTGCGTGGCCATGGTCACCGCCAGCCACAACGAGAACGGCTGGACCGGGGTGAAGATGGGCGCTCAGGCGCCGCTGACCTTCGGCCCGGACGAGATCGGCCGGCTGAAGGACATCGTGCTGGGCGGCCAGGGCGTCGGCCGGCCGGGCGGAACCCTGATCCACGTCGAGGGGGTCGCCGAGCGCTACATCGCCGACGTCGCCACCCGCTGCCAGCTGAAGCGGCCGCTGAAGGTCGTCGCCGCCTGCGGCAACGGCACCGCCGGCGCCTTCGCCCCCGAGGCGCTGCGGCGCATGGGCGCCGAGGTCATCGAGATGGATTGCGAGCTGGACTGGACCTTCCCGCGCTACAATCCCAACCCCGAAGACCAGGAAATGCTGCACGAGATGGCCAAGGCCGTCCGTGAGCACGGCGCCGACCTGGCGCTGGGCTTCGACGGCGACGGCGACCGCTGCGGCGTCGTCGACAACACCGGCGAGGAGATCTTCGCCGACAAGATCGGCCTGATGCTGGCGCGCGACCTCGCGCCGCTGCACCCCGGGGCCAGCTTCGTCGTCGACGTGAAATCCACCGGCCTCTACGCCACCGACCCGCTGCTCGCCTCGCACGGGGTGACCACCGTCTACTGGAAGACCGGTCACAGCTACATCAAGCGCAAGACCGCCGAGATCGGCGCCCTGGCCGGCTTCGAGAAGTCGGGCCACTTCTTCTTCAACCCGCCGCTGGGGCGCGGCTACGACTGCGGCCTGACGGCGGCGGCGGCGATCCTGGCGATGCTGGACCGCAACCCGCAGCACCGGCTGAGCGACCTTAAGGACGCCCTCCCCGTCGCCTATACGTCGCTGACCATGAGCCCGCATTGCGCCGACGAGGTGAAGTACGGCGTGTGCGATGCGATCGTGAAGGAATACGAGGCCTTCGCCGCCGGCGGCGGCAAGATCCTGGGCCGGGCGATCAAGCAGGTGATCACCGTCAACGGCGTGCGCGTGGCGCTGGAGGATGGCTCGTGGGTGCTGGTGCGCGCCTCGTCGAACAAGCCGGAGCTGGTGGTGGTGGTGGAGAGCACGCGGTCGGCCGACGACATGCGCGACCTGTTCCACAAGGAGGTCAAGCCGAGGCTCGCCCGCCACCCCGAGATCGGCGGCTACAACCAGGAAATCTGACGCCGCGCCGGCGTCTTAAAACTGTGCCGTTGAACGGCCAGATAAGCTTCCGGACACTGAAGACTGTTTGCAAGGAGCCTGCATGCGCGTCGCCATGATCGGTACGGGATACGTCGGCCTGGTCTCCGGCGCCTGCTTCGCCGACTTCGGCCACCAGGTGACCTGCATCGACAAGGACGCCGGCAAGATCGAGCGCCTGAAGGCCGGCGAGATGCCGATCTATGAGCCCGGTCTGGAAATCCTGGTGGAGCGCAACGTCCGCGAGGGTCGCCTGGCCTTCGCCACCGACGGGGCCGAGGCGATCGCCGCGGCCGACGCGGTGTTCATCGCCGTGGGCACGCCCTCGCGCCGCGGCGACGGCCACGCCGACCTGACCTATGTCCACGCCGCCGCCGAGGAGATCGCCGGCCTGATCGACGGCTTCACCCTGGTGGTCACCAAGTCGACGGTGCCGGTGGGCACGGGGGACGAGATCGAGGCCATCATCCGGCGCGTGCGGCCGGACGCCGACGTGGCGGTGGTCTCCAATCCGGAATTCCTGCGCGAGGGCGCGGCGATCGAGGACTTCAAGCGCCCCGACCGGGTGGTGGTCGGCATCGAGGACGAGCGCGCCCGGCCGGTGATGACCGAACTCTACCGGCCGCTGTTCCTCAACGAGACGCCGATCCTGTTCACCGGGCGGCGCACCTCCGAGCTGATCAAGTACGCCGCCAACGCCTTCCTGGCGCTGAAGATCACCTTCATCAACGAGGTGGCGGACCTGTGCGAGGTCGCCGGGGCGGACGTGCAGCAGGTCGCCCGCGGAATCGGCCTGGACAAGCGCATCGGCGGCAAGTTCCTGCACGCCGGGCCCGGCTATGGCGGCTCATGCTTTCCCAAGGACACCCTGGCCCTGGTGCAGACGGCCCAGGATCTGGGACGCCCGCTGCAGCTGGTGGAGACCACGGTGCGGGTCAACGACGCGCGCAAGAAGGCCATGGCCGGCCGCGTGGCCGAGGCCCTGGGCGGCGATCTGAAGGGCAAGACGGTCGGGGTGCTGGGGCTGACCTTCAAGCCGAACACCGACGACATGCGCGATGCGCCCTCCCTGGACATCGTCCCGGAGCTGCAGGCCATGGGCGCGCGGGTCCAGGCCTACGACCCCGAGGGCCACGAGGCGCGCCAGCTGCTGCGCGACGTCGACTTCCGCAACAGCCCCTACGAGGCGGTGGAGGGGGCGGACGTGATGGTGATCATCACCGAGTGGGACCAGTTCCGCGCGCTGGACCTGGACCGGGTGCGCACGCTGATGCGGCGGCCGGCGATCGTCGACCTGCGCAACGTCTATCGTCCGCAGGAAGTGCGTGAAAAGGGCTTCGCCTACGCCAGCGTCGGCCGCGCCTGAGCCGCGCTATTTCAGCAGCGGCAGGGTCACCCACAGCACGCCGGCCCAGAAGGCGGCGCCCAGGGCGGCGATGAACAGGATGCAGGCGATCGGCTTGGCCGCTTCCCTCGCGGGATGAGCGGGCACAGCCTGCGCGCTCCAGGTGGAGTGGCGGGACATTCGGCCTCCTGGCCCCTTCTGCGGGGGCGACGTTCCTCGGGTCTTCTTTTTCGAACGCACCGGTCGAGCGGCGCGATGCGGGAAGGTTACGGGAAATTCATCCTCTGTCGAGGGGACAATTGTCACGCTTACGGGGTGGCGCCGGCCGCGCCAGCGGCTAGGTTACGCCGAACATCGATATCCGAGAGGGCGTAGATCGTCGTGACCAGAATTGCTCATTGTCTTGCCGGCGCGGCGGCGTTCGCCGCCCTCGCCGGCTGCAACAAGCCCGCCGCCCCCACCTCGGCCGCGACCACCGCCGCCGCGTCGGCGCCGGCCCAGACCGCGGCGGCGCCCGCCGCCGGCCAGGACGCCGCCGACGCCAAGGCCTTCCTCGAGGGGCTCTACGCGAACTACGCCAAGGGCGCCTCGACCGACAACAACGCCTTCGCGCCGATGGACAAGGACGCCCCGCGGGTGTTCGACAAGGCGATGGTCGACCTGCTGGCCCGGGACGCCAAGCTGAACGGACCGGACGAGGTCGGCTTCATCGACGGCGACTGGCTGTGCGACTGCCAGGACTACGACAAGATCACCGCCACGGTGACCGTGCAGTCGGCCACCGCCACCGCGGCCAAGGCGGTCGTCGACTTCAAGGTGTTCGACCAGATGCACCGCAACGCCTTCGACCTGGTGAAGGAAGGCGGCGCCTGGCGGGTGCACGACGTGCAGGATGTCGGCGCCAAGCCCCCCGAGCCCAGCCTGCGCGCCGGCCTGGAGGCCGACATCGCCCAGCTGCAGAAGGCGGGAAAGAAGAAGCCCAACCCCGACGAGGCGCCCTAGTTAAAAGCCCTCTCCCCGGTCGCGGGGAGAGGGTTGGGTGAGGGGTGGTCCCGCGTGACGAGCCCGTCCGGATGGCCTCGGCCGACGGCGCCGCCCCCTCACCCAACCCTCTCCCCCGAGGGGGGCGAGGGCCAATCAGGATCAGGCCCGCGCCCTGGGCTCAGGCCGCCGCGGACTTCACCGCCCCGGCGATCTCGCGCACCAGCTGGCCGACCAGCTTCTCGTCGTCACCCTCGGCCATGATGCGGATCAGCGGCTCGGTGCCGGAGGCGCGCACCAGCACCCGGCCCGAGCCGTTCAGGCGCTGCTCGGCGTCCTTGATCGCGCTCTTCACCGTCTCGTGCTCCAGCGGCTTGCCGCCGGCGAAGCGCACATTCTCCAGCTTCTGCGGCACCGGCTGGAACTGGCGGGCCAGGGCGCTCATCGGCTTGCCGGAGCGCACCAGCTCGGCCATCACCTGCAGCCCCGCGATCAAACCGTCGCCGGTGGTGGAGTGGTCCGACAGGATGATGTGGCCGCTCTGCTCGCCGCCCAGGTTGAACTTGCCGGCGCGCATCCGCTCCATGACGTAGCGGTCGCCCACGGCGGTGCGCTCCAGCTTCAGCCCCCGTTCCGACAGGAACCGCTCCAGGCCGAGGTTGGACATCACCGTCGCCACCACGCCGCCGCCCGACAGCTTGTCCTTGGCCGCCAGGGCCGCGGCGATGGTGGCCATGATCTGGTCGCCGTCGACCACGGTGCCCTTCTCGTCGCAGATCACCACCCGGTCGGCGTCCCCGTCCAGGGCGATGCCGAGGTCGGCGCGGTAGTCGCGCACCGCCTTGGCCATGGTCGAGGGATAGGTCGAGCCGCATTCCTCGTTGATGTTCAGGCCGTTCGGCGCGACGCCGATCTCGATCACCTCGGCGCCCAGCTCGTAGAGCGCCGTGGGGGCGACCTTGTAGGCGGCGCCATGGGCGCAATCGATCACCACCCGCAGCCCCTGCAGGCTGAGATTGCGCGGGAAGGTGGCCTTGACCAGCTCGATGTAGCGCGCCTGCGCCTCGTCCATCCGCGCCACCCGGCCCAGCTGCTTGGGCTCGGCGAGGCCTTCCTGCAGGCCCTCGTCCATGTGCGCCTCGATCTCGGCCTCCACGGCGTCGGACAGCTTGTAGCCATCCGGGCCGAACAGCTTGATGCCGTTGTCGGCGAAGTTATTGTGCGAGGCGCTGATCATCACGCCCAGGTCGGCGCGCATCGAGCGGGTCATCATCGCCACCGCCGGGGTCGGCAGCGGGCCGAACAGGCGCACGTCCATGCCGACGCTGGTGAAGCCGGCCACCAGGGCCGGCTCGATCATGTAGCCCGACAGCCGCGTATCCTTGCCGATCACCACAAGGTGGCGGCGGTCGCCACTGGTGCGGAACAGCTTGCCCGCGGCCATGCCGGCGCGCAGCGCCACCTCGGCGGTCATGGGGAACAGATTGGCCTGGCCGCGAATGCCGTCCGTGCCGAAGTAGCCGCGCTTGGTCATGAGGCTTCGTCTTCCATTCGCCGAAATGCTGCGAAACTGAGAAATTAGCTGACCGGCTCTTTGCGGATGCTAAACGCCTCGCCACCACGCTGGGCGCCGCGTTCGCGGGAGCGGTCGGCCGAGCTAAACCTTATCGCGGCCCGAGCCGTTCCACAAAGTCCGTTTCCGAGAGGTCATCCAAGGCATGTGCGGGATCATCGGCATCGTCGGCGTCGAGCCGGTGGCAGACAGGCTGATCGACAGCCTGAAGCGACTTGAATACCGGGGCTATGACTCCGCCGGCGTCGCCGCCATGGTCGACGGCCACGTCGAACGCCGCCGCGCTCAGGGCAAGATCCGCGCCCTCGAGGCCGTCCTGGCCCAGGAGCCCCTGGCCGGCACGGTGGGGATCGGCCACACCCGCTGGGCCACGCACGGCGCGCCCGCCGAGCGCAACGCCCACCCGCACACCGCCGGCCGCGTGACCCTGGTGCACAACGGCATCATCGAGAACTACGCCGAGCTGCGCGAAGAGCTGCGCGCCGAGGGCCGCAGCTTCCAGAGCGACACCGACACCGAGGTCATCGCCCACCTGCTGGACCGCACCCTGGAGACCATCCCCGATCCGCTGAAGGCGCTGAAGGCGACCCTCGACCGGCTGACCGGCGCCTATGCGCTGGGAATCCTGGTCCAGGGGGAAAAGGATCTGGTGATGGGCGCCCGGCGCGGCAGCCCGCTGGTGGTGGGCCACGGCCGCGGCGAGATGTTCATCGGCTCCGACGCCCTGGCGGTCGGCCCCTTCACCAACCGCATCGTCTACCTGGACGAGGGCGACTTCGTCGCCATCGACCACCAGGGGGCGCGGATCTTCGACGCCGCCGGCCAGCCGGTGACCCGCCCCGAGCGGATGGTCTCGCCCGCCGCCGCCCTGGTGGAAAAGGGCAACTACCGGCACTTCATGGAAAAGGAGATCCACGACCAGCCGGAAGCCTGCCAGCACACCCTGTCGGCCTACATCGATCCGGTGACCGCAGCGGCCAAGGCGCCGGGCGTGGACTTCGCCAAGGTCGACAAGCTGCAGATCGTCGCCTGCGGCACGGCCTCCTACGCCGGCATGATCGCCCGCTACCTGTTCGAGCGGCTGGCCGACCTGCCGTGCGAGGTGGAGATCGCCTCGGAGTTCCGCTACCGGCGGCCGGCGCTGGCCCCCGGCGCCCTGGCCCTGGCCGTCTCGCAGTCGGGCGAGACCGCCGACACCCTGGCGGCGCTGCGCTGGTGCAAGGAACGCGGCATCCAGACCGCCGCCCTGGTGAACAACCACGAGAGCACCATGGCGCGCGAGGCCGACGTCCTGTTCCCGACCCACGCCGGGCCGGAGATCGGCGTCGCCTCGACCAAGGCCTTCACCTCGCAGGTTGCCGCCCTCACCGCCCTGGCGGTCGCCGCCGCCCGCCAGCGCGGCCGGATCGACGCCGCCGAGGAGGCGCGCCTGACCACCCTGCTGATGGAGGTGCCGCGCCTGATCGCCCAGTCGATCGGCGCCGAGGACGAGATCAAGGCCATCGCCGCCGACATCGCCCGGGCGCGCGACGTGCTCTACCTGGGCCGCGGGGCGATGTACCCGCTGGCGCTGGAGGGCGCCCTGAAGCTCAAGGAAATCAGCTATATCCACGCCGAGGGCTATGCGGCGGGCGAGTTGAAGCACGGGCCCATCGCCCTGGTCGACGAGGCCACGCCGATCATCGTCATCGCGCCCAGCGACGAGCTGTTCGAGAAGACCGCCTCGAACATGAGCGAGGTGATCGCCCGCGGCGGCCGGATCGTGATGATCACCGACGAGGCCGGCGCGCGGCACGCGCCGGAGGGCGTCCGGGTGGTGCTGGCCCCGGCCTGCGATCCGGTGATCGCGCCGCTGGTGTTCGCCGCGCCGATCCAGCTGCTGGCCTACTACGTGGCCGTGCAGAAGGGGGCGGACGTCGACCAGCCGCGCAACCTGGCCAAGTCGGTGACCGTCGAATAGGCCGCACGAAAAAGCCCCCCGCCTTGCGGCGAGGGGCCTTCTGAAGGGTCGGGGAGCCGGTTGCCGGCTCCTGCCGGTTACGGCCTCTTGCCGGTTACTGGCTCTTGGTGGTCGTGGTGGTCGTCGACTGGGTGCTGGTGGTCGCCTCGCCGGCAGGGCTGGCCGACGACATCGCCGACGAGTCGGCCGGGGTCGCCGACGACATCGCGGAGGTGTCCGCCGGACTGGTCGTCGTGGTGGTGGTGTCCGTCGTGGTCGTCGCCGAGGTGTCGGCCTTCTTCTGGCAGGCGCCAAGGCCACAGGCCATGCTGACCGCCAGCATCACGGCCACGGTGGTGCGTTTCGTCATAGGATATTCCTCCAGGATGCGCGGCGGAAACGAACACGCAAGCGTGATGGTTCCTTGATCGACGGAAAAGAATTTGAGACCGATGCGCCCTCCTGTACGGCGGACGTCAGGCAAGAGGGCTCCATGCGACCTGTCCGTAAAGCTGTGCTGCCGGTGGCGGGGTTCGGCACCCGCGCGATGCCCGCCGCCAAGGCGACGCCCAAGAATCTGCTCAACGTGTTCGACCGGCCGATCCTGGCGCACGTGGTCGAGGAGGGCCGGGCGGCCGGCATCGAGCACTTCATCTTCATCGTCGGTCGCGGCCAGGGGCCGATCGAGGACTACTTCGACCACAACGTCGAGCTGGAGAGCCAGCTGGAGGCCAAGGGCAAGGTCGACATCCTGGCCCTGGCCACCGCCGACCTGCCGCAGCCGGGCCAGATGAGCTTCATCCGCCAGATGCGCGCGAACGGCCTGGGCCACGCGGTCTGGTGCGCCCGTGACCTGATCGGCGACGAGCCGTTCGCGGTGATGCTGCCCGACATGCTGATGGACGCCGCCCCGGCCGCCCTGAAGCAGTGCATCGACGCCTACCAGCAGGTGGGCGGCAACATCGTCGCCGTGGAGCCTGCGCCGCCCGGGCAGGCGCACAAGTACGGCATCGTCTCCCTGGGCGACACCGCGGCCGGCTTCGACGGCCGGCTGAAGACCATGACCGGCATGGTCGAGAAACCGCCGCCGGGGACCGAACCGTCGAACCTGTTCATCTCCGGTCGCTATGTGCTGCATCCGGAGATCTTCGCCCTGCTGGCCGACCACCAGAAGGGCGCCGGCGGCGAGATCCAGCTCACCGACGCCATGCTGCGGCTGATGGCGATCCAGGACTTCCACGCCCTGGAATACCAGGGGACCACCTACGACTGCGGCGACGTGCTGGGACTGCTGCGCGCCAACCTCGCGTTCGGCCTCAAGCACGCCGAGCACGGCGGCGCGGTGCGCGACCTGGCCGCCGGCCTGCTGAAGGGGTGAGCCCCCCTCGCCTGCCCGGCCTGCCCCGCCTTTTCGTGTTCGGCTGGGGCGGCGTCGGCGCGGCCCTGGGCCGGCGGCTGAAGGCCGAGGGCTGGGCGGTGAGCGCCACGGCGCGCTCGGAGGGCGCCGCCGCGGCCCTGGCGGCCGAGGGCGTGCAGGACGTCGACGTCGCCGACCCGGGGGCGCTCGCCGCGGCGGCCGGCGCCGCCGACGCCGTGCTGGTCACCGCGCCGCCGGATGACGGCGGCTGCCCCGGTCTCGCCGCCCTGGCCCCGGCCCTGCGCGCCGGCGAGGCGCGGCCGTGGATCGGCTACCTCTCCACCACCGGGGTCTATGGCGACCACGGCGGACGCTGGGTGTTCGAGCAGACGCCGACGGCGCCCCAGTCGGCCGAGGCCCACCGCCGCGTGGCCGCCGAGACGGCCTGGAGCGCCCTGGCCGCCGAGACCGGCGCGACACTGGCCATCTTCCGCCTGCCCGGCCTCTACGGTCCCGGGCGCAGCGCCCTCGACCGGGTGCGCGCCGGCGACGCCCGGCGGCTGGTCCGGCCGGGACAGGTGTTCTCGCGCCTGCACCTGGGCGACGCCGCCACCGCCATCGCCACCGCCATCGCGCGGCCGCGCGCCGGCGCCGTGTTCAATCTCTGCGACGACCTGCCGGCCCCCAGCGCCGATGTCACCGCCCATGCCGCGCGGCTTCTGGGCCTGCCGGTCCCGCCGGAAGAACCGGTGGACCTGAGCACGCTGAGCGTCCCCGCCCGCCGCTTCTGGAGCGAGAACAAGCGCGTCTCCAACGCCCTGGCCAAGGCCGAACTGGGCTGGCGTCCGGCCTTCCCCACCTACCGCGAGGGACTGGCGGCGATCCTGGCGGCCCAGGGCAGGTGACTCGGCGAAATTTCCGCGCTACAGAACCCGGGCAATGAACCCGTCCGTCGCCAGCACCTATTTTTGGTACTTTTGGCAATCCGATGCCTCTGGCGGAGGACGGGACGAGTTCGACCTGATCTAGACCTCAAGATCACATCCGAACCCCCACCAGCCGCCAGCTCCCTGGCGGCTTTTTTCATGCCGCCGGCGCCGGTCCCACCCGAAAGGCCCACGGCATGACCCTGCAGACCCCGACCCCCACCGACGACCTGCGCATCCGCGCCATCACCCCGCTGCGCCCGCCGGCGGACCTGATCGACGACCTGCCGGTCAGCCACCGGGCCGGCGCCACGGTCAGCGGGGCCCGCGCGGCCGTGCAGTCGATCCTGCACGGCGACGACGACCGGCTGGTGGTGGTGATCGGGCCGTGCTCGATCCACGACCCCAGGGCGGCCATCGACTACGCCGAACGCCTGGCGGCCCAGCGCGAGCGGCTGAAGGGGTCGCTGGAGATCGTCATGCGGGTCTATTTCGAAAAGCCCAGGACCACGGTGGGGTGGAAGGGGCTGATCAACGATCCGCGCCTGGACGGCAGCTTCCGCATCGACGAGGGCCTGCGCGCGGCGCGCCAGCTGCTGCTGCACGTCAACGACCTGGGTCTGCCGGCGGCGTGCGAGTTCCTGGACGTGATCACCCCGCAGTACATCGCCGACCTGGTGGCCTGGGGCGCGATCGGCGCGCGCACCACCGAGAGCCAGATCCACCGCGAGATGGCGTCGGGCCTGTCGTGCCCGGTGGGCTTCAAGAACGGCACCGGCGGCGACGTGCAGATCGCCATCGACGCGGTGAAGGCGGCCAGCCAGCCGCACCATTTCCTGGCGGTGACCAAGGACGGCCGCTCGGCCATCGCCGCCACCAGCGGCAACGCCGACGCCCACGTGGTGCTGCGCGGCGGGACCGCGCCCAACTGCGACGCCGCCAGCATCGCCGGCGCCTCGACGCGGCTGGCCGCCGCCGGCCTGCCGACCCGGCTGATGGTCGACGTCTCGCACGCCAACAGCGGCAAGCAGCCCGAGCGCCAGCCGGGGGTCGCCGACGACATCGCCCGCCGCATCGAGGCCGGCGAGCGGCAGGTGTTCGGCGTGATGGTGGAGAGCAACCTGCTGGCCGGCCGCCAGGACCTGACGCCCGGCCAGCCCCTGGTCTACGGCCGCTCGATCACCGACGGCTGCATCGACTGGGAGACGTCCGCCTGGGTGCTGGAGCGCCTGGCGCGGGCCGTGGAGGCGCGGCGGGCGGGGCGTTGAGCCGTCAGCTCTTGGGAAGGCAGCCGGGAACCAGGCGGGCCTCGACCCGCTGCTTCACCTGCTCCAGCGCGCACAGGCCTTCCGGGCCGTCGGCGCAGCCGTCGACCTTCAGGGGCATGGCGTTGGCGGCGTCGGGCGACAGGCTGCGCAACTGGTCGAGGGTGAAATAGAACACCACCGGCCGGACGTAGCGCCGCTCGCCGTCGCGCCAGACCTCGAAGGCCAGGGCCGTGGCCGGCGCGGTGGCGTCCGGCTGGCCCGGCAGCGACCAGTCCACGTCGAACAGCCCGCCGATCATCGACAGGTTGGTGTCGTGCCCGGCCAGGGCCACCAGCTTCACGTCGGGACCGGACTTCGGCCCCGCGTCGCCGGCCGTTGGCTCGCCCTGCATCGCCTGCAGCATCGCCCGGGCCATCGGCGCGCCGCGGCGGCCGGCCAGGTAGACGTCGCGTCGCAGCAGGCGGGCGGTGCGCTCGTGCGCGGGCATGACCGCGGCGATGTCGTCGGCGGTGACGATCCGGCCCCAGCCGAGGTCCCGGCCCGTCAGGCCCTGGGCGTATTCCAGCAGCAGGTTCTCCGCCAGGGTCGCGCCGGTGGCCATGGGGCCGTTCCAGCCGGCGCCGTAGCGCCCCGCGGCCAGCGTGTCGTCGCCCGCCAGGCAGACGCCGGGACCGCCGTCGCAGCCCGCCGGCGCGACCACCGCCTGCAGCCGCTTCATCGCCGCGCGGGTCTCGTCGGTCTGCAGGCCGCCGGGGCCCGCCAGGGCCGCGACCGCTGCCTGGGCCGCCGCCGGGTCGGTGACGCAGTCGGCGTCCTCGACGCCGTCGAAAATCGGGTCAGGCCCCGGGAGGTTGCGATAGGGTGTGCCGACGCCGCAGCCGGGCGCCAGGCCGTCGGCGAGAGCCATGCCCGACAGCCGCGTGCGCTGGTCGCCGGCGTCCGCCCACACCGCGATCGATCCGGCCGGGGCGCAGCCCTTGGCCGGCAGCAACCCCGCGAGGGCGTAGTGCTGTCGAATGCTGGCGGCCACCAGCCGCACCTGCTCGAAGCCGCGCGGCGTCAGCTCGCCCGGCGCCACGGGCCACGCGGGCCAGGCCTCGGCCGAAAGGGTGTTCAGCTTGTCGTTGGGCGCGGTGGGCGGCCGCACGCCGTGCCGCTGCACCAGCACCACCCGCTCCAGCACCGGCGCCGCCAGGGCGGGGCTGACCGCCGCCGCCCACGCCATCGCCGCCAACAGCAACAGACCCTTCATGCGACCCTCGCTCTGGTAGGCGGCCTGGAAAGTCAGGGCTTCCAGGTCGAGGCGGATGCTGCCGCCGGGCCTAGGGCGCCGGCGCGCGCTTGTCGAACGGATTGCCCGTTCCGAGCCAGAGTCTGGCCAGGCCCGAAGGCCATGCGTCCCAGGGGAGGAGGTCGCCGCGCCCGCGCATGGGCGCCGGCCTCGGGGGGAGAGAAGGCCGGCGCCCGCGCCGGGGCCTGGATCACGGGGGGTGAAGCGGTCAGGCGGGCGGCGTATGCGACGCCGCCGGACAGGCGAGCGCCACCGCCGACAGATGCGCCGGTTGCGGCGCGCTGGCTTGGACAAATCGCCGCCCAATTGCCGGACGCCATCGGGCCGCACGCCGTTCGTCAGGACGGCGGACATTCCGGCCCTCAGGCCTTGTACGTCCAGCCGTAGCCGCCGGCGCCGCGGGCGTCGCGCAGGGACATGATGGCGAAGAAGGCCATCTGGCTGCCGTCGGGCATCGCCTGGCGATGCGCGCCCAGGGCGTCCAGGTGGTTGACGGCCAGCGCCACCAGCCGCCAGGCGGCGGCCTCGTCGGCGACGCGCAGGGCCCGCGGGTCGGCGAAGGTCTCCACGCCGGTGGCCTGCGCCAGGCTCTTCAGCGCCTCGGCCTTGGCCCGCGCCACCGGCGGCAGGTTCGGGTCGGCCCAGGCCCAGCGCCAGGCCCCGTGCCGGGCGCTGTAGGCGCCGATCTCGATCACCTGGGTCTCCGCCAGCGGCCGGCCGGCGGCGTCCGCCAGGACCAGGCGCCCGGCGTCGGGGGCGTAGTCGGCGGCCGTGGCCACCGCCAGGCCGTGATCGCGCGCCAGCGCGGCCTGCTTGACCTTCAGGGCGTCCACCGCCCGGTTGACCAGGGCGTCGAAGTCTTCGTCGCTGAGCGCCATGCCGTTTTCCCGTTCCCGCCCGCCTTTGCCACAACCCACCGCCCGGCGCCCAGGGTGCTCGCCCAGGGTGCTCGCCCAGAGTGCTCGCCATGCCGCGAAATCGCGCTACACTCGCGTCTCGGGGGACCTGAGGAAGGATCGGCGACAGATGCGCAAAACACACCTCATCTCCATGGCCGGCATCGCCGGGCTCGCAGCGCTGGTCTGCGCCCCCAACGCCATGCCCGAGCCGTCCAAGGCGGGCTCCACGGCCTGCTTCTTCTCGCGCGACTGGGACGGCTGGAAGGCGAGCGCGGATTCGAAGGCGATCTACATCCGCGTCTCGCATCGCGACGTCTATCGCCTTGACCTGTCGAGCGCCTGTCCGGACCTGCACTATCCGAATGCGCACCTGGTCACCAAGATGCACGGGGACACCATCTGCAACGCCCTGGACATCGACCTGAAGGTCAGCTCCGGCGACGGCTTCGCGGTGCCGTGCATCGTCAGCCACCTGACCCAGCTGTCCAAGGCCGAGGCGGACGCCCTGCCCAAGGAGCTGCAACCCTGACATCCGCCGGCCCCAGCCGCCGGCGGCGAGCCGACGGCTGGGTGTCAGAAGTCGGCGATGCCCCCCGGCATCGCCGGGGGCGGGGCCGTGTCGGCGGGATGGATCGGCGTCCCGCCCGCCTTGAACACCTTGCCGCCCTTCATCACGAAGCCGACGTGCTCCAGCACGGTGATGTCCTGCAGGGGATCGCCGGAGACCGCCACCAGGTCGGCGTAGCGGCCCGGCTGCACCGAGCCGATGTCCTTGGCGTCGCCGATCAGGTCGGCGGCGTTGGCGGTGGCCGCCCAGATCGCGTCGATCGGGGTCATGCCGGCCTTGACCATCAGCGCGAATTCCCGGGCGTTGGTCCCGTGCGGCGCCAGGCTCTGGTCGGTGCCGAAGGCGATCTTCACCCCGGCCCGGTAGGCGGCGCCCAGGTTCTTCTGCACCATCGGCGCCACGGCCAGGGCCTTGGCCGCCGACGAGGGGTTGAGCTGCTCGGGGTGGGTCCGGGCGACGTCGTAGACGGTCTGCGCCACCAGCAGGGTCGGCACCAGATAGGTCCCGTGCTGCTTGAACAGGGCGTAGGACTCGGCGTCGGCGTACGAGCCGTGCTCGATGGAATCGACGCCCAGGACGATGGCATGGTTGATCGCCTCGCGGCCGTGCACGTGCGCCGCCACCTTCATGCCCAGGGCGTGGGCGGTGTCGACCGCGGCCTTGATCTCGTCGTCGGTCATCAGCTGCAGGTTGGGATCGTCGCCGATCGACAGCACCCCGCCCGACGGCATGATCTTGATCAGGTCGACGCCCTGCCGGCGCAGGCTGCGCACCTCGCGGCGGACCGCCTCGGGGCTGTCGACGTTGGCGTCGGTCCAGCCAGGGTGGCTGAGCGCCGGGTCGAAGCCGTTGGCCGGATCGTTATGGCCGCCGGTGGGACCGAGCGGCGGGCCGGCGACGAACATCCGCGGCCCCTCGATGTCGCCATGCGCGATGGCCCGCTTCAGGGCGATCACCACCCCCGGATCGGCGCCCACGTCGCGGATGGTGGTGAAGCCGGCCTCCAGGGTCACCCGCGCATTGCCCACCGACAGGAAGGCGGCGTCGAAGCTGGTGGTCGTCACCGCCTCGGCCACCGGATTGCCGCCGTCGAAGTTGGCGGTGATGTGGTCGTGGCAGTCGATCAGGCCCGGCAGCACCGTCTGGTGGCTGAGGTCGATCACCTCGGCGCCGGACGGCGTGACGAAGCCGGCCTGTACGGCGGTGATGCGGTCGTCGTGGATCAGGATCGAGACGTTGTCGCGGGGGGTCTTGCTCACCCCGTCGATCAGGTGGCCCGCGTGCACCACCACGTCGCGGGCCAGGGCCGCGCCGCCGCACGAACCCGCCAGCGCCGCCCCGATCACCAGCGCCGAAACTCCCCGCAGCAGGCCCTTGCCCATCGTCCGCTCCCCTGGTCGAAAACGCCAGCATACGACGCGGATTCGATCGCTGACGACAGGGATCAGCGCTCAGGCGCGAGCCTGGGCCACGGCTGCCGGCGGCGGCGCGTCTGGCCCGTAGGGCTTCAGCGCCAGCAGCAGGGCCGCGCCGCCGATCAGGGCGGCGACCACATCACCCCGCTGATCGCGCCGTAGGCGCGCAGGCCGAAATAGCGGGAAATGAAGAACGGCAGGGCTCCGAACTCCGTGCCCAGGCCAATGCCCATCAGCGCTCCGGCCAGGATCAGGCCGGGGGTGTCCTGCGCGTACAGCATCAGCACCACGCCGACGGCGGCCAGCAGGTATAAGGGCGCGGCGATGCGTGGGGCGCGGGTGCGGTCCAGCAGCCAGCCGACCGCGATCTGCCACGCCGCGCAGACCAGGGCGAAGGTCGAGATCACCGCGATGATCGGCCTTTCGCCGATACCCTTGTCGCCGAGGATCGGGGCGACGTGGGTGAACACGGCGGTCACGCACCCGGCGCCCAGGGCGATGGCCACCAGCGTGATCCAGAAGGTCGGGGTGCGGGCGGCCTCGGCGAGGGTCAGGCCGTCGGCGGCCTGGGCCTGGTCCGCAGCCCGCAGCGGCGGATCCTTCAGGAAGGCCAGCAGCAGCGGAAAGCCGATCAGGGCCACCAGCAGGCCGATGCCCTGGTAGGCGCCGCGCCAGCCGTAGCGGGCCAGCAGCAGGCCGGCGACGATCGGCAGCACCGTCGAACCGGCGCCGTTGCCGAGCCCCGCGGTGAGGCCCAGCGCCCGGCCGCGGGCCGCATCGAACCAGCCGGTGACCACGTTGGTGAACATCATGGTCGAGGGCACGGCGCTGGCCACCGACATCACTGCGAACAGGGCGTAGAACTGCCAGAGGCGCCCATCGGCCAGCGACAGGGCCGCCACCGTGGCGGCGAAAGCCAGGTTGCCCGGCAGGATCAGCCGCCGCGCGCCCCACCGGTCCGTCGCCCAGCCCAGCAGCGGATAGGTCAGCGCCGTCACCACCGCCATCAGCGTCAGCACGCCGGAGACCTCGGCCCGCGGCCAGTGGAACTCGCGGGAGATCGGCACGATGAAGATGCCGAACACGGTCTGCACGGCCGGCGTGGCGCAGACGAAGTTGCCAGCCGTCGCCGCGACCAGCACCCCCGCCTGGGCGCGCGCGTAGTTCGTCTCATCCGCCATGTCCGCCTCCGACCTGGCGTCATGGTCTGCGAGATTTCAGATGATGTCGAAGGCTTGCTGGGGCTTCCCCGCGGGTTGGGCGTAGATATCGCGCCCCCGCCGCCAATCTGGGCGCCGCCCAAACGAGCGAAGGGGGCGGTGCTCGGGATTGCGCCCGCTCACCGTCCCCTCACCCAAGCCCTTGCGGGCTTGTATCTCTGGATCCAGACCCCGGCTCTGTAGCGCCGGGTCGCCCCGCCGCCGCCTTCCGGTGTCCTGCTGCCTGTCCCAATCCCGGGTCGCCCCTGGATCGTGCGGGCTTCGGAAGCTTCCGGCGTCCTGATCTCCCGGTTTCCCTGGAGGTCCGAGCCGCCGGCTCCGTCGACAGATGAAGATTGCGCCGCTGCCTTTCGGCGCGCAAGCGGCCCTCCTGGCGCCCCTGTGCAGCGTTCGGCGAACATCGGTGCAGAAACGGTGGAAAAGCGGGTGAAAACGCCAAAAACTGACGCGATTCCCGCGCGTTAACCTTTCCCCAGATTCCTAGCTCCGGCTCTTCTGCAGCGCCTCGCGCTTCTCTTCGAGGGCCAGCCATTCGTCCTCGGCGGCGGCGAGATCCGCCTGCGCCTTGGACAGGGCCGCCGACGCCGTCTGGAAGGCCTTGGGATCGCGGGCGTAGAGGCTGGCGTCGGCCAGCAGCGCCTCCGACCTGGCGATGCTCTCGGCCAGCTTCGGCATCAGCTCGTCCAGGGTCTTCAGCCGGTGCTGGTCCTTGAACGACAGCTTCGCCGGCTCGGCGGCGGCGCGCGGCGGCGGCGGGGCCTTGCGCGGCTCGGCCGGCGCGGTGGCGGCCACGGAGGCGAAGAATCCCGGGTTTTGCGACAGGAAATCGCCCCAGCCGCCGGGCGTCTCCACCACCCGGCCGTGCCCGTCCAGGGCGATGGTGGAGGTGGCCAGCCGGTCGATGAAGTCGCGGTCGTGGCTGACCAGGATCAGGGTGCCCTCGTAGTCGGCCAGGATCTCCTCCAGCAGGTCGAGGGTCTCCATGTCGAGGTCGTTGGTCGGCTCGTCCAGCACCAGCACGTTGGACGGCATGGCCAGGGCCCGGGCCAGCAGCAGGCGGTTGCGCTCGCCGCCGGACAGGGACGAGACCGGCTGGCGCATCTGGTCGTCGCGGAACAGGAACTCGCGGGCGTAGGCGGCCACGTGCTTGGGCCGGCCCTGGGCGATGATCTGGTCGCCGCCCATCGGGGCCAGGGCTTCCACCAGGGTCATGCCCGGCTTCAGGTCGGCGCGCGCCTGGTCGACGTAGGCGATCTGCAGGTTGACCCCCAGCTTCACCGACCCGGAGTCCGGCGGCTCCTCGCCCAGCAGGATCTTCACCAGGGTGGTCTTGCCGGCGCCGTTGGGCCCGACCACCGCCACCCGCTCGCCGGCCAGGATGCGGGTGGAAAAGCCCTTCAGCAGTCCGCGATCGCCGAACGCCTTGAACAGCTTCTCCGCCTCGACCACCCGGCGCCCGGAAGGCTCGGACACCTTCACCGACATCGACAGCTCCCCGCGGGTCAGGCGCAGGCGCTCGGCCTTCTCCTGGCGCAGCGCGATCAGCTTGCGCCGGCGGCCCTCGTTGCGCGCCCGCCGGGCGGTGACGCCGCGGGCCATCCAGTAGGCTTCCCGCTCGATCGCCTTGTCCAGGCGGCGGGCCTCCTCGGCCTCCTGCGCCTGGATCTTCGCCGCCCAGTCCTCGAACTTGCCGAACCCGGCGTCGAGGCGGCGCACCCGCCGGTCCTCCAGCCAGAAGCACTGCTGGGTGACCCGCTCCAGGAAGGCGCGGTCGTGGCTGACGATCAGCACCGCCGAGCGGGCCTGGGCGATCTTCGCCTCCAGGGTGGCGATGGCCAGGATGTCCAGGTGATTGGTCGGCTCGTCCAGCAACAGCACGTCCGGCTGCTCGGCGAAGGCCCGGGCCAGGGCCGCGCGGCGCATCTCGCCGCCGGAGAGGCCCTGGGTGCTCTTGGCCGGGTCCAGGTCGAAGGCCATCAGCGCCGCCTCCGCCTCGTGCGGCGCCGCCCCGCCCGCGGCGGCGTAGTCGCCCAGGGTCTCGCCCTCGATCGGCGGCTCCTGCAGCACGAAGCCTACCTTTAGGCCCGGCGTGACGAAACGGTCGCCGTCATCCGGCTGGATCAGGCCCGCCAGCATCCTCAGGATCGTCGACTTGCCGGCCCCGTTGCGGCCCACCAGGCAGGCCCGCGCCCTCGGCTCCAGGGCCAGGTCGACCCCGTCGAACATCTGCCGCGGTCCGTCGGCCAGGCGCACGTTGCGCAGCGCTAGCAGAGGGGCGGGCATGAAGGGCGGCGGTCTCCGGCGATGTCGAGGGGCCGCATGTAGTCGTTTCGACCGCCCGGGTGAAGCGCCGGCGCGCCGACCGCCCCCACCGCCTGCCCGGCCACGCTAGGGAAACCGGCGAAACCGGGCTACGACGGCGCATGCCTGCCAAGCCCCCCGCCCGGCCCTTCTGGGAAGCCAAGCGCCTCGAGCAGATGACCGTCCCGGAGTGGGAGTCGCTGTGCGACGGCTGCGGCCTGTGCTGCCTGGTGCGCTTCGAGGACGAGGACACCGGCGAGGTGATCCCCACCCGCGTGTCCTGCCGGCTGTTCGACGACGGCCTGTGCCGCTGCCGCGACTACGAGAACCGCAAGCGCTACGTGCCCGACTGCATCAAGCTGACGCCGCAAAACATCGAGGCGCTCGAGTGGATGCCCAGGAGCTGCGCCTACCGCCGCCTGCACGAGGGCAAGCCCCTGCCCCGCTGGCACCCGCTGATCACCGGCGATCCCGAGAGCGTGCACGCCGCCGGGGTCAGCGTGCGCGGCCAGACCATCAGCGAGGCCTCGCTGTCCGATCCGGACGACGCCCTCGACTTCGAGGCGCCCGACCTGCTGCGCGACAAGAGCGACGACGACTGGCGTTGAGAGGCAGGCCCTTGCGTCCAGGCGCGACGCTTCTCTTCCCCCTCTGGGGGAAGTACCCGCGAAGCGGGGGTAGGGGGCTCCAGCGAAAGCCAGTCTCAGCGGCCAGGTCGGCGCATGGCAGCCCCCATCCCCGCCTTCGGCGGTACTTCCCCCAGAGGGGGAAGAGAAACGAGCTGCAATCCGCCTGCAGAGGTCTGCATCCCTAGCCGCAAGCGGGGGAAGAGGCCTGCGCCCCGGCCTGAAGCCGATCGAGGTGGCCGCGGATGTGGGCGGCCTCGGCGGGCGTGTGCGCCAGGCCGATGGCGCGGTCGAAGGCTTCGCGGGCCTCCGCGTCGCGGCCGAGCTGCGACAGCAGCGCGCCCTTCAGGCCCCAGAAGTGGAAATAGCCGGCCAGCGGGTCGGCCAGCGGCGCGATCAGCGCCAGCGCGGCCTCCGGCCCCGACATCTTGGCGACCGCCACCGCCCGGTTCAGGCTGACCACCGGCGAGGGCTGCAGCCGCTCGAGCAGGGCATAGAGGGCGTCGATCTGCGACCAGTCGGTCTCGGCCGGGGTGCTGGCCCGCGCGTGGGTCGCCGCCAGGGCCGCCTGCAGCTGGTAGGCGCCGGGCCGGCGGTGGCGCATGGCCTTGTCCACCAGCGCCAGGCCCTCGGCGATCATGCCCTGGTTCCACAGGCCGCGGTCCTGGTCATCCATCAGCACGATGGCGCCGTCGGCATCCAGCCGCGCCGCCGAGCGGGCGTGCTGCAGCAGCATCAGCGCCGTCAGCCCCATGATCTCGGGATTGGTCTGGAACATGCGCAGCAGCAGCCGCCCCAGCCGGATCGCCTCCTCGCACAGGGGCGTGCGGACATGCGCCTCGCCGCCCGAGGCGGAATAGCCCTCGTTGAAGATCAGGTAGATCATCGCCGCCACGGCCTCGAGCCGATCGCCACGCTCGTGCGGCGCCGGGGCGCCGTAGGCCACGCCGGCCTTGGCGATGCGCCCCTTGGCGCGGGTGATGCGCTGTTCCATGGCCGCCTCGGAGACCAGGAAGGCGCGGGCGATCTCGCGCACGGTCAGGCCGCAGACGATGCGCAGGGCCAGAGCCACCTGCTGGCTGGGCGGCAGATCCGGGTGGCAGCAGATGAACAGCAGGCGCAACACGTCGTCGCGATAGTCGGCGTTGTCCAGCCGCTCGGCGAGATCGGCCTCGCGATCCTCCAGGTCGGAGATCTGGTCCTCCGGCGGCAGGGCCTCGTTGCGGCTCAGCCGCCGGGCGCCGTCGATCCCGGCATTGCGGCCGACCAGGATCAGCCAGGCGGTGGGGTCGCGCGGCGGTCCCTTCTCCGGCCAGGACTTCAGCGCCCGCAGGCAGGCGTCCTGATAGGCCTCCTCGGCCCGGTCGAGATCGCGGAAATAGCGCAGCAGCGCGCCCACGGCCTGGGGACGCGCGGCCGTCAGGGCGGCGTCGATCCAGGCCATGTCGGTCATCCCGCGCCCGCCCCGGCCACGGCCGCATGCGACATGTCCCCGCCCGGCAGGAACAGGCGGATCGGGCGGATTTCGTAGGCGCCGCCGGGGTTGGCCCGGCCCAGGTCCTTGGCGATCTCCAGCGCCTCGTCCAGCGACTGGCAGTCGATCACGTAGAAGCCCAGCAGCTGTTCCTTGGTCTCGGCGAACGGGCCGTCGATCACCAGCGGCGGGTCCGACTTGCGCAGGGTGGTGGCCGCCGTCGTCGGCAGCAGCCGCAGGGCGGGCCCCAGCTTGCCGGCCTCGCGCAGCCGCTCCTGCACCACGTTCAGCCGGGCCATCACCGCATCGTCCTCCTCCTGGGTCCAGGAGAACACGACGTCCTCGGCGTTGTAGCAGAGCATGGCGTAGAGCATGGGAGCCTCCGTCTGGTCCAAGGACGCCAGCCTAAGTCGCGTTCCGACAGGAGGGTGACAGGAATCTTCGGGGAGGTCCGAAGACCTCAGGCCACCTGCCCCGCGGCCCAGCCGCTGGCCCAGGCCCATTGGAAGTTGTAGCCGCCGAGCCAGCCGGTGACGTCGATCACCTCGCCGACGAAGAACAGGCCCGGCGCCTCGCGCGCCTCCAGCGTGCGGCTGTCGAGGGCGCGGGTGTCGACGCCGCCCAGGGTGACTTCCGCCGTGCGGTATCCCTCCGAGCCCACCGGCTTCACCGACCAGGCGTTTACCGCCACAGCCAGGCGACGGAGCGCGGCGTCCGGGCAGTCCGCCAGATTGCGCCCGGCGACGCCTTCGGCCTCGACCAGCAACTGGGCGAGGCGCTTGGGAATCAGGGCGGCGAGCGCGGTCTGCGGGGCCTGCCGCGGCTGCTCGGCCTTGGCCTGGCGCAGGACGGCGAACAGGTCGGTCCCCGGCGCCATGTCGACGACGATCGCCTCGCCCTCGCGCCAATACGACGACGCCTGCAGGATCGCCGGGCCGGAGAGGCCTCGGTGGGTGAACAGCATCGCCTCGTCGAACCGGGCCTTGCCGGCGCTCACCCGCGCCTCCAGGGCGACCCCGGCCAGGGGCGCCAGGCGCTGCAAAAGTCCGGTCTCGAAGGTCAGCGGCACGAGCGCCGGGCGGGTGGCCACAACCGGCAGGCCGAACTGGGCGGCGACGTCGTAGCCGAAGCCGGTGGCTCCCATCTTCGGGATCGACTTGCCGCCGGTGGCGATCACCAGCGCGGCGCAGGCCACCTCGCCGCCGGACGAGACCGCGAAACGGTACCCGCCGCCCGGCTCGCGGCGGATGTCCGAGGCGCTGGTCTCCAGCCGCAGCCGCGCGCCATGCCGGTCCATCTCGGCCAGCAACAGGTCCACCACCTGGCGCGCCGAGCCGTCACAGAACAGCTGGCCCAGGGTCTTCTCGTGCCAGGCGACGCCATGCGCCTCGATCAGGGCGATGATGTCCCGAGGCTGGTAGCGGCTCAGCGCCGACAGGGCGAAACGCGGGTTCTGCGACAGGAAGCCGGCCTGGGGGCGGGCGGCGTTGAGGTTGGTGAAGTTGCACCGCCCGCCGCCGGAAATGCGGATCTTCTCCCCGGGCGCCCGGGCGTGGTCGATCACCAGCACCCGGCGTCCGCGCTTCGCCGCCTCGATGGCGCACATCATGCCCGCGGCGCCGGCGCCCAGGATCGCGACGTCGACGGTCTCGGCAGGGTTGGAAGCGCTCATCGGCCCTCTGTAGCGGGTGATGGCCGACGCCGCATTCTGGTTTACAGAGATCGGCCCTCCGCCGCTGCCCGAGACCCCGCTTGGCCTGGACCCGCACCTACGACGAAGCCGAGCCCCAGCGGGTCAACCGCTGGCTGGCGCAGAGCGGCGTCTGCAGCCGGCGCGAAGCCGAGACGCTGATCGCCGAGGGCCGGGTCAGCATCGACGGCCAGGTGGTCGAGGACGCGGGACGCAAGATCGAACCGGGCCAGACCCTGGTGCTGGCCGACGCCGCCGCCGGTCCGGGCGCGGCGCCCGCGGCCGAGGTGTTCAGCCTGGTGATCCACAAGCCGGTCGGCGTGGTCTCCGCCCAGCCGGAGGGCAAACAGATACCCGCCGCGCGCCTGCTGACCCGCGAGCGGCTGTGGGGCCCGGCGGCGCCGATCCCGGACCCGAAGGCCAGCCTGCCGCCGCTGGGCCGGTTGGACATGGATTCCCGGGGCCTGCTGCTGCTGTCGCAGGACGGCGTGCTGGCCAAGGCGCTGATCGGGCCGCAGTCGACCCTGGACAAGGAATATTTGGTGCAGGTGGCCGGGCCTATCACCCCACGCAAGATCGCCCTGCTGCGCCACGGCCTGTCGCTGGACGGGCGCCAGCTGAAGCCGGCCAAGGTCACCGAGATCGGCAATCGCCGCCTGCGGATCGTGCTCACCGAGGGCCGCAACCGGCAGATCCGGCGGATGTGCGACCTGGTGGAGCTGAAGGTCGTCGACCTGTTCCGCACCCGCATCGGCCCGTTGCGCCTGGGCGACCTGCCCGAAGGCCGGTGGCGGCCGCTGACCGCCGAGGAGCGCGCGGCGCTGATCGCCACCTAGACCGCCGCGGCGCGCCGTTCAGGGCGACGATCTCGCCGGCGGCGCGGCGCGCGCTCTCCAGCTCCGACAGATCGCAGACCACCGTCGTCGCCCGGCCGCCGAGGCCCTCGACCGCCGCCTTCACGTCGGCCAGCTTCGTCCGGTCGCGCCCGACCAGGACGAGGTCGCCCTGCCCTGCCATCCTCGGCGCCGTCGCGCGGCCGGCGCCGGAGGTGGGACCGGTGATGACGCAGGCCCCGGCGCCGGGGGCAGCGGTGGCTTGCGGCATGGTGGGGCTCAGATCTGCATGCCGCCGGCGACCTCGATCCGCTGGGCGTTGACCCAGCCGAAGTCGTCGGACAGCAGGCCGGCGATCACCGGACCCACGTCCTCCGGTTCGCCGGCGCGGCCCAGGGCCGTGTTCTCGGCGATCATCCGGTTCACCTGCGGATTGTCGCGCACCATGCCGCCGGAGAAGTCGGTGGCGATCGGGCCCGGCGCGACCACGTTGACGGCGATCCGGCGCGGGCCGAGCTCCAGCGCCATGTAGCGCGTGAGCGACTCCACCGCCGCCTTGATCGGGCCGTAGCCGATGCGGTTGCGGCTGGCGAAGCGCGCCAGGCCGGAGGAGATGTTCACGATCCGCCCGCCGTCGTTGATCAGCGGCAGCAGTCGCTGCGTCAGGAACAGCACGCCCTTGAAGTGGACGCTGTAGAGCCCGTCCATCTCCGCCGGGGTGATCGACTCCAGGCTCGCGGCCGACGAGGTCCCGGCGTTGTTGACCAGATAGTCGAAGCGCTCGGCCCCCATCTGCGCCAAGGCCGCCTGCAGCCGGCCGGCGAAGCCGTCGAACGCGGCCACGTCGCCGACGTCGAGCTGCAGCGCCAGCGCCGGGGCGCCGGCTTCGGCGGCGAGCGCCACGACCTTGTCGGCTTCTGCCTGATTGGTGTTGAAGGTCAGGATCGAGCGGACGCCGCGCCTGGCCAGGCAAAGCACGGTGCTGCGGCCGATGCCGCGGCTTCCGCCCGTGACGATCGCGATCTTACCCTTTGACATGACTGATATTTCCCTTGAACGCCAGCGCCTCGCAGATCGATGGAGGCCGAGGCGCGACGGTACGCGCCTCGTCGCAAGACGGAATGCTGGAACCCAGCCATTTCTTGCCTATTCCTGTATTTCGGCGCAGGCACTGACGGTCGAAGGGAGATCCGCATGTCCAACGAGCTGGCCCAGGCGCTGCTGCGCTACACCGAGCGGCAGACCGGCGAGAGCCCGTTCCTGACCCCCATCGAGGGCCTGGGCATACTGCGCTCGGACCATCCGAAGCCGCCGAGCCACATGCTCTCGCGGCCGGCGCTGTGCATCGTGGCGCAGGGCGCCAAGTGGGCGACGTTTGGCGACCAGAAGCTGGCCTACCGCGCCGGCCAGGCGCTGCTGATCGGCGTCGAGACGCCCTCGATCGGCCGGGTGGTCGAGGCCAGCCCGCAAGAGCCGTGCCTGGTGCTGGCGTTCGAGCTCGACCTGGAGATCCTGCGCAGCGTCGCCGAAAGCCTGGAGTCGCCGCCCAGGGCCAGCGGGGAGCCGGGCCGCGGCGTGTTCGTGACCGACTTCCAGGGCCCGCTGCGCGACTGCGCCCTGCGCCTGGTGCGCCTGCTCGACACGCCCCAGGCGATCCCGACCCTCTATCCTGGGATCATGCGCGAGATCTGCTACTGGCTGCTCACCGGGCCGCACGGCGGCGACGTGGCCAGGATGGCGCTGGCAGGCAGCCCCTCCCGGCGCGTGATCTCGGCGACCCACAGCCTGCGGACGCGCTTCCGGGAGGCGGTGCGGATCGACGAGCTCGCCGCGATCGCGGGCATGAGCCCCTCGGCCTTCCATCGCCAGTTCAAGGCGCTGACGTCGCTGACGCCGCTGCAGTACCAGAAGCAGCTGCGGCTGCTGGAGGCCCGCCGACTGATGGTGTCGCGCCAGCTCACCGCGGAGGCGGCCGCGCTGGAGGTCGGCTACGAAAGCCCAACCCAGTTCAGCCGCGAATACGCCCGCATGTTCGGCGCGCCGCCGAAGCGGGACCGCAAGCGCCTTCAGGTCATGTTTGGCGCCGACCGCACCCTCGAGGACGCGGAGGCGATCACCCGCGACGCCGCCTAGAGGCTGAAGGCGCCCAAGCGGGCGTTGACCCGGCGCTTGCCCCTTGATACTTAAGATATTACCTAAGTATCGGAGCGACCCATGACCCTGGCCCTCTACGCCCACCCGCTGTCGTCCTACTGCTGGAAGGTGCTGGCGCCGCTGTACGAGAACGGCACGGCGTTCGAGATGCGGCCGCTGGACCCGGAGCATCCGCAGAACTTCGCCGAGCTGCAGGGCCTGTGGCCGGCGGCGAAGATGCCGCTGCTGAAGGACGAGGCGCGGGGGCAGGCGATTCCCGAGAGCAGCATCATCATCGAATATCTGGACCAGCACTACCGCGGCCCGGTACGGCTGATCCCCGACGATCCGGACGCCGCGCGCCAGGTGCGCCTGGCCGACCGGTTCTGGGACCTGCACGTCCACCAGCACATGCAGGCGATCGTCAACGCGGCGCTGCGGCCCGACGACGCCAAGGATCCCTACGGCGTCGCCCAGGCGCGGGGAAAGCTGGACCTGGCCTACGACATGATCGAGGCCGACATGGCGAACAGGACCTGGGCGGCCGGCGACGCCTTCAGCCTGGCCGACTGCGCGGCCGGGCCGGCGCTGTTCTATGCCGACTACCAGCATCCGATCGGCGGGCAGCGGCCCAACACGCGCGCTTACCTGCAGCGGCTCGTCGAACGGCCCGGGCTGAAGCGCGCCATGGCCGAGGCCCAGCCTTACATGCACATGGTTCCCCGCGAGGCCCGCTAGGCGCCCATGCCTCGCCCCCCGGCTTCCGCCCCGCCGCAGCCGCTGGACCTGATGTTCCAGGCCCTGGCCGACCCGGCCCGCCGCGGCATGGTCGAGCGGCTGTCGCGCGGGCCCGCCTCGGTCAGCGAGCTGGCGGCGCCCTACGCCATGTCGCTGCCGGCGGTGATGCAGCACATCCAGGTGCTGGAGACCTCCGGCCTGGTGAAGAGCCAGAAGGTCGGCCGGGTGCGCACCTGCCAGATCGAGCCGGGCGCGCTCAGCCTGGCCGAACGATGGATCAACGACCGGCGCACCAGCTGGGAGCGCCGGCTGGACCGCCTGGGCGACTACCTGGCCGCCCACCCCGAGGATGAGGAAACCCCATGACCGAAGCCCCCCAACGCAGCGCCGTCCACGCCACCTTTGCCATCGAGCGCGACTATCCCGCGCCGCCGGCGCGAGTGTTCAAGGCCTTCGCCGATCCCAAGGCCAAGGCGCAATGGTTCGGCGGGCCGGAGGCCTGGGACCAGGGCGAGCGCTCGATGGACTTCCGCGTCGGCGGCCGCGAGGTCAACGTCGGCGGGCCGCCGGGCGGAACGGTGCACCGCTTCGAGGCTGTGTACTGGGACATCGTGCCGAATGAGCGGATCATCTACGCCTACGACCTGCATCTGGACGACCGGCGCATCTCGGTCTCGGTGACCACCATCGAGCTGAAGCCGACCGCCACCGGCACGCACCTGACCTTCACCGAACAGGGCGCCTTCCTCGACGGCTGGGACTTCCCCGACCAGCGCGAGGCCGGGACGCGGGAGCTGCTGGACAAGCTGGGCGCGGCGCTCGGCCGGATGAACGCAGACGCCTGAGCCCAGCTGAAGCCCCCATCCCCGGCTTCGCCGGTACTTCCCCCAGTGGGGGAAGAGAATGGACGGCCGACGCGCTGTCTCTCTTCCCCCCTTGGGGGAAGTACGGCCGAAGGCCGGGATGGGGGCTGCAGCGCTACCCCCGCCCGACCTCCAGCCCGGCGAGGTCGCCCGCCGCGCGCCAGTCCTCGAGGATCTTCACGAAGGCGATCGGGCCGGCGCCGTAGGCGCCGTTGCGCGCGGCCAGGACCGAGGGCTTGCCCTCATTGTTGTAGTAGCCGGGGGTGCATTCCTCCTGGAACTTCTGGCGCAGGATGGCCGACGAGATGATCGTCTGCACCCAGGCGTCCTCGGCCTCCTGGGTCGCCTCCACGGTGCGGGCCTGGCGCGCCGCCGCCTCGGCGATGATGTAGGCGCAGTGCTTGGACTGCTCGTTCAGCATGTGCGGGTAGTTGGCGGTGAAGCCGGACTGGGCGTTGCTGATGATGAAGCAGTTCGGGAAGCCGCGGCTGTGCATGCCGTGCAGGGTCGATACGCCCCCTTCCCACTTGCCGGTCAGGGTCACGCCGTCACGGCCGACCACCTCGTAGCCAGCCCGGCGGGTGTAGCTGGTGCCGACCTCGAAGCCTGTGGCGTAGATCAGGCAGTCGATCTCGTACGCCTGACCGTTGGCGATGATGGCGTTCTCGGTGATCCGCTCGACGCCGCGCCCCTGGGTGTCGACCAGGCTGACGTTCGGCCGGTTGAAGGCGTCCAGGTATTCGTCGTGGAAGCACGGCCGCTTGCAGAACTGGTTGTACCACGGCTTCAGCGCCTCGGCCGCGGCCCGGTTCTTGACCACCGCGTCGACCCGGGCGCGGACCTGTTCCATCTTCTGGAAGTCGGCCAGCTGCATCATCTCGGCCAGTTCTGCCGGCGAGCGGCCGGCGCCCTGCTTGCGCGCCAGCAGCAGCAGGTTGCCGATGATGTCGGTCCAGCCGTCGTTGACCAGGTCCTCCTCGGCGAAGCCGCCGGACACCAGGGTGTTGAAATTGTCCATCCGCGCCTGCTGCCAGCCCGGCGGCAGCGAGGCGGCCCAGGCCGGATCGGTGGGGCGGTTGTTGCGCACGTCGATCGACGAGGGCGTGCGCTGGAAGACATAGAGCTGCTTGGCGGCGGCGGCGACATGCGGCACGCACTGCACCGCGGTCGCGCCGGTGCCGATGATGCCGACGCGCTTGTCCTTCAGCCCGGTGAGGCCGCCGTTGGAATCGCCGCCGGTGTAGTCGTAGTCCCAGCGGCTGGTGTGGAACGCGTGGCCCTTGAAGCTCTCCACGCCGGGGATGCCCGGCAGCTTGGGCCGGTGCAGCGGGCCGTTGGCCATCACCACGAAGCGCGCGCGCATGGCGTCGCCGCGGTTGGTCTCGATGATCCAGCGCGCGGCGGCGTCGTCCCAGCGCATGCCGGTGACCTCGGTCTGGAAACAGGCGTTGCGGTAGAGATCGAAGTGCTCGCCGATGGCGCGGCTGTGGCGCAGGATCTCCGGCGCGCGGGAGTACTTCTCGACCGGCATGTAGCCGATCTCCTCCAGCAGCGGCAGGTAGACGTAGCTCTCGATGTCGCAGGCCGCGCCGGGATAGCGGTTCCAGTACCAGGTGCCGCCGAAGTCCCCGCCCTTCTCGATCAGGCGGATGTCCTGCACCCCGGCCTCGCGCAGCCGCGCCCCGGCCAGCAGGCCGCCGAAGCCGCCCCCGATCACCACCACCTCGACCTCGTCGGTCAGCGGCGCCCGGGTGAAGCCCGGCTTCACGTACGGGTCGTCCAGATAGTGGGCGAACTCGCCGGTGATCTCCTGGTACTGCTCGTTGCCGTCGGCGCGCAGGCGCTTGTCGCGCTCGGCGATATAGCGGGCCTTCAGGGCGGCCGGGTCGAAGCCGAGGTCTGCGGCTTGCGTGCTCATGTGGTCTCTCCCTCCGCCGGCGCGCTCTGTCGTCGCCCATACCGGATCTTCGAATGCGATGGCCGAACGCTACGGGACGGGTCGCCGCCGCGCCAGCGGAAAATCATCACGCGTTCCAATTTCCCAGGGGGCCACGCCATGTGGCATAAATGCAACAAGCCCTCTTGCGCCGGCCGCGCTATGGCCTAACTGAGGGTCTTTGGACGACAGTGAAGGGGCCGGTGGCTTGGCGCAGGATCCGTATATGGAGCTGGGAGTTTCGCGCAGCGCCAGCGCGGACGAGATCCGCAAGGCCTTCCGCAAGCTCGCCAAGCAGAACCACCCCGACACCAACCCGAACAACAAGGCGGCCGAGGAGAAGTTCAAGCGGGTCAGCGCCGCCTTCGACATCGTCGGCGACGAGGAGAAGCGCAAGAAGTTCGACGCCGGCGAGATCGATGCGGACGGGCGCGAGACCATGCGCGGCTTCCAGGGCAACCCGTTCGGCCAGGGCGGCGGCTTTCAGGGCGGCGGCTTCCGCGGCGGTGGGCAGCAGGGCTTCGAGAACGTCGACCTGGGCGACATCCTGGGCGAGATGTTCGGCCGCGGCGGCGCGGGCCCCGGCGCGCGCGGCGGCGGCTTCGGCGGCGGCTTCCAGTCCCGCGGCCAGGACCTGCGCGCCACCCTGGAGATCGACCTCGAGGAGTCGATCAACGGCGGCAAGAAGCGGATCGCCTTCTCCGACGGCCGCACCCTGGACGTGACCATTCCCAAGGGGGCCGCCGACGGCCAGGTGCTGCGCCTGAAGGGCCAGGGGGCGCCCGGCCGCGCCGGCCCCGGCGACGCCCTGATCGAACTGGCGCTCAAGCCGCACCCGGTGTTCCGCCGCGAGGGCGAGACCCTGGTGATGGATCTGCCGGTCTCGGTCCCCGATGCGGTGCTGGGCGGCAAGGTGACGGCGCCCACCCCCGACGGGGCCGTGACGCTGAGCGTGCCCAAGGGAGCCAATTCCGGCCAGACCCTGCGGCTGAAGGGCAAGGGCATGGTCGACGCCCTCGGCCGCCGCGGCGACCTGCTGGCGCGCCTGGTGGTCACCCTGCCGGAGACGCCGGATCCCGAGCTGGAGAAATTCGCCGAGACCTGGCGCAAGGATCGGCCCTATTCGCCGCGCCGGAAGGCGTAACGCAGCGATCTCGCGGCTGTCACCCTTGGTAACAAGTCCAGGCGTGACAGGCGCCGGTTCGGCCCTATGCTGCGTTCAGCCGCTATTCAGCCGACGCCGCATAAGACCTGAGGGCATGAAGCGCATCGCTGCCGCCATCTTCGGACTGGGACTGATCTCCGCCGCCCTGCCGCTTGCCGCGCAGGCGCAGGGGCGCGGTCCCGATTCCCTGGGCGCCGACTGGCGCGAACAGCAGGACGAGGCGCGCGCCGGCGTGCAGCAGCGTCGTCTGGTGCCGCTGAACCAGGTCATCGAACAGATTCGCCGCCGCCATCCCGGCCGGCCGCTGGACGCGGGCTCCGAGAGCATGGGCGACCGGCCGGTGTACCGGGTGCGCTGGATCACTACCGATGGCCGGCGCATCGACTTCATCATCGACGCCGTGAGCGGCGCGATCCTGAGCGGAGGCTGAGACCCGTGCGTATTCTTCTGGTCGAGGACGATCCGGACCTGACCCGGCAGCTGAAGGCCGCCCTGGCGGACGCCGACTATGCGGTGGACCACGCCCCCGACGGCGAGGAGGCCCACTATCTCGGCGAGAACGAACCCTATGACGCGGTGATCCTGGACCTGGGGCTGCCGAAGATGGACGGGGCCACGGTGCTGGAACGCTGGCGCCGGGCCGGGGTGAACACGCCGGTGCTGATCCTCACCGCCCGCGGCGCCTGGAGCGAGAAGGTGGCCGGCTTCGACGCCGGCGCCGACGACTACCTGACCAAGCCGTTCCACACCGAGGAACTGCTGGCGCGGCTGCGCGCCCTGCTGCGCCGCTCGGCGGGCCATGCCGCGCCGAGCCTGGCCTGCGGCGCCCTGCGGCTGGATCCCCGCGCCGCGCGCGCCTCGGTGAACGGCGAGCCGCTGCGGCTGACCTCGCTGGAGTACCGGCTGCTGCACTATCTGATGATGCACCAGGGCCGGGTGATCAGCCGCACCGAACTGGTCGAACATCTCTACGACCAGGACTTCGACCGCGATTCCAACACCATCGAGGTGTTCGTCGGCCGGCTGCGCAAGAAGATCGGACCGGACCGCATCGAGACGGTGCGCGGCCTGGGCTATCGCCTGATCGCCCTGGAGGGCGAAGCGACGGAGGCCTGAGCTGGCCCTCGCCTGGAAGCCCGCCTGGCTGAGCAAGACCGCGGCGCCGCGACATCCGTCGCTGGTGCGCCGCCTGGTGCTGCTGGCCTCGGTCTGGAGCCTGGCGGTGGTGATCGTCACCGGCCTGGCGCTGATCGTGTTCTTCGCCCGCGCGAGCACGGCCCGCTTCGACGACAGCCTGTCGGAGCTGGTGGACAATCTTGTGGCCGGCACCTCGCTGGACGACGCCGGCCAGGTGGCGGCCCCGCCGCTCACTGACCAGCGGGCGCTGCGGGCCTATTCCGGCAAGTACTGGGAGATCGCCCAGGCCACGGAGGTCGGCGGCTTCAAGGCCGTGGTCCGCTCGCGCTCGCTGTGGGACCAGGAACTGAGCCCCCCGCCCGAGGGGGTGGCGAAGGTCAGCCGCTCGCCCGGCAAGGCGGTGTTCTACGACAGCCACGGGCCGCAGAAGGGCGAGCACGTCCGGGTGGCGGCCATGCAGGCCCTGCTGCCGGACATGAAGTCGCCGCTGATCTTCCTGGCCGCCGAGGACCGTTCGCCGATCGACCGCGACCTGCGCAACTTCGCCGCCTCGGTCGCCCTGGCGCTGGCGCTGCTCGGCGCCGGCCTGGTGACCGCGGTGGTGATCCAGGTGCGTTTCGGCCTGGAGCCCCTGTTCGCCCTGCGACGCGAGGTCGCCGCCGTGCGCACCGGCAAGTCGGAGCGGGTCGCCGGCGCCTATCCCACGGAGCTGGAGCCGCTGGCGAACGAACTGAACGCCCTGGTCTCGCACAATCAGGAGGTCGTCGAGCGCCAGCGCACCCACGTCGGCAACCTGGCCCACGCGCTGAAGACGCCGCTCTCGGTGATGCTGGCGGAGGCCGCCGCCCAGCCCGGGTCGCTGGCCGAGGTGGTCACCCGCCAGTCTGAGACCATGCGCCAGCAGGTCGACCACCACCTGCGCCGCGCCCGCGCCGCCGCCCGCGCCCAGGGCCCCGGCGAGCGCACCGCCGTCGGACCCGTGCTGGAGGAGCTGACCCTGACCCTCGACCGGGTGTTCCAGGGCGATGACGCCGAGATCGACTGGCTGGCCCCGGACGACCTGTTCTTCCTCGGCGAGCGGCAGGACCTGCTGGAGATCGCCGGCAACGTCATGGAGAACGCCTGCAAGTGGCGCCGGCGGCGGGTGTGGGCCAAGGCCGAGCCCATCTCGGCCAGCCAGTTCCGGCTGACCGTCGAGGACGACGGACCGGGGTTGCCCGAAGGCGGCGAGGACCAGGCGCTCAAGCGCGGGACCCGGCTGGACGAGACGGCGCCGGGATCGGGGCTGGGGCTGTCCATCGTCGACGAACTGGTGCGCGCCTATGGCGGAACGATGAGCCTCTCGCGCTCGTCCATGGGCGGCCTGCGGGTCGAAATGTCGCTGCCCCGCGCCGAGACCTAAGCCCCTCAACCCGCGCGCGTTTCGCAGATCGTTAACGGGTGCTTCAGCATGCTGTCCTCGGGGACAATCGGTCCTGCCGGAGCCACATGAGCCCCCTTCCCGACGCCAAGCTGAAGATTGTGCGCGCCCTGGTCGAACAGGCGCCCGACAAGGCCGTGTCGACGCTGCTGATGGCGCTCAGTTCCGACAGCGGCCTGGATGCCGGACTGATCGCCGTGCGTGCGGTGGTCGAGGTGGAGGCGCGCGAGCGGCGCACCCGCGCCACGGTGTTCGCGCCGATTTCCGCCCTCTGCGCGCGCGGCCGCACCGGGCGCCTGGCCTTCCCGCCCAAGACGCTCGGCCGCCTGTGGACCGCGCTCAAGCTGGAGGCGCCGGACCGCTGCGAGGCGGCGCATCACCTGGTGGCGGAATGGGACGCCGAGACCTCTCGCCCCGACCTGCTGGACGACCTCTGCCGGCTGGCCGGCCGGGGTCTGGCCGACGGGCGCAATGGCGAATTCATCGCCGCCGCCGCCCTGGCGGACGAAGGCTCCGGCGCCGGGACCCTGTCCCGATGCCTGGAGCTGGCCGCCATCACCCGCCGCTCGATCGCGCGCCTGCCGGACTGGCTCGGCCGCGTCACCGACGAGAAGGCCGCCCTGCTGCGCCTGGCGTTCAAGGATGTCGCCAAGATCGCCCCCGACAGCGAGCCGCTGTTCTTCGAGAGCCTGGCGGCAAACCTGGCCGAGCCCTGGCGCATCCTGCACATCATCGCCATGGCCATGGCCCGCCCCTCCGACACCTACCTGGCGTCCACCGAGCTGGCCGGCTTTGGCGAGGATCTGCTGGCCGATATCGACAGCCGTCTCGACCTGCTCAAGCGCTTCACCCGGGACGCCGGCGCAGACGGGGCGCGGGCGACGGCGGAGGCGCTGCACGTCGCCGTGCAGGAGATCGTCGAGTTCGAGCGATCGCTGAATCTCTCGCCGGAAGGCGTCTGGGGGCGCAGACTGATCGCCCAGCGCCGCACCCTGGCGGCCGCGGCCGAGGCGCACCTGCGCGCGGTGGACGACGCCATGAGCCACGCCCTGCCGCTGCAGACCGTCCGCCTTGGCCCCCGCACGCTGAAGGGCATCCCCCGCCTGACCGCCGAGCCCGACCCGAAGATGGCCGAGCGGGCGATCACCCTGCTGACCCTGCTGCAGGAGACCCGGGTCAGCGCCGCGGCCGGCGGCTTCGCCTCGGCCCGCTCCAAGGCGCTGGAGATCGCCGAGGCCCGGCTCGACGAATACATCGACGACACCCTGCACGACCTGCGCGCGGAAGCCCCGCGAGAGCCGGAACGGGCGCGGGCCTTCCTGGAGGTCGCCGCCCAGCTGTCCGCCGTGCTGCGCGACGACAAGGCCGCCCAGCTGGTGCGCCGCCGCGCCGCGGCCGCCTAGAGCCTTTCAGGGTCAGATGGAGTCATCTGACCCGTCGAAAAAGGCTATATCTTCATGAGTTTAGAGCATGTTCGCGCGGCGAAGCCGCGTACACTTTCGCCTGACATGCTCTAGGCCCGCCTTCCGCGAACCGCCCTCTCCCCGCTGTCCGCCCTTCCCGCCCCCGCGCTTCGATGCGAACATCCCTGGCCAGGAAACCGGGGGCTTGGGGCATGCGATCGCTGATTCTGGGCGGACTGCTGTCTGCCCTGCTGGCCGGCGCGGCGCTCGCCGGCGAGCCGGCCGCGAGCTCCGGCACGGGCGGCATGGCGGACATGTCCGGCATGGACACCATGCCGGGCATGGGCCAGATGCGCATGCCGCCGATGCCCGCCGCCTATGCCGGCGAGGCCGACAAGCCGGGCGCGCCGGTGTTCGCCGGCCTGGGCGACCATAAGCATCCGATCAGCACGAAGAACCCCGAGACGCAGAAGTTCTTCGACCAGGGCGTCAACCTGATGTTCGGCTTCAACCACGCCGAGGCGATCCGGTCGTTCCGCGAGGGGGCTCGGCTGGATCCGGATTGCGCCATGTGCTGGTGGGGCGTGGCGGTGGCGCTGGGGCCCAACATCAACATGACCATGCCCGACGACGCGGTCGCGCCCGCCTGGCAGGCGCTGCAGCGGGCCGTCGCCCTGGAGCCCAAGGCCACCCCCCTGGAGCGCGCCTGGATCGAGGCGCTGCGCGCCCGCTACGCCGAGCATCCCCCCGCCGACCGCCATGCGCTGGACGAGGCCTGGGCCACGGCGATGGGCGCCCTGTGGAAGGCCCATCCGGAAGACCTCGACGCCGGGACCTTCTACGCCGAGGCGATGATGGACACCCAGCCGTGGGACTACTGGCGGCTGGACGGCGTGACGCCCAAGGGCCACGCGCTGGACATCGTCTCCACCCTCGAGACGGTGATCCGCCGCGATCCCAACCATCCGGGGGCCCTGCACCTCTACCTGCACGCGATGGAAGCCACCACGACGCCCGAGCGCGCGGAGGCCGCGGCCGACCGACTGGAGGTGCTGATGCCCGGCGCCGGGCACATCGTGCACATGCCCTCGCACATCTACTACCGGGTGGGCCGCTACAAGGACGCCGCCCACGTCAACGAACTGGCCGCCACGGTGGACGAGGGCTACATCGCCGCCTGCAAGGCCCAGGGCTACTATCCGGTGGGCTACTACGGCCACAACATCCACTTCCTGTGGACCTCGTCGGAGATGCAGGGCCGCTATCAGGCGTCGATCGACGCCGCCCGCCGGCTGGTCGCCGCCATCGGACAGTTCCCCGGGGCGGCCGAGGACACCGGCTCCGAACCCTATGAGTTGACCCCGGTCGCCACCCTGCTGCGCTTCGGCAAGTGGGATGCGATCCTGACCGAGCCTGCGCCCCTGGCGACGCACAAGGTGCAGACCGCCGTCTGGCTCTACGCCCGCGGCTTCGCCCACGCCAACAAGGGCGATCTGGCCGCCGCCCGCGCGGACCGCGAGACGCTGGGCGACCTGGCCACCAAGACTGACTTCTCGTCCTACGCGGCCAGCCACACCCCGGCCCACGACATGGCCGACATCGCCCTGGCGCTGCTGGACGGCGAGATCGCCCGGGTGTCGGGCAACCTGCCCGACGCGATCGGCCGTTTCCGCCTCGCCTGGACCCTGGAACAGGGGCTGCCCTACAACGAGCCGCCGTACTGGCATCAGCCCACCAGCCACATCCTGGGCGCGGCGCTGCTGCAGGCGCGCCGGCCCGCCGAGGCCGAGGCGGTCTACCGCCAGAGCCTGAAGACTTACCGCGACGATGGCTGGGCCCTGCACGGCCTGATCGCGGCGCTGGAGGCTCAGGGCAAGACCTCTGACGCCGCCAAAGCCCGCGACGCCTTCGCGCGCGCCTGGCAACTAGCGGACGTCACCCCGGAGACGTCGCGATTCTGACGCCGCGTGCGTCAAATCCGCTCACGGCTCAAACATTGAACATGATGTTCTGTACATCAGTTATGAGATTTGATACGCGTGTTGTTGTCTATGGAGCGTGAATGATCACCGCGGCGCAGATGCGGGCCGCGCGGGCCCTGCTGGGGATCGACCAGCGTCGGCTCGCCGAGCTGTCGGGGGTCTCCCTGCCGACCATCCAGCGGATGGAGGCCAGCGAGGGGGCCGTGCGCGGCGTGATCGACACCCTGATGAAGGTCGTCGAGGCCTTCGACGCGGCCGGGATCGAGCTGATCGGCGAGAACGCCCCCAGCGCCGGCGCCGGCCGCGGTGTGCGCCTGAAGCTTGGCAAGGGGCCAGGCGGCGGCTCCTGACGGATCGCGCGCCGCCCGCCGGTCGCGCCGAGAGGACCGGATGAGCGCCCCAGACGCCGCCTACGCCGAACCCTTCCGCCCGAAGCTGCTGACCGTGCTGGGCGAGTCCTATGGGCTGAAGGACCTGCGCGCCGACATCATGGCCGGGCTGACGGTGGCGATCGTCGCCCTGCCGCTCTCCATGGCCATCGCCATCGCCTCGGGCGTCGGCCCGGAGCGCGGTCTCTACACCTCGATCGTCGGCGGCTTCCTGGTCTCCGCGCTGGGCGGCAGCCGCTTTCAGATCGGCGGTCCGGCCGGCGCCTTCATCGTGCTCGTGGCCTCGACGGTGGCGCGGCACGGACTCGACGGCCTGCTGCTGGCGACCCTGCTGTCGGGCGTGATCCTGGCCCTGGTCGGGGCGCTGCGCCTGGGCGTGTTCATCAAGTACATCCCCTATCCGGTGACGGTGGGCTTCACCGCCGGCATCGCGGTGATCATCTTCGCCAGCCAGCTCAAGGACCTGCTCGGCCTGCGGCTGGCCGGCAAGGAGCCGGGCCCCCTGCTGCCCAAGCTCGAAGCGCTGACCGGCGCGGCCGGGACCGTCAGCCCGGCCGCCGTCGGGGTCGCCCTGGGCGCCGTCGCCGTCATCCTGCTGATCCGGCGCTGGCGGCCGCACTGGCCCGCCATGCTGATCGCCGTCGCCGGCGCGGCCGTCGCCGCCTGGGCCCTGGCCCTGCCGGTGGAGACCATCGCCAGCCGCTTCGGCGAGCTCCCGCGCGGCCTGCCGGCGCCGCGACTGCCGCCGATCTCGGTCGCGCGGGTGAGCCAGGCCCTGCCGGACGCCTTCTCGTTCGCCCTGCTGGGCGGCATCGAGAGCCTGCTTTCCGCCGTGGTGGCCGACAGCATGTCGGGCCGCCGGCACCGGTCCAACGTCGAGCTGTTCGCCCAGGGCCTGGCCAATATCGGCTCGGCCCTGTTCGGCGGCATGTGCGTGACCGGGACCATCGCGCGGACCGCCACCAACGTCCGCGCCGGCGCGCGCGGGCCGGTCGCGGGCATGGCCCACGCCCTGCTGCTGCTGGTGTTCCTGCTGGTCGCCGCGCCGCTGGCGGGCTTCATCCCCCTGGCGGCCCTGGCCGGGGTGCTGGCCGTGGTGGCCTGGAATATGGCCGAGAAGGACGCCTTCCTCAGCCTGCTGCGCGCCTCCCGCGGCGACGCCGTGGTGCTGGGCGTGACCTTCCTGCTGGTGGTGTTCCGCGACCTGACGGAAGGGATCGTCGTCGGCTTCGCCCTCTCGTCCCTGCTGATCCTGCACCGCATGGCCAGGGCGGTGCAGGTCTCGCCGGGCGCCGCGCCAGCGGTTGCCGGAGACGCCGACCCCGAGGACGGCGCGGCCTTCGCCCAGGCCGTCACCCGCGACGACCGGGTGGCCGTGTGCCGGATCTCCGGGGCCTTCTTCTTCGGCGCCGCCGCCGCCGTGGCCGCGGCCCTCGACCGGATCGGCGAGCACCCCCGGGCCTATGTCATCGACATCTCGGGCGCGCCGCTGATCGACTCCAGCGCCGCCGCGGCGATCGAGGGCTTCGCCCGGCGCGCGGCGGGCCGCGGGGCGATGGTGTATATCGCCGGCGCCAGCCGCGAGACCCGCCGCCTCCTGCTGCGCCAGGGGCTGCGCCCGCCGCACGTGCGCTATCGCCAGGACCTGGAAGGCGCCGTCGCCGCCGCCCATCGCCGGACCACCGCCGGCGCGGTGGCCTGACCGACGATCGTCGCTGCGGCGCCGCAGCGCTCGCGTCGAGCCGGGGATTGGGATAACAGCGCCGGATGATCATGATCTGGATCGCGGCGGCGCTGATGGCGGCCCTTTCCGCCGGCCTGGTGATGCACCGCGCGGCGCGGGGCGCCCGGCTGGCCGGGGCGCCTGACCCCGCGATGGACGTCTACCGCCGCCAGCTGGCCGAGATCGACGACCTGGCCGACCGTGGCCTGATCGCCGACGACGAGCGCCGGGCCGCCCGCGCGGAGACCGGCCGTCGCCTGCTGTCCCAGGCCGACGCCGCCGTCGCCCCGCTGCAGAGCCGGGTCCGGCCCGCGGCGGTGATGCTGTTCGCCGGCGCGCCCGCGCTGCTGGCGGTGGTGCTGTACGCCGTGGTCGGCGAGCCCGCCATGCCCGACCTGCCGTTTAAGGCGCGGCTGGCGAACTGGCGCGGCGAGGTGCAGCGCTGGGCGGCGCATCCCGACACCGATCCGCCACTGGGCCTGGCCGCGGTGCTGGCCGACGATGCGCGCGCGCATCCCGAAGATCCGCGCCCCCTGCGCGGCCTGGCGGCGCTGGACGAGGCCGTCGGCGACGCCCCCGGCGCGGCGCACGCGCTGCGCCGTCTGGCGCAGCTCACGCCCAACGACCCGGCCGTCTGGGAGATGCTCGCCAAGGCGCAGATCAGCCAGGCGCAGGGCAAGATCGACGCCCAGGCCGAGGCCTCGGTGCAGAAGCTGCTGGCGCTGGATCCCGGCAACGCCAACGCCCGCTACGTCCTGGCGCGCGCGCGCATCCTGCGGGGCGACACCACCGGCGGGCTGGCCGACTGGAAGGCGCTGTACGCAAGCCTTCCGGCGAACGATCCCAACCGACCCGGCCTGGCCGCCGACATCGACGCCGTGCAGAAGACCGGCAAGCCGGCCCCGCCCGCCGCCGCGCCGGAACCGCCGGCGGCCCAGGCGACGGCGCCGGGAACCGCGGCGATGATCCAGGGCATGGTGGACGGCCTGGCGGCGCGGCTGAAGGCCAGTCCCGACGACCCGGCCGGCTGGGTGCGCCTAGTGCGCGCCTATTCGGTGCTCGGCCAGACCGAAAAGCGCGACGCCGCCCTGGCCGAGGCGCGCCGGCGCTATGGCGCCCGGCCCGACGTGTTGAGCCAGCTCAACGACGCCGCGGCGCCGCAGAGGTAGTCGCCCGCATGGCCCTGCTCCCCCGCTCCAAGACCGCCCGCCGCCGCCTGATGGTGGTCGCCGCCGTCGCCCCCGTGCTCGCCCTGGCCGTCGGCCTGACGCTGTACGGCCTGCGCGGTTCGATCTCGTATTTCTACACCCCCGCCCAGGCGGTCCAGGCGCATGTCCCGGCCGGCCGGTCGATCCAGCTGGGCGGCCTGGTGGCCGTCGGCAGCGTGGTCAAGCGCGGCGGCGGCGAGGTCGACTTCACCGTCGCCGACAAGACCAGCACGTCGAAGGTGGTGTATCGCGGCGACCTGCCGGACCTGTTCCGCGAGGGCCAGGGCGTGGTCGCCATCGGCGCCTTCAACGACACAGGCGTGTTCGAGGCCAAGCAGGTGCTGGCCAAGCACGATGAGAAGTACATGCCCCCGGAACTGGCCAGACAGTTGAAGAAGCAGGGCGAGTGGCGCGGCGACGGGGCGGCGTCCCCCAGCTACGGGGCGCCCGCCTACAATGCGCCCGGCCAGGAGACCACCAGCCGATGATCGACGAACTGGGCCAGTTCGCCCTGGTGCTCGGGTTCTGCCTGTCGCTGGCGCAGATGGCCCTGTCGTTCGCCGGCCGCTGGCGGCGCGACGCGGTGCTGACCGGGGCCGGCGAAGGGGCGGCGCTGGGCGCCTTCCTCAGCCTCGCCTTCGCCTTCGGCGCCCTGATCCACGCCTTCGTGGTGTCGGACTTCTCGGTGATGAACGTCGCCGCCAACTCGCACACCGAAAAGCCGATGCTCTACAAGGTGGCCGGCGCCTGGGGCAGCCACGAGGGCTCGATCCTGCTGTGGTGCTTCGCCCTGACCGGCTACGGCGCGGCGGTGGCGCTGTCGCGGGGCCTGCCGTTCGGCCTCAAGGCGCTGACCGTGGCGGTGCAGGGAACCCTGGGCAGCCTGTTCGTCGGCTACATGCTGTTCGCCTCCAACCCGCTGCTGCGCATCGCCCTGCCGCCGGTCGAGGGCCACTCGCTCAATCCGCTGCTGCAGGACCCCGCTTTGGCGGCGCACCCGCCCTTCCTCTACGCCGGCTACGTCGGCTTCTCGGTGGTGTTCTCCCTGGCCGCCGCCGCCCTGATCGAGGGGCGGGTCGACGCCGCCTGGGCGCGCTGGGTGCGCCCCTGGGCGCTGGGCGCCTGGAGCCTGCTGACCATCGGTATCACCCTCGGCTCGTTCTGGGCCTACTACGAGCTCGGCTGGGGCGGCTGGTGGTTCTGGGACCCGGTGGAGAACGCCAGCTTCATGCCCTGGCTGCTGGGGACGGCGCTGCTGCACTCGGCGATCGTCACCGAGAAGCGCGGCGGCTTTCCGGCCTGGACCGCCTTCCTCGGCATGGGCTGCTTCACCCTGTCGATGCTGGGCGCCTTCCTGGTGCGCTCGGGGGTGCTGACCAGCGTGCACGCCTTCGCCGTCGATCCCAAGCGCGGCATCCTGCTGCTGGGCATCCTGGCGCTGGCGGCGGGGTCCGGCTTCGCCCTGTTCGCCTGGCGCGCGCCGAGGCTGAAGGACCCGGCGACCTTCGCCCCGATCAGCCGGGAAAGCACCCTGTTCATCAACAACATCCTCCTGTCGGCGGTGACGGTGACGGTGCTGCTGGGCACCCTCTATCCGCTGCTGAAGGAGGCCGTCACCGGCGAGGCGGTCTCGGTCGGCCCGCCGTTCTTCAACCTGACCTTCGTGCCGCTGATGGTGACGGCCTTCCTGATCCTGCCGGCCGGGCCGCTGCTGGCCTGGAAGCGCGGCGACGCCGCCGCCGTCGTCCAGCGGCTGGTCCCCGCGGTGATCGCCGCCGCCGCGGCCGGGCTGCTCTGCCTGGCGGTGGTCAGTCCGAGGAAGGCGCTGGCCTCGTTTGGCGTGGGCCTGGGGGCCTGGCTGATCGCCGGGGCGCTCGACGAGATCGCCGAGCGCGTGCGGCTGTTCCGCGCGCCGCTGGCCGAGAGCGGCCGGCGCCTGGGCGGGCTGCCGCGCGGCGCCTGGGGCATGAGCCTGGCGCACATCGGCCTGGGCGTGTTCGTGATGGGCGCGGCGTTCGAGAGCGCCTGGAAGGTCGAGGCGGCCGAGACCCGGCCGATCGGCGGGGTCGTCGCGCTCGGCGACTACCGCCTGACCCTGCAGGACGTCTCGCCCCGGCCTGGCCCCAACTACGACGCCGAGCACGCCCGGATCCTGGTCACCGATGCGGCGGGGGCCGTCGCCTGCACCGCCGAGCCGGAGCGGCGCACCTACGATTCCGGCGGCCAGACCACCAGCGAGGTGGCGATCTGCGCCAAGGGGGCGGACGACATCTATGTGGTGCTGGGCGAACGGCGCATCGCCGACGCCGGCGCTTCGCAATGGCTGATCCGGGCCTACTGGAATCCCTGGGCGCGGCTGCTGTTCTTCGGGCCGGTGCTGATGGCCCTCGGCGGCGCGATCTCGCTCTCCGACCGGCGCCTGCGGTTCGCCGTGGGCCGGCGCGCGCGCGCCCGGACGGCCGGGCCCGCTACGCCCTCCGTCGCCGGTCCGTCCCCGGAGCCTGCGGAGTGAAGGGCCTCTCCCTGGCCCGACGTCTGGCCGCCATCGCCGGCGCCGCGCTCTGCCTGGCCGCGGCCTCCGATCCGGCGGACCGTCTGAAGGACCCCGCGCAGGAAGCCCGCGCCCGCGCCATCTTCCGCGACGTGCGCTGCCTGGTCTGCCAGAACGAGTCGATCGACGATTCGGAAGCCACCCTGGCGGCGGACCTGCGCCGGCTGGTGCGCCAGCAGGTCGCCGCGGGCCGCTCGGACGCCGAGATCAAGGCCTACCTGCGCTCGCGCTACGGCGAGTTCGTGCTGCTCAAGCCGCCGTTCTCGTGGGGCAACGCCGCGCTGTGGACTGCACCCTTCGCCGTGGTCGCCCTGGGCGGCGCGCTGCTGCTGCTGCGTCGCCGCAGGGACGCGCCAGTTGAAACCCTCAGTGCTGAGGAAGAAGCGCGGCTCGAACATTTGCTGAGCGATGAAACACACTGACAAGCTTGGACAAGTTCGCGCCTGAAAACCGCTTCGCAAAAGCCCCCGGGATGACGGAAAGGTAACTTGAGAGGCCTCGCGCATTTTGGCATCGGAGCCTAGATTAGTGGTCACCCGGACCCCCCAAGCAAATGCCGGGAATGAGGAACACGTGATGGCGGTTAGGAAGTACCAATTCTTTGTCGGCGCTCTGGCGGGGGTCGGGGTCGCCGTGGCGGCGGCGGCCGGCGTGGGGGTCAGGCTGCCGGCGGCGGCGGCCGACACGCACGGGCGGCTGATGCTGGCGTCCACCTCCCCGGTGTTCGCCCCGGCGCCCGGCGCGCCGCAGTCGTTCGCCGACATCTTCGAGAAGGTCTCGCCGGCGGTGGTCTCGATCAACGTGACCTCGCACATCCCGGTTGCGCAGCAGAACCCCGCCTTGAAGGGCTTCCCGTTCAACATCGTGCCGCCCAACGGCGGCGGCGGCGACGATGACGGCGACGACAACAGTGGCGGCGCCTCGCCCAACCCGCGCGGCCAGAAGGCGCTCTCGGCCGGTTCCGGCTTCTTCATCTCGCCCGACGGCTACATCGTCACCAACAACCACGTCGTCGAGAACGCCGACGACATCAAGGTGGTGATGAAGGACGGCTCGACGCTGAAGGCCACCGTGGTCGGCCGCGACGAGGGCACCGACCTGGCGGTGATCAAGGTCGAGGGCCACAACTTCGCCTACGTCGACTTCGAGAACAACGCCCGCCCGCGGGTCGGCGACTGGGTGCTGGCGGTGGGCAACCCGTTCAGCCTGGGCTCGACCGCCACGGCCGGCATCGTCTCGGCCTACGGCCGCGACATCGGCGAGACCTTCGTCGACTACATCCAGATCGACGCCCCCATCAACCGCGGCAACTCCGGCGGCCCGACCTTCGACACCTACGGCCGCGTGATCGGCGTCAACACCGCGATCTTCTCGCCGTCCGGCGGCTCGGTGGGCATCGGCTTCGCCATTCCGGCCGACGTCGCCGACAACATCACCAAGCAGCTGATCGCCGGCGGCAAGATCACCCGCGGCTACATCGGCGCCACCATCCAGAACCTGTCGGATGAGATGGCCGAGAGCTGGGGCCTGAAGGGCCGCAAGGGCGCCGTGGTCGCCGACCTGGTGCCCAACGGCCCGGCCTCGCGCGGCGGCCTGCAGCAGGGCGACGTGGTGGTCGCGGTCAACGGCCACAACGTGACCACCTCCTCGGAGATGACCCGCGAGGTGGCCAAGGCCAAGGCCGGGGACACCCTGCACCTGGACGTCTATCGCGACGGCAAGCAGCGCACCGTCGACATCAAGTCCGGCACCCGCCCGTCCGAGGCGCAGCTGGCCCAGAACGGCGGCGCCGGCGGCGATGACAGCGACAGCGGCGGCTCCGCGGCGGGGCCGAAGGTCGGCGCCAAGGCGCAGGTGCTGGGCATGTCCCTGACGCCGCTGGATCCGGTGGCGCGCCGGCAGTACGGCATCGACGACGCGGTGCGCGGCGTGCTGGTGGACGGGGTCAAGGGCTCGTCCGACGCCGGCGAGAAGGGCCTGCGCCGCGGCGACGTGATCGTCCGCGCGGGCGGTCACGAGGTGGCGAGCGCCAGCGACGTGGCCGCGGCGGTGGCCGAATGGCGCAAGTCCGGCCGCACCTCGATCCCGCTGGGCATCAGCCGCGGCGGCCGCACCCTGTTCCTGCCGGTGAAGATCGACGAAGCCGCGAAGGGCGATGGCTAGGGCCATCGCGGCTGCGAAGGGGGACGCAGGATGCGACTGCTGATCGTGGAAGACGACGTCGTGGCCAGCGAGGTGATGGTCAAGGGCCTCACCGACGCCGGTCACGAGTGCATCGCCGCGCCGGACGGCCAGGCCGGCCTGCTGGCGGCCAAGGGCGCGAAGTTCGACGTGATGATCGTCGACCGGATGATGCCCCGGCTGGACGGCGTGGCCATGGTCGAGCTGCTGCGCCGCGAGGGCGACCAGACGCCGGTGCTGTTTCTCTCCGCCCTTGGCGAGATCAACGACCGGGTCGCCGGGCTGAAGGCCGGCGGCGACGACTATCTGGTCAAGCCCTACGCCTTCGCCGAGCTGAGCGCCCGCGTGGAAGCCCTGGCGCGCCGGCGGGAGACCGGCTCGGTGCAGACCCTGCTGCGGGTCGGCGACCTGGAGATGGACCTGATCGGCCGGGAGGTGCGTCGGCAGGGCAAGGAGATCGACCTGCAGCCGCGCGAGTTCCAGCTTTTGGAATTCCTGATGCGCAACGCCGGCCAGTCGGTGACCCGCACCATGTTGCTGGAGAAGGTCTGGGAATACCACTTCGACCCGCAGACCAACGTCATCGACGTGCACATCTCGCGGCTGCGCTCGAAGATCGACAAGGGTTTCGATCGGCCGATGCTGCAGACCGTCCGGGGCGCGGGCTACCGCCTCGAAGCCTGAGGCCCATAGCCTCCCGCCATGCGCCTGCCGCGCCTTTTCCGCACCACGCCGTTCCGGCTGACGCTGCTGTTCCTGGCGGTGTTCGCGGCCGCGGCCAGCGCCTTCCTGGCGTACATCTACCTGGCCACGGCGGGCGAGGTGAACCGGCACGCGGACGCGGCCATCACCCGCGAGATGCAGTCGCTGGAGGCGATCTACCGCCGGGGCGGCTTCGCGGTGCTGAACCAGGCGGTGATCGACCGCGCCTCCAGCGATCACGGCTTCCTGTACCTGCTGATGAACAAGGACGGCCAGCCGGTCAGCGGCTCCCTGGCGGTCTCGCCGGTGGACCACCAGAACGGCGACCGCGAATGGGCCAGCTTCCGGCTCAACGAGACCGATCCGGACGGGGCGATGATCCGCCGTCCTGCGCGGGGCATGCAGGAGCGGCTGTCCGGCGGCGAGCTGCTGTTCGTCGGCTCTGACGTCGGCGAGGCCGAGGGCTATGTGGTCAAGATCGCCCGCGCGCTCTGGGGCGCCGGGGCGCTGGTGATCCTGCTGGGCCTGGCCGGCGGGGTGGTGGTCAGCCGAGACGTGTCGCGCAACATCTCCAGCCTGACCGGGGTGATCGGCGCGGTGCGCGGCGGCGATCTGCGGGCGCGGGCCGAGGTGCGCCACACCGGCGACGAGTACGACGAGCTGGCCGGCGGGCTGAACGACATGCTGGATCGCCTGGAGCGCTCGATCGGCGGGCTGCGCCATGCCGGCGACGCCATCGCCCACGACCTGCGCTCGCCGCTGACCCGCCTGCGGGCGCGCCTGGAGGCGGCGGCGATCGAGGCCGACAACGGCAAGGGCGATCCGGTGGCCGCCCTGCACACGGCCCTGGAAGACGCCGACAACGTGCTGAAGACCTTCAACGCCGTGCTCGCCATCGCCCGGCTGGAGGCGGCCGTCGAGCCGCCGAATCCGGTGACCTTCGACCCCGGCGAACTGGCGGCCGGCGTCGCCGAGCTCTACGAGCCGCTGTGCGAGGACAAGGGTCTGGACTTCCGCGCCGAGCTGACCCCGACGCTGCAGCTGCGCGGCAACCGCGAGTTCATCGCCCAGGCCCTGGCCAACATGCTGGACAACGCGGTCAAGTACACGCCCGAGGGCGGGGCGATCATGCTGCGCGTGCGCCGCCGCTCGTCCGGCGACGTGGAGTTCTCGGTGACGGACACCGGCCCCGGCGTGCCGGAGACCGAGCGAGCGCGGGTGATCCAGCGTTTCGTGCGCCTGGAAAACAGTCGCAACGAGCCAGGCGCGGGCCTCGGCCTGTCGCTGGTGAGCGCCGTCGCCCAGGCGCACAAGGGCGGCCTGGAGCTCGACGAGGGTCCGGGGTCCGTCGATGGTTCCGGCCCTGGCCTGCGCGTGGCCCTGGTGCTGCCGAAGATCGGCTGAGCCGGCCCTTCTAGGAACCGCCGCGAGTCGCCATGATGCGCCGGTGACCGCGCTCCTCGATCTGATCCAGCCCTGTGGCCCCCTGGTCGACGCCAAGGCGGCCGAGCGGTTGCGGGCCCAGCTGGACGAGGCGGCCGTGGAGGGCGGCTGGCAGGAAACCCTGGCCGGCGCCTGGCGCGCCCTGGCGCCGGTGTTCGCCGCCTCGCCCTACCTGGCCTCGCTGGCGCGGCGGGACCCGGAAAGGTTGCGGCGCATCCTGGAAAAGGACCCCCAGGCGCACCTGGAACTGATCCTGCAACGCGCCGCCGAGGCCGGGGCCGACCTGGCCAACGGCGAGGCCTCGCTGCGGGTGCTGAAGGCTGACCTGCACCTGCTGACCGCCCTGGCCGACCTGGGCGGCGCCTGGGACCTGGACGCCGTGACCGCCGCCCTGACCCGCTTCGCCGACACGGTCACCCAGGCGGCCATCGCCCTGGCCGCCCGCGAGGCCCTCGCGGCGGGCCGGCTGACCCGGCTGGGCGAAGGCGAGGAAGGGCCCCTGCCCGGCTATTTCGCCATCGCCATGGGCAAGCACGGCGCCTTCGAACTCAACTATTCCAGCGACATCGACATCTCGATCTTCTACGCGCCGGAGGCCCTGCCCCTGGCCGACGGCATCGAGCCGCCGGCCTTCGTGGCGCGCATCACCGAACGCCTCTCCAACATCCTGCAGAGCCGCACGGCGGACGGCTATGTGTTCCGCGTGGACCTTCGGCTGCGCCCGGACCCGTCGTCCACGCCGCTCGCCGTGCCGGTGGACGCCGCCTACGAGTACTACGAGACCGTCGGCCAGAACTGGGAACGGGCGGCCTTCATCAAGGCCCGCGCCTGCGCCGGCGACCTCGGGCGCGGCGAGGCGTTCCTGCGCGAACTGCGCCCCTTCGTCTGGCGGCGCAACCTCGACTTCGCCGCCATCGCCGACATCCACTCGATCAAGCGCCAGATCCACGCGCACAAGGTGGACGAGCGTCTCACCGCCAAGGGCGCCGACCTGAAGCTCGGCCGCGGGGGCATCCGCGAGGTGGAATTCTACGTCCAGACCCAGCAGCTGATCCTGGGCGGCCGCCATCCGGACCTGCGCTCGCCGCGCACACTGGACGCCCTGGCCGCCCTCGCCGCCGCCGGACAGGTCGGCGAGGCCGCCGCGGAGGACCTCACCGAGGCCTACCGCACCCTGCGGGCCCTGGAGCACCGCGCGCAGATGGTGGCCGACGAACAGACCCATCGCCTGCCGGAGGCCGACGCCGATCGCCGGCGCATCGCCGCCCTGGCCGGCCACACCGACCTCAAGGCGTTCGACGCCTTCGTCGGGCGGGTGCTGCGGCGGGTCAACGGCCGCTACGGCGAGCTGTTCGCCGGCGAGGAGGCGCTGTCCTCGCGCTTCGGCAGCCTGATCTTCACCGGCGTCGACGACGACCCCGAGACGCTGGCGACGCTGAAGCGGATGGGCTTCTCCCACCCCGCCCAGGTTTCGCAGACCATCCGCGGCTGGCACCACGGCCACATCGCCGCCACCCGCACCGAGCGCGGGCGCGAACTCTTCACCCGCCTGGCCCCGCGTCTGCTGGAGGCGGCCAACGCCACGGGCGCGCCGGACGCCGCCTTCCTGCGCTTCTCCGACTTCTTCGGCGGCCTGTCGTCGGGGGTGCAGGTGCAGTCGCTGTTCCTGGCGCAGCCCAAGCTGCTGGAGCTGGTGGTGCGGGTGATGGCGTTCGCGCCGGAATTCGCGCGCACCCTGGCGCGCCAGCCGGCGGCGCTCGACGCCCTGCTGGACCCCAGCTTCTTCGCCGCGATCGAGCCGCCTGGGGATCTGGCCGACGCCATCGCCGGGGCGGACGGCTTCGAAGCCGCCATGGACCTGGCGCGCCGGCGCCACCGGGAGGCGGCCTTCCGCATCGGCACGCAGGTGATGGGCGGGGTGGCGACCGCCGAGGCCGCCGGCGCCGCCTTCGCCGACCTGGCCGACGCCATCATCCGCGGCCTGTCCGTCGCCGCCCTGGCCGAGGTCAGCCGCATGGCGGGCGCGTTCGACGGCGACGTCGCCGTGGTCGCGCTCGGCAAGTGCGGCTCGCGGGAGATGACCGCGCGCTCCGACCTCGACCTGATGACCCTCTATCGCGCCCGCACCCCGGATGCGGCGTCGGCGACCCGGGGCTGGGGGGCGGAGACCTTCTACACCCGCTTCACCCAGCGCCTGGTGGCCGCCCTCTCGGCTCCCACGGGTGAGGGCCTGCTGTACGAAGTGGACCTGCAGCTTCGTCCGTCCGGCACCCAGGGGCCTGTTGCGGTCAGCTTCGGCGCCTTCACCGGCTACTACCGCGGGGGCGAGGCCGAGACCTGGGAGTTCCTGGCCATGACCCGCGCGCGGGTGGTCTGGGCGACGTCGGACGCGTTCGCCGTCGAGGCGGCCGAAGCGATCGAGACGGCGCTGCGACAGCCCCGCGATCCGGCCGCCCAGGCGGCCGACGTCCGGGAGATGCGCGAGCTGATGGCGCGCGAGCGCCCGCCGCGGGGCGAATGGGACATGAAGCTCAGCGAAGGCGGCCTCGTGGACATCGAGTTCGCCGCCCAGCACCTGCAGCTCGCCGCCGCCGCGGCGGGCGGACCTCTGGCGCAGAACACCCGCGCCGCCCTGGAGGCCCTCGGCGAAGCCGCCCTGGCGCCGCCCGAGCGCCTGGCCGAGTTGATCGACGCCTGGCGGCTGCAGCAGAACCTGTCGCAGCTGCTGAAGGTGGCGCTGGACGACGACGCCGACCCGGCGGAGGAGCCGCCGGCGCTCAAGAACCTGCTGGCCCGGGCGGGTGGCGCGCGCGACTTCCGGGCGCTGCTGCAGCGGCTGCGCCGGGCGCGGCAGGCGGCCCACGCCGCCTATCTGGCGACGCTTCGGAGCTAGGTCGGGTAGCCGCCAGAAACCTGCGACAAAAGCGCCGGAGCCGGCCGTCGAAAGGCTCGATTCAGCAATCCGGCGACAATGGGACGCCGGGAGCAAAAGCCACCATGACGACGTCCGGCGCAAAACGCGCACCCTGGTCGACGCTGATCGGCGACGAGTCGCAGACGGCAGGCTGGTTCTTCGAGCACGCCGCGGACCTGTTCGCGGTGGTCGCCCCGACCGGTCAACTGACCGAGTGCAATCCGGCCTGGACCGCGGTCACCGGCCGGCCCCGCGACCAGCTGATCGGCACGCGCTTCCTCGACCTCGTCCACCCCGACAGCCGCCCCGATCTGGTGCGTCAGGTGCGGGCGCTCGATAGCATCGCCCACGCCCCCATATCGCTGCGCGTCGCCCGCCACGACGGCGGCTGGGCCCAGCTTCGCGGCGAGGTGCGCCGGGGGCCGGACGGCCAGGTCATGGGCGCCCTGCGCGACGTGACCGAGGAGTTCAAGGCCGCCGAGACGGTCGCCAACGCGCAGAAAGTCCAGCGCTATCTGTCGGAGGCCGCCGGCGTGGGCCTGTGGTGGTTCGACCCCCGCTCCCAGCGCATCACCTGGTCCGACGAGTGGCTGGCGATGCTGGCCAAGGCGGGGGTCAGCATGACCACCGAGGAGGACTTCGGCCGCTATTGTCACCCTGACGACCTGCCGGGCGTGCTGGCGGCCATGGACGGCGCCATCGACCACGGCCGGCCCGGGGCCTTCGAACATCGACTGCGCACCGACGCCGGCGGCTGGATGCACGTGCGCGGCCACGTGTGGGGCGAGCGTCTGGAGGGCGGCCTGCACCTGGCGCACGGCATCTCGCAGGACGTGACCGCCCTGGTGGTCGCCCGCGACATGGCCGTGCAGGGCGAGCGTCGCAGCCGCGACCTGATCGAACAGGCGCCCTATGCGGTTGCGATCTTCGACCGCGCGCTGCGTTATTCCATGGTCAGCCCGCGCTGGGCGCAGCTGTTCCACCTGGAGGGCCGGCCGCATCTTGGCTACGACCTGTCGGGCCTGAACCACGCGCCCTATGCCGAGGTGATCAAGGCCCAGAAGCGCGCCCTGGCCGGCGAGATCGTCAGCAAATCCGAGGACGTCATCACCGACACCCAGGGACACACCTACGCCCTGCGCTGGGAGTGCCGCCCCTGGCGCGACGGGGCGGGCAACGTCGACGGGGTGGTGATGTACGCCGACGACATCTCGGCCATCGTCGCGGCGCGCCGTGAGGCCGAGGATCGCGCCGGCGAACTGGCCGTCGCCCTGCAGCTGGCTCAGGCGGCCACCGAGGCGAAGTCCCGCTTCCTGGCCAACATCAGCCACGAGATCCGCACGCCGATGAACGGGGTGCTGGGCGTGCTGCATCTGCTGAAGGCGCAGAACCTTTGCACGCCGGGCGAGGGCCTGATCGATGAGGCTCTGGCGTGCGGCGGCATGCTGCAGGCGCTGCTCGACGACGTGATCGACTTCTCACGCATCGAGGCCGGCCACCTGGAGCTCAATCCCGACCCCCTGTCGCCGGCCGCGGTGGCCGAGGGCGTGGTGAAGCTGCTGTCGCCCCAGGCGGACCGCAAGGGCCTGGCCCTCTCGGTCGAAGCCGAGGACGGCCTCGGCGAGGTGATGGCCGATCCGGCGCGCCTGCGCCAGTGCCTGTTCAACCTGGTCGGCAACGCCGTGAAGTTCACCGAGGCCGGCCACGTGACGGTGCGGGCCGGATGGCGCGGCACAGGGGCGCAAAAGCGGTTGCGCTTCGAGGTCGAGGACAGCGGCATCGGCATCCCCGAGGCGGCGCAGGCGCGGGTCTTCGAGCGGTTCCAGCAGGCCGATGGCTCGACCACCCGCCGCTTCGGCGGCTCCGGCCTGGGGCTGGCCATCACCCGGCGGCTGGCTCAGATCATGGGCGGCGAGGTGGGGCTGACATCGACTCCTGGGGTCGGCTCGACGTTCTGGCTCGAAATCGCCGCCCCGCCCGCCCAGCGCCCGTCGGCGGATCACGCGGTGACGCCGTCCGGCCTCGCCGACCTCGACATCCTGCTGATCGAGGACAACGCCACCAACCGGCTCATCGCCAGCCGCATCCTCGAGGGCCTGGGCGCACGGGTCACCTGCGCCGAGGACGGCGAGCGGGGCGTGGAGGCGGCCCGGCTACGGCCGTTCGACCTGATCCTGATGGACATCCAGATGCCGGGCATCGATGGCCTGGAAGCCACCCGGCAGATCCGCGCCCTGCCCTCCACCGCCGCCGGCGCCCCGATCATTGCCCTCACCGCCAACGTCATGAGCCACCAGCGCGACAGCTACCGGGCCGCCGGCATCGATGGCGTGGTGGCCAAGCCGATCTCGCCCGGGGCGCTGCTGGCCGAGATCGCCCGCGTCGCCGAGGCGGCCTGACGGCGCCATCCTCCGGCGACGGAATGCCCTCGCCAGCGCGTGACAGCTGCCGGGACGGCGTTGGTTGGGGGGACGTCATTGGAGTTCTCGTCGTAAGGGATCATCTGATGGCGCCCGGGCGTCGCTCTCACGGCATGGCCGGCAAGGAGCGCAGGGCGTGGACGAGGTGAGGCTTGAGGCCAGCGGCCGGCGACACGGACGACGAACTGGTGCTGCGCGCGGGCCGGGGCGACCCGGCCGCCGTTCGGGCGCTCGTCGCCCGCAAGCTGCCGCGCATCCTGGCGCTGGCGCAGCGCATGCTGAGCGATGCGGCGGAGGCCGAGGACGTGGCGCAGGAAACCTTCGTGCGGGTCTGGAAGAACGCGCCCAACTGGCGGCCGGGCGAGGCCAAGTTCGACACCTGGCTGCATCGGGTGTCGCTGAACCTCTGCTACGATCGCCTGCGCCGGCGGCGCGAGCACCCGACAGCCGATCCGCCGGAACAGGTGGACGCCGGCCCGGCGCCGGACCGCAACCTGCTGGCCCGGGACGTCGGCAAGCGCGTGGCCGCCTCCTTGCAGAGCCTGCCGCCGAGACAGCGCGAGGCGATCGTTCTGTGCCACTATCAGGAGCTGGGCAACATCGAGGCGGCCGCCTTGATGCAGGTCAGCGTCGAAGCGCTGGAGAGCCTGCTGTCGCGCGGCCGCCGCGCGCTTCGCGCGGCGCTGGCCGATCTGGCGGACGGGGGATGACGCAGCCATGCCGCAACGGGAGAGTCCGGGCATGACCGACGAGCGGTTCGCGGCCCTGGCCGCGGCCTATGGCGCGGACATCGGCCGCTGGCCGGAGGGCGAGCGTGAGGCCGCCCGGCGGCTCGCGGCGCAGGCGCCGGCGCGCGACGTGCTGGCGGCGGAATCCGACCTCGACCATCTGCTGTGGCAGGCGACGACGGCGGCGCCCAGCCACGCCCTGTCCGAGGCGGTGATCGCCATGGCGCCGCCCGCGCGGCGAACCGGCGGCGAAATCCTGCGCTGGCTGGCGGCGGTCGGCGTGGCCGGAAGCATGGTGGCGGCCTGCGCCGCCGGCGTGGTCATGGGCGCGACCTTCGCGCCGCATGCGCTGATCAACGTCATGACCCCGCATGCCTCGCCGCAGGCGCAGCCCCCCTCCGAGGAAACCGCACTGGACGGCGGCCTGGGAGGCGACGTCTGATGAGCCCGCGCGCCCTGACCATCACCCTGCTCTGTTCGCTGGCGCTGAACTTCTTCCTGCTGGGGGCCGGCGCGACCATCGTCGTCGTGGCGCGGGCGGTGAAGGCCCGCGCCGTGGCGGCGCAGACGGCCAACGGTCCGCTGCAGCCGGTGCGCCGCGCCGCCCTGGCGCTGCCGCCGCTCTCCCGCGGGCAATTCGCCGCGGCGGTGAAGGCGGTCAACACCGACCAGCGCCCCGCCCTGCAACAGGCCCGGCAGCTGCGCATCGAGGCCTGGACGGCGCTCGGCTCCGACAAGGTCGATGCGGCGGCGATCAAGGCCAAGCTGGATCAGGCGCGGCTGATGGAGACCGGGGCCCGCAGCCACATCGAGGCGGCGATCGTTGACTTCACCGTCAAGCTGCCGCAGGACCAGCGCGCCAAGGTCGGCGAGGAGATGCGGCCCCAGCCGCAGCTGCAGCAACAACCGGCAGCGACCACCGCGGCGCCCTGATCTCCGCTTCCCGACGCTCGCGGGGGAAGTGTCGCCTAAGCGGAGCGGGCGACGATGGGGGTGCGTAGGGTGTGAGGGCGCAGGCTATTCGGGCCCGTCTCTGTCGTAGATGAAGGCAATTTTCACAGACGTCGACGCGAGCGGCCGGCTACTTCCCCCTTCGTCGCCCGCCTCGCTTCCCTCGGCATTGGCGACACTTCCCCCGCAAGCGGCTAGGGGATGCACACATCGTCGAAGCGCTCTTTCCTTCTCCCCTTGCGGGAGAAGGTGGCCCGCGAAGCGGGTCGGATGAGGGGTTGCCGGAACCCTTGTGACGATCTCGGCGACGGCGGCGCGGCGCCAACCGGAGAAGCTTCCCGACCCCTCATCCGTCTTGCTGCGCAAGACACCTTCTCCCGCAAGGGGAGAAGGGTTGGTCTCAACGCGACATCAAGATGTGTGAATCGCCTAGAGCGGGTTCCTTTCTGGCGGAATCGGGGTTCCCAAATCAGCGGAGAGCTGATTCACCCTGGCTGCTGGGGGAGGCCAGCTGGGATGACGGCTCCTTACTCGATGGATCTTCGGGCGCGGGCGATGGCGCGCCGGGCTGCGGGCGAGACGCATCGCGAGATTGCGGCGGCGCTGCAGGTGGCGCCCTCGTGCATATCGAAGTGGGCGCGCCGTGAGCGTGAGACGGGATCGCTGAAGCCGGATGCGATCGGGGGCCGCAAGCCGCGGACGCTGAGCGGCGATCTGGCGAGGTGGCTGGAGGAGCGGATCGCGTCGGGGCCGTTCACGCTACGGGGTCTGACAGCGGAGCTGGCGGAGCGCGGGATCAAGACGACGCCGCGGGCGGTGTGGATCTTCGTGCGGGAGCAGGAGCTGACTTTTAAAAAAAGAGCGCCTTCGCCGAAGAACAGCTCCGACCCGACGTAGCCCGTCGCCGGGCCCGCTGGAGAACGCACCAGAAGAGCGTTGATCCCTCTCGTCTGGTCTTCATCGACGAAACCTGGATCAAGACCAACATGGCTCCCCTGCGGGGCTGGAGCCTGCGGGGCAAGCGCCTGAAGGGCTACGCTCCACACGGCAAGTGGAAGACCCTGACCTTCGTCGCGGCCCTGCGCAGCGACCGGATCGACGCGCCCTTCGTGATCGACGGCCCGATCAACGGCGAGCTCTTCCTGCTCTACCTCCGCGAGGTCCTCGTTCCGGCGCTCTCGCCCGGCGACGTCGTGGTGATGGACAACCTCGGCAGCCACAAAAGCCGAAAAGCCCGCGCCGCGATCCGCGCCGTCGGCGCTCACCTCATCTTCCTGCCGCCCTACAGCCCCGACCTGAACCCCATCGAGCAGGTCTTCTCCAAGCTCAAACACCTCATGCGAAAGGCGCAGCCCCGCACCGTCGAGGAGACCTGGCGAAGCGCTGGCGCGCTCCTCGACCGCTTCACCGCCAAAGAGTGCAGCAACTACCTCGTTAACGCCGGCTACGCTTCCGTGTGAACGAGTCCCGCTCTAGCCGCAAGCGGGGGAAGATAAAACGTCACGCCACCGCCTGGGCGCCTTCTTCCAGCAGACCCGGCTGGCGGATCGGCAGCACGAAGCTGGCCGTGGTGCCCTGCCCCGGCTGGCTCTCCAGCTCCAGCACCCCGCCATGCATCTCCACCAGCGACTTCGACAGCGCCAGGCCCAGGCCGGTGCCCTGCTGGGTCTTGGCGTGCTGGCTCTCGACCTGCTCGAACGGCCGCGCGAGCCGCGCCAGGTCGTCCTTGCCGATGCCGATGCCGGTGTCGCGCACGCTGATGCGCACGCGCTCGCCGAACGGATCCATCCGGGTCTCGGCCCGGACGCTGATCTTGCCGCCCTTGGGCGTGAACTTCACCGCGTTGGACAACAGGTTCAGCAGCACCTGCTTGATCGCCCGGTAGTCGGCGTCCACCTCCGGCAGCGGCGGCAGCGCCACCTCGACGTACAGCCCCGCGTTCTCGGCCCGGTTCTTCACCAGACGCACTGAGTCCTCGACCAGGTCGTCGATCGACACCGGCTCGAAGCGCAGGTTCATCTTGCCGGCCTCGATCTTGGACATGTCCAGGATGTCGTTGATCAGCGCCAGCAGGTGCTCGCCCGAGCGATGGATGTCGCCGACATATTCCTTGTAGCGGCGGTCCCCCAGGGGGCCGAACATCTCGCCGACCATGATCTCGGAGAAGCCGTTGATGGCGTTCAGGGGGGTGCGCAGTTCGTGACTCATGTTGGCCAGGAACTCGCTCTTGGCCTTGTTGGCGCCCTCGGCCCGGACCTTCTCGGTGGCGTACTTCTGCGCCAGTTCGGCGGCCTCCTCCTGGGCGCGCTTGAGGTTGACGATCAGCGCCTGCAGCTGCTCCTCGTTGCGCCGGCGCGCCTCGTCCTGGGTCTTGATGGCGGTGATGTCGGCGGCGGTGACCACCAGGCCGCCGTCGAAGGTGCGGCGCTCGGCGATCTGCACCCAGCGCCCGTCGTTCAGCTGGGCCTCGCGCACGCCTTCCGTGGCCGTCTGCGTTTGCTGGCGTATGGCCAGGTTGACGAACCGCAGCACCTGTTCGCGCAGGGCGCCAGGCTTCAGGATCCTCGGCTCCAGGCCGAAGAACTCCCGGTAGTTGTGGTTGCACATCAAGAGGCGGCCGGCCCGGTCCCACAGCACGAAGGCGCTGGGCACGCTCTCGATGGCGTCGCGCAGGCGGTTCTCGGCGGCCTGGGCGCGGATCTGCGCCAGCCGTTCCTCGGTGACGTCCAGGGCCACGCCGATGATCCGCGGAAAGCCGTCGGCCCCCGCGTCGCCGAAGCCCTGGCCGCGCGCGTCGATCCAGGTCGGCGGTCCCCCGGCGGGGTTCGGCACCCGGAACGACACGTCGAAGGCGCTGGATTGCCGCGCGGTGGAGAGCGCCTGGGTGACGCGGTCGCGGTGGTCGGGCGAGATGCGCTCCAGCACCTGCTCGGTGGTGGCCACGCCGCCGCCGCCCCACCCCAGCATCGCCCCCATGACGTCGGACATGAACAGCTCGCCTGACACGAGGTCCCATTCCCAGATGCCGCAGCGCGCGGCCTCGACGGCCAGGCGGAAACGCTGCTGGCTTTCGGCGAAGGCCGCCTGAGCGGCCTCGGCCCGGCGCGCCTGGAACACCAGCAGCAGCGCCAGGGCGCAGGCGATGGTCAGCGGCGCCAGCAGGGAGACCAGGTTGTCGCGCAGGCTGTCGGTGAACATGCCGCTGGCCGGCTCGGCGGTCAGCGCCAGCAACGCGCCGCCGGCGGCGGGCCGGACTGCAAGTTCGATGGCCCGCCCGTCCGGGCGCCGGCCGCGGGCCAGGGCGCCGGGCTTCACGTCGCCCGGACTGATGGCGAAGGCTTCGTTGACGGTGCTGGCGGCCGCGACGCCGCCGTCTCCCGCGGAGGCGACCAGCCGACCGTCCGGCAGGGCTGCCGCGGCGCTGGTCTTGCCGCCGCCGAGGCCGTCCAGCAGCGCGGCGTGGCTGACCTTCAGCAGGATCACGCGCTTGGCCTTGCCGGCATCGGAGACCCAGGCGGCATAGAGGGCTGGCGCCGGTCCCGCGCCCTGCGGGGCCGCCGGCGCGCCGATCCAGAAGGATCCATCCGCGGCCTGGGCGGCGCGGGCGGCGCCCTTCCAGTCGGGGTCCTTGGCGTCGCCGGCCTGGGCGACGACCTCGCCGGCCAGCAGCACGGCCGCGCCCTCGGCGCGGTCGCCCGCCGTGCGAGCCGCCATCTCGGCGGCCTCGATGGGCGTGTCCGGAAAGCGTTGCTGGAGACCGTCGCCGGCGATCAGGGCGGCGCGCAGGGTGGTCGCGACGCCGTCCAGCCGTTCGCCGAGGGCGCCCGCCCTGGCGGCCAGCATCGGGCCTGCCGGCGTCGAGGACTCCGCCTCGCGCAGCCGCCAGGCGGCGAAACCGGTGTAGATGGCGGCGCCCAGCAGCACCACGAGCACGGCGATGCGCACCAGCGTCGGCTGGTCGCGGCGCGGCATGCCGCCCCGGGGGCCTGCCGCGGCCGGCGCGCCTAGTCGCGCAGCCTGCCGGTCACGCCGACCCGTCCTGGGACCGCCCCTGGCGTCTGTCGCCAAAACCCCGCCACTCCTCGAACCGCCGAACCCCATTCACCCGTGATTCGATTCTTACGCGCCGTCAGCGATTCCGTCACCGGCGCGGCAATCTGTCCGAGTCGGCAAGCGGCCATTTTGTCACAGTCGGCGAGCGCGCCGGCCGTGGTCAGAATCCCTCAACGGAATCGTCGCTGGGCGATCAGCCCAGCGCCTTGGCAACGGAATCGTCGCTGGGCGATCAGCCCAGCGCCTTGGACGCCAGCTCGTAGACGTTCTTCGACAGGTTCGGCGCCTGGGTGATCCGCTCCAGCTCGGCGCGCATCAGGGCGCCCAGTTCCGGCGCATACCGCGCCCAGGCGCCCAGCGGCTCGACCAGCCGGGCCGCGACGCTCGGATTGAAGGTGTCGACCATCAGGATCTGGTCGGCCAGGAACCGGTAGCCGGCGCCGCTGGGATCGTGGAACCGCGCCGGATTGAAGTTGGCGAAGGTCGACACGAGCGCGCGCAGCCGGTTCGGGGTGCGGGCGTCGAACGCCGGGTGGGCGGTCAGGCCCAGCACCCGGCCAAGCGCGCCGTCCGATGGATCCCGGGCCTGGGTCTGGAACCACTTGTCGATCACCAGCGGCTCGTTCTTCCACTGCTCGTAGAAATCCGCCAGCGCCTCGTCGAAGTCGTCGCCGCCCATCAGCATCAGCGCCGTCAGCCCGCCGATCGCATCGGTCATGTTGTTGGCGGCCTGGAAGTGACCGCGCGCGCGGTCGCGGTTGTCGGCGTGCGGGTCGGCCGCCAGCAGCTCCAGCGCCGCGTTGCGCAGGGCGCGCCGCCCTGCGGCCTCGGCGGAGGGCGAGAATTCGCCGGCGTCCTGCAGGCCGCCGTGAAGCCGGCGCAGGTTGTCGCCCAGGTGCACAGCCATGCGCGCCCGCAGCGCCTCGCGCGCCTCGTGGATCGCCGCCGGGTCGGCCGGCGCGGCGATCACGGCCAGGTCCGGCTCCGACGGCAGCGCCAGCAGCAACGCCTTGAACGCCGGCTCTGCCGACTGATCGTCCAGCGCCCGGCCCATGGCCTCGGCGTAGCGCTCCTCGCCCACCTCGTCGGGGTGTCCGGCGGCGCGGGTCAGGATCAGGTCGCGAGCCAGGTTCTGGCCGGCTTCCCAGCGGTTGAACAGGTCCGGGTCCGACGACAGCAGCACGTAGCCGTCCTTGGCCGGGGCGTCGCTGGACAGGTTCACCGGCGCGGAGAAGCCGCGCAGCCCCGACAGCACCGGGGTCCGCTCGACGCCCTCCACGCGCAGCTGGGTCTTTTCGCCCTCGAGCACCAGCACCTCGGTGTCCTTCAGCACCCGCCCGTCCTCGTCGATCAGGCCGAAGGCGAACGGGATCGGCAGCGGCTGCTTGTCCGGCTGGCCGGGCGTGGGCGCGGTCTCCTGGGTCAGGGTGAGGTCCAGCGCCTTGGCCGCCTCGTCATAGACCGCCTCGACGGTCACCTTCGGCGTACCGGCCTGTTCGTACCAGGCGAAGAAGGGGGCGAGGTCACGCCCGGTGACATCGACGAAGCACTGGATGAACGCCTCCACCGTGGTCGCGTGGCCGTCCCAGCGGTCGAAGTAGAGGTCCATGCCCTTCCTGAAGTCGGCGTCGCCGATCAGCAGCTTGAGCATGCGGATCACCTCCGCGCCCTTCTCGTAGATGGTCGCGGTGTAGAAGTTGTCGATCTTCACATAGGTCGAGGGCCGCACGGGGTGCGACAGCGGCCCGGCGTCCTCGGAGAACTGCCGGGCGCGCAGCATCTTCACGTCCTTGATGCGCTGGGTCACGTGGCCGCGCATGTCGCCGGAGAAGCTCTGGTCGCGGAACACGGTCAGGCCTTCCTTCAGGCACAGCTGGAACCAGTCGCGGCAGGTGATCCGGTCGCCGGTCCAGTTGTGGAAGTACTCGTGCGCCACCACGCCCTCGATGCGCTCGTAGTCGAGGTCGGTGGCCGTCGCCTGGTCGGCCAGCAGTAGCGAGGAGTTGAAGATGTTCAACCCCTTGTTCTCCATGGCCCCGAAGTTGAAGTCGCGCACGGCGACGATCATGAACAGGTCCAGGTCGTACTCGCGGCCGAACACCTCCTCGTCCCACTTCATGGAGCGCTTGAGGCTGTCCATGGCGTACTCGGCGCGCGACGCCATGCCGGGGTCGACGAAGATCTTCAGCGCCACGGTGCGCCCGCTCATGGTGACGAGGCTGTCCTCCAGCACGTCGAGCTCGCCGGCCACCAGGGCGAACAGGTAGCAGGGCTTGGGGAACGGATCGTTCCAGACGGCGAAGTGACGCCCGCCCGGCAGTTCGCCGCTGTCGATCAGGTTGCCGTTCGACAGCAGGTGCTGGAACGCCTTGTCGCCCTCGACCCGCACGGTGAAGCGCGACAGCACGTCCGGCCGGTCGGCGAACCATGTGATCTTGCGGAAGCCCTCGGCCTCGCACTGGGTGCAGAAGCGGCCGCCGGACATGTACAGTCCCTCCAGCGCCTTGTTGCCGTCGGGGTCGATCTGCACCTCTGTTTCCAGGGTGAAGGCGTTCGGCACGCCCTGCACGGTCAGGAACTCGGCGTCGATCTGGCGCTCGCTGTCGCCCAGGGCGCGGCCGTCCAGCGCCACCGATATCGGCGTCAGCCGTTCGCCGTTCAGGCGCAGCGGACGGTTGTGGTCGCCATTGCGGCGGATCTGCAGCCGGGCCTTCACGCGGGTGGCGCTGGGCTGCAGGTCGAAGTCCAGGTGGACCTCGTCGATCAGGAAATCGGGCGGCGTGTAGTCGGCCAGGCGGATCGGCTGGGGGGTGTCGGTGCGCATCCGAAGGATTTAGCCTTCGGCGTCGCCGGGCGCCACCGCGACGCGGCGAAAATAGCCGCCCGCCGCTACTCCGCCGCCTGCGCCGGCGCCGCGCGGCCGCTGGCGACCTCGCCGCCGGGAATCTCCTGCAGGTAGCGCTCGACGGTCAGGGCGCGGCGGGCCAGATCCTGCACTGCCGGCGGCGCATCCTCCGGGCTCTCGGCGACCATGGTCAGCAGGTCGCGGGCGAGGCTGCGCAGGGTCGGGGCGGAGGCGATCAGGCGCGCCTGAAACTCGATCAGCCGCGGGTCGCGGTCGTACTCGGCGCCCGGCACGCGCCAGCCGCCCCAGTCGCCCAGGTCAGTGACCACCACGGGGAAGGTGCCCGGATAGGGATGGTGCGCGCAGTCCTCTGGAGCCTGCCACTTGTTGCGCGCGCGCAGCAGTCGCCACGAGCCGCCCTCGCCGCCGCCCTCGACCTCGCGCTCCTCGGGGCGCAGCTCGTGCGCCAGGAACGGACGGCCAAGGCCGACCTCGTAGGTCACCCGCACCGGCTCGTCGAAGCCCTTGGCCCAGATCGGCACGATCTTCTCGACCACCGCCCAGGCGCCGACGCTCTCGACCCAGACCTTCTGGTTGCGCTGGAATACCGCCTTGGCCATGTCCGCCGCCTGAAATCCGCTTCTGTCCGGCTGACATAAAAACCGTAAATCCTTGACGCGCGGTCAATCTTTCCCCGCCGCGAAAGGGGGCTATCCTTCGCGCGAGACAGAAAGCCGGCCCCCGACGCCGGCCAACACATCGGGCGGAGACGAGATGAACTTCGATTTTTCCGACGACCAGAAGTTCCTGAAGAACGAGGCGCGCAAGTTCCTGGACGGAAACTGTTCGTCGCAGACCGTGCGCGGGGTGCTGAACAACCCTGGCCGCTCGTATGACGAGACGCTGTGGAAGGCCGTGGCGGCCCAGGGCTGGCTGGGCACCACCATCCCGGAGGAACATGGGGGCCTGGGCCTCGGGCACATGGAGCTGTGCGTGATCGCCGAGGAGCTGGGCCGCGCCCTGGCGCCGATCCCGTTCGCCTCGACCGTCTATTTCCTGGCCGAGGCGGTGCGCCTGGCCGGCAGCGACGCCCAGAAGGCCGCCATCCTGCCGAAGATCGCCGCGGGGGAGCTGATCGGCGCCCTGGCGGCTTCCGAAGGCCCCGGCGTGGTCAGCGCCGCCTCGGTCAAGGCCACGGTCAGCGACGGCAGGCTGACGGGCGAGAAGCTGCCGGTGACCGACGGCGATGTGGCCGACGTGGCCGTGGTGCTGGCCAAGGAGGCGGGCCAGCTGAGCGCCTTCCTCGTCGACCTGAAGGGCGCGGGCGTGACCCGCGAGACCCTGCAGACCCTGGATCCCAGCCGCGGCGCGGCGAAGCTGAGCTTCAGCGGCGCGGCCGCCGAGCGCCTGGGCGCGCCCGGCGAGGGCCTCGACCTGGTCGAGCAGGTGCTGAACCGCGCGGCGGTGCTGCTGGCGTTCGAGCAGGTGGGCGGCGCCGACCGGGCGCTGGAGATGGCCAAGGACTATGCGCTGAACCGCTACGCGTTTGGCCGGCCGATCGGCAGCTACCAGGCGATCAAGCACAAGCTGGCCGACATCTACGTCAAGAACGAGCTGGCGCGCTCCAACGCCTACTACGGGGCCTGGGCGCTGGACACCGACGCCCCGGAGCTGCCGCTGGCGGCCGCGGCGGCGCGGGTGGCGGCCTGCGAGGCGTCCTGGTTCGCGGCCAAGGAAAACCTGCAGACCCACGGCGGCATCGGCTTCACCTGGGAGATGGACTGCCACCTGTTCTACCGCAGGGCCCAGCAGCTCGGCCTGGTGGCCGGCGGGGCCAAGCAGTGGAAGGAACGGCTGGTCACCCAGCTCGAACGCAAGAACGCGGCCTGAACGAGAGCGCGGAGAACCCTCATGGACTTCAACGACACCCCGGAAGAAGCCGAATACCGCGCCAAGGCCCACGCCTGGCTCGAGGCCAACGCCCCCAAGACGCACGGCCGCATGGACGACGAGGGCGGCGACGACCTGACGGCGGCGAAGGCCTGGCAGGCGAAGAAGGCCGCCGCCGGCTATGCCTGCATCACCTGGCCCAAGGAATGGGGCGGCCCGGGCGGCGCCTCCTGGCAGTCGCAGATCTTCGCCCAGGAGGAGGCGAAGTTCCCGAACCCCGGCAACCCGTTCCAGATCGGGCTGGGCATGTGCGTGCCCACCATCATGACCGCGGGCAACGAGGCGGACAAACAGCGCTTCGTCGGCCCCGCCCTGCGCGGCGAGGAGATCTGGTGCCAGCTGTTCTCCGAGCCCTCCGGCGGCTCGGACGTGGCCGGCGCGCGCACCCGCGCAGTGCGGGCGACGGACGGTTCGGGCGACTGGATCATCAACGGCCAGAAGGTGTGGACCTCCGGGGCGCAGTTCTCCGACTTCGGCATCCTGATCACCCGCACCGACCCGGACGTGCCCAAGCACAAGGGCCTGACCATGTTCTGGGTGGACATGAAGGACCCGGCCATCGAGGTGCGGCCGATCCACCAGATGTCCGGCGCCTCCGGCTTCAACGAGGTCTATTTCACCGAACTTCGGGTCAAGGACAGCCAGCGGATCGGCGCGGTGGGCGACGGCTGGCGCGTGTCGATCGTCACCCTGATGAACGAGCGCAACGCCATCGGCGGCGGCGTCAGCTACCATCGCCAGGTGATGCAGCTGGCCGACGGCATCTCCACCCTGGCGGGGACCGGCATCAAGGACGCCGCCCTGCGTGAGAAGATCGCCGACTGGTACGTGCAGGCCGAGGGGCTGAAGTACACCCGCCTGCGCACCCAGACCGCGCTGTCCCGCGGCCAGACTCCCGGGCCCGAGGCGTCGATCGGCAAGGTGGTCACTGCCCCCCTGATGCAGGACGTGGCGGCCGCGGCGCTCGAGCTGCAGGACCAGTTCGGCATCATCGCCGATCCGAAGCTGTCGCCGTTGCACGCCCTCTTCCAGCAGACCCTGATGAGCGCGCCCGGCATGCGCATCGCCGGGGGCACCGACGAGATCCTCAAGAACATCATCGCCGAGCGGGTGCTGGGCCTGCCGCAGGACGTGCGCCTCGACAAGGACGTGGCCTTCAAGGACATCCCGTCGGGTCGCTGACCCGCACCTGCCGATCAACGGAACGGCCCGCCGACGATCCCGCCGGCGGGCTTTTTCGTGGCCGAATCGGCTGGCCGGAAGCTTGGACAGGCGCGTCCAAAATAAGCCTGCATTTCAGCCTTGCAACGATTGCTCGCAATGCAATTGCGCCCGCATTTTGACAGCGGCGCCCTGAACACCGTTCTTTTATTGGCGTTCCAGCGTTACGCGAGGTGGCCAAACCGCGGCGTCGGAGACACAGATTTCACGTAGCTATGAGTGATCAGTGATAACTTACGGACAGTGAGTTGACTTTGTTAACCCCGGCGCCGGAAGTCCTGCCCCCGACTTGCCCGCCTCCCCGCGTGGCAGGCCGTTCTGGCAAAAAAACTAGAGTCTGCCGTCAAATTTTGGGGCGGCCCGTCCTGGAGGGATAGATGAACGACACCTTGAAGCTGCGGCGCTGGCTGGCGCTGGGCGCCTCGGCGATGGCCCTGGGCGCGATCGCCGCGCCGGCCATGGCCGCCGACGCAGGCGCCGCCGCGGGCGCCGAGACGGCCGCCCCCGATCAGAACACCATCGACACCCTGGTGGTGACCGCCGAAAAGCGCGAGCAGAGCGTGCAGGACGTGCCGATCGCGATCTCGGCCTTCGGCACCAAGCAGCGCGACCTGAAGGGTATCAACACCGTTCAGGACATGACCAACTTCACCCCGGGTCTAGTCTACTCCAGCACCAACGACCGCGCCTCGGTGCGCGGCGTGGGCCGCCTGACCAACATCCACTCGGCCGACGCGGCCGTGGCCATCTACATCGACGGCCTCTACAGCACCTCGACGGTGTTCGCCGGCATGCCGCCGCTGCTGGTCGACCGGGTGGAAGTGCTGCGCGGCCCGCAGGGCACCCTCTACGGCCGCAACTCGATCGGCGGCATCATCAACATCATCACCCAGAAGCCGACCGCGCACTGGACCGGCGAGGTCCGCGCCATTGGCGAGAACTACGGCTACTCGGACTTCCAGGGCACCGTGTCCGGTCCGATCACCGACAACCTGAAGTTCCGCCTGTCCGGCTACAAGAAGGACCAGCGCGACGGCTACTTCAACAACATCAACGCCGGCATGCCGTCGGAAGGCTCAAAGCGTAACGAGTACTACGTCGAGCTGCAGCTGGCGGCCAACCTCGGCGAACACGCCGAAGCCTGGTTCAAGTACGACACCCTGCACTGGGACAACCGCGGCGGTCCGGGCGCGCGCTCCGGCTACACCGCCGGCGCGTACGACACCACCAGCACCGGCATCGGTCCCAGCAACCCGCTGATCTACAATGCGGCCTACGGCTATTCCGGCGCGGTCACCGGCCTGACCCAGTTCAACGGCGGCACGACGACCTTCAACCCGCCGTCGCACGGCCTGCTGCGCGACTTCAACACCAACACGCCGCTCAGCGTTAAGCTGCAGAACGCCAACCAGTTCTCGTTCAACTTCGTCTACCACTTCCCGACTTTCGACGTGAAGTACCTGACGGAATGGCAGCACTACCACTACAGCCTGGCCGGCGATTACGACAATACCAACGTCCAGAGCTATCAGATCCCGCTCAATCCGAACGGCATCTGCGCGCACACGGCCGGCTGTACCGCTCTGACGGTCAATCCGAACGAGACCTACAGCTACGACGAGGTTCCCACCTGGTGGAGCCACGAGATCAACCTAACCTCGACCACCGACGGCCCGCTGCAATGGGTGCTCGGCGCCTATTACTATCACGAGCACTACAGCAACCCGCAGGCGGGCTACGACCCGTCGCAGACGCAGCTGCTGCATCCCATCGGCGGCCCGGCCAACCCCACCGGCCTCTTCAACTACACCAACTACGACATGGTGACGAAGAGCACCGCGGTGTTCGGCCAGGTCGACTACAAGATCACCGACACCCTGAAGGTCACCGGCGGCCTGCGCTACACCCGCGACACCAAGTACGGCACGGAATACCTGCGCGACGTCTGCTACGCTGACAGCTGCATGTCGAGCGTCTACGCCGGCGCCCTGCACCTGCCGGCGACCCTGGGCGGGCTGGACGCCACGGGCACTGCCGCCAACTGGGGCAGCCTGCTCGGCAACACCACCTTCCTGAACGCCCTGACCGGCGGGGCCATCCCGAACCTGGGCTCCGGCGGCTTCGACGTGACCTCGTCGCTGCTGCCCTGCACCACGATCGCGGGCACCAAGGGCGTCAGCGGCACGCCGGTGGCTTCGGCCGCCTGCGCCGCCTCCGGCGGCTATACCCAGGCGCACATCGACCCGGCCACCGGCCTGCTGACCCGCGGCCTGAGCGACTCGTCCAGCGCCACCACCGGCACCCTGCGCGCCGAGTGGACGCCGAACCGCGACACCCTGGCCTATGCCAGCTACAGCCGCGGCTACAAGGCGTTCGGCCTCTACGCGGGCCAGCTGCTGACCAACCCGGAGGCGGCGCCGGAAACCGTCGACGCCTACGAGATCGGCCTGAAGAAGGACTTCGGCCATACCCTGCAGGTCAACCTGTCGGCCTTCTACTACGCCTACCACAACCTGCAGGCGCCGGTGCAGATCACGACGGTCAACGGCTACTCGACCCAGTTCGTGAACGTCGCGGAATCGCGCTCCTCGGGCATCGAACTTGACGCCGTGTGGCAGCCGATCGACCACCTGCAGTTCTCGCTGGACTACTCGTACAATCCGACCCGCATCACCAAGTCGGCGATGTTCGCGGACGTCAACAACAACAAGAACTGGGGCACCACGCTCAGCCCGCTGTACTACCAGCCGGAAAGCGTCGTCGGCGACTCGCTGCCTCAGGCGCCGAAGAACAAGGTGGCGCTGAACGGCAACTACACGTTCGTGTTGGACGCGGGTAAGATCAACGTCGGCGCCAACTTCATCTGGCGCGACAAGGCCTACGCCAACATCTTCACCCGCTCCTGGAACGAAGCCCCGTCCTGGGACCAGGTGGACCTGCGTGGCTCGTGGACGCCGAACAACGGCAAGTACCAGGTGATCGTCTACGTGAAGAACGTCGGCAACACCCTCGGCTACGACGCCGCGGCCCTCGGCTCGCCGCGCAACATCGCCTACGGCAACGCCGCCAACGTCTACAGCCTGACCCCGCCCCGGACCTACGGGATCGAGGTGCACTACAAGTTCTTCTAGGCCTCAGGGCTTCAGAAGCGATCGATCGGGGCGCGCCGGCATCGCCGGCGCGCCTTTTTCGTGGCCGGCGCCAAATATTTCCGGGGCGGCGCCAAATTCGCGCGGCGGATGTCTGTGAAAACGCACGCAACGTTATCGCGCTTAACGTCTTCGCAAGCGGCGTGCGCCATGGTGTGCCTCCAATTAGGCATCCCCGGCGCCCCATGGACACCCTTTCCCGTCTGATCGACCGCCGCGACCCGGTTGCCGCCGATTGCGCGTGCGAAACGATCCTCGAGCGCTTCATCCGCGATCCAGCCGCCCTGGCGCTGGCCGTCGTCGACCACGGCATGCCGGTGGGCGTGATCGCGCGCGAGACCTTCCTGGCGCGCATGGAGGTGCCGGGCGCCGGCGACCTCAGCGCCCGCGCCGTGATGTCCGCGCCGCCGACTGTGGTCTGCGAGACCGCGGTGGCCGCGGAGGTCGCGGCCGACCTGTCGCGCACGGCGCCGGAGACCCTGCTGGGCGGCTTCATCGTCGTCGACGAAGCGGGGGCCTACGCCGGCGTCTGCACCGCCGTCTCCCTGCTGGGCGCCGCGGCGGCATCACCCACTGCCGCCCCGACCAGCAACCTCATCGAACGCATCACCGCCGAAAGTCGCGAGCCGGTGATGAACACCCTCGCGGCCATCGAGCGCATGCGCCGCTTCCGGCTGCCCGAGGACGCCGTGGCCTGCCTGGAGACCATCTCCGAAGCCAGCCATGGCATGCTCGATCTGCTGGAGACCGCCGCCGATCTGCACCGCGCCCAGACGGCCGAACTTCGCCTCGAGGCCGAGCCGCGCCGGTTGCAGGATCTGATGGACGAGGTGGAGGCGCGCTGGCGCGCCAAGGCCGATATCGCCGGCCTGACCCTGCTGGTCTCCTACGACGGCGACCCGGACTGCGCGGCGATGACCGACAGTCCGCGCCTGATCCAGGTGTTCGACGCCCTGATCGGCCATGCCCTGACCAACGCCCGCACCGGCGTCATCGAGGCCAGCCTGAAGACCTCGCCGGCCGGTTCGCGGGTCGCCCTGCGCGGCCGGGTGCGCGACAACGGCGCACTCTACGACGGGGCCTATCTGCAGCGCATGTTCGACGACGACGCCGCGCCGGCCCCACGCTCGACCCTGGGCGTGGCCCTGGGCCTGGCCCTGGCCGGCCGGGCCATCGGGGCCATGGGCGGCCGGCTGTCGGCCGAGCCCAACATCGGCGCCGGGGCGACCATCAGCTTCGAGATCGACCTGGCCGCCGCCGAGGCGATCAGCGAACAGTCCGTTCAGGCCGAGGCCCAGGGCGGCCGGTCCGCCCACGTGCTGGTGGTGGACGACAACGCCACCAACCGCATGGTGGTCGAGGCCCTGTGCGAGATGTTCGACTGCTCCACCGAGTCCGTCGCCGACGGGGTGGAGGCTGTGGAAGCCGCCAAGGCCGGCCGCTTCGACGTGATCCTGATGGACATCAAGATGCCGCGCATGGACGGCGTCACCGCCACGCGCGAGATCCGCAAGCTGAAGGGCCCGGCCGGCAGCGCGCCGATCGTCGCCCTCACCGCCAACGCCGACCCCGACGAGGCGCGCGAATACATGGCGGCGGGCATGCTGTGCGTGGTGGAAAAGCCGATCAAGCCCGAGCGACTGCTGGAGGCCCTGGACATGGCCCTCGCCGCCAAGGAGGTCATCGACAAGGCCGCCGCCGCCTGAGGCTCGTCGGGGTCGATCGTCCCGCAGCGACGCTCCTGCCCGAAGCATCCTGCCTCGCCGTCAGCCGCACGGCGAAAAACTTGCCCACATCTTCGTGAAGCCCAGGCCGACGTTCGCACGTTAGTCTGGCGCCATGACCCTTCCGACTCACACCGGCGCGCCGCGCGCCGTCGGTTCGGCGCTCGACCTGATCGGCCACACGCCGATGCTGGAACTCACCCGGCTCGACACCGGCCCCTGTCGCCTGTTCCTGAAGCTTGAGAACCAGAATCCCGGCGGATCGATCAAGGACCGCGTGGCCCGCTCCATGATCGAGGCGGCCGAGGCCGATGGGCGGCTGAAGCCCGGCGGGACCATCGTCGAGGCCACCGCCGGCAACACCGGGCTGGGCCTGGCCCAGGTGGCGACGCTGAAGGGCTACCGGCTGGTGCTGATTGTGCCGGACAAGATGGCGCGCGAGAAGATCCTGCACCTGCGGGCGATGGGCGTGGACGTGCGCCTGACCCGCTCGGACGTCGGCAAGGGGCATCCGGAATACTACCAGGACATGGCCCAGGCCTTCGCCGACGAGACCGGCGCCTTCTACGCCAACCAGTTCGAGAACCCGGCCAACCCCCTGGCGCACGAGCGCGGTACGGGTCCGGAGATCCTGCAGCAGATGGACGGCGACGTGGACGCCGTGGTGGTGGGGGTCGGCTCGGGCGGCACCCTGACCGGCATCGGCCGCTTCATGCGCGCGCATTCGCCGAAGACGCAGATGATCCTGGCCGATCCGGTGGGATCGATCCTGCGCCACTACGTCGAGACCGGCGAGCTGATCGATGCCGGCTCCTGGGTGGTCGAGGGCATCGGGGAAGACTTCGTGCCGGTCAATGCGCAGATGGACCTGGTGGCCAAGGCCTATTCCATCGGCGACCGCGAGAGCGTCGAGACCGCCCGGGCCCTGCTGCGCGCCGAAGGCGTGCTGGCCGGCTCCTCCACGGGCACCTTGCTGGCCGCGGCCCTGCGGTACTGCCGCGAGCAGACCACGCCGAAGCGGGTGGTGACCCTGGCCTGCGACACCGGCGCGAAATATTTGACCAAGGCCTTCAACGACTTCTGGGTGGCGGCTCAGGGCTTCACCGACCGCACCCTGCACGGCGACCTGCGCGACCTGATCGCCAAGCGCTGGTCCGAGGGCGGGGTGGTGACCATCGGCCCGGAGGACACCCTGCTGACCGCCTACAACCGCATGCGTTCCTCGGACATCAGCCAGCTGCCGGTGGTCGACGATGGCCGGCTGGTGGGCCTGCTGGACGAGAGCGACCTGCTGGCCGCGGTCGAGGGCGCGGACGCCCATCGCGACCTCGCCTTCAAGTCGCTCGTGGGCAAGGCGATGACCACCAGGGTCAAGACGCTGCAGGCCGACCAACCTATCGACACCCTGCTCAGGGTGTTCGACCGCGACGAGGTGGCCGTGGTGCTGGAGGGCGAGGAATTCGTCGGCCTGATCACCCGCGTCGACCTGATCAACCACCTTCGGCTCACCAGCCAGAACGAGGCCATGACCGTATGACGCAAGCGCCCCGCGGCCCCGCCAACCGCCTCGCCTTCGCCACACGGACCGTACACGCGGGCCAGGAGCACGACCCCACCACCGGCGCGGTGATGACGCCGATCTACGCCACCTCGACCTACGCCCAGGCGAGCCCCGGCGTGCACAAGGGCTTCGAATACTCGCGCAGCCAGAACCCCACCCGCTTCGCCTTCGAGCGCTGCGTCGCCGACCTGGAAAGCGGCGCCGCCGGCTTCGCCTACGCCTCGGGCCTCGCCGCCGCCGCCACCGTGCTGGAGCTGCTGGACAGCGGCGACCACGTGATCGCCAGCGACGACCTCTACGGCGGCTCGTTCCGCCTGTTCGAGCGCGTGCGCCGCCGCTCCGCCGGGCTCGGCTTCAGCTTCATGGACCTGACCGACCTGGCCGCGGTGGAGGCGGCGATCACCCCGCGCACGCGGATGATCTGGGTTGAAACCCCGACCAACCCCACCCTGAAACTGGCCGACCTGGCGGCGATCGGCGCCCTCGCCCGCCGGCGAGGGCTGATCGCGGTGGCCGACAACACCTTCGCCACCCCCTTCGTGCAGCGGCCCCTGGAACACGGCTTCCACATCACCCTGCACTCCACCACCAAGTACCTCAACGGCCACTCCGACATGGTCGGCGGCGTGGCGGTGGTGGGCGAGGATGACCCGGAGCTGCTGCAGCAGATGAAGTTCCTGCAGAACGCGGTGGGCGCCATCTCCGGCCCGTTCGACAGCTTCCTGGCCCTGCGCGGCCTCAAGACCCTGGCCCTGCGCATGGAGCGCCACTGCGCCAGCGCCAGCCGCATCGCCGCCTGGCTGGAGGCGCATCCGGACGTGGAGCGGGTCTACTACCCCGGCCTGCCCAGCCATCCGCAGCACGACCTGGCCCGCCGGCAGATGACCGGCGGCTTCGGCGGCATGGTCTCCGCCACCCTGAAGCGCGACCTGGACGGCACGCGCCGGATGCTGGAGCGCACCCAGCTGTTCACCCTCGCCGAGAGCCTCGGCGGCGTGGAAAGCCTGATCGAGCACCCGGCCATCATGACCCACGCCACCATCCCCGAGGCGACCCGCCGCGAGATGGGCATCGCCGACGGCTTCATCCGCCTGTCCGTGGGCATCGAGGACGCCGACGACCTGATCGCCGACCTGGACCAGGCGCTGGGCGCCTGAGTCCGGCTGGAGGGGCTCCGGCGGAGAACCACCCTATCGAAATCCGCGTCCGCCTAAGCTAGGGAACCCTGCACCAGCAGGGAGTTTCGCGCATGGCCGAGTTTCCGGACGACATCTTCACCGAGCCGGAGGACGTGGATCCCGATGGGCTGGCCAACCTCGGCCCGCTCACCCGGCTGGCGGGGACCTGGGAAGGCCTGCGCGGGGTCGACGTGAACCCGAAGGCGGAAGGCCCCGAGCGGCGCATCTACCTCGAACGCATCGTCATGCAGCCGATCGACCCGCAGCCGAACGGGCCGCAGCTGCTGTACGGCCTGCGCTATCATGTCCACATCAATACCCGCGAAGAGGCCACGACCTTCCATGACCAGGTCGGCTACTGGCTGTGGGAGCCGGCCACCGGCATGATCATGCAGACGGTCTCCATCCCGCGCGGCCAGGTGGCGCTGGCGATCGGCCAGGCCCAGCCGGGCGACGACAAGCTGCTGCTCAAGGCCGTGCGCGGCTCGACCGAGGCGGGCATCGCCTCCAACCCGTTCCTGGAATACGCCTTCCGCACCGACGCCTACCAGATCGAGGTGACCTTCAATCCGGACGGCACGTGGAGCTACATCTCCGACACCACCCTGGTGGTGAAGGGCCAGGCCGAGCCGTTCCGCCACCGCGACGTCAACACCCTGACCAAGGTGGCCGAGCCCGAACCGAACCCGCTGTTCCTGGCGACGAAGGCAGACTGATTCGTAAGACGCCGCCCCCAGGGGGATCGGCGTGATCGCGGAGGCTGCGGGCCCACGCCATCCGGTTGATGCGGCGAGGACGCTCGCGGCAGGGCTGCCACGAGGCTGGCGCGCCGCCGAAGATCGGCGCTGTCGCGGCCAAACGCCGCGCCATTCCGGCGCCATGCTTAAGCTCCCATCAACCTCGCTCTGGCCCCCTCGGCCAGGGCGCCGCGCAGAGGTTCGCACGCCCTGAAGATCAAGTCCGGGCGCCGATCCATGCTCTCATTCCGTCGCAGTGAAACATCGCATTCGTCTCGCCAGTCGGCCGAGTTCGCCAAGCTCAAGGAACGCTCCGACCTGCTGGACGCCACCTGTGGCGTGGGGCTGTGGGAGGCGGTGCTCTACAACGCCGACGCCCTCGATCCTCGCAGCCAGTGGACCTGGTCGCCCGAGTTTCGCCGGCTGGTCGGCTATTCCAGCGAGTCCGACTTTCCCAACGTCTGTCAGTCCTGGTCCGACAAGCTGCACCCGGAGGATGTGGAGCCGACCTTCGCGGCCTTCGCCGGCCATCTGACGGACCGCACCGGAACGGTTCGCTATGACGTCACCTATCGGCTGAAGACCCGCACGGGCGCCTACCGGTGGTTCCGGGCCATCGGCGGCTGCCGCCACGCGCCGGACGGGGTGACGATCCACGCCTGCGGGTCGCTGATCGACATCCACGACCAGAAGACGATCGAACTCGCGGCCAAGGCGGAGGCCGACTCCGACCGGATCGCCATCGGCGAGCTGGCGGCCGCGCTGAAGGCGCTGGCGGGCGGCGACCTGACCCACGAGATCACCGTGCCGTTCTCCGCCAAGGCCCAGGGCCTGAAGGATGATTTCAACGAGGCCTCCCGCCAGCTTCGCCAGGCGATGGCGTCGGTGACCGCCGCCGCCAGCGGCATCCACGGCGGCTCGGACGAGATCGCCTCCGCTGCCGACGACCTGTCCCGGCGGACCGAGCAGCAGGCGGCCACGCTGGAGGAAGCGGCCGCGGCGCTCGACGAGATCACCGCCACCGTCAAGCGCAGCGCGGAGGGCGCCAGGCAGGCCTCGGACTCGGCCCGCTCGGCCCAGGCGGACGCCGAAAGGTCCGGCGTCATCGTGCAGGACGCCGTCTCCGCCATGGGCGAGATCTCGGGGAGCTCCGGCCAGATCAGCCAGATCATCGGCGTGATCGACGAGATCGCCTTCCAGACCAACCTGCTGGCGCTTAACGCGGGGGTGGAAGCCGCCCGCGCCGGCGAGGCGGGCCGCGGCTTCGCCGTGGTGGCGCAGGAAGTGCGGGCGCTGGCGCAGCGCTCGGCCGAGGCCGCCAAGGAGATCAAGACCCTGATCGCCAACAGCAGCGCCCAGGTCGAACGCGGCGTGCGGCTGGTGGGCGACACCGGCCAGGCCCTGGGCGCCATCGTCGTCAAGGTCGGCGAGATCACCGGTCAGATCGCCGAGATCGCGCAGTCGGCCCAGGAACAGGCGACGGGCCTCAACCAGGTCAATGTGGCCGTCAATCAGATGGACCAGGTCACCCAGCAGAACGCGGCCATGGTCCAGCAGACCGCCGCGGCCGCCACCACCATGAATGCCGAGGCCCGGGATCTGACCCAGTTGATCTCGCGCTTCAGGACCGGCGCCCAGGCGGCCGCCTCAGGCGACCGGGCAGCGCCGGCGCGGGTCTCGGCCGGCCGCGCAGAGCCTTCCCGCGCCCCCGCTCGCTTGGAGGTCGCCAGAAGCGAGCGGCATCCGCCGGCGCGCAACGTGGTGCGCGAGGCGCAGGCGAGGATCGCCGCCTCGGCCCGCGCGACACAGCCCGCGGCGGCCGTCAGCGACTGGGAAGAGTTCTGAGAGACGGCCGCTGGCGCGGCGGCGCAGGGCAGGCGTCAGCCCGCCCGCGGAAACGGCTTCGACACATGCGGTGAGCCTTTGAGGCCGAAGCGCCAGGGGGTCTCGACGCCCTTGGTCAGGCCGATGCGTGGACCGACGAGGATCTCCGCCGGCGGCGCGGCGGGCGCCAGCAGCTCGAACGGAGGTTCCGTCACGCAGAGCCCGTTCTGCGCCACCGTGATGCCCAGCGCCTGGCATAGCCGGCCCGGTCCCGAACACAGCAGCCGGGCCGCCGACAGGCCGCGCCGCTGCGCCATCACCGCCAGGCCGTCCGTCGGCGCGAGCGCGCGGATCAGCACCGCCGCGCCGGGCTGCGGCCCGCACACCAGGTTCAGGCACCAGTGCAGGCCGTACGAGCGGTAGACATAGGCCCGGCCCGGCGGGCCGAACATCACCGCGTTGCGCGCCGTCGGCCCGCGGAAGGCGTGCGAGGCCGGATCCTCCGCATCGTAGGCCTCGGTCTCGACGATCACGCCGCCGACCCCGTTCAGCCGCAGGGTGACGCCCAGCAGGCTGACGGCGAACCGCTCTGCGGGCTCGGTGAAGTCGAGGTCTCCGGCCATGGGGAAGGTCCAAAATCGAGTGGTAGCTGGGGGCGGGATCGAACCGCCGACCTGTGGGTTATGAATCCACCGCTCTAACCATCTGAGCTACCCAGCCAAAAGGGGTCACTCGTTTTGGAGGGCCGGCTTATAGGCGGGAAGTTCCGCGCCTTCAAGCCGCTTGCGGGCCCTCAGGACGGTCAGCCGCAGAGCATGCCGGCCACCGCCTCGCCGATCGCCAGCGACGACGTCAGGCCCGGGCTCTCGATGCCGAACAGGGCGACGAGGCCCGGCAGGCCATGGACGTCCGCGCCATCCAGCTGGAAGTCGGGCTGCGGCTCGCCGGGTCCATGGATCTTCGGGCGGATGCCGGCGTAGTCGGGCGACAGGGCGCCGTCCGGCAGGCCCGGCCAGAAGCGGCGGATATAGCGGTAGAATTCGTCCGCCCGCGCGGGGTCGACCGTGTAGTCCTCGGTCTCGACGAAGGCCAGGTCCGGGCCGAACACCGCCCCGCCCCCCAGGTCCTTGCGGTAGTGGGTGCCGAGCGCGCCGGGGATCGGCGGCGGATAGATCAGGTGCTCGAACGGCGCCTTGCCGTGGAAGCGGAAATAGACCCCCTTGCCCAGGTGGCGCCGGGGGATGCGCTCGCTGGGGAAGCCCTCGATGGTCGCCGCCACGGCCTGGGCCGAAAGGCCCGGCGCGGTCACCAGCAGGCGCACGGTCAGCTCCGCCGGCGCCTCCCCGCCGACGCGCAGGCGAAAGCCGCCGCCGGCCAGCGGCTCGGCGCCCAGCAGCGGGGAGCCTTCGACCACCGCCCCGCCGCGGCCTTCGATCTCGCCGCGCAGCGCATGCATGTAGCCGTGGCTGTCGAACACGCCGCTCTCCGGCGACAGCAGGGCCTCGACCACCTTCAGCCCCGGCTCCAGGGCCATGGCCTGGGCGCCAGTCAGGGTCTGCATGCCCTCGACGTCGTTGGCCAGCGCCTGGCGGCCGATCGCCTCCAGCCGCTCGACCTCGTCTTCTTGCGTGGCGACGACGATCTTGCCGCACTTGCGATAGGCGACGTTGTGCGCCTCCAGGAAGGCGTAGAGCGCGCGCCGGCCCTGCACGCAGAACCGCGCCTTCTTCGACCCCGTCGGATAGTAGAGGCCGCCGTGGATCACCTCGGAATTGCGCGAGGAGACCCCCTGGCCGATCATGGCTTCCTTTTCCAGGACCACCACCGACAGGCCGCGTTTGGCCAGGGCGAAGCCGCTCGCCAGCCCCACGGCGCCCGCCCCGACCACGCAGGCGTCGAAATCGAATTCGCTCATGCCCCTCCCCTAGCGAAAGCCGCGACCGATGCAAACCGCCCGGCGGCCTGCTAAGCGTCGGCGAAAAGGGGAGATGCGTGAGATGAAGGCGTTGTGGACGGCCGTTCTGGGCCTGGCGGCGGCGACAGTGCTGGCCGCGCCTGCGACTGCGGCGGACCCGCCGGTCGCCTTCGGCGGCGGCGGCGCCTCGATCCTGATGTGGACGCCCGAGCAGCAGGCCTGGGGCTATCGCAACATGGAGAAGATCGGCCCGGTCGCCCCGGTGAAGCGCGGCGAGCACGTCTTCCCGCTGCCCGTCGCGGCGCATCCGATCGACCCGGCCATCCGCTACAAGGGCAAGACCTATACGGCCGAGAGCTACATGGCGGCGTTCCGGGTCTCGGGCCTGCTGGTGATCAAGGACGGCCAGATCGTGCTGGAGCGCTACGGCCTCGGCCGCCGGCCGGACGAGCGCTGGACCTCGTTCTCGGTGGCCAAGTCGGTGACTTCGACCCTGATCGGCGCGGCCATCCGCGACGGTTACATCAAGAGCCTGGACGAGCCGGTCACCACCTATATCCCGGAGCTGAAGGGCAGCGCCTACGAGGGCGTCACCGTACGCCAGCTGATCACCATGACCTCCGGCGTGAAGTGGAACGAGGACTACACCGACCTCAATTCCGACGTCGCCAAGGTGGGGCTGTCGGTCCTGGAGCCGGGGGTCAACCCGGTGGTCAGCTACATGCGCAAGCTGCCGCGCGAGGCGGCGCCGGGGACCAAGTTCGTCTACAAGACCGGCGAGACGGACCTGGCCGGCATCCTGCTTTCCAACGCCGTGCACAAGCCCATGGCGCAGTACCTGTCGGAGAAGATCTGGGCGCCGTTCGGCATGGAGCAGGACGCCATCTGGGTCGAGGACATCGCCGGACACGAGCGCGGCGGCTGCTGCATGAGCATGACCCTGCGCGACTATGGCCGCATCGGCCTGTTCATGCTGGGCGGCGGCGTGGCCGGGGGCCAGCCGGTGCTGCCCGACGGCTGGGTCGCCGACGCCACCCGCCCGCACGTCAAGGACCCGCCCTATGGCTACTTCTGGTGGCTGACCCCGGGCGCCTACGAGGCGGAAGGCATCTTCGGCCAGTCGATCAGCGTGTTCCCGGCGGAACACCTGGTGGTGGTGCAGAACGCCGCCTGGCCGGCGGCCTGGAACGACGACCTGGACGGCGGACGTCAGGCGATGCTGAGCGCCGTGCGGGCGGCGGTGAAATAGCTAGGTTTGTTCGGAGAGGCCTGAACCCCTCACCCTCCCAATCGCTGATCGCGATTGGGCCCCTCCCTCTCCCTATGGGAGAGGGAATTAAATCGTTGCCGCGATAGAGAAAATCACCTCTCCCATAGGGAGAGGGAGGGGCCCGCGTGGCTTGCGATAGCAAGGCACGTGGGAGGGTGAGGGGTTCCGCCCTCGCCGACTACGCCGCCCACTCGCTCCACAGTTTCGCCTCGGCCGCCTTGGCCGGCCCCACGGACGCCTCCTTGACGTGGCCGAAGCCGCGGATCTGGTCGGGGATCTGGGCGATCTTCACCGCCAGGGGCAGGTTTTCGGCGGTGAGGCCAGCGGCGATCCGGTCGAGCCCGGCCTCGTAGTCGGTCACCAGCTGGCGCTCCATGCGCCGCTCGGCGGTGCGGCCGAAGACGTCGAGCGGGCCGCCGCGCAGACCCCTCAGCTTCGCCAGGGTCGGGAAGCCGAGCTTCAGCATCCAGTCGCCGAACGCCATCTTGCGCGGCTTGCCGTCCTCGCCCTTGCGCGCCAGCAGCGGCGGGGCCAGCAGAACCTTGGCCTTGCCGCCCTTGAAGGTCTCGCCGAGCGCCTTGGCGAAGCGGCCGTCGGAATACAGCCGGGCGACCTCGTACTCGTCCTTGTAGGCCATCAGCTTGTAGAGGTTGGCGGCCGCCGCGCGGGTCAGGGCCTCGCCGCCGCCGGCGGCCGCTTCCGCCGCCCGCACCCGGGCGATGCGGTCCAGATAGCGCCGGGCGTAGGCGCCGTCCTGGTAGGCGGTCAGCTCCCCGGCGCGGTGGGCGATCAGCGCGTCCAGCGACTTGACCGCCAGCTTCGGCGTCTCGCCCTCGCCGCGGCTGGACGGGTCGTGCGCCGCGATGCGGCCGATCTCGAACGCCTGCAGGTTCGCCTCGACCGCGGCGCCGTTCAGGCGGATGGCGCGGTAGAGGGCGCGGCTGGAGAGCGGCACCAGCCCCTTCTGCCAGGCAAAGCCCAGCATGATCATGTTGGCGTAGATGGCGTCGCCCAGCCGCCGCTCGGCCATCGCCACCGCCGGGATCGAGTCGTAGTCGCGGCAGGCGGCCGTCAGCCGGCGCGCCATGGCCCCGGCGTCGAAGCGGACATCGCGGTTGACCACGAAGTCGGCGGTGGGCTGGAAGTCGCCGTTGCCGACGGCGCGGGTGCGATCCTTGGCGTAGAGCGCCAGGGCGTCCGGCCCGGCCGCGACCAGCAGGTCGCAGGCGATCAGCACGTGGGTGCTGGCCGCCGGCACGCGGCCGCCGATGACGGTCTCCTCGGTCTCGCCGATGCGCACGTGGCTGAACACCGCCCCGCCCTTCTGCGCCAGGCCGGTCATGTCGACCACCGAGGCGGCATGGCCGTCGATGTGCGCGGCCATGGCCAGGATCGAGGCGGTGGTGGTCACGCCGGTGCCGCCGATGCCGGTGAAGATGATGTTCTTCACCCCCTCGACCGCCTCGATCTCCGGCAGGGGCGTGGAGTCGGCCGTCAGCGCCGGCAGGGGCGCGGCCTGGGCGTTGGCCGCGCCTTCCAGGGTGACGAACGACGGGCAGAAGCCGTTCACGCAGGAATAGTCCTGGTTGCAGGTGGACTGGTCGATCTTGCGCTTGCGGCCGAACTCGGTCTCCAGCGGCTCGATGGACACGCAGTGGCTTGCGGCCGAACAGTCGCCGCAGCCCTCGCAGACCAGCGGGTTGATGAACACCCGCTTCTCGGCCGCGGCCATGGTCCCGCGCTTGCGCCGGCGGCGCTTCTCCGTGGCGCAGACCTGGTCGTAGATCAGCACCGTGACCCCGGGGACCTCGCGCAGTTCCTTCTGCACGGCGATCAGGTCCTCGCGCGGACGCACCACCACGCCAGGCGCGAGGTCGGTGACCTCGGCGTAGCGTTCCGGCTCGGCGGCGACCACCACGGTGCGGGTGACGCCCTCGGACGCCAGCTGGCGGGTGATCTGGGCCACCGAGAAGCCGCTCTCGGGGTGCTGGCCGCCGGTCATGGCGACGGCGTCGTTGTAGAGCAGCTTGTAGGTGATGTGGCTGCCCATGGCGATCGAGCCGCGGATCGCCAGCGAGCCGGAGTGGTTGTAGGTGCCGTCGCCCAGGTTGACGAACACGTGCTTCTCGCTGGTGAACGGGCTGGCCCCCGCCCAGGACAGACCCTCGCCGCCCATGTGGCTGGTCAGGTCGGTCTGCGGATCGGAGAAGCTGGCCATGTAATGGCAGCCGATCCCGGCCAGGGCGCGGGACCCCTCCGGCAGCCGGGTCGAGGTGTTGTGCGGGCAGCCGGAGCAGAAGTACGGCTTGCGGATCTGGTCGGCGCCCAGGCTGACGGCGGCGACGCCGGCGGCGGACACCCGGTCGAGGTAGGCGTTGACCCGCTCCATGTGCGGGCCGGGCGGCAGGCGGTCGGCGATGGCAAGCGCGATTTCCGCCACCGACAGCGACCCCAGCGTCGACAGCAGCGGATGGCCCTGTTCGTCGACCTTGCCGATCACCTTGGGCTGGGCATGGGCGGGCAGTTCGTAGAGGGCGGCGCGCGCCTGGGCCTCCAGCAGCGGGCGCTTGTGCTCGACCACCATCAAGGTTTCCAGCCCGCGGGCGAAGCCGCGCAGGCCGGTGGGCTCCAGCGGCCAGGGCATGCCGACCTTGTACAGCGAGACGCCCAGCGCGGCGGCTTCCTCGAGGCCGAGGTTCATGGCCGCCAGCGCCTCCAGCACGTCCTTCCAGGCCTGGCCGTGGGCGGCGATGCCCAGGCGCGGGCGCGAGGAGGTGAGCACGGCGCGGTCCAGCCGGTTGGCCTTGGCGAAGGCCAGGGCGGCCGGCAGCTTGAACAGCCGCAGGCGCCGCTCCTTGTCCATCGGCTGGTCCTTCAGCCGGATGCCGAGGCCGCCGGGCGGCATCGAGAAACCCTCGGGAATGATGAACCGGTGGCGGTCCAGGCCGATGTCGATGGTGGCGCCGGAGTCCATGGTGTCGGCCAGGGCGATCAGCCCGGTCCACAGGCCGGAGAAGCGCGACAGCGCATAGCCGGCCAGGCCGAAGTCCAGCACCTCCTGCACGTCGGCGGGGGCCAGCACCGGCATCTCGAAGTCCTGGAAGGCGAACTCGGACTGCGACGGCAGGGTCGAGGACTTGCAGGCGTGGTCGTCGCCGGCCACCGCCAGCACCCCGCCCTTGGCCCAGGTTCCGGCGAAGTTGGCGTGCTTGAAGGCGTCGCCGGTGCGGTCCACGCCCGGCGCCTTGCCGTACCACATGCCGTAGACGCCGTCGTACAGCGCGCCCGGGAACAGGTTGGCCTGCTGGCTGCCCCACACGGCGGTGGCGGCCAGGTCCTCGTTGAGCCCCTCCTTGAAGACGATGTTGCGTTCGCCCAGGAACTTGCCGGCCCGGTGCGCCTGCTGGTCCAGGCCGCCCAGGGGCGAGCCGCGGTAGCCGGAGAGGAAGCCCGCGGTGTTCATCCCGGCGCGGGCGTCGAGCCGCCCCTGGTCCAGCAGCACCCGCAGGAGCGCCTGGACGCCGGTGATGAAAACGCGACCACTTTCGAGCACATATTTGTCGTCAAGGGTCACGTCGGCATGGCGCATTGAAATTTCCTTCCCTTCGGGCTGGCTCTCCCGGCCGCAAGAATATATAAGCACCCGGAAAACGCTTGCCAAAGTCGTGCCCGGCAAACGGTCTTTTTGAGCAACGAGTTTGCGATAAATCGGTTTCGGAGGGTAGGTTCTTGTCCGATATGCTGGACGCCGTAGACGCTAAAATCCTCGACCTCATCCAGCACGACGCCGGATTGTCGGTCGCCGAGATCGCCGAACGGGTCGGCCTGTCGTCCAGCCCGTGCTGGCGGCGCATCAAGCGCCTGGAGGACGACGGCGTGATCCAACGCCGGGTGACCATTCTCGATCGCGAGAAGCTGGGCCTGGATTTCGAGGTCTATTGTACCGTCAAGCTCAGCCTGCCGACCAAGGAAAACCTCGAGACCTTCGAGCAGTCGGTGAAGCGCTGGCCCGAGGTGGTGCAGTGCGCCACGGTCACCGGCGCGGCCGACTACGAACTGCGCATCGTCACCCGCGACATGCACGCCTTCGACGACTTCCTGCGCGACAAGATCCTGTCGCTGGGCCTGGTCTCGAACATCGAGAGCCGGATCGTCATCCGCTCGGTGAAGAACTCCACGGCGGTGCCGCTGGGCCTGATCAGCCCCTACGTCGGCGCGCGGGTCTAGCACGGCGTCCGGCAGGGCGATTTCCTCCTAGCGACGGCGCGGCCGGCATCGCATACGCTGCGGACCACGGCTGGCTGCAGGAGGAACGCGCGAGATGATCGAACTGGTGATCGACAGTCGTCGGCGCGACCTCGGCGGCTTCGAGGTGGGGCGCGTGCTGCCCTTCGCCATGCACCGCATGGTCGGGCCGTTCATCTTCTTCGATCACATGGGACCGGTGGACTTCGCGCCGGGCTTCCCGCGCACCGCCGACGTGCGCCCGCATCCGCACATCGGCCTGTCGACCGTGACCTACCTGTTCGAGGGCGAGATCACCCACCGCGACAGCGTCGGCTCGGAGATCGCCATCCGGCCGGGCGAGGTCAACTGGATGACCGCCGGCCGCGGCATCACCCACTCCGAGCGTTTCGAGACCCTGCGCAGGACCGGCGGGTCGATGCATGCGATCCAGGCCTGGGTCGCCCTGCCCGACGGTCAGGAGGAAATCGATCCCGCCTTCGCCCACCATGGCGAGGGCGACCTGCCGACCTACCAGGGCGACGGCCTGTGGGCGCGGCTGATCGCCGGCAAGGGCTTCGGGGCCGAGGCGAAGGTGAAGACCCATTCGCCGATGGCCTACGCCCACTGGCGGCTGGACGGCGGCGCCAGGGGCGGTATTCCGGCGGAGTATCCCGAACGCGCGGCGTTCGTCGCCTCGGGCGAGGTGGAGATCGACGGGCGGACGCTGAAGGCCGGTCAGATGGCGGTGTTCGCGCCGGGCGAAACCGTCGCGGTCAGCGGGGTCGTCGACTCCGAACTGATGATCATCGCCGGCGAGCCGATCGGCCCGCGGTTCATCGACTGGAACTTCGTCTCCTCGTCCAAGCAGCGCATCGAGCAGGCCAAGGCCGACTGGCGGGCCCAGCGCATGAAGCTGCCCGACCTCGACCACGACGAGTTCACCCCGCTGCCGGAGCCGCGGCCCGAGCCGCCGCCGACCATGTCCTGAGGGCGGGTCAGCCCTCGCTCAACGCCTTTCGCGCCTGTTCCCAGTACTGGGCGCCGGTGATCAGCGTCACCAGCGCCGCCAGCCACAGCACCGAGTGGGCGAAGACGGTGACATAGTTCAGCGCGGTTGAGTTCGGCGGCAGGTGGAAGGCGACCCAGGCCACCACCAGGATCTCGGCCCCCAGGGCGACCAGCTGCAGGGTGGTCTTCCACTTGGCCAGCACCGTCACCGGCAGCTTCACCGCCTTGCCGGCCGCCACTTCGCGCAGGGCGCTGACGGTGAATTCGCGGAACAGGATCAGCGCCGCCGGCAGCACGACCGCGGGGTTGGCGCCCTCGCACAGCAGGCCCAGCACCGCGCCGCAGACCAGCACCTTGTCGGCGATCGGATCCAGGATCGCGCCCCAGATGGTGGTCGCGTTCATCCGCCGCGCCAGCCAGCCGTCGAAGAAGTCGGTCACCGCCGCCACCACGAAGGCGCCGAACGCCCAGCGCTGCAGGCTCTGCTGCAGCGGCAGCGTCAGGGTGTCGGAGAACCAGGGGACGTCGCCCGCCGCCGCCGCCAGGGCGAAGAACATGAACAGCGCCAGGGCGAGGCGCAGGCCGGTCAGCAGATTCGGGATGTGCTTCATTGGGCTAACCTAACGCCCAAGGCCGGCTAATGTCGCGGGCGACACGTTTGCGAGGAGGCCGGAATGGCGAGAAAGGCCCTGATCATCGGCGGCTCCGGCCAGATCGGCCGGGCGACGGCCAAGGCGCTGCTGGCGGACGGGTGGGCCGTGACCGCGGGCCAGAAGTCGCCCACCGGCTTTCCCGACGACCTGCGCCGCGCCGGCGTCGAGGTGATCCACCTGGACCGCGAGGAGCCGGGCGTGCTGCCCCGCATCGTCTACGGCGGCTTCGACGCGGTGATCGACACCGTCGCCTACGACGACCGCCACGCCCGCCAACTGCTGGCGGTGCAGGGCGACGTCGGCGCCTTCGTGGTGATCTCCACCGGCAGCGTCTATGCCGATGCGCAGGGCCGCACCCTGGACGAGGCGGCGAGCGGCGGCTTCCCGCAGTATCCGGTCCCGATCGCCGAGGACCAGGCGCGCACGACGCCGGGGCTTGAGACCTATTCCACGCGCAAGGTGCTGATGGAGGACGTGCTGCTGGCCGAGGCGCAGCGGCCAGTGATCCTGCTGCGGCCGTTCGCCATCTATGGCCCCGGCTCGCGCCATCCGCGCGAATGGTGGTTCGTCAGGCGGATCCTCGACGGGCGCCGCCGCATCCCCCTCGCCTGGGCCGGCGAGAGCCGCTTCCACCAGAGCGCCACCGCCAACATCGCCGAACTGACCCGCGTGGCGCTGCAGTCACCGCAGACCCAGGCCCTGAACGCCGCCGATCCGCAGGCGCTCAGCGTGCGCGAGATCGGCGAGGCGATCGCGGCGGCCTACGGCGTGACGCTGGACTTCGCCTTGCTGGACGGCCCCCCGGTGAAGGGCGTGGGCGCCACCCCGTGGAGCGTCGCCGCCCCCCTGGTCGCCGACATGTCCCGCGCCGAGGCGCTGGGCTACCGCCCGGTGGCCACCTACGCCCAGGCCGTCGGCGAAGCCTGCCGCTCGGCCGAGGCGGCGGCCAAGGCCGGCGTGGAATTCCCGGCCTATATCAACGCGATGTTCGACTACGCGGCGGAGGATGCGGTGCTGGGCCGCTAGCATTTGTTCTGTTTTCGTTCTATATTCTAAGAGTTTCATCCCGACGAAAGTCGGGACCCAGGCAAGAGCCTCGGCTTGGCGGGGTCTGCGATGTTTTACACCTACATCTTGGCGAGCGGACGAAACGGCACGCTGTACATCGGCAGCACGCAAGACCTGTTGAACCGCATCCACCAGCACAAGGCCAAGGCCGTTCCCGGCTTCACCGCCAAGTACGGCGTGGACCAGTTGGTCTGGTACGAGCCGCACACGGATCGCCACCAAGTCTTTCGTCGCGAGCGGCAGATCAAGGAATGGCGGCGGCTCTGGAAGCTTCAGTTGATCGAACGCACCAACCCCAATTGGCTGGACCTCGCCGAAGGGCTGGAAGAGCGGCTCTCTCGCGAGGAAATGTTGAGCATGTGGCAAGACGTGCCTGGGTCCCGGCTTTCGCCGGGATGAGAAGGTTTATTGAATGGAATCAATAAAACTCACCCCTTCCTGAAATAGTCAAACACCCGCTGGGCCAGCGCGGCGCTGACGCCTTCGACCTTCTGCAGGTCTTCCACCGAGGCCCGGCTCACCCCCCGCGCCGAACCGAAGGCGTGCAGCAGGGCGCGCTTGCGGCCCGGGCCGACGCCGTCGATCTCGTCCAGGGGGTTCTTCTTCAGGTCCATCGAACGGCGCGTGCGGTGGGCGCCGATGGCGAAGCGGTGGGCCTCGTCGCGCAGGCGCTGCAGGTAGTAGAGCACCGGGCTCTTGGGCTCGAGCATGAACGGCTCCTTGCCCGGGATGAAGAACCGCTCCAGCCCCGCGTCGCGGTCGGGCCCCTTGGCCACGCCGACCACGGCCACGTCGTCGACCCCCAGGTCGGCCATCACCTCCAGGGCCGAGGCCAGCTGGCCGGCGCCGCCGTCCACCAGCACCAGGTCCGGCCGGGTGGGGTTCTCGCCCGCCTCCTCCTCCTTGGCGAGGCGGGCGAAGCGGCGGCGCAGCACCTCGTTCATCATCGCGTAGTCGTCGCCGGGGGTCAGCTCGGTGCTCTTGATGTTGAACTTGCGGTACTGGCTCTTGGCGAAGCCCTCCGGGCCGGCGACGATCATGCCGCCCACCGCGTTGGTGCCCATGATGTGCGAGTTGTCGTACACCTCGATGCGCTCGGGCGGCCCGTCCAGGCCGAACGCCTCGGCGACCCCCGCCAGCAGCTTCGACTGCGCCGAGCTCTCGGCCATCTTGCGGCCCAGCGCCTCGCGCGCGTTGGTGTGGGCGTGGCGCACCAGGTCGGCCTTCTCGCCGCGCCTGGGCAGGGCGATCTCCACCTTGCGCCCGGCCTTGATGGCGAAGGCCTCGGCCAGCAGCTCGCGCTCGGCCGGCTCGACGCTGACCATGATCAGCTTGGGGATCGGCTTGTCCTCATAGAACTGGCCGAGGAAGGCGGACATGATCTCGGCGTCCTCGTCGGCCTTGTCGACCCGCGGGAAATAGGCGCGGTTGCCCCAGTTCTGGCCGGCGCGGAAGAAGAACACCTGCACGCAGGCCTGGCCGCCCTCGGCGTGCAGGGCGAACACGTCGGCCTCGTCCACGGTCTCGGGATTGACCTGGGTTTCCTGCGCCACCGAGGACAGGGCGCGGATGCGGTCGCGCAGCCGCGCGGCGCGCTCGAACTCGAGGTCCTCGGCCGCGGCGCTCATCTCCGAGGCGATGCGCTCCATCACCGCCCGGCTCTTGCCGCGCAGGAAGTCCTCGGCCTCGCCCACCAACTGCTCGTAGTCGGGGATCGAGATCAGCCCGGTGCACGGCGCCGAGCAGCGGCGGATCTGGTGCAGCATGCAGGGCCGCGTGCGGCTCTCGTAGACGCTGTCCGAGCACGAGCGCAGCAGGAAGGCCTTCTGCAGGGTGTTCAGCGTCTTGGTCACCGCGAAAGCGCTGGCGAAGGGGCCGAAATAGTCGCCCTTGATCGAGTGCGCGCCGCGATGCTTCTTCAGCTGCGCCGCCGGGTGCTCGCGGCGGATGACGATCTCGGGGAAGCTCTTGTCGTCGCGCAGCAGCACGTTGAAGCGCGGCTTCAGCGACTTGATCAGATTGATCTCGAGCAGCAGGGCGTCCGTCTCGGTGCGGACGGTGGTGAACTCCATCGAGCGGGTCAGGTCGACCATCAGGGCGATGCGCTGGGTGTGGAAGCGGCCCTGGGCGTACTGGATCACCCGCTTCTTCAGCGAGCGCGCCTTGCCGACGTAGAGGGCCTCGCCGTCCTCGCCGAACATGCGGTAGACCCCCGGGGCGTCGGGCAGCCGGCGCACCTCGTCCTTGATCAGGGCGGCGCCGATCAGCTTCGGTTCGGACAGGTCGGAGGTCATCCCGGTGTCTGGCATCGCCCTGATATAGTCGAGTCCGTGGGCAAGCTCACGGGCCTGGATTAAGGGTGCTGACATGCCGAACTTTCCGCGCGCCATCCTGTTCGATCTGGACGACACCATCATCTCGGCCTACGCGCGGCCGGAACTGGCTTGGCTGACGGTCACCAGCGAACTGGCCGAGCACCTGGCCCCGCTGACCCCGGAGGAGGCCACCAGGGCCGTCGCCGACTACGCCGCCGACTTCTGGAGCGACGAGGACCGCCACCGCGAGCATCGCCAGGACCTGGGCGCGGCCCGGCGCAAGATCGTCGCCGGCGCCCTGGCGCGGCTGAACGCCGAAGGCCGCCAGCCGTTCGCCGCCGACCTGGCCGTGCGCCTGGCCGACCGCTTCACCGACTACCGCAACGAGCAGATGACCCTGTTCGAGGGCGCGCACGAGACGCTGGACGCCCTGAAGCGGCACGGGGTGCGGCTGGCGCTGGTGACCAACGGCGCGGCGGCCGACCAGCGCGCCAAGGTCGCCCGCTTCGACCTGGCCCCCCGCTTCGACCATATCCAGATCGAGGGCGAGCACGGCTTCGGCAAGCCGGAGGAGCGCGCCTATCGCCACGCCCTGGAGGCGCTGAAGGTCGAGCCGCACGAGGCCTGGATGGTCGGCGACAACCTGGAATGGGAGGTGGCCGCGCCCCAGCGCCTGGGCATCTTCGCCATCTGGCACGACCACGTCGGCGACGGCCTGCCACACGGCAGCCCGGTGCGCCCCGACCGGATCATCACCCGGCTGAGCGAGCTGCTCGACGACTGAAGCGCCTGCGCAGGCCGCCAATTCGTCGCGTAGCTCACCTGGCCGGGGCTCACAGCCGCATGCGGCCGGCCTGGATGTCGGCGAACAGCGCCGGGGTGATGGGCTGGTAGCCCTTGCCGTCCTTCACATACAGCGGCTGCAGCACCTTGGCCGGATCGAAGCCGTCGGCCACCAGGTCGACCTTGCGGTACTTGAAGGTGCCGGTGGTCTCGATCTGCGGCAGCAGCCGCAGGAACAGCGGCTGCTCGTAGGCCGGCAGCTCGCGCGCGACATAGTCGGCGAAGGCGGCCAGGTCGAAGCCGGGACCGGTGACCAGGCCGGCCATGCCGGCGCGGCCCTCCATGTCGCCCACCTTCACCCCATAGACGTTGGCCTCGCTGACCCCCGGCGCGCCGAGCAGCCGTTCGGCCACCTCGCCGGTGGAGACGTTCTCGCCCTTCCAGCGGAAGGTGTCGCCCACCCTGTCGACGAAATAGAAATAGCCGTCCGCGTCCTGGCTCATCAGGTCGCCGGTGCGGAACCAGCGGTCGCCCTTGGCGAACACGTCGTGCAGCACCTTCTTCTCGCTGGCCGACTTGTCGGCGTAGCCGCTGTACGCCGTGCGGGCGTCGTCGTGGATCTGGCCCAGGCACTCGCCGGCCTCGCCGGGCGCGGCCTCGACGCAGAAGCCGTCCGCGCCGCGCACGGGCGCCTCGGCCTCGACGTCGAAGCGCACCAGACGGATGTTGAACACGCCGCGCAGGTACTTCGGCGCCCGACCGATGGCGCCGCGCTGGCCGTCGAAGTTGAACATCGACACATTGCCTTCGGTCGAGCCGTAGAACTCCAGCACCTGGGGCACGTGGAAGCGGTCGACCAGCTGGTCCCAGACGTCCGGCCGCAGGCCGTTGCCGAACGCCAGCCGCAGCTTGTGCTGTGTCTCCTCCGGGCTTGGCGGCAGGTGGGTCAGATAGCGGCAGAGTTCGCCGATATAGACGAACTGGGTGCAGCCCTCGGCGACGATGTCCGGCCAGAAGTGGCTGGCGGAGAACTTGCGCTTCAGCGCCACCGAGCCGCCGTTCAGCAGCGCCGCGCCCACGCCGCAGAGGCCGCCGGTGGCGTGGTACAGCGGCAGCGGCACATAGATGCGATCGTCCGGACCGGCGTCCGTCGCGCCGGCGAAGCCGCGCATGTACAGCTGGGCGCGCATGTGGGTGATGCGCGCGGCCTTGGGCAGGCCGGTGGTGCCGCTGGTGAAGATGAACAGGGCGGTGTCGCGGGCGGTCATGCCGTCGCGCGCCGACGGGCCCGGCCGCAGGCTGGAAACCCCCTTCATCGCCTGGCCCAGATCGCGCTGGCCGCTGTGCGCCGCGCCCAGCATCCACTCCTGCATGTCGTGCGACAGCAGCGTGCGGGCGGCCTCGAACGGCGGCCAGGTGTCGTCGTCGACGATGATGTGCCGCGCGCCGGAGATGTTCACGCAATGCGCCAGGGTCTGGCCGGCCAGCTGGTTGTTGATCAGCGCCGTGGCCACTCCGACCTTCGACAGGCCGTACCAGATGGCCAGGTATTCCAGGCGGTTGGGCATGAACAGCGCCACCACGTCGCCGCGGTGGATGGCCTGGTCCTGCGCCCAGTGGGCATAGCGATTGGCCATGGCGTCGAGCTCGCCATAGGTCAGCGAGCGGCCTTCGAAGGTGATGGCGCAGCGGTCGCGCCACTTGTCGACCGCGGCCTCCAGATCGTCGCACAGCAGGTTGGCGGACTGGGCGGAGATGCTCCGCACACGGCCGAGGGTGCGCATCAGTCCCCTCAGGAAGCGCCACTCCCGTTTCAGACGGGCAGACAAACGCATCCTGAAAACCTCCCACACCAGCCCGGCAAGCTTCGCGGATAGGCTGACAGGCGGTCAAGCGATTGAACGGATGGGGCGCCCGCGGGCGATTACCCGTGGCGCCGGCGCCTCAGGCGCCCGTCAGGACCCCGTCGAGGTGTAGTGGCGCACGCCGAAGCCCCAGGCCCAGAGGGCGACGGCCAGGAAGGCGAAGCCGGCGGCCGGCGTCAGCGGCAGGACCCAGGCCGGCGTCCCCAGGGGGTCGGCCCGGCCCATGGCCGCCAGCATCGGAAAATAGGTCACGCAGCCGATGGGCACCACGAAGGTCAGGACGTTGCGGAACCAGCCGGCGTAGATGTTCAGCGGATACTCCGCCGCCGCCTCGCCGCCATAGGTCAGCACGTTCATCACCTCCAGGCTCTCCACCGTCCAGAAGGACATCGTCGCCTGGAACACGAACAGGCCGGAGAACAGGGCGATGCCGCCCAGCGCCGCCCACAGCAGGATCGCCAGCGCCGCCGGGCCGAAGGTGATGTGGGTCAGGTGGACGCCGATGGCGAACACCAGCATCCCCTGGACCAGCCGGCCGACCCGGGTCAGACGCAGCTCGTAGCCCAGCAGCTGCAGGGCCGTGGTGCGCGGGCGCACCAGCAGCCTGTCGAAGCCGCCGGTCTTGACGAACACCTCGCCGAACACGTCGAAGCCGCGGGTCACGGCGTCGCCGAAGGCGAAGATCATGCTGACCAGGCCGTAGAACAGCGACACCTCGCCCAGGCTCCAGCCCTGCAGGTGGCCGAACCGCCGGAACAGCGCCCACACGCCGACGAACTCGATGACCGTCACCAGGAAGGCGCCGCAGCTGAGCAGCAGGAACGAGCCCGGATAGGCCATCTGCGCGCGGATCGAGAAGGCGGTGTAGCGAAGGTAGAGACGAAGGGCGCCCATGGATCAGCCCCCCTGGATCTGCAGCCGGGTCATCACCCGGCCCAGCCACCAGCGGCCGAACCCGACCAGGACGGCCACCCAGACGAACTGCAGCGCGATCGCCTGCAGCGCCGGGGCGCCGGAAAGCCCCCCGAAGTAGATGCTGAACGGGATGTCCACCAGGCCGGCGAACGGCTGGGCGCGCAACCAGGGGCGAACGGCGTCGGGGAAGAAGGCCAGCGGGATCACCATGCCGGTGAACAGGTTGGCCAGCGGCGCGGCCAGGGTGTTGGCGCCCCGGTCGGTCATGGTCGCGGCCATCACCACGTTGAGCAGCACGGTGAACGCAGCCGACAGCAGCATCATGCCGATCGCCGAGACGGCGAACAGGGTGGCGGCCTGCCACGTCGTCGGCGGCGGCAGGCTCCACTTGCCCAGCCCCGCCAGCGGCAGCAGCACCGAGGCGAAGCCCACCATCAGCGCCGCCCGCGGCAGCACCTTGGCCGCCGACCAGGCCAGGGCGCGGGCATACCAGAAGCTGTAGGTGTCCACCGACCGCAGGCGCTCGTAGGCCACCGCGCCGGAGCGGACCATGCCCGCCACCTCGGGATCGGCGTACCACGGCAGGAAGGCGAGGAAGGCCTGGCCCAGCCAGGTGTAGGTGATCGCGTCGCCCAGGCTCATCGGCGCCTTGCCGGCCCCGCCGGCATAGAAGGCGGCGAACACCAGGATGCGGATCACCCCGAACCAGCACTGGGTGGCGAACCCCGCCAGCGCCGCGGCGCGGTACTGCAGCGTCAGCTGGAAGCGGCCGGCCAGGACCGCGATGTACGGGCGCAGCAGTTCGAACACCTCACCCCTCCCCCGCCCCGTGCAGGTCGTAGAAGCGGGCGATCACCTCCTCGATGGCCGGCTCGTCGACGTGCAGGTCGGCGACCGCGTGGTCGGCGGTGATGCGGCTGACCAGCTTCGGCGTCGGGATCACCCGCGGGTCGAAGGCCAGCTCCAGCGAGCGCCCATCCCTCGACCGCACCGTCACACCCTCCAGCGCAAGGTCCGGCGCCTCGCCCTCGAAGTCGACGAACAGCCGCCGCTCGGCCAGCACCCCCTGGCGCAGGGCCTCGAACGGGCTGTCGGCCAGGATCACGCCGTTGCCGATGACGATCACCCGCTCGGCCAGGGCCTCGATGTCGTGCATGTCGTGGGTGGTCAGGATCACGGTCACCCCGCGCTCCTTGTTCAGCACCCGCACGAAGTCGCGCACGGCCAGCTTCGAGGTGGCGTCCAGGCCGATGGTCGGCTCGTCCAGGAACAGGATCGACGGCTCGTGCAGCATGGCCGCGGCGATCTCGCAGCGCATCCGCTGGCCCAGCGATAGCTGGCGCACCGGCTGGTCCAGCAGCTTCTCCAGCCGCAGCAACCCGACCAGCTCGTCGCGCGTGCGGCGATAGCGGTCGGGCGCCACGCGATAGATGTCGCGCAGCAGGTCGAAGCCCTCGATCACCGGCAGGTCCCACCACAGCTGGGTGCGTTGGCCGAACACCACGCCAATACGCGCCACATGCCGGATGCGGTCGCGCCACGGCGTCAGACCGTCCACCTCGCAGCGCCCGGCGCTGGGCTCCAGGATGCCGGACAGGATCTTGATGGTGGTCGACTTGCCGGCGCCGTTCGGGCCGATGAAGCCCAGCAGTTCGCCGGCCTCCAGGCTGAACGAGACGCCCTTGAGGGCCTCGATGGTCCGCCAGCGACGACGCACGAGTCCGCGCACCGCGCCCCAGGCTCCGGGGTCACGTTCGGCCACGCGATAGGTCTTCGCCAGACCTTCGACGAGGATCTGGGGCATGCGGAGAACCGCCGGATGAAAATGAGAAAGGCGCGGACCCTAGGAAGGCCGAGCTTCGCCGTCAATGGGCGATCGCTGTTCTTGTGCGAGGCTTGTCCAGGACGTTCCGACTCTTCGAACAGTATCCCCTAACTCGCTCATCCCGACGCAAGTCGGGACCCAGGAACAACTCTCCGCCGACGGGCCATTTCAGGGGATGAGGCTGGACACCGATCGAGTGGACGGATGCTTTTGCCTGGGTCCCGACTTGCGTCGGGATGAGCGGGAGATGGAAATTTCCGAACCCCAACAAAACTACTCGGGCTGAACGTCGATCCCCATGGCGTCGAGCAGCCGGTACTGCTGGTCGGGGGTGATCTTCAGGTCGCGGTAGGTGGCCAGACGGCGGATGTCGAGGCCGCTGACCTCGGCGCCCCGCAGGTCCGCGCCGGCCAGCCGGGTCTCGTCAATGATCGCCTGAAACAGATCCGCGCCGGCCAGATTCGCCCCCTCCAGGTCCGCGCGCGACAGGTCCGCCTCGCGCAGCCGGGATCGGGAAAGATCGCAGCCCGGCAGCCGCGCCCCGCCCAGTTCGACCAGACCGAGGTTGCAGTCGGTGAGGGTGGCCGCGGCGCGCACCACGTTGCGGCCGAACGCCCGCGAGAAGCTCGAGCGCGGAAAGGCAGCGCCCATCAGGTTGCAGGCGTCCATGACCACCGCGTAAAGGTCCGCCCCGTCGAAGCGGGCGCGGCTGAGGTCGCAGCGGGCGAACCGCGCCTCGTCCAGGCGGGTGAAGGCGAAGACTGCCCCCTGGTCGCGGTCGGCGAAGCTGCAATCCTCGAACACCGCCTCGCGCAGGTCGGCGTGGCTGAAGCGGCAGCGCGTCAGGCGACAGCGCTCGAAGCGCGCGCCCTGCAGCACGGTGTTGGAAAACGCCACCCCGTCCATGCGGCAGCCGGCGAACACCGCATCGGCGAGGTCGGCGTCGGTCCAGTCGGCGGCGGAGAGGTCCTGGTCCTCGATGCGCGCGCCTGGCTCCAGCCCGCTCAGGAGAACCGCTCCCAGGCCGACTGGCGCGACACCCCCAGCGCCGCGCCGATCACCGCCCAGGACACCTCCCGCCCGCGCAGGGTCTCGACCACCCACTGCAGCTGATTGCCCTTGCCCTGCAGGGTGTCCTCGATGGGCTTGAGCTGGGCCAGCAGCCGCTCGGTGGGCAGCTGCTCCGGCGGGGTGACATGCGACAGGTCCGGGGTGCGGCCGGCCATGTATTCGGCGCACAGCCCCACGCAGCCGTCGCAGATGAAGATCCGGCCGGGACCGGCCACCAGCTTGGCCACCTCGGTCTGCGGCTTCAGGCAGAAGGAACAGTAGATCAGGTCTTCGGTCTTGCGCTCAGGGCTCTTGGCTTCGACGGCGCCCATGGCGGCCTCCCTCGGGTTCGACGCCGTCAAGAATTCCCTGACACAACCCCATATGTCAAGTCTTTCCTGACGGCGCCGGACCCGAGGGCCTGAACAGCGTTAGAAGGCGAAGCGCACGCCCACGCGCGCGCCGCCGCCGCCGGTCCCGCTGGCGAAGTCCAGGTCGCCCTGGATGAAGCCGTCGACACCGCGGTTGTTGAGGAAATTCAGCCCCGCCGTGGCGTGCCCGTAGGTGCCCCGACGATGGTTGAAGTAGTCGAAGTTGTAGCCGCCGTTGCTGAACACGAAGCCGTCGTTGTCGCGGAACTCGTGCACCGCGAGCACCGAGCCGTAGGGGATCACCTTGGCCCCCATCCAGTCGCCCATGGCCGCGCCGAAGCGCAGGCCGGCCTTGCCTTCCTCGCCGGTATAGCGATTGAAGGCGAAGGTCGAGTTGAGCGCCGAGACGCTGTCGACGTAGGTCCGGCTGTAGCTGAAGCTGCCCACAGGCTCGACGAAGACGCTGCCGCCGACACCCAGGCGATAACCCATGTCGATCTGGCCACCGTAGGTGTGCGCGGCGAAGTCCAGCTCCGACGAGGCCAGCAGGCTGCCCATCTGGATGCGGTCGTCGTTGTACTTGCCGAGCACGGTGATGTAGGCGCCGTGGGTCATGATCCCGGCGTAGGCGCCGACGTTGTAGCCCTGCATCATGGTCTTGTCGTTGGTGGCGTGGAACCGCATGTCCTGGCCGCCATAGCCGGCGGTGAGGCCCGTGACCCAGGGCCCCATGACCGCGTCAACGCCGCCCTGGAAGCCGTAGTTGTTGCTGTCGTAGCTCAGATCGTCGACGTGGCTGACGCCGAAGGTCGTGGTCTGCAGGCTGTCGCGCCGGTCGCGGGCGCCGCCGTAGAGCTGGCCCCAGCCATGCACCCCCTGCGCGCCCGCGCCGGCCCACTGGGCGTCCCGGGCTGCGGCCATGTGCGCCTGCCAGGCGTCGGCGGAGATCTTCCAGAAGTCGGAGATCGCCTCCTGCACCTTCACCGTCTCGACCACCGAGGCGTTCGGGCTGCCGACCAGGGCGTAGGTTCCGGCGGTGGGGCTGACAAGGTCGTAGCGGATGAAGCCGACGTTGGCCGAGGACGGGCTCAGGGTGAAGGCGTTGGCGCTGGAGCCGGCGCCGGTGGTGGCCACGACGACGTTGTTGACCGCCAGGCCGCCGCCGATGGTGTTGACCTTGATCGCCGTCGAGCCGCTGGCCGCGCCCAGCACGTTCAGGGTGTCGGCCACCGGGGTGGTCCCGCCCGCGACGTCCACGGCCAGGGTGCTGCCCGTTCCGCCGTTGAAGGTCCCCGGCAGGGTCAGGCTGTCGCCGGCATGGCCGTTCTGCAGCGAAATCAGGCCTTTGTTGTTGAAGGCGCCCAGGTTGGTGAAGGTCACCGCCGTGGCGGTGGTGGCCGTGGGGGCGACGTTGACCACGCCGGTGTTGTTGAACACGTCCGTGCCGGCGGCGGCGAAGGCGCTGTTGGCGGTCGCGTTGAAGGTCCCGGAATTGTTGAAGGTGTCACCGCCGGCGTCGAAGCTGACCGCGCCGGTGATCGTGCCGCTGTTGGTCAGGCCCACCGGTCCGCCGGTGGCGAACACGGCGTAGCCGCCGCTGGAACTGATCGTCCCGGCGTTGTTGACCGTGGCGGCGGTGGTGGAGTCGATGGCCAGGCCCGCCGTGGCCCCGGAAATCGAACCCTTCGTGCCGATCGTGGCCTGCACCGTGTCGCCCGTCAGGTCGACGGCGTCGGCCTTGGTCGAGGTGATCGCGCCCGAGTTGACGTTCAGCTTCACCGAGCCGGAGCCGACCGCCGAGACGGCCGCGGCGCCGGAACCGCTGGTCGCCACGTTGCCGGCGGTGGTGATCGAGATCGCGCCGGGGGTGGACACCGAGATGCCGGTGGCGTTGGCCCCGGTGGTGGTCACCGGGCCTGTGGTGCTGACGGCGATGGTGGCGCCGGACCCGAAGCCCACCGCGTCGATGCCGACCGCGCCTGCGCCGGTGGTGCTCACCGCGCCCGCATTGATCGCGGTGGCCCCCGTGCCGTTGGCGGTGAAGATGCCGGTGGCGTTGGCGCCCGACGTCGTCACCGTCGTGGCGGTGATGCTGATCCGCCCGGTCCCGTTGGCGGCGTCGATGCCCACGGCGCCAGCCCCGGTCGTGGAGACCGAGCCGGCGTTGATGTTGACGTCGCCGGTGACGGATTCACCGTTGATCCCGACCGAGTTGAGGCCGCTCGTGGTAACCGAGCCGAGGGTGAGGTTGACCGTGCCCGATCCGGAACTCGCGTTGACGCCCGTCGAGCCGGCGCCCTTGGTGACGACGGTGGACAGATTGGCGTTGATGGCGCCGCCCAGGCTGTTCAGGTTGACCCCCGGCGCGCCATCCCCCTCGCTGGTGATGGAGACGCCCGTCGCGCCGTTTACGCTCACCGCCCCGGTCGCCCCGGCGCTGGTCACGGACAGGCCGGTATTGGGCGTCGCGGCGTCGACCACGACGCCGCTGGAGAGGTTCACCGTCTGGTCGGTGGCGCTCGTGTAGCTGATGCCGGACGTATAGTTGTTTCCGGTCGAGGTGCAGGTGACGCTGGTCCCGGCGCCACATTCATTCGCCGCCAGGGCCAATTGTGGCAGGCTTGCGGCGCACAGGGCCAATATTGCCCCCGAACCCATCAGCTTGATCCGGCGGGCCACGGCGCGGAAAGCTATGCCATTGTAAGCGTTGTTGCGAACTGAGCGCGAAGACACATTATCGGCGCGAGGAAACACTGGCCCCTCCTTGAATTGATAGGCGAGGCGGAAACAGGGTGGAGAGTCGGTTCGTTCCTCCCCTTTCGTCGCAAGGCCGACTTTGGTCAGGAGTGTGGCGCAGGCGCCTCAGTTGCCGTCAGGCTTGAGGGAAGCGTGGCCGGCCGGCGCCGCGCCAGCGTCTGCCGGCCAGCGTCTGCCGGCCAGCGTCTGCCGGCCAGCGTCTGCCGGGGCGTCGCGAAGGATCACCAGCCCTCATCCGACCCGCCGACGCGGGCCACCTTCTGCCGCAGGGGGAGAAGGTCCGGAACGCTCGCAGAGCCCGTTCTAGCCCTTGGCGTCGACGTAGATCTCGCCGCCGGATTGCTTGAACTTCTCGGCCATCTCGGCGAGGCCGCCAGCCACGTCGCTTTGGGCCACGTCGTTCTGCGCCCCGGCCGCGTCGCGGATTTCCTGGCTGATCTTCATCGAGCAGAACTTCGGCCCGCACATGGAGCAGAAGTGCGCCACCTTGTGCGCCTCCTTGGGCAGGGTCTCGTCGTGGTATTCGCGCGCCGTCTCCGGGTCGAGGCCGAGGTTGAACTGGTCCTCCCAGCGGAACTCGAAGCGGGCGCGGCTGAGGGCGTCGTCCCAGGCGCGCGCCGCCGGGTGGCCCTTGGCCAAGTCGGCGGCGTGGGCGGCGATCTTGTAGGCGATCACCCCGTCCTTGACGTCCTGCCGGTCCGGCAGCCCCAGGTGCTCCTTGGGCGTGACGTAGCAGAGCATGGCGGTGCCGAACCAGCCGATCATCGCCGCGCCGATGGCGCTGGTGATGTGGTCGTAGCCGGGGGCGATGTCGGTGGTCAGCGGGCCGAGGGTGTAGAACGGGGCCTCGTGGCAGTGCTTCAGCTGCTTGTCCATGTTGGCCTTGATCTTGTGCATCGGCACGTGGCCGGGGCCTTCGATCATCACCTGCACGCCGTGCTTCCAGGCCACCTTGGTCAGCTCGCCCAGGGTCTCCAGCTCGGCGAACTGCGCCGCGTCGTTGGCGTCGGCGATCGAGCCGGGGCGCAGGCCGTCGCCCAGCGAGAAGCTGACGTCGTACGCCCGCATGATCTCGCAGATGTCCTCGAAGTGCTCGTAGAGGAAGTTCTCCTTGTGGTGATAGAGGCACCACTTGGCCATGATCGAGCCGCCGCGGCTGACGATGCCGGTGACCCGCTTGGCGGTCAGCGGCACATAGGCCAGGCGCACGCCGGCGTGGATGGTGAAGTAGTCCACCCCCTGTTCGGCCTGCTCGATCAGGGTGTCGCGGAACACCTCCCAGGTCAGGTTCTCGGCGACGCCGTCGACCTTTTCGAGGGCCTGGTAGATCGGCACGGTGCCCAGCGGCGTCGGGCAGTTGCGCAGGATCCACTCGCGGATGTTGTGGATGTTGCGGCCGGTCGACAGGTCCATGATCGTGTCGGCGCCCCAGCGGATCGCCCAGACCATCTTGTCGACCTCGTCCTCCACCGAGCTCAGCACCGCCGAGTTGCCGATGTTGGCGTTGACCTTGACCAGGAAGTTGCGGCCGATCGCCATCGGCTCCAGCTCGCCGTGGTTGATGTTGGCCGGGATGATGGCCCGGCCGCGGGCGATCTCGTCGCGCACGAACTCGGGGGTGACGAAGTCGGGGATCTCGGCGCCGAAATCCTCGCCGTCGCGGATGAAGGCGTCGCCCTGCTGGCGGCGCAGGTTTTCGCGGATCGCCACGAACTCCATCTCCGGGGTGATGATCCCGCGGCGAGCGTATTCCAGCTGGGTCACCGCCGCCCCGCCCTTGGCGCGAAGCACCTTGCGGGCCGAGGTGTCGAACTGCGGCGCCAGGTGGCGGCCCTTGGCGTGGCCGTTGTCCTCCGGCTTCACCGCCCGACCCTCGACCTCCTCGACGTCGCCGCGGGCGCGCACCCACCGGTCGCGGGGCGCCTCGAGGCCCTTCTTGATGTCGATGGTCGCGTTCGGGTCGGTGTAAGGGCCCGAGGGGTCGTAGATGGTCACCGGCGGCTCGTTCGCCGACGGATGCACGGCCACCTCGCGGAACGGCACATTCACGCACGGGTGCAGCACCCCCTGCTGATAGACCTTGCGCGAGCCCGGCCGCTCCCCGGTGGGGATGGCGTCGATTGGCGTCTTGTCCGGCGGCGTATGCACGTTCATGGCGAGGTCCCAGGCGTTGTGGGGCCACGCAGACGAAACGGGGAACATATGGACGGACGGCGCCGCCTTCGGTTCCCTCCCTTCGCCGGCATGACCCGGATCAGGTTCGGCGGGTCGCGACGTCGATCCTGCAGGATGACAGGGATCAGTCGCCTCTCAGCCGCTCTGGCGGCTCCCCGGAGAACGCGCCAAGCCTAGGCCCTTGCGCCGCAGCGTCAACCGCTGAAAGTCTGCCTGCGCGGCGAAAGGGGGCGGGATGGCGCACGCGACGGACAATCTGATCCATCGACGGGTGGAGATGGCCCGGCGCGGCGAGAACCCCTACGTGATCCGGCGCATGCCCTCCGGCTGGCTGGTGATCGGCGACGTGCAGCCCTTGCCCGGCTATTGCCTGCTGCTGGCCGACCCGGTGGTGGGCTCGATCAACGCGCTCGATGAGGCGGGCCGCATCGCCTACAGCCTGGACGTGGCGCGGATCGGCGACGCCCTGCTGGCGGTCACCGGCGCCGAGCGCATCAACTACGAGACCTGGGGCAACCTGGAGCCGGCGCTGCACACCCACATCACCCCGCGCTACGCCGACGAGCCGCCGCTCAAGCGGCGCATGGCGCCCGGCCGCGCCTAAGGCCGCCTGTTCGCCCGCCGGTTCGATCCGGCCAAGGACGGCGACTTCATGCAACGGATGGCGCAGGCGCTGGAGGTCTGAGCGTCGGCCTTGCGCTGGCGGGCGAACCACGAAACGAAACGGCGCACACAGACGTTGCCATGTCGGAGGACCGCCCATGACGCTTCGCACCCTGCTGACCGCCGCCACCCTGGTCGGGGCCATCGCCCTGCCCGTCGCCCTCGGCGCCCCTGCGATCGCCGCCGGCGCGGGCCAGTGCCTTTACGTGAACCAGATCACCTCGACCAAGGCCGACGGCATGCGCACGGTCTATGCCTGGACCGGCCGCCACGACGCCTGGCGCATCGACCTGGCCGCCGACTGCGCCCCCCTGGCCGACGGCGGCGGCAAGATCGTCCTGGCTCCGCGGGGGTCCGGCTCGATCTGCGGGGCGCAGGACTTCGACCTCAGCGTGGTGGCCGCCGGCGGCTCGCAGCGCTGCTTCGTCAAGGGCATGACCCGGCTGACGCCGGACGAGGCTTCCAGGATCCCGGCCAGCGCCCAGCCCTGATCGACACGGGACGGCCCTCAGGCCGATTGCGCGCGTTCTTGACGCCTGCAACCTTGGTCCCTCGCCCGACTCGGGCGTACCGCTTGGGGGGGCAGGTGGCGGATACGGCAGGCGCAACGGCGGGCGTCTCTCGCGCGGACGGCGTTACAGACCCGCACGCCCTTTCGTTCAGGCGGATTTTTCGCGACTGCGCTGTCGCTTTCCGCCGATCCGGCTTTGCCATCCTGGCCTTCGCCCTCGTTTGCGCCTGGACCCAACAGTTCCGCTTTGCAAGTTGGCAATCGCTCGACTTTCTTCGGATCTCCTACCGCGCGGCCTACGCCACGATCGTCTTGAACCGGCTGGTGCAGGTGGCCTTGGCCAGCCTTGGACAAGGCGCCATCCTGACCTTCGCCATCTCGGCGATGGACGGTGAACCTATAGGGATCAACCTTGCCGATGCGCGATGGGCGCTGCTGAGGAGCCTCCGCGCCTGGCCGCCTCTGTTCGTGTTCTATCTGCTGATGTCCTTGTCGCGCTTCATCGTGCCCCTGCCGGTGGGCTTCGGCTTTGATATCCGGCCGCTCCTGGCCGCAGCCTACGCCGCGAACGGCTTCGCCTTGTTGCTCACGGTCTGGATCGGCATCTATCCGCCGGCTGTCGTCGCCGAGCGGCGGTCGGTGTTTCGCGGCGTGATCCGAGCCGACATCCTTCTGTCCGGCCGGCGCGGCCGCTTCATACTGGTCATGCTTCTGCTGGGCGCGCCTTGGCTGTTGCCCGGCCCCCTGTTCTCGGTCGCCCTTGCTCGGGGCTTGTCGCTTCCCGCGCTATCGCCCGACGTGATGCAGGCCGGCGTGTGGGTGCTGACGACGGCGCTCGGCGCTCTATGGACGGTGGGCCAGGCCGCCGCCTACCGCGAATGTCGTCGACAGCGGGAAGGCCCCGGCGCCGAAGCTCAGGCGCAGATATTCGATTGACCCCTACCGACGGGTGACCGTGAAGCGCAGCAGCTGCTGCTGCGGCAGCTGCCAGTCCGGCTTGATGGTCAGCGCCTGCTGGTAGTCGAGGTAGGCCGACTTCGCGTCGTCCAGGCCCTCGTAGGCCAGGGCGCGGTTGTAGTAGGCCTTCTCCGGCGAGATCACCCCCAGCACCAGGCCCTGGTTGATGTCCGCCAGGCCGTCGGCGTAGCGCTTCTCGGCCACAGACACCGCGCCACGGTTGATCCAGGCCTCGCCGATCTTGCCGTCCACCCGGATCGACTCGTCGAAGTCCTTGCGCGCCTGCGCCAGGTCGCCCAGGCGCAGGTACATAACCCCGCGGTTGATGTAGGTTCCGGCGCGGTCCTTGTTGTCCAGCACCTCGTTCTCCAGCGCATTGTCGCAGTTGCGGATCGACGCCGGGTCGGACTTGCCCTTGAAGGCCGCCTCGGAGCAGTCGTGCGCCTGGCCGTTGCCGAACACCGTCACGGCGGCATGGGCGGTTCCGTGAATTGCGAAGACGGCGAGGACGGCCGTCGCCAGAACGGTGGCGCGCATCGAACACTCCCTGCGCCGCCCATTCCGAGGCTCTCACGCCGCAGTATCTTGGGGCGGGCTCCGGGAGCTTCGCGCCGCGCCTCCGACATGTCAATTTTCAGACGAAACCCTGTCACGACGGTGGCGGGAAGTCGGCCCTCAGGCAGGCTGCGGGCGGGGCCGCGGCGGCCGAATCGGCGATCAGTCGAGGTTGACCGCCATCGCGCCGCGCGCCAGCGCCGGAGCCCCCGTGGGCGCCTCGGCCAGGCGGCGCAGCTCGGGGAAGGACAGGCTGTCCTCGAAGTCCATGAAGGTCTCGCACAGTTCCTCGGCGCCGATGAACGCCGGGCGGCCGAGCGGGAAGCGGAACTGCCAGAACGAGGCGATGTGGTTCACCGCGCCCAGCCGCTCGCCCAGGTCGGCGAACATCGACGGCGCGCTGAGCAGGAAGTCGCGGAACGCCTGCGGCTGGCCGTCGAGCAGGCTGGCGAAAGCCCGGTCATAGACGGTCAGGGTTTCGCGCGCGGCGTCGCGCACCGCCAGGATCGAGCGGCCGAGGGCGTCGCGCGTGCGGCCCAGATAGGCCTTCACCTCGGCGTCGGCCGGCCCGCTGGGGCGGATCTGGCCGATCGAGGCCGCCACCCGCTCGATGTCCTTCAGCTGCTCGGCGACGGTCCACTTGTAGTACAGGAAGCCCTTCCAGCAGAAGACGCCCTCCTGGTACTCGTTCTTCTCCAGCCGCAGCGTCAGGCGCAGCGGCTCGGTGTCCTCGTCGACGGTGATCGACAGGATCTTGCGCACCAGCTTGGCGCCGGCGCCGGCGCGGCCACTGGTCTCGCCGCCGGCGAAGCACAGCTCGATCAGCTGGCGGATCTCGCCTTCCACGTAGCGGTGCATGCGGGCCAGGTCGGCGTCGGAGACCTCGAAATAGCAGCGCGCCGGCGTGCGGCCGTGGCGCTTGAGGTGCTCGCGCAGCAGGAACGGGTCGAGCGACGGCAGGGCGTCGAGCAGCTCGAGCATCTCCCGGTCCTCGGCGTGGGTGATCCAGCGCTCGCCCAGGCTGGCGTGCATCACCGCGTCGTAGTTGAGCTGGTCGACGAACACCGAGCGGCCGCCGAGCTTCAGGTCGGCCCCGTCGATCGGGATGACGATCTTGGTGGCGGTCAGGCGGCCGTCTGGGAAGATGTCCCGCTCGTTGCGGCGCAGGCGGTGCTTGAGGATGATCGCCCGGTTGAGGTGCGGGTGGCGGAAGAACGGATGCTCGGCATGCTCTTCCTCCCCGCCGCAGCGCTGACCGATGCGCAGCAGGTTGAGCACCCGCGAGGTGGAGGCGGACCGCTGCAGGTTCGCCAGGTTGCGCACGCTCTGGCCAGACACGCCTTGCCGCCCTCGTCAATCAGGCGCGCAACATGCCAACACCCGGTGTGGAAAGGGTTAGCGCGGCGCCAACCAACTCCCCAGAATGGGTTTTTGCCGTCGGGACCTAGCCGAGCAGGTCGGACTGCTCGGGATGGCGCCGGAACCAGGCGACCGCATAGCTGCACACCGGCAGCACCTTCAGCCCCTCGCGGCGCGCCGCCTCGGCGACGCCCTGCATCACCTGGGAGGCGACCCCGCCGCCCCGCAGGGCCACCGGCGTCTCCACGTGGTCGATCACCAGGCGCCCGCCCTGGCGACGGTAGTCGGCGAAGGCCACATGCCCTTCGACGTCCAGTTCGAAGCGGTTGGCGGCGGCATTGTCGCGCAGCAAAATCGTGTCCATGGCGAACTCGCTCGGCAGGCGTTCCATTCGAAACTATCGTTCCAGCAGATAGGCGCGCGCGAGGAAGAACGCCATGCTGCAAGCTCTGAAGACCCGTCTGCCGGGCCTAACCGCAACCGCGGCCCTGGCCCTGCTGGCCGCCTGCCACCCGCCGCACAAGGGCGGCCAGTCGCGCATGACCCTGCCGGGCGCCGACACCGCGCCGCGCAAGGAGGGCCTGTGGGAACAGAAGGTCTCCGACGGCAAGACCGCCCAGGTCACCAAACTCTGCCTCGACGCCGGCGCGCACCGGGCGGTGGCCTACCTGGGCGACAGCCTGAACCGCGACCTGTGCTCCAAGTCGGGCATGAAGCGCGGCGACGACGGCGCCTGGAGCTTCTCGTCCACCTGCAAGGCGCCGGGGGCCGGCGAGGTCACCACCACCGGCGTCGCCACCGGCGACTTCACCGCCCGCTACCAGATCAGGCTGCAGCGCACCCAGGTGGGCGGGCGCACGCCGGGCGTGCAGCGCTTCGTCGTCGACGCCGAATGGAAAGGCCCCTGCCCCGCCGACATGAAGCCGGGCGACATCGTGCTGGCGAACGGCCACAAAGAGGCGATATCACAGGTCAGTCCCCCCAAGGGGTCGTGAGCGACGACAAGGGTTCGAAGAAGCGTATGCGCAGGGCGTTGATCCTGGTTGCGGCGACGGCCGTGATGCTGGCGGGCTGTGGCGGCAAGAAGAGCGGCAGGGCGGCCAGCGCCGCCGCCGACGGTCCCGCCTCGGCCGCCGCGCCGGACGAATCGGCGCCGGGGCCGATGCGCAAGGCCGGCCTCTGGACGATCACCCGCATCCACGACGGCAAGCCCGCCGGCGGCGCCACCAAGGTCTGCGTCGACGCCGGGACCGACGCCGGGCTGAACGCCCTGGGCGGCGGGTTGACCCGCAGCCTGTGCGCCGACCTCAAGAGCCGGCGCAATCCCGACGGTTCCTGGAGCTTTTCCAACACCTGCCAGCTCGGCCCGGCGGGCATGACCCGCACAAGCGGCTCCGCGCGCGGCGACTTCGCCTCGCACTACGAGGTGCACAGCGAGAGCGACACCGAGAGCGCCCAGATCGCCAGCCTGAATGGCCACCACGTCACCGACCTGTCCGCCGTCTATGGCGGCGCCTGCCCGCCGGACATGCAGCCGGGGGACGTGCTCCTGCCCAACGGCATGAAGGTCAACCCGCAGAAGATGATGGCCGGAGCCCATCCGGCGGGCGTCGGCGGGGATCAATAGCCGCCGGCCGGCCGCCGGATCGACGTTCGCCTGACCGGCTCTAGGCGGCCGCGGACGCCTCCAGCCGGGCGCCCGCTTCCTGCACCGCGCTCAGCGCGCGGTCGATGACATCGATCCCGGCCCCCGGCTTGGCTCCCTCGACGGTGAGGATGCGCCGCCAGGCCCGCGCCCCGGGGCGTCCATGGAACAGGCCCAGCATGTGCCGGGTCATCGCCGCCAGGTGCGCGCCCTGCGCCAGCTGGTCCAGGACGTACGGGCGGTAGCGCGCCACTGCCTCGGCCGGGCCGACATCCGCCGCCGAAGTCTCGCCGAACACCAGCCGGTCGACGGCGCCCAGCCGCCAGGGCTCGTGGTAGGCCGCCCGCCCCAGCATCACCCCGTCGAGCGCCGGCAGGTGCTCCAGCGCCGCCTCCACCGATGGCAGGCCGCCGTTCAGCACGATGGTCAGGCCGGGGCGCTCGCGCTTCAGCCGATGCACCAGGGCGTAGTCCAGCGGCGGGATGTCCCGGTTCTCCTTCGGCGACAGCCCTTTCAGCCAGGCCTTGCGCGCATGCACCACGAAGGTGCTCACCCCGGCCGCCGCGCAGGCGTCCACCAGGGCGAACAGGCTCTCTTCCGGCTCCTGGTCGTCGACGCCCAGGCGGCACTTCACCGTCGCCGGGACCCGCACCGCATCGCCGATCGCCGCCATGCACTCGGCCACCAGCGCCGGCTCGCGCATCAGGCAGGCGCCGAACCGGCCGCTCTGCACCCGGTCCGACGGACAGCCGACGTTGAGGTTGATCTCGCCGTAGCCCAGGTCCTCGCCGATCCGCGCCGCCGCCGCCAGATCCGCCGGCTCCGACCCACCCAGCTGCAGCGCCACCGGCTGCTCGGCCGGATCGAACCCCATCAGCCGCCCGCGATCCCCGTGCAGCACCGCCCCGGTCGTCAGCATCTCGGTATACAGCAACGCCCGCGCCGACAGCTGCCGGTGCAGCATCCGGCAGTGACGGTCCGTCCAGTCCATCATAGGTGCAACGGAGAACCGGTAAGGTAGGCAGGTCAGGATTTTGGCCTTAGGTTCAACGTGTTGTGGCGATGTTCAACTACACTAAAATGCCACGCCCTATCCAGGTTTTCCCTGAGATTCGCCCCCCAGGAACAGACTGCCGGACCGGGCATGACTCATAAGTTAGCTTACGCCAGCGGTCAGACACGACTGACGCAGTTGCAGCCAGACAGGCCTTAAGCACCTTGGGGAATCCGAGCCGATTGACGGGGGCTTTGGTGGCCCTAGCGGCGCCTGGCGCGACGGCAGGGTGTTGACCGCCGGCGGCGGACTCTTGCGCGCCTGCGCCGCCTGGCGGCAAGTCGCCGACGCCGTCCTGAAGCCCATGGCGCTGGTGGCAAGCGGCCAAAGCGCCCCGGCCCGCCTCACCTAGAGGTGCAGCACATGTTTGGCGATGATGTTGCGCTGAATCTCGTCCGTGCCGCCTGCGATGCTGGCGGCACGGCCCTCGAAATATCGCGCCAGTTCGCGGCGCACCCAAGGCGGCCCCACCGGCGGGACCGGGGCGGGACCGGCCACCTCGGGAAACCAGGGTGCGGCGTAGGGTCCGGCGCACTCGACGAAGAATTCGGTCATCCTCTGGACGATCTCGGCGCCCTTCAACTTGAGGATCGACGACTGGGCGCCCGGCGCCGAACCCGCCTGAACCTGCCAGAGGGTGCGAAGCTCGGTCATCTCGAGAGCCTTCAGCTCCATCTCGGCGAGCGCCAGCCGAGCGGCGAAGCTCGGATCGTCCAGCAGGCTTGCGCCGTCGGGCCCGGCAAGAGCGGCCGCGGCCTCCTTCAGTCCCGCCAGCAACTCCAGGGACAGGGAGACGAAGGCCTGGCCGGTGCGCTCGTGGGTCAGAAGGCCCTTGGCGTAGGTCCATCCCCGACCTTCTTCACCGATCCGGTTCTCCAAGGGCGTCCGCACGTTGTCGAAGGTGACCCGGTTGAACGCGTGCCGTCCGTCGATGGAGATGATCGGATGCACCGCCACGCCGGGCGCGCGCATGTCGATCAGCAGGAAGGTGATGCCGGCTTGTGGCCGGGCTTCGTCAGAGGTGCGGGTCAGGCAGAACATCCAGTCCGCCGTGTGCGCGCCGCTGGTCCAGATCTTCTCGCCGTTGACCACATAGGCGTCGCCGTCGCGGACGGCGCGCGTGCGCAGCGAGGCCAGGTCCGAGCCCGACCCGGGTTCCGAGTAGCCCTGGCACCACCGCTCCCGGTCCTCCAGAATGGCCGGCAGGAACCGCGCCTGTTGCTCTGGCGTGCCGTAGGCGAACAGGATCGGGGCCAGCATGCCCATGCCCATGCCCCCCACCTGGGGCGGCAGGCCCGCGGCGGTCGTCTCCCGTTCCCAGACGAAGGCCTGGGCCGGGGTCCAGCCAGGACCGCCGAATTCCACCGGCCATTTGTTCGCCGCCCAGCCCTTGGCGGCCATCGCCTGACGCCAGCGGTCTTCGTGGGCGCGGCTGCCGTCGAACCGCTCGGGCGGCGGGAACGTCGCCGAGATGAGGGCGCGGACATCGTCGCGGAAGCACAGGTCGTCGGGTGAGAGTTCGAGGTCCATGGACTCTTGGCGCCCTTATTGTACGGTTGGTACAATAAGAGTCTGGACCCCACCGTCAACACGCTCAGCAGGAGCCCCCTCCGATGGCTGCCGACGTTCTCGACACCGCCCCTTTCACGATCAGCGAGGCCGATGGCGTCCGGGCCGGCCCGGTTCGGCGTCCCGCCAACTTCTCGAAGAACGCCAAGGGTTCGATCCACGACGACGAACGCGCCCGCGAACTCGGGTTCCGGGGCGGGACGGTGGCCGGCAATATCCACTTCGAGCAGTTTCCGCCGCTGCTGGAGGCCGTCCTCGGCCCGGAATGGCGGCGCACGGGCGGCCTTTCCCTCTATTTCCTGACCCCGACCAGCGACGCCGAGCCGGTACAGGCCTTCGCCGGCCCGACCCGGCCCCGGCCCGAGGGCGGCTTGCGGGCCGACGTGTGGATGGAGACGCCTGAAGGCGTGCGTGTCTGCGAAGGCACCGCGTCCGTGGGGCCGCCCGACGACCACTCTGCCCTGCGCCAACGTCTGGCGGCCGTCCGCCCCGCCGCAGACCTGCGCATCCTCAAGGGCCGCAACGTGGGCGACCGGGTGGCCGGAATCCCGTCGCGGCAGATCAGCGAGAAGACCAGCCCGCGGGTCGAGACCATCACCGAACCGATGGACATCTACGTCGACCCCTCGATCCTCGGCGGCCTGGTCGCCGCGCCGTCCGCGGCCATCGACGCGCTTCGGGAGGTGGAGGGGCCGTTGTTCCGGGCCGGCGACGGCTTCGTGGGCATGTTCGGCGCGATCGAGCTTCAGTTCCTCGACGGTCCGGTGTTCATTGACCGCGACTATCTCTGCGACGGCCAGATCCTGGCCCTGTCCGAGAGTCCGAAGACGGAGATCGCTTGGTACGAGAGCATCCTGCGGCCGGCCGACGGCGGCGACCCGGTGGCCCGGCTGATCCTGATGAGCCGACTGCTGAAGGCGTCCTCCCCCCTATGGACCTAGACCTGCGCGATGGCGGCCCGTCCCCCGGGGTCGGTCTGCGGCGTCGCACCCGCCTTGCGCCGCAGGCCCGCCAAGGTCGCATACTGGATCACGCCGCGGCGATCATCCTGACAGAGGGGCTCGCCGCGGCCACGATGGAGCGTCTGGCGCGCGACGAAGGTGTCAGCAAGGGGCTGGTCTACGCCTACTTTCCAACGCGCGACGCGGTGTTCGCCGCTCTGTTGCGCCGCGAACAGGCGGACTTGCGGGACCGGGGCATGGCCAGCGCCCTGCGTGCCGACACCTTCGCCGACCTGATCCGCCAGACGACGCGCCTCTACCTTGAGCAGACCCGCGACCGCGGCGCCCTGATCGCCGCCCTCCTCGCCGACCCTTCGGTGGCGCGGCTGATGGAGGAGGACAACCGGGCTGAGCGCGAGCGAACCATCCGCTACTTCGTGCGCGCCACGCGCCGGGAGTTCGATCTGCCCCTGCCGCTGGCCATCGCCGCGGTGGACTCGCTTATGAATCTGACGGGCGGCGCCGGCCGCCAAGTGGCCGACGGGCTGATGGACGTGGAATCGGCCACCGAAATGTGCGTCGCGCTCATCGTTGGCGGCCTGCGCGAACTCTCGGCACGACGCCGGCCTTTGCCCATGCCGGCGGCGCGGCTGCCGTGAGGCCAGACAAGGGGCCGGGCGACGTCATCTTCACGTTAGGCTCTCCGACGTCCCCGGCGCTCCTCCCACGAGGGGTCTCTCGAGACAAGGCAGAGGACGGCAATGTGCGCTGGGACGGGCCACGCAAACCCAGCACGCACGCCTTGCGGGCCTCTCGGGGACGACCTTGCGGTCGGCCATCGAAGCCCACTTGCCGATCGCGCGCCACTTTCTCCTGATGACGCCACGGCGCAGGAGGAAGTGCGCTCGTCATTGCTCTTGCAGGGGCGCGCGGACCCAAGGCCGATCGAGTTACTCGACTGGCTGTGCGCGTCGCGCGCCACGGGATCGAACAACCGTCTCGGTCGTTCCAGTCTCTGGCCCCTTGCCGAGATGGAGAAACCGATGGACTACAAGACCGCAACGATCGTGGGGGCCGCGGCCGCCCTGGCGGGCGCGCCCGCCATGGCTTCGCCCTCCCCCGCCCAGGCGCCGGCCATGAGCCCGGCCAGCTCGTACTCGGAACTGCTGGAGCCGATCGCCAATCCTGTGGAGCGCCTGCGGATCGCCGAGGCCGAGGACGCGGCCCGGCCGCCCCGGCTGATCGAGGCGCAGTACGCGGTGCACGATCATCACCACCACCACCACCATCACCACCATCACAGCCGCCGCTGGTACCGCCAGCACGGCTACTACTGGTTCGGCGGCGCCTGGGTGCTGCGGCCCCCGCCGCATCATCACCATCACCACCACCATCATCACCACCACAACAACTTCTAGGTCGCGGCCACCGCCGTACGACCCTGCACCCCGGCGCAGAGCGCCGGGGTGTTTGATCGCGCGCCTCGCGGTGGGGCGCCCAACTGGCGCTTACTCCGGAGGGCGATCACCGGCGCTCGTGCGATCTCCGGCCCCGGCCTGGTCCTCGCGCTTCGCACGGTCCCTGGCCTTGGCGGCGCGCAGCATGTGCCGATAGGTCCCGTCGAACACGGTGTTGGTCGACGACAGCCATCGCGACCCCTCGGCCAGGGCGTCGCGGCTGGCCGCCAGCCGCCGGGCCCGCAGCTCGCGTTCGGCGCTCTCCGCCTCGTCCATCGCGCGCAGGTCGAGCTGCGGATCCGTGGGCAGGACGATCAGGCTGATGAACGGCTCGCCCTGACGGAACACATGGGTCACTCCGCGCGGCGGCGCCTTGAAGATGCAGAAGAACATCATCGGCCACCACTCGCTGCGCACCAGGGCCGGCACGGCCAGGGGCGTGCTGTGCGTCGGGTCGGTGAAGTACCGCGGATGGGGCTCGGTGCGCACCGACCAGCCGGGCGGAACCTCCAGATCCAGCGACAGCTGGTAGGAATAGAAGTCCGCGCCGAAGGGGCGGAACGGCGGCCACATCATGTCGGGATCGACGGGCGCGCCCCAGTCGGCGTCCAGCTGCACCTTTCCGCGGACCGTCCGGACGCGCAGCTCCTCACGGAACGGATAGAGCAGTTCGACGCCGTACTGCGCGCTTTCGGAGAAGGGCGTGCAGTGCCAGGGCTGCTCGTGGCTGCCGTCGGCCCGGGGCTGCTGGGCGCCGGCCCAGCCCGGGATCTGCAGCCGGATCGGCTGCGGCGGCGGCCGGTGGCCGTGCAGGCGATATTTCACGGTCGGCATGACGGGACCTCCAGGCCGCGTTGCGAGAGGGTCAGGCGCCGCGGGGCGGCCGGGCGCCGGTCATCCGCCATAGCACAGGATGTCCGTCGAACTGGTGCTTCAGGGCGCCGGCCACATGCAGCGCCAGGTTCAGCAGGATGACCCAGATCAGGATGTAGACGTGGATGTGCGACACCTCGTGGCGCACAGGGCGCGGAACCGGGGAGCCGAACATCTGCGCGACGCCTGGCAGGTGCGGCCAGGGCAGGCCCCAGAACGATATCGGCCGCGCGCCCATGGAGACCAGCGCCCAGCCGGTCAGCGGCAGCGCCAGCATCAGCGCGTAGAACAGCAGGTGCGCTGCGCCGGCCAGCAGCCGCTCCCAGCGCGCCAGGCCTGGCGGGGGCGGCGGAGGCGGGTTGAACAGCCGAACGGCGATCCTCGCCAGCACCAGCAGCAGGATCGTCAGGCCCAGCGAGATGTGGATGGATTCCACCCCCTCCTGCGCAGGGGTGTGGTCGGGCAGCACCTCGTTCATGTACCAGCCGAGGCCGATCTGCACGACGATCAGCAGGGCGATCGTCCAGTGAAGCACCCGCGCGGCGATGCCGTAGGGCCGCCCGCCGCCGGCCTGCGGCGTCTCGCCAGCCGCCCCCATGTCCGTCGCGGTCATCACATCCTCCAGACAGTCAAGCCAGTTTACGCTAACGCGCCATGGCCGACTTCGTTCGCTCGAGGAAGGCGGATCGCACGCCCGACGTCGTCCCGGGTGGCCAACGGCGGCGGCGCCGATGACCGTCCTTGCCGGCGATCGCTCACGATGGCCCTGTTCCGCGCGCCCTGGCGTAGCCGGTGGAACGCGACGCGCCCGGCGGGCAGCCTGTGGCAAAGGCGATCGCGGTCGCCGCCGCCTGGGGCAGGCCCAGATCGCCGCGCATCATCGCCTCGAAGCCCAGGCGAGCCATGGACGCTGCCTGGGCCTCCGCCGGAGTCTCGCCCGCCGCCACGCCACAGCACGCCTGCGGCGCCAGACAGGTGACCGACACGCCGTCGTCGGCCAGCTCTTCGCGCAGGGCGAGGGCGAAGCCGGCGAGAAAGGCGTTGCCGCCGCACAGCATGGCGCCGCCGGCGTCCGGCGCGGCCGGCGCGCAGGCGATGAGAATTTTCCCGCGCCTGCGTTGGCGCATCTCGCGTCCTATGCGGTGCGCGAGGCGTACGGGCGCCAGCACGCCCAGGTCGAAGGCGTCGATCACGGCGTCGAGGGGTTGATCCAGGAAGGCCGCGACCGCCGGGTGATCGGGACCGGTCACGAGAACATCGACGGGACGGCCGAGCACCCGGGCGATGTCCTGCAACTCGTCCACGCCGTCGAGGCAGTCCAGATCGATCTGCACGGGCTCGACCATGCGGCCATGGTCGCGCAGGCGCTCGGCCGCGGCGTCCACCCGCCGGTCCGCCGCGGCGACCAGCAGATCGAAGCCGCCGGCGGCGCAGCGTTCGGCGAGGGCGAAGCCGAGCTTGCCGCAGACCCCGGTGACGACGGCGAGAGGGGTGCTGGTCTTTTGCATCGAGGGCTCCGGCGGCTGGACGTCAGGCAAACCGCGACCGCCGCCGGGCCGTTCCTGCGGCGCCGGTCAAAGCGAGAATAATTCTGACGGAACAATGCTCTGCGAAGCGGAGTTCGCGCCAGGCGACGACTATTTTCGGCTGCGCCAGGCGTGGAGCGGAACGTTTTGCCCGTCCCGCAGCTTTTCCGGACGCACAGCGAAGTGAGCCCGGCTGAGTGACAACGACTGCGCCTCGCGATCGACCCTTCGAAGTCCCGGCGCCCGGGCTGCTGGCGGCCGCCTGTCCGTCTGGAGAGCTTGCGGCATGATCGATCTGCACTGTCATATGCTGCCCGGCATCGACGACGGGGCCCCCGACCTGGAGACTTCCCTGGCCATGGCGCGCATGGCCGTCGCCGACGGCATCCGCGTCACCGCCTGCACCCCGCACATCATGCCGGGGGTGTATGAGAACACCGGGCCTGGGATCCGCGCGGCCATCGTCAGGCTGCAGGCGGCGCTGGACGCCGCCCAGATTCCGCTGAAGCTGGTGCAGGGCGCCGACGTCCACATCACCCCGGGCCTCGCCAAGGGATTGCGCGACGGCCAGATCGCCGCCCTCAACGGGACACGCTATTTCCTGTTCGAACCCTCGCACCATGTCGCGCCGCCGCGACTGGAGGAGACGGTGTTCGACGTGATGAGCGCAGGCTACCTGCCGCTGGTCACGCACCCGGAACGGCTCACCTGGATCGAGAGCCACTACGACACCATGCAGAAGCTGGTGCGCGCGGGCGCCTGGATGCAGATCACCTGCGGCTCGGTGACCGGCCGCTTCGGCCGCCGGCCGAAGTACTGGGCCGAGCGCATGCTGGACGAAGGCCTGGTTCACGTCCTCGCCACCGACGCCCACAACCTCAGGAACCGCAGCCCGCTGATGGCCGAGGCGCGGGACGCCGTGGCCGAGCGTCTGGGCGAGCAGGCGGCCGTCGACATGGTGCTGACCCGCCCGCAGGGCGTGCTGGACGACGTGATCCCCGACAGCCTGCCGCCCTTGGTGGGCGCGGGCCCGGCCAAGCCCGAGCGGCGGGGGCTGTTCAGCCGCATCTTCTCGAACGCCTGAGACCTAGGAGGCCGCCGTGAACCGTGATCGCTTGTGGAGAATTGCTGGCGCCGGCGTTCTTGGCTTGACCATGAGCCTGACGGCAGGCGGCGCGGCGCTGGCGAAGGAAAAGCCCGCGCCCGCGTCGGCCGACCTCCCCGCCCCCGACCCCAGCTACGCCAGCCTCGACGTCAGCAAGAACTATCGCATCGGGCCGCTCGACAAGCTCGACATCTCGGTATTCCAGGTCGACGAACTGAAGACCGAGGCCCAGGTCGACGCCAGCGGCAACATCTCCCTGCCGCTGATCGGCTCGCTCACCGCAGCCGGCAAGACCACCTCCGAGCTGTCGGCCGAGATCGCCCAGAAGCTCGACGCCAAGTACCTGAAGTCGCCGCAGGTGACGGTGCTGGTGAAGGAAGCCGAGGGCCAGAAGATCACCGTCGGCGGCGCGGTGCAGCAGGGCGGGGTGTTCGACATCCAGGGGCGCAGCACGCTGATGCAGGCGGTGGCGCTGGCGCACGGCCCCGACCACGTCGCCGACCTCAAGCATGTCAGCATCTTCCGCACGGTGAACGGCCAGAAGTTCGTCGCCACCGTCGACCTGCGCGACGTGCAGAAGGGCAGGATCGCCGACCCGGTCGTCTACGGCAACGACACGGTGATCGTCGGCACGTCCGGCTTCAAGAGCACGGTGCAGACCATGGCCGGCGCCGCGCCGATCCTCGAGTTCCTGGCGCTGGTGCGGCCGTAGGGCCCGCCGCGCTCCGCCACAACGTGATCCCCGAGACCAGGACCTTCCGATGAGCGTCAGCGAATTCGACCCCTCCACCGGACTGGCGCCCACTACGGGACGGGCGCCGCTGAGAGCGGCGACCCTCGGCGATCCGCAGCGGCTGCGCGTGCTGCGCCCCACCGAGGAGACCGGCGTCAACCTGCTGGAATACTGGCAGGCGCTGGTGAAGCACCGCGTGGCGATCGGGGTGGTGTTCGTCGTCGCCCTGGTGGTCGGCGCGCTGGTGACCCTGCTGATCCCGCCGGTCTACACGGCCTCGGCCACCATCCAGATCGACCGCGATGCGCCGAAGGTGATGAACGTCCAGCAGGTCGACGAGTCGCCCGACCTGTTCTCCAGCGAGGAATTCTACCAGACGCAGTACGGCCTGCTGCGCTCCAAGTCGCTGGCCGACCGGATGGTCAAGACCCTGGGCCTGGACAGCAACCGAACCTTCCTGACCGGCGGCCATTCCAGCGTGCTGGCCCTGCTGGGCGCGCCGATCGGCCTGTCGATGCCCAGCAGCCAGGGGGCCGCGCAGAAGAAGGCGGTAAAGATCTTCCGCCACAACCTGGGCATCGACCCGGTGCGCGGCTCCCACCTGGTGAAGATCAGCTATTCCAATGCCAACCCGGTGCTCGCGGCGCAGATCGCCAACTCCACCGCCGAGAACTTCATCACCGCCAACCTGGAGCGGCGCTACGAAGCCTCGTCCTACGCCCGCGACTTCCTGCAGAACCGCCTGGGCCAGGTGAAGGCGAAGCTGGAGGAGTCCGAGAAGCAGCTGGCCGACTACGCCACCGCCCAGCACATCATCAACCTGCCCGGCCCCACCGGCGTCGGCAGCGAGGTGACCCAGTCGCCCACCGCCAACAGCCTGGTTTCGCTGAACACGGCCCTGTCCGACGCTACCGCCCAGCGGATCAAGGCGGAACAGGAATGGCGCCAGGCGCAGTCGACGCCAGGAACGGACCTGCCGCAGGCGCTGGCCAGCCCGACGATCCAGGCGCTGATCCAGGCCCGCGCATCGCTGCAGGCGACCTACCAGGACAAGCTGAACCTGTACCGGCCCGAATTCCCGACCATGGTGCAGATGCATGCCCAGATCGCCGAGCTGGACCGCCAGATCAACACCCAGACCGGCGCCATCAAGCAGGCGCTGAAGGCCCAGTACCAGACCGCGCTCAATCAGGAGCGGCAGCTGGGCGGCCAGGTGAACGGGCTGAAGTCCGACATGCTGAGCCTCAACGACCGCTCGATCCAGTACAACATCCTGCAGCGCGAGGTGGACACCAACCGCACGCTCTATGACGGCCTCCTGCAACGCTACAAGGAGATCGGCGTCACCGGCGGCATCGGCGTGAACAACATCTCGGTGGTCGACCGCGCCGACCCGCCGGACCAGCCGTCGCAGCCCAAGCCGCTGACCAACCTGGCCCTGGCCGCCGTGGCCGGCCTGATCCTGGGCTGCATCGTCGCCTTCATCCTCGAGGCCCTCGACCAGTCGATCCGCACGCCGCAGGACGTGGAGGAGAAGCTGGCCCTGCCGCTGCTCGGCGCGGTGCCGCTGCTCGGCAAGGAAGAGGCCCCGAGCGCGGCGCTCGCCGATCTGAAGTCGGCCTTCTCCGAGGCCTACTATTCCATCCGCACGTCACTGCAGTTCACCACCGGCGACGGGGTGCCGGGCGCCCTGTTCGTCACCAGCTGCCAGCCGTCCGAGGGCAAGTCGACCACCGCCCAGGCGCTGGCGCAGAACTTCGCCCGTATCGGCGCGCGGGTGCTGCTGGTCGACGCCGACCTGCGCAATCCCTCGATCCACCGGCATTTCCCCGTCGACAACTCCGTGGGCCTGTCGAGCTTCCTGGCCGGAGCCTGCTCGCTGAAGGACGCGGCCCAGCCCAGTGGGATCGCGAACCTGTCAATCACCCCGTGCGGCCCCCTGCCCCCCAGCCCCGCCGAGCTGCTCGCCGGCGAGAAGCTGCGCGCCTTCCTGGCCGCGGCCCGCACGGAGTTCGACATCGTCATCGTCGATGGCCCGCCGATCATGGGCCTGGCCGACGCGCCGATCCTGGCGTCGGCCACCGAGGGCACCGTGCTGATCGTCGAGGCCGGTCGCACCCGCCGCGGCGCGGCGCGGGCAGCGATCCGCCGGCTGCAGGCGGCCAACGGCCGGGTGCTGGGCATCGTGCTGACCAAGTTCAACGCCAAGCGCGCCACCTACGGCTACGGCTACGACTACGCCTACGGCCACGACTACGGCGGCCGCAGCGTGGCCAAGACCTGAGCCGGCGAGGGGCTGCGGCGTGAGGCGGCGTCCATGAGCTATGTGGCCAGGCTGTCGCGGCAGGGCCGCCGGCTGGCGGCCGAGCGGGCGGCCGGGGGGCGACGCAGTCTGCCGGCCGCGGCGGCCTTCGGCGCGATCGCCCTGTGCGGCGCCGGCCTGATCGTCGCCGACGCGGTCGCCGGCTTCGGCGAACGGCGCGATCCGCCGATGGCCCTGGCGGCGGCCGGCGGCGACGCCTCGGCGCTGGCGCAGGTCGCCCAGGCGCGCGTCGACAGCCGCGGCGGGCCGGAGTCCCTGGCCGAGGCCGAGCGCCTGGCGAACGCCTCGCTGCGCGCCCAGGCGCTCAACCCGGCGGCGTTCCGCGTGCTGGGCGAGGTGGCCGACGCCCGCGGCGACAAGGCCCGCGCGGTGGCCCTGTTCCGGGCCGCCGCCCGCCTGACCCGGCGCGACACCATCACCGGCGCCTCCCTGCTCGCCGATGACCTGCAGCGGGGAGACGTCGTCGCAGCGGTCCGCCAGGCCGACGTGATCCTGCGCTACGCGCCGGAGGTGTCCAACGAAGTGTTCCCGCCCCTGGCGCAGATGGCGCGCGATGCGAAGGGCCAGCCGACCCTGGCGCAGCAGCTGGCCACCCGTCCCGCCTGGCGCCCCGGATTCCTGACCTTCCTGGCCGGGGGCGAGGACCCCAACGTCGCCCTGGACCTGATGGGCCGGCTCGCCGACCTCGGCGCCCCGGCCACCGACGCCGAGATCTCGCCGCTGCTGAACCGGATGGTGGACCATCATCAGTACCTGCAGGCGTTCCTGGCCTGGCAGCAGCTGTCTCCCGGCGCCGCCACGCGTCTGCGCGGCAATGTGCGCGACGGCGACTTCGACGGCCAGGCGGGGGCGCCGCCCTTCGGCTGGAACCTGCAGAACAGTTCCGGCGCCAGCGCCGAGATCCTTCAGGGTCCCACCGCCGGCGCGGCCGGCAGTGCGCTGAAGGTGTCCTACGACGGCGTCTCGATCGCCACGCCCGCCCGTCAGCTGATGATCCTGGGTCCGGGCGTCTACCATCTGGCGGTCAAGGCCTATGTGTCGGCGCCGCGGGCGGCAACCCATCTGGGCTGGACGGTGCGCTGCGCCGAGGACAACCGGCCCCTGGCCTCGACCCCGGATCTGGCTCTGGATCCCGGCTGGAACACCCTGGGGGCGGACTTCGCCGTGCCCGCCGGGTGCGAGGGCCAGTGGTTGTCGCTCACCGCCATCCCTGGCGAGCACAGCGACGACGTGGAGGTCTGGTACGACGCTCTGGAGGTGCGCCGCACGGCGCTGGCGCCGGCGTGAGCGCCGACGCCGGGCCGCCGGTGAAAATTTCTTTTTCCGGAGCGAACGTTTTTCGCGCGCCGCCAGTTTGGCGATTGGGCAAGCCCAACAAGGAGTGCTGTTCCCATGTCGTTTAAAATCGCCGCTGTCGCTGCGACAGCCATTGGCCTGCTCTGCGGACAGGCCGTCGCGCAGAACGCCACCCTGCCGCATCTCGCGAACCTGCAGGGTCTGGTCTACGTCGACCAGGGCGATGGCTTCGTCCCCGCGAGCGCCAACACCGTTCTGCACCCCGGCGACCGGGTGATGACCGCCCGCGGCGGCGTCGCCAAGATCAGCTACGCCGGCGGCTGCGGCGAACAGGTGAGCGGGCGCAGCATGGCGGTGATCGGCGGGGCCGACTGCGGCGGCGCCTCGGCGCGGATCGTCAAGGCCGACTACCAGGGCGACGCCTCGGGCGGCGGTGGCGGCGGCTTCGGCGGCGTCAGCACCACCGGCCTGGTCATCGCCGGCGTGGCCCTGGCCGGCATCGTCGCGGTGATCGTCGGCGCGGCCACCGACCACGGCAACAACAACGGCTCCAGTGGCGGAACGTCCGGCGGCGGCGGCGGCCCGGTCAGCCCGTAATCGCAAGCGCTCCGGAGACGGCGGCGGTGGGCGCGAGCACGACAGGCGAGATCCTGTTGCACGCGGTCGCGTCCCGCCCGGCGGCCCATGCCCGTGAGACGGCGCCGTGGCAGCCCGCCGCGGCGTTGCTTGCCGTCTGCCTGGTGTTCGGCGGCTCAAGCCAGGGCAACGCCCTGCCCACCGCCATCACCGAACTGGCCGGCCTGGCCGGCCTGACCTATGCGGCCTGGCGCTGGCGCAGCGTCGGCTTTCCGCCCCACGCCAGGCTTGGCGGCGCCTTTCTGCTGGCCCTGGCCGCCTTCCACCTGATCCAGCTTGCGCCCCTGCCCCCGGGCCTGTGGGCCTTGCTTCCGGGCCGCGGCGCCCTGGCCGGCGACCTCAGGCTGGCCGGGACCGCGGACGCCTGGCGGCCGCTGAGCCTCACGCCGCAACTGACCTGGCGCAGCCTCCTGGGACTGCTGGCGCCGGCGGCGATGTTCCTGCTCTCGGCCGACCTCAGCGCCGGAGGTCTTCGCCGTCTCGCCGGCCTGATGCTGGCGGTGGCCCTGGCCAGCGTCATGCTCGCCACCCTGCAGCTGGCCGGCGGCCCGTACTCGCCGCTGCGCTTCTACGCCATCACCAACGCCGACTCCGGCGTCGGCTTCTTCGCCAACCGCAATCACCTGGCCAGCCTGCTGGTGGTCAGCATGCCCCTGGCGGCCGCCCTCGCCGTGGACTGGGGGCTGGAGGGCCGGCGCGGCTCGACGGTGCGCGTCGCGGCCACCCTGGGCATCTATCTGGTGCTGATGGTGGGGGTTGGCGTCTCCCTGTCGCGGGCGGGCATGCTGCTGCTGGCCCCGGCGGTGCTGGCCAGCCTGGCCATCGCCCTGGTGGGGCGCGGCCCCTACCGCCAGCGGCCGGCCGCCCTGCTGCTGGTGGGCGCCAGCGTGATCGGCCTGTTCCTGGTCGGCGCGTTCAGCCTGGCCGCGGTGGCGCAGCGCTTCCACCAGGAGGGCGCCACCGACATCCGCTTCCAGGCGGCCCCGGTGGTGATCCAGATGGCCAAGGCCTATGGCCCGGTCGGGACGGGGTTCGGGGCTTTCGAGAGCGCCTATGGCGCCGCCGAGCCGGTGACCCTGCTGCTGCCCAACTACCTGAACCACGCGCACGACGACTACCTGGAGCTCTGGCTGGAGGGCGGCGTGCTGGGCGTGGCCCTCGCCCTGGGGTTCATCGCCTGGTGGGTGCGCGCCAGCGTCGCCGCCTGGTGGGCGGTCTGGCGGCGAACGGCCGGATCCATGCTGCCGGCGGCGGCGAGCGCCGGCGCCGGCCTGCTGCTGCTGCACTCCGCGGCCGACTATCCCCTGCGCACCACGGCCCTGGCCTGCGTGCTGGCCCTGTTCTGCGGGACGCTCAGCCAGATCCGCGCCACCGCCCCGCAATAAATTTTCGGCCGGCGGAACGATCGCCGAAGCCGTCAAGTTTCCCGTTCAAATATCGCCCCGTAGCGCGGCGCACTGGCGAAGCCTTTGCGGGCCTTTCCTAGCGACGCCAACAATAGAAGTGCGCCCCGGATGCTGATGCGAACCGCAAAAAATGCTGCACGCGGCAGCTTTGCACTTTTGGCATTCGCCCTGGCATATGGATTGACGATCGTTGGCACGGCCCAGGGCCAGTTTACACTTGCCTCGTCGGTGGTGTTCGCGGCCCTGCTGTACGCCGCCGTGGCCGTCGGATTCGACCTGGTGTTCCGCGCCGATCGCTCGGCCTGGCGGTTCACGAGCCTCGCCGACGTGCTGGCGATCCTGCGCAATTCCACGCTCACCGCCCTGACCCTGCTGCTGCTGCTGTTCATCGGCTCGCGCGCCATCTACCTGCCGCGCTCGACCCTGGTGATGGCCTGGATGCTGGACATCGGCTTCATCACCGGCGCCCGCCTGATCCGCCGCGCCGCGCATGAGCGCAGCCTGGGCGCCCTGCTGCCGCCGCGCGCCAGCGCCGCCAGCATCCCCGCCGACCGCGAGAGCCTGCTGATCATCGGCGACGTGGACCAGGCTGAGGCCTTCCTGCGCGGTCAGGCCCGCAACCCGGAAGCGGCGTTCAGCCCGGTGGGCATTGTCGCCCTGGCGGCCGGCGACGCCGGCCGCGAGGTGCGCGGCGCCCCGGTGCTGGGCGACCTGTCGGGCCTGGGCGGCATCCTCGACACCGTGCTCTCCGGCCCACGCCATCTCGACGCGGTGCTGTTCCTCTGCGACCCGGCCCGCACCGCCGGGGTCGAACCCGAGCACCTCGGCCGGCTGAAGGCGGCTCGCACCCACCTGCTGCGCCCCAGCCGGATCACCGAGCTGCGCGACGGCGAGGATCGCGAGGCGGGCGGCTCGGCCCTGGTGTCGATCAGCGTCGAGGAACTGCTGGCCCGCCCGACCGTGCGGCTGGACGACAGCGAAATCCGCAAGCTGGTCGCCGGCCAGCGGGTGCTGGTCACCGGGGCCGGCGGCTCCATCGGCTCGGAGATCTGCCGCCAGGTGGCCGCGCTCGGCTGCGCGCACCTCTCGCTGCTCGACGTCTCGGAATTCGGCCTGTTCAACATCCACCGGGAAATGGGCGACAGCCATCCCCGGCTCTCGCGGCGCGACATCCTGTGCGACATCCGCAACGCCGAGCGCCTGCGCGCCTGGGTGGTGTCGGAGAAGCCCGACATCGTCTTCCACGCTGCGGCGCTGAAGCACGTCACCCTGGTGGAGAACCACCCCTGCGAGGGGGTGCTGACCAACATCGTCGGCACCTGGAACGTGGCCGAGGCCGCCCGGGCGGCGGGGGCCCGGCGGATGGTGTTCATCTCCACCGACAAGGCGGTCGAGCCCAGCTGCGTGATGGGCGCCACCAAGCGCCTGGCCGAGACCGTGGTGCAGACCCACCGCGAGCGCGCCAGCCGCACCCGCTTCTCGGTCGTGCGGTTCGGCAATGTGCTGGGCTCGGCCGGGTCGGTGGTGCCGATCTTCAAGTCGCAGATCGAACGCGGCGGGCCTGTGACCGTCACCCACCCCGACGTCGAGCGCTTCTTCATGACCATCCCCGAGGCGGTGCAGCTGGTGCTGCACGCGGTGGCCAAGTGCGAGGCGGCGCCGGAGGGGCGCTCCCCCGAAGGCCGATCGGGCGTCTACGTGCTGGACATGGGCAAGCCGGTGAAGATCCTCGATCTCGCCCAGCGGATGATCGAGCTGCACGGCAAGGTCCCGGGCCGCGACATCCCCATCACCTTCACCGGGCTGAAGCCGGGCGAGAAGCTCACCGAGATCCTCGTCGACCAGTCGGAGACCGCCCAGCCCTGCGGACCCGGGGTGATCGAGGTGACCCAGGCGCGGCCGACGCCCGGCCTGACCTGGACCCAGCTGCTGTCGCTGGAAGCCATCGCCCGCCGCGGCGACCCCGACGACGTCCGCGCCTCGATCTTCGAGCTGCTGGAGCGCGCCCGCGAGCCGATCGCCGGCGGTGTCCGCCGCAGCTGGGAGGAAGAGCGCGCCGCCGCCGCCTTCGCCGCCCAATGACCCTTCACCCCGGGGGAGACCGCCCGCAGATGACCGAGCCCACGTCTGGCGCCCAGAGCCCTGCAGCCGATGTTCCCGCCGTCGCCCTGATCGGCTGCGGCCGCTGGGGCCGCAACATAGCCCGCGCGCTGGCCTCGCTGGGGGCGCTGAAGGTGGTCGCCGACCCCGCGGCGCAGCTGGTCGGGCCGATCGCGGCGGACCTGGGGGTCGAGGCGGTCGGCGATGCGGACAGCGTGCTCGCGCGCGCCGATATCGAAGCCGTCGCCATCGCCGCCCCGGCGGCGGGCCACGCCCGGCTCGTCCAGGCGGCCCTGGCCGCCGGCAAGCACGTGTTCGTTGAAAAGCCGCTGGCCCTGAGCTTGGCCGACGCCGAGGCGTGCGCCGAGGCGGCCCGGACCGCCGGCCGCGTGCTGATGGTCGGCCACCTGCTGCAATACCATCCCGCCTTCCGCCGCCTGGTCCAGGCCGTCGAGGACGGCGCGATCGGCAAGGTGCGGCATGTCTCCTCGCACCGGCTGAACCCCGGCGCGATCCGCACCGAGGAGACCGCCCTGTTCAGCCTGGCGCCGCACGACGTCTCCATGGTGCTAGCCCTGTGCGGCCGCGCGCCGGACACGGTGCAGGCGATGAGCGCCCAGATCTCGGGCGCCGGCGTGCCGGACGCCTACTGGGCCAACCTCGGCTTCGGCGGCGACGTCACCGCCCACATCCAGGTCTCCTGGCTCTCGCCGTTCAAGGAACACAAGCTGACGGTGCTCGGCGAGCGCGGCGCCCTGGTGTTCGAGGACACCGCCGCCGCCGAGCGCAAGCTGGTGCTCTATCGCGATCCGGTAGACCGCGCCGGCGCTGCGCCCGCCTATCGCAAGTCCGACGGCGAGCCGGTCGCCTACGATGGCGCCGAGCCGCTCAAGGCCGAGATGGGCGCCTTCCTGGACGCCGTGCGCGGCCGGGCGACGACCCGCACGGGGCCAGAGGAGGCGATCCCGGTGCTGGCGGTGCTGCGCCGCATCGAGGACGCCGCCGCCCAGCCGGCCGTGCGGATCGACGACGCGCGGGCCGCCGCCTGATGGAAACGCTCAGCGCCTACGAAGGAGTCGGCGGGCTGAAGGTGCTGCGCGACGGCGCCTTCGCCGTCACCGGCAAGCTGTCGACGCCGCTGGACGGCGTGCTGGCCCCGCTGCGCTCCGAGCGGTACCTGGCCGAGGCCAACGCGTGCGCCAACCTGGCGGCGGTGATCACCACGGCGGCGCTGGCCGAGCGGCTGGACCGGCGCCTGGGCGTCGCGGTGGCCCAGGAGCCCGACGCCGCCCACGCCGAAGTCCACGCCCGGCTGGTCGCCGCCCGCGAGGCCACGCTGAAGGCGCAGCCGACGCTGATCGATCCCAGCGCCCGCATCGACGGCTCGGCCAGCGTGGCGGACTACGGCGTCGCGATCGGCCCGAACGTCTATGTCGGCCCGCGCTCAGTGGTGCTGCCCGGTTCGACCCTCGAGGCCGACTGCGCCCTGCACGTGGGCGCGGTGATCGGCGTCGCCGGCTTCCAGTCGGCCCGCATCGGCGGGCGCCAGAGGATCGCCCCGCAGCTGGGCGGCGTGCGGCTGAAGGCCGGGGTCGAGCTTCTGGCCGACGTCTCGGTGGCCCGCGCCCTGTTCGGCGGCGAGACCGTGCTTGGCGAGGAAACCCTGGCCGACTGCCACGTCTATATCGCCCACGACTGCCAGATCGGCCGTCGGGTGCAGATCTGCGCCTTGGCCAACATCCTGGGCCGGGTGGTGATCGGCGACGACGCCTACGTCGGCCCCTCGGCCGTGGTGGTCAACGGCGCGCGCATCGGCGCCGGCGCCAAGCTGACCATGGGCGCGGTGGTCACCCGCGACGTGGCGGCCGGGACCACCGTCAGCGGCAACTTCGCCATCGAGCACCACCGCTTTCTCGACCACCTGCGCGCCATCCGGGGAGGGATCTGAAGCCCATGGAATTCATCGACCTCAAGCGCCAGCGCGCCCGCCTGGAGCCGGAGCTGAGCCAGCGGATCGAGGCGGTGCTGGCGCACCAGAGCTTCATCCAGGGGCCGGAAGTGGCCGAGCTGGAAACGGCGCTCGGCGCCTTCAGCGGCGCGTCGCACGTGATCACCTGCGCCAACGGCACCGACGCCCTGCAGGTGGCGCTGATGGCGCTGGAGATCGGGCCGGGCGACGCGGTGTTCGTGCCCAGCTTCACCTACACGGCGACCGCCGAGGCGATCCTGCTGCTGGGGGCGACGCCAGTGTTCGTCGAGGTGGACGAGGCCAGCTTCAACGTCGACCTGGCCGCGGCCGAGGCCGAGATCGCCGCGGTGGTCGACGAAGGCCGGCTGCGGGCGGCGGCGCTGATCACCGTCGACCTGTTCGGGGCGCCGGTGGACGGTGAGGCCGCCAGGGCGCTCTGCGACCGCCGCGGCCTGAAGCACATCTCGGACGCCGCCCAGAGCTTCGGCGGCCGCCTGGACGGCCGGCGGGTCGGGACCCTGGCCGACATCACCACCACCAGCTTCTTCCCGGCCAAGCCGCTGGGGTGCTACGGCGACGGCGGCGCCCTGTTCACCGAGGACGCCGAACTGGCGGCGCGGATGCGCTCGATCTGCCAGCACGGCAAGGGCGCGGCCAAGTACGACGTGGTGCGGGTGGGGCTGAACAGCCGCCTCGACACCCTGCAGGCGGCGATCCTGCTGCCCAAGCTGGCGATCTTCGGGGACGAGGTCGAGCGCCGCCACCAAGTGGCGCAGGCCTATACCGAACGCCTGCTGGGCTACGTTCGCACACCCCTGCCGCCCGCCGCGCCGGACGACCGCTCCGCCTGGGCGCAATACACGGTGCAGATCGAAGCCGGCCAGCTCGGCGGCCGGGACGCCGTGCAGGCCCGGCTGAAGGCCGCAGGCGTTCCCAGCGCCGTCTACTACCCCCGCCCGATGCACCGCCAGCCGGCCTACGCCCATCTGGCGCGACGGCCGCTGCCGGTCAGCGACGGCCTCTGCGAGCGGGTGCTGAGCCTGCCGATGCATCCCTACCTGACCGACGCCGAGATCGACCAGGTGTGCGCCGCCCTGATCGGCGCCGACACCGGCGCCCTCGCCCCCCGTTCCCTCGAAACCGCCGCTTGAAGAAGGGCCTGCCCGCCATGGACAGCACGCCAACCCTCAACCAGACGACCGACCTGCTGCGCGAGCCCGGAGCCGGGCCACGGGTGGCGCCGGAAGCCCGCTCGTTCGGCGCCGACCTCTTCGAACGGCTGGAGAGCCGCGAGGCCCGCGTGGGCGTGGTCGGCCTGGGCTATGTCGGCCTGCCGCTGGCCGCCGCCGCCTGCCGCGCCGGCTTCCGGGTGCTGGGCTTCGACGTCGACGCCAGCAAGATCTCCAAGCTGAAGCTGGGCCAGAGCCCGGTGGGCACCGTGCCCAACGACACGGTCACCCGCATCAGCGCCGACGGCCAGTTCACCCCCACGGCCGACGTCGAGGCCCTGAAGGCGGCCGACGTGATCATCATCTGCGTCCCGACCCCGCTGGACCGCCACCGCAACCCGGACATGTCGTACATCGTCGGCACCGGCCGCATGCTGACCCAGGTGCTGCGCCCCGGTCAGCTGGTGGTGCTGGAATCGACCACCTATCCCGGCACCACCGACGAGGTGCTGAAGCCGATCCTGGAAGAGACCGGCCTGGTGGCCGGCGAGGACTTCCTGCTGGCCTATTCGCCCGAGCGCGAGGACCCCGGCAACAAGTCCTTCGAGACCTCCACCATCCCCCGCGTGGTCGGCGCCGACGACGACCGCTCGCGCAAGGCGGCGGAACTGCTCTACGGCGCCATCGTCTCCAAGGTCATTCCCGTCTCGTCGACCCGCGCCGCCGAGGCGGTGAAGCTGACCGAGAACATCTTCCGCCTGGTCAACATCGGCCTGGTCAACGAGCTGAAGGTGATCCTCGGCCAGATGGACATCGACATCTGGGAGGTCATCGAGGGCGCCAAGTCCAAGCCGTTCGGCTTCATGCCCTTCTATCCGGGCCCGGGCCTCGGCGGGCACTGCATCCCCATCGACCCCTTCTACCTGACCTGGAAGGCCCGCGAGTACGACACCCCGACCCGGTTCATCGAACTGGCTGGCGAGGTGAATGCCGCAGCCCCCCGGCGAGTGGTCGACGCCCTGGCCGAGGCGCTCTCGGTTCGCAGCCGCAAGAGCCTGGCCGGCGCCCGGGTGCTGCTGGTGGGCCTGGCCTACAAGAAGAACGTCGACGACATGCGCGAGAGCCCGGCGCTGACCATCCTTCGGGCCCTGGAGGATCGGGGCGCGGCGGTGGCGTTCCACGACCCGCACATCCCGATCATCCCGATGACCCGCGAGCACCCGGAACTGGCCGGGCGCGAGGGGGTCGCGCTGGACGCCGCCTCGCTGGCGGACTTCGACGCCGCCCTGATCTGCACCGACCACGACGGGGTCGACTACCAGGCCATGGTGGACGCGATCGCGGTGGTGGCGGACTCGCGCAACGTCACCAGGGGCCTGCACGACCCCGACAGCCACGTCGTGCGGGTCTGATGCCGCGGCGCCTGCTCACCGTCGTCGGCGCGCGGCCGCAGTTCATCAAGGCCGCCGCCTTCAGCCGCGCCCTGGCGGCCGAGCCGGGCGTGGAGGAGGTGCTGGCGCATACCGGCCAGCACTTCGACGACAACATGTCCGGCGTGTTCTTCCGCGAGCTTGGCATCCCCGCGCCGCACCGCAGCCTCGACATCCACGGCGGCGGCCACGGCCAGATGACCGGCCGGATGCTGGAGGCCCTCGAACAGGTGATGCTGGAGGAGCGGCCGGACGCGGTGCTGGTCTACGGCGACACCAACTCCACCCTGGCCGCGGCCCTGGCGGCGGTGAAGCTGCACATCCCCCTGGTGCACATCGAGGCGGGGCTGCGCTCGCGCAACCGGGCCATGCCCGAGGAGATCAACCGCGTGCTCACCGACCACGCGGCGGACCTGCTGCTGGCGCCGACGCGCACGGCGATCGAGAACCTCGCCAACGAGGGGCTGGCCAGCCGCGCCCGACTGGTGGGCGACGTGATGTACGACGCCACCCTGCACGCCATCGCCGAGGGGCGAAGGACCTCGACCATCGTCGAGCGGCTCGGTCTGGCCGGCGAGGCCTATGCCGTCGCCACCGTGCACCGGGCCGAGAACACCGACGACGCGGCGCGCCTCGCCCGGATCGTCGCCTATCTGCGCGACGTTGCGCAGGGGCGCAGGGTGGTGTTCCCGGTGCATCCGCGCACCGCCGCCCGCCTGCGCGATCAGGGGGTCGACACCAGCGGCCTGCTGCTGACCGAGCCCCTGTCGTATTTCGACCTGCACCGTCTGGTGGACGGCTCGGACCTGGTGATGACCGACTCCGGCGGGCTGCAGAAGGAAGCCTATTTCCACCGCAAGCCCTGCATCACCCTGCGCTCGGAGACCGAGTGGGTGGAGACGGTGGAGGCGGGCTGGAACCGCCTGTGGACCGGCCCCGAACACGCCGGCCCCCGCCGGGACATTCCCGACTACGGCGAGGGCGCCGCCGGCGCCGCCTGCGTGGCGGCCATCCGCGCCTTCCTCGACCCCTATCCACAAACGGAGGCCGCATGAGCGAAGCGTTCGTCACCGAAGCCCCTTCAGGGCGCCGCCGGGCCGCCCGACCAGCCGCGCCGGCGGTGATCGGCCAGCGCCGCGAGGTGCCGTTCTTCAACTATCCGGCGCTGTTCGCCGAACACCGCGACGAATACCTGGCCACCATCACCGAGGTGCTGGAGCGCGGCGCCTACATCATGCAGCGCGACCTGACCGCGTTCGAGGAAGAGCTGGCCGCCTACCTCGGGGTGCGCCACGCGGTGGGCGTAGCCGACGGCACCATCGCCCTGAAGATCGCCCTGAAGCTGTCCGGCGTCGGCCCGGGCTACGAGGTGATCCTGCCCAGCCACACCTTCATCGCCACCGCCGCGGCGGTGCACGACGTCGGCGCCGAGCCGGTGCTGTGCGACTGCGGCCCCGACAGCATGATGGATGTGGACAGCGCCCGCGCCCTGGTGACCAAGAACACCTGCGCCATCATGCCGGTGCAGCTGAACGGCCGCACCTGCGACATGGCCGCGGTGCAGGCGCTGGCTGACGAGTTCGGCCTGAAGATCGTCGAGGATTCCTGCCAGGCCATGGGCGCGAAGTTCCGCGGCCGCTTCGCCGGCACGTTCGGCGCGGCCGGCGCCTTCAGCTTCTATCCGGCCAAGACCCTGGGCTGCTTCGGCGACGGCGGCGGGCTGATCCTCGACGACGACGACCTGGCCGCCAAGGCGCGCGAGCTGCGCGACCACGGCCGCGGGGCCGACGGCCTGGTGCATCGCTTCGGCGTCAACGGCCGGCTGGACAACCTGCAGGCCGCGGTGCTGCGGCTGAAGCTGGCCCGCTACGACGAGAGCATCGCCCGACGCCGCGCCATCGCCCGGGTCTACGACGAGCGCCTGTCGGGCCTGGACGGCCTGCAGCTGCCGCCCGGACCGGACGCGGACCCCGACCGCTTCGACATCTTCCAGAACTACGAGGTTCAGTCGGACCGGCGGGACGCCCTGCGCGCCTTCCTGGCGGACCGCGGCGTCGGGACCATCGTCCAGTGGGGCGGCTCGATGATCCACCAGTTCACCGACCTGGGGCTGCGCGCACGCGCCCCGTACGCCGAGGCGATGTCGCGCCGATACCTGATGCTGCCCATGCACCCGATGCTCAGCGACGACGACGTCGCCTACGTCTGCGACCAGGTGGAGGCCTTCCACCATGGCTGACATGCTCGACAAGACCGCGCCGCCCACCGCCGCCCCGGTCAAGGTCACCCCGGTAAGCGTCTCCGGGGGCCTGCGCACCCAGGCCGAGGCCCAGGAAGGCGCGCGCAACAAGGCCCTGTTCGACGCCAATCCGTCGTCCTGGGAGACCAAGCTCGAGAACTTCCCCAAGTATGTGCGCCGCCAGAACCTGACCCGGTTCCTGGCGCTGTACGAGCTGTTCAAGCGGGTGCTGCCGGTGAAGGGCTCGGTGGTGGAGTGCGGGGTCAACCACGGCTTCGGCCTGATGACCTGGGCCAAGCTGTCGGCGATCCTGGAGCCGGTGAACCTGACCCGCCGGATCTACGGCTTCGACACCTTCGAGGGCTTTCCCGGGGTCGGCGCCGAGGACCGGTCGGCCGCTTCGCAGCACGTCCAGGCCGGCGACCTCGCGGCCGACGTGCACGACGAGCTGGAGCAGCTGGTCGAGGTCTACGACTCCACGCGGTTCCTGGGGCACGTGAAAAAGGTCAACATGATCCGGGGCGACGCGACCCGGACCATCCCGGACTTCATCGAGGCCAACCCGCACCTGGTCGTCAGCCTGCTGTACCTCGACTTCGACCTCTACGCCCCGACCAAGGCGGCGCTGGACGCCTTCCTGCCGCGCATGCCTGCCGGCTCGATCCTGGCCTTCGACGAGCTCGACAACCCGCTCTGGCCCGGCGAGACCCTGGCCATGCTCGAGACCCACGCCAACCGGCGGCTGAAGCTCGAGCGGCTGGAGTTCGACCCGTACATCGCCTTCGCGGTGCTGCAATGAGCGCCGGGCTGAGAACCGACGGCGAGGCGCTAGCGCGGGCGGCGCCGGCCACGTCAGGCGGCGGCGTCGCCGGGGAGTCGCCGTCCTTCGCCCAGCCGGCGCCCCGGGGGGCGGCGACCTCGCAGACCGAGGCCCTGGCGCACCGCCTGCGCCGCCACGTGGTGCGCATGACCAGCCTCGGCGGCTCGTCGCACGTCGGCTCGGCGCTCTCGATGGCCGACATCATCGCCGTGCTGTTCGGCGAGGTGCTGCGGCTCGATCCCCAGGCGCCTGACTGGAGCGGCCGCGACCGGTTCATCCTGTCGAAGGGCCACGCGGGGGCGTGCGTCTACGCCGCCCTGGCCGAGCGCGGCTTCTTCCCCGTCGGCCACCTCGACCGGCACTACCAGAACGGCTCCAACCTCTCGGGCCACGTCTCGCACAAGGGCGTGCCGGGGGTGGAGTTCTCCACCGGCTCGCTGGGCCACGGCCTCGGGGTCGGCGGCGGCATGGCCCTGCAGCTGCGCCGGCTGGGCGGCGACCAGCGGGTGTTCGTGGTGCTGTCGGACGGCGAGATGGACGAGGGCTCGAACTGGGAGGCGATCCTGTTCGCGGGCCACCACCGGCTGGCCAACCTCACCGCGGTGGTCGACTACAACAAGATCCAGAGCCTGGCGCCCGTCGCCGAGACCCTGGCGCTGGAGCCATTCGCCGACAAGTGGCGCGCCTTTGGCTGGACCGTGCGCGAGTCCGACGGCCACGACCACGCGGCGCTCAATCAGGCGCTGGCGACGCCGCCGGTGGACGGCCGACCCACCGTGGTCATCGCCCACACCACCAAGGGCAAGGGCGTCTCCTTCATGGAGGACACCGTGCTCTGGCACTACCGCTCGCCGCAGGGCGACGAACTGGCCGCGGCGCTGCGGGAGCTGGATGCGGCGGAGGGACGGCCGCATGCGTGACGCCTTCATCCGCACCCTGACGGGCCTGGCCGAGCGCGACCCGCGCATCGTGCTGATCACCGGCGACCTGGGCTTCGGCGTGCTCACCGACTTCGCCCAGCGCTTCCCGGAGCAGTTCATCAACGCGGGGGTCGCCGAGCAGAACATGACCATGCTGGCCTGCGGCATGGCCCGGGAGGGCGCGCGGGCCTACACCTATTCCATCGCCAACTTCACGACGCTGCGCTGCCTGGAGCAGCTGCGCAACGATGTCTGCTACCACGACGCCGACGTCACCGCGGTCTCGGTGGGCGGGGGCTTCTCGTACGGCCAGCTGGGCATGTCGCACTTCGCCACCGAGGACCTGGCGATCCTGCGGGCCCTGCCGAACATGGCGGTCGTGGCGCCCTCGGACCCGTGGTCCGCCTCGGTGCTGACCGGGCAGCTGCACGCGCGCGGCGGGCCGGCCTATCTGCGGCTGGACAAGGGCTCCGCGGGTCTGCCCGAGGCGCCGGGCGAGATCGCCCTGGGCCGCATCCGTACGGTGCGCGAGGGCGGCGAGGTGACGATCTTCGCCACGGGCGCGATCCTCGGCGAGGCGCTGAAGGCGGCCGACATCCTCGCCACCGAGGGCGTCGGCGTCGCGGTCGCCGACGTGCACACCCTCAAGCCCTTCGACGCCGAGGGCGTGGCCGCGCTCGCGCGCAAGGCGCGGGCGGTGATCACCCTGGAGGAACACACCATCGTCGGCGGCCTGGGCGCGGCGGTGGCCGAGGCCTGCATGGAGGCCGGCGTGCATCCCAAGGCGTTCCGCCGGATGGGGCTGAAGGACTGCTTCCCCACCGTGGTCGGCGACCAGAACTTCCTGCGCGCCTTCTATGGCCTGGACGCCCTGGCCGTCGCGCGCACGGTGCGCGAGGCGCTGGGCCGGCCCGTGGTTCCGCCGGCGAGCGTGAGCGTGGCGGCCTCATGAAACGCGCCTTCGACATCGTCTTCGCCGCCGCGGTGCTGACCGTGGCCTCGCCGGTGCTGCTGACGGCCATGGGCCTGGTATGGCTACAGGACCGCCACTCCCCGCTCTACCTGGCCCGCCGGGTCGGCCGGAACGGCGCGGACTTCCAGATGGTGAAGATCCGCTCGATGGTGGTCGACGCCGACTGCAGCGGGGTGAACTCCACCAGCGCCGGCGACAACCGCGTCACCCCCGTCGGCCGCTGGATCCGCCGCTGCAAGCTGGACGAGGTCTCGCAGTTCTGGAACGTGCTGGTGGGCGAGATGAGCGTGGTGGGGCCGCGGCCCAACACCCGCGCCTGGGGCGTGGATCTCTACACCGCCGAGGAACAACGCCTGCTCAGCGTGCGGCCGGGGATCACCGACCTGGCCTCGATCGTGTTCGCCGACGAGGGCGACATCCTGCAGGGCGCCGAGAACGCCGACCTGACCTACAACCAGCTGATCCGGCCGTGGAAGAGCCGGCTGGGGCTGCTGTACGTCGAACGCATCGGGCGGGCGGGCGGCGCAGCCGTCTGGCTCGACCTGCGCATCGCCTGGCTGACCGCGCTGGCCATCGTCTCGCGCCCGGCGGCGCTGAAGGGCGTGGAGGGGATCCTGCGCGAGCTCGGCGCCGACGAGGCGCTGATCGCCGTCTGCCGCCGCCAGGGCGCGAAGCCGCCCGCCGGCGCCCCACCCGGCGCGGACCGCATCTTCTTCCTGGAGGGAGCAGGCCAGGCATGAGCCTCAGGTTCTATGGCCATCTGGCGGGCGAACCGATGCGCGCCGCGGCAGAGCTGCCGGCCGGCGTCGAGGTTTCGGTCTGGCGCCCGCGCGTGGACGGTCCGCCGCCCCGCGACCTGCCGGCCTGGCCCAACGCCGTGTGGTGGGCCTTCGACCGGACGGGGGTGTTCGCCAACCGCGCCTGCGGGGTGCTGAGGCTGCACGAGGGCGGCCGGCTGATCCACTCGTCCCTGGTCACCCCCCGCTGGTTCCGCTTTCCGCAGATGGCCGACGACGACCTGCAGATCGGCGGCGTGTTCACCGACCCCGCCCATCGCGGACGCGGCCTGGCCAAGGCCGCGGTGCGGCTGATCGCCGAGCGCTGGGCCGGCGAGTACGCGCGGCTGTGGTGGATCGTCGAGGACGACAACATCGCCTCGATCCGGGCGATCGAGGCCTGCGGCTTCACCCTCATGGGCGCCGGCGAACGTTTCAGCCCGCTGGGGGTCGGCCTGCTGGGCCGCTACCAGCTTCTGCGGCCGGCGTGAGGTAGCAAGATGCGCATCTGGACCACGGTGATGGGCCAACGGCTGGACGATGCGGCGGACACCCGCTCGATGATCCTGTGCGACCACCTGCTGCGCCGCGGCCACCAGGTGACGATGTGGACCTCGGCCTGGGACCACATCCGCAAGGAGTGGCGCAAGGAATGGCGCGCCGCGGGCGGGGCGCCGGTGGTGCGCGACGACGGCCTCGAGATCCGCTTCATGAAGGGCAGCGGCTACCAGCGCAACACCAGCCCGATGCGCCTGGTCGACCACTGGGGCGCCGCGCAGGACTTCACCCGGCAGGCGCTGGCCAGCCCGCGCCCCGACGCCATCGTCGCCTCCCTGCCCGACCACGTCACCGCCGCGGCGGCGGTGAGCCTCGGCCAGAAGCTGGGCGCGGCGACCATCGTCGACGTCCGCGACAAGTGGCCGGACGTGATCGCCGACTTCTCCACCCGTTCGGCGGCGGGCCAGGTGGCGCGGCGCCTGATGCACTTCGAGCACCGCCGCACTCGACGCGCGCTCGCCGAGGCCGACGCCGTGGTGGCGATGATGCACTCGATGCTGGACTGGGCTCTGGCCAAGGCGGGGCGGCGGGCCAGCGCGCTGGAGCAGGTGTTCTACCTGACCACCGCGCCCAAGGCGTTCGACGTCGAACCGCCCGCCCTGCCGGAGGGCCATCCGGTGCGGGCGGCGCTGGCGGCCAGCGAGGGGCGGGTCAGGTTCGCCTTCGCCGGCACCTTCAACCGCACGCAGCATCCGGAACTGCTGCTGACCGCGCTCGAACAGCTGAAACGCGAGAACCATCCGGCGCTGCGGCGGGCGGCGTTCCTGATCGGCGGCGACGGCCAGGATGCCGACCAGGTGCGCCAGCGGGCGGCGGCGCTCGACAACGTGCATTGCGTGGGCTGGATGAAGCCGCCGGAGATGCGCGCCCTGCTGATGGGCGCCGACGTCGGCCTGGTGCTGATGAACTATCCGACCGAGGCGTTCAACAACAAGTCGTTCTCGTACATGGCCGCCGGCCTGCCGATCATTTCCGGGGCCAGGGGCGACCTGCAGCAATTGATCGAGGCCGAGACTGTGGGCCTGAACGTGCCGGGCGGCGACGCCGGCGCCCTGGCCCAGGCGATCGTGCGCCTGACCGAGGACGACGCCCTGCGCACGCAGATGCGCGCGCGCATGCGGCGGCTGTTCGACGCTCGCTTCGACCGCGAGAAGAACTACACGGCCTACGCCGACCATGTGGAGCGCGTGGCGGGGCTGAAGGCGCCGTCGCGCGCCGCCGCCTGAGGCGCCCGGCATGTGCGGCATCGCCGGCGCCATCACCACCCGGGGCGACTGGGACCTCAGCGTCCTGGTGGACCAGATCACCTTGTCGCAGACCGCGCGCGGCCCGGACGCCCGGGCCGTCAGAGCCCTGCCGGGCGGCGCCGCGCGGGTGATCTTCGGCCACAACCGGCTGAGCATCATCGACCTCAGCGCCGCGGCGAACCAGCCGATGAGCGACGCCCGCGGCCGGCTGACCATCGTCTTCAACGGCGAGATCTACAACTACCGCGAACTGCGCGCGGAGCTGGAGGCCCAGGGCGTCTCGTTCGCCACTGCCAGCGACACCGAGGTGCTGCTGGAGGCCTATCATGCCTGGGGCGAGGCGGCGTTCGAACGGCTGTACGGCATGTTCGCCCTGGCGATCCACGACAAGTTCACCGGCCGCGTGGTGCTGGCGCGCGACCGCTTTGGGGTCAAGCCGCTGTATGTCTGGGAGGACGGCCGCTCGCTGGTGTTCGCCTCCACCCCCACCCGGATCGCCGACTGGGCGGGCCTGAAGCCGGACCTGGCCTATGTCGAGCGGGGCCTGCGGCTGAAGTACTACGAGGACGACGGCGCGCGCACGCCCTACGCCGGTCTGGGCGCCGTGCCGGCCGGCGGCTGGCTGGCGGTGACCCCGGGCGCAGCCGGCCTGGAGTGCGAGGCGGGCCGCTTCTACGACCTGACCGCCGCTGTCGCCCGCGAGGTCGAGGCGCAGCGTGGGCTGGACGAGGCGGCGCTGGAGGCGCGGGTGCTGTCGCGGCTGGCCGAGGCGTGCGAGCTGCGCATGCGCGCCGATGTGCCGGTCGGCCTGTCGCTGAGCGGCGGCGTGGATTCCTCGACCGTCGCGGCGATGACCGCGCCGATGCACCCGGACCTGGTCGGCTACAGCTTCGGCCATCCCGACTGCGCCGAGAGCGAGGCGCCGCTGGTGGAGACCCTGGCCGGCGCCACGCGGGTGCGGCCGCGCTACGTCTGGCCGACCGCGCCGTTCCAGATCGAGGAGCTGTTCTGGCAGACCCTGGAGGCCCAGGGCGCGCCCTTCCCGCACGCCAGCATGATGGCCCAGCACGCGGTGTTCCGCGCCGCCCGCGCCGACGGGGTGAAGGTGCTGCTGGGCGGACAGGGCGGCGACGAGGCCTTCATGGGCTATCGCAAGTTCTACCTGTTCTACGCCCAGTCGGCGCTGCAGCGGCGCAGCGTCGGCGACGCCCTGCACCTGGGCCGCGCCCTGCCCAGCTTCGCCGGGGCGGTGGCCGGGCGGGCCAGCGTGTTCTGGCAGGAACGCGGGCGCTATGCCGGAAAAGGCCTGGGGGCGCGGCTCAACCTGCCGCCCGAGCAGGCCGGCAACATGGGCATGGCCGCCGGACAGACCCCGGCCGAACGCCAGCGGCTGGACGTCACCCGCTACAGCCTGCCCTCGCTGCTGCGCTACGAGGATCGAAACTCGATGGGCTGCAGCGTCGAAAGCCGGCTGCCGTTCATGGATCACCGGGTGATCGAGACGGGCCTGGCCCTGCCCGAGCGGCTGAAGCTGGCGCGGGGGTTCGGCAAGTGGATCCTGCGCAGCGCCATGCGCGGGCGCGTGCCCGACGCCATCCGGCTGAACCGCGACAAGCGGGGCTTCGACGTCAACCAGGACCGCTGGATCGACCAGGGCCTGGGCCGGGCCATCCGCGGCGCCCTGCACCAGCGACGCGCCGCGATCGCCGACTGGATGCCGGCAGGCGGGGGCATCGACGAGCTCTACAGCGACGCCGCGCTGAAGGGCGTGCGCACCGCCTTTGCCGAGGCCGTCAGCCTGATCTGGCTGGGAGACCGCGCTTGAGCGCGACCATGAGCGCCAACCCTGTTCCCGCCCCCTCCTGGACCGCGCGGCTGAGCGGCTTCGTCCGCCCCGGCGGCATGGGCCGGTCGATGGCCCACGTCGGAGGGGCGACGGCGCTGGCGCAGGTGATCGGGCTGGCGGTGCTGCCGCTGGTCAGCCGGCATCTGGGACCGGTGGCGTTCGGCCAGTTCGGCCTGTTCTTCACCCTGGCCACCACCATGGCCGCGGCGGGACCGCTGGGCCTGCCCGAGGCCATGCTGGCCGCGCGGCGCTGGAGCGAAGCCCTGGCGCTGCTGGGCGCGGCGCTGCGCGCGGTGTTCCTGATGGGCCTGGTGTGCGCCGGACTGACCTACGTGTGCCTGCGCTACGACCTGTTCGGCACCGCCAGCCTGCCCGACTGGGTGTGGCCGGCCATGGCGCCCGTGGTGTGGCTGATCAGCCTGGCGATGGTGTTCCAGATCTGGCTGGTGCGGCGACGCCGCTTCACCGCCCTGGCCGGCGCCTATGTCTCTCAGGGCCTGCTGCGCGGCGGGTCACAGGTGGGCGGCGCCGTCGCCGCGCCGGGCCTCGGCTGGCTGGTGCTGCTGGGGTCTGAGCTGCTCGGCCGCGCCTCGACCGTGCTGGTGATGGCGGCGCCGGCGCGGCGGGAGATCCTGACCGCCTGCCGCATCGACCGCCGGCGGTGGACCGCCGCGGTGCGGCGCTACTGGCGCTTCCCGGCGTTCCGCACCCCCTCGATGCTGGCCAACAACCTGGCCGCGGGCCTGCCGCTGTTCCTGCTGGCCAGCGCGTTCGGCGCGCACGACGTCGGCGACTTCGCCTTCATGATGGGGATCGTGGTGGGGCCGATCGGCTTCATGCAGCGCGCCGTCGGCGACGTGTTCCTGGGCGAGTTCGCCGCCCGCCGCCGGCGCAGCGCCGCCGAGGCCCGCAGCCTGCTGGTGCGCACGGCCGGCGCGCTGCTGGGGCTGGCCCTGCCCGCCACCCTGGTGCTGGGCGCCTTCGGACCGCTGCTGTTCGCGACCGTGTTCGGCCACGCCTGGCGCGGCGCGGGCGTGCTCGCGGCGGCCTACGCACCGGCCTTCCTGGCCAACCTGGTGGTCGCGCCACTGGGCGGCGTGCTGAACGTCGCCAACCGCCCGGGCTACAAGCTGATGGTCGACCTGGCCGGCATCGCCGCCCTACTGGCGGCCTTCGCCCTGGCGCGTGGCGCGGGCCTCGATGCGGCGCGCACCACCCTGGCCTTCGCCGTCGCCAGCGTGGGCGCCTACGCCCTGTACTTCATCCTGGTGATGCGCGCGGCGGGCGCGGTCGGGAACGTCCCGGCCCCGGCGGCTGTTGTTGTTCCCAGGCCCCCCGCAGGAGACCCGCCGGCATGACCGCCGTCAACCTGGTGACCGAGCGCCAGCTCCTGGCCCGGTCGAAGACCTCCTCGCGGGCGACGTCGTCGCGGCGGCGGCTGCTGTTCGTGCTGCTCGCCTTCGCCCACGCCATGGCCTGCCGGCTGATCCAGGACCAGGTGCTCGCCCAGAGCGGGGTGTTCGAATACATGGGCCTGCGCTGGATGCCGGCGAACCTGGGCGTGGAGCTGCTGTTCCTGGCCCTGGCGGTGGCCCCCGCCCTGCTGTTCATTCCCGTGGAGCTGAAACGGGCCAGCGACCTGCTGCTGATCATCGTCTATGGCACGGTCTATGTGCCGGCCACGGCCCTGTTTCCCAATGTCACGCTGAACGACACGGGCGAGGCGCTGCTCCTGACCGGGGTGTGCCTGTTTGGCCTCTACCTGACGACACGCCTTGCCCAGTTCGAACCCGGCGGGGGCGGCAGCGGCTTCGGCCTCCCCGACAACCGCTATGACCTGATGCTGTTCTGCGCGGCGGGGGCGGTGATCGCCTCCTACGTGGCGTTCGTGCCGATCCAGGTGGTCGAGTTCGACCTGACCCGGGTCTACGAGTTCCGCGCCGCCTTCGGCGACCAGATGTCGAAGCTGTCGCCCCTGATGCTGTACGTGTTCGTCAACGCCGCCCTGGCGCTGTCGCCGATGATGATCGTGCGCGGCCTCACCCGGAAGAACTACCTGATGGTGGCGCTGGCCTTCGGCCTGGCCTTCTACACCTTCGCCGTGACCTCCTACCGGTCGCTGCTGTTCGTGGCCGGGTTCGTGGCGGCGCTGACCTATCTGATCCGGCTGAAGATCCCGCCGGCCGTCAGCATCTTCGGCTTCTTCGTCGCCGTGGCCGCCGGCACGGTGGCGCTCGACGCCATGGCCCACGCGGCGATCCCCACCAACACCTTCTCGATCCACTATCGGCTGTTCGGAAATTCGGCCACGATCACAAGCGCCTACCTCGACCTCTTCAGCAGCCATCAGAAGTTCTACTACAGCCAGAGCTTCCTGCGGTTCCTGATCCGGCCGCCGACCGACATCCCCTACCCCCTGCTGGTCGGCCACGAGATCAGCACCGTCGAGAACGTCTGGGCCAACGGCAACATGGTCGCCGACGCCTTCGCCAACCTGGGCTATGCGGGCGTGTTCCTGAGTTTCGTGGCGCTGGGCCTGTTCCTGGCCCTGTTCAACTGGGTCAGCCAGGCCAAGGACCGCATGGTGGCGGCGCTGACCCTGGCGGCGCCCGGCTTCTATCTCAGCAACGGCGGCCTGCAGTCCGCTGTGCTCTCGGGCGGGCTCGGCGTGACGGTGCTGCTGGTGGTGCTGTACCCCACGACCAACCTGAGCTTCGTCTCCCGACATCCCACGCCCGAGCCGGCGGGGCCGGCGCCCGAGGGCCAGGACGAGGGCTGATCCGCCGACGGCGCGCCGGGCGCGCGTCTGCGGGCGCGCGTTTCAGGCGATCGCCACGCCGAACGCCTGGACCCACTGATTGAACACGATCAGCCGGAACAGCTTCTGCCCCTCGGCCTGTGAACCGCCCAGGAATCGCTCGGTGGCCCGGGTCAGGGCCGGCCCATCGACGAACGGCAGGTCCCGGCACGCGGCGAGCTCACGACGGGTCCATTCCGGCTTGGCCGCCATCCAGGCCTCCTCGGTGGCGCGAAAGCCGATCTTGTCGTGGCGGTCGCGGATCGGCGCCGGCAGCACGCCGTCCAGGGCGTCACGCAGCACCGCCTTGGTGCGCCCATCCGGCGAGATCAGCGCCTCGGCCGGCAGGGCGAAGATCATCTCCACCAGCGGGCGGGACAGGAAGGGCGCCCGGTTCTCCACCGAGAAGGCCATGGCGTTGCGATCGGCGTAGCGCAGCAGCGAAGGCAGCACCCCGCTCTCCAGGCTGTGGCGCATCACCTCGTCGAAGCTGCGCCCCTGGTGGAACTGGCGGTTCTCGGCGTCGCGCGGGTCCATCCCGCGGGCCTTGAGCCATGACTGGTCCAGGAACGGCAGTTGCAGCGCCTTGCCCGACAGCCGGCGCGCCGCCAGGGCCGGCCCTCCCGGCAAGGCCAGCCGCGCGAGCCGCTGGGCGACCATCCCCCGCGAGCCGGGATCAAGACGGGCATGGGCGCTCCACAGCGCCGCGCCCTCGCGCAGCCGCCCCTCGCCCAGCAACTGCCAGATGCGATAGGCGACGAAGCTCTTGTAGCCGGCCAGCACCTCGTCGGCGCCCTGGCCGTCCAGCATCACCTTGTAGCCGCGCGCGCCGATCGCCTCGAAGATCTTGTACTGGGCGTAGATGCTGCCGCTGCCGAACGGCTGCTCCTGGGCGCGGATCAGCGCCGGCAGGTCCTCCAGCACCTGGTCCTCGTGGATGTGGATCTTCTCCACCGCGAGCCGCTTCTCGGCCGTCACCAGATCGATCCAACGCTCTTCCGACTGCTCGCCGGAGGCGACGTAGCTGAACACATGGATCGGCGCGCAGGGATGCAGCAGCCGCAGGGCGCCGCAGATGGCGCTGGAATCCAGGCCGCCGGAAAGCGTGGCCACCACCGGCACATCGGCCCGCAGATGGCGCTCGACGGTGGTCATGAACAGGTCGCGGAAGTCGCGCCGCCAGGCTTCGGCCGGCCGGGTGTCGTCCCGCCGCTGCGGGGCGCGCCAGAACCGCCGGAAATCCAGCTGGCCGCTGTCCAGGTCCAGCCGCATGAGCTCGCCCGGCTCCAGCTGGCGCACGCCGTGGAACAGGGTCTGGCCGTCCTCGTCCACCGCGCCCCAGCGCAGGTAGTCGAACAGCCGCGAAACGTCGGCCAGCGGCCGCTCGCCGTGAATCAGCGGGCGGATTTCGGAGGCCAGCCGGACGCCGCGCGCGTCGACGGCATAGTGCAGCGGTTTCATGCCGAAAGGGTCGCGCGCGGCGGTGAGGGTGCGGGCGCCGTGGTCGACGAGGATGAAGGCGTACATGCCGTCCAGCCGGTCCAGCGTCGCCTCACCCCAGGTCTGCCAGGCGGCCAGCAGCACCTCGGTGTCGGAATCGCTGCGGAACGTCCGGCCGTGCCGCTCGGCCAGTTCCTGGCGCAGTTCCAGGTAGTTGTAGATCTCGCCGTTGTAGGTCAGCGCCAGCAGGCCGTCCGCCGACCGCATCGGCTGCGCCCCGCCGGGGGACAGGTCGATGATCGCCAGGCGCCGATGGCCGAGCAGCACGTGCGGCTCGCTCGAGGTTTCAGGCGCGCCGAAGCCAGTCTGCGGCGACCAGGCCAAGAGGCCGGAACCATCCGGCCCGCGGTGGGCCATGAGGTCAAGCTTCTGTTCGAAGGTGCGCGCGTCCAGGGTCCCTGATCCGCGACGCCACTCCCCCAGAATCCCACACACGCGATCGGCTTTCCTTGTGGAAACTATCGGTCGTCGTTCGCCCCCGGGCGCTGGCTCCCGGATAGAACGCGCGAAGACGGCGGAAGGGTCTCGAGCCGCCGTCCCACCAGGATAGACGACGCCGGGCCCACACCGCCTCCAGGCGAAAAAACTAAGCTGGAGCGGGACTTGGCGCCGCCGCCCGGCCTCGCCGCCTGGGCGCAAGGAGACGGTCGTAGAGCGCCAGCAGCCTGGCCTCGTCGGCCGCCCATTCGTGGTCGCGCAGCACGGCCTCGCGGCCACGCCGGCCCATGGCCTCGGCCCGCGCCGGGTCGCGAAGCAGGGTCTCCAGCGCTGCGGCGATGGCGCCCGGATCACGGGCGTCGACCAGCAGGCCGCAGTCGTAGCGGCTGACCAGTTCGCGCCAGCGCGGAATGTCGGTGGCCACCAGCGGCAGCCCGGCGGCCATCATCTCCAGGAACTTGATCGGATCGGAGCGCAGCACGTTTTCGGTGGGCAGGTAGACCACCAGCCCCACCCGGGCGTCCCCCAGGATGCTGATGACCTTCGGCCGGTCGGCCCAGCCCTCGAAATCCACCCGCTCGGCGCCGGGCTGGCCGCGGGCGCGGGCCTCGGCGGCGGGATCGCGGAAGTCGCCGCCCAGGCTGAGCCGCGCGCCGAGCTCGGCCGGCAGCTGGCGCATGGCGTCGATCATGCCCGCGACGTTGTGATAGGCCGCCAGGCCGCCGACGTAGGCCACCCGCATCGGCCGCTCGCCGTAGGGTCGGGCTTCGGCGATGGCCAGCTCGCTGGCGCGCGGCGTGTTGCGCACGGTGACGGTCCGGCCGGCTCTGAAGTGCTCGGCGATCAGCGGCGTTGCGGCGACGATGGCGTCGAAGGCCGTCTCGGCCAGCCGCTCGAAGGCCCACAGACCGGCGGTCAGCACACCCCGCGCCAACGCCGGGACGTAGGCCCTGTCGCGCATCAGCGCCAGTTCCTCGTGCACGTCATAGACCACGCGCTTGCCGCACAGTTTCAGCGCCAGCCCCACCCAGATCAGTTCCGGATCGTGCAGGTGATAGACGTCGGCGCGTTGGGCCAGGGCCACGCGCAGGGCGCGGGCCGCCAGTCGCAGGCCGCGGTCGAGCCGGTTGCGCGGCTCCGGCAGCGCGATCATGCGCACCCCGTCGATCACCTCGGCGCGAGGCGTGCGCGCGATCAGAGCCACATCGTAGCCCGCCTGCGCCAGCCCCCTGGCCTGCTTGTGGAAGATCCGCACGTCGAATGGCCGATGCACGGTGGTCAGGATGACGATCCTCCGGGCGGCCTCGCCGGCCACGCGGGACGATGGATGCTGCATCTAGAGGTCCGCTGCGGCTGCTTCTGCCCAGCGGGAACCAGCCAAGCTCGCGAAAGGTTGCAAGCTGGACAACGGGAGCCCCGCGGCGGCGATCGCCAGGGGCGTATGAGCATCGGCGGCGGTCGGGTCGCCTGAGGGACGGTGGAGCAACCCATGGCCGAAGGGCGACGTCTGACGCCGCGCAAGACCCTGGCCGGCGTGGTCGCGGACATGGGCTCATTCCTCAAGGGCGCCCGGCAGGACTATGCCGCCGACCTTGCCGCCGATCCGCTGGCCTATCCCCTGGCGTTCGACCGCCTGCTGGAGGCCGACCCTGCGCTGTTCAGCCCGCTCGACGAAGACGGCGTTCCGGTGAAGGGCCCGCCGGGCGCGCCGGGCCGCTACATGCCCTCGCGCATCGCCGGCTACGCGCTGGCGCAATGGAACCTGCATCGCCGCGGCGATGGCGAGGCGGCGGCCAGGTTCCTGCCCGCCGCCGAGTGGTTCGCCGGCCAGGCCGGCGGCGACTTCATGCACGACCTGCCGATCGAGGGCATGGCGGTGCCCTGGCCCTCGTGCCTGGCGCAGGGTGAGGGCGTCTCGGTGCTGGTGCGGGCCTGGCGTCTGACCGGCGAGGCGCGTTTCCTCGACCAGGCGCGCGCGGCCCTGCCGATGCTGCAGCGCCCGGTGGCCTGCGGCGGGGTGGCCTCGACCCTGCCCGACGGCTCCTTCTTCGTGGAGGAATATCCCGGCGGGCGGCACCGGCACGTGCTGAACGGGGCCCTGTTCGCCGCCGTCGGCCTGGACGACCTGGTGCGCCTTTCCGACAGCGCCGAACCCGTGGCCGAGAGCTTGCGCGACCGGCTGCTGGCGGCGCTGGCCGACAACCTGGGCCTCTGGTCCAGCGGCGACTGGTCGGTCTATTCGGTGGAGCGGGCGGCGCTCGGCGCACGCAACGCCTGCACCCTGCACTATCAGCTGGTGCACGTGGCCCTGCTGCAGCATCTGGCCACGCTCAGCCCAGGCCTCGCGCCGCTGACCGCCCGCTGGTCGCGCGGGGCGCGCCGGCCGGCGACCCGGCTGCGGGCGCTGGGCATGAAGGTGTTCTATCGCGCGGCCAACGGCTGGTGATGGGAACGCGGCGCCTCCGGCCAGGGTTTATGCGCAAACGGCCCGAGAGGCGGCCATGACGGCTTTGACGCGGCGGCGGCTAGGCGCCGGACTGGTTTTCACCCTGGCCGCGGGCGCCGCCGCGCGCGTCGAGGGCGCGCCGCCGCTGTTCCTTGAGCTGCCCCGGGTCATCGTCCCGCCCCACCTGCAGCGGCTGACCACCGCCGGTCACGGGCGCCACGGCGTCGGCGCGGCCAGCTACCGGCGGTGCGCGCCCGGCCCCGCCACCCTCTATCGCACCCTGTCTGCCGACGGCGCCTGCTGGGAACTGGCGGACCTGCAGGTCACGCCCGAACAGGCCGGCGCGGCGGGGGACGGCGACGCGGACGACCGCCCCGCGCTGATGGCGGCCCAGGCCCTGGCGCGCCCCCTGACCCTGACGCCCGGCCGCGCCTATCGTGTCGGCGCGACCATGCCGCTCAGCGTGCCGGTCAGCGGCCGCGGCCGGCTGCTGGCGGCGCGCGGCTTCCGGGGCGACGTGCTGATCCACGGCCATGCCGGCCTGAAACTGCAGGACCTGGAGATCGACGGCGCCGGCCTGCCCCGGCCCCGGCAGCGCTGGTCGGGCGTCGGCGCGCCGGTGGGCTGCGCCATCTTCCTGGAGGGCGCCCCGGGCGCCCCGCTCGACCAGCCGGCCCTGGACGGGGTGACGATCCGCAACACGCCCGGCGGCGGGGTGATGATCAAGTACGCCCAGGGCGTTCGCATCCAAGGCTTCACGGCCGAGGGCGTGCAGACCCAGCGCGACGCCCTGACCAACGCCGTGGTCGAGCTCTACCGGGTGGACGACGGGCTGATCACCGATTCCGCGATCCGCGGCTACGGCTGGAAGGGCTTCTCGCTGGGCGCCTGCAAGCGAACGGTGGGGCGCAACTGCACCGCCGAGGGCGGCAGCCCCGGCCACGCGGCGCACTATGTGGACGATTGCGAGGACACCGGCTTCGAGGACTGCAGCCATAGCGGCGCCGGCTACGCGGCCAAGGCCAGCAACGCCCGCCGCGCCTGGTTCCGCGGCTACAGCGCCAAGGGCAGCGCGGGCGGCGTGCAGATCCAGTCGTGCCACGACGTGGAGATCACCGGCGTGGTCATCGCCGACACCGCCGGCCCCGGGCTGGTGGTCTCGTCCAGCACCGCCGGGCCGATGGACGGCTGCCATATCGAAGCGGCGCAGGTCTCGTGGTCGGCGGCGCCGACGGTCAACCAGGTGGGACTGATGCTGACCGCCAACGGGGCGAAGGACAGCGCGGTCACCGGGGTGGTGGTGCGGGGACTTTCGATCAGCGGCGGCTATTTCGGCATCGACGCGCGGGCCGCCGCGACCTGCGACGTGTCTCTGGACCTGCAGGACGTACGCATCGACGGCTCGGCGCAATACGGCATGATCCTCTACGCCCGCGACGTGGCCGTGCGCGGCGCCCAGATCCGCGGACCAAGCGGGTTCCCGGCCATAGCCCTCTACGGGAACGACGGCGCGCCGGGGGGCGACGTGGCGCTGGTCGATCTCACATTGTCCGGCGGCGCGGGGCGCGCGGCCCTGATCGAGGTCGGCGACGACTCCGGCCGCGCGGCCGCCTTCGCCAGCCTGACGGTCAGCGGCGCGCGAGCGCTCGGCGGACGCAGCCTGCTGAAGGCGCGGCTGACGGCCGCCGCGGGCGCTGCGCCGCCAACCGTCGATCTGGAAGACAACGTGGTGTTCGGTCTTGCCACGCCCGACGGCATCGACGTCGGCTTTGCCGACGGACTGACGGCCAGGGTTCAGGCCCGCGGCAACCGGTTGCTGCAGGCTGGCGGCGCTCTGGGCGTGATGCGCATCGGACCGCGCGCGGCCGTCGCCGCCCCCAGGCTCAGCCGCAACCAGGCCGACGTCAGGATTTCCTGAGCCGCCGGCGCAGCCAGGCGAGGACGGCCGCTTCGGCTGGCGAGAGGCCGTCGCCCTCGTCCTCGCCGATCTCCAGCGCCAGTTCGCCGGCCAGGTGCGCCGTGATCACCTCCGGGTGGATGTAGCCCTTGCGGCAGACCGCCGGCGTGTTGCCCAGGCGCCGGCTGACCTCGCGCACCACCGCCGCCAGCCGGGCCTGACCCGCGCCCTCGCCCCGCTCGGGGTCGGCCAGGGCGGTGGCGGCCAGCACCGTGCCCCACCAGGTGCGGAAGTCCTTGGCGGTGATGTCGCGACCGCTGGCGGCCTTGAGATAGGCGTTGACGTCGCCGGAGCTGATCGGCTGGCGCTCGCCCGCGGCGTCGACGTACTGGAACAGATGCTGGCCGGGCAGGTCCTGGCAGGCGCGCACCACCCGCGCCAGGCGCCGGTCGCGCACGCCTACCCGCCATTCCTTGCCGCTCTTGCCCTTGAAGTGGAAGGCCAGGGCCGCGCCGTCCACCGCCACGTGCCGGCTGCGCATCGACGCCAGGCCATAGCTGCCGTTCTCCCGGGCGTAGGCCTCGCTGCCCACCCGGATCATGGTCGTCTCCAGCAGCCGCACGACCACGGCCAGCACCTTCTCGCGGCCGAGGCCGGGCCTGGCGAGATCCTCCCGCACCCGCTCGCGCAGCACCGGCAGCGCCTCGGCGAACTCCAGCAGATGCTCGAACTTCGCCGCCTCGCGGCGGGCGCGGAAGTCGGGATGATAGAGGTACTGCCGCCGGCCCCGCTGGTCCACGCCGGTGGCCTGCAGGTGCCCGCCGGGGTGGGCGCAGATCCAGACGTCGGTCCAGGCCGGCGGAATCACCAGCCGGCGGATGCGCTCCAGGGTGTCGGGGTCGCGCACCGTCCGCCCGGCAGGATCGCGATAGCTCCAGCCGCTGCCGGCCCGGCGGCGGGTGATGCCGGGCTCGTCGGGGCTGACGTGCCGCAGCCGCGCCTTCGGCGTCGCGGCCGCAGCCAGTCTGTCCGCCAGCCGCCGCGCCAGCACGCGCGTCGTGGCGGTCTCGCGGACGGTCGCGGCGCGGGCGGCGGCGGTGCGGACGGAGGTGGCGGACATGGGAGCCCCTTTCGCTCCCCCAATTCGCGGCGCGGGTGGCGGTTCCGGGTCCGCGCCCCGGCGGCGTCAGCCTGTGGCCGCCGCCGCCGCCAACTCCTGCGAGAGCTGTCCGCTCATGCCCTCGACGGCGGTGTTGGTCATCAGCACGAAGCTGAGCTCGCGAGCCGGATCGACGAACCAGCTGTGGCCGTACACCCCGCCCCAGCGCCAGGCGCCGGCCGACAGGGGCGAGGCCGCGGCGACCGGGTCGACCACCACGGCGCCGCCGAAGCCGAAGCCGGAGCCCGGTCCGCTGATCGTCGGGATGTCGCCGATCTGATTGGTCATCATCGCCCGGGTGGTGGCCTCGCCGACCACGCCGCCGCCGCCAGTGCGCATCGCCTCCAGGAAGGTCAGGAAGTCGGTGGCCGTGCAGGCCGCGCCGGCGCCGCCCGAGGGGAAGGAACCCGGATCGAAGATGCGGTCCGGGGCGAAGCGGATGCCCGACAGGCCGGCGAAGGGCGCGACATAGGCCTCGCCCATCGGCCTTGGCGGCGGGCCATCCGCATAGGCGGTGGCCAGGCGCGCGCGGTCGGTGATGCGAAAGCCGGTGTCGGCCAGGCCCAGCCTGGCGCAGACCCGCTCGGTGAGGATGTCGTGCAGGCCCTGGCCGGCAGCCTGTTCCATGGCCGCGCCCAGCACGTCGATGGCCACGGAATAGATCCAGCCGGCGCCGGGCGGATAGAACAGGCCCGCCTCGACGATCTTCGCCAGGTTCTCCGCAAAGCCGACGCCGGGCTGGTCCAGCCCGTCCGACACCTTGAGCTTCAGATAGGGCCCGTCGTCCGGCTGCATGAAGCCGTACGACAGCCCTGCGGTGTGGGTCAGCAGCTGGCGCAGGCTGATGGTGGGCGTCTGGCCATCGAACTTCGGCGTGAAGTCCGGCAGGAAGCGGGTCACCGGATCGTCCAGCCCGATCACCCCCGCCTCGACGAGCGCCAGGGCGGCGGCCGTCACCAGCGGCTTGGTCAGGGAGGCGGCGCGGAAGATGGTGTCGAGCGCCACCGGACGGCCGGACGGGATGTCCGCCAGGCCCGCGGCCCGGGCGTAGGCCAGCTTGCCCGCCCGCGCCACCAGCGCCACGCCCCCGGCGATCCGCCCCTCGGCCAGCGCCGCGTCGATCAGCGGGTCCAGCCGGGCGGCCAGGGCGGGTTCAAGGGCTTCGGCGATTTGCATGTGCGGGCTCCCACGACGGCTAGGGTTGGCGCTGTGCCCGGTATGTAGACGATCCGGCCGCCGGGCGCGCGGTCACGCAGCGTCATCCCGCCTGAGGCTGCGCCGGCGTCCGCAAAGGCGCTGGCGCAGGGTGCGGAGGTCGACATCGCGCGCCCTGCGATTATTTCCGCGCGCCGACGCAACCCAAGTCCTGGCCGGGCATTTCACAGGAGCCTCGCAAAATCGCCCCCCCGACTTGATGCGAGGCCAGGGCCCGGAGAGCGCGAACGCGTTCCCGGGCCCTACTTCGTTCGGGGTGTCCCCGGACCGGCGCGGCCGCCCTACCCCAGCCCGCCCAGCAGCACGTACTTGATCTCCAGATAGTCCTCGATGCCGTACTTCGAGCCCTCGCGACCGATCCCGGACTGCTTCATGCCGCCGAACGGGGCGACCTCGGTGGAGATCAGGCCGTCGTTGCAGCCCAGTATGCCGTACTCCAGCGCCTCGGCCACCCGCATGATGCGGCCGATGTCACGGGCGTAGAAATAGGCGGCCAGGCCGAACTCGGTGTCGTTGGCGATGCGGATCGCCTCGGCCTCGTCCTCGAAGCGGATCAGGCTGGCCACCGGGCCGAAGATCTCCTCGCGGGCGATGTCCATGCCCGGCGTGACGCCGGTGATCACCGTCGGCTCGAAGAAGGTGTGGCCGAGCGGGTGGCGGTGGCCGCCGACCTCCACTGTGGCGCCGGCCGCGGTGGCCGAGGCCAGCAGCCGCTCGACCTTCTGCACCGCCTTCTCGTTGATCAGCGGCCCCTGGGTGACGCCGTCCTGGAAGCCGTCGCCGACCTTCATCGCCCGCACCCTGGCCTCCAGCTTGCCCTTGAAGGCGTCGTACACGCTGGCCTGCACCAGGATGCGGTTCGCGCAGACGCAGGTCTGGCCCATGTTGCGGTACTTGGAGACCATCGCCCCCTCGACCGCCGCATCCAGGTCGGCGTCGTCGAAGACGATGAAGGGGGCGTTGCCGCCCAGCTCCAGCGACACCTTCTTCACCGTGGTGGCGCACTGCGCCATCAGCTTCTTGCCCACCGCTGTCGAGCCGGTGAACGAGAACTTCCGCACCAGCGGGTTCTGCGTCAGGGCCTCGCCGGCGGCCTGCGCCCGGGTCGAGGTGACCACGTTGAACACCCCCGCCGGGATGCCCGCCCGGTGCGCCAGCTCGGCCAGGGCCAGGGCCGACAGCGGGGTCTCCTCCGACGGCTTGATGACGAAGGCGCAGCCGGCGGCCAGCGCCGGGGCGGCCTTGCGGGTGATCATGGCGTTGGGGAAGTTCCAGGGGGTGATGGCGCTGACCACTCCCACCGGCTCCTTGAACACCAGGATCCGCTTGCCGGCCTGATGGGTGGGGATCACGTCGCCGTAGATCCGCTTTCCCTCCTCGGCGAACCATTCGATGAAGTTGGCGCCATAGGCGACCTCGCCCCGGGTCTCGGCCAGGGGCTTGCCCTGTTCGGCGGTCATGATCCGCGCCAGGTCCTCCTGGTTCTCCAGGATCAGCGCCACCCACCGGCGCATCAGGGTCGCCCGCTCCTTGGCGGTCCTGGCGCGCCAGGCGCCTTGCGCGGCGGCCGCCGCCTCGATGGCGGCGTCGACGTCGGCGCCTTCCAGGTCGGCGACCTCGGCGATCGTCTCGCCATTGGCCGGATTCAGCACCCTGAACCGCGCCCCCGATCCCGCCGGGACCCAGGCCCCGTCGACATAGGCGTCCGTGCGCAGCAGGGTGGGATCGGCGAGGGTCAGCATCAGGCGGCTCCAGCGACAGGATTGGAAGAGGCGGGCGTCCCCGCAACGGCGAGGGCTTCGGCGAAGATCCCTTGGGCGGTCGCCTTGAGGGTCAGGGCCTCGGCCCAGCGGTCGGTCAGTTCGCGCCCCTCGGGATCGGTCACAGCATAGGGCGGTGGGCCGAGCTCACATAGGACGGTCAGACTGTCATCCGCGCCGGCGCGCGCCAGCCAGTGCTCCATGCCACGCCGCCACCAGATCTCGAACATCGTCCGCCAGTCGGCGAACTGCGGCGCCGCCAGCGGAACCTGCGCCTGGTTCGGACCGGCGACCCGCAGGTGCAGGGCTTCGGTCCGCGCCAGCACCGCCTCGATTCGTCCGGCCAGGTGCGGCTCGAGGGGCAGCGTCATTTCATGGGCGGTCACCCAGTGCGACAGGTCGCCGGTGAAGCGCAGCCGCGGACAGGCTTCCAGCATCAGCGCGGTCAGGAACAGGTCGTTGGTCAGCCGGCCGCGGTGGGTCTCGAAGCAGACCGGCAGGGGCGAGCCGTGGGTCACGGCGAGCAGCCGCTGCATCAGCCGGATGGCCGCCTGCGGCGTGTCCGGGCCGCTGGCGACCTGGACATTGAGGTGGTGCGCGCCGCCGATGGCGATCGCCTCGTCCAGCCAGCGGGCCAGATCGCGCTCGTCGCGCACGAAACATTGCGCCTCCCACGACAGGCCCCGCTCGGCGAGGATGCCAGCCGCGATCCGCGCCCGTGGCCGGCGGGCGAGGTTCACGCCCACGCCGTCGAAGCCGGCCGCCAGGATGCGCCCCATCGCGCCGGGCAGGTCGCCGTCCAGGTCGACGCCGGGCAGCCCCTCCATGGCCCAGAGGGACTGGTAGATCTTCAGGTGCGGCATGAACTCCTCCGCGCGCAGGGAAGCGGCGGCGACCGATGCGGTCCAATCGGTTTTCTTCAGCGGCTCATTCGCCAAAGCTATGGCTGGGTGGCGACCGCCCGGCTCTCGGCCAGACGCGCCGCGGCGGCGGCGAGGATCGCTGCGCGGGCCTCGGCGATCACCGGCGGGGTGGGACCGATCTCCGGCTCGAGCATGGCGAAGCGCACGCTGAGCGCCGGACGGAAGGTCCGCGCAACCACCCCCAGCCGGGCGAACAGCGGCGCCGAGAACGGCTCGGCCACGGTGATCCCCAGCCCGGCCGCGACGAAGGCGTAGGCCGGGAAGGAATGCTGGGTCTCCAGCCGCCGCAGCGGGGTCACCCCCGCCGCCTCGAACACCCGGTCGATGCCGAACCACAGGGCGTCCACCTCGTGCATCGGCCCGATCAGGGTCTCGCCCTCCAGGTCCTTGGGCCCGATCACCGCCCATTTGGCCAGCGGATGGCCGGCGGGCATCACGCAGAGGTATTCGGCTTCGGCCAGCAGGGTGCTGGAGACGCCCTGCCGGTCCGCGGTCTCCACCGCCAGGCCGATGTCCGCCTGGCCGAGGAACACCCGGTCCACCACTGCGCGCTGGCCCAGCGCCTCCACGGTCAGCTTGATGTCGGGGTAGCGGGCCCGGAAATCGGCGATCACCGGCGGCAGCACGCCCGCGGCCAGGGCGGCCAGGGCGGCGATGCGGATCACCCCCACCGGATGGGCGCGGATGCGCCGGGCCGCCTGCTCCAGCAGGTCCAGCCCGGTGAACGAACGGCGCACCGCCTCGTCCAGCGCCTGGGCCTGGCCGGTGGGAAACATCCGCCCGCCGCGCCGCTCGAACAGGGCGAATCCCACCGACCGCTCCAGGTCGGCGATCAGCCGGCTCACCGACGGCTGGCTGACGTTCAGCATCTGCGCCGCGGCGGTGACGCCGCCGCTCAGCATCACGGCGCGGAACGCCTCGACCTGCCGCATCTTCATGCCGCCAGTTCATAGCATTCCTGCATGAAGTGGCGAACGGATTCGATTTGATCCTATGACTTGCCGAACCCATCCTTGGTCCCAAGCCAGATGGAGGATTGCCAGGATGTACGAGCAGCAGCGCGACCAGTTCGCCCGCGAGGGCTATGCGGTGTTCGAGGGCGCCCTGGTGGGGCCGATGCTGGAGCTGCTGCGCGAGCAGTGCCAGAGCTTCATCGCCCGGGAGGACGCCAGGATGGATGACCTCGGGGTAGACACCCTGGGCATCACCCACCGCGGCCGGCGCTATTTCGCCAACGAGTGCCAGCGCCAGCAGCCGGCCCTGCGCAGCATGCTGTTCAGCCAGACCATGGCCGACGTCTGCCGCGCCGCCCTGGGCGACGACGTGTACTTCTTCTTCGACCAATACGTGGTGAAGGGCCCGGACAACGGCATGCCGTTCGCCTGGCACCAGGACAGCGGCTACATGGTCACCTACGGCGGGCCGCCGGCGCACAAGCCCTACCTGACCTGCTGGTGCCCGCTGGACGACGCCACCGCGCAGAACGGGACGGTGCGGCTGGTGCCTTTCTCCAAAGCCCCGGCCTCGCGCGACGCCGTCGTGCCGCACACCAAGCAGCCCGGCAGCAACGACCTGGTGGCCGAGGTCGACCAGGAGCAGGCGATCACCGTCGAGGCCAGGGCCGGCGACATCGTCGCCTTCTCCAGCCGCCTGCTGCACGCCACCGGCTCCAACCAGACCGACCGCATGCGCCGGGTCTACCTGGCGCAATACTCCCCCGAAGCCATCGTCGACCCAGGCACGAACCACCTGCGCCGCAACGCCATCCCGCTGCTGCGGGGCGGCAAGCAGGTCACGGTGGGGTGAGACCCAGCGCTTCGCCGCGCGGGCGGAACCCCTCACCTTCCCATGGCTGCGCCATGGGCCCCTCCCTCTCCCTCCGGGAGAGGTGAACGGAAGCGCGCCGTCGGGCGGCTTATCCTGTTGATTGCAATGGGTAAAACACCTCTCCCACAGGGAGAGGGAGGGGCCCGATCGCGCAGCGATCGGGAGGGTGAGGGGTTCCGCCCCATCCTCGCCGGCCCTAATTCCGCGCCTCGATCTTCGGCAGCAGCAGCTGCACCCAGCCCAGCGCCAGCAGGTACGACACCGCCGCCAGGATCAGCAGCGGCGCATAGCCGTAGCCGGCGGCCAGCAGGCGGCCGGCGACCTGCAGGATCACCATCCCGGCCAGGTTGCCGCACAGGGCGCCGACGCTGATCACGCTGGCGACCCGGGAGTTGGGCGCCACGTCGGCGGTCAGGGCGAACAGGTTGACCGAGAAGCCCTGGTGCGCGGCGAGGGTCAGGCTGAGCAGCCCCACGGCGATCCAGACATTGCCGGCCACCAGCAGCAGCGGCACGGGCGTCACCAGCAGGGCGCAGACCAGCATCGTCAGCTTGCGGGCGGTGTTGAGGCTGTAGCCCGCGGCCAGCATGCGCCCCGACGCATAGCCGCCGACGATCGAGCCCAGGCCGGCGACGCCGTAGATGATCGCCAGCGGCAGGCCGAAGCTGCGCATGTCGAGGTGGAACACCCGTTGCAGCATGTCCGGGGTCCAGAACAGCAGGAACCACCACACCTGGTCGGACAGCACCTTGGCCCCGGCGATGGCCCAAGTGGCGCGGTCGGTGAGCACGGCGCGCCACAGCGAGCGGCCCTCCTGCGCGATCTCTTCGGCCGTCGGCGCCGGGTGCTCGGCCACGGCGACCTCGCCCGAGGCGGCCAGCACCCACGCGAGCGCCCAGGCGATCCCCAGGCCACCGATCAGCAGGAAGGTCGCCTGCCAGCCGACCTGCAGCGCCAGGAGCGGCACGACCAGCGGGGTGACGATGGCGCCCAGGTTGTTGGAGGCGTTCATCGCCCCCATGGCGAAGGATCGCGCCTTGGCGGAGAAGAACACCGCCACGGTCTTCAGCGCCGTCGGCGTGCCCAGCGCTTCGGTGGCGCCCAGGGCGACGCGGGCCACGGTGAACTGGCCCAGGGTGTGCGCCAGGGCGTGCGACATCGCCGCCAGGCTCCAGGTCCCCACCGCGATCGGGTTGGCCCGCCGCCAGCCGACCTTGTCGACGAACCAGCCGGCGCCGAGATAGGCGATCGCCGCGGCGAACTGGAACACCGAGGTCATGTCGCCGTAGTCGCGGTCGGACCAGCCCAGGGCATGCTGTAGCATCGGCTTCAGCACGGCGATCACCTGGCGGTCGGCGTAGTTGAGGATCCCCGCCGTCACCAGCAGGAACAGCAGGATGTTGCGGCGCAGGGTCGCGGCGCTGGAGACCGGACGGGACAGCGCCTCGGCGGCCATGCTCAGGCGTCCGTCAGCGAACGGAACAGGCCGGCGTGCGCCGAGCCCTCGCGGAAGAACACCGGCGGCTGGCCGAGCGGCGCGGCGACGTCGGCCGAGGCGCCGCCCTCGAAGGTCTCGCCCGACCACAGGTGGGTCCAGCGCGCGCCGGCCGGCAGATAGGCCTCGCGGCGGGTGGCCCCCTCGGCGATCACTGGCGCGACCAGCAGGTCGGGGCCCAGCAGGTAGGCGGTCTGTTCCGTGTAGGTGGCCGCATCCTCCTCGAAGTGCAGGAACAGCGGCCGCTGCAGCGGCAGGCCGTTCACCGCCGCCTCGTCGGAGAGGGCGCGCAGATAGGGGCCGAGGGCGCGGTAGATCCGGGTCATCTTCGCGAAGTGGGCCAGAACCTCGGGGTCCTGGTCAATCTGCAGGTTCTCGGTCGGGCGGTTGCCCTCGTGCGAGCGCATCACCGCGGTGAAGGCGGCCATCTCGCTCCAGCGCATGATCAGCTCGGGCGTGCGCACGTTGCCGAACAGGCTGGTGTACCCGCCGATGTCGCTGTGGTGGTAGGCGTTGCCCAGCAGGCCCGACGACAGGGCCGCGCAGATCACCGTCTGCAGGCCGTCGTGCCGGCTGAAGTCCACCGACTGGTCGCCGGCCCACAGCAGCGGACAGTAGCGCTGCACCCCCGAAAAGCCGGCGCGCATGAAGAACAGGGTGTCGCCGGTCAGGCCGCGGCTGGCCACGGCGCGGGCGTTGACCTCGCCCCACAGCACCGGCCAGGCGTTGTGCGCCAGCATGCCGTCGAGGCCGCTGTGCAGCCGCACGTCGGTGGGCAGGTATTCGCCGAAGTCGGCCATCCAGCCGGACAGGCCGAAGTCGAGCATGTTGCGGCCGATCACCGCCTCGGCGAACCAGTCGGCCGCCGCCGGGTTGGTGAAGTCCACCAGGCCGCAGTGGAACTCGCCGAAGTCGACGACGTACGGCTCATCGCTGTCCAGCTTCAGCGCCAGGTAGCCGGCGTCGCGCGCCACCGGGTAGAGGACGCCGTCGATGGCCAGATAAGGGTTCACATAGCCCAGGAAGCGCTGGCCCCGCGCGCGCAGCGCGGCGATCTTCTGGTCCAGGTCCGAATAGCGCTCGCGGTTCCAGGCCCAGTCCCAGAAGAGCCGCCGGCCGAACGAGGTGATCCGCAGGCCCACCCAGTCCTCGCACCAGATGCCGCTCACCGCCGCCCCGGCGTTCTCGATCGCGGCCATCCGCGCAAAGCTGTTGTCGCCGTCCTTCATTCCCAGGATCGCGCCCTGCAGCACCCAGTCGGGCAGCGGCGGCTGGCGGCCGAAGCGTTCGGCCAGGGCGCCGACCAGGTCGGTGAAATGCGGCCGGGCCCACAGCTCGATGCGTTCGGGGACCTCCCACACCTCGATCTCGTGGAAGCCGTCGTGGCGGAAGTCGAACGCCGACCAGGCGGTGGTCTCCACGTGCAGGGCGTAGCGGCGCGAGGAGATGAAGGTCGGCTGCGGATAGTTGGTGTTGAAATAGTCGCCGCCGGCGTTGGAGCGCTGATTGTTCTGGAACGTCATCAGCGTCTTCGGATCGCGGCCGTTGCCGGGCTCGGAGGTCCACAGCGGGAAGTGCCGGCCGCGCATGTCGAAGTACGACAGTTGCTCGCCGCCGCCCCAGACATGCTCGCCGGCCTCGGCGGCCACGCGGATCCAGAAGCGGTTGACGTCGGGCGCCGCGCCTTCGAAGCCGATGCGGGCGTCGGCGTCGTCACCGGACACCGTCAGCACGATGGCGACCGGATCAGCCGCGGTGGGCGACAGGGCGATGCGTGCGCCCTCCCCAGCCGCCGACATCTGCGCGTGGGTCAACGGCACGCGCGCCGAGACATAGTCGCGGATGCGGAAATGGCCGTGGTTCATCCGCATCGACGGCTCGCCGGTCCCGAGATACAGGAACGGGGCGTCCGCGCGATGGCGGATCACCACCCGGTCGCCAAGGGTCAGGTCGAAGCCGTCAGGGTGCTGGACGAGACGCATGCGCATGACCCGTTGCTGGCGGCCTTCAGCGCCGCGCCGAGAGAATGGGACGGATCGCCCGGCGCGGCGTGAAGCCGCCGCCCCGGGGATCGGTAGCCGGCCTCAGAAGTCCTTGTGAACGCTGAAGCCGACGTAGCGGGAGTCGTCGCGCGGGACCCAGCGGACCAGGCCCGCCAGGTCGCCATGCGACAGGTAGGAGGAATAGTGGGTGTCGGCGATGTTCTTGATCAGCACCCGGGCCGACCATCCGCCCCGCACCCCGATCAGGCCGATCGACGCGTTCCAGACGCCGTAGGCCGGCTGGATCGTGTCGTTGAACTCGCCCAGTTGGTACTGGGTGTCCGACTGCCAGTTGTACTCGGTCTCCAGGTCGACATCGATCGCGTCGCTGACCGGATGGCGGTACTCGCCCTCGAAGTGCAGCTTCCATTCCGGCGCGAACGGCAGCGGCTTGCCATTGATGTTGCAGCTGGCCGCCGCGCCCGTGGGGCACGGGAAGTTGACGATGTGGGCGTCGTCGTAGGCGAAGTCGGCGGTGAAGGTGAAGTCGCGGATCGGCCGGGCGATCAGATCACCCTCGACCCCGCGCGAGATCACGGTGCCGGCGTTGACCAGATTGGTCACCAGGGCGCCGCCGATCACCTGGGTCGAGTTGGCCTGGTAGTTGAAGAAGTTGGTGGTGTAGGCCGCCAGGTCGAACTGCACCCGGTGATCGAACAGCTGCGACTTGATGCCGGCCTCGTAGGAGTTCGAGGTCTCGGGGCTCAAGAGGCCGGTGTTGGCCGCCGCCTCGTTGAAGAACACGTTGTACGCGGGGCCCTTGTAGCCGTGCGAATAGGTCATGTAGGCGTTGATCGACGGGGTGAAGTCGTACTGGATCCCCACCCGGCCGGCCAGGCCGTTGCGGGTCGACGAGCCGCTGGCCGCGAAACTGGGCTGCACCCCGGTGATCGCCGCCGGCTGGGTCGACACCCGGTTCATATGGAACGACAGCTGGTCCCACACCTCGCGGAAGCCGGCGATCACCCGCAGCTGCTTGCTCAGGTTGACGTTGGCCTCGCCGAAGATGGCGTAGTTGTTGCCGGTCACGCCGTAGTGGTTGACGCCATTGTCGGCCTGGTCGGCGCCGCTGATCACCCGCACCACGTCGCGCTCGTAGACCTCCGCGTCGCTGGCGTTCAGGTAGTAGAGACCGGCGACGAAATCCACGAACCGGCCCTTGGGCGAGGCGATCCGCAGCTCCTGCGAGGTCTGGTGGAAGTTCACATGGCCGATGTCCTTGACCTGCGGCAGGCTGGCGTTGTGGTCGGCCAGCTGGTCGTAGTCCTGGTTCTGGACGTTGGTCCAGCCGCGCCAGGCGGTGATCGAGGTCAACCGGTAGCCGCCGCCGAAGTCGTAGTCGGCCTGCACCGAGACGCCGCCGTTGTGGTCCAGCACGTTGCTGTTGACGTTGGTGTTCACCACCCGATTGTCCGCCGACGGGGTGATCCCTTCGGACGTCAGCAGGCTGGCCAGGGCGGCGTTGGTGGAGACCGCGCCGGTGGGATAGGCGGTCTGGCTGGCCGAGGCCCAGACGCCGGTAGGCACCGTGTCCAGCGAGCGGGTGTAGTCCGCCCCGATGGTGATGGTCAGAGCGTCGGTGGGGTTGGCGATTACCTTGCCGCGCAGGCCATAGTGCTCGTAGCCGTTGACCTGCTGGTTGTTGCTCAGGTTGCGGACGTTGCCGTCATAGTGGCCGTAGAAGCCCGACAGCAGGCCGCGCACCTTGTCGGTGATAGGCCCCGAGACGGTGCCGGCGAAGCGGTACTCGTTGCCCTCGAAGTACGAACCCTCCACCGCGCCGGTCAGGGTCGAGGTGGGGTTCTTGGTCAGGATGTTGATCACGCCGGCCGAGGCGTTCTTGCCGAACAGGGTGCCCTGAGGCCCGCGCAGCACCTCGATGTGGTCGAGGTCCAGCAGGTCGACCGTGGCCTGCCCCGGCCGCGCCATCACCACGCCGTCCACCACCGTGGACACCGACGGCTCGACGCCCGGAGAGGTGGAGATGGTGCCCGCGCCGCGCACGAACACCGTGCGGTCCTTGTTCGAGGCGCCGGTGCGGAACTGAACGGCCGGCACCTGGGCGCTGATGTCGCCGATGTCGTTGAGGTTCTTGGCCGCCGTCTTGGCGCCGTCGACCACCGAGATGGCGATCGGCACCGACTGCATGGTCTCTTCGCGATGCCGGGCGGTGACGGTGATCTCGCCCACCTGGGCGACATCAGCAGACGGCGCCGCGCCGGCCGCAGCGGCGGCGTCAGCCGCCAGGACGGGGACGGCTGCCCCCAGCATGGTCAGGGCCGTGGTCGCGCCCAGCCACAGCCTCACGTTCGAAGCCCGCATGATGTCCTCCCCTTGATCGTTCACGTCGGATTGTCCCTTGAGGGCTCCGCGCGGTTGCCCTACATCCGCAAACCCTATTGCTTGGGTAGGGGTTAGAGCAACCCCTATATCTTATAGAAGAGTTGTAGGACTGCAACAGCGGAGCTAATGGCGACACCGCCGAGAGCGTGCAATGCCAGGGGGCCGATGCACGGGCGCCACAGGGCGATCTGACGGCGCATGCTTATGACTGAGTCATCACACCAGCCAGCGCTCTGCTAGAAGATAGACAAGTGACTCAAGGTGAGCCTACCCTCCGCCGGAAGCCCGGGGGAAGCAGCAAGCGTGACCGAAACGCCAGGGTACCGGCCGCTCTATCGACAGGTGTACGACATCATCGTCCGCCGCATCGCCCAGGGTCACTGGCGTCCCGGCGAGGCTTTGCCCAGCGAGCAGGCCCTGGCGCGGGACCTGGGGGTCAGCCAGGGCACCATGCGCAAGGTGCTGGATTCCCTGACCGCCGAGAAGCTGCTCGAACGGCGTCAGGGCAAGGGCACCTTCATCGCCGAGAACACCCAGGAACGCGCGCTCTTCCGGTTCTTCCGCATGGCCCATGCGGGCGGGGAGCGGGTGATCCCCGAGCGGGGCGGCGAGACCGTGAAGCTGCGGGCCTCGCGCGCCGCCGATCAGGCCAGGCTGGACCTGGCGCGCGGGGAGCGGGTGGTGGAGATCCAGCGGGTGCGGCTGATCGAGGGCCGGCCGGCGATCTCCGAGACCATCATCGTGCCGGCGTCGCTGTTCCCCGGCCTGGAGGGCCGGCTCCCCCTGCCCAACACCCTCTATTCGCTCTACCAGACCGCCTACGGCATCAACATCACCCAGGCGCACGAGGAACTGCGCGCCGACCTCGCCACCGAGGACGATCACCAGCGCCTGGATATCGCCCCGGGCAGCCCGATCCTGCACATCGACCGCCTCGCCTTCTCGCTGCAGGACCGCAAGGTGGAATGGCGCATCAGCCGCGTGGCCGCCGGCGACCTGGTCTACGCGGTGACGCTGAACTGAGGGCCGGCAGGCGCCACGCGCGCCCACCCTTTTCCCACTGTCATCCCGGAATCCGCGCAGCGGATATCCGGGACCGCGGCAGGCGCCGGCGCCCGCCACGGCTGGCAAGCATCGGCGTTTCCAGCGGTCCCGGATATGGGCGGACGCCCATTCCGGGATGACAGAATGGGGGAGATGGAAGCGCGCGCCTACCGCAGCCGCAGGAACGAGGGATCGCGGAACGGATCGCCGGCCTTCATCCGCGCATGGAAGCCGTCGACCCGCGGTCCCGGCCGCCCGGGCCGGGGATCGTAGACGGCGGTCTCGCCGAAGAAGCGCAGGGTCAGGGTCCGCCGTCGACGGCCGCCGTGGGTCGCCGCGCCGCCATGCAGCGTCGCCGGATGGAAGACGATCAGGTCGCCGGGCTTCACCGCCCAGGAGACGATGTCCCAGGCCACCCGGTCGGCCTCGATGTCCGGCATTCGCGGCAGGTCGGCGTTGGGGTAGAGCGGCGCGGTGTCGTCGCCCAGTTCGAAGCGCGAGCCGTTGAACAGCGTCCCCCGGTGTGAGCCGCGCACAAACTCCAGCGAGTCCGCCTTGGCCACCGGGTCGAAGGTGATCCAGGCCACCGCCAGGTCGTCGCCCGCCACCGCCAGATAGGAGCTGTCCTGGTGCCAGGGGGTGCGCCGCGCCTCGCCGCCCTCCTTGAGGAACACCTGTTCGTACATGAACCAGACCTCGGGCCGCCCCCAGAGGTCGGCGACCAGAGCCGGGATCGGCGAAGCCTCGAGCATGGCCCGATAGCCGGTCAGGCAGTCGGGATTGTAGAGGTCGTTGTAGAAGGTCCCCTCGGTCGCCTGGGCGAAGCGGGTGGCGCCCGGCCCGGGATGGGCGAGGCTCCAGTCCCAGGCCGCCTGCGCCGCCGCGACAGCGTCGGCGTCCAGGGCGCCCGTCAGGAACACCACGCCGTCGCGGGCATAGGCTTCGCGGTCGGCTTGCGTGATCGCGCCCCCAAAGATCGCGCCCATGGCCGATCCTCCCTTTTTTTGGATCGTCGGCCGGGCAGAGGGCGGTGGCAAGGCAAAATCAGATCACGTTCTGAAAATCTGCCGCTGGCGAAGGACCCGCTTACCCCTCCTGCTGTCATCCCGGAAAGGCGCGTCAGCGCCTTGTCCGGGACCGCCGGAAACGCTGACGCCCACACGCCGTAGCAAGCGCCGGCGCTTGCCGCCGTCCCGGACATCCGTTGCGCGGAATCCGGGATGACAGTGGAATAGGGTTGGAGGGCCAGGCCAGCCGCCGCCTCAGTTCTGCGTCAGGCCGCCATCGACCAGGAAGTTGGCGCCCGTGCAGCCGGCGCTCTCGTCGGAGCCCAGGAACAGGGCCATGCGCGCCACGTGCTGGGCGGTCAGGCGAAACTTCAGGGCCTGCAGCTCGATGAACTGGCGGTCGAGCTCCGGATTGAGCCACAGGCGCTGCTGGCGCTCGGTGAGGATGGCGCCGGGGACGATGCAGTTGACCCGCACGCCGCCCTCGCCCAGCTCCCGCGCCAGGGTGCGGGTCAGGCCGTTGATGGCGGCCTTGGCGGTGGTGTAGGCGGCCATGCCCGGACGCCCGCGCATCCACGACACCGAGCCCAGCATGATCACCGAGCCGCCGCCCCGCGCCGCCATGCCGGGCGCGGCCGCCTGGGTGGCGAAGAACTGGTGATCAAGATTGAGGCCCATGAGCCGCCGCCAGCTTTCCGGCTCGATCTCGGCCAGCGCCTGGCGGTCATCCTTGCCGGCGTTGTTGACCAGCACGCCGATGCCGTCCTGCGCCGCCTCGACCGCGGCGATGGTCCGGCGCAGCGCGGCGATGTCGGTGACGTCGCAAGCGTGGAAGGCGGCCCCCGTGCGCTTGGCGACGTCCGCGCCGGCCGCCTCGTCGATGTCGGCGAAGGCGACCGTCGCGCCCTGCGCCGCGAACGCCTCGACCATCGCCTCGCCGAGGCCCGAGGCGCCGCCGGTGATCAGCACCGAGCGTCCGGCCAGGGAGGCGTAGCGGACGGTGTCGTAGCGCGGGCGGTCGGCGATGTCGGCGGAGGGCATGCGGCGGTCAGGCGTCCGGATCGAAGGGGGTCGAGGGCAGGCCCGGCGTCTCCACCGGCATGGCGTAGAGATCGCCGCCGGTTCCGTCAGGGCTGCGGGCGGTGGTGACGAACAGGGTCTTCAGGTCCGGCCCGCCGAAGCAGGGCATGGTCGGCCGGCGCACCGGCAGTGGATAGGCGGCCATCAGGGCGCCGTCGGGATCGTAGCGGTGCAGCCGCCCGCCCTCCCACAGCGAGGACCAGTAGCAGCCGTCGGCGTCCACGGCCGCGCCGTCCGGCCGGCCCTTGTCCGCCGCATCGGGATCCAGCCGGGCGAAGGCGCGCCGGCCCGTCGCCGCGCCGGTGGCCAGGTCGTAGTCACAGGCCCAGATGACGAAGCGCGGCGTGTCCGAGTGATACAGGGTCCGCCCGTCCGGCGAGAACGCCGTGCCGTTGGCGGTCATCAGGCCCGTCGCCAGCGTCGCCAGCCCGCGCCGGTCCCAGCGGTAGAGGGCGGCGATGCCGCCGGTCTTCTTCTCGTCGATGGTTCCCAGCACGAAGCGCCCGGCCGGGTCGATGCGCCCGTCGTTGAAGCGGCTGACGGCCGGATCGGCCGGATTGTCCGCCAGCTTCACGGTCTGGCGGCCCTCGGCGTCCAGCCGCCAGAGGCCCGAGCGCATGCCGGCGATGTAGCCGCCATCCCTGGCCGGGGCGATGCAGCCGGCGTTCTCGGCCAGGGCCCAGCTCTCATGGCCGCCGCTGGCCGGATCGAAGCGGTGCAGCCGATTGCCGTCGATGTCGAGGAAGATCAGCCTCTGCTCGGCAAGCGACCACACCGGCCCCTCGCCGAGGGCCGCGCCCACCGCGAGCGCCACGCGGAACGGCGAGGCGCTCATGCGCCGGCCACCACGATGCGCACGGTCCCCTGCAGCGTCTCTCCGGGCGCCAGCACCGCCAAGCCATGGTCGGGCTCGTGCATCCGGTGCGCGGCGTTGGCCATGTGCGTCACCGGCTCGATGGCGCAGGCGCCGCCGTCCGGCGGGGTGTAGAGCCGCAGATGGCCGAACACCGCATCGCCGGTGACGATGGTCGCCGATCCGTCGGGAGCGGTCACCCGCGCCGACCCGCCCCAGCCGTAGATGTCGTGATCCAGCCTGGCGTCGGCCAGCGGCAGGCCGCGCAGGAAGCGCCCGGCAACGTCGGGCTCGCGGGCGGCCGGCAGGCCGTCCGGACTGTTGCTCCAGCGCCCGGCGCACGCCAGGGTCAGCACCGCATCCGGCGGGGCGACGACATAGGGATGCAGGCCGAGGCCGGCGGGCGCCGGATCGGCGCCGGTGTTGGTCATGGACAGCGTCACGCTCAGCCCCTGGTCGGAAAGCGCCAGCTGCTGGCGCGCGCGGAAGGCGAAGGGCCAGTCCTCGCAAGGCGCATGGTCGAAAACAAGGCTCGCCCGGCTGGTCACCGCCCACTCGACGCGCCACGGCCTGCGCCAACCGACGCCGTGCAGGGCATGGCGCGGATCGGCGGGGTCACGCGGCAGGCGCCATTCGCGTCCCGCCCAGACCAGCCGCCCCCCGTCGATGCGGTTGGCGAATGGGACCATGGCAAAGCCGGCGCTGCGGCGCACGTCGCCGGCGTCGATCGTCGGCGTCGGCCGCAGGATGTCGCGGCCGGCGCGGCGCAGCGACAGGATCGCCCCGCCCACCTCGGGCGCGAGCCCGGCCACCCAGTCGCCGTGGCGCAGGATCAGCGGGGCGGCGCGGGCTTCGGCCTCGGCCATGGCCACCGCGAGGCTCAATAGGCGGCCGCGGGCTCGGCCGCCTGCACCCGCCCCTGCAGCGCGGCCAGCCACTCCACCGCCCGCCCGGTCATCATCGCCATGTCGGAGGCCACGGCGGCGAACGTGTAGCCCATGCCCAGGAAGCCGCCGACCATCTCTGGATTGGGTCCGACGATGCCGATCGGCTTGCCGGCGCGCGCCGCCGCCCTGGCGGCGTGGGCGATCAGGCCCTGCACCTCGGGATGGGCGATTTCGCCGATCCGGCCCATCGACGCGGACAGGTCGCCCGGGCCCAGGAACAGGGCGTCGACGCCGGGCGTGGCGGCGATCTCGTCCAGTCGCTCGACCGCCTCGGGGGTCTCCAGCTGCAGGATCACGCAGACCTGATCGTTGGCGGTCTTCAGATAGTCGGGCGCGCGGCCGAACTGCGAGCCGCGGTGCACCGCCGCCACCCCGCGCACCCCCTGGGGCGGATAGCGCGTGTAGCTGACCGCCGCGCGGGCCTCCTCGGCGGTCTGGATGAACGGGAACATCAGCGTCTTGCCGCCGGCGTCCATCACCCGCTTGACCAGCACCTGGTCGTTCCAGGCCAGGCGGATCAGCGGCTCGGCCGGGGTGCCGGCGATGGCGCGCAGTATCGAGGCCGTCTCCGGAACGCCGATCGGCACGTGCTCCATGTCGACCACCAGGAAGTCGAAGCCGCAGTGGCCCATGGCCTCCGCCGTCGAGGGTGCGGCCGACATCAGCCAGGTGCCGAGCGGCGGTCGCGGGCCGGGCTCGGCGAACCAGCGATGGAAGCGGTTGGCGGTCTGGGTCATCGGTGGGTCCGTGCGTCAGGGGTCGTCTAGAAGATCGGCGGTTCGGGGACGGGCTCGCGCCCGGCCAGGAAGTCGAGGTCGCAACCCTCCGGCGCCTGGGTGACGTGCTGCTGATAGAGCGCCGTCCAAGAGCGTGCGTAAGGGGAGGCCGGCGCGGTCCAGGCCGCCCGGCGGCGGGCCAGCTCGGCGTCGTCCACCAGCATGTCCAGCCGCCCGGCCGCGACGTCCAGCGCCACGAGGTCGCCGGTGCGCAGCAGCGCCAGCGGCCCGCCCACCGCCGCCTCGGGCGCGGCGTGCACGATGCAGGCGCCGTAGTGGGTGCCGCTCATCCGCGCGTCGGACAGGCGCACCATGTCGCGCACGCCCTGCGCGAGCAGCTTCTTCGGGATCGGCAGATTGCCCCACTCCGGCATCCCCGGCGCGCCCACGGGGCCGGCGTTCCTCAGCACCAGCACCGTGTCGGCGGTGATGTCGAGGTCGGGGTCGTCGATGTGGGCCGACAGCTCGGCGTGGCTGTCGAACACCAGGGCCGGGCCGGCGTGCTTCAGCAACCGCGGCTCGGCGGCGCTGGACTTCATCACCGCGCCGTCGGGGCACAGGTTGCCCTTCAGCAGGGCCAGGGTCGCCCCGCGCGCCAGCGGGACGACCGGATTGTCCGGCCCGCGGATCACGTCGTCGTCGAAGCATTGCGCCTGGCCCAGGATCTCGCCCAGGCTCTGGCCGCCGACGGTGGGCCGCGACAGGTCCAGCCGGTCCTGCAGCTTGGCCAGCAGCGCCGGCAGGCCACCGGCGAAGAAGAAGTCCTCCATCAGGTGCTCGCCCGAGGGGAACAGGTTGGCGCAGACCGGCGTGCGCTTGGCCTCGGCGGCCAGGTCCTCGAGCGACAGCGCGACGCCCGCGCGCCCGGCCAGGGCGATCAGGTGGATCGCCGCATTGGTCGAGCCCCCAAGCGCCATGTAGGCCACCACCCCGTTCAGGAAGCTGGCGCGGTCCAGGATGTCGGAGGGCTTGAGGTCCTGCCAGACCATCTCGACGATCCGCTCGCCCGCCAGGGACATCAGCCGCGGGTGGCCGGAATCCGCCGCCGGCGTGCTGGACGCGCCCGGCAAGGTCAGGCCCATGGCTTCGACGATGCCGGTCATGGTCGAGGCGGTGCCCATGGTGTTGCAGGTGCCGATCGACCGGGTCATCCGCGATTCCAGGTCGATCCAGTCGTCGGCGGTGATGTTGCCGGCGCGCAGCTCGTCCCAGTACGTCTTGGTGTGGGTGCCGGCGCCGGTCTTCACCCCGCGCCAGCGCCCGCTGGACATCGGCCCGGCCGGACAGAAGATCACCGGCAGGTCCATGCTGATCGCGCCCATCAGCAGGCCCGGCGTGGACTTGTCGCAGCCGCCCAGCAGCACCGCCCCGTCGATCGGGTGCGAGCGCAGCAGCTCCTCGGTCTCCATGGCCAGGAAGTTGCGGTAGAGCATGGTGGTGGGCTTGACCATCACCTCGCCCACCGACAGCGCCGGCAGCTCCACCGGATAGCCGCCCGCCCGGATCACCCCGCGCTTCACCGCCTCGGCGCGGTCGCGCAGATGGATGTGGCAGGGGCTCATCTCGCTCCAGGTGTTGACGATGGCGATCACCGGGCGGCCCATGAACTCCTCGCGGCGCAGCCCCATCTGCTGGGTGCGCTGGCGATGGGCGAAGCCGCGCATGTCGCTGGAGGCGAACCAGCGCTGGCTGCGCAAATCCTCGATGGCCCGCCTGGCCGCCATGCCGTCCCCACCCTTCAAAGCCTTGCCGCGCCGCCGTTCGGCGCCACGCCGCATCGTCACCCGCCCCGCCTGCCTTGCCAAGCTCGGAGGCTTCTGCAATGTTATGTCTTATATAAGACCTAAAACACCATAGGGGAAGTGAAGTGACCGCGCCACATCTGCTCGTGCACGACCACCGCGACAACGTCGGCGTGGTCGTGGTGGAGGACCTGGCCGCCGGGGCGGACATGCTCTGTGTGGTCACCGAGGACGACAGCGACTTCCGCCTGACGGCGAAACAGGCCGTGCCGATCGGCCACAAGGTGGCGCTGAGGGACCTCGCGGTCGGCGACACGGTGATCAAGTACGGCGAGGACATCGGCCGCGTCGTCGCCCCGATCACCCGGGGCGAGCACGTCCACACCCATAACCTGAAGACCAAGCGCTGGTAGGAGCCGGATCGATCATGAGTTTCGCCGACCGCAAGATCTGGGGCTATCGCCGCGAGAACGGCCGCGTGGGCGTGCGCAACCACGTCGCCATCCTGCCGCTGGACGACATCTCCAACGCCGCCTGCGAGGCGGTGGCCGCACACATCCAGGGGACCATCGCCCTGCCCCACGCCTATGGCCGGCTGCAGTTCGGCGAGGACCTGGAGCTGCACTTCCGCACCATGATCGGCACGGGCGCCAACCCGAACGTCGCCGCCTGCATCGTCATCGGCATCGAGCCGGGATGGACGCAGAAGGTGGTCGACGGGATCGCCGAGACCGGCAAGCCGGTGGCCGGCTTCTGGATCGAAGGCAACGGCGACATCGCCACCGTCGCCGCCGCCTCGCGCAAGGCCAAGTCGTTCGTCCACTGGGCCTCGGAAAAGGTGCGCGAGGAATGCCCGCTGACCGATGTCTGGGTAGCGGCCAAGTGCGGCGAGAGCGACACGACCACGGGCCTGGCGTCCTGCCCGACCGTCGGCAGCATGTACGACAAGCTCGTGCCGCAGGGCCTCTATGGCTGCTTCGGCGAGACCTCGGAGCTGACCGGCGCCGAGCACCTGGCCGCCGCCCGGGCCGCGAGCCCTGAGGTGCGCGAGAAGTTCATGAAGACCTGGAAGGCCTATCAGGACGACGTGATCGAGGCGCACAAGACCTCGGACCTGTCCGACAGCCAGCCGACCAAGGGCAATATCGCCGGCGGCCTGACCACCATCGAGGAAAAGGCCCTGGGCAACCTCGAGAAGATCGGCAAACAGGTGAAGTACATCGACGTGCTGGAGCCCGCCGAGGCGCCGGCCAAGGGGCCCGGGCTCTATTTCATGGACACCTCGTCCGCCGCCGCGGAGTGCTGCACCCTGCAGGCCGCCGCCGGCTACGTGGTGCACATCTTCCCCACCGGCCAGGGCAACGTCATCGGCAACCCGATCATGCCGGTGATCAAGGTGACCGGGAACCCGCGCACCGTGCGGCTGATGAGCGAGCACGTGGACCTGGATGTCTCCGGCATCGTCCGCCGGGAGATGACCATCAGCCAGGCCGGCGACGCGCTGATCGACATGATCGCGCGCACCGCCAACGGCCGCTCCACCGCCGCCGAGGCGCTCGGACATCGGGAATTCGTGATGACGAAGCTCTACCGCAGCGCCTAAGAGTTCACCGGTGGCCGATACCGTGAGACTGAGCCTGGACGACGCCGAGCGGCTGGCGGCCCGGGCCCTTCAAGCCAGTGGATCCTCACCGGACAACGCCCGGTCGACCGCCCGCGCCCTGGTGGCGGCCGAGGCGGACGGACAGGGCGGCCACGGCCTGACCCGCGTGCCGAGCTATGCCGCGCAGGCCAGGGTCGGCAAGGTCGACGGCCGGGCGGTTCCCCGCCTGATCGGCGATGCGCCCGCCGCCCGGCGGATCGACGCCGGCGCCGGCTTCGCCTATCCGGCCATCGACCTTGCCATCGATACCCTGGCCGAGCTCGCGCCCAAGGCGGGGACCGCCGCCATCGCCGTGTTCGCCTCGCACCACTTCGGCCAGGCCGGCCGGCACGTCGAACGCCTGGCCGAGCTGGGGCTGGTGGCGTTCGCCTTCTCCAACACGCCCCGGGCGATGGCCTTCCATGGCGCGGCGCGGGCGCGGATGGGCACCAACCCGCTGGCGTTCGCCGCGCCGATCCCCGGCCGGGCGCCGCTGGTGATCGACATGGCGCTGTCGGTGGTGGCGCGAGGACGGATCGTCTCCGCCAAGGCCAGGGGCGAGCCGATCGAGCCCGGCTGGGCCGTCGACGCCGACGGTGAACCCACCACCGACGCTGCGGCGGCGCTCGCCGGGACCCTGTTGCCGATCGGCGGGGCCAAGGGCTCGGCCCTGGCGCTAATGGTCGAGGTGCTGTGCGCCGCCCTGGCCGGCGCGAACTACGGCTGGGAGGCCAGCGCCTTCCTCGACGCCGAGGGCGGGCCGCCGCGGATGGGCCAGCTGCTGATCGCCCTCGATCCCGGCCACTTCGCCGGCGATGGCTTCGCCCCCCGCATGGCCACACTGGCCGCCGCGGTGGCCGAGGATGGCGCGCGCCTGCCCGGCGATCGGCGCCTGGCGCTGCGGGCCAAGGCGGGCGCCGAGGGCCTCTCCATTCCCGCCGCCCTCCACGACCAGATCGCCGGCCTCGCCGCCGGCCGGGAGACCGCATGAGCGAGATCGTCATCAGCGAGTTCATGGACGAGGCCGCCGTCGCCCAGGTGCTGTCCGGGCGCGACGTGCTGTACGACCCCGGCCTGGTCGACCGGCCGGACGAGCTGGCCGCCGCCCTGGCCGACTGCCGCGCGCTGATCGTCCGCAACCGCACCCAGGTCCGCGGCCCGCTGCTGGCCCAGGCTCCGCGCCTGAAGGTGGTCGGCCGGCTGGGCGTCGGCCTGGACAACATCGACGTCGAGGCCTGCCAGGCGCGGGGCGTCGCGGTGCGGCCGGCGACCGGCGCCAACGACCTGTCGGTGGCCGAATACGTGATCACCGCGGCCCTGATGCTGCTGCGCCGCGCCTGGTTCGCCAGCGACCGCGTGGCCGCCGGCGCCTGGCCGCGCATGGACCTGATCGGCGGCGAGCTGGCCGGCCGCACCCTGGGGCTCGTGGGCTTCGGCGCCATCGCCCGGCTGACCGCCGCCAAGGCGCAGGGCATGGGCATGAGCGTCGCCGCCTTCGACCCGTTCGTGCCCGCCAGGTCCGTCATCTGGGCGACCACCGGCGTGCGGCCGCTGGCCCTCGACGACCTGCTGGCCAGTTGCGACGTGGTCAGCCTGCACGTTCCGCTCACCGACCAGACCCGGCGCATGGTCGATGCCGCCGCCCTGGCGCGGATGGCGCCGCACGCCATCCTGATCAACGCCGCGCGCGGCGGGGTGGTGGACGAGGCGGCCCTGGTCGCGGCGCTGCGGGCCGGCAAGCTCGGCGGCGCGGCGCTGGACGTGTTCGAGACCGAGCCGGTCACCGCCGAGTCGGGCGCGGTGTTCGCCGGCGCGCCGAACCTGATCCTCACCCCGCACATCGCCGGGGTGACCGAGGAGTCCAACGTGCGGGTCAGCCGGGTCACCGCCGAGGCGGTGCTGGCTGTCCTGAAGGCGCTCTAGCATGGCCACCGACACCCAGACCGACACCGCCGCCGCCCAGCAGCTGTTCCAGTCGTTCGACGCCATGGAGGGCCTGCCGTTTCCGGCGCCCGCGACCGCGGTCGCGACGCCGACGCAGCGCCGGCCCCTGCCCGGGGAGACGCTGGTTCGCGCCGTCTGGCCGGGCTTCCTGGTGGCCGCCACCATCGCCCTGGCCTCCACCTGGCTCTCCACGCACTACACCGCCCCGGTGATGCTGTTCGCCCTGCTGTTCGGCATGGCCTTCCACTTCCTGCACGAGGAAGGCCGCTGCATCGCCGGCATCGAGTTCTCGTCCAAGGCCATCCTGCGCCTCGGCGTCGCCTTGCTGGGCGCGCGGATCACCGCCGCGCAGATCCTCGGCCTCGGGGTCATGCCGATCGCCACCGTGATCGTCGGCGTGACCAGCACCATCGGCCTGGGCTGGCTGGCGTCGAAGGCCTTCGGCCAGAGCCGGTCGTTCGGGGTGCTGTCCGGCGGAGCGGTGGGCATCTGCGGCGCCTCGGCGGCGCTGGCGGTGGCCTCGGTGCTGCCCCGCAACGCGGACTCCGAGCGCGACACCATCCTGACGGTGGTCACCGTCACCGCCCTCTCCACCCTGGCGATGATCCTCTACCCGCTGTTCGCCACGGCGATCGGCCTGGATCATGTGCGCGCCGGCATCTTCCTGGGCGGCACCATCCACGACGTCGCCCAGGTGGTGGGCGCCGGTTACACCATCTCGCCGCAGACCGGCGACATCGCCACCTATGTGAAGCTGCTGCGGGTGACCATGCTGCTGCCGGTGGTGTTCACCGTCGCCTTCATCGCCAGCCGCGCGGCCGGCGCCGGCGCCGCGGCCGGCCCCAAGCCGCCGGTGCCGATGTTCCTGCTGGGCTTCGCCGCCCTGGTGGCGCTGAACAGCTTCGGCCTGCTGGCCAAGCCGGCCACCGACGCGGCCAATGAGGTCTCGCGCTGGTGCCTGGTCACGGCGATCGCCGCCCTGGGCATGAAGACCTCGTTCAAGGCGCTGGTCGCGGTGGGCTGGCGGCCGGTGGCGCTGATGGTGCTGGAGACCCTGTGGATCGGTGGCCTCGTGCTGGCGGCGGTGCTGCTCTTCCACTGAAATAACGGCAGGGCGGATGGCCAAGCCCCGCTCAACCACGTCCGTTTCTGTCGCACCGCCGCCGCAGAGTGCCCGGGCCCTCAAGGAGACGCCCCATGGCCCCGACCTGTTCCATCGCCCTGCCCCTCTACCGCCGCAGCCCGGCCCAGCGCCTGCTCGGGGCGATCCGCTACGCCGGGGTGCTGGCCGTGTGGCTGGCGCTGTTCCTGGTGCGGCCGGGCCTTGCCCTCGACATCTTCCGCCACCGCCGGGCGGACTCGCCGATCCCGCGGCTGCGATGGGCGTGAAGGCCTGAAAAAAGTCGCCGCGAAAACGTCGGCCCGTCGCCTCCTGGCGCGTCATGCGATCATGGACCACCCAGGAGAACACCGATGCGCTTCATGATGCTGATGATCCCCGGCGGCTACGAGACCGCGCCGCCCGACGCCATGCCCACCGCCGAGGCCGTGGCGGCGATGATGAAGTTCAACGAGGACCTGCAGAAGGCGGGCGTGCTGCTGGCGCTCGATGGGCTGCATCCGCCCTCGTCCGGCGCCCGGGTCAGCTTCAAGGGCGGCAAGCCGCTGGTGACCGACGGCCCCTTCGCCGAGGTCAAGGAGGTGCTTGGCGGCTACTGGATGATCGACGTGCCCTCGCGCGCCGACGCCATCGCCTGGGCCTGCCGTTGCCCCGCCTCGGAGAACGAGGTGATCGAGATCCGCCAGGTGCAGGAGATGAGCGACTTTCCGGAGGACGTGCAGAAGGCGGCCGAAGGGTTCGCCGAGATGCAAAGGCGGTGAGGGGAGGAGGGTTCGCGGGCGACGGCGGAACCCCTCACCTTCCCACGCGACTTGCTCGCGCAAGTCACGCGGGCCCCTCCCTCTCCCTCCGGGAGAGGTGATTTTCTCTGTGCTGGCAACGCTTTAGTCCACCTCTCCCATGGGGAGAGGGAGGGGCCCAAGGCCGGCGCGACAGCGCTGGCCTTGGGAGGGTGAGGGGTTACGCCGGCGGCGCAGTCACCCCTGCGCCTTCAGGCTCACCTTCACCGTGGTCGACAGGCCGGGGCGCACGCGGGCGAGGTCCGGCTGGCCGGGGTCGAAGCGGATGCGCACCGGCACCCGCTGCACGATCTTGGTAAAGTTGCCCGTGCCCGGTTCGAACGGCAGCAGCGAGAACTGCGAGCCGGAGCCGGGGGCCAGGCTCTCCACGTGGCCCTTGAAGCGCACCCCGGGCAGGGCGTCGACCTCGATGCGGGCCGGCTGGCCGACCGTCATGCGCCCCGTCTGGGTCTCCTTGAAGTTGGCCGTCACATAGACCGCGTTCACCGGCACGATGGTCAGCATGCGCGTGCCGGCCTGGACGTAGTCGCCGGGCTCGACCTGGCGGTCGCCCACCACGCCGTCGATCGGGGCGCGGATCAGGGTGTGCGACTGGTCCTGCAGCGCCAGGTTCAGCGCCGCCTGGGCCCGGGCGACGCCGGCCTCGGCCTGGGCCAGGTTGGCCGCCAGCGTGGCGGCCTTGGCCTGGGTCACCTCGGCCTGGTTGCGGGACACGTCGAACTGGGCGCGGGTGCGGTCGGCGTCGGACTGGGCGGTGATCGCCGCCGCGCGATAGGTGTCCGCATCGCGCCGCGCCACCGCCCCGGTGGCTACCAGGGCGTCGTAGCGGGCGCGGTCGGCCTGCGCCCGCTCGCTCTGCGCGTCGGCCGAGCGGATCTGGGTCTGGGCGGCGCGGATGTTCGAGGCGGCCAGCGCCTCCTCGGCGTGCAGCGAGACGATCGCCGCCCTGGCCGCCGCCACCGCCGCCTGGGCGTTCAGCAGCTCGGCCTGGGCGGACGCCACGCGGGCGTCGAACTCCTCCGGGTCGATGCGCACCAGCGGGTCGCCCTTGCGGACCGCCTGGTTGTGGCGCACCAGCACCTCGGCCACCAGCCCGCGCACCTTGGGCGCCACCACCGAGCTGTCGGCCTGGACATAGGCCGCGTCGGTGGTCTCCGACGCCTTCGGACTGACGATGTAGAGCGCCCCGCCCGCGGCGACCGCGATCGCGGTCCCCACCGCCAGCAGCGTGCGGTTGGAGAACGGCAGGGCCCGGGGCTTCGGCTTGGCCGTGGCGGCGGGGCTATCGACGGCGGCGTCGCGCAAGGCGGCGTCATCCAGCGTGGCGTCGGTCATCTTGATACTCGCGGGGCTTCGACGGCTTCGGGGGAGGAAAGGGGGTCGGCGCGCGGCCCTAGGACGATCTGTCCAGGCCCAGGCGACGGCGGATGGAGGCGCGCGAGCGCGCCAGGATGAAGTCGGACTTGGTCGGGTCGGGCTCGGCGCGGGCCAGGGTCACGGCGCCCACCATCTCGGACAGCACCGAGCCGGCTTCCTCGAAAGCGTCCGGATGGCCCAGCGCCGCCAGGGGGCCGGCCAGGCCGGCCGTCAGCCGTTCGACACCCAGGGCGAAGCGCTCGCGTGACGGCGCCGCCAGGCGCGGCGCGTCCGTCGACAGGAACGGCAGCGGGCAGCCCGAACTGCGCGAGTCGCGGTGCGCCGGGGACAGGTAGAAGTCGATGTAGCTCTCCAGCGCCTCGCGCGGCGAGCCCTTGTCCAGGGCCTGGCTCAGCCGCTCCTGCCCCTCAACGAACATCTGGCCGATGGCGGCGGCGATGAAGTCGTCCTTGGAGGCGAAGTGGGCGTAGAAGCCGCCGTGGGTCAGACCGGCCTTGGCCATCACCTCGGCCACGCCGACCTTGTGCGGCCCCTGGGCGCGAATGGCCTTGGCGGCCTCCTTCAGCACCCGCTCGCGGGTCTTCTGCTTGTGTTCTGCGTCGTATCGCATGGGCGTCGAGCTCGTTGCCGGGGGCTTGCGGCCCCGTTGGTATGATACATATAATATTACGGTCGCCATTTTATCAAGAGGCGGCCCGTCGAAGCGCATCGAGGCTAGCCCATGACCGCCGTGTCGCCGCCCCTGAAAAGCGGCATGTTCCAGCGCCAGCGCGCCGACGAGCCGTTCGTGGCCCCGGCGGACCTGCCGACGGCCCGCAAGTTCCTGATCTTCGGCATCATGGCCTTCGGCCAGTTCATGGCCCTGATCGACATCCAGATCGTCGCCGCCTCGCTGAACGACGTCCAGGCGGGCCTGTCGGCCGGGCCGGACGAGATCAGCTGGGTGCAGACCGGCTACCTGATGGCCGAGCTGGTGATGATCCCGTTCTCGGCCTTCCTGGCCCAGGCGCTGTCCACCCGCTGGCTGTTCGCCCTGTCGGCCGGGCTGTTCACCGCCTCCAGCGCGCTGTGCGGCATCGCCTGGGACATCCAGTCGATGATCCTGTTCAGGGTGCTGCAGGGCTTCGTCGGCGGGGCCATGGTGCCGACGGTGTTCGCCACCGGATTCAGCCTGTTCTCGGGCAAACAGAGGGCCATGATCCCGGCCATCCTGGGCATGGTCTCGGTGCTTGCCCCGACCCTTGGTCCCACGGTCGGCGGCTGGCTGACCGACGCGGCCGGCTGGCGCTGGATCTTCTACATCAACATCCTGCCGGGCATCGCCGTGACCATTCTGTCGATCCTGGTGATCCGGGTCGACCGGCCGAACCTGACGATGCTGCAGAAGATCGACTATTCGCACCTGGCGGCGATGGCGGTGTTCCTCGGCGGCCTGGAGTACGTGCTGGAGGAAGGACCCCGCCACGAGTGGCTGAGCGACCCGGCGATCCAGATCGGCGCCTGGCTGTCGGTCACCGGATTCCTGCTGTTCCTGGAGCGGTCGTTCCGCTCCGGCGGCCCGATCGTACGGCTCTCGCCGTTCCGCAATTTGACCTTCGCCTTCGCCTGCGTGTTCAACCTTGTGATCGGCTTCGGCCTCTATGCCTCCACCTACCTGATCCCGGTTTTCCTGGGCCGGGTACGTGGCTACGATTCCCTGCAGATCGGCACGACCGTCTTCGTCACCGGCATCGCCCAGGTGTTGAGCACGGTGATCGCCGCGCGCGCCTCGCAGAGCGTCGACCAGCGCATCGTCATAACCTTCGGCCTGAGCCTGTTCGCCGCCAGCCTCTACTGGACCTCGCACCTGACGCCGGAGTGGGGGTTCGCCGCCTTCCTGGGGCCGCAGGCGCTGCGCGGCTTCGCCATCATGCTGTGCATCGTGCCCAGCGTGGGCATGGCCCTGGCCGGCTTCGAGGGCGTCGAGCTGCGCTACGCCTCCGGCCTGTTCAACCTGATGCGCAACCTCGGCGGCGCGATCGGCATCGCCGTGGTCAACACCTGGCTGCAGGACAACGCCCGCATCGTCGCCGCGCGCATCGGCGAGGGCCTGGGCGCCGCCGGCGGCCATGCGCCGGGGTTCATCGCCGGCTTCGGCCAGGCGATGGCCGAGCGCGGCGGCGACGCCAGCCAGGCGCTGCAGCTGGCGCAGGGCGAACTGGCCCGCGTGGTCGGTCGCCTGGCCCTGACCCAGGCGTTCAACGACACCTTCCGGCTGATGTCGTGGATCTTCCTGGCCGCCCTGGTGATGATCCCGTTCTGCCGCCCGCCGCCGCTGCCGGGCAAGGACGCCCCGCCCGTCGAAGCCCACTGATGTCCTTTCGAAAGCGAACCGCCATGTTCCGCCCCCTCGCCGCCTCCACGCTGGCCGTCGCCGCGCTGATGAGCGCCCTGCCCGCCGCCGCCTTCCAGGTTGGCCAGACGTACGAGCGCCCGCAGGTCGCCCTGCCGTCGGCGTACCGCAACGCCCCGCCGCCGGCGCAGGGCGCCGCCGAACTGGAGGCCTGGTGGGCCAGCTTCGGCGACCCCGAGCTGACCCGCATCGTCGAGCGCGCCCGCGCGCAGAACCTCGACCTGGAGCAGGCCCGCGCCCGGATCCTGCAGGCCCGCGCCCAGGTGAAGGTGGCGACGTCGCGCCTGCTGCCGTCCGGTGAACTGGGCGCCGCCGCGGCCAACCAGCAGCAGTCGCTGCTCAGCCCGATCGGGGCGATCGGCCAGCACCTGCCCGGCTACCGGCGCGAGACCGACCTCTACGACCTGGGCGCCTCCGCCAGCTGGGAGATCGACCTGTTCGGCGGCCTGCGACGCGGCCGCGAGGCGGCCCGCGCCGACGCCGCGGCCACCATCCTGCAGGGTGAGGCGGTGATGTTGTCGGTGACCGCCGAGGCGGCCGACGCCTACCTGCAGGCCAGGGCCTTGCAGGCCCGCGTGGCGGTGGCGAACCGGCAGTTGCAGACCCAGCGCGAGCTGGTCGACCTGCTGCAGCAGCGCGTCGCCCAGGGCATCGCCGCCGAGCGCGACCTGCACCAGGCGCAGGCCGCCCAGGAGGGGGTCGCCGCCTCGATCCCGCCGCTGCTCGCCGCGCTGGAAGCGCAGCTCAACCGGCTGGACGTGCTGATGGGCGCCGCGCCCGGGACCTATCGCGCCGAGCTGGAAACCGTGGCGCCGATCCCCGCCGCGCCGGCCCTGAGCGTTGCCGAGACGCCGGCCGATCTGCTGCGCCGCCGCCCCGACGTGATCGCCGCCGAGCAGCGCCTGGTGGCGGCCAACGCCCGGGTGGGCGTGGCCACCGCGGAGTACTATCCGAAGATCTCGATCTCCGGCCTGCTGGGGCTGGAAAGCGTCGATTCCAGCAACCTCTTCGCCGGCAACGCGGTGCAGCACCAGATCGGCGCCGGCCTGCGCTGGCGGCTGTTCGACTTCGGCCGGGTCGACGGCGAGGTGGCCGCGGCCAAGGGCGCCAAGGCCGAGGCGCTGGCGGCCTACCGGCAGTCCGTCCTCACCGCCGCCGCGGACGTCGAGAACGCCTTCTCCGACCTCGCCCAGCAGCAGGCCCGCGCCGCCGCCCTGCAGCGCCAGGTCGACGACCTCACCACCGCGCGGCGCCAGGCCGAACAGGCCTACGAGGGCGGCGTCGCCAGCCTGATCGAGGTGCGCGATACCGACCGCGACCTGTTGGCCGCCGCCGACCAACTGGTCCAGGCCAGGGCCGGCGCCGCCCGGGCCGCCGTGGCGGCCTACCGCGCCCTGGGCGGTGGCTGGACGCCGGCGGTTCCGGGCAAGGCCGCGGGGGGGCGCTAGGGCCTTCGGAGAGGGCGGAACCCCTCACCCTCCCAATCGCTGAACGCGATCGGGCCCCTCCCTCTCCCTGTGGGAGAGGTGAAGTTGAAAGACACCTCTCCCGGAGGGAGAGGGAGGGGCCCATTGCGTAGCAATGGGAGGGTGAGGGGTTCCGCCCTCGACGACCGACCCCTAATCGCGCAGGGCGAAGGTGATGGCCCGGGCGATCGAGGCGGGGACCACGCTCATGTGGTCTTCGGCCTGGAAGTTCTGGAACGCGGCCTTGTAGCCCGCGGCGCCCTTCAGGGTCACGAGGCGCTCGCCCAGTTCGCGGGCGTTGTCCACCATGCGGCCCAGCCGCATGCGCTCGGCCGCCGCCTCCAGCGTCATGCCCGGCGGCGCCACGCGCGGCGGGTCCTGCTCGGTGGCGCCGATGGTGACCAGCACCCGCGGCGTGATCTCGCCCGCCTCGACGGCGCGGGCGAAGGCCGCCTCGCCCTCCAGGATCGCCCGGCTGTTCCACCAGATCGACGGGCTGGAGATGGCGTAGGTGCGGAACGCCTTCGGCTCGGCGAACAGCACGGTCAGGGTGAAGAGGCCGCCCAGGGAGTGGCCGTAGAGGGTCTGGTCGTCGGGGTTGACCGGATAGGCCGCGGCGATCGCCGGGCGCAGCTCCTCCAGCAGGAAGCGGCGGAACTCGACCGCGCCGCCGTAGTCCGCCTCGCGCGGCTCCGGCATTCCCGGGATCGCGATCAGCGCCGACTTCGGCGTGGGCGGGGTGAGGTCGCGGTTGCGCAGCGCCATCAGCTGATCGTCCGCCGCATAGCCGACGCCCACCACGATCACCGGCTTGTCGCCGGAGATGGTCAGGGCCGTGGCGGTGGTCGCCGCCAGCGGGAAGGTCAGGTTGCCGTCGGTGACCGTGACCACCGGATAGCCGCCCTCGGGCGCCGGCCCGACGGGACGGGAGACATAGATCTGGTAGCTGCGGCCGCTGATCTTCGAGGCCATCTCGAACTGCCGTGCGCCGCGCAGGGTGACGGGTTCCGATCCGGGCAGGACATCGTGCGGCATGGCCATCTCTTCCAGGCTGGCGTTGGGGCGCCGACCTTCGGGGCGAAGCCCGCCGCTGGCAACCTCGCAATCGCCGGTCAGGCGAAATCGGCCGCCGTCAGCGCCGCGACCTTCGCCGGGTGGGTCTCGCGCAGGAAGCTCATCGCCGTGATGCCGATCGCCGCCGCGGCCATCAGGTACCAGGCCGGCGCCATCGGATTGTGCGTCACCTCGATCACCTTGCTGATCAGGGGCTGCGCCAGGCCGCCGAACACCGTCACCGCGACGGCGTAGATCACCGCCATGGCGGTCGAGCGCACGTTCTTCTGCAGCGACTCCGTCAGGGCCACCAGGGCGACGCCGACGCTGGTGGAGGAACAGGCGCTGATCACGCCGGTGGCCACGGTCAGGGTCACCGGATCGCGGTTGGCCACGATCAGCGCGAAGGCCGGCCAGGTGACCAGCAGCAGCAGGGTCCGCGCGGTGATCATCACCGGCTTGCGACCGTAGCGGTCGGCCAGCCAGCCGCCCAGCAGCGCGAAGACGATGCCGCTGATCCCGTTGGCCACCGAGGGACCGAAGCTGTCCTTGATGGCGATGTGCAGGGTCTGGGTGGCGTAGGTGGTCATGTACAGCAGCACGTAGGTCGAGGTGGTGAAGCTCATGATCATCGCCAGGCCCACCAGGATCGGCCGCAGCAGGCTGGCCGCGCCCGGCTCGACGTCGGCCGCCGAGATGGTGTCGGGCCGGTGCAGGGTTTCAGGCAGCCGCCGGCGCAGGATCAGGCCGAACGGCAGCACGATCGCCCCCAGCCCGAACGCGACCCGCCAGCCAAAGCTCTCCAGGTCGTGCGGGGTCAGGGCATGGGACATGGCAAAGCCGATCACCGCCCCGACCAGGGAGGCCACGGCCTGGCTGGCGCTCTGCCACGAGCCGATCAGCGCCCGGCTGCGCGTGGGCGCGGCCTCGATCAGGAAGGCCGTCGTCGGTCCAACCTCGCCGCCGAGGGCGAAGCCCTGGATCAGGCGGCACAGCACCAGCAGCGCCGGCGCCGCCGGCCCGATCGCGGCGTAGGGCGGGATCAGCACCAGGCCGATGATGCCGACACCCATCAGCACGAAGCTGAGCAGCATCGAGGGTCGCCGTCCCATGCGGTCGCCGACCGCGCCCAGCACGATGGCCCCGATCGGCCTGGCCACGAAGCCGATGCCGAAGGTCAGCAGCGAGCCCATCAGCTTGGTGAACCCGTCGTGGAACGGGAAGAACACATTGCCGATCTGCACGGCGAACAGGGCGTAGGTGGTGAAGTCGTAGAACTCCAGGGCATTGCCCATCACCGCCGCGGCGATCTGGCCGCCGCTGATCGCGCCCTGCGCTTCGGCCGCGCCCGCACTGTTCACTTCCGCCAAGACGCTTCCCCCACACGCAACACTGCACGGCCCTTCGGTCCGCAGAGACCCGTTGCGCGCGGACAGGTCAAGCCGGCGCCGCCGGAAGGTTGTCTATGGCAACGGATGAAGCACGCGCAGGCCGCCGAACATCAGCGCCGCCAGGCCGACACCCTCTGGGTGAGAACCCGCCGGGTTGTCGTCACGAAAGGTTGCAAATTGGCGCCGATCAGCCTGGCGCCGCGATCAGGCGACGCGGGGCGGCGGCTCAATCGTAGGTCAGCGACGGGTACCAGCTGGGATCGCGCCCCTCGGGCGTCTGGTCGAGCACGGTCCACAGCGGGGCCGGATCGGGCGCCCCGCGCGGGTCCTGGCCGGGATCGGCGGTCTGGCCGGTCATCTCGCCGGACCAGAAGTGGCGGATGGTCCCGTCGCGGCGGGTGAACACATTCTGCGCCGGGATCTCCGAGCCGTCCGGCAGCACGCCGCCCCGTTCGCGCGAATAGGCGTCGTTCAGGTCCTGGTAGAGCCGCAGATGTTTCCAGCCGCGCTCGGCCTTCCAGGCCTTGAGCTTCTCGATCGGCGAGCGGGCGATCACCACCAGCGACACCTTCTGGCCGATGTCGGCGGCGTTGCCCTCCCAGGCGCCCAGCAGGTTGGTGCACATCGGGCAGGGCCGCTCGCGCTGTGGGCCGAACATGTAGCTGTAGGCGACGAGGGTCTGCTTGTCGCCGAACAGGCCCGCCAGGTCGGTCTCCCGGCCGTCCTCGCCCAGGAAGCGATAGTCGCCCGCGACCTGTGGACCGGGCGGCAGGGCGCGGCGCTGTTCCGCCACCCGGGCGAGATGGCGGCGCAGCTCGATCTCCTCCGCCAGCAGGGCGGTGCGCGCCGCCCGGTATTCGGCGCTCTCGCCAGGAATGCGCACGGGATTGTCGCGCGCCAGGTCCTTGGCCGGGGTCAGGGTCTGGGTGTTTCCGTCCATCGGAGGCTCCTGCGTCTGTCCGCTTGAGGGGGTGTCAGCTGGCCTGGGGCTCGGGCCGCGGGCCGGTCGGCATGGTGTCGAACACGGTGACGCCCTCCGGCAGCGTCGCCCAGGCGGGACGGCGGGCGTTGAACAGCGCCATCGTCGGCTTGAACCGCTCGGGACGGTCCAGGGATCCCGCGTAGATCGTGTGGCTGTCGTCGACGCCGTAGCGGCCGCCGAACACCAGGCTGCCGCAGGTCGGGCAGATGTTGCGCACCGCCTCGCCGCCGTTCCAGGCGCGGCTGATCACGTGCCGGGTCTCGCCGGTGACGGTCACCGCGGCGGCGGCAAAGCCCATGAACGGCATGAAGCCCGAGCCCGACGCCTTGCGGCAGTCTTCGCAGTAGCAATGCCCGGCGAACTGCGGCTCGCCCCGCGCCTCGTAGCGCAGCGCCCCGCACAGGCAGCCGCCGACATAGGGGGTCTCGGCCATGCTCGCTCCTCGTCTTGCTTGTGAGGATGACGCCCGAGAGGGCCGAAAAGCGACAGGAGCGGCGAAAATTTTCGCCCTCCCCTTCTTTCACTGTCATCCCGGAAAGCCGCGTCAGCGGCTTATCCGGGATCGCCGGAAACGCTGGCGCATGACCGCGGTAGCGGGCGACGGCGTCTGCCGCGGTCCCGGATATTCGCTACGCGAATTCCGGGATGACAGATGTTTTTGAAAAGGGCTGAGCTAGGCCTTCGCCCGCGCGATCTCGTCCTCGACGTCGCGCAGCTGGTCCTTGCCGAAGAACATCTCGTCGCCGACGAAGAAGGTGGGGGAACCGAACGTGCCGCGGGCGACGGAAGCTTCGGTGTTGGCCAGCAGGCGCGCCTTGGCGTCGGGCTCCTGGGCGCGGGCCAGCAGGCGTTCGCCGTCGAGGCCGGAGGCGTCGAGCGCCGCCCTGACCACCGCCGGATCGTCCATCTTCTTGGGATCCTCCCACATGTGGTGGTAGGCGGCCTCGACGTAGGGGCCCAGCGTCCCGTCGAGCTCGCAGCCGGCGGCGATGCGCATCAGCATCAGGGTGTTGACCGGGAAGAACGGGTTGAACCGGTAGCGGGTGATGCCGTGCGCCTTGAGGAAGCGCTGGGTCTGCAGCGCCTCGAACTGCGGCTTGTTCCTGATCCCGGCCAGGCTCTCGGCCGGCGAGCGGTTGCCGGTCGCCTTGAACACCCCGCCCAGCAGCACCGGCACGTAGCGGAACGTGGCGCCGGTGCGCGCCTCGATCTGCGGGATCACCAGGTGGCTGAGGTAGGCGTTGGGGCTGCCGAAGTCGAAGTGGAATTCCACGGTGGGAGCGGTCACCAGCGTTCTCCATAGGGCCGAAGGTCGAGCTCGAAGGTCCAGCCGTCGCGGTGCTGGCTGTGCAGCGTCCAGTAGGCCTCGGCGATCGAGGCCGGGTTCATCAGCTGATCCGGCTCGGTGATCTCGCCGCCGCCCGCCGCGCGGCGCCGCTCGCGCACCCAGGCGGTGTCGACCCCGGAATCGATCACCAGGTGGGCGACGTGGATGTTCTGCGGCCCGAGTTCGCGGGCCATGGCCTGGGCCACCGCCCGCAGGCCGAACTTGGCGCTGGCGAAGGCGGCGTAACCGATCCCGCCGCGCATCGAGGCCGTGGCGCCGGTGAAGAAGATCGAGCCCCTGCCGTGCTCCAGCATGTGCCGGGCCGCCTCGCGGCCGGTCAGGAAGCCGCCGTAGCAAGCCATTTCCCACACCTTGCGGAACACCCGCTCGGTGGTCTCCAGGATCGGGAAGTTGACGTTGGCGCCGACGTTGAAGATGCACACCTCCAGCGGCGCGATGGCGTTGGCCTCCTCCAGGAAGGCGGCGATATCCTCCTCCTTGCGGGCGTCCAGCGAGCGGGCGTGGCAGACGCCACCCGCCGCCTCGATCTCGGCCTTCAGCGGGGCCAGCTGGTCGCCGTTCCGCCGGCCGACCACGACCTGATAGCCCTCGGCGGCGAACTTCCGGGCGATGGCCGAGCCGATGTAGTCGCCGGCGCCGACGATGGCGGCCGTGGCGTTGCGGGATGTCACGTGAGCGCTCCTGCCTTGGTTGGACCCTGTGGGACGGCCCTGGCGGCGATAAGTCAGTTCTTTTTTGGAACTGTCAACGATGTTATGACCATCCCGGTGACGGAGATGGCGCGATGAAGTGGGACACCCTGGAGGACGAGGCCTGTTCGGTGGCCCGGACCGTGTCGGTGATCGGCGACCGCTGGACGCTGCTGATCCTGCGCGACTGCTTCCTGCGCGTGCGCCGCTTCGAGGCGTTCCAGGCGCGGCTCGGCATCACCCGCCACCTGCTGGCGGCGCGGCTGAAGAAGCTGGTGGAAGCCGGGGTGCTGAAGAAGGTCCCCTATCAGGCCCGGCCGCTGCGGCACGAGTATGTGCTGACCCCCAGGGGCCTCGACCTGCACCCGGTGATCATGGGCATCGTCCACTGGGGCGACGTGCACATGGCCGGCGAGGCCGGCCGGCCGCTGCTGCACCGGCATCGGACGTGCGGCTGCCTGTTCGACCCGGTGATGGTCTGCTCGGAATGCGCCGAGCCGCTGAGCGCGCGGGACGTGATCGTCGAGCCCGGCCCCGGCGCCGCCAGGGGCTTGCTCCCCGCTTCGTGACATGATTGCGAAAATGCGGCGAAACAAGCGCTGCCGTACTTGACAGCCCAGCGGGCCTTCGGGAAACCTTCAACTCGCGCTTGTGTGCGCATTTCTTGGGGGGTCTTTTCCATTATGAAGCTTATTCCGATCCTGGCGCTCGCCGCGCTGGGCGCGAACCTTGCCGCCTGCGCCACCGTCGTGCGCGGCACCACCACCCGTTTCGAGGTGTCTTCCGAGCCGCCGGGCGCCGAAGTCCACGCCAGCAACGGCTTCAGCTGCCAGTCGACGCCTTGCACCTTCCGCCTGTCGCGCAAGGACGCCTTCGACGTCAGCGTCACAAAGCCGGGCTTCGAGAAGCAGACCGTGCACGTCCGCTCGCACGCCGCCGGCGCCGGCGTGGCGGAGATGACCGCAGGCAACTTCCTGCTCGGGGGCGTGATCGGCGCGGGGGTCGACGCGGCGAGCGGCGCCACCAACGACCTCGAACCCAACCCGCTGAAGGTCAAGCTGGTCCCCGTGGCCCAGGCTGAAGCGGCCAAGCCGGCCGAGACCTCCGCCGCCACCGCGGCGCCGGCGGCGGCGGTTCAGCCCGCCTCGGCTCCGGCGCCCGCCGCACCGGCCGCGGCGCCGTCGAACCCGTAGAGCCCAGCGGGCCGCCGCCCCGGCGGCGGCCCCTTTCCGGCGGCGCTTCCCGCTTCTAAGGTCAGGCTTCAGGGCCTCGCGCCGGGAGTCTTCGCCATGCGTATCGCCGCTGCTCTACTGGCCCTCTCGGCCTGTCTGATCACCGCACCGGGCCTCGCGGCCGCCGCGCCGATTTCCGCTGCCGTGGCCATCGCCCAGGATCCGCCGGCCGACGCCGCCCATCCGGCGCGGATGGAGGTGATCCACGTGCCTACCGGCGGCGGGCTGAAGGTGAACGGCATCGTCTATGTCGCCGCCGGCCCCGGCCCGCACCCGACCCTGCTGCTGTTCCACGGCCTACCGGGCAACGAGCGCAACCTCGACCTGGCCCAGGCCGTGCGCCGCGCCGGCTGGAACGTGGTGGCGATCAACTACCGTGGCTCCTGGGGCAGTCCCGGCGCGTTCAGCTTCGCCCAGAACCTGGAGGACGCCCGCGCCGCCCTGGCGTTCGCCCGCGATCCGGCCAACGCCGGCCCGCTGCAGATCGACACCGGACGCATCGCCATCGCCGGCCACAGCATGGGCGGCTGGGTGACCGCCGAGACCCTGGCGGTCGAGCCCGGCCTGCTGGGCGGCCTGACCATCTCCGCCGGCGACATGGGCGCCATCGGCCAACTGGCGCGGCGCGACCGCGCCAAGGCCGTGGCGCTGATGGCCGACAACCGCGAATCGCTGAACGCCTCCGCCGAGGCCATGGCCGACGAGGCGGCGGCGCATGCCGACGACTGGGGCTTCGCGGCGCTGGCGCCCAAGCTGAAGGACCGGCGGCTGCAGGTGCTCTACAGCGACGACTTCGTGAAGGCCGACTCCGAGGGCCTGGTCGCGGCGGTGAAGGCCGCCGGCGGAACCCAGGTCACCAGCGCCCACGCGCCCACCGACCACAGCTGGTCCGACCACCGCATCGCCCTGGAGACCCTGGTGATCGACTGGCTGAACGACCTGCCGGGCGCGCCCTAGCCGGCGCTCTCACCCTTCTGTCATCCCGGAATCGGCGCAGCCGATATCCAGGACCGCGGCAAGCGCTGGCGCTTGCCAAAGCCCGGCCCACGGCAGCGCCCGTGGCGGTCCCGGATATGCGCTGACGCGCATTCCGGGATGACAGAGGTTAGGGCGTTGGCCGAGCGCTGCGACGTCCGCCCGCCCCGGCCAGCCCCAACGCCACCACCGTGAACCCCGCGGCCAGGAACATGGTCAGCCCGGACCAAGCGGGGGCCCTGCCCGCCGCGATCGACCAGGCGAACAGCTGGGTCAGGGCGATCGGGGCGGTGGCGCTGGTCAGGCTGGCGATGGCCGCGACGGCGCCCTGCAGCCGACCCTGTTCGTCCTCACCCACCCTGGCCGAGAGCAGCGCCTGAATTGCGGGGCCAGCGACACCGCCGAGCACGATCGGCAGGTTGGCGGCCCAGAACCAGGGGCTGACCGCGGCCAGGCCCATGGCGACCAGGCCAGCCACCTGCAGCGCCAGCCCGCCCAGGGCCGCGACGCGCTCGCCGAACCGCCGGGCCGCCCAGCCTGCGCCCACCGCCTGGACGGCGATGCTGGCCGGGCCCAGCACGGCGCAGAACAGGCCGAAGTCCAGCGCCGACCAGCCGTAGCGGTGGGCGGTATAGAGCACCAGCATGTTGTCCTTGGCCTGGAACGCCAGCCAGGTGAAGAACAGCGCCGCCGCCAGGGGGGCGACGCCCCCGCGGCCGAGAAGGCCCAGGCCGCTGAGCGGGACCAGGCCGCGCCAGTCGGGCGCGGCGCGCCTGTCCGCCGGCAGCGACTCCGGCAGCGCCAGCAGCCCCCACAGAGCGGCCGCGCCCGACATCGCCGCCGCCAGCCAGAACGGCGCGCGCAGGCTGAGGCCTGCGCTCAGCCCGCCCAGCGCCGGTCCGATCGTGACCGCGCTCCAGATCGCCGCGCTGACCCAGCCGAAGCGGCGCGCGCGATCCTCCGGGGCGGTGACGTCGGCCACATAGGCCATCGCCGCCGCCTGGCCGCCACAGGTGACGCCGCACAGCACCCGGCCGGCCATCAGCCAGCCGATGTTTGGCGCCAGCGCGTTCATCACCAGCTCGACCCCGACGAACAGCATCGAGACCACGATCACCGGCCGCCGGCCGAAACGGTCGGATAGCCGCCCCAGGATGCCGGCGGCGACGAACTGCGGGGCGGCCCAGGCCACTTCCAGATAGCCGGTCCAGCGCGCGGCCTGCGCCATGTCGCCGCCCAGCAGGCGTTGCGCCAGCCGCGGCAGGACCGGAAACGAGATCGACTGCGCCAGGCTGTCGAGAAACACCACCACGATGACCAGGGCGACGGCCGCGGTCCGGCCGCCCGCCCTCTCGGTTGAACGAAGCATCAGGGATCACCCTGCGAGGCCGGCGCCCTTGTGCGCCGGCGTGACGAGACCTCCAGCCGCGGAGGCGGCTGGCGCGAACCTGCGCGGTCGGTCGGGGCGGCTCGCCCCGCGCGCGGTCTCAGGCCTTCAGTCGTTCGAACATCGCCATGGCGCGAAGCCTAACGGGTGCGGCGCCTACAAGTCCACCACCTCGCAGCCCAGTTCCTCCGCCATCAGTCCGGCGACGATGCGGCGGTGGCAGCGGGCGGCGTCGGCCTCGAAGCACAGCAGCGCGGCGGGTTTGTCGCGGGCGATGGCGATCGCCTCGGCCAGCGCCTTCTGCGCGGCGGGCTCTGCCATGTGCGCGTTGAAGATGTCGTGCATCTCGGCGATGCGGCCGTGGCGGGCGGCGTCGCGGCCGGGCTTGGGCGTGCCGAGCTGGCGCAGGTGGCGATAGGCGATGCCGGCCTCGTTCAGCGAGGCGGCCAGCACGGTCTTGGAAAAGCCGGCCCGGCGCGAGGCGGCCACCGCGCGCACGTCGATCAGCACCTTCACCCCGGCGGCCCTAAGCCGGCCGATCACGTCCGGCTGCGTCGCGGCCTCGTAGCCGATCGTGGCGAGGCGGGGCGGGCTCATCCGTGTGGCGGGGGCGGCGGCGGAGGGCCGGCGCGGGGGCCGATGGTGTCGATGACCCCGCGGGCGTCATAGGCGTCGGGCCCCGCCGGCTTGGCGCCGCGGCCCAGCAGCACCTCGATCGAGCTGCGCACCACCGGTCCGCCCGACAGGTCGTAGCTGGAGCCCACGCCGAAGCCGCCATGGCGGCCGAAGCTGCCGGTGCCGAACGACACCGTGGCCCCCGATCGCGGCGGCCGGGCGTCGTCGAAGCGATCGGTGATGCGGAACCAGTCATAGCCGTCGCGCACGGTGATCTGCGCGGCGCGCAGCAGCACGTATTCGTGCACCTGCTGCGGCGGGCCGTCGCCGCCCTGGAAGGTCACGCGGTAGCGGCCGGGCTCGATGCGCTGTTCGGCGTAGCCCACAGAGTCGGGCGAGGTCGCCGCCTGGTAGGCGGTGGTGGTTTCGCACGCCGCCAGCGCCACGCAGCCGGCGGCGATCAGCAGGATGCGCTTCATCGCGGATCTCCTTCGCCGTTCCAATGGTCACGCGGTCGGGTCGTTCCCGCAAGAGCGCGCGAAACTGGGCAACGGCACAGGCCGTTGTTCGGCCGAGGCTTTCGCCTCCGGCAAAGGGATGACGATCATGGTTGGCGATACTCTGCACGGCCGCAAGGTGGCGGTGCTGGCGACGGATGGCTTCGAACAGGTGGAGCTCACCCGGCCGGTGGAAGCGCTGAAGGCCGCCGGCGCCCAGGTCGAGGTGATCGCGCCGAAGGCGGGCCGCATCCAGGGCTACAACCATCATGACAAGGGCGACAGCGTGACGGTGGACCGCGACCTGGCCCACGCCGACGCGGGGTCCTACGACGCCATCGTCCTGCCGGGCGGGGTTATGAATCCGGACGCCCTGCGGCTGGAGTCCAGGGCGGTCGACTTCGTGCGCGCCTTCGCTGAGGCCGGCAAGCCGATCGCCGCCATCTGTCACGGCCCCTGGACGCTGATCAACGCCGAGGCGGTCGAGGGCAGGCGGATGACCTCCTGGCCGTCGCTGAAGGCCGACCTGCGCAACGCCGGCGCCGAGTGGGTTGACGAGGAGGTGGTGGTCGACCGGGGCCTGGTCACCTCGCGCAAGCCCGACGACCTGCCGGCCTTCTGCGCCAAGATGATCGAGGCGTTCGCCGAAGGGCGGCGCTGACGGTCCGCCTCGCCCCTCGCCGCGAGGCCTGAACCCCTCACCTTCCCAATCGCTGATCGCGATTGGGGCCCTCCCTCTCCCTATGGGAGAGGTGAACTAAAACGTTGCCGGCGCTAAGAAATCCCCTCTCCCATTGGGAGAGGGAGGGGCCCAAGGTCGGCGCGACGCGTCGAGCTTGGGAGGGTGAGGGGCTCCGCCCGCGCCGGGCAAATCCGTCTCCCCTACCCCCGCGGATACAGGATCATCTGCGTGCAGCGGAACACGGCCAGGGTCTTGCCCGTGCCGGCGTTGGTCAGGGTGGCGTCCCAGATCTGGGTGGAGCGGCCGCCGTGCAGCAGTTCGGCCCGGCATTCCACCTCGCCTTCCAGCAGGGTGCCCATGAAGTTGCACTTCACCTCGACGGTGGTGAAGCCGTTGGAGCCCTCGTTCCACACCGTGGAGACGCCGTAGGCGCAGAGGATGTCGGCGATCGACAGCAGCGAGCCGGCCAGCAGGTAGCCGGTGTGCGCCACCAGGTCCTGGCGCACCTTGAAGCGGCCCACGACCTTGCCCGGCGCGACCTCGGTGACCACCAGGCCGATGTGTTCGGGCAGCTTGCCGACGTTGGCGCGGTTCAGGTCCTCGACGGAGGTGCGGTTGCTGGTCGCCGGCATGGTGGTCCCCTGGTTTTCCTCGCCTCTAGCGCGCGACGCGGCGCAAGGCGACGCGAAAGGAGACTCGCGACTTCAGGTGATCTATGTTCACCTGCACATACCGAACTTTCGAGGGGGAGCTGGGGGCGCACATGGCCGTGGAGCATTTCGACGTACTGGTGGTGGGCGCGGGCCTGTCCGGCATCGGCGCGGGCTACTTCCTGAAGACCCGCTGCCCGAACAAGCGATTCGCGATCTTCGAGGGCCGGGCGGCCATGGGCGGCACCTGGGACCTGTTCCGCTATCCCGGGATCCGGTCGGACAGCGACATGTACACCCTGGGCTATGCCTTCAAGCCCTGGACCGAGGCCAAGGCGATCGCCGATGGCCCCTCGATCCTCAAATACGTCAAGGAAACGGCCGCCGAGTACGGCCTCGACCGCCTGGTGCGCTACGAGCACAAGGTCAGGCGCGCCGCCTGGAGCTCGGCCGACGCCCGCTGGACGATCGACTACGAGGTCGGCCCGGAGAAGACGCCGCGCCAGGTGACCTGCAGCTTCCTGCACATGTGCACCGGCTATTACAGCTACGCGCGCGGCTATCGCCCGCATTTCGAGGGCGAGGAAGCCTTCAAGGGCCCGATCATCGAGCCGCAGTTCTGGCCGCAGGACCTGGACTACTCCGGCAAGCGGGTGGTGGTGATCGGCTCGGGCGCCACGGCCATGACCCTGGTCCCGGCGATGTCGGACAAGGCCGCCCACGTCACCATGCTGCAGCGCTCGCCGACCTACGTTGTCTCGCGCCCCGCCGAGGACGCCTTCGCCAACAGGCTTCGCGCCAGCCTGCCCGGCAAGCTGGCCTACACCATCACCCGCTGGCGCAACGTGCTGTTCGGCATGATGTTCTTCCGCATGGCGCGCAAGGACCCGGACAAGGTCAAGGCCGGCATCCTGAAGATGGTGCGCGACGAGCTGGGCCCCGACTACGACGTCGATACCCACTTCACCCCGCGCTACAACCCCTGGGACCAGCGGCTGTGCCTGGTGCCGGACGCCGACCTGTTCGCCTCGATCAAGGCCGGCCGCACCTCGGTGGTGACCGACCATATCGATCACTTCACGGCCGAGGGCATCGTGCTGAAGTCCGGCCAGACCCTGCCCGCCGACGTGGTCGTCTCGGCCACCGGCCTCGACCTGCAGGTGCTCAGCGGCCTTGAGGTCAGCGTCGACGGCGCGCCGGTGAACTTCGCCGAGACCTTCAACTACAAGGGGATGATGTTCTCGGGGGTGCCGAACCTGACGTCGACCTTCGGCTACACCAACGCCTCGTGGACGCTGAAGGCCGACCTGACGGCCGAGTACCTGTGCCGCATGCTGGGCCACATGGACCGCCACGGGTACGTCGAAGCTCGGCCGGTGAACGACGATCCCGACATGAAGGCCCTGCCCTGGCTGGACTTCAGCTCCGGCTACGTCACCCGGGCGATGGACAAGTTCCCCAAGCAAGGCGACCGCGCGCCCTGGAAGGTGCACCAGAACTACGCCCTCGACCTGCTGGCCTTCCGCTATGGCCGGCTGGAGGACGGGGCGATGCGGTTCTCCAAGGCCGGCCAGGCCCCCGCGGTCGCGCCCGCGGCGGCCGAGCCGGAGGCGGTGGCGGCGTAGGGGCCGGAGTCCGGCTGGAGCCCCCTTCCCCCGCTTCGCGGGTACTTCCCCCAGTGGGGGAAGAGAACAGCAGCTTCAGCACACATCCTCTTCCCCCCTTGGGGGAAGTACGGCCGAAGGCCGGGATGGGGGCTCCAGCGGAGAACCGCAGGAGCCCGATCACCTTACATGCGGTGCAGGCCGCACAGCTTGTTGCCGTCCGGGTCGCGCAGGTAGGCGAGGTAGAGCTTGCCGGTGGCGCCTTCGCGCACGCCGGGCGGGTCTTCGCAGGTCGTGCCGCCGGCGGCCACGCCCGCGGCGTGCCAGGCGTCGGCCTGTTCGGGCGAGCTGCAGGCGAAGCCGATGGTGCCGCCGTTGGCGCAGGTCGCCGGCTCGCCGTTGATCGGCTTGGACACCGAGAAGATGCCGGTCGGGGTCATGTAGAAGATGCGGTGGCCGTCCACCCGCGCCGGCGGCACGCCCAGCGTGCCCAACAGGGCGTCATAGAACGACTTGGCGCGGTCCAGGTCGTTGGTGCCGATCATGATGTGCGAGAACATGCGTGGTCTTCTCCCCTTCGTGAGGTTTGTCAGGGCCCGCTTCGGCCCTGATTTTCCGCTGATGCGGAAGTTCGTCCCGCGGATGCGGGAACTTCGTGACGCCGGCAACCGCTGGCGTGTGATCAGACGCTGACGTCCAGCCGCTCCAGGCCGCGGAAGAACGGCAAGGTGCGCCAGACCGGCGGCGCGGCCGGGTCCGCCAGGCGCAGGTTCGGGAACCGGGCGAACAGACGCCCCAGCGCCACCTGCGCCTCGATCCTGGCCAGCGGCGCGCCGATGCAGATATGCGCCCCGCCGCCGAAGGCGACGTGCGGGCTCTTCCTGCGGGTGATGTCGAAGCGGTCGGGCTCTTCGAACACCTCCGGGTCGCGGTTGGCGCCGCGCAGCGACAGCAGCAGCGACTGGGTAGTGTGCACCGGGCAGCCGCGCACCTCCATCTCGCGTGAGGCGATGCGGCCGGTGATGTCGACCGGCGGTTCGTAGCGCAGGGTCTCCTCCACGGCCGCGGCGATCAGCGACGGGTCGGCGTGCAGCTTGGCCAGCTCCTGCGGATGGGTCAGGAACAGACGCACCGCGTTGCCGATCAGGTCGGTGGTGGTCAGGTTGCCGGCGACCAGCAGGGCATTCAGGTTGGTGACCAGGTCGTCGTCGGTGAGATCCGCCCCCGCCGCCTGGATCTGGACCATGTCGCTGACCAGGTCGTCCTGCGGGTTCGCCCGACGGTCGGCCAGCATCTGCTCCATGTGTTCGCGCAGCGCGTCGCCGGCGCGCAGCATGTGCTCGGTCTGCTCGGGCGTGCGCAGCGGGTTCAGGCCCTGGATCACCCCCTCGGACCAGTCGCGGAACTCCGCCAGCCGGTCCTTGGAGACGCCGAGGATCGCCGCGATGACGTCGATCGGGATCGGCAGGGCGTAGTCGGCCATCAGGTCGAAGGTTCCCTTGGCCGCCACGGCGTCCAGCGCGGCGTCGGCGATCCGCTCCACCTCCGGCTTGATCTTCGCCGCGCGCTTGTACAGCGCCTGGGCCAGGGGGTTGCGCACCCGGGCATGGTCCGGGTCGTCCTGCAGCAGGATCGAGGGGTTGCGCGAGCCGCCCGGGCGGGCGCCCTCCGGCTCCTCGAGGATGCGCCGGGTCAGCACCGCCGCCTCTTCCGCCCGGTTCGGATCGCGCCACAGGGTGAGGTCGGTGAGGATCGCCCGCACGTCCTCGTGCTTGGAGACGAAAAACACGCCCGCGCCCTCGTCGCGCATCACCGGGCATTGCTCGCGCAGGGCCGCGAGCATGCTGTACGGATCCTCCCGGAACTGCGGGTTCAGCGGGGTCAGCGCGAGAACCGGCGGCTGGGCGGGCGCCGCTGCGGGGGTCTGGGAAGCGTCGTCGGCCATCGGGAGCTCCTGGCGTCAGGGACGCCGGAAGCTACTCCGCGGCAGGGGCCGGGGAAATGGTGACTTAGGGGAAATTCGAAAGATCGGTATCGAGGCGGCGCGCCATGCTCCGCCCCTCCATCGTCATCCTCGGGCGTAAGTCCCGAGGATGACGGGGCAAGGTGAGGTAGACCATGCGGACGGACCGCCGCTAGCCCTTCACCTCGGTCACCGGGCGGTCGTCGCCGTCGGCGATCTCCTGGTGCCAGCGGCCGTTGGCGTCTTCCCAGACGATGCCCCGGGTCACCCCGGGCGCCAGCTGCTCGCGGGCCACGCGGGTGGCCGCGGCCTTGGCCGCGTCGTGGCTGGGGAAGGTCTCGGAATAGACCCCATCGGCCCGGTAGGCCCAGCCGCCGTCGTGCTCGACGATCTCATAGACGATCTTGCTCATGAACCCTCCGGTTTGCGGCTCCGCCTAAAGGTGGCGACGTGACAAGCCTTGGCAAGGGCCTGGGTTCCTTCGCCCGGACCCTCGCGGTCTTGCATCAGGCGGCGTCGACCAGAACGATCTCGGCGTCTTCCAGCGCGGTGATGATCAGGGTGTCCTCGCCGCTGATCGCGGCCCCGTCACGGGCGTCGATGCGCACGCCGTTGACCTCGACCGCGCCCACCGCCGGCACCAGATAGCCGTGGCGGCTCGCGCCAAGCGGATAGGTGGCGCTGTCGCCGGCCTTCAGGGTGGCGCCCAGCACGCGGGCGTCGGTGCGGATCGGCAGGGCGTCGGTGTCCTCGTCGAAGCCACTGGCCAGGGCCACCAGCTGGCCGGCGCGGTCGTCCTTGGGGAACGGCTTGGCGCCCCAGGCCGGCGCGCCGCCATCGCGGCTGGGCTCGATCCAGATCTGGAAGATGCGGGTCGTTTCCGGCTCCAGATTGTACTCGGCGTGACGGATGCCGGTCCCGGCGCTCATCACCTGCACGTCCCCGGCCACGGTGCGGCCCTGGTTGCCGAGGTTGTCCTGATGGGTGATCGCCCCTTGCCGGACATAGGTGATGATCTCCATGTCGCGGTGGGGGTGCGGCGGGAAGCCGGTGTTGGGGGCGATCTCGTCGTCGTTCCACACGCGCAGGGCGCCGTGGTTCATGTTCGACGGGTCGTAGTAGCTGGCGAAGGAAAAGTGGTGCTTGGCCTTCAACCAGCCGTGGTCGGCGCCGCCAAGGGTGTCGAAGGGCTTGCGAACGATCATCTGTTACTCTCCTGGCCGGCTCGCTTGCGAGGTGGAGCGCGGCGTCGAGGCGATAGATATCGACGCGCCCAACGATCAGAAATAGAAACGATCGAAATCCATCGTTTCGGAAAATTGCATGTCGACCCTGCCGGACTTCGAAGGCCTGGCGATCTTCGCCAAGGTGGCGGAGGCCCGTTCCTTCGCCGGCGCCGCCGAGGCGCTGAAGCTCTCCAAGGCCACGGTCTCGAAGGCCGTCGGCCGGCTGGAACAGCGCCTGGGCGCGCGGCTGTTCAACCGCACCTCGCGCCGGCTGGCGCTCACCGAGGCGGGCCAGCGGCTGGCCGGGCAGGCGGCGCAGATCCTGGCCGCCGCCGAAGCCGCCGAACAGGGGGCCCAGGAGGACGCTGCCGCGCCACGGGGGCTGATCCGGCTGGCGGTCCCGATGTCGTTCGGCCTGAGCCGCATCGCCCCGCTGCTGCCCGACTTCCTGGCCGAATTTCCCGGGGTCTCCATCGACCTGCACCTCAGCGACGCCCAGGTCGACCTGATCGGCGAGGGTTTCGACGCGGCCCTGCGCATCGCCCTTTTGCCGGACTCGTCGCTGGTGGCGCGGCGGCTGTGCGCGGTGCGTCGCTATGTGGTGGGCGCCCCGGCCTATTTCGCCCGCCGCGGCCGGCCGACCCACCCCGCCCACCTCGCCGAGCACGATTGCCTGGGCTACGCCTACCTGCCGACCCCCGACCTCTGGCGCTTCCGCAACAGGGCCGGCGAGGAAGTCTCGGTGCGCCCGGCCGGGCCGCTGCGCGCCAACAACGCCGACGCCCTGATGCCGGCGCTACTGGCGGGGCTGGGCATCGCCGTGCAGCCGGACTTCATCGTCGGCGAGGCGCTGGCCGACGGGCGGCTGGAAGCGGCGCTCACCGACTGGGAGTGGCCGCTCGGCGGCCTGCACTTCGTCACCCCGCCCGGCGGTCCGCGGCCGGCGCGCCTGACGGCCCTGGCGGACTTCCTGGCGCGGCGGCTGGCTCCATGACCCTGACGCCGGCGCGCGCGCCCTCGCTCAGGCCCTCCCAGCCCCCCGTGTCAACTGCGCCTGCAGGCCGCGATAGACGGCGAAGTCACGGCGCGCGCCTAGGGGGGCTATCGCCGTCAACCGCCGCGGCTCACGGGAAGCATCCTGGACATTACGCCGTCTCTTCCAAACACCGCGTGGGCGAATGCTGCGACGGCGTGCAGCGTGACGGTGATCGCAATCGCATAGGCGAGAAGTGAATGGCCGGTGGCAAAGGCTCGTCGAAGGGATGGGCTGCTTTGAAAGGGACGCGGGAGTGTGAAGAGGCCAAATAGGCTGTCGCCGCGGACCCAGGCATTGCCGATGCCCAGGACAATCGCCGTCAGAAGCAGGCCATAGAGACTCAGATGCAGGAGGCGTGACAGGTCCTCCAGCACCCTGTTGCTGGATCTGGGCGCCCTTCGCCCTCCCCTATACCGCCAATGGATGCGGACCAGGATCAAAGCGGCAAGAGCGGCGCCCGTCAGCAGGTGGACCGATCGCGCTTCGGTTCGAAGCGCGCCACGGGGGAACCAGTCGATCGTGTGGCCGCCAATCCATTGGGCCGCGACGAAGATAGCGGAGAGCCAATGAAGGGCGATGGTTCTGGCATCGTAGACGAAGCGAGGCGGGTCCGGGTCACGCAGGTCGGCGGCTGTCCTCATGAGGCGTTCAACCTTTCCACCCACGCGCAACAGGTGATGACGATCCGATGGCCGAGGATCGAGGTCCATCCACGCTTGCGGCTCGGGAACCAAGGTTCAACGAGATCGCCGTGATGGCCGAGGCTGCACCGCCATCGAGGTCGCCCCTCCGGCAAGATGCTGGTGCGCGGCGCTTTGCGCTCCAGCTGCGACCGACCTTACGATTGATCATGCTGGGTCCGGCGCCGAGGTGACGCGTGACGTGCGGAAGCGCTGCCCCAGCAGGACGACGGCAATGAAGGCGCAGAGCGCCGCCGAGGACATCCAGAGCCCCGGCGCGGCCTTGTCGTGGGTGGTATGGATGAGCCAGGTCGATATGGCCGCTGTGAACCCGCCAAAGATCGCGGTCGACAGGCTATAGGCGATGGAAAATCCGGTCGTCCTCAGGTCTTTCGGCATGATCTCGGTCAGGGCGACGACAAGAGCGCCGTTGTATCCGGCATAGACAAACGACAGCCAGAGGTCGACGACCACCATTCTCGAAAAGCTAGGCTCATGCGCCAGAAAATTGAGCGCGGGATAGGGCGTCAAGAACGCGAGCGTTGAGTAGAATAACAGAATTGGTCGACGCCCGATCGCGTCACTCAAAGCGCCGATGACAGGCAGCCACAAGAAATTCGAAATTCCCACACAGAGTGTGACAATGAGGCTGTCAGTTTCACTTAGATTGAGAACCGACTTACCGTAGGTCGGCGTATAGACAGTGATCAGGTAGAACGACACGGTCGTCAAAGACACCAGCATCGCCCCGCCGAGCACGAGTCGCCATTGAGCCAGCATGGACGTCCAGGCCTCCAGGGCCGACGGATGATGCGAGCGGGCGAGAAACTCTGGCGTCTCGGTGAGCGTCCCACGAACATAAAGTAGAAACGGCACGAGCGCACAGCCCAGGCCGAACGGGATGCGCCACCCCCAGGCCGCGATGTCATGGCCGGACATCAGTTTGCTGAGCGCGAAACCAAGGCCCGCCGCGACCACGATGGCCACCTGCTGGCTGGCAGACTGCCAGGCGACCACGAACCCCTTGCGATTAGGCGCGGCGATCTCCGACAGGTAGACCGAAACCCCGCCCAGTTCCGTGCCTGCCGAAAAGCCCTGCAGGAGCCGCCCGATCACGACAAGGATCGGAGCGAGGAGTCCGATTTGCGCGTATCCCGGTACAAGCGCGATCAACATCGTGCCGATCGCCATGATGCCCAGTGTGACCACCAGGCCTTTGCGCCGCCCCGCGGCATCGACGTAGGCCCCCAGCACAATCGCCCCCAGCGGCCGCATGAGAAAGCCCGCGCCGAAGGCGACAAAGGCGTTCAGCAACGACGCCAACTCGTCCTTGGCGGGAAAGAACGTAGCAGCGATGTGCGAGGCATAGAGGCCAAACAGGAAGAAATCGAACATCTCAAGAAAATTGCCACCGGTTACGATGACTACCGATCGTAGAGTTCCGTGAGGAGATTCCGATTTCATTCTGCCTCGCACCAAATGCCGCTGTTGCCTGTCTCGGACCGGCTCGCCCGATACGTCCGCAAAGATCCGTGACTTGCCGCGCGATGCGGAAAGCCTGGATAGGCGCCTGTGGCGCCGGGCTTCTCCCGGCGGCGCACCGCCGCCGGGAGCGCTCAAAGGCCTTAGAACTTGAACTTCGCCGCGATGTACCAACTGCGCCCGATGACATCGTACGTCGCCGCGTCGGTTCGCAATTCGAGCGTGCCGATGAAGGGCGGAGCCTGGTCGGCTAGATTGTTGATGCCGGCGCTCAAGATCAGGCGCTTGCCGAAGGCATAGTGAGCCTCGATGTCGAAGTAGCTCGTCGCGGGCACCAGCGAGCCGGGAGCGTCGAGGTTGTTCATGCCGCCGATGTAACGCCAGCGAACGGCGCCGGTGAACGGCCCCCGGCTATAGGTGAGCGAGCTGTTCGCCTTCCAGCGGGGGTGGGTATAGAGGTTCTCGCCGTCCGACGTGACCAGCCCGTCAGACACCTGACCCGCATATTCTGTGGTGGCGGTTCCGTCCGACGGGGTGACCGTGAAGTGGTTCAGGTAGGAGACGACGGTGGCGACCTGGATCCGCCCAGAGTCTTCCGGCAGTCCAAGATTGCTGAGCTCGAAGGTGTAGTCGACCTGCGCGTCGACGCCGTCCAGTCTGATGGTGTTGAAGTTGAACGTGCCCGAGGTGAGCAGCGAGATCGAGCCGGTGCTCGGATCACGCTGAACCCTGCCACAGAAGGAATTGCTGGCGGAGAAACTCGGGTTTGCCGCCGAACCGTAGCAGTCAGAGAGGATCTGATTTGGCGACAGGCTGGCGATCGCACCGGCGATGTTGATGTTATAGTAGTCGATGGCGATGTTGAGCCCGTGCAGGGGCGACAACACCGTGCCGATCGACCAGGTGTTCGCCGTTTCCGGCTGGAGCAGACTGTTGCCCCCCGACTGGATCGGGATCGACACGACGCCGCCATTGTAGGTGAACGACGCCGATCCCGCGGCGGCCGACTGCGCCGCACAGAGCGCCTGCACCTGCGCAGCGTTTGCGCCCGTGCGATAGCTGCTCTGGATGTCGCACGGGTCGGTGGTGACGTTCTGGTTGCTCACCGACTTGCCGACGTAGAGGTCGGCCAGACTCGGGGCGCGGATGGCGACCGAGTATCCGCCCCGGATGCGCACGCCCTCGAACACGGTCCAACTGCCGTCGGCTTTCCAGGTGCTTCTGCCGCTGAAGGAGTTGTACTTGGAGTATCGGTAGGCAAGGTCCAGCGAGACCTCCTTGGCGAACGCCTGATCGCGCAAGACCGGCGCCAGCACCTCGGCGAACAACTCCTTGGCGTCTTGCGCCCCCTGAGAGGGCGTGTCGGTCCCGTACGACAGCGAGTCTCCCGAAACGAACAAGGAGTCTGGCTGGTACGCGTATTGCGACTGGCGATAGTCCCCGCCCAGCGCCACCTTCAGCGGCCCCGCTGGAAGGTTGAACACCGGCCCCTGGATTGAGAACTCGATGTTCTTGGCGGTGAGCGTGTCGCTGGTGTTGTCCGTCCGGCCGGCGAAGCTGATGCAGGAGGTGCTGACCGATTGAATTCCAAAAGGATTCCAGTTGCAGCCGCCAACGCCTTCAGAGGCCAGGACTTTGTTGATCGCCGTAATGCTGATGTCGCCGTGCGCCTGAGCATTGTAGCTGCTGCGCCCGTAGGAGGCGTAGAGGTCCCAGGTGAATTCGCTGCCGGGAATGTCGCCCTTCAGCCCGGCCAGCGCCTGCCACACCGTGTAGTGGAAGTCTTGGACCCGTTGGCCCCAGCCGAACAGGAGCTTGGAGTAGTAGAAGGCCGAACCGGCCGGCGGCGTACCGCCATAGGCCGAGTTGAGCAGCGACATGAGCGCGGCGTTGGACTGGACGTACGGATTGCTGACAGGAATGATCAGCTCCTGGGGCGCGGATGCGCTGGTCTTGGTGCTGCCGGGGCTGGTCTGGTCGAGCGCGCTCGAGTCCGAGAAATTGAACTGGGCGTAGCCGGTGATGTGCGAGGTGAATTCGTATTCGCCCTTGGCGAAGAGATTGTACTTGGTCAGCGGGACCTGCACGGCGAAGTAGTTGCCCAGGACCACGCCCGCCGTCGTGCAGTTCGGATTGACGATCGCGCCCAGCTCGGCGCCCACACCCTTGTAGTTCTGGGCGCAGGAGGCGGGATTGGCGCTGGTGTAGAGCGACTGATCGGTGTTGACGCCGATAGCGCCCCTATAGGCGCCGGATCCCGGGATTGGAGTTGTGGAGGAATAGCCGGCCAGTACGGCGTTGACCGCGGCGATGGTCGGAGCGGTGGCGCCCGCACCCCAGCCGCCTGCGAAGATGATCCCTTCCGGCGGGCGCCCGAGGAAGCGAACTGACGGTTGGGTGAAAAACGGCCTTTGTGAGCCGGCCACGGCGTCACGGCTGGAATACTCAAAATCCAGCATGGCGTTGCCCTTGCCGTCGTCGAACTTGCCGCCGAACAGAACGGAGACCTGGTTCGTCGCACCGTCGCCACGGCTCGTCGCGCCATGCTGCACACTCAGTTCGAGCCCGGAGACGTTCCGCCGGAGCTTGAAATTGGCCACGCCGGCCACGGCGTCAGAACCGTAGGCGGTGGACGCCCCCCCGGTGACCACCTCGACGTTGTCGATCATCGACATCGGAATGGTGTTCAGGTCGATGGACCCGTCCGGAGTCGACGGCATGAGGCGGCGTCCGTCCATCAACACCAGGGAACGATTGCGCCCAATGCCGCGCAGGTCGCTGTAGGACGCCCCACCGCCAAAACCGATGCTGCCTTGCACGTCGCCGACTTCGGCGGCGCCCTGCGCGGCCTCGAACTGGGGCAATTGACCGACAACGCGGTCAAGCGAGGGCTGACCGGAAGCGGCGATCGCCGCGCTGGTGAGGGTCGAGACCGGGCTCTCGGCCTTGAAGTCGGACCGGCTGATGCGCGAGCCCGTCACGACAACTTCGTCGACGGTTGGCGGCGCGTTGGCCGACGCATCGGCCCCCGGCGTCTGAGCATGCGCCGTGGCGCTGGCGATCAGGGCGAACGCCGATGCGCCGCTAAGCAGAATGGACGTCTTCATGGTGCCTCCCCTTTAGGTCTCGCGCCTTTGACGCGCGTAGAAGTCTTGTTCTCTGGATTGCCGCGCTTCGGAGTCTCCGCTCCGGTGCGGATCAGCGAAGGCGCTGAGCCTCGCGTCCCAGCGCCTTTGCCGCTGGTCTGTGGTCCCAAACATTCAGACCGCGTGTATGATCGCGAGCATCCCGATCGGCGCCGCGCAATCAAATCCTCGGCCGCATTGGTGCGCACTCTGGGAGGCGGAGCTTTCACCAACCTGTCACGAATGCGCCGGGCGCAGGTTTCTTTGCCGAAGCGACGATTCGACCTGTCTGCGAGAAGCGAATTTTAGGCGGTGACAGCCGTCGTCGTCGCGATTCCCAGGCGTTTCTCATGAAGCCTCAGGGCCAAATCGCCGCCGATTGACTGGCCAGTCGCTTTGGCGTTGGCTGGGTCCGCGCGGGAAGCGCCGAACGGCCCAGGTAGAGCCGACGGGGAGGAGCGACCGCGCAAGGGGGAGCGATCGTGTCGAGGATTCTACTGGTCGAGGATGACGCGGCCCTGTCCCGCGGCGTGGCGGCGCTCTTGAGAGCAAGCGGCCACACCGTCGATTGCACGGGTGATGGCGAGTCCGCCTTGACCTACACGATGGGCGAACCCTACGGCCTGATCGTCCTTGATATCGGCCTGCCGGGGATGTCGGGATTCGAGGTGTTGAAGACACTGCGCGCCCGGGCCTGCAAGATCCCCATCCTGATGCTCACCGCGCGCGACCGGGTCACGGACAAGGTCAAGGGGCTAGACCTGGGTGCGGACGACTACCTTCTAAAGCCGTTCGATCCCAACGAACTTGATGCGCGGGTTAGGGCCCTGCTGCGCCGCACGCACGGCGACCCGACGCCGGTCCTCGTATTCGGCAATCTGACGATCGATCGATCCCATGCGAAGGCTTCGGTGAGTGGAAGACCGTTGGACCTGCGCCGCAAGGAGTGGGCGGTCCTTGAAGGCCTGGTCGGAGCCGCGGGCGGCATCCTTCCGAAGGAACGGCTGCTGTCCATGATCTACGGTTTCGATGGCGAGGTGGCGCCTAACGCTCTCGAGGTGCACATCGCGCGCCTGCGCAAGAAACTCGAGCCCGACGGTCCCGCAATCAAGACCTTGCGAGGACTAGGATATATGATCGAGGTGATGTGATCTTCCGCTCGTCGGTCACCAACTATCTGACCTTCTTGATCGGCGTACTGCTCGCGGGCCTTCTCGTCGCCACGGCGATACTGGCCGACCAGGCCTGGACTGTGCATACCCGGGCGCTCGCCATTGCGCGCTACACCAATACCGATCGGACGCTGATCGACGCCATTGTCGCCGTCAGGGAGCAGGTCCCAACGGACACGACGGCGCTCATCACACAAGACAATCCTATCGGCGCGATGGAGGAAGCGGACCGGAAGGCCACGCGCGAAGTGGCGGGCGCTCTGGCGGCATTGGACAAGCTCAATGTCGCGGGCCGCGCACGGTATGTCGCGACGATTCGCGAGGCGCGCGCGAAGGAGGCAGCGGCGCGATCCGCCCTGGCGCAACAGGCTCGACGTGCGCGCGCTGACCGTGACTTGTCCGCCGTCGACAACTGGCGAGCGGCCGTCCACCAGTCGATTGATGTCCTCGACGCTGCCTCGGTGGCGGTGAACAATCTCGTCCGTATCGATGACTCCAAGGTAGCGGAGCTCAAGGAAATTCGCCGCCTGTCCTGGTCCATTCGGGACAACTACGGCTTTCAGTGTTCTGCGCTGCGCGCGAGTGTGAACAGCGGACTTCCGCCAAGAGACGCCTTGCGCGACAGCCTGCTGGGACACCGCGCCGTCTATCTGGCGGACTGGGGCGCGCTGAACGAAATCTTCCTTCGCCCTGGGCTATCGCGTGAACTCGCCAATGATGTCGGCACGGCGCGGCTTGTGACCGAGCAGGCGCAAGCCGGCGTGGACAAGGTTGTCACTGGTCTTACGGCAGCGAACAAACCCACAGTCACCGGCAGTGATTGGACAGCGCTATGCGATCGTCCCTTTCGATCGATCCTCGCCATCGGACAACAAGCGCAGACGGACGCCGATCGCTACGCCGGCGACTTGAGCGCGGCTGCGCTCCGGAACATGTTGCTGGCGGGTCTGGGTCTGGCGATCGTGGTGGCCTTCGGGGGCCACTCCGTGATCAACGTTCGTCGGCGTCTGACCCGTCCGATGAGGGCATTGACGGAGACGATCGATCGCCTCAGTCGCCGCGAACTGGACGAGCCGGTGCCCGCGACTGGAAGCTCTGATGAGCTCGACCGCATGGCCCGGACCCTTGAGACCCTTCGGCTGAGCGAACTTGAGGCGCGGCGGCTGCAGCAGGCCATGAGCCACTTCACCGCCAACGCGTCGCACCAGATGCGCACCCCGCTGTCGATCCTTCGCGTCCATATCGCGGTGCTCACCAAGCGTATTCCGCCATCCCTCGACGCCTTCGAGTCGCTGAGAGACATCGAGGACGCTGTCGAGAGGCTGCAGAATCTGTTGATTCAGTTGCTCATTCTGGCCCGCGCGGACGGCGGCGCACTGGCCGCCAGCGGCGACCACCCTGTCGATATGGGCGAAGTGATCGGTGACATTGTCGACCAACACCGGCAGCGGGCAAAAAAGGCCCGTGTCAGCCTGACTCTGGAGGCCGATGCATCGCTGACTCCGGTGAATCTCAACATGACCTTGGTCACGGAGATGGTTGGAAACCTGATCGAGAACGCGATCCTCTACAATCGTCCGGGCGGCTCGGTTGCGGTCAGGCTCTCCGAGGCGCGCGGCCGGCGCCTCATCGAGGTGGAGGACGACGGTCCCGGAATCCCCGTTGCGGAACTTGGCAATGTTTTCCTGAGGTTCTATCGCCTGAAGCGTGACTCGGGGCGCCCCGGGAGCGGGCTCGGCCTGGCGATCGTCCAGGCGGTCGCCGCCACTCTGAAAGCAGACATTCAGGCGGGTCCGAATCGCTGCGGACCGGGCCTATGTGTCCGGATCACCCTTCCGCAAGGCTTGTGATGGCGACAGCGCCAACATCGATTTCGCGCCGCCATGCGGGACGATGGTGGGGGCCGTGAGTCTGGACCGAGTTGTTCGGTCGCTAGCCGCCGAGACGCCCGATATTCCCGCGCCGCTGGCGCCCCCCGGAAACGGTTCGGTTGACGGGGAGGGAGAGGCTCAGCGGCCGTCGCCCCCAACGTCCGGAGCTTCAGCGCGACGGGGCCGCCCATGCGCCATTGATCACCGCCTTCAGCAGGTCGCCGAAGCTCCGGCCCAGCGTCGTTACGCCGCCCTCGCCTTCGCCGGCTTCGCCTCCGCGTGCGGCGCATAAGACGCCCACAGGTGCTGCGCGGCATAGGCCCGCCAGGGGCGCCAGCGCTCGGACCGGGCCAGCAGTTCGGCGGGCGTCGGGCGACGGCCGGTCTCGTCCTCCAGCGCGCGCAGCAGGCCGATGTCCGCGGCGGGGAAGGCGTCGGGCTCGCGCAGCGCCCGCAGGGCGATGTACTGCGCGGTCCATTCGCCGATCCCCGGCAGGGCGCGCAGGCGGGCGATGGCGTCCTCCAGCCCGCCACGGCCAGCGAGGATCGCCGGGTCGGCGGCCACCGCCGCGCCCATCGCCGACAGCGCCCGCGCCCGCGCGCCGGGCATGCCGAGATGGGTCAGGTCGCTGGTCGCCAGCCGCTGGGGCGTCGGGAAAACGTGGGTCAGGCCGGGGCGCGCCGCGTCCGCCGCCAGGGGCGCGCCGTAGCCGGCGGTCAGCTTGCCAGCCAGGGCGATCGCCGCGGGGACCGTGACCTGCTGGCCGAGGATCGCGCGGATCGCCAGCTCGAAGCCGTCCCAGGCGCCGGGCACGCGCAGGCCCGGCCGCGCCGCGATCAGCGGCGCCAGCGCCGGATCCTCGGCAAGCTGGGCGCCGATCGCCACCGGGTCCGCGGCGAGATCGAACACCCGCCGCAGCCGCGCGATGATCGCCGGCAGCGAAGAGAGCCGGGGAAAGCGGATCACCGCCTTCAGCGCATCGGCGCCCGGGGCCGGCGCGACGCTGAGCGTGCCGACGGCGCCGTCCAGGGCGATGGTCCGGCTGTAGACCTGGCCGTCCACCGTCTCCACGCCGGCGATGGCGCGCAGGCGCAGGAAGGCCAGCATCGCCGGCCAGTCGTACGGCGGGCGGTAGCGCAGCATCAGCGTGATCTCGCCGCTGGGGCCGGCCGAGATCTCCGGCGCCCCGGCGCGGCGCAGGGCGCTGGGCGGGCGGCGGAACAGCTGCTGGAAGGTCTCGTTGAAGCGGCGGATCGAGCCGAAGCCCGACGCCAGGGCGATTTCCGCCATCGGCAGGCGGGTCTCGTGGATCAACTGCTTGGCCAGCAGCACCCGCCGGGTCTGCGCCGCCGCCACCGGCGAGGCGCCGAGGTGGCGCTGGAACAGGCGCCGCAGCTGCCGCTCGCCGACCCCGACCCGCGCGGCCAGGGCGTCGACGTCGCCCTCGTCCAGGGCGCCCATCTCGATCAGCGACAGGGCGCGCGAGACGGTGTTCGAGGTGCCGCGCCAGGCCCCGAGGTCCGGCGCGGTCTCCGGCCGGCAGCGCAGGCACGGACGAAAGCCGGCTTCCTGGGCGGCCGCGGCCGACGGGAAGAACAGCACGTTGCGCGACTGCGGCGTGCGCGCCGGGCAGATCGGCCGGCAATAGATCCCGGTGGTCTTCACCCCGGTGAAGATCTTGCCGTCGAAGCGGGCGTCGCGGGTCGAGACCGCGCGGTAGCAGGCGTCGTGGTCGAGGCTGAGCTCGGGGCCGGCGTCGAGGTCGACGGCGGAGGCAATGAGGGGCGTGGGCTGGGTCATGCCCGCATCATGGCCCTGGGCCGAAGCGGAATCTGGCGGCTTTCGGACATCGATGCAGCTTCGCATCCGCGTCCGAAAACCGCCAGCCGTGTTCGGCGCGCGCGTCCAGATTGGCGGGATGAGCAAGCCCGCCCCCTCCGCAAAACCGCCGCTCGAACTCGCCGTCGAGCGCATCGCCTTCGCCGCCGGCGTCGCCGTGCTGATGACCGACCCGGCGGGCCGCGTGCGCGTGCTCGACTTCGAGGACTATGAGCCCCGCATGCAGCGGCTGCTGCGCCGGCACTATGGCGAGCATGGCTGGACCGTGCGCGAGGCCGCGGCCCCCACGGCGGCTCGCCGCGCGCTGGAAGCCTATTTCGCCGGCGACCTGACCGCCATCGACGGGCTGGAGACCGCTACCGCCGGCACCGCCTTCCAGCGGGACATCTGGAAGGCCTTGCGCACGATCCCGGCGGGCCAGACCGCGAGCTATCGCGACCTTGCCCAGCAGGTCGGCCGTCCGGCGGCTGTGCGCGCGACCGGCGCGGCGAACGGCGCCAATCCGATCGGCATCATCGTGCCCTGCCACCGGGTGATCGGCGCCGGCGGCGACCTCACCGGCTATGGCGGCGGCCTGCCGCGCAAGCGCTGGTTGCTTGAGCACGAGGGAGCCTTGACGGGCTAAATCGACCCTGGGCCGTAACTTTCATTTACACAAAGTTGCGCGCCGCGTTGACGGAACGGCGTTATTTTTGCAGAAGTGTGACGCCTGACCGGAGGGGTGGTTTCCATGGCGACGCAGATATCCAACAACCAGCGCATGCTCGCCGCTGGAGCCGTGATCGCGCTCGTGGCGAGCGGGGCCTACTATGTGGGCCGTATCTACCCGCCGCGCGCCGGTGACGCCCAGGGCACCATCGCCCCCGCGCAGCGCTTCCAGTCCAGCCAGGTGCAGAACGCCGACGTCGGCCTGGGCGACACCTCGGTCGCCGCGCTGATGCAGACCGACGCCTTCGAGGTGATGGTCAAGAATCCCGGTTTCCGCGCCCTGGCCGCCGACCCGGGCTTCCGCGCCCTGGCCCAGAACCCCGCGGCGCTGAGCGCGATGGCGCAGCACCCGCAGGCGTTCACCGCCCTCGCCCAGAACCCGCAGGCCTTCGCCCAGATGGCGGCGCAGGCGCAGAACGCCCAGGGCGTCAGCGCCCAGGCGTTCCAGGCCCTGGCCAGCAACGCCGCCGCCTTCCGGCAGATGGCGGTGCAGCCGGCCGCCTTCGCGGTGATGGCGCAGCATCCGCAGGCCTTCGCCGCGCTCGCCGCGCATCCGCAGGCCTTCGCCGCCATGGCCGCAAACGCCCAGGCCTTCGCCGCCTATGGCCACAACGTACAGGCCTTCTCCGCCGACGCCGCGCATCCGGCCGCGGTCGCGTCGATGGCCGCCAGCGCCCAGGCCTTCCAGGCGCTCGCCGCCGACGCCAAGGCGATGTCCGCCCTGCGCGCCGACAGCGCAGCCTTCACCGCCCTGGCCGGCCAGGCCGCCGCCTTCCACGCCCTGGCCGCGGACGCCTCGTTCGCCGCCCAGGGGCGCTGGCTGAACGCCACGTCGGCGCTGGCCGCCAACGCCCAGGCCTTCCAGGCCCTGGCGGCCAATCCGGCCGCCCTCGCCTCGGCCGCCAACGCCGCGGCCAGCTTCGCGGCGGCCGGCGCCGCCCAGGGGATCAACGCCCAGGGCATCGCCGCCATGGCCGGAAACGCCCAGGCCTTCGCGGCGATGAACGGACACGCCGCCGCCTTCACGGCCATGGCCGCGCATCCCCAGGCCTTCGCCGCGATGGCGGGCAACGCCCAGGCCTTCGCCGCCTACGCCGGTAACGCCCAGGCCTTCGCCGCGGCGGCCGCGAACCCTGCGGCAGTGCCCTCGATGGCCGCCAGCGCCCAGGCGTTCCAGGCGCTCGCCGCCGACGCCAAGGCGATGGCCGCGATCCGCGCCGACAGCGCGGCCTTCACCGTCCTGGCCTCCAACGCCCAGGCGTTCCACGCCCTGGCCGCCAACGCCCAGGCGGTGGCCTCGCTCTCGGCCAACGCCGCGGCGATGAGCCAGGTCTGCCAGGCCGCGGCCGCCTTCCGGGCCCAGTCCTCGGCCAGCTTCGCGGCGGCGGCGGGCGACGCCCAGCTGCGCGCGGTCATGGCGCAATACCCGCAGGCCGTCGCGGCGATGGCCGGGAACCCCGCGGCCTTCCAGGCGCTGGCGTCCGACGCGGCGGCCATGCGCGTGCTGGCGCACGACGCCTCGGCCTTCCAGGCCGCGGCCAGCCAGCCGGCCTTCGCCGTGCTCGCCTCCAACGCAGCCTTCTCGTCGATGCTGCAGAGCGCCGCCTTCGCCAAGGCGCTCAACGCCTACTAGTCAGGGTTTGAGGGGCCGGGGGGCTCCGAGGGGGCGGCTTGGTGCGGACAGCGTGGGCCAGCGGCCTGGTGATGGCGCTCGCCATGGGCTGGGCGGGGCTGTCCCTGCCCGCGCTGGCGTGGGCGCAGGAGGCGCCCGCCAGTTCGCCTGTCGCCGGCCAGCCGCCGCCGTCTCCCGCCGACAATCCGCCGCCCATCCCCACGCCCCCGTCGCCGCCGGTCAGCGACCCGCCGGGCGCGCCACCGCCGCCGGCGCCAGCCACGACCCATGCCGGACATGCCGAGATCGACCTGTCACGGCTGGAGACCAAGGACCTGCGGCTGCTGTACTTCGACCCGGCCGAGACCTACCTGACCCCCTATATCGCCCGGGCCTATCTCAACTCGCTGAAATTCCAGGAAAAGACCTTCGGCTGGAAGCCGTGGGAGAAGACCACCATCCTGCTGAAGGACTTCGGCGACTACGGCAACGCCGCCGCGCGTTCGTCGCCGAACAACGCCATCCTGGTGGACATCGCCCCGCTCAGCCAGACCTTCGAGACCTTCAGCGCCGGCGAGCGCTTCTTCACCCTGATGAACCACGAGCCCGTCCACGTGGCGACGATGGACGTGTGGAATTCGCAGGACGCCTTCTGGCGGCGGCTGTTCCACGGCAAGCCGATGCCGCTGCAGGACCATCCGGAATCGATCCTCTACAACTACCTGGCCACGCCCCGGGTGAACGTGCCGCGCTGGTACCTGGAAGGCAGCGCCGTGTTCATGGAGACCTGGATGGCGGGCGGCTACGGCCGCGCCCAGGGCGGCTACGACGAGATGGTGTTCCGCGCCATGGTCCGCGACAACGCCCGCTTCTTCTCGCCGCTGGGGCTGGAGTCGGAGGGCACGGCCATCGACTTCCAGGTCGGGGTCAACGAGTACCTCTATGGCACGCGATTCATGAGCTACCTGGCGCTGACCCGCTCGCCGCAGAAGGTGATCGACTGGCTGCGCCGCGACGAAGGCAGCGCCGGCTATTATTCGATCCAGTTCAAGCGGGTGTTCGGCGAGCCGCTGGACCAGGCCTGGCGCGAGTGGACCGTCTACGAGCACGACTTCCAGCGCCAGAACCTGGCCTCGGTGTCGCAGTACCCGCTGACGCCGCTCACCCGGCTGTCGCCCCGGGCCCTGGGATCGGTGTCGCGGGCGTTCATCGACCCGGCGACCGGCAGGATGGTCGGCGCCTTCCGCTATCCGGGGGTGATCGGCCACGTCGGGGTGCTGGACATGACCACCGGCGACATCCGCCGCCTGGTCGAGATCAAGGGCCAGATGCTCTACCGGGTCACCTCCCTGGCCTACGACCCGGACAAGGAGACCGCCTACTACACGGCCGACAACTACGCCTATCGCGACCTGATGGCGGTGGACGTGAAGACCGGCAAGAGCCGCATGCTGATCCGCGACGGGCGCATCGGCGACATCGTCGTCAACCCCAGGGACAAGGCGATCTGGGGCCTGCGCCACATGAACGGCTATGTCACCCTGGTGCGGATCGACCCGCCTTACGCCGGCTGGACCCAGGTGCACACCTTCCCCTACGGGCGCATCCCGTTCGACCTGGATATCTCGCCGGACGGGACCCTGCTGTCGGCCTCGGTGGGCGAGGTGAACGGCGAGCAGAGCGTGCAGGTGTTCCGCATCGCCGACCTGGGATCTGAAGAGCCCGCGCCGATCGCCACCCTGAAGCAGCCTGGCGCCACGCCGGAGAGCTTCGTGTTCTCGCCGGACGGCCGGTATCTCTACGGCTCCAGCTACTACACCGGGGTCTCGAACCTCTACCGCTTCGAGATCGCCACCCAGCAGGTGGAGGCCGTCAGCAACGCCTCGACCGGGCTCTTCCGGCCGATCCCGCAGAAGGACGGCTCGCTGATCGCCTTCGAGTACACCGGCCAGGGCTTCACTCCCGTGCGCCTGGACCCCAAGCCGCTGCAGGACCTGGGCGCCATCAAGTTCCTGGGCACGGCGGTCGCCGACCGGCATCCGGAGGTGAAGACCTGGGGCGTCGGCTCGCCCGCCGGCGTGCCGCTGGACAGCCTGATCACCGCGCAGGGCAAGTACGTCCCGCTGCAGGCCATGAAGCTGGCGGACTCCTATCCCGTCATCGAGGGCTACAAGGGCCGCGTGGCCGGCGGCTGGCATCTGATCTTCGAGGATCCGATGCAGTTCGACCAGCTGACCGCGACCCTCAGCTATTCGCCGGCGCCCGGCCTGCCGGCCGACGAGCGGATCCACGCCGACCTGACCTTCCACACCATCGCCTGGAAGTTCGAGTACTGGCACAACCAGGCCGGCTTCTACGACCTGTTCGGCCCCACCGAGCGGGCGCGCAAGGGCGACGCCTTCATCGTCGGCTACAAGAAGTCGCTGGTGTACGACCCGCCGCGGCAGCTGGACTTCAGCGCCGAGGCCGGCGCGTACCTGGGCCTCGACACCCTGCCCGGAGCCCAGAACATCGCCACCGGCGCGGACCGCAACATCGGCGTCGTCAAGCTGGGGCTGAAGTACGAGGACTTCAACAAGTCGCTCGGCGCGGTGGACCACGAGCGTGGCTGGCAGTGGAACGTGAATGTCGAGAACGACGTGTCGGACGGCGGCGCCTATCCGTCGGTGTACGCCGGGCTGGGTTTCGGCCGGCCGATCGGCTGGAGCCACTCGTCGGTCTGGCTCTACAGCGCCGCGGGCGTCGCCGGCGGCAATCGCGCCAACCCGCTGGGCGCCTTCTACATGGGGGCGTTCGGCAACAACTACGTCGATGACGGCGAGGTGAAGCGCTATCGCCAGTTCGACAGCTTCCCCGGCTTCGAGATCGACGCCATCACCGCGCGCCGCTTCGTCAGGAGCCTGGCCGAATGGAACCTGCCGCCGGTGCGCTTCGCCCAGGCGGGAACGCCCAGCCTCTATCTGTCCTATCTGCGCCCGGCGCTGTTCGGCGGGGTGCTGGCGCTGCAGCAGCCGGTGGGCCCCAACCGGACGCTCGAAACCGTCGGCGGCCAGCTGGACTTCAACTTCACCGTCGCGCTGCGGCTGCCGATGACCTTCTCGGTGGGCTACGCCCACGGCATGGAGCATGATCGCCCCGGCCATGACGAGGTCATGGTGTCGCTGAAGATCATGTGAGCCGGATCGCGTAACCCAGATGGACCCGTTCATCCTCAAGGGCCTGATCGCCTGCGTGCCGGTGCTCACCGTGCTGGCCGCCTTCGTCGTGCTCGACGTCTTCAAGCTGATGAAGCCGTGGGAGGTGCTGGAGCTGATGGCCGGGGGGGCCGTGGCGGCGGCCCTGGCCTTCCTGGCCAGCGGCGGGCTGTTCGACGCCTTCCCGCTGGACGTCAGCAACTATTCGCAAGTCGGCGCGCCGATCCTGGAGGAGTCGCTCAAGGGGCTGATCGTCGTCGCCGTGTTCGCCACCAATCGCGTGGGCTATCTGGTCGACGCGGCGATCTCCGGCTTCGCCATCGGCGCCGGCTTCTCGCTGATCGAGAACCTGTTCTACCTGCGCCTGTTCTCCGACGCCGGCCTGGGGCTCTGGCTGGTGCGCGGCTTCGGCACGGCGATCATGCACGGCGGCGCGACGGCCATCCTCGCCGCCACCGCGCAGCTGCTGTTCGTGCCCAGCCTGAAGCGCGCGGCCAGCGGCTTCTTCCTCAACCCGCTGTTCTTCCTGCCGGGCCTCGCCGCGGCGATCGCCCTGCACGCCGGCTTCAACCATTTCCCGAAGACGCCGCTGATCGACATGGTGGTGATCGCCGTGGTGGTTCCGGCGGTGCTGCTGATCCTGTTCGCCGCGGGCGACGTCTTTGCCCGCCGCTGGCTGGCCGAGGACGAGGACGCGCACGAGCATCTGCTGGCGGCGATGCAGAGCGGGGCCTTCGCCCAGACCCCCGGCGGCCAGGCCATCGCCAGCCTGGCCAGCCGGCTGGGGCCACAGGGACCGCAGCTGCAGGAATATGTCCGGCTGCACGTCGAGCTGGTGGCGCGCGCCGAAGCCAGCCTGCTGGCGCTCGAGGCGCACGAGGCCGCCCGGCGCCGCCGGCTCGCCGGCGCCGAGGCCAAGGCGGCGTTCGAACGCCTGCACGCCTTGGAGTCCGCCCTGGGACGCACCGTGGTGATGGCGGTTCGCCAGCACCTGCGCTTCTCGCGCAACGACCTGTGGGAAATGCACGAGCTGGAGGAGGACGTGGCGGGCTGACGGCTCGCGCACGCCTCATCCCTACCCCGAGCCTCTTCGCATCGCGCCCCCGCCAAGGCGTAGGCGCGGGCGGCTGGACTCTGCATGCAGATCTGTTAATGACTCATGGGTCAATTATTTCGAGGTGATCGTGAACGCCGACCCGAAATGGCGCAGGCGCAAGACCGCGCGCCCCGGGGAGATCGAGGCGGCGGCGCTGGAGATCTTCGCCGAGCGGGGCTTCGCCGCGGCCAGGCTGGAGGAGATCGCCGAACGGGCGGGGCTCTCCAAGGCTGCGCTGTACGTCTACTACCCCAACAAGACCGAGCTGTTTCGCGCCGTGGTCGGAACCCGCGCCGCGCCGGACATCGACGGCATCGCCCGCATCCTGGAGACCGCCGATGTCCCCTTCGCCGAGCTGGCCCGGGCGATGCTGGCGCGCATGGCCGAGACGCTCGGCCGGCCGGGCGTGCGCAGCCTGGCGCGGATGGTGATCGCCGAAGGCCGCAACTTTCCGGAGATCGCCCGCCTGTGGCACGACGACGTGGTCGCGCGGGCGCTGACGGCGATGACCACCGCCATCGCCCGCGCCCAGGCCCGCGGCGAGGTGCGGCCCGGGACACCGCGGCTGATGGCGCTGTCGCTGATCGGGCCGATGATGCTGGGCGCCCTGTGGATCGAGGTCATGCAGCCGGCGGGCGGCGAGCCGCTGGATCTGGCCGCCCTGGCGGCCGAGCACTTCGACACCGTAGCCGCCGGGCTGCTGACACCCCCGCTGGAGCGGGCCGCATGAAACGCCTGCGCATCCTCGTCCCCGTCGCCCTGGTCCTGGCCGTGCTCGGCCTGCTGGCGTGGAAAGCGCTGGCGCCGCGCGCCACCGACGCCGACGTGCTGTCCGGCTACCTGGAGGGCGAGGCCCTGTACCTGGCCAGCCCGTCCCCCGGCGCGGTGACCTCGCTGGGCGTGGTGCGCGGCCAGCGCGTCGCCGCCGGCGCGCCGCTGTTCAGTGTCGACGCCCGCAGCCAGGAGGCCCAGCACGCCGCCGCCCAGGCGGAGCTGGCGCAGGCGCGCCGGCAGGGCGAGGCGGCCGACGCCGGCGTGGCCGAGGCGGCGGCGCGGCTGACGTCGGCAAAGGCCCAGGCGGCCAACGCCGAGCGCGACGCCGCCCGCTTCACCACCCTGCAGAGGTCGGGGACCGGGGCCGTGTCGACGCAGGAGGCCGACCGCGCCCGCACCGCCGCCGCGGACGCCGCCGCGCAGGCCAACGGCGCGCTGGCGGCCCTGAAGACCGCCCAGGCCCAGGCCGAAGCCGCCCGCGCCGGCGCCGAGCGGGCGCGGGCCCAGGTGGCCGACACCGAGGCGCGTCTGGCCCAGTTCTCCGCCCGCGCCCCGGCCGCCGGGCGGATCGAGGAGACCTTCTTCCAAGCCGGCGAATGGGCCGGCGCCAACCAGCCGATCGTCAGCCTGATCCCCGACGGCAAGGTGAAGCTGAAATTCTACGTGCCCGAGCGCGACCTGGCCCTCTACCGGCTCGGGCGGACGATCCGCTTCACCTGCGACGGCTGCCGCGCGGCGCGCCAGGCGGTGATCGCCTACGTCAGCCCGCGCCCGGAATACACTCCGCCGGTGATTTACAGCCGCAAGTCCCGCGATCGCATGGTGTTCCTCATCGAGGCGCGCCCGACCGACGCCGCCGACCTGTCGCCGGGCCAGCCCGCCGATGTGGAGCCGCTGAAGGCCGGGACATGAGCCTGCCGCCGCCCGCAGCCGCCGGACCCGGTCCCACGGAGCCCGATCGGGTCATCGACGTGCGCGGCCTGGACAAGGCCTTCGGCGGGCGGCGGGTGGTGCAGGACGTCTCGCTGGCCGTGGCGCGCGGCCGCATCTGCGGCTTCCTGGGCCCCAACGGCTCGGGCAAGACCACCACCCTGCGGATGATCTGCGGCCTGCTCAGCGCCGACGCCGGCGAGGGCACGGTGCTGGGCCTCGACTTCCGCACCCAGAGCGAGGCGATCAAGCGCCAGACCGGCTACATGACGCAGAAGTTCTCGCTCTACGAGGACCTCTCCATCGAGGAGAATCTGAGGTTCGTCGCCCGGGTCTACGGCCTGGACCGGCGCCGCGAGCGGGTGCGCGAGAGCCTGGAGCGCCTGGGCCTGACCAACCGCCGCGCGCAGCTGGCCGGCTCGCTCTCCGGCGGCTGGAAGCAGCGCCTGGCCCTGGCCGCGGCCACCCTGCACGAGCCGAAGCTGCTGCTGCTGGACGAGCCCACCGCCGGCGTCGATCCCAAGGCCCGCCGCGACTTCTGGGACGAGATCCACGCCCTCTCCGCCCAGGGCCTGACGGTGCTGGTCTCCACCCATTACATGGACGAGGCCGAGCGCTGTCATGAGATCGCGTACATCGTCTACGGCCGGCTGATCGCCCGCGGCACGGCCGACGAGGTGATCGCCGGCTCGCACCTGGTCACCTTCCTGGCGGAGGGGCCGCAGGCAGATCGGCTGGGCCGCGAACTGGCCGGCAAGCCCGGGGTGCTGGACGTGGCGCCCTTCGGCCAGAGCCTGCATGTCAGCGGCGTCGACCGGGCCGCGCTGGAGGCCGCCATCGCCCGGTTCCGCCGCGAGCCCTACCGCTGGCGCGAGGTCGCGCCCAGCCTGGAGGACGTGTTCATCCGGCTGATGGACCAGGCCCCGGACAACTTCGCATGAACGGCGTGGCGCTGCGCACCTTCGCGGTCCTGGCCAAGGAGTTCACCCAGCTCACCCGCGACCGGCTGACCTACGCCATGATCCTGGTGCTGCCGATCGTGCAGCTGCTGTTGTTCGGCTACGCCATCAACAACGATCCCAAGCACCTGCCGACCGCGGTTCTGGTCGAGGACCAGGGCCGGTTTTCCCGCTCGATCCTGTCGGCGCTCAAGGAGACCGACTATTTCGACTTCCGCCAGACCGTGCGCAGCCCGGCCGAGCTGGACCGGCTGATCGAGAACGGCCAGGCCCAGTTCGCCCTGACCATCCCGGCCGACTTCAGCCGCCGGCTGGTGCGCCATGACCGGGCGCAGATCCTGGTGGAGGCCGACGCCACCGATCCGGCCGCCACCGGCAACGCCCTGGCCGCCCTCGCCACCCTGCCGACCCAGGCGCTGTCGCACGATCTCCAAGGCGCCCTGGCGCCCGCGCCGGGGGGCGCAGCGCCGTTCGAGGTGGTGGTGCACCGCCGCTACAATCCGGAGAACATCACCGCGGTGAACATCGTCCCCGGCCTGCTGGGGGTCATCCTGTCGATGACCCTGGTGATGATGACCTCCCTGGCCGTCACCCGCGAGCGCGAGCGCGGCACGATGGAGAGCCTGCTGGCCACCCCGGTGCGGCCGATCGAGGTGATGATGGGCAAGCTGGCGCCGTACGTCATCGTCGGCCTGGTGCAGGCGGGGATCATCCTGCTGCTGGCCCGGGCGCTGTTCGACGTGCCGATGGTGGGCGGCTGGACGGCCTTCGCCCTGGGGCTGCTGCTGTTCATCGTCGGCAGCCTGGCCCTGGGTTTCCTGATCTCCACGGTGGCCAGGACCCAGCTGCAGGCCATGCAGATGTCGTTCTTCTACATCATGCCCTCGATCCTGCTGTCGGGGTTCATGTTCCCCTTCGCCGGCATGCCGAAATGGGCGCAGGCGATCGGCTCGGCGATCCCGGTGACGCACTTCCTGCGCATCGTGCGCGGCTCGCTGCTGAAGGGCGAGAGCCTGGACGGCAGCCTGCCGAGCCTCGGCGCGCTGAGCCTGTTCGTGGCCATCGCCACGGGGCTCGCCCTGTCGCGCTACAACACCCGCCTGGACTGATCCGACAAAGTGGCGCTCGACGCGCCACAAGCCTGCGACGCCCGTTGTCGTCCGCTGCGCCCTCGCCTATGCCGGAGAGACGACGGCCGCTGAGGGCCGCGACCGGGAGGGTGACCCATGGACGGTCCCAAGGACGCCACCGCCGCCACGCGCGCGGCCCACGCCGCGCTGGCCGCCACCCTGCCCGCCGACGCCGAGAGCGATTTCGCCGACGCCCGCCGAGGCTTCATCGACACCATCCCGGACGCGCGGGCAACGAACGCCGCCGGCCGGGCGGTCTGGGACCTCGCCCCCTTCGCCTTCGAGAACGACCCGACGGCGCCGGACACCGTCAATCCCAGCCTGTGGCGGCAGGCGCGGCTGAACCTGATCCACGGCCTGTTCGAGGTGACCGCCGGCGTCTACCAGGTGCGCGGCTTCGACATCTCCAACATCACCTTCATCGAGGGCGAGACCGGTTTCGTGGTGATCGACCCGCTGGTGTCCGCCGAGCCGGCCGCCGCCGCCCTGGCGCTGATGCGCAGGCACCGCGGCGACAAGCCGGTCAGTGCGGTGATCTACACCCACAGCCACGTCGACCACTACGGCGGCATCAAGGGGGTGCTCAGCCAGGCCGACCTCGACGCCGGGGCGACGATCATCGCGCCGGAGGGCTTCCTGCAGGCGGCGGTCGCCGAGAACGTGATGGCCGGCAACGCCATGAACCGGCGGGCGACCTACATGTACGGCGCCTTCCTGCCGCGCGGGCCGAAGGGGCATGTGGACGCCGGCCTCGGCAAGGCCACCTCGCTCGGCCAGGTCGACCTGGTGGCGCCGACCCGCAGCATCGTCAGCACCGGCGAGCAGTTGGTGGTCGACGGGGTGGAAATCGTCTTCCAGGTGACCCCGGACACCGAGGCGCCGGCCGAGATGAACTTCATGTTCCCGCAGCACCGGGCGCTGTGCATGGCGGAGAACTGCACCTGCCACCTGCACAACCTCTACACCCCGCGCGGCGCCCAGGTGCGCGACGCCAGCGCCTGGAGCCGCTACATCGAGGAGGCGATCGGCCTCTTCGCCGACGGCACGGACGTGCTGTTCGCCAGCCACCACTGGCCCAAGTGGGGCCGCGAGCGCAGCGTGAAGTTCCTGCGCCAGCAGCGCGATCTCTATAAGTACATCCACGACCAGAGCCTGCGGCTGGCGAACCACGGCCTGACGCCGCTGGAGATCGCCGAACGCCTGGCCCTGCCGCCGTCGCTGGCCGCCGAGTGGCACACCCGCGGCTACTACGGCACGCTGAACCACAACGCCAAGGCGGTCTACCAGCGCTACCTCGGCTGGTTCGACGGCAACCCGGCCAACCTGCACAAGCACCCGCCGGTGGAAGCCGGCCGCCGCTACGTCGACCTGGCCGGCGGCGCCGACGCCCTGCTGGCCAAGGCCCGCGCCGCGTTCGACGCCGGCGACTATCGCTGGGTCGCCGAGGTGGTGAACCACCTGGTGTTCGCCGATCCCGACAACGCCGAGGCCCGCCACCTGCAGGCCGACGCCCTGGAACAGATGGGCTACCAGGCAGAGTCCGGGCCGTGGCGCGCCTTCTACCTGACCGGCGCCCAGGAGCTGCGCAACCCGATCGCCCCCTCGCCCACCCCGCGTCAGAGCCAGCTGGGGCAGATGCGCAACCTGCCGGGGGACTCGCTGCTGGAGAGCCTGTCGGTGCGGCTGAACGGCGAGAAGGCCGGCGCCGAGGCCGACTTCGGCCTCACCCTGGCCCTGGCCGACACCGGCGAGCGCTTCCGCGTCTGGGTGGAGAACGCGGTGCTGCACCACGCGCCCTCCGAGGCGGCGCCCGCCGTGACGCTGGCCCGCGGAACCCTGGTCGACCTGGTGATCGGCGAAGCGACCCTGGACGCCGCCCTGGCCGACGGCCGCGTGAAGGACGCCGGCGACGCCGAGGCGCTGGGCCGGCTCCTGGGCCTGCTGGACCGGTTCGACTTCTTCTTCCCGATCGTCACGCCGTAGGGCTCGCTCCCGGCTGGAGCCCCCATCCCCCGCTCCGCGGGGACTTCCCCCTGAGGGGGAAGAGAACGGGAGTGGAAGCCGCGACTCTCTTCCCCCCGTGGGGGAAGTACGGCCGAAGGCCGGGATGGGGGTTCCCGCGGAGAACCGGCCTGGACGCACGCGACGTCACCGGGCCTCAATCCTCCGAAAACCCCGGAGGAAGCCATGGCCGACGACCCCATCCTGCTGATCGACACCCCGGCGCCGCACGTGCGTCGCCTCACCCTGAACCGGCCGAACAAGCGCAACGCCCTGTCCAACGCCCTGCGCGGCGAGCTTTTCGCGGCGCTGGAGGAGGGCGACCGCGACCCGGAGGTGCGGGTGATGATCCTGCGCGGAGCCGGGACGTGCTTCTCGTCCGGCTACGACCTCTCCAGCCTGGGCGAGCTGCCGTTCTACACCGCCGGCGGGCAGGGCCAGTGGGCGCGGCACGTGGTCGAGGGGTGCTTTCGCATGTGGGACCTGGCCAAGCCGGTGATCGCCCAGGTGCACGGCTGGTGCCTGGCCGGCGGCTCCGAACTCGCGGTGGCCTGCGACCTGGTCTACGTCGCCGAGGACGCCCAGATCGGCTACCCGGCGGTGCGCACCATGTCGCCGCCGGACAACCAGTACCACGCCTGGATCGTCGGCATGCGCGCGGCCATGGAGCTGATGCTGACCGGCGACTCCATCTCCGGCCTTGAAGCCGTGCGGCTGGGCTTCGCCAACCGGGCCTTCGCCGCGGACGACCTGGAGGCCCAGGTGCTGGCCATGGCCGAGCGCATCGCCAAGGTCGACCCGGAGCTGGCCCAGCTGAACAAGCGCCTGGTGCACCGGCAGATGGAGGCCATGGGCATGCGCGCCGGCATCCGCGCCGGCACCGACCTGCACGCCCTCGGCTGGCACACGCCTGCCTCGCGCGACTACATGGCGCAGCTGCGCAAGGGCGTCACCCAGGCGCTCACCCAGCGCGACCAGGCCTTCGGCGACTACCGGACCGGGGACAAGGGGTAGGCGCGGCAAGGGGCGGAACCCCTCACCTTCCCAAGCTCAGCGCTGGCGCGCTGACCTCGGGCCCCTCCCTCTCCCTCTGGGAGAGGGGATTTTCGCCTGTGCGCTTCGACACTTAATCTACCTCTCCCACAGGGAGAGGGAGGGGCCCACGCTCATGGCGTCAGCAAGGAGCGTGGGAAGGTGAGGGGGTGCGGCGCCGGCCGACAGCCCCCCTACGCCCCGCGCCAGTTGCCGTGGAAGCCGAACGGGACGCGGCGCGGCACGTGGGCCAGGCCGATGGGGCCGGCGGTGACGTCGGCGGCGTCGAACACCGCCAGGTCGGTGCGGTCCTCGGCGCCGCGGTAGATGGTGGCGATCACCCAGCCGTCGCCCTCCGGCGCAGCGGCCGAGCGGGGGACGAACACCGGCTCGCCGGCGGCGTCGCTGCCCGGCAGCTCGTACTGGCTGCGCTTGCCGGTCTTCACGTCGACCTGGGCGATGGCGTTGAAGCGCACATCGCCGGAGCGCGAGGTGTTGGCCGCGAACCAGCCGTGCCGGTAGGCCAGGCCCGCATGGCGCTCGTCGAAGCGCGGGAACTCGCCGTCGAGGTCGTCGAGCCGGGTGCGCTTGATCGCGTTGGAGTCGCCCGCCAGGTCGAAGGTCCAGCGCACCAGCCTGGCCCCGGCGTTCTGCCCACGGCTGCCGTCGGCATTGGGGAACAGCGGCGCCTGCGGATACTCCATCACGTCGGCGTGGATCAGGTCGCCCTCCTCCCAGGCGTTCATCGGATGGAACACATAGTTCGGCTCGGTCTGGAACCAGCGGATGGTGTCGACACTGGCGTCGCGCCTCATCACGCCGACGAAGGCGCCCTTCTCCGGCTCCCAGGCATAGGCTGGGCCGCCCTTCATCACCCGCTCCAGGTCGCCGGTCAGCGGCAGCACCGGGAACAGGGCGTGGTTCCGCGTGACCAGGAAGTCGTGGATCATGCTGGAATAGGGCGCCTCGAAGTCGTCGCGGCGCACCACCTTGCCGGCGGCGTCGGTCACGCCGTACGACACCGTCCGGGTGAACGGCATCTGGCCGATGGAATAGCCGAACCAGACCATCTCGCCGGTCTCGGGATCGAGCTTGGGGTGGGCGGTCGTGCGGTCGCGGTAGTCCTGGACGTAGCCCCGGGTTTCCAGGGTCAGCGGGTCCAGCTCGGTCGGCATGTGGCCTTCCTCAAGCGCCAGCAACTTGCCCGCGTGCCAGACGATATTGGTGTTGGCGACCCCCGAGTCCTGGCCCATCACCGACGGATCGGTTTCCAGCGGATTGCCGAAAGTGCCGAACAGCGCCTGGCCGGCCGCGTGCTCGGTCACGTACTTGTTGGTGCGCACATAGCGGTTGCGGTAGCGCGCCTTGCCGTCTTCCAGGAAGAAGCCGTGGATCATGCCGTCGCCGCCGAACCAATGGTACTGGCCGCGCGGCTCGAACTGCGGGTTCGGCCCGTTGCGGTAATAGGCGCCGGCGAGGCCCTTGGGGATCTCGCCGGTGATCTTCAGCTCGAAATCGTCCTCGCTGCGCACCGGCGCGAAATTGCCCGACAGATAGGGATTGATCGGTTGCGATCCATCCATGGCGTCCTCCTGCAGCTTGGCCATGTCTTACATTGTAAATTTATGTCGTACGATATAGGCTCCTGGCAAGTGAATTGTTCGTGAGACGCTTAAGACCCGTGCCCAAGGCCCTTTCCGACCAGGACGTCGCCGAGTTCCGCGACCGGCTGTGCGACGCCGCCGAGCACCTGTTCGCCGAGCAGGGGCCCGAGGCGGTGACCATGCGTCAGCTGGCCCAGGCGCTGGGCGTCAGCGCCATGACCCCCTACCGCTACTTCAAGGACAAGGACGCCATCCTGGCCGCCGTGCGCGCCCGCGGCTTCAACCGCCACGCCGATGTGCTGGAGCGCGCCTACGACGAGGCGAAGACCTCCGGCGGCGACGTCTCCGAGGCGGTGGGCCGCGCCTACGTCCGCTTCGCGTTCGACAATCCCGAAGCCTACAAGCTGATGTTCGACATCACCCAGCCCAACGAGGCCGACTATCCTGAGCTGGTGGCCGCGGGCGAGCGCTCTCGCGCGACCATGACCCAGCATCTGGACGAATTGATCGGGGAGGGCCGGCTGACGGGCGACAAGGACCTGATCGGCCACCTCTACTGGGCGGCGATCCATGGCCCGATCATGCTGCAGTTCTCCGGCAAGCTGGCGCCGCCGTTCCGCGCCGAACGGCTGATCGGTGAACTGGTGGCGATCCTCAACGCGCACTTCTTCCCGCCCGCCGCCGCCAACGAGGCTTGACCGCCGCCGCGTCACGACGCCAGCGTCACCTTCGCAAACAGGGGAAGGAAGCCGCCGATGGCCGAGATCAAGCCGTTCAAGGTCGACTGGCACGCCATGGGCGTGGGCGAAGTGCTGGAGAAGGTGCGCAACTATCCCTGGCCGCCGGCGCCCGACGTGCCGGACGGCTGGGGCTATGGCGCGGACGGCAAGTTCCTCAAGGACATCTGCGCCTACTGGCTGGACGGCTACGACTGGCGCGCCGCCGAAGCGGAGCTGAACCGCTATCCGCAGTTCACCGCCAGGGTCGAGGACTTCGACATCCACTTCGTGCATGTGGTCGGCGAGGCGGGCGGCAAGCGGCCGCTGCTGCTGAGCCACGGCTGGCCCGGCAGCCACTACGAGTTCTGGGGCGCCATCGACGCCCTGGCGTTCCCGTCGAAGCACGGCGGCAAGGCCGAGGACGCCTTCGACCTGGTGATCCCGTCCCTGCCCGGCTTCGGCTTCTCGTCCAAGCCGAAGCGGCCGTTCGGCCAGCGCGCCACGGCGCGGCTGTTCAACACCCTGATGACGCAGGTGCTGGGCTACGACCGCTACCTGGCGCAGGGCGGCGACTGGGGCGCGTTCGTCACCTCGTGCCTGGGTTTCGACCACGCCGCCCACGTCAAGGCGATCCACCTGAACATGATCGGCTTCCGCCCCGCCGGCGGCCCCACCAGCGAGGCCGAGGTCGCCTGGCTGACCCGCCAGAACGCGATGATGGACATGCTGGGCGCCTATTTCCGCCTGCAGGCGTCCAAGCCCCAGTCCCTGGCCTGGCTCGGCGCCGGCAACCCGGTCGGTCAGGCCGCCTGGATCATCGAGCGGTTCTACGACTGGTGCGACCGCCGCGAGGCGAAGTTCGAGGACGTGTTCACCCGCGACCAGCTGCTGACCAACGTGATGATCTACGTGATGACCGGCAGCTTCACGACCGGCGCCTGGTACTACCGCGCGCTGCTGGAAGAGGGCGGCGTGGTGCTGCAGGAGGGCCAGCGCTGCGAAGTGCCGACCGCCTTCGCCAACTTCCCGGGCGAGGCGCTCTACCAGGCGCCGCCGCGGTCCTGGGCCGAGCGGGCCTACAACATCGTCCGCTGGAGCGAGCAGAAGGACGGCGGCCACTTCGCCGCCATGGAGCAGCCGCACGCCTTCGTCGCCGACGTGCGCGCCTGGGCCGCCGAGGTGGACTGATGCGGACCCTGGAAGGCGGCTGCCGGTGCGGCAGGATCCGGTATGTGGCTGAGGGCGAACCGGTCGCCGGCATCGCCTGCCACTGCCGCGATTGCCAGTACGTCGCCGGCGGCGGCCCCAATCTGTCCCTGGTCTTTCCGGCGGCCGGGTTCCGGCTGACGGCCGGCGAAGCGCGGGTCTATAGGGCCAAACCCACCAGTGGCGGCAGCTTCTTCTGCACAGATTGCGGTGTGCACCTGTTTTCCAGGCCGGACAGCCGCGACGATCTGGTGGCGGTGAAGGTCGGCGGGCTGGACGATCGATCGGACTTCAAGGTCCAGGCGGATTTGTGGATGGATAGCGCGCCGCCATGGCACCAGCCGCACGCGGGCGCGGCCCAATTCGGAGGAAACCCACCATGACCACCCGAACCGGCGGCTGCTTCTGCGGCGCCATCCGCTACGAGGTCGAAGGCGATCCGGTGTTCCAGGTCGCCTGCCACTGCCGCGCCTGCCAGTACGCCGCCGGCGGCGCCCCCACCCTGGCGATGATCTTCCCGCGCGCGTCGCTGAAGGTGACCAAGGGCCAGCCGCGGACGTACTGGGCCGAGGCCGACTCCGGCGCCAAGGTCGGCCGCAGCTTCTGCGAGAGCTGCGGTTCGCCGGTGTTCTCCGAGCCCACCGCCAGCGAGATCGCCGTGGTCAAGGTCGGCAGCCTCGACGATCCCTCGGACTTCAAGGTCCAGGCCGACATCTGGGTCAAGGAAGCCCAGCCCTGGCACATCGCCCACGAAGGGGCTTTCCAGGTGGAGGCCAACCCGGGGTAGCGCGGCGCCAAGCTGGAACCCCCTTCCCGGCCTTCGGCCGTACTTCCCCCAACGGGGGAAGAGAACGGCAGTGCGGGCTTGAGCGCTTATTCTCTTCCCCCCGTGGGGGAAGTACCGGCGAAGCCGGGGATGGGGGCTCCAGCGGAGAACCGGCCTTGACCCCGCCCCGGCCACCGCCGAAACCTCCGCCATGGCCAGATACGACTTCGCTTCCGACAATACCGCCGGCGCCATGCCCGAGGTCATGCAGGCGCTCACCGCCGCCAACGACGGCTTCGCGGCCGGCTATGGCGCCGATCATGTCAGCAAGGCCGCGGGCGACGCGATCCGCGCGCTGCTCGACGTCGACGCCGAGGTTCGCTTCGCCGCCAGCGGCACCGCCGCCAACGCCCTGACCCTGGCCGCCCTGGCCGCCCCGCACGAGGCGGTGGCCTGCCACGAGCACAGCCACATCGCCACCGACGAGACCGGCGCCCCCGGCTTCTTCGGCGCCGGCGTCGGCCTGATCACCTTGCCCGGGGCCTCCGGCCGCATCGAACCGGCGGCCCTGGCCGAGGCCCTGGCCCGGCCCGACCAGCCGCATTGGCAGTCCGCCGCGGCGCTGTCGGTGACCAACACCACCGAATACGGCGCGCTCTACGACGAGGCGGCGCTGAAGGCGCTGATCGAGCCGGCCAAGGCCGCCGGGCTGAAGGTGCATCTGGACGGCGCCCGCCTGGCCAACGCGGCCGCCTCCGGCTTCGACGTCAAGGCAGTAGGGCGGCTGGGGGTCGACGTGCTGGTGCTGGGCGGGACCAAGGCCGGCTCGACACCCACCGAGGCCATCGTGCTGCTCGACAAGAGCCTGTCGCGCCGGTTCGGCGCCCGGCTGAAGCACGGCGGCCAGCTGACCTCCAAGGCCCGTTTTCTGGCCGCGCCCTGGCTGGGGATGCTGGAAGACAACGCCTGGGCCAGCCGCGCCGGCCACGCCAACGCCATGGCGAAAAAGCTGGCCGCGCTCTCGCCCTTCAAGGTGGTCCACCCGGTGGAAGCCAACGCCGTCTTCGTGGAGATGGACGAGCCGACCCTGAAGCGGCTGCACAAGTCCGGCTGGTTCGTCTACCGCTTCATCGACGGCACGGTGCGCTTCATGTGCTCCTGGGCGACCACCGACGAGTCGGTGGAGGCGTTCGCCGCGGCGCTGAAGGCGCTTTAGCAGAAGGGCCGGCGCCGCCTCTACGGCCGGCTGATGGCGTAGAAGCGCTCGGCGCGCTGGGTCTTCAGTTGTTGCGGCGAGAGCGCCAGGAGCGCCTTCAGCTCTTCCTCGATGGCGTCGCCGACGCGGCTGATCGCCAGGGCGGGATCGGCGTGGGCGCCGCCCAGCGGCTCCTCGATGATCTTGTCGACCACCTTGTTCTTGATCAGGTCCTGGGCGGTGATCTTCATCGCCTTGGCCGCACCGGCGGCGAGGGCGCCGTCGCGCAGCAGGATCGAGGCGCAGCCCTCCGGCGTGATCACCGCATAGACCGAGTGTTCCAGGATCAGCACCGCGTTGGCCGCGCCGATGCCGATGGCGCCGCCGCTCATGCCCTCGCCGGTGATCACCGCGACCATCGGCACGCCCAGGGTCAGGCAGCGCTCGATGCCCCGGGCGATGGCCTCGGCGACGCCGCGCTCCTCCGAATCGATCCCCGGGTAGGCGCCGTTGGTGTCGATGAAGCTCAGCACCGGCAGGCCGAACTGGTCGGCCAGGTCCATCAGCCGGGTGGCCTTGCGATAGCCCTCGGGCCGCGCCATGCCGAAGTTGTGCTTGATGCGCGTGGCGATGTCGTGGCCCTTTTCCTGGCCGATCACCACCACCGGCTGGCCACGGAACTGGCCGATGCCGCCCAGCATCGCCTGGTCGTCGGCGAAGGCGCGATCGCCGCGCAGTTCGATGAAGTCCTCGATCAGGCCGGCCATGTAGTCGACGAAGTGCGGCCGCTGCGGGTGGCGCGCGATCTGGGTCTTCTGCCAGCCGTCGAGATTCGAATAGGCGTCGCGGCGCATCTCGCCCACCCGCTCGCGGAGCGAGGCGATCTCGGCGTCGAACGCGCCCGGCCCGGCGGTCTCCGAGAGCTTGTGCAGCTCTTCGATCTTGGCCTCGAGTTCCGCGATGGGGCGTTCGAACTCGAGATAGTGCGCGGCCATGGGGTCCTTGAACGAAGCCGTCGGAAGGTGGGCGAAACTAGGGGCTTAGGGTGGCAGGAGCAAGGGCGGCCCTCGCCGGCCCCCTGCGCAGGGGTGAACGCCGTCGCGGCCGCCCGGCGCCAGGGGCCTATCCGGCGGCCGAGCGCGGCCCGGCCCGGGACCATACCAGGGCGTTCACGGCGCCCGGCGTCAGGCGCCCCTGGTCCTGGATGTGCTTGAGCTGGAACAGCACCTCCGCCCCCAGGGTGGCGAACCGCACCGAGACGTCGTCAGGCTCGCAGACCCTTCCGGGGGTCAGGAACAGGGCCGCGTTCAGCTCGGGCTTCTTCATCACCAGCATCACCGCCGCCCGGCGCGCCAGCGTCAGATGGCTGGCGGGCAGGCGCGGGTTGTGGGCGAACACCTCGCGCACCAGGGTCGAGACCTGCCCCATAGACAGCCTGGCCAGGTGCCCCGCCATGCGCGGCGGCACCAGCTTCGCCGGCTCAAGGTCGAGCACCATGTCGTTCAGCAGGAACAGCACCGCACCGCTCCGAAACCCAGAATGGGTAAGGGTTCGGGCGTGGATATCGGCGGGACGTTAAGTCGCCGTTGGGAAGATCGGTGAGCCGCGGATTAACCTTGAGGCGAGTGGCGCGGCTCAGCTCGCCAGTCTTTGTCCGAGGGCGGACCATACGAGATTGTTGGCCATCGCCGCGTTCAGCCGCCCCTGTTGCTGCATGCCCTTGAGCTGCATCAGCAATTCGGCGCCGAGGCCGGCGAACTGGATCGACACCTCTTGCGGCGCGCACACCCGGCCGGGGGTCAGCACCAGGGCGGCGTTCACCTGCGGCTGCTTCAGCGTGATCATCAGCGCCAGCTTCTGCGCCTCGAAAACGTTTCCGCCGGGCAGCCGGGGGTTCTCGGCGAAGGCCTCGCCGACCAGCTGGGTGACCTGGCCGAAGCTCAGGCGGGCGAGATGGCCGGCGATGGCCGGCTGGGTCAGCCTGGCGGCTTCGAACTCGACAATGACATCGTTCAGCAGGAACAGCATCGGCCCGCTCCGACCTCGTCAAGGAAGGGGGAAGTGAAGTTATGTCAGCCACCATGCCTGAACCGCGTTAAGAGGCGGTTTTCGCCGATCCGCGTTCCTTGACGATGAGCCGCCGCCTCCCCGCCCCTCGCCCGATGGCCGGCCCCGCCCTATGGTGCAGGCCTTGACCCTCGCCCAACCCGCCCCGCCGCCCCACGGCGCCGAGAGCCGCGCCGCCGATCCCCGGGCCGCGCTGGCGCGCATGCGCGCCCTGGCCACCAGCCTGCTGGTGGTGATGGCCCTGGTGTTCGTGGCCGCCAGCGCCGCGGAAGCCCGCTGGCCGTGGCTGGCCTGGGTGCGCGCCTTCGCCGAGGCCGCCACCGTCGGCGCGGTGGCCGACTGGTTCGCGGTCACGGCCCTGTTCCGCCGGCCGCTGGGCCTGCCGATCCCGCACACCGCGGTGATCCCGCGCAACAAGGACCGCATCGGCGAGGGCCTGGGACGGTTCATCGCCGACAACTTCCTGACCGCCCGGGTGCTGGACGGCCAGGTGCGCAAGCTCGACGCCGCCGGCTGGGGCGCCGCCTGGCTGGCCGAGCCCGGCCGGGCCGACGCCCTGGCCCGCCGCCTCGCCCCGGCGATCCCGGCCCTGCTGCGGGCGATCCCGCGCGAGACCCGCGAGCAGCTGCTGGGGGCGATCGCCCTGGCGGCCATCAGGGCCGTGCCGGCCGGCCCGGCAGCCGCGCGCGTGATCGACCTGGCCTGGCGCGACGGACGCGCCCAGCCGATGCTCGACGGCCTGCTGGACGGCGCGGCCGGCTACCTCGCCAGCCACGAGGACTTCGTGCGCGAGAAGGTTTCCGAACAGTCCTTCAAGTGGCTGCCCAAATGGGTCGACAGGATCATCGCCGACCGCCTGACCCAGGGCCTGATCAAGGCGGCCGAAGAGATGCGCGCGCCCGATCACCCCTGGCGGCTGGAACTGGCCAACGCCGTTCAGGGCTTCGCCCAACGGCTGGACCACGATCCCGAGCTGATGGCCCAGGCCGACGCCCTGAAGCTGCGCCTCCTCACCCACCCCGCCCTGCTGGCCGAGATCAACGCGGCCTGGGCGCGCGTCGAGGCGCGGATGCTGCAGGACCCCGCCGCCGCCAACGCCGCCATCGCCGAACGGCTCACCGAGTGGCTCAAGGCCCTCGGCGCCTGGCTGGCCCGCGACGTTGCCGTGCAGCGGCGCCTGAACGACACCGCGCGCCTGATCGCCCTGCGCCTGATCGCGCCGCGCCGGCACGACATCGGCCGCTTTGTCGCCGGCGTCGTCGCCGGCTGGGAGACGCGCGACACGGTCGAGCGCCTGGAACTGCAGTTCGGCCGCGACCTGCAGTACATCCGACTGAACGGCACCATCGTCGGCGGCCTGGTGGGGCTGGCGCTGTACGCGGTGTCGCGGGTGGTGGGCTGGGGGTAGGCGAGGCGGCGGGTCGGGGTGGCCAGTCCGGGGTAGGCCCGAGAGCCTCGCCCCGCCCTTTCAACCGTCACCCTCGGGCGCAAGTCCCGAGGGTCCATGCACGCGGGAGACCGATTGGCGCGCTTCGAAGGGCGCGCCACGGTACGGAGGCTGCCGCCTTGCGACGCTCCGCTGCCGCTCGCGACTTCGCTTCACGTGTTCATGGATCCTCGGGACTTACGCCCGAGGATGACGGTCCAGGGAAGGGGGCGAAATTGGCGCCCCTGCCCCTAACGCTTCTTGGCCAGCGGGTGCTTGCTCTCCACGACCTCGCGCAGGCGGTCCTGGGCGACGTGGGTGTAGATCTGGGTGGTGGCGATGTCGGCGTGGCCGAGCAGGGTCTGCACCACGCGCAGGTCGGCCCCGCCCTCCAGCAGGTGGGTGGCGAAGGCGTGGCGCAGCACGTGCGGGCTGACCTTCTGCGGATCGACGCCAGCGTCGGCCGCGGCCTCGTCCAGCAGCTGCGCGAAGCGCCGGCCGGTCAGCCGGCCGCCCTGGCCGCGCGAGGGAAACAGCCACGGACTGTCCTTCAGCCCCTTGGCGAAGAAGGCCGGGCGCACCGGCAGATAGGCCTTCACCGCGGTCCGCGCGGCGTCGTTCAGGGGCGCCAGACGCTCCTTGCCGCCCTTGCCCTTGACGATCAGGTAGGCCGGATCGCGGGCCAGGGCCGCCAGCGGCAGGGCGATCAGCTCGGAGATGCGCAGGCCCGAGGCGTAGATCAGCTCGACCATGCAGGCCAGCCGCAGGCCCTGGGCCCCGTCGCGCGCGGCGGCGGCGGCGATCAGCCGGTCCACCTCGGCGCGGGTCAGCACCTTGGGCAGCGGCCGGCCCTTCTTCGGCGCGTCGACCCGCCGCGACGGGTCGTCCGGCCGCCAGCCCTCGCCCAGCACGAAGCGGTAGAACTGCCGCACGGCGGCGCGGCGGCGCGCGGCGGTGGCCGGCGAAAGACCGCGCGCGCCCAGGTCGGCGAAGTACGCCTCGATCGCCTCGGCCGTGGCGGTGGCCAGGTCGTCGCCGCGGCCGGCCAGGAAGCCCTGCGCATCGGCCAGGTCCTTGCCATAGGCCGTCAGGGTGTTGCGGGCGGCGGCGCGCTCGGCCGCCATCATCTCCAGGAAGGCTTCCGTCCAGCCCGCGCCGCTCATGGCCGGCTGCTCATTTGAGCGACAACAGCCCCTCGGCGTCGAGGGCGCGGGCGTCCGCCTCCAGTCCCGCCCGGCGCAGGGCCGCGACCACGCGGGCGCGATCGGCCGGGGCGAGACCGGCCGCCCCGGCGTCGGCGGCCAGCGACAGCGCCAGGATCGCCGCCTCGCCCTTGGCCTTGGCGCCGGCGGCGCTGTCCAGCAGGGCCAGCTTGGCGGCGCTGGCCTGCGAGCGGCCGACGTCGAAGCCCGCCACCTCGGCCCGCGCGTCCGCCGACAGCGGATCGCCCAGCGCCAGGAACAGCACCGCCGCCGCCTGGGTAGGCGCCTTGGCGCCGTCGTGGCCGCCGCGCTCGGCCAGCCGGTCCATGGTCTGCGGATCGCCCGGCCCCAGGGCGGCGATGGCCGCGTCGAGCAGGGCCAGGTCGGAGGCGCCGACGCTCTCGCGGCTGATCCGCGCGCGGATGGCCCTGGCCGTCTGGGGATCGTTCGCCGCCACCGCGGCGCAGGCCAGCCGAAGCGGGCTGGCCAGCGCCTTGTCCGGCGCCGCCAGCGCGCGAACGGCAGGGATCGCCAGGCGGGCGAGCGCGATGAAGTCGCCGGGAGTCTTTGCCCGGCCGAACAGGGCGTCCAGCGCCGCCCCGGCGGCGGCGGCATCGCTCTGGCGCAGCGCCAGGGCGACGAGACCGGCCTCGGCGGCGACGCCGGGCTTCAGGGCCAGGGCCTTGATCGCCGCGGCCGGGTCTTGGGCGGCGGCGTCGGGCCCCGCGGCCGGCCACAGCGGCGGCTGTCCGCCATCGAAGAGGTCGTCCAGGGTGACCGCGCCCCGCACGGCGCGGGCGGCCGCAGCCAGGCGAACCTCCGGCGGCAGGGTCGCGTCGCGCGCCAGTTCCGCGGCCACCGCCGGGCTGGCGCCGTCCAGCGCCGGCGTCGGATCGATGGCCAGCGAGCGCACCAGCGCCAGGTCCAGGCCGTCGCGCAGGGAGGGCGCCGGCGGGGCTCCGGAGCCGAGCAGCTTGGCCCCCATCAGCCGCCTGTAGACCACGTCCTTGGCCGCCTCGTTGGCCAGGCTGTAGGTGGTCTGCGCCTTGTCGAGGTCGCCGGCCATCGCCTGGCAGAAGGCGCGCAGCTCCAGCCAGTAGGCGCCGTCGCGGCCGACCTGCAGCCCCTGCGAGATCGCACAGGCGCGCGCCTCCTGGCGCACGGTCAGCGCGGCCTCCGCCGCCGCGCGGGCGAGCGGCTCCGAATCGGCGAGATCGGGGGCGGTCCGCGCGATGGCGTCCGCCGCCCGCGCGCCGCCCAGGTCGATCAGCGCCAGCAGCCGCTGACCGGCGAGGTCGCTGTCGGCGCCCGCGCCGTCCGGCGCTGTCGCCCCCGTGGCCAGCACGTGGCGCGCCAGCATGGCGGCGGCGGGCGACATCGGGCGCTGGCCGAGGGTCGGCAGGACTTGGCGAACCAGCGGCGTCGAAGCGCCCTGCCAGAGGTCGGCTCCCAGCCCCGGGCCGCCGGCGCCGGTGGAAAAGGCGTCGATCACCGCCAGCGGCCGGCTCTCGATCTGCGCGGCGGCGGGCCCCGCGAGCGCCAGGGACGCGGCGAGACTGAGCAATGGGCGACAAAGCGCGGGCCGAGGGCGACGCGACGCGGCGACCGGGCGGCAGGACGTGTTACAAACCGGCATGGGCAAAGTTGGCGCGCATGGCGGGGGTCGTGTAAAGCCGCAATTGCTCATGACCACCTTTCCCGACCTCAACCACAAGACCATCGCCCTCGTCGGCCTCATGGGCGTGGGCAAGAGCAGCGTCGGCCGCCGGCTGGCGACCGTGCTGGGCATGCCGTTCCGGGACGCCGATGTCGAGGTCGAGGCGGCCGCCGGGCGCAGCATCCCGGAAATCTTCCAGCAGTTCGGCGAGCCGGCCTTCCGCGACGGCGAGCGCCGGGTGATCGCCCGGCTGCTGGACGAGCCGGCGCACGTGCTGGCCACCGGCGGCGGCGCCTTCGTCAATCCGGAAACCCGCCGGCTGATCAAGGACAAGGCCATCTCCGTGTGGCTGAAGGCCGACCTGGAGGTGCTGGCCCGGCGGGTGGGGCGCAAGGACACCCGGCCGCTGCTGACCGGGCGCGACCCGATGGAGGTGCTGCGCCAGCACGCCGCCGACCGCTACGGCGCCTACGGCGAGGCCGACATCATCGTCGAGACCGGCGACACCCCGCACCATGTGGCGGTGGACGCCATCCTGCGCGCCCTGAGCGCCTATCCGCCCCAGATGGCCGCGGCCGACGCGCCCGGAGACGCCGCCGAGTGACCCGGACCCTGCGAGTCGGCCTGGGTGGCCGCGCCTACGACGTGCTGATCGGGACCGGACTGGTGGACGCCGCCGCCGACCACATCCGCCCGTTCCTCAAGCGCCCCGTCGTCGCCCTGGTGATGGACGAGGTGGTGAGCGGCCTGCACAGCCCGCGCCTGATCGGCGCGCTGGAGGCCGCCGGCGTCACCACCCACGCCGTGGTCGTGCCCGCCGGCGAGGAGACCAAGAGCTGGGCCGGGCTGGAGGACGTCTGCGAGCGCCTGCTGGCGCTGGAGCTGGAACGCGGCGACCTGATCGTCGCCTTCGGCGGCGGCGTGGTCGGCGACCTGGCCGGCTTCGCGGCGGCGATCTACAAGCGCGGCGTCGACTTCGTGCAGATCCCCACCACCCTGCTGGCGCAGGTGGACTCCTCTGTCGGCGGCAAGACCGCCATCGACAGCCCGCACGGCAAGAACCTGATCGGCGCCTTCCACCAGCCGCGGCTGGTGCTGGCGGACCTGTGCATTCTCGACACCCTGCCCGAGCGCGAGATGGTCTGCGGCTATGCCGAGGTGATCAAGTACGGCCTGCTGGGCGACGCGGCCTTCTTCGACTGGCTGGAGGCCAATGGCCCGAAGGTGGTGGCCCGCGAGCCCGACGCCCTGGCGCATGCGGTCGGCCGCTCGATCGAGATGAAGGCCGAGATCGTCGCCGAAGACGAGCGGGAAGCCGGCCGCCGCGCCCTGCTGAACCTCGGCCACACCTTCGGCCATGCCCTGGAGGCGGAGACGGGCTTCGGCGAGGCCCTGAAGCACGGCGAGGCGGTGGGCATCGGCTGCGCCCAGGCCTTCCGCTTCTCGGCGTCGCTGGGGCTGTGCCCGGGGCAGGACGCGGTGCGCGCCGAGCGGGCGATCGCCGCCGCCGGCCTGCCGACCCGGCTGCAGCAGCTGTCGGCCCATCCGTTCCGCGCCGACGCCCTGGTGCGCCACGCGGCGCAGGACAAGAAGGCCGAGGGCGGGGCGCTGACCTTCATCCTGGCGCGCGGCATCGGCGACGCCTTCGTCGCCAGGAACGTCGATCCGGCGGCGCTGCGCGATTTTCTGATCTCCGAGGGGGCTCTGGCATGATCGCCGCGCTGCTGGCCGGCCTGACGCCGATCATCCTGATCATGCTGGTGGTGTCCGGCTTCCTGTCGGCCGCCGAGACCGCCCTGACCCGCGCCAGCCGCGGGCGGATGCACCAGCTGGAACGCGAGGGCGACGCCGGCGCCAAGCGGGTCAACCAGCTGATGGGCGACCAGGAGACCATGATCGGCGCCCTGCTGGTCGCCTACAACGCCTTCAACATCGCCGCCTCGGTGATGGCCACCGAGGTGATCACCGCGGCGATCCCCGGCCCGCTCGGCACCTTCCTGGCGACGGTGGTGATGACCGTGCTGGTGGTGGTGTTCGTCGAGGTGCTGCCCAAGACCCTGGCCATCGTCCGCGCCGACGACGTGGCGCGCGGCCTCTCCGCCCCGATCGTGGTGATGGTGCGGCTGCTGGGCCCGGTGATGTTCGCCATCCAGTGGATCGTGCGGCGCACCCTGGGCCTGTTCGGCGTGCAGCTGGACATGGAAGCCGACGTGCTGGCCGCCCACGAGGAGATTCGCGGCGCGGTCGAATACCACCACTCGGAAGGCGCCGTGGAGAGCCGCGACCGGCGCATGCTGGGCGGCGTGCTCGATCTTTCGGACATGGACGTCGCCGAGATCATGGTGCACCGCAAGTCGATCTCGATGATCGACGCCGACCTGCCGGCCCACGACCTGATCGCCCGCGCCCTGGAGAGCCCGTATACCCGCCTGCCGCTCTACAAGGACGACGCCGAGAACATCGTCGGCGTCCTCCACGCCAAGGACCTGGCCCGGGCCATGGCCGAGGTCGGCGGGCAGGTGGAGGCCATCGACTTCGCCGCCATCGTGCGCGAGCCATGGTTCATTCCGGAGACCACCAACCTCAAGGACCAGCTGAACGCCTTCCTGAAGCGCAAGACCCACTTCGCCCTGGTGGTGGACGAATACGGCGCGCTGCAGGGCCTGGTGACCCTGGAGGACATCCTCGAGGAGATCGTCGGCGAGATCGACGACGAGCACGACACGTCGGTGCAGGGCGTGCGCCGCCAGCCGGACGGCTGGGTGAACGTCGATGGCGAGGTAACCGTCCGCGACCTCAACCGCGCCATGGACTGGGACCTGCCGGACGACTACGCGGTCACCGTGGCCGGTCTGGTGATCCATGAGGCGCAGACGATTCCGGAGCCGGGCCAGGTGTTCCTGTTCCACCACCATCGCTTCCAGGTGCTCCGTCGTCAGCGGAACCAGCTCACCGCACTGCGCATTAGTCCACCGCTGAAACAGGAGGGGGACGAAGCCGGGTGACCCAGATTGAGCGCTACGCGTCTGCGCATCGCTTGCGCGCCCGATCGGTTGGACTAGTGTGCGACCGGCTGACGCACCCTTTTGGGGGCGAGCGGAGTACATGGCGATGAGTGGACTGGACGCGTTGCAGGGCCGCAGGGTCCTGGTTGTCGAAGACGAACTGATGATCGCCATGCTGGTCGAGGACATGCTCGCCGACCTCGGCTGCACCGTCGTCGGGCCGGTCCACACGCTGGAGATGGCGCTGAAGGCGGTGGAGACCGAGCCGCATATCGACGCGGCCCTGCTGGACGTGAACCTGGCTGGTCAGCCGGTCTTCCCGGTGGCCGACGCCCTGCGCGCCCGCCACGCCCCCCTGATCTTCTCGACGGGCTACGGCGAAGCCGGCCTGCGCGACGTCGACGCCGGCGCCCCGGTGCTGCAGAAGCCGTTCCGCGCGGGCGACCTCGCCAAGGCGCTGCAGAACGCCCTGGGCATCGCCGCCTAATTCTCCATCAGGATCAAGCCGTTTCGCCGGGGGCCAGCGCCTTCAGCGACAGGGCGTGGATCGGCCCGGCCAGCTCTTCGGCCAGGGCGGCGTAGACCATCCGCTGGCGCTGCACGCGGCCGACACCGGCGAAGGAGGCCGACTCCAGCGTGACCGTGAAATGGCTCTCGCCCCCCTCGCGGGCGCCGGCGTGGCCCTTGTGTCGGTCGGAGTCGTCGACCACGTCCAGGCGAGTGGGCGAAAAGGCGGCGCCCAGCTTGTGACGGATGGTCTCGGTGACAGCGCCCATATTCGGCCCTCCAATTGGGTTGGTGTCAATTCTTGAACGGTAAAAGTTCGGGCTCATACTTCGTCGCATGAAGACTGCGTTTCAATATCGGCCGAAGTTCGTGGACATCCGCGTGCGGCCGCCCAAGCCGGAGGAAGCGGCGCAGGCCGAGGACGTGCACGCCCTGAAGCCGGGCGAGCGTCCCTGCGACCACGCCGACTGCCGGCTGGCGGCCACGGCGCGGGCCCCCAAGTCGCGCGACCTGATGGGCGAGCACTACTGGTTCTGCCAGGCGCATGCGGCGGAGTACAATCGCAACTGGAACTTCTTCGCCGGCATGACCGAGGGCGAGATTCGCGCCCGGCAGACCGACGACCAGACCACCGGCGGGCGGCCCACCTGGGCGTTCCGCGCCGGGGCCGGCACGCGTGAGGCGGCGGCGGCGCGCGGCGGCTTCACCGATCCGCTCGGCATCTTCCATGCCGCCCAGGCGCGCCACACCCAGGACAAGGCCGCCTATGACCGGCGGCTGGGCAAGCTGGAACGGGGCGCCCTGGCCGACCTGGACCTGGACGTGAACGCCGACGCCCCGACCATCCGCGCGCGGTACACCGAACTGCTCAAGCGCTGCCACCCGGACACCAACGGCGGCGACCGCTCGGCCGAACACAAGCTGCAGCGCGTGGTGAAGGCCTATAAGACGCTGCAGAAGGCCAAGCTGGTCTGACGTTACGGCGCCCCCCGCCGGGCCGAAAAATCCGCACCGGTTCTTCAAACAGCGGTTTGCGTCCGCCCCGCCGCCGCGTTAGTGAACCCGCGCCATGACAGACATTGCCCCCAATGACGAGGCCCTGCTGGGCCTGACGCCCGACAAGATGGTGTCGGTGCGCGACACCTTCGGCGTCGACTCCGACATGATGGTGCCGGCCTTCTCCGTGCGCGACAGCCACGTGCCGGACCTGGACGACGCCTACCGCTTCGACCCGCAGACGACGCTGGCCATCTGCGCCGGCTTCGCGCACGACCGTCGGGTGATGGTCCAGGGCTATCACGGCACCGGCAAGTCGACGCACATCGAACAGGTGGCCGCGCGGCTGAACTGGCCGCTGATCCGCGTGAACCTCGACAGCCACGTCAGCCGCATCGACCTGGTCGGCAAGGACGCCATCGTCCTGAAGGACGGCAAGCAGATCACCGAATTCCGCGAGGGCATGCTGCCCTGGTGCCTGCAGCGCCCGATGGCCCTGGTGTTCGACGAATACGACGCCGGGCGCCCGGACGTGATGTTCGTGATCCAGCGCGTGCTGGAGGCCCAGGGCAAGCTGACCCTGCTGGACCAGAACCGGGTGATCCGGCCGAACAAGTTCTTCCGCCTGTTCTCGACCACCAACACCATCGGCCTGGGCGACACGACGGGGCTGTACCACGGCACCCAGCAGATCAACCAAGGCCAGATGGACCGCTGGTCGATCGTCACCACCCTGAACTACCTGGCGCATGACGTCGAAGCCGAGATCGTGCTGGCCAAGGCGCCGAAGTATGCCGAGACGCCCGAGGGCAAGCGGCAGATCGCGGCCATGGTCCGCGTGGCCGACATGACCCGCAACGCCTTCATCAACGGCGACATCTCCACGGTGATGAGCCCGCGGACGGTGATCACCTGGGCGCAGAACGCCGAGATCTTCGGCGGCGACCTGGCCCTGGCCTTCCGCCTGACGTTCCTGAACAAGTGCGACGAACTGGAACGGCCCACCGTGGCCGAGTTCTACCAGCGCGCCTTCGGGACCGACCTGCCGGAAAGCGCCGCCCGGGTGAAGGTGACCTGAGCCCCTTCCCCGGGGCCCGCGCCTTCACTCGGCCGCGGGCAGGTCGAACATGCCGGTTGGCAGGCCGTCGAGGCTGACCGCGTTCTTTTCGCGGCGGTAGTCGTCGAGCCCGTCCTCGCCCTTGGCCTCGGCCCAGCGCCTGAGGTTGTCGCGCTCGCCGACATGGTCGAACAGCGGCACGCCATAGCCGCACGAGGTCTGAACCAGGTCGAAGTCCAGCACCACGATCTGCCTGGCGCCTGGCGGCTCCTCGCCGGCGAAGGCCTCGGCCAGCAGTCGCGCGTAGTCCGGCGCGCCGCGCAGGGCGATACGGGCGCGCCCATACAGCCGCAGGATCAGCGGCGGTCCCTGAAAGGCGCAGAACATCACCGTCACCGGCCCACCGGCCAGGGTGTGCGCCGCGGTCTCGTTGCCGCTGCCGGTCTGGTCCAGCCAGGCGGCGCGGTTCGGGCCCAGCACCCGGAACGAAGCGCCGTCCTTGGGCGAGACGTTGACCCGGCTGCCGGGCGCCGCCGAGGCGGCGAAGAACACGTGCTGGCGGCCGATGAAGGCGGTCAGGGTTGCGTCGAGCGCGGTAAACTGCTTGGCCATGGGCGCCTCCGGCGAGTTGCACCGCGCTTAGCCCTGGCCAGCCATCGTCGCAACCGATCCGCGCGGCGGGCATTCCTCTGGCATCACGCAACATCGCCCCGTCGGGGGGCCAGGAGACTCCCATGAGCCCCGACAACCTTCGCCATCTCGCCATCGCCGCCTTTGCCTGGACCTGCCTGCCGGGCCTGGCGGTCGCCGAGGACCACGAGGCGGGCGTGCCGCTGGTTCCGGCCGAGGCGGCGGGAACCTGGAGCCTGTCCAGCGGCGGCGCGGACATCTGCCGGGTGACGCTGGGCGGCGCCAAGGCCGGCAACGCCGGCTTCTCGGCCAATGCGCCCGCGGCCTGCGGCGAGGCGCTTCCGCCCGGCATCGCCGGCTGGACGCCGACCGGCGACGGCATGGCGCTGACCGCCACCGACGGCAAGGTGCTGATCGCCTTCAACCGCTGGAGCAACAGCCTGTTCGTCTCGCACCGCAGCAGCGGCGCAGATCTGCAATTGCGCCGTCAATGACCAAGACTTGAGCAGAGCGTGGCGGCATAGCCACGTTCGATCGGCTTCGCCGCAGGATGACGGAACCCGTCGCCCGATGGCGAATTCGACATTGCAGAGGGGGCGAAGACCACCACCCCAGCGACTGCTACGCCGGAGACGTTCCTCATGTCCGCCACGCATCTTGTCGTCCTGCCGACCGCCAACGACGGCGCCGTCGGCGAGCCCATCGGTCAGAAGATCCTGCGCCTGCAGGCCGAGGCCCGCGGCCTCGCCCACGAGCACGTCGAACTGTTGCGCTCGGCCCTTTCGGAGGTGGCGCGACTGTCCGAGGAGATCAGCGACGGTGGCGAAGCCTATCCGGTCGGCGCCCGCGAACTGGCCCGGCGGCTGGCCGAGGACGCTGGCCACCAGGCCCTGACGCTCGGCGCCATCAACGATCGCGCGCTGAACTAGCCTGCCTCCGGCATTTCGTCCGCTCGCGCGTCGACGCCGCCCCATGCTGAAGGTTCACCGCCGCGATTTCGCCCTATCGGCTCCTATGGTCTAAGGTAGGCGTAGAAGCGAACGGAGCGGCATGCTGCCAGCCATCCTCATTGCGGCGGCCGTCACCGCCCCGCCGCCGGTTTCCGCGGCGGCGCGGCTCGAAAACGCGCCCGCGATGTCGCGCGCCGCGGTCGGCCTGTGGCGGCTGAGCGAGGTGGGCGGCAAGATCGGCTGCACCCTGACCCTCACCGGCGCCCCCGCCCCCTCGGGCTGGGAGGTCAAGGCCCCGCTGGCCTGCCGCGGGGCTTTCCCGCCGCTGAAGGAGGTCACCGCCTGGATGGTGGACGCCGACGGCGCCATCGCCCTCACCGACAGCGAAGGCCGACGGATCGTCGCCTTTCCCAACAGCACGGGGGCGGCGGCCGAGGCCAAGGCCCCTGACGGCAAGACCTGGCGGCTGGAGGCGGCCGGTCCGGCCCGCGCCCTGACCTCCCGCGAACGGATGAGCGGTCCGTTCCGGCTCAGCGGCGCCGGCGGCGCCTCGCTGTGCGAACTGACGCTGCGCGCCGACATCTTCGGCCGCGCCGGCTGGGTGACGCCGGGAACCTGCAACCCCGCCTGGACCGCCAAGCGACTGTCGATCTGGGTGTTGAAGGACGGCCGCCTGACGCTGATGGACGGCAAGCGCAAGCCCCTGCTGGTGATGAAGAGCGGCGAGGCCGGCGGCTTCCAGGCGACCGACCCCGCGGACGGCCCGGTGACCCTGGCGCGGCGTTAGCCCCCCGCAGCGAGGCTTTTCGCTTTCGCAGCCGGCGGCCTGCACGCTATGAACCTCGCGCCATGTCCCAAAAGGAAACTCCCGCCGAAGTCTTCAAGCGCGCCATCGCCCAGGCGGCGCGCTCGCTCGCCGAGCAGCCGGACCTGGAGGTCGTGTTCTCGGGCGACGGCCCCAGCCTGTCGGGCCACCGGGCGGTGCTGCCGCATCCGCCGCGCGAGCTTTCCGGCCCCGAAACCACCCGCATCCGCGGTCTCGCCGACCAGATGGCCCTGCGCATCGCCCACCACGATGCGGCGGTGCACACCCGCACCAAGCCGAAGTCGCAGGAGGGCGCGCAGGTCTACGACGCCCTGGAGCAGGCCCGCATCGAGGCGATCGGCGCCAACGCCCTGGGGGGCGTGCGCGAGAACCTGAAGGCGGTCTGGGAGCACAATATCCAGCGCAAGGGCTTCGCCCACCTGGTGGACCGCGCCGCCGCGCCGATGCCCGACATCGTCGCATTGATGGTGCGCGAACGGCTGACCGGCGAGCCGCCGCCGCCCGGCGCCCAGGCCATGGTCGACATGTTCCGCGAGGAGATCGAGGCCAAGGCCGGCCCCGACCTCGACAAGCTGACCGGCGCCGTGGAGGACCAGAAGGCCTTCGCCCGCATCGCCCGCGCGGTGGTGCGCGACCTGGAGATGGGCGACGACCTGTCCGACGCCCCCGACCAGGACGTGCAGGACGACGAGAGCCAGGACGGCGAGGCGGAGGACTCCAGCGAGGGCGAGGGCGAAGGCGAGGACCAGTCGCCGCAAAGCGCCACCCTGGACGAGAACGAGAAGACCCACCGCGAGTCGGAAACCTCGGAAAGCACCATGACCGAGGTGGAGGACGACGAGAACGCCGAAGCCTCCGACGAGGAGATGGACGCCGCCGAGGGCGACAAGCCGGCGCGCCCGGACGTCAAGGACCACGGCCGCCCCGAGCCGGCGTACAAGATCTTCACCACCGCCCACGACGAGGTGGTCACGGCCGAGGATCTGTGCGAGCCGGACGAGCTGACCCGGCTACGCGCCTACCTCGACCAGCAGCTGGCCAACCTCTCGAACGTGGTCGCCCGCCTGGCCAACCGCCTGCAGCGGCGGCTGCTGGCGCAGCAGAACCGCTCGTGGAGCTTCGACCTTGAGGAAGGCATGCTGGACGTGGCCCGCCTGACGCGGGTGATCGTCGACCCCACCGCGCCCCTGTCCTTCAAGATGGAAGAGGACACCGAGTTCCGCGACACGGTGGTCAGCCTGCTGATCGACAATTCCGGCTCGATGCGCGGGCGGCCGATCATGGTGGCGGCGGTCTGCGCCGACATCCTGGCCCGCACCCTGGAACGCTGCGCCGTGAAGGTCGAGATCCTGGGCTTCACCACCCGCGCCTGGAAGGGCGGCGCCTCGCGCGACGACTGGTTGAAGGCTGGCAAGCCCGCCTCCCCCGGCCGGCTGAACGACCTGCGCCACATCGTCTACAAGGGCGCCGACGCCCCCTGGCGGCGGGCGCGCAAGAATCTCGGCCTGATGATGCGCGAGGGCCTGCTGAAGGAGAACATCGACGGCGAGGCGCTGATGTGGGCGCACCAGCGGCTGCTGGCCCGCTCCGAACAGCGGCGTATCCTGATGGTGATCTCCGACGGCGCGCCGGTGGACGATTCCACGCTCTCGGTGAACTCCGGCCACTATCTGGAGCGCCACCTGCGCAAGGTGATCGCCGAGATCGAGAACAAGAGCCCCGTCGAACTGATCGCCATCGGCATCGGCCACGACGTGACCCGCTACTACCGCCGCGCCGTCACCATCGTCGACGTCGAGCAACTGGGCGGGGCGATCACCGAGCAGCTGGCGTCGCTGTTCGAGGAAGAGCCGCGGCAGGTCACGCGCAAGGCCGTGGCGGCCCTGATGCAGCCCCTGCCGACGGTGACCCCGTCACCGCTCAAGACGGGCTCGCGGCCGGTCGCGCCGGCGTGAACCCGGCGCGGGGGCGGATCGGGGCCCTGGCCCTCGCCCTGCTGGCGGCCGCCAGCCTCGCCGCCTGCGGCCACAAGGCCGAGGCGCGCGGGCCGGCGGTGGAAGGACCGATCCACGTGGTCGCCGCGCCCCTGCCGCTGGATCCCAAGGACCCCCGCCACGAGCGCCTGGGCGACTTCCAGTTCGCCGGCGCGCTGCAGCTGACCAGCCCGGACACCGGCCTGTTCGGCGGCTTCTCGGACCTGAAAGTCGCCGACGACGGGTCCTTCGTCTCTGAGTCGGACGAAGGCTCGGTGATGCGCGGGCGCATCGTGCTGGGCCCGGATGGCCGCCTGGCGGGCGTGTCCGAGACCCGCATCGTTCGCCTGAAGGGCCTCGATGGCAGGCCGCTGGACGGCAAGCACGAGGCCGATTCCGAGGGCGTCGGCCTGTGGCCCAACGGCGACCTGATGGTCAGCTTCGAACGCGATCATCGCATCTGGATCTACCCCGCCGCCGGCGGCCCGCCGCACGCCGCGCCGCGCCCGCAGACGCCGATGCCGGACAACGAGGGCATGGAGGGCCTCGCCCTGGCGCCGCGAGAAGGCCCGGACGCCTACTGGGTGGGGATCGAGGGCGGCGACATCTGGCTGTGCCACCTCGCGGCCACCTGCGCCAAGGCGCCCGGCCAGCTGCCGCCACGGCCGGGCTATCGCCTGCCGGCCCTGTTCGAGATGCCCACCGGCGACCTGGTGGTCGAGCACCATCACTGGGACCCGGTGACCGGCACCCATCTGACCGTCAACGTGATCGACAACCCCGCGACCAACCCGCGGCCCCGGGTGAAGGCCCAGCTGGCGCTGGCCACGCCGCTGACGGTGGACAACATCGAGGGCGTCGCCGTGGTCCCGCGGCCGGGGGGCGCCTGGCGGTTCTACCTGATCAGCGACGACAACTTCTCGCCCGACCAGCGCACCCTGCTGATGGCCTTCGACTGGACTCCGGGAGCGGGAACGGCGGGCGGGGGAAAGGCGGGCAAGCGATGAGACCAGCGTCCGTCAGCGACTACCGCGAGCTGGCCCGGCGGCGACTGCCGCGGGTGCTGTTCGACTACATCGACGGAGGCTCCTACGCCGAGGCGACCCTGGCCGCCAACGTCGACGACCTGAACGCCCTGACCCTGCGCCAGCGGGTGATGCGCGACGTCTCCAGGCTGTCGATGCAGACCGAGCTGTTCGGCCAGACGCTGTCCATGCCGGTGGTGCTGGCGCCGGTGGGCCTTTCGGGCATGTACGCTCGCCGCGGCGAGACCCAGGCGGCGCGGGCGGCGAAGGCCGCGGGCGTGCCGTTCAGCCTGTCGACGGTGGGGGTCTGCACGATCGAGGAGGTCGCGGCGGCGGCCGGGACGGCGCCCTGGTTCCAGCTGTACATGATCAAGGACCGCGGCTTCATGGCCCAGGTGCTGGAGCGCGCCAGCGCGGCCGGCTGCCCGGCGCTGCTGTTCACCGTCGACCTGCCGATGCCCGGCGCGCGCTATCGCGACACCCGCAACGGCATGATCGCCACAAACGTCGCGCAGAAGCTCAGCCAAGCCATCGACGGCCTGGCCCATCCCGGCTGGCTGTGGGACGTGCAGCTGAACGGCGGGCCGCATACCCTGGGCAACGTCGCCGGCGCGGCGGCGGAACTGCGCACCATCACCGACTTCTGGGCCTGGATCGGGCGCAACTTCGATCCCTCGGTCACCTGGGACGACATCGCCTGGGTGCGCGAGCGCTGGAAGGGGCCGATCATCCTCAAGGGCGTGCTCGACGTCGAGGACGCCGCCGAGGCGGTCGCCCGGGGCGTCGACGGCATCGTCGTCTCCAACCACGGCGGCCGGCAGCTGGACGGCGTCGCCTCGGGTATCGCCGCCCTGCCGCGCATCGCCGAGGCCGTGGGCGACCGCCTGACCATCCTCATGGACGGCGGCGTGCGCTCGGGCCTCGACGTGCTGAAGGCGCTGGCCAGCGGCGCCCAGGCCTGCCTGATCGGCCGCGCCTGGGCCTGGTCGCTGGGCGCGCGCGGCGAGGCCGGCGTCGGCCATATGCTGCAGATCCTGCGCGGCGAACTGCGCATGGCCATGGCCCTGACCGGCTGCACCGACGTCAGGGCCGCCGGCCCGCACCTGCTGGATCGCTAGACGCTGGCGGACCGGGCGCCGCCAGAGCTGGAGCTAGTGGCCGTCGTGGTCGTGGTCGCCGTCGTGATCGCGATGGCGCCCGCCATCCCCCGGCCCGGCGTGGCCCGACCCATGCACCGCGTGGTAGCCGCCCGCCTGGTCGTGACGGAAGTGGTGGGCGTCGTCGCGCCGGAACGGATGGCCCGCGGCGTCCGAATAGTAGAAGAAGCCGTCGCCGCCCCAGTAGCCGTCGTAGAACGGACCATAGGCGTCGTCATAGAACCCGTCGTAGCCGACCGCGCCGCCGTAATAGGCCCGGTGGCCGTAGCCCTCGTCGGTGGCGCAGGCGCCCAGGCTGAGGGCGGCGGCGCCGGCCGCCAGGGTGAGGATCAAGGTCTTCATGGTGCTCTCCAACACGTTCTGATGGGCCGGGCTGCGGCCAACGGCTGGGGTCCGGTCGTGGAAGGCAACGCGCCGCCCGCGTGGAAGATGCATGTGCGGGGACGTTCGCAATCCGGCGCCAATCGGGCAACGCGCGCCTCGCCCGGCCGTTAGGTCTTCACATCGGCCAAGGGAGACATGCCCATGCCTAGCCATTCGAAGTCCGACGAACGCCATTTCACCCACGGGACCGCCGCCACGACGGCGGACATGGCCGTGGACGGCAAGGTCCGGCCCGAAGACCGCCACATCGACGCGCCTCACGCACGCCGCGCCAGGCATGCGCTGAAGCCGGGCGAGAAGCACGACCAGCTGGCCGAGAAGGTCGACCAGGCCGAAGATCGCCAGGAGGCCCTGCTGGACGAGGGTCTGGAGGAAAGCTTCCCCGGCAGCGACCCGGTCAGCGTCAAGCGCATCACCTGATCGGGCGATACGCAGGGGGCCTTTCGTGGCCCGGCCCGATAGTGGTTGAATACGGAGGCCGACGGTCCACGCCGTCGGCCTTTTCGTGCGCCGGTCCAGCGATACGCCTGCAATGCGGAGGTCCTAACCCTCCCCGATCGCCCGGCGGCGCGCCGCCAAGAGATTTTCAAGGGAGGTCATTTCCATGAGCAAGACCGAGGTTTCCATCCCCACGCCCGACGGCGACGCCCGGGCCTATGTCTTCAAGCCCGAGGGCCAGGGCGCGGGCCCGTGGCCGGCGATCATCTTCTATTTCGACGCCCCGGCGATCCGCCCGGCGATGTTCGAGATGTGCGAGCGCCTGGCCAGCCACGGCTATTACGTGCTGCTGCCCGACATGTTCTGGCGCGCGGGGCCCTACGAGCCGATCAACCTGCGCGAGGCGTTCAAGGACGAGGAGACCCGCCGGGCCTTCTTCGGCAAGTTCATGGCCTCCACCGATCCGGAGAAGTCCACCCGCGACACCGGCGCCTTCCTCGACTTCCTGTCCGCACAGCCCGAGGTCAAGGGCGACAAGGTCGGGACCACCGGCTACTGCATGGGCTGCGCCCTCTCGCTGCGGGCGGCCGGGAACTATCCGGACCGGGTCGTCGCCGCCGCCGGCTTCCACGGCGGGCGCCTGGCCACCGACGCCCCCGACAGCCCGCACCTGCTGGCGCCGAAGATCAAGGCCAAGGTCTACATCGCCGGCGCCGACGAGGACGCCGGCTTCCCGCCGGAGCAGGCCGAGCGCCTGAAGCAGGCGCTGGACGACGCCGGGGTGGACAACGAGGTGACCATCTACAAGGGCGCCAAGCACGGCTACGCCCCGCCGGACATGCCGGTCTACGACCGCGAGGCCTCCGAACGGCACTGGACCGAGATGCTCAAGCTGTTCGACGCGGTGCTTAAGGAAAAGGTCCCGGCCTAGGGCCAAGTCCCCCACCACTGTCATCCCGGAATCCGCGCAGCGGATATCCGGGACCGCGGCAAGCGCCAGCGCTTGCTACGGCTGGCCGGCGCCAGCATTTCCGGCGGTCCCGGATCGGCGCGAAGCGCCGTCCGGGATGACAGAGAGAGCGTGCAAAGCAAGAAGGCCGGCGTCACCGCCGGCCTTCTTTGTCTTCGCAGGGGGCTGGGGCCGATCAGGCCGCCGGCTGGGCCGCGGCGATCTTGGCCTTCACCTGGCGCTTGATCTTCAGCGCGCGGGTGGAGAGTTCCTCGTCGCGGGCCTTCACCAGGAAGGCGTCCAGGCCGCCGCGGAAGTCCACGGTGCGCAGGGCGGCGTTGGAGACGCGCAGACGGAAGGTCTGGCCCAGCGAATCCGAGGCCAGGCTCACCGGCGACAGGGCCGGCAGGAAGCGGCGCTTCGACTTGATGTTCGAGTGGCTCACATTGTGGCCGACCATCGGGCCGACACCCGTAAGCTCGCAACGACGCGACATCGCTATAGACCTTCGCAAAGCAGTAGGGTCGGGCGGGACGGGTCCCGCTCGGGAGGGCGCGATATAGTCGAAGGTGAAGCCCGGCGTCAAGAGCGGGCGGTCAGGCCCCGCCCCGCGCGGACGCCGACAGGTCGGCGATCTGGCGCTCGAGCAGGGCGTTGCGCTTCTGCAGGAAGTCGACCTCCCGGCGCAGGGCCAGCACGTCGGTCGCCGAGGTGGCCACGGGCGGCGCCGGCGCGGCCTGCAGCTGGCTGTTGCGCAGTTTCAGGTAGGCGTTCTCGCGCAGCATCGCCTGGACTTCGGCTTCGGTCACGGGAACGTCCTTGCAGGGCGGCAAGGCGGCCGCCGGCGACTGGTGGACCAGACTAGCACAACTCAGCGGCTCGCGTGCGTGTCTCCTTGACCGTCCAGCAACGCCCGCAGCGCCGCCAGGGCGGCGCGATTGCCGTCCCAGGTGAGGCGCGCGCTGGCGGCCGCGAAATCCAGCCAGCGATATTCCAGGTGCTCGTCGCTGAGCCGCGGTTCGACGCCCGTCGCCAGCTCGACGGCGAAGGCATGCTCGGGGATGGCCTGCAGCACGTCGGCCCAGGGCTGTCGCCCCTTCCAGCCATCGGTCGGGATCAGGGTCTTTGTCGGCAGCGCGATCAGCGCGGCGGCCGGGTCGATGCCGGCCTCCTCGCCCATCTCCCGGCGCGCGGCGGCCTCTGGCGTCTCGTCGTCCTCGCCCCCGCCGGCCAGGCCCTGCCAGAGGGTCCCGTCGCCATCGGCGCGACGAAACACCGCGAACGCCAGCCCGTCGGGCCCGCGGCGGAAGGGAAGCACCAGAACCTGGAATGGCGCGCGAGCCATGGCGGCAGTCTAGGGCGCCCCCGGCCGGCCTCAAACCGTCCGCGGACGGCAGAAAGGATTGTGGTGAATTGGTGTTCGGATACAATATGTTGTGCGGAACAAATGACGAATCGGACGAGGTAACCGATTCGGTCCTGATTCGTTGCCTCCCCGTTCATGCTGGTTAACCCTGGCTGTTAAGACCGATGGATTCCGACCGGCGGACGCGCCGCTGGGCGGGCGCGGCGGCTTTCCCCGTTGCCAGGCCCCGAGTCTTCGCCCACATCAAGGACATGAGCGTACTCCACACAGGACAGGCCCCTTCGCGGCTGGTGGCTGTGTTGGGGCCGACCAACACCGGCAAGACCCACCTGGCGGTCGAACGCATGCTGGGCCACGCCTCGGGCATGATCGGCCTGCCCCTGCGGCTGCTGGCGCGCGAGATCTACGACCGCATCGTCCGCGCCCGCGGCGCCCGCTCGGTGGCCCTGATCACCGGCGAGGAGAAGATCGTCCCGCCCCGCGCCGTCTATTTCGTCTGCACCGTCGAGGCGATGCCGCTGGGCCGGGAGGTGGAGTTCCTGGCGGTCGACGAGATCCAGCTGTGCGCCGACCCCGAGCGCGGCCACGTGTTCACCCAGCGCCTGCTGCATGCGCGCGGTCGCTACGAGACCATGTTCCTGGGCGCGGGGACCATGGCCCCGCTGATCCGCCGGCTGCTGCCCGGGGCGGAGATCGTCACCCGCGAGCGGTTCTCCACCCTCAGCTATTCCGGCTCCAAGAAGCTGACCCGCCTGCCGCGGCGCTCGGCCGTGGTCGCCTTCTCCGCCGACGAGGTCTACGCCATCGCCGAGCTGATCCGCCGCCAGCGCGGCGGGGCGGCGGTGGTGATGGGCTCGCTCAGCCCGCGCACCCGCAACGCCCAGGTGGCGCTGTACCAGGGCGGCGAGGTCGATTTCCTGGTGGCCACCGACGCGATCGGCATGGGCCTGAACATGGACGTCGACCATGTCGCCTTCGCCGGCCTGCGCAAGTTCGACGGCAAGCGCACGCGCTACCTCTATCCGCAGGAGGTTGGCCAGATCGCCGGCCGCGCCGGCCGTTTCAAGACCGACGGGACGTTCGGCGTCACCGCCGCCTGCGAGGACATGGACGAGGACCTGATCGAGGCGGTGGAGACGCACCACTTCCAGCCCGTCGACACCGCCCTGTGGCGCAACGCCTCGCTCGACTTCCAGTCCCTGGCCGGCCTGCTGCGCTCCCTGGCCGCCCCCGCGCCGCGCGAGGGCCTGAAGGCCTCGGAGGAGGCGCTGGACGAGAAGACCCTGCGCGTGCTGGCCGCCGACACCGAGATCACCGAGCGCTGCCGCGACCGGTCGGCGCTGTTTCGCCTGTGGGACGCCTGCCAGACGCCGGACTTCCGCAAGACCACCCAGGAGGACCACGTCCGTCTGGCCAAGACCTTCTTCGAATACCTGACCGGCCCCGGCGGGCGGGTGCCCGACGACTGGATGGCCGGACAGTTGAAACTGCTGGACCGCACCGACGGCGAGATCGACGCCCTGTCCACGCGCCTGGCCGGCGTGCGCACCCTGGCCTACGTCGCCAACCGGCCCGACTGGCTGGCGGATACGGCGCACTGGCAGGCGACGACCCGGGCGCTGGAGGACCGGCTCTCCGACACCCTGCACGAAAAGCTGATGGCCCGGTTCATCGACCGGCGCACCAGCGCCCTGATGCGCGGCCTCGGCCAGTCGGAAGAACTGCTGGCCGGCGTCGCCGGCGACGGCGCGGTGACCGTGGAAGGCCACTTCGTCGGCCGGCTGCGCGGCCTGCACTTCGAGCTGGCGCGCGGCTCGCACGCCCTGGAGGACAAGGCGCTGCGGGCGGCCGCCCAGCGCGCTGTCGGGCCGGAGGTGGCGCGGCGCATGGGGCGCCTGGCGGCCGACGACGACGAGGCCTTCGCCCTGGCCCCCGACGGCCAGGTGCTGTGGCGCGGTGAGGCGGCCGGGGCCCTGGCCAACGATCGTCCGTTCGCCCCCCAGGTGCGGCTCTACGGCGAGCTGGGTCCCGAGCCCGTGCGCGCCCGGGCGGCGCGGCGGCTGGAGGCCTTCATCGCCGCCGAGGCCGGCCGCCGCCTGCCGGCGCTGAAGGCGCTGGAGGAGGCCCTGGCCGGCGGCGCCCTGAAGGGCCTGCCGCGCGGCCTGGCCTACCGCCTGGCGGAGGCCGGCGGCGTGCTGGCGCGCGGGCCGCTGGAGCGCGAGCTGAAGAGCCTCAGCCAGGCCGAGCGCCGCACGCTGAAGACGCTCGGCGTGCGCATCGCCCCTTACGCGGTCTTCCTGCCCGGGCTGCTGTCCGACAGCGCCCGCCCCTTCGCCCGCGCCTTCGCCCTGCAGGCGGCCGGGGACTGGCGGCCGTCGGGCGAAGGACCCCAGCGCCTCACCGGCCAGCCGCCCCGCGCCCTGGGCTTCCTGGGGCTGGCGCAGACGGGCGAATGGGCCGCGCCCGTCCGGCAGCTCGAGCGGCTGGAGGCGCTGCTTCGCGGCGCCGCGCGCCAGGGCGACGGGGTGCTGTTCTCGGACCACGCCCGCGAGGAGCTGGGCTGGAGCGAGGACGAGGCGCGCGGCGTGCTGAAGGGGCTGGGCTACCGCGTCGTCGGCCGCCCCGCCGCGGGCGAGCCGGTGTTCTGGCGCCGCCGCGATGCCCGGCCGGACAAGCCACGCCCGGCGCCGGCGAAGGCCAACCCACATTCGCCGTTCGCCGCCCTGGAGGTGCTGCGCGCCCCGCCGCCCAAGCGCCGGCGGCCGCGGCGGCGCGGCGGGCGGGCGGGCGCGGCCGCTGCGAGGCAGACGCCGCATGGCTGACGAGGCCTGCCGCATCGACGTCTGGCTGTGGCGGGCGAGGTTCTGCAAGACCCGCTCGCTGGCGGCCAAGCTGGCCGACGAGGGCCGCGTGCGCCTGACCCGGAGCGGCGCCGAGAGCCGGATCGAAAAGGCCTCGCGGACGGTAAAGCCGGGCGACGAGCTGGTGTTCGCCCTCGGCGGCCGGCTGACGGCCGTCCGCATCGAGGCGCTGGGCGAGCGTCGCGGCCCCCCTGCCGAGGCCCGCACCCTGTACGCGCCGCTGGATCCGCCCGCGGCCTGACGCCGCTTTTCAGCAAAGCTGGGGGTGCGATCAGAGCGCCGGCATTGACATTGTCGGCCGGCGCCGGAAAAAGACGGCGCCCGTATCGGGGGCGCATTCCCGGAATCCCAAGATCGTCCATGACCTATATCGTCACCGACCCCTGCATCAAATGTAAGTTCATGGACTGCGTGGAGGTCTGCCCGGTCGACTGCTTCTATGAGGGCGAGAACTTCCTGGCGATCAACCCGGACGAATGCATCGACTGCGGCGTCTGCGAGCCGGAGTGCCCGGTGGACGCCATCAAGCCGGACACCGAGGACGATCCCGACGGCAAGTGGCTGAAGCTGAACACCGAGTACGCCAAGGTGTGGCCCAACATCACGGTGAAGGGCACGCCGCCGGCCGATCGCGAGGACTACGAGCGCGAGACGGGCAAGCTGGAGAAGTATTTCAGCCCCAAGCCGGGCTCGGGCAACTAAGGCCTCAAGAAGAACATCGTTCTTCGACCGGCTTTTGGCCGGTTTCGCGCAACAACGCTATGCGACCATTTCAGGACGCAGGCTCGACCGGACTCGCTGCCTGAGTCGCCGGGGGATTGGGGCATTCCGCTTCCGGACGACCCAAGCCTTTAAATCCGCTCGCTTTTGTGCTATATACTCGCCCCGACGCAGCGGTCGTGGCCCGAGAAGGGGTCGCGCGCCCCGTCGCAGCGCGCCGAGCGCTCGTCAATGCAAGTCTGATCGAAGGCGGATGGTGTCTTAGAGGGTTGTGCAAGACCCGGAAGCAGGAGTTTCCCGCTTTTAGCGGTGGGGAAGCTTTTGCTCTGCAGACAAAAGGTTAACGAGTTCCCGGGGTGGTGGGAAACAAGAAAGGACTTCCCGAATGAGCATCAAGATCGAACTGGAATTCAACGTCGGCGACCATGTCGTCTATCCCGCGCACGGGGTTGGGCAGGTTCAGGCGGTTGAAACCCAGGAAGTTGCCGGTCTGTCGCTCGAAGTCTACGTCATTACCTTCGACCACGAGAAAATGACGCTGCGCGTGCCGACGCGCAAGGCGAAGACCGCCGGCCTGCGGCCGCTGGCGGAAGGCAATGTCGTGTCCCAGGCGCTCACCACCCTGAAGGGCCGGGCGCGCATCAAGCGCACGATGTGGAGCCGCCGGGCCCAGGAATACGAAGCCAAGATCAACTCGGGCGACCTGATCTCCATCGCCGAGGTAGTGCGTGACCTGCACCGCTCGGACAGCCAGCCGGAACAGTCCTATTCCGAGCGCCAGCTCTATGAGTCGGCGCTGGACCGCATGGCCCGCGAAGTGGCGGCCATCGAGCGCATCGACCGCGACGCGGCGATCACCCTGCTGCACAAGTCGCTGGTGAAGGCGGCCGCGGCCTAGAGCGGGACTCGTTCACACGGAAGCGTAGCCGGCGTTAACGAGGTAGTTGCTGCACTCTTTGGCGGTGAAGCGGTCGAGGAGCGCGCCAGCGCTTCGCCAGGTCTGCTCGACGGTGCGGGGCTGGGCCTTTCGCATGAGGTGTTTGAGCTTGGAGAAGACCTGCTCGATGGGGTTCAGGTCGGGGCTGTAGGGCGGCAGGAAGATGAGGTGAGCGCCGACGGCGCGGATCGCGGC